>CAVUVG010000018.1:0-258660 GCA_963744775.1 Bryobacterales bacterium
CGCGCGCCCAGGGCGATTCTGGAATGGAGGACGGGCTGGGGCATCGAGGGGAGGGCCGGGTGATGGCGGGCCGACCAGCGGCTGTGCCCGCTGGGTACCGGGATCCTGGGGATCAGAGCATCCCCGTAGCGCGGTTCGTGGTGCAGTGGGTTCGGGTTTGGCGGCGCTGGCTCCCTGGGCCCACGTTCGGCGCTGTGGTCTGGGCGGTGTCGTCGTCGGCTACGGCCTGCTCGCTGTGGGGCTGCTGCTCCGGGATCGAGCGCAGCGGCAACGTCCTGCGTGATGCATGGGTGGCGACCGGTGCTGCCTGGGGCTGGTCAGCGCTGGAATTCTGGTTGGGTACGCATTCGAACAGGGGTCGGTCCTCGCGCTGGTCGGCAGCTGCTGTTCGGGGTCGGGGTGGTGGCTCTGATCCTTGCGATCATCTTCTCGTTCCGGGCGATTCACTCGGGGCGGTCGGTCTGATGGCCCCTTGCTGTTGTCCGCGTTCGTGACTTATTCGGCCCGATGGCGATACTCGCGGCATTCGGCCGGGTCTACGGCTGGGACGGGTGACCACGGGCTCTGCCCCCGTCCACGAGCCGCGCCTGTCGACGCGGCACACTCTGAATGCATCCCGCCGCGAGAAGAGAGCGGATTACGCCAGGCGGTTGGCCCACCTCTTGAGTGGCATCGCGCGGGGATGCAGAGGATCGTCGTGCACTGCAGCCTGTTTTGGCCGAACAGGCTCAGGCTCGAGCCCCGTCGAGCCGACATCGCAATCGGAGCCCCATGGGCACAACGAATCTCGACCCACGGACCCTGGTAGCGCAGGCCAGCCGGCCCTCTGAGGCTGGTGCCGTGCCTGTCAGCGCTGACCCGTCCAACACCTTGCCCCGCCCATACCGGCGACCCGTTCGTCAGCCAGGTAGCACCGAGAGATAGAGAATGGAGCGAAAGCGAAGGGTTCGACTGGCCAATTCCGTTCTCATCATGGCCGTAATCCCGGTCTTGCTGTACGCCTATTCGATCGGTCCGCTCCCGGCCAAGGCGGCCGGAACGCCTCCTGCTATCAGCCAGGGTGGAGTGGTCAACGCTTGGAGTTTCAAGGATCCCATCGGAGATGCCACGTGGATCGCGATTTTCGGGTCAGATCTCGCCCCGACGAGCCGAACCTGGCGGACGGATGAGATCGTGGGCGGAAAGCTGCCGACGGGCCTGGATGGAGTCAGCGTCAAGGTCAACAACCGGGATGCGTACGTTTTCTACATTAGTCCGGGGCAGGTCAACGTGCAGACGCCGGCGGACGGCGCCGCCGGACCGGTATCCGTCCAGATAACTACGCCGAACGGGGATAGCAATGTCGTGATGGTCGAAAAGCAGGTCACTGCCCCCGCCTTGTTCACCTGGGCAGGCTTCGCGCCCGGGGCGGAGCGGTTCGTGGGCACCGTTGCCGCTCAACTCAGGCCGGATGGGACGTGGGATTACATCGCTCCGCCGGGCATTCTGCCTGGTTTCACCACGCGAGCGGCAAGACCCGGCGAGACGGTACTCCTGTTCGCGACTGGCTGTGGTCCGACTACGCCGCCCTGGCCCGCTGGCCAAGCAGCGAATCCGCCGAATCCGACGCTGGCTGGGACGGTCAACAGCCGGATCGGCGGCATCCCGGCGCAGGTGGCCGGGGGCACGGGCTTGCTCATTTTCCCCGGCCAGTGCCAGTTCAACGTAACCGTTCCTTCGAATGCGCCGGACGGGAACTTGCCGGTCGTGCTCGACGTCGGAGGCGTATCCACGCAAACGACTCAGCCGGAGATCCATATTCCGGTCCAAGGCCTTCTGCAACCGGGCGGTGTCTTCACCAGTATCCAGATTGCCTACAGGCTGGATCCTTGGCTCATCTCCGGCAATTACGGTGGAGGATTCTGGGCCTCGCCAACGGTGCTTGGGCCTGCCACCCAGGGCGGCCAGACCTTTGCCCTGGTAACCAGAGCCGATGGGCTTGATGCCCAGGGACGCCGAGTCGCCATAAGCCCCCAATGGACCCCATCAGATTTAAGCATGGTGACGGTGTCGCCCACTCAAGGAGATTTAGTCACGATCACGATAAACAGGGCCGGCGAGAGCACGCTCGCCGTGGCCGCCCAAGGGATTTCCAAGTTGTTGACGATAAGGGCGGTTTATCAGGGTGGGGCCCTCGTGGTGGAGATAGCGCAGTAATGATCAACCGGTTAACAGGGGAGATTCCATGAACAGACGCCTTTTTCTTACCACCTTCGGCGCCAGCGCGGCCGGTTTGCTGTTGCCCGGAGTCAGAAGGCGTGTTCTAGCGGCGCCGATACCCGGCGGAACTCTGGAGCCAACCGGAATCCCGAAATACGTAAGACAACTGGTAATCCCGCCGGCCATGCCGCCGGTGGGACCGAACTACTATGAGATCGCGGTACGACAGTTCCAGCAGGAGATCCTGCCGCCATCATCTTCCTCAGACCACTGTGTGGAGCTATGGCTCCGCCGCACATCCGGGCACCTTCAACTACCCGGCGTTCACCATTGAGGCCACGCACAAGAACCCTGTTAGGGTGAAATGGATCAACCAACTGCTCAGTGCACAGGGGAAGTTCTTGCCGCACCTGTTGCCGGTGGACCAGACGCTACATTGGGCCAACCCGCCGGGCGGCCTGGCCGGCCGCGACATGCCCGGTACGGACCCCACCCCGTATCTGGGCCCGGTTCCGATTGTCACTCACCTGCACGGTTCGCACGTCGATCCGGAGAGCGACGGCCATCCCGAGGCCTGGTACCTACCGGACGCGAGCGACATCCCGGCAGGGTATGCCACTCGGGGCTCGAACTGGGGACAATACGCTGGAGCGCCCGTGCAGGCGGGGGCCGCTACTTTCCGGTACCGCAATGACCAGCGGGCGACTACGCTCTGGTACCACGACCACAGCCTGGGGATGACGCGCGTGAACGTGTATGCCGGGCCGGTCGGCTTCTACCTCCTGCGCGGCGGCCCCGACGACAACCTGGTTTTCGGGACGCTGCCCGGGCCCGCCCCGGCGATAGGCGATCCGATCGGGAAGAAACACTACGAGATCCCGATCGTTATTCAGGACCGCTCGTTCAACACGGACGGATCGCTTTTCTACCCCGACAGCCGTGTCTTCTTTGATGGGTTCCAGGGACCCTACGCGCCCGATAGTGACATCGCGCCCATTTGGAACCCGGAGTTCTTCGGCAACACCATGGTCGTCAACGGGCGGACGTGGCCGTATCTCGATGTCGAGCAGCGCCGGTACCGGTTCCGTTTCCTGAACGCTTGCAACTCTCGTTTCTTGATCCTGCAGTTCGACAACGAGCTTCCGTTCTGGCAAATCGGCACGGAAGGTGGCTTCCTGCCTGCGCCGGTTGAGTTAAACCGGCTGCTGATAGCCCTGGCCGAGCGGGCCGACGTCATCGTCGATTTTACGAACGTTCCTGTCGGAACCACCCTCACTTTGCTGAACCTCGGGCCGGACGAGCCCTTCGGCGGCGGTGAGCCGGGCGATGACTTTGCATCATCCGATGAGGCCACCACCGGACAGGTGATGCAGTTCCGTGTTTCGGCCGCGACCAGCACGGACACCAGTACGCCGCCGGGCCAGCTCCGGCTTCCACACCTTGAGAAGCTTCCCGCAACCCCAGTCAGGCGGGCTCTATCGCTGAATGAGCTCGACTCGGCGGTGCTTCCCGGTGTCGGCCCTCAGTCAGCGAGGCTGGGCACAATCGATGCCACGGGCGCGGGGGTGCCGCTACCCTGGATGGACCCGATTACCGAAAACATCCGGTTTGGCGCCACAGAAATTTGGGAGCTCCACAATTTCACGGAAGACGCCCACCCGATTCACGTCCACTTGGTTCAGTTTCAGGTCGTGGACCGGCAGCCGTTCGGCGGAACCGCTCGCGCGCCCGAGGCCTGGGAGACCGGTTTCAAGGACACGGTTATCGCCTATCCGGACGAGATCACCCGCCTGAAGGCGCGCTTCGATATCAGGGGCGAGTACGTCTGGCACTGCCACATCATCGAGCACGAAGACAACGAGATGATGCGGCCCTATAGGGTCGTATAGCGAGGATTCCGGCCTATGAAAACCTACGTCAAGTTCGGTGCTCTGATCGCAGTGGTCGTCGGGACGCTGGCGTGGCTGGCGGCCGGTGGCGTCAGCGAAACCAAGACCTACTACAGGACGGTACAAGAAGTCCGGCAAATGGGTGACACCGCCCTGGACAAGCGCCTTCGCGTGGGTGGAGACGTCGAAGCCGGCTCCATCGTGAGGACCGGCCGGGAGGTAGCCTTCACTCTTCAGCAGGAGAAGCTCAGGCTGAACGTTATCTACATTGGCGCCGAGCCACTGCCTGACACTTTCCGTGACCGGGCACAGGCGCTCGCGGACGGCAGGATGGGTCCCGACGGCGTCTTCCGCGCCACCAAGATCCAGGCGAAGTGCGCCTCCAAGTATGAGGCGAAACCGGGCGAGCGGCCGGGTGCCGCGGCGCGAGCGGGAGTCTGACGGTCATGAGAAGCCTCATTGCAGGGGTAATTCTCGGTCTGATGTTGGTACTGGCGCTCCACGCAGCCGTGGAGGGCACGGTCGTCAACGGGACAACCGGCAAGCCCCAGGCGGGCGCGGCCGTAACGCTGCTCAGCTTGAGTGGCGGCAGCATGGCCGCCAAGGGGACGGTGACTTCCGATGCAACAGGCAGGTTCCGGTTCGATCGAACCGTGGATGGGCCACACTTGCTCCAGGCGGTCCATCAGGGCGTAACTTACAACCGCTTGCTCCAACCGGAGACGCCATCATCCCAGGTCGTGCTGGAGGTGTTCGATGTTTCTGGCGCCTGGGGCGCCGCCAAGGTCCTCCGGCACGCGGTCCTACTGAAGCCATCCGGCATGGATCTGTCTGTCCGGGAAAACATACTTCTCAGGAACCGTGAGAAAGTGACGTTGCGCCCGAAGGATGGGACGTTCCGCTTCTACGTTCCGGACTCGGGGGCCGAGTCGCTTCGCGTTCAATCGAGATCGCCGAACGGCGTGCCCCTCCAACAAGCCCCGGTAAGAACCAGCGAGCCAGGCGTCTACAAGCTTGATCTTCCCCTCAAGCCCGGGGACACTCAATTGGACTGGAGCTACACCCTCCCGTTCAGGAGCCCCGCTGAGTTTGCTGGGAGAACCTTCCAGACGGATGTCCCGGTGCGGCTGGTTGTGCCGCCCGGAGTGACGCTGACGGGCGACCGCCTCAACTTCCTGGGTCAAGAGCCAACGAGCCGGGCGTCGAACTACGTCGCAGAGACTCCCCAGTACAAGGTGATCATCCGGGCCGGCGGGGCCCCGATTCCCGCGAACCGCGCGTCCGAGGAAGCCGGCCTCGCCGTCACCCAGATTCTCCCGAGGATCTACGACAATCTGTACTCGATTCTCGGACTGTCGTTTCTGGCACTGACTTTCGGCTTTGTCCGGCTCTACCAGATGAAGGTCGCGCCTGTCGCGCAGGTGTTAGCGCTTCCCATAGCGGGAGGTGGCAGAAAGAAGGGAAGGCGTGCTTGACTGCTAACCGGCCAGCAGCTCGATGCCTTCCTTCCGGCCCAGGTTGCGCGAGTACTTTCGGTCCTTGGCGTTGTTCCAGTGCTCATGGACGCCGAGGCTGGATAGCGGCGCGCCGGCCTTATCGGGAGCGTACACCGTTCCGGACGGGGCCTTGCCGGCCTGCGCCGCCTCGTGCAGGTAGTTGTCCGCGTTGCCCTGGACTTGGGTCGCGCGCGGCTCGCTGCTCAACAAATCCAGGCCCACGGAGTCGAGCGCAATCGGATCCTGCGACGCCAGGAGGCTGGAAGCCCAGTCATCGGCGAAGGATGCGAAGCGGTACACGTTGGCTTCGTTGTGCTCCGCCGAATACAACCCATCCAGCATGTAGAGCATCGTCTTAGCGCCCAGGTGCCGGTGTCCCATCAGGTCCACCAGAACGTTGTAGCTGCCCATCGGCAAAGCCCGTCGCACGTGGTCATGCAGCGGGCTTGGCGTCCAGCCGCCATTGTCGGGAAAATAGATGGAGCCGAAGTGGTTCTTCCCAATCAAGGTGACGCCCGCCATTCCGTGCGGGCGCAGCAGGGCCATGTTGATCATGTATTTCGCCCCAGTTACCTGCTCCGGCAGATAGGCCACCGGCACCCCCACCTTGGAGAACTGCACCGGGTTGGCTTTGTCGGGCGTGGGCATGATTCGCCCGCCCATTTTATAGTCGTTGTTCACCAGGAACTTGACGGCCTGGAAGTCGCGGGCAGAGTTGGCCCGGATTCTTCCGAAGATGGGTTGACCGATGTTGCGCCCATTGGCAACCTCGTAGATCGTGATATCTTCACCCGGCACGCCGGCCACATTGATCAATTGCGTGACCAGCGCCAAAACGGCATGTGGGCTCGGCAGTCCGTTCAGCGGCTTCCTGGGAGGGCCGCCCGGCCGTCCCGCGGGCGCCGACGTGCCCCACTCGGGGGATCGGTCCTGGTTACAGTTGATCTTGATCGCAATCTTTTCCCCGGCGCGGTATCCGGAGCTGCCCAGCTTGCGGGTCTCGTTGAAGTTCCGGAACAGGGCATCCCACGCCTGCTTGTCGCTCTTTCGGCCCGTGAGGCTCTGGAGAACCCGGGATGTCATGCGGTCCACCGTTTTCTGGTCGGTGTAGGCATCCTCCCACCAGTGCCCTGTCGCACCATCCCAACTCGTCGCGTTCGCATCGCGGGACCACGCCACTCTTCCGGGGTGTATTCCCCTGCCCACTCCCATGGGGCTGTTGACCCCTTCGCTGGGCTTGAAGGGAATGGGCTGCGGCACGCCGCCCTGCTGCTGCGCGAGCGCTTCCGTCGTCAACCCACACGGGATACAAACCAGGCCCGCGGCCGGAGCTAGGGCCAAAGACTTTAGGAAATGTCGTCGATGCATGTGATGACTCCTCTCAGCCAGGGTCCCTGTCCTGGCTGTCTTGCCAGCATTCAGTGTAGTCCCAATCGCCTCCTGGGGAGGAGGCGGGGGCCCCACCGGTCCGGTATAATCGACCTGATCGTTGAGTCGGGGGAAGAATATCATGCGAGCTCATGCATCCAGACGTCAGTTCATCGCGGCGGGCATTGCTGCTCCTGCGGCGGCGGGTTCGTTTCAAGGGTCTGCCAAGTATCGTGAGACGGTTGAGACGCCGATCGTGGCGCGTTACCAGGTGATCGTGGCCGGTGGAGGCCCCAGCGGGGTGATCGCCGCCGTCGCCGCCGCGCGCAGCGGGGCCAACACGCTGCTCATCGAGCGCTACGCCTTTCTCGGCGGCAACGGAACCGCGGGGCTCATGACCTGCTATAACGGCTTCCGCAACCAGCGCGAGCCCCAGGCGCTCCAGACAGTCAAAGGGATTCCGGCCGAATACATCGCCGAACTGGTGCGCTTGGGCGGTGTGGCGGATCAGGACAACTACGAACGGAACTTCAAGCACGACGTCACCAAGGGCGACATTCCCTACACCGTGCCTTTCGATCCGGAAGCGGCGAAGATCGCCTCGCTGAACCTGATCCGGAAAGAGGGGGTCAAGTTGAGGCTGCACAGTTGGGTCGCTGCGCCGATGCTCGAAGGGGATAGGGTGACGGGTGTCATCGTGGAGTCCAAGTCCGGCCGCCAGGCGATTGCCGCCGATATCGTGATTGACTGCACTGGCGACGGAGACATCGCGGCCCGCGCCGGCGCGCCGTTCATGAGCCCCGCTGCAACCGGCGACCGCATGCCCATGAGCTTGATGTACCGGCTCGGGGGGGTGCCCTCGGCCGTAGAAGGCCCGTTCAACGGGATCAGGATACGGGATCGCGTGGTGCGTTGGGGCCCCGGCTTCGGCGGCGACGGGCTAGACGTCGAAAACCTCACCAAGGCCGAAGTGGAAACCCGTCTCAAGTTGTGGGACCAGGTTCAGGAGTTGCGCACTCAGCCCGGCATGCAGTCGGTTGCACTGCTAGACATTGCGACCAACATCGGGGTGAGAGAGACGCGGCGGATCTCCGGCGAGTATACCGTGACCGAGAAGGATGCGATAGATGGCGTGCGGTTCCCGGATGTGATCGCCATCAGCTCGAATCCTATGCCGAGCTACCGGGGAAAGCGTTACTTCTTCAAGCACGAGGGGTTCGACATACCGTACCGTTCACTGGTTCCGAGGAAAATCGAAGGCCTCGTTTTGTCTGGCCGGTGCATCTCCTGCGAGCAGGGCCCATTCCAATCGGCGCGGTCCATGGCCCCCGCTATGGCTGTCGGCCACGCTTCCGGTTGCGCCGCCGCGCTGGCCGCGACCACCGGGGTGCCGCCCCGGAAGCTGAATGTGAAGACGCTGCAGAAGCTGCTGCTGAACCAGAAGGCGGAACTGCGCATCTGATCTGGAGGACCACAATGCCTCTATTTCGAGCTAAGAATCGGCTGGGAATCCTGTCAGCGATCTTGTTCGCCGGCGTCCTCGCCGCCCAGGGCCTGCCCGATACCCCCGCCAACCGTGCCGCCGCCGCGCAGCGCTACCTCAAGGCGGTGCCTCCGTCGGAACTGGTTGCGGATACCCTTGATCGCGTGGCTTCGCAGGTGCCCGAAGGCCGGCGCGAGGAGTTCAAGAAGGCTCTGGCCAAGGTGGTCAAGTCGGAGCGCATCGAAAAGCTAACGCGGGAGGCGCTGATCAAGCACTTCACCGTCAGGGAGATCAACGCGCTTACCGCATTTTACGGTTCGCCGGAGGGCCGCTCGATCACCAGGAAGTTCGGCGCCTACCTCGCCGACGTCATGCCCGCGATGCAGGAAGAGCTGTCCAACGCCATCGAGGAGATCCACAAAGAGATTCAGTAAGGAACCTCTCTACAGCTTGTCCGGCGAGGATCCCCTGGGCGCCACGACGATGTTCTCGCCTTTGCGGCTCTGGAACGCCAGCAGGGAGCCCTTCAACTCTTCCGATCGCTTCCCGTCGCGATACAGGGTCACCCCGCTCTCTCCCCAGGGATTGCGCAACCTGCATTCCCCGCCGGCTTGGGACAAGAGCTCGACAAACCGGACCTGGCCCTTTCTGATCGCTGACGTCACCAGGAAGGCGCCCCGCGCCAGCAAGGTGAACTCGGCGTCCCACTCCTTGGGCCACGCGCCGAACAGATGGATGATGGGGTCTTGGCCCGGCGCCGGCGGCACACTCTGCAACAGCGCTGTGTGCAGACCCGAAGCCGCTCTCCCCAGCCGCTGGCAATCGTTGGCTCCTGGCCCTTCCCGCAGCGTCATCCGATTTCGCAGCACGCCCGACTGGCCGCTACCGGCCCAGTCGACGAAGTCCCCTTTGGGATTGAGACACCGGATCTGGTTGGGCAGAATGATCTTCAAGTCGCCGGCGCGCCCGAGGTGAGCCGCGGCCATCGAGATCCGGCTCAGGACGCCGATGTGGCTCGTTTCAGTGAGGGCCCGAGCCTCTCCGATGTTGTACGTCGCATTCGCGACGCTGACCAGCTCCTTATTCTCTGTTTCGAGCGTGCATAGGTCGTAGTTGACGGCGGGACTCAGGCCTTCGTGTGCCGAACGGGACGGCCGCCCCGCGTTTCCCCGCCTGGCGGGTGGGACGGCGCTCACCCATACCAACGGCTCATCCGGTTTGCGTTGGTTCACCGTCTCGTTTGTCGGAATTGGCGCCAAATTCTCGAGGAACTCCCGCCAGACCGGCCGCATGTCGGCGTCCACACCCAAAATCTCCGAGGCGCGCAACAGGACAGGGGTGATCCCATGCATGGCCGACATCTCCTCGTGGGTGTCCTGCGCATCCCAGACCGGTTCGTGGTTGTTCACGTGATAGATGTGGTACTTGCCATCGGCTTCCTTCCGGAGGTTCGGGAAGTTGCGGTAGAACTCTACCGCGCCCCTGAGCATGGGATAGGCCCGGTCGCGCAGCCAGGCCTGGTCATTGGTGTACTGGTAGCGCAGCCAGAATAGGAAGGCGATCTTGGCAGTGGTCGCCATGATGTGGCTGACATGGCCGAACGGGCCGGCCCCTTTGTCCGGGGAGACATACCTGCCCTCCACCCATTTCCCATTGGCCTGGAAGTTCCAACGGGAGCTCTGCCCGTTCTTGGTGGCGGCCAGCTCCATGAACTTGAGCGACCGCTGCTCCCAAGGTTTGCGCGTCAGATAAAGCTCCCGCATTTCGGCGGCGATATCGTCGGGAAGCTTCTCGACACCGTCGAAGAAGACCGTCTCCGGAATCCAGATCCCTTGCGACCCCCACTGCTGGCGAGCGGCCAAGGCGCAGGAGTCGTACATTCCGCTGTACATCGCGAACACCGGATCCATCAACTCCAGGCGGTTTGCCGGTTCAAAGCCGTTGTAGTAATGGCTGGTGTTCGCCCACCAATGCTGCGCGCCCCAGGTGCGCATGTCGCCGTTGGTGAACCAGAGCATGCCGCCGAACCTGGGCGGATAAGCGCCACGGCTGGTGGAGCCCATCACGTACAGGAAGTATGTGTAATGCTGCTCGACGTAATCAGCCACACCGTCGGCGCTGGTGAGGTGGACGAATCCCCTCCGCCAGAACTCCTGCCACCAGGACTGGTTGGCGGCCAACAATCCCTCGAAACCTTTCGCCGCGGCCGCATCCAGTTCCTTCAGCGCCAGCGCCGCCACGTCCTGCTTCGGATCGAAGCTTGCCGCGCTGGCGATCAGGACCGTGAAACGCCCCTGGCCGGGCGCGGCCGACAGCCGCACCGTCGAGTCGCTGACATACTTCGCTTTCGCTTTCCGCCCCACCACCCCGATCACCACAGCCGAGGCATCGTAGTGGTCGCCCTCCCGGAACTCCTGGCTGAGAACGATGCGGCCGTCGCGGATGTCGAGCCTGGAAGCGGCGGTGTGACTGCGCGTCCGCACCATGACCGTGTGCTTACTGGTCAACTCCCAGTTCTGCCCCTGGTGATACTCGACGCCGTAGCGCAGCATCCTGAGGTCGATATTGATGGGTCCAGCTGTATTCCTGCGATCGTCGATCTCCACCGCCATCACGTCGCGCTCATGCCAGGCCAGGACGCGGGCCGTTACTCCCTGGCCGGCGGCGGTCATCAGGGCGTCGTAGACCGACAGGTGCTGCCGGAACGCCGGGCCGGCAAACACGTCCTCTCCGAAATCCACAAAATCGATGTCCACAGCGCCGCAGGTGCTGGCATAGTCCGTGTGCCTGACCGGAAAGCTGTTCGTTGTACAACTGACCGGATAGACGTCCACGCGGTTGATCTGGAACTTCAGCGCCGAGGGCGAAGTCCAGACCAGGCTGCCCATCCGGCCGTTGCCAACCGGCATGCCTTCTTCGCTGCGAGAGACAGGCGTCTCGTAGGTCAGATCCGCGCGCGAGACCAGCCGCCGAGGGTCCGTCTTGAGGATCGTCGACACGCCGGCGAGGCCGGGAGCGGAGCTGGCAGGAGCGGCCTGGGAGGGATCGACGCCGGCCGCCAGGCCGGAAACGGAAAGACCGGCCGCGAGAAAACCCCGCCGCGAAAACGGCGCTGAGACAGAACTATCGTCTTTCATCTTGGAACCTCTCCACGGAAATCTACCATTTCAGGACGGCCGGCCACCCGTTGCCCTGGGGGATGGCCGGCCGAGCGTGTCTGATGAGCTGCGGCTATTTCTGCGGCAGGGCGAATACGTAGTAACCCTGCGCTTCGGGCGGGCCTCGCCGGAAGACCGGGCCTTCCCTCGTCACCCGGTTCGAGGCGAGGAAATAGGCTACATACTGGCGGCCGTTCACTTGATACACGGCCGGAATGCTCTGGGGGCCGGTGGGCATCAACCGTTCCCAGAGTGTTTTCCCGGTGTCCTTGTCGTAGGCGCGAATCGTGTGGTCGGCTTCCGTGCCCATGAAAATCAGACCGCCGGCCGTGACGACCGGGCCGTCCCTGGTGGGACGGAAGCTTCCGGTGTTGGTGATCCCCTTGGCGGCAAGACCAGGGGCAGTACCCAGCGGAATCCGCCACTTGATAGTGCCCTGGTTGAGATCGTAGGCTACCAGTTCCGACCACGGCGGAGCGATCGCGGGCTGGCCGTCGCTGGCCGTCCACATGTTTCCGAACTGGCCGAAGAAGCGGCGCGACTCGTTCGGCGGAATCGCGGCCGGCGCGCCGCGCTGCCCGCCGCCGCGGCGAGTGGCGGGCTCCGGCGGCGGTTCGGCGCCGGCGGCTGGGTTGGCCATATAGGCCAGCAGCGCGTCAATGAGCGCATTCGAAGGCGCGAGGCGGGAGTATCCGAATCCAGGCATGTTGCCTGTGCCTTCCCGGATGACGGTTCTCAAGAGCTCCGGGTTGCGCTGCTTGATGGACTTCACACCGTCCTCGCCGACGCCGTGACAGGATTCACAGCGCTCGGCCCAGACGACATGGCCCTGCTGCGCGGGGGTACCCCCAGCGAAATCCCGCGTTATGCTCCGCTCGAACAACCTGTGGATCGTAGGTATGTTCTCGGCGCGCAAATACAACATGCCGGTCTCGGGGTCTCCCGCGGTACCTGCCCAATTGGTGCCGCCAAATTCGCCCGGCACCGAGATCTGGTCCCGGTTGGTGGTCAATGGCGTGAAGATGCCCTCGTGGCGCGCAGCCAGGAAGATCTTGCGTAGAATCTCCCTCTCTTCCGGGGCAACGTGCGGGTTGATGTCACCCACGGTCATCTTTTGCTTCGAGAACGCCGGCGGCTTGGTCGGGAAGGGTTGCGTCGGATAGGCTTCCTCACCCGGCACGTCGCTCTTTGGCACGGGCCGTTCCTCGATCGGCCAGAGAGGCTCGCCGGTCACCCGGTTGAACACGTAAAGCATCCCGGTCTTGGTGCCCATGGCCACAATGTCCACCTTCTTGCCATCGTGGTTCACCGTCAGAAGCTTGGGCTCATTGCAGTTGTCGTAATCCCAGAGATCGTGATGGATGGTCTGGAAATGCCACAGCCGCTTCCCCGTCCGCGCATCCAGCGCCAGCAGGCTGTTGGCAAACAGGTTGGCGCCATGCCGCCGGGCGCCATACAAGTCGTAAGTCGCCGAACCCGTCGGAAAGTAGGCAATGCCGCGTTTCTCGTCAATCGAAAAACTCGCCCAAACGTTCGCCCCGCCGGTGTTCTTGTAGGTGTCCGGCGGCCAAGTGTCATACCCGTACTCGCCGGGCAACGGAACGGTGTGGAAGGTCCAGACCAGCTTGCCGGTCAGCACGTCATAAGCCCGGATCCAACCCGGAGGATCATCGTAGCCCTCGCCGGGACACGAGCCCATGATGATCAGGTTCTCGAAGACGTGTCCGAGCATGCCGGGTTGAACACCGCGGACGAGCTTCGGATCGCGGTCGAGCCCTTCGCGCAGATCGACCTTGCCGTTCTTGCCGAACGAGGTGATCGGCTTGCCCGTGCGCATCTCGACCTGCTGAAGGTAGCCTCCGGCCGAGAAGATGACCCTGCGGTCAGAGCCGTCCCTGCTCTGCCACTGCGCGTAGCCGCGGAGGTTGAGCGTGCCCTCGTCCGGCTTGAAGGTCCAGATCTCTTTTCCGGTGGCGGCGTCCAACGCAACAAGAACCGTATTGTTGCTCGCGCCCACGAAGATCATGTTGTCAACCACCAGCGGACTGAGCGAAAACGAGCCTCCGCCGCCCGGCGCCTTATAGGTCCAGACCAGTTCGAGCTGATTCACGTTGCTCTTGTTGATCTGTTTCAACGCCGAGTACTGCATCGAATCCAGCGAACCCCCAAAGGCGTCCCATGTGGTGTACGGCTGCTTTTTTTCCGCGGGTCGCTGCGCCCACAGGATGACAAAGCCGAGCAGCAGGGCAGCCAGCACGGCTCCTAACGGACGATAGTAAGTACGCATATCAGATCCTCAATTTCTGGCGCAGCCCCATCTCATCTTTGATTACTGGGTGCCAGTGGATTGGGCGTGGTGTCGGCTTCCATGTCGCCAACCAGGAATTGGAGGGCCGCAAACACGTGCCCCATGATCGGCTTGGACATCATCGTCTCCGGCATGTGCCCCATGGAGTTGTAGTAGACGCGGCCCTTGCCATACTTCTTGATCCAGGCCACCGCGAAGTCCTGGTCGGGTCGGACGTAGGTAGACTCACCGTCGCGGCCGGGTTGGAAGAGTCCCGGAGATTTGGAAGTGTCGAGGCTCAGCAGCACGTGTAACTTGTCGCGAGTGTAGAAGGCCGCATACCCGTCCTCACGGAAGATGTAGTACTCTTCTGCGTGCACCAGGCCGGTTCCGCCGAAGGCTTGGTTGATCGGGCTCCGCGGATCGTCCAGCTTGATGTAGGCCGGCTCGATCCGATGCGGACCGTCCATGACGGAAAACAGCTCGCCGATCTCGCGCCAGCTTCGGGAAACCCATCCCGATCCGTGCCACCCGGCCATGCCGCCGCCTTCGCGGACGTAGCGAAGCACGTTCTCCCGGATCGCGAAATCGGGGAACAACTCGCCCACGTTGTCATTCAGAAGAATGGCGTCCCATTCCTTGATCTTCGGCCAGGCGAGGTTGGCGAGGTCGTTGCTGAACACCGCCTCGAAGGCGCCCGTGTGCTTGGCCATAAGCTCGACGGCCAGATTGAAATGCGCGATGGTGTTGTGCGCTGAGTTGGCCACGCAGGCATCCATCACCAGGAGCTTCCGCGGCTTCTTCGGCGTGACGTAAGGCTGGCGAGGAATGGCGGCGTCGATCTTCGCCTTGACGTCCGCGGGCAGGTTGTCGCCCGAGCGAATCGCCATCGACTTCGAGGCGGCCACCACCCAGGCCGCAAGCGTCGGCTGAATCGTCGCTTCGAAGGCTTCGATGGTCAGCGGCAGTTCGATGTCCGGATCGAGCCCGCGAGCCATGTCCAGGGACAGGTACAGAGGCCTGATATCCAGCCGGTTCATCTCGGCGAAGAACATCCCCATTTCCGCCGCGCCGGTGCCGATCAACGCGGCTTCACCCTCCTCGCCGAGCCCGCTCCGGTCGCGCAGATACACCGCTTTCAGCCTGCCTTTGACCGTGGCCAGCCCGTCGACGGGCTTCACTCCGTTCTTCAGCCAGGCTCCGGTGTCCAGGGCGACCCCCATGCGCTCGCTGCGGCCCTGCAGTCCCGGCCACCACGCTCTTCGGGTCCCCGCGAAGCGCCACGTCGACGCCGGTGTCGGCGGCGAGCTTATCGAGGTCGGCCAGATCCGATGATGCGGCCGTCGTGATGATTACCTTCGCGCCGAGTTGCTTGGCGAACTCGAAGAGTTTCCGGCGGGAGGCAGCGTCGGCCGGAATCGCATCGACGCTGTAAGCCGCCACATCGACGGCTGCGGCACGCAAGTCCGCCATGATTACGACAAGCTCCTCCGCGGTAAGGTTGTAGTCCAGGTTCTTCGCGATTTGCGAACTGGCCCTCTGGGTGTTCGAGGCCTCAATCGAGGTTAGCCCCATCGCGTCGGCCCGAAACGCCGCATCGACGAAGTTCTGTCGACGGTAAAGGGAAGCCGGAAACCCCGTCTCCCATTGCAGTAGGCGGTTGTTCCCGACCAATGTGCGGGTCCGCCAGGTAACGCGCCGAATGGCGTCCGGGGCCCGTTCCCGGGTGGACACCGGCGGCCTCGGCCCCCGGCCCCGCTGCGCCCACGCCGCGGCTGGAAGGAGAATGACGCCGACGACAACCGCCACAATAGCCTTACGTATGCCTCTTTTCATGTGTTTGCGCAAGAGAACCACGCAGCCAAAGTTTGGCCACGCATTTTGGGTGAGGGTTGCCTTTACCCCGCGATTTTCGTGCTTCCGATGCAGGTAATACGCGCGCCACGGGGCGCGCGTATTACCTGGAAAGTCCCCTAGAACCTCACGCGCAGGCCCAGGCGGAACATCCGCTCGTCGATGCCTTCCCGGCCCATGCCGCCCTGCACCGAGGTGATGGTCGCGAACGCTGAGTTGTTAACGTTGCCGTTGGGATTGGAGAAGTGCGGCGTGTTGCAGAGGTTGAAGGCGTCCGCCCGGAACTGGATCTGGTACCTCTCCCTCATGCGGAACTCGCGCGACAGGCCGGTATCGAAATTGACCACACCCGGCCCGAACAGGCGGTTGAAGCGGCGGTGCCGAAGGCGGCGGTGGTCACCGGCGCGAAGGCCGACCGATCAAACCAGTATTGGCCGGGGCCGGTACCGTGCAGCATGTCCACAGTGGCCTTCACCTGGTTGGCGCGTTGCGTGTTGCCGGAGGCGTTCAGCGAAGCGCCATCGGCCGAGACGTTAAACGGCGAGCCGCTGTACATCGCCCAGAGTCCCTGGACCTGCCAGCCGCCAAGGATAGCACGGGCCGGGCCGCTGGTCGCCCACTTCTTTCCGGAGCCGAAGGGCATCTGGTAGACCCACGACATGGTGAACATGTGGGTGCGGTTGGCGCCCCAGAAAGCCTTGTTCAGCTTCCAGAATTCGGGGATCTGAATGGCCGGGTTCTTGTCGCTCAGCGTGTCGCAGCACAGAGCCAAAGCTTTGGAGAACGTGTAGGCGGCGTTTACCGAAAGCCCGTTGGCAAAACTGCGGCCCAGTCTCGTCTGGAGCCCGTCGTAGGAGTTGCGGCCGTAGTTCGTCATGATATTGGAACCCGCCGTACGACCGTACCTCTTATTGAGCGCCAGGCTGGCGGTGCCGCCGCCGACGGTTCCGATGTCGAGGTTCATGGCCTGCAATTGCTTGATCTGCCTGGTGCCCACGTATCCGGCCTGGGCGATCAAGCCGAGCGGCAGCTGTTTCTGCAAGCTGAAATTCCAGCTCTCGACGTAACCCATCTTGTAGTTCTTTTGCGGAACGTAGAAGCTCTGGGTCGCCGGAAAGGGACTGATCACCCCACTGCTGATATCGGGGAAGACCACCGCCGGTATGCCGTCCTTGAGCTTGCTCAGGGGTTGGTACGAGTTGGGAGCGGCCGGCCAGTCGGCGGAGGCCTGTTGTTCCGCGGAGCCCACAAAATCGCGCACCCATGCCAGGGGATTCGGGTCGAAGTTGATGCCGAAGCCGGTGCGGATCACGAAGGTCGGCCTGACCCGCCAGGCGATTCCCAGCCGCGGGCTGAAGTCCGTCTTGGGAACCGTTACGCCGCAATCCACCGGGGTGGAACCCAGGCCGCACAGGTACATGGTGTTGGTGTCCCAATCGAAAGTCCGGAATCCGCGGCCCGCGCCGCGGCCGAACGGCAGGTAATCCCACCGCAAGCCAATGGAGGCCGTCAGGTTGCGGGTGACCTGCCACTGGTCGCGGACGTAGAGGCTGATCGCCTTTTGCCTGCCGGTGGAGCGGGCGTCATCCTTGCT
Source organism: Bryobacterales bacterium (assembly GCA_963744775.1). GTDB lineage: Bacteria > Acidobacteriota > Terriglobia > Bryobacterales > Bryobacteraceae > CAVUVG01. Next base: position 17,329 of record CAVUVG010000018.1, read on the forward strand.
GAAGTTGTTGGTGGCGCCAGTGGTGAGCCCCAGCAGGAACGTAGAGTAGCTGTTGAACTGGTTGGCGGCAGATCCGCCTTTGAGGGTGGTCGGGCCGCCTGCGAACGAGAAAGATCCGCCGGCGGTGCCGAGCTCCCAGTTGTTGTTGGCGATATTCATGAAATCGACGCCGAAGCGGATCGCGTGACTGCCCTTGGTCCAGCTTGCATTGGCCACGTAGTCGGAAGCCGGGCCGGTATACATAACCGGCGAGTTGGAGTACTTGCCGAACGCGGTGTAGTTGCTGACGCTGAATGAGGGATAGCCGCCGTAAAAACGTGACGGCCCGTTGGTTCCGGGTAGCTTGTACAAGTCCTGGCCCAGGTTCCCTTTATCCATGCTGACGGGATAGGCAAAGGTGTTCAACCGGTTGTAGCCATAGTAGGCGTCCACGATGAATCGCGGCCCCAACACATACGTCCCCGAAACGGTGTAGCTGTAGACCGTGCCGCCTAGGTTGCCGTCGCGAGCGGCCGAACTGCTGACGCCCGCGCCGTTGTCTCCGAACAGCGCCGGATTAATGCCCGCATACTTGAAGATGCCCAGGCGGCCGGTCACGGTCAGCTTTTCGGTGGCGTTCCAGTTGATCTTGCCGTCGAACTTGTGCCGGTTCACGCTATAGGCGCCCGAGGCGTAGTAGTTGTCGGTCAGCCCCGGCTGGTTGGGCAGCGGAAGAAGTTGCTGGATCTTCAGCGCCGTGGAGTCGAGCCGGTCCGTCGGAATGATCTTGTTAGCGAAAGGGGTCCTTCCGGAACCATCGGCGTTGCCGGTCAGCGGATCGTAGATCTGCGAGCTTGAGGCGGTCATGTTGCCGGCGCGGATATCGGCCGTCGGAACCGTGGTGTATTGGGCCGCGTTCTGCCGGATGAACTGGCCGTCGTAGCTGCCGAAATAGAACAGCTTGTCCTTTTTGATGGGACCGCCGAAGGTGCCGCCGAGCTGGTTGTCGATGTTCTTCGGTTTGCGCTGTCCCACGGGCAGGGACCAGGGCTTGGCCTTCAACTGGTTGTCCTGGTGGTATTCGAAAAGCGAGCCGTGGATCTGGTTGGACCCGCTTTTCAACTGCACGTTGATGGAAGCGCCGCCGGCCAGGCCCTGATCCGCGTCCATGCTGCTGGTGACGACGGTGACGGTCTCGATGGCTTCCAGGGCCGGCACGTAACCGCTGAGGTGGGACATCCAGGAGTTGATGGCGTGGCGCCTTCAATACGCGTGCTGTTGGAGCCGTTGGTGGTTCCGTTTACGCTGAATTGTTGGCCGCGCGTAGGGTTGGAGGCAAGCGAGCCGGAACTGCTGGGGGGCGACACGCCGGGCACCGTGACCAGCAGGTTCTGGTAGTTCCGGTTCACGGGCACCGGCACTTCATCCAGATCCTTGGTCGCGATTTCGGTGCGCACCTCGCCCTTATCGGTTTGCAGGGTGACCACTTGTGCGGAAACCTGGACGGTCTCCGCCATGGATCCGACCTTCAGGGAGGCGTCCACGCGGGCCGCATTGTTGACCGTGACTGCAACTTCATTTTGGATAAACGTCTCGAACCCTTGCTGGGTGACGGTCACGGTATAGGTGCCGCTCAGCAGGGTGGGGAAGTTGTAGGCGCCGGTCTCGCTGGTGGTTGTTTGCCTCGCCTGGTTGGTTTCGATTCGAACGACCTTGACCGTCGCTCCGGGGACCGAAGCCCCGCTGGAGTCCGTAACGGTCCCGAGAATGGAACCGTATAGTGATTGCGCCTGTGCCTGCGGTGCACCCCACATCATGCACAGCGTCACGATTAGGATGGCTGCGATGCAGTAGTGTATTCTTCTGGCTGTCATAGTCCTTACCTCCGGCTATTATTGACCCGTCTGAAGGTTTATACACCCTGGGACTGCGCAAGTCAACACCACCCCAGTCTGGGATTTACCTCGCGACATCTTGTGCCCCCGGGGGAAACTACCCCCGCCTGCAGTATGCCGCTTTACTTTTTCCCAAACTGGCTTTAGGATGTAGGTATCCCCCAGCCGCCGCCGAGGCGTGCGGAAACTCTGAGCCACGAAAGAGAGTAGACGCTTTGCTGAGACTAAAGCGGGTGGAGCTGCAAGGGTTCAAGTCGTTCTGTGACCGCACAGAGCTCCGATTCAACGGCAACGGGATCGCGGCCATCGTAGGCCCCAACGGTTGTGGCAAGTCCAACCTGAGCGACGCGATTAGCTGGGTGCTGGGGGAGCAGTCCGCCAAGTCCTTGCGCGGAAGCCGGATGGAGGATGTGATCTTCGCCGGCACGCGTGACCGCAAGCCCTTGGGCATGGCCTCGGTCACCATGACCCTGGTGGACCCCGGAGTCCAGGCGCGGCGACCATAGCGTCGCCAAGCCCAACGGGGCCGCCAATGGGACCAACGGCACCAACGGCGCCAACGGCGCCACGGCCCACCACGAAGCTGCGGGCGATTCCTTTGGAAAGCCGGGGGAGGTCACCATCACCCGCCGCCTGTTCCGCTCCGGCGAGAGCGAGTACCTCATCGATGGCCGCCCGGCGCGGTTGCGGGATATTCAGGACATCTTCATGGGCACCGGCCTGGGCCCCGAATGCTACGCCATCATCGAGCAGGGGCGCATCGGCCAGATCCTGAGCTCCCGCCCGCAGGACCGCCGGTCGGTGATCGAAGAGGCCGCCGGCATCACCAAGTTCAAGACCCGAAAGCGGCTGGCGGAGGCCAAGCTGGAGGGCGCAAGCAAAATCTGTCCCGGGTCTTCGACATCCTGGACGAGGTCCCCGCCAGGTGAATTCCCTAAAACGGCAGGCCTCCAAGGCCCGCCGCTATGAGGAACTGCGGGCGGAGATCAAAGTCCGGTTGCGGCGCCTGCTCGCCGGCCGCTACCGCCTCCTGGAGCGCGACGCCGCCAAAGCCGCCTTGGAACTGAACCTGGCCTCCACCGCTGTCCAGGGCTTGTCCACCGAGGTCTCCGGGAAGGAAGCGGAGCATGCCCGTCTGCAAGCCGAGGGATACCTCAAAGAGAGCGGCTCACCGAAGCCGGCCGCGTGCTGGCGGAGCTGAGATTGGAGGCGGAGCGTACCAGGGGTCGGCTGAGAGCCAGGCCCAGCAGATCACCGCCGCTCGAGACGCGCATCACCTAGGGCGAAACGGAGTCGCTGCAGCTCGGCGAGCGCCTTACCGGCTGTAACTCCGAGTCCATCGCCCAGGCCGCGCGCGTGCAGGACCTGGAACGGGAAGTGGGGGCCGCCCGGACGCGCCTGGCCGGAAGGCCGGCGAGCGAGATGGGCTGCAGCAGACCTTGCGCGGGAGCGAGCAGCACATCGAATCCTGCCGGCAGCGGGTTTTGCGGCTGCTGGGTAAGCTTCCACGCTGAAGAACCAGTCCGCGCAGATCAGGAGTACATGGCGGCATCCAGCGCGAAACGGAAAAGGCCCAAAAGGAGGAGCAGACGGCGCACTCGGACATCGAGTGGCCGGCCGCTTCCCGGCAGGATCTCTCCCAGCGCATGGCCGCTCGCCAGGTGGAACTGGAGTCGGTCGCGGCCCAAAAGCAGCAGTACGAGCGGGAACTCGCCGATGATCGCGCCAGGGCGGTCGACTTCCGGCAGCGCTTGGATGGCATGCGGTCCGACTTCTCCAGAATCAAGGCCCGTAAGGATTCGCTCGAAGAGATCCTCTCGCACCGCGCCTATACCACCGAGGCCGTGAAGCGCCTCTTCACCACCATCGACCAGGGAGAAGCCGGCGATTGCGGCCCTCGGGCGTGCTCGCCGATTTCGTGGAGGTCGTTCCGCGCACGAGCGGTCGGCCGAGGAGTTCTGCACGACGAGCTGGAATACGTGGTCGTCGAGAACTGGGCGCAAGCCGAGCAGGGCATCAACCTGTTACCCACGGAGTTGCAGGGGCGCGCCACTTTCCTGGTACACCCGGAGAAGGGCCCGGCTGGGGGACCTTCGCTCGCTGGAGCCGCCGATCGGCCCCGAAACCGGCATCGTGGCCCGGCTGAGCGATGTTCTCCACATGACCAATGGAAAAAATGGCCCTAAATGTATTACCGCCTCAGGCTGGCGCGCTGTTTCATTGCCGAGGACCGCGCTTCCGCCCAGAGGCTGGCGTCGCAGTACCCGGCGTTCTACTTCCTGGGGCCCGACGGTGTCTGCTACTCGGCCTGGATCAGCGGGGGGCAATAAAGAGCGGCAGCGGCCCGCTGCGCGGGAAGCGCGAAACTGCGGGAACTGCTCACTTCGGTCCAAGACAAACCACAAGCGGAAATCGATTCCACCGCGGCTGAACTCGGGGCACCGGACGAGAGAAGTCGCCCGGCTTGAACAGGACGGGGAACGTCTCCGCTGCAATCCAGCAAAGTCAGGAAAAGGATAGCTTTTGGCCCTGGAGCACGAAATCCGCAAGCTGGCGGACGAAAGTAAGAAGGCGGGAGTCTGGCGGCTGGCGGTGGCGCGGCGTCGAGCTCGACGTGGCTCGGGCGGGAGAAGGGAGCGCGCCCAAGCGCAGCGCTCGGCCGCCGAGCAAGGGCATTGCGGACCAAGGACCGGCAGCGCCTCGATGAGGAGCGCGCCCTGGAGGCTGCCCGCGAGCAAGTTCAGGGGTTGCAGACCAATATTTCCAGGTTGACGGAGGAGCACGCCGCCTCGCGCGCGGAACTGGCCGGCCTGGAGGAACGCAGCCGGTCGGAGCAGGCGGCCCAAAGCCGTCTGGAGTCGCAGTTGCGTGAGATCCAACGGCGCCTGGCGGCGCTTTCGGGCGAACTGGGAATGGCTGGGCTTTGGACCGTACCCGCTTGCTCCCTCGGATAACATCGATCTGGATCAACGCGCGACCTCTTTGGCGGAGCAGATCGTTCAGGCCGAGGCCGCCGTGGCCCGGCTGGCTTCCGAGGAGACCGGGTTGCGCGAGGTTTTGGCTGCGTTGGAGGTGTCCCTGGAAGGCCATGCGGCTCCAGTCTTCCAGGAAGCGCAGGCACAGCGCGCGCAAATCGGAGCTGAAACTGGTCAAGCGCCAGGCCGAGCTGAAGTTCCTGGACGAGACCAGCTCAAAGGAGCTGAACGCTCCCATTGCCTCCGTGAAGCGGCGGCGCGTCTCGACGTCGATCTCCTGGATGGCTTTCTCGGTGTCGCGGATGGAATCGAGCAGGTCTTGCCGCTGAGTATTGAGGAAGTCGTAGCGCTGTTGGGCCTCCTGATATTCCTCCAGGGCTTGCGGGTTCACCGGCCCCAGCGCATCGATCCGGGCCTTGACTTCCTCATACTTCTGCTGAATCTCGGCGATCTCAATCTCATCCGGAACGGTTTCTTCCGCCCCGGCAACCTCGGCAATGGGCGCGTTCAGTTCCTTTGAGCTGGTCTCGTCCAGGAACTTCAGCTCGGCCTGGCGCTTGACCAGTTCCAGCTCGATTTGCGCGCGCTGTGCCTGCGCTTCCTGAAGCTGGAGCCGCATGGCCTTCAGGGACACCTCCAGCGCAGCCAAAACCTCGCGCAGCCCGGTCTCCTCGGAGGCCAGCCTGGCCACGGCGGCCTCGGCCTGAACGATCTGTCCGCCAAAGAGGTCGCGCGTTGATCCAGATCGATGTTATCCGAGAGCAAGCGGGTACGCTCCAAAGCCAGCCGTTCCAGTTCGCCCGAAAGCGCCGCCAGGCGCCGTTGGATCTCACGCAACTGCGACTCCAGACGGCTTCGGGCCGCCTGCTCCGACCGGCTGCGTTCCTCCAGGCCGGCCAGTTCCGCGCGCGAGGCGGCGTGCTCCTCCGTCAACCTGGAAATATTGGTCTGCAACCCCTGAACTTGCTCGCGGGCAGCCTCCAGGGCGCGCTCCTCATCGAGGCGCTGCCGGTCCTTGTCCGCAATGCCTTGCTCGGCGGCCGAGCGCTGCGCTTCGGCGCGCTCCTTCTCCCGCCCGAGCCGCGTCAGCTCGACGCGCGCCACCGCCAGCCGCGACTCCGCCTTCTTGCTTTCGTCCGCCAGCTTGCGGATTTCGTGCTCCAGGGCCAAAGCTTCTTTTTCCTGACTTTGCTGGAGCGCGCGGAGACGTTCCACGTCCTGTTCAAGCCGGGCGACTTCCTGGTCCAGTGCCTCGAGTTCAGCCGCGGTGGAATCGATTTCCGCTTGTTTTGTCTTAACCGAAGTCAGCAGTTCCCGCAGTTCACGCTTCAAGGCCAGCGGGCCGCTGCCGGTCTTTTTGCCCCCGCTGATCGAATAGCCGGAGTAGCAGACCCCGTCGGGCGCCAGGAAGTAGAACGCCGGGTACTGCGACGCCAGCCTCTGGGCGGAAGCGCGGTCCTCGGCAATGAAACAGCGCGCCAGCCTGGGCAGCAGTTCGGCCGGAGCGTGCGTCAGGCCGTTGGTCATGTGGAGAACATCGCTCAGCCGGGCCACGATGCCGGTTTCGGGGCCGATCGGCGGCTCCAGCGAGCGAAGGTCCTCCCAGCCGGGCCCTTTCTCCGGGTGTACCAGGAAGGTGGCGCGCCCCTGCAACTCCGTGCGTAACAGGTTGATGCCCTGCTCGGCTTGCGCCCAGTTCTCGACGACGACGTATTCCAGTTCGTCGTGCAGAAACTCCTCGGCGACCCGCTCGTGCGCGGGGACGACCTCCACGAAATCGGCGAGCACGCCCGAGGGCCGCAATCCGCCGGCTTCTCCCTGGTCGATGGTGGTGAAGAGGCGCTTCACGGCCTCGGTGGTATAGGCGCGGTGCGAGAGGATCTCTTCGAGCGAATCCTTACGGGCCTTGATTCTGGAGAAGTCGGACCGCATGCCATCCAAGCGCTGCCGGACGTCGACCGCCCTGGCGCGATGATCGGCGAGTTCCCGCTCGGACTGCTGCTTTTGGGCCGCGACCGACTCAAGTTCCACCTGGCGGGCGGCCATGCGCTGGGAGAGATCCTGCCGGGAGGCGGCCAGCCACTCGATGTCCGAGTGCGCCGTCTGCTCCTCCTTTTGGGCCTTTTCCGTTTCGCGCTGGATGCCCGCCATGTACTCGTTGATCTGCGCGAACTGGTTCTTCAGCGTGGAAGCTTCACCCAGCAGCCGCAAAACCCGCTGCCGGCAGGACTCGATGTGCTGCTCGCTCCCGCGCAAGGTCTGCTGCAGCCCATCCCGCTCGCCGGCCTTGGCGGCCAGGCGCGTCCGGGCGGAGCCCACTTCCAGTTCCAGGTTCTGCACGCGCGCGGCCTGGGCGCTCAGCTCGGAGTTGCAGCCGGTAAGGCGTTCGCCGAGCTGCAGCGACTCCGTTTCGCCCTGGGTGATGCGCGTCTCGGCGGCGGTGATCTGCTGGGCCTGGCTCTCCAGCCGACCCCTGGTACGCTCGGCCTCCAATCTCAGCTCCGCCAGCACGCGGCGGGCTTCGGTGAGCTCGCTCTCTTTGAGGTATCCCTCGGCTTGCAGAGCGGGCATGCTCCGCTTCCTTCTCGGAAACCTCGGTGGACAAACCCTGGACGGCGGTGGAGGCCAGGTTCAGTTCCAAGGCGGCTTTGGCGGCCTCGCGCTCCAGGAGGCGGTAGCGGCCGGCCAGCAGGCGCCGCAACTGGACGTTGATCTCCGCCCGCAGTTCCTCGAAGCGGCGGGCCTTGGAGGCCTGCCGTTTCAGGGAATTCACCTGGCGGCTGACCTCCTCCAGGATGTCGAAGACGCGGGACAGATTTTGCTTGGCGCCCTCCAGCTTGGCCTCCGCCAGCCGCTTTCGGGTCTTGAACTTGGTGATGCCGGCGGCCTCTTCGATCACGGACCGGCGGTCCTGTGGGCGGGAGCTCAGAATCTGCCCAATGCGTCCCTGCTCGATGATGGCGTAGCATTCGGGGCCCAGGCCGGTGCCCATGAAGATGTCCTGAATATCCCGCAAACGCGCCACGCGGCCATCGACCAGGTACTCGCTCTCGCCGGAGCGGTACAGGCGGCGGGTGATGGTGACCTCCCCCGGCTTTCCAAAGGAATCGCCCGCAGCTTCGTGGTGGGCTGTGGTGCCATTGACGCCGTTGGTGCCGTTGGTCCCATTGGCGGCCCCATTGGGCTTGGCGACGCTATGGATCAGCCGCGCCTGGACTTCGGGGTCGACCAGGGTCATGGTGACCGAGGCCATGCCCAAGGGCTTGCGGTCACGCGTGCCGGCGAAGATCACATCTTCCATCCGGCTTCCGCGCAAGGACTTGGCGGACTGCTCGCCCAGCACCCAGCTAATCGCGTCGCTCAGGTTGGACTTGCCGCAACCGTTGGGGCCTACGATGGCCGTGATCCCGTTGCCGTTGAATCGGAGCTCGGTGCGGTCACAGAACGACTTGAACCCTTGCAGCTCCACCCGCTTTAGTCTCAGCAAAGCGTCTACTCTCTTTCGTGGCTCAGAGTTTCCGCACGCCTCGGCGGCGGCTCGGGGGATACCTACATCCTAAAGCCAGTTTGGGAAAAAGTAAAGCGGCATACTGCAGGCTGGGGGTAGTTTCCCCCGGGGGCACAAGATGTCGGGAGGCTAAATCCCAGACTGGGGTGGCGTTGACTTGCGCAGTCCTAGGGTGTATAAACCTTCAGACGGGTCAATAATAGCCGGAGGTAAGACTATGACAACCAGAAGAATACAGGACTGCATCGCAGCCATCCTAATCGTGACGCTGTGCATGTTGTCGGGCGCGCCGCAGGCACAGGCGCAATCACTTTATGGTTCCATTCTCGGGACCGTCACGGACGCCAGTGGGGCTTCGGTCCCCGGAGCGACCGTCAAGGTCGTTCGAATCGAAACCAACCAGGCGAGGCAAACGACCACCAGCGAGACCGGCGCCTACAACTTCCCCACCCTGCTGAGCGGCACCTATACCGTGACCGTCACCCAGCAAGGATTCGAGACGTTTATCCAAAACGAAGTTGCGGTCACGGTCAACAACGCGGCCCGCGTGGACGCCGCCCTGAGGGTCGGATCCATGGCGGAGAGCGTCCAGGTGTCCGCACAAGTGATCGCCCTGCAAACCGATAAGGGCGAGGTGCGCACCGAAATCGCGACCAAGGATCTGGATGAAGTGCCGGTGCCCGTGAACCGGAACTACCAGAACCTGCTGGTCACGGTGCCCGGCGTGTCGCCCCCCAGCAGTTCCGGCTCGCTGGCCTCCAACCCCACGCGCGGCCAACAATTCAGCGTAAACGGAACCACCAACGGCTCCAACAGCACGCGTATTGAAGGCGCCAACGCCATCAACTCCTGGATGTCCCACCTCAGCGGTTACGTGCCGGCCCTGGAAGCCATCGAGACCGTCACCGTCGTCACCAGCAGCATGGACGCGGATCAGGGCCTGGCCGGCGGCGCTTCCATCAACGTGCAGTTGAAGAGCGGGTCCAACCAGATCCACGGCTCGCTTTTCGAATACCACCAGGACAACCAGTTGAAGGCCAAGCCCTGGTCACTGCCCGTGGGACAGCGCAAACCGAAGAACATCGACAACCAGCTCGGCGGCACCTTCGGCGGCCCCATCAAGAAGGACAAGCTGTTCTATTTCGGCAGCTACGACGGCCAGTTCATCCGGCAGAACGCCGCCCAATACACCACGGTTCCGACGGCCGATATCCGCGCCGGCAATATGACGCGCCTCAAGCTCGCAGATCTACGATCCGCTGACCGGCAATGCCGATGGTTCCGGAAGGACCGCGTTCCCCAACAAGATCATTCCGACGGACCGGCTCGACCCCACGGCGCTGAAGATCCAGCAGCTTTTTCCGCTGCCCAACCAGCCGGGGCTGACCAACAACTACTACGCCTCGGGCGCCTACAGCGTGAACCGGCACAAGTTCGACGGCAAGGTGAACTGGAACGCCACCGAAAAGATGACCGTGACCGGCCGCCTGGGCATCTTCAAGTACGCGGGCATTAACCCGGCGCTGTTCGGAGACAACGGCGCGGGCGTCAGCAGTTCGGCCGCCCGCGACGGCAACCTGGGCGGTACGGTCTTCAGCTACACCGTGTCGGGAACGTACGTGCTCGGGCCGCGGTTCATCGTGGACGCCTACTATGGCTACAACCGATTGAATACCTTCGCCTATCCCGTCAGCATGGATAAGGGGAATTTGGGCCAGGACCTGTTCAAACTTCCCGGAACCAACGGGCCGACGCGCTACTACGGCGGCTATCCCTCATTCAGCATCAGCAACTACACCGCGTTCGGAAAGTACGCCAACTCACCGGTTATGTACACCGGACCGGCGTCCGACTACGTGGCCAACGCGAGCTGGACGAAGGGCAATCACGCCATCCGCTTCGGCGTCGATTTCATGAATATTGCCAATAACAACTGGGAGCGCAGCACCGCCGGCGGATCTTTCTCGTTTGCAGGCGGCCCGACCACCATCAAAGGCGGGTCTGCTGCCAACCAGTTCAACAGCTACTCTACGTTCCTGCTGGGGCTCGCCACCGGCGCCACCAACAGCTACATGAAGGATGAATTCCGCGCCACCAGCAGGCAGAAGGCGATCAGCCTCTACGTCCGCGACCAGTGGCAGGTCACGCGCAACCTTACGGCCTCCATCGGCTTGCGGTGGGATTATCTGCCGTTCGGCCGCGGCGCGAACCGGGGATTCCAGATCTTCGACTGGGACAACAACGCCATGTACCTGTGCGGCCTGGGTTCCACCCCGGTGGATTGCGGCGTGACGGTTCCCAAGACGGACTTCAGCCCGCGGCTGGGGATCGCCTGGCGGGTCAGGCCGACCTTCGTGATCCGCACCGGCTTCGGCATCAACTTCGACCCGAATCCCCTGGCGTGGGTGCGCGATTTTGTCGGCTCTGCGGAACAACAGGTCTCCGCCACCTGGCCGGCCGCTCCCAACTCGTTACAGCCCATGAGCAAGCTCAAGGACGGCATACCCGCGCCGGTCTTCCCCGATATCAGCACCGGGGTGATCAAGCCCTATCCGGCGACCCAGAGCTTCTACGTTCCGCAAAAGAACTACAAGATGGGTTACGTCGAGAGCTGGAATTTCAGCTTGCAGAAGCAACTGCCGTTCGGCTTAATTGCGCAGGCCGGATACGTGGGCACCCGGCAGATCAAGCAATTGCAGGCCATGAACCTCAACATCGGAACCGTCGGCGGCGGCACCGCCAGCCTGGCGCTCAATAAGAAGTACGGCCGTACGGCGGGTTCCAATATCATGACGAACTACGGCCGCAACTCCTACGACGGGCTCCAGACGAAACTGAGCCGCAGTTTCGCCAACGGGCTTTCGGTGAACGCCGCCTACACCTTCTCCAAGGCCCTGGCCCTGTGCTGCGACACGCTGAGCGACAAGAACCCGGCCATCCAGATACCGGAATACCGGAACCTGAACAAGGCGTTTCTGGGGCGCCAACCGCACCCACATGTTCACCATGTCGTGGGTCTACCAGATGCCGTTCGGCTCCGGAAAGAAGTGGGCGACCGGCGGCGCGGCCCGTGCTATTCTTGGCGGCTGGCAGGTCCAGGGACTCTGGGCGATGTACAGCGGCTCGCCGTTTAACGTGACCGCCGACGGCGCTTCGCTGAACGCCCCGGCAACACGCAGCGCGCCAACCAGGTGAAGGCCGACTGTGGACATGCTGCACGGTACCGGCCCCGGCCAATACTGGTTCGATCCGACGGCCTTCGCGCCGGTGACCACCGCCGCCTTCGGCACCGCCGGCTTCAACCGCCTGTTCGGGCCGGGTGTGGTCAATTTCGATACCGGCCTGTCGCGCGAGTTCCGCATGAGGGAGAGGTACCAGATCCAGTTCCGGGCGGACGCCTTCAACCTCTGCAACACGCCGCACTTCTCCAATCCCAACGGCAACGTTAACAACTCAGCGTTCGCGACGATCACGTCGGTACAGGGCGGCATGGGCCGGGAAGGCATCGACGAGCGGATGTTCCGCCTGGGCCTGCGCGTGAGGTTCTAGGGGACTTTCCAGGTAATACGCGCGTCACGAGGGCGCGCGTATTACCTGCATCGGAAGCACGAAAATCGCGGGGTAAAGGCAACCTTCACCAAAAATGCGTGGCCAATACTTTGGGCTGCGTGGGTCTCTTGCGCAAACACATGAAAAGAGGCATACGTAAGGCTATTGTGGCGGTTGTCGCCGGCGTCATTCTCCTTCCAGCGGCGGCGTGGGCGCAGCGGGGCCGGGGGCCGAGGCCGCCGGTGTCCACCCGGGAACGGGCCCCGGACGCCATTCGGCGCGTTACCTGGCGGACCCGCACATTGGTCGGGAACAACCGCCTGCTGCAATGGGAGACGGGGTTTCCGGCTTCCCTTTACCGCCGACAGAACTTCGTCGATGCGGCGTTTCGGGCCGACGCGATGGGGCTAACCTCGATTGAAGCCTCGAACACCCAGAGGGCCAGTTCGCAAATCGCGAAGAACCTGGACTACAACCTTACCGCGGAGGAGCTTGTCGTAATCATGGCGGACTTGCGTGCCGCAGCCGTCGATGTGGCGGCTTACAGCGTCGATGCGATTCCGGCCGACGCTGCCTCCCGCCGGAAACTCTTCGACTTCGCCAAGCAACTCGGCGCGAAGGTAATCATCACGACGGCCGCATCATCGGATCTGGCCGACCTCGATAAGCTCGCCGCCGACACCGGCGTCGACGTGGCGCTTCGCGGGGACCCGAAGAGCGTGGTGGCCGGGCTGCAGGGCCGCAGCGAGCACATGGGGGTCGCCCTGGACACCGGAGCCTGGCTGAAGAACGGAGTGAAGCCCGTCGACGGGCTGGCCACGGTCAAAGGCAGGCTGAAAGCGGTGTATCTGCGCGACCGAAGCGGGCTCGGCGAGGAGGGCGAAGCCGCGTTGATCGGCACCGGCGCGGCGGAAATGGGGAAGTTCTTCGCCGAGATGAACCGGCTGGATATCAGGCCTCTGTACCTGTCCCTGGACATGGCTCGCGGGCTCGATCCGGACATCGAACTGCCGCTGACCATCGAAGCCTTCGAAGCGACGATTCAGCCGACGCTTGCGGCCTGGGTGGTGGCCGCCTCGAAGTCGATGGCGATTCGCTCGGGCGACAACCTGCCCGCGGACGTCAAGGCGAAGATCGACGCCGCCATTCCTCGCCAGCCTTACGTCACGCCGAAGAAGCCGCGGAAGCTCCTGGTGATGGATGCCTGCGTGGCCAACTCAGCGCACAACACCATCGCGCATTTCAATCTGGCCGTCGAGCTCATGGCCAAGCACACGGGCGCCTTCGAGGCGGTGTTCAGCAACGACCTCGCCAACCTCGCCTGGCCGAAGATCAAGGAATGGGACGCCATTCTTCTAAATGACAACGTGGGCGAGTCGTTCCCCGATTTCGCGATCCGGGAGAACGTGCTTCGCTACGTCCGCGAAGGCGGCGGCATGGCCGGGTGGCACGGATCGGGATGGGTTTCCCGAAGCTGGCGCGAGATCGGCGAGCTGTTTTCCGTCATGGACGGTCCGCATCGGATCGAGCCGGCCTACATCAAGCTGGACGATCCGCGGAGCCCGATCAACCAAGCCTTCGGCGGAACCGGCCTGGTGCACGCAGAAGAGTACTACATCTTCCGTGAGGACGGGTATGCGGCCTTCTACACTCGCGACAAGTTACACGTGCTGCTGAGCCTCGACACTTCCAAATCTCCGGGACTCTTCCAACCCGGCCGCGACGGTGAGTCTACCTACGTCCGACCCGACCAGGACTTCGCGGTGGCCTGGATCAAGAAGTATGGCAAGGGCCGCGTCTACTACAACTCCATGGGGCACATGCCGGAGACGATGATGTCCAAGCCGATCATGGGGCACGTGTTTGCGGCCCTCCAATTCCTGGTTGGCGACATGGAAGCCGACACCACGCCCAATCCACTGGCACCCAGTAATCAAAGATGAGATGGGGCTGCGCCAGAAATTGAGGATCTGATATGCGTACTTACTATCGTCCGTTAGGAGCCGTGCTGGCTGCCCTGCTGCTCGGCTTTGTCATCCTGTGGGCGCAGCGACCCGCGGAAAAAAAGCAGCCGTACACCACATGGGACGCCTTTGGGGGTTCGCTGGATTCGATGCAGTACTCGGCGTTGAAACAGATCAACAAGAGCAACGTGAATCAGCTCGAACTGGTCTGGACCTATAAGGCGCCGGGCGGCGGAGGCTCGTTTTCGCTCAGTCCGCTGGTGGTTGACAACATGATGTTCGTGGGCGCGAGCAACAATACGGTTCTTGTTGCGTTGGACGCCGCCACCGGAAAAGAGATCTGGACCTTCAAGCCGGACGAGGGCACGCTCAACCTCCGCGGCTACGCGCAGTGGCAGAGCAGGGACGGCTCTGACCGCAGGGTCATCTTCTCGGCCGGAGGCTACCTTCAGCAGGTCGAGATGCGCACGGGCAAGCCGATCACCTCGTTCGGCAAGAACGGCAAGGTCGATCTGCGCGAAGGGCTCGACCGCGATCCGAAGCTCGTCCGCGGTGTTCAACCCGGCATGCTCGGACACGTCTTCGAGAACCTGATCATCATGGGCTCGTGTCCCGGCGAGGGCTACGATGATCCTCCGGGTTGGATCCGGGCTTATGACGTGCTGACCGGCAAGCTGGTCTGGACCTTCCACACCGTTCCGTTGCCCGGCGAGTACGGGTATGACACTTGGCCGCCAGACACCTACAAGAACACCGGCGGGGCGAACGTTTGGGCGAGTTTTTCGATTGACGAGAAACGCGGTATTGCCTACTTTCCGACGGGTTCGGCGACTTACGATCTGTATGGCGCCCGGCGGCATGGCGCCAACCTGTTTGCCAACAGCCTGCTGGCGCTGGATGCGCGGACGGGGAAGCGGCTGTGGCATTTCCAGACCATCCATCACGATCTCTGGGATTACGACAACTGCAATGAGCCCAAGCTTCTGACGGTGAACCACGATGGCAAGAAGGTGGACATTGTGGCCATGGGCACCAAGACCGGGATGCTTTACGTGTTCAACCGGGTGACCGGCGAGCCTCTCTGGCCGATCGAGGAACGGCCCGTGCCAAAGAGCGACGTGCCGGGTGAGGAAGCCTATCCGACGCAACCCTTCCCGACCAAGCCGCCGGCGTTCTCGAAACAAAAGATGACCGTGGGCGACATCAACCCGCACGTTGCCCCGGAAGAGAGGGAGATTCTACGCAAGATCTTCCTGGCTGCGCGCCACGAGGGCATCTTCACGCCGTTGACCACCAATCGGGACCAGATCTCGGTGCCGGGCGAATTCGGCGGCACCAATTGGGCAGGTACCGCGGGAGACCCCGAGACCGGCATGTTGTATTTGCGCGCCGAGAACATACCTACGATCCACAGGTTGTTCGAGCGGAGCATAACGCGGGATTTCGCTGGGGGTACCCCCGCGCAGCAGGGCCATGTCGTCTGGGCCGAGCGCTGTGAATCCTGTCACGGCGTCGGCGAGGACGGTGTGAAGTCCATCAAGCAGCGCAACCCGGAGCTCTTGAGAACCGTCATCCGGGAAGGCACAGGCAACATGCCTGGATTCGGATACTCCCGCCTCGCGCCTTCGAATGCGCTCATTGACGCGCTGCTGGCCTATATGGCCAACCCAGCCGCCGGCGCCGAACCGCCGCCGGAGCCCGCCACTCGCCGCGGCGGCGGGCAGCGCGGCGCGCCGGCCGCTATTCCGCCGAACGAGTCGCGCCGCTTCTTCGGCCAGTTCGGAAACATGTGGACGGCCAGCGACGGCCAGCCCGCGATCGCTCCGCCGTGGTCGGAACTGGTAGCCTACGATCTCAACCAGGGCACTATCAAGTGGCGGATTCCGCTGGGTACTGCCCCTGGTCTTGCC
The DNA here is from genome assembly GCA_963744775.1 of Bryobacterales bacterium. GTDB lineage: Bacteria > Acidobacteriota > Terriglobia > Bryobacterales > Bryobacteraceae > CAVUVG01. Next base: position 33,109 of record CAVUVG010000018.1, read on the forward strand.
GCCAAGGGGATCACCAACACTGGAAGCTTCCGTCCCACCAGGGACGGCCCGGTCGTCACGGCCGGCGGTCTAATCTTCATGGGCACGGAAGCCGACCACACGATTCGCGCCTACGACAAGGACACCGGGAAAACACTCTGGGAACGGTTGATGCCCACCGGCCCCCAGAGCATTCCGGCCGTGTATCAAGTGAACGGCCGCCAGTATGTAGCCTATTTCCTCGCCTCGAACCGGGTGACGAGGGAAGGCCCGGTCTTCCGGCGAGGCCCGCCCGAGGCGCAGGGTTACTACGTATTCGCCCTGCCGCAGAAATAGCCGCAGCTCATCAAACACGCTCGGCCGGCCATCCCCGAGGCAACGGGTGGCCGGCCGCCCTAAAATGGTAGATTTCCGTGGAGAGGTTCCAAGATGAAAGACGATAGTTCTGTCTCAGCGCCGTTTTCGCGGCGGGGTTTTCTCGCGGCCGGTCTTTCCGTTTCCGGCCTGGCGGCCGGCGTCGATCCCTCCCAGGCCGCTCCTGCCAGCTCCGCGCCCGGCCTCGCCGGCGTGTCCACGATCCTCAAGCCGGACCCTCGGCGGCTGGTCTCGCGCGCGGATCTGACCTACGAGACGCCTGTCTCTCGCAGCGAAGAAGGCATGCCGGTTGGCAACGGCCGGATGGGCAGCCTGGTCTGGACTTCGCCCTCGGCGCTGAAGTTTCAGATCAACCGCGTGGACGTCTATCCGATCAGTTGTGCAACAAACAGCTTTCCGGTCAGGCACACGGACTATGCCAGCACCTGCGGCGCTGTGGACATCGATTTTGTGGATTTCGGAGAGGACGTGTTTGCCGGCCCGGCGTTCCGGCAGCACATGTCGGTCTACGACGCCCTGATGACCGCCGCCGGCCAGGGGGTAACGGCCCGCGTCCTGGCCTGGCATGAGCGCGACGTTATGGCGGTGGAGATCGACGATCGCAGGAATACAGCTGGACCCATCAATATCGACCTCAGGATGCTGCGCTACGGCGTCGAGTATCACCAGGGGCAGAACTGGGAGTTGACCAGTAAGCACACGGTCATGGTACGGACGCGCAGCCACACCGCCGCTTCCAGGCTCGACATCCGCGACGGCCGCATCGTTCTCAGCCAGGAGTTCCGGGAGGGCGGCCACTACGATGCCTCGGCTGTGGTGATCGGGGTGGTGGGGCGCAAAGCGAAAGCGAAGTATGTCAGCGACTCGACGGTGCGGCTGTCGGCCGCGCCCGGCCAGGGGCGTTTCACGGTCCTGATCGCCAGCGCGGCAAGCTTCGATCCGAAGCAGGACGTGGCGGCGCTGGCGCTGAAGGAACTGGATGCGGCCGCGGCGAAAGGTTTCGAGGGATTGTTGGCCGCCAACCAGTCCTGGTGGCAGGAGTTCTGGCGGAGGGGATTCGTCCACCTCACCAGCGCCGACGGTGTGGCTGATTACGTCGAGCAGCATTACACATACTTCCTGTACGTGATGGGCTCCACCAGCCGTGGCGCTTATCCGCCCAGGTTCGGCGGCATGCTCTGGTTCACCAACGGCGACATGCGCACCTGGGGCGCGCAACATTGGTGGGCGAACACCAGCCATTACTACAACGGCTTTGAACCGGCAAACCGCCTGGAGTTGATGGATCCGGTGTTCGCGATGTACAGCGGAATGTACGACTCCTGCGCACTGGCCGCTCGCCAACAGTGGGGGTCGCAAGGAATATGGATTCCGGAGACGGTGTTCTTCGACGGTGTCGAGAAGCTTCCCGACGATATCGCCGCCGAAATGCGTGAGCTTTATCTGACGCGTAAACCTTGGGAGCAGCGGTCACTCAAGTTCATGGAGCTGGCCGCCACCAAGAATGGGCAGAGCTCCCGCTGGAACTTCCAGGCCAACGGGAAATGGGTGGAGGGCAGGTATGTCTCCCCGGACAAAGGGGCCGGCCCGTTCGGCCATGTCAGCCACATCATGGCGACCACTGCCAAGATCGCCTTCCTATTCTGGCTGCGCTACCAGTACACCAAAGACCAGGCATGGTTGCGCGACCGGGCCTATCCCATGCTCAGGGGCGCGGTAGAGCTCTACCGCAACTTCCCGAACCTCCGGAAGGAAGCCGATGGCAAGTACCACATCTATCACGTGAACAACCACGAACCGGTCTGGGATGCGCAGGACACCCACGAGGAGATGTCGGCCATGCATGGGATCACCCCTGTCCTGTTGCGTGCCTCGGAGATTTTGGGTGTGGACGCCGACATGCGGCCGGTCTGGCGGGAGTTCCTCGAGAATTTGGCGCCAATCCCGACAAACGAGACGGTGAACCAACGCAAACCGGATGAGCCGTTGTTATGGGTGAGCGCCGTCCCACCCGCCAGGCGGGGAAACGCGGGGCGGCCGTCCCGTTCGGCACACGAAGGCCTGAGTCCCGCCGTCAACTACGACCTATGCACGCTCGAAACAGAGAATAAGGAGCTGGTCAGCGTCGCGAATGCGACGTACAACATCGGAGAGGCTCGGGCCCTCACTGAAACGAGCCACATCGGCGTCCTGAGCCGGATCTCGATGGCAGCGGCTCACCTTGGGCGCGCCGGCGACGTAAAGATCATTCTGCCCAACCAGATCCGGTGTCTCAATCCGAAAGGGGACTTCGTCGACTGGGCCGGTAGCGGCCAGTCGGGCGTGCTCCGAAATCGGATGACGCTGCGGGAAGGCCCCGGAGCCAACGATTGCCAGCGGCTGGGGAGAGCGGCTTCGGGTCTGCATGCAGCGCTGCTCCAGAGTTCGCCGCCAGCGCCGGGCCAAGATCCCATCATCCATCTGTTCGGCGCGTGGCCCAAGGAATGGGACGCCGAGTTCACCTTGCTGGCGCGGGGCGCGTTTCTGGTGACGTCAGCGATGAGAAAGGGCCAGGTCCGGTTTGTCGAACTCTTGTCCCAAGCCGGCGGGGAATGCCGGCTGCGCAATCCCTGGGGAGAGAGCGGGGTGACCCTGTACCGCGACGGGAAGCAATCGGAAGAGCTGAAGGGCTCCCTGCTGGCATTCCAGAGCCGCAAAGGCGAGAACATCGTCGTGGCGCCCAGGGGATCCTCGCCGGACAAGCTGTAAAGAGATTCCTTACTGAATCTCTTTGTGGATCTCTTCGATGGCGTTGGACAGCTCTTGCTGCATCGCGGGCATGACGTCGGCGAGGTAGGCGCCGAACTTCTTGGTGATCGAGCGGCCCTCCGGCGAACCGTAAAATGCTGTGAGCGCATTGATCTCCCTGACGGTGAAGTGCTTGATCAGCGCCTCCCGCGTGAGCTTTTCGATGCGCTCCGACTTGACCACCTTGGCCAGCGCCTTCTTGAACTCCTCGCGCCGGTCTTCGGGCACTTGCGAAGCCACGCGTTCAAGAGTATCCGCGACTAGCTCCGAAGGAGGCACCGCCTTGAGGTAGCGTTGCGCGGCGGCGGCACGGTTGGCGGGGGTATCGGGCAGGCCCTGGGCGGCGAGGACGCCGGCGAACAAGATTGCCGGCAGGATTCCCAGCCGATTCTTAGCTTGAAAGAGAGGCATTGTAGTCCTCCAAATCAGATGCGCAGCTCCGCCTTCTGGTTCAGCAGCAGCTTCTGTAGCGTCTTTACATTCAGCTTCCGGGGCGGCACCCCGGTGGTCGCGGCCAGCGCGGCGGCGCACCCGGAAGCGTGGCCGACAGCCATAGCGGGGGCCATGGACCGCGCCGACTGGAACGGGCCCTGCTCGCAGGAGATGCACCGGCCGGACAAAACGAGGCCTTCGATTTTCCGCGGAACCAGTGAACGGTACGGAATGTCGAACCCCTCGTGCTTGAAGAAGTAACGCTTGCCCCGGTAGCTCGGCATGGGATTCGAGCTGATGGCGATCACATCCGGGAACCGCACGCCCTCCATCGCATCCTTCTCGGTCACGGTATACTCGCCGGCAATCCGCCGCGTCTCCCTCACACCGATGTTGGTCGCAATGTCGAGCAGTGCAATCGATTGCATGCCGGGCTGGGTGCGCAACTCCTGAACCTGGTCCCACAGCTTGAGGCGGGTTTCCACTTCGGCCTTGGTGAGGTTTTCGACGTCCAGTCCGTCGCCGCCGAAGCCGGGGCCCCAACGCACCACGCGATCCCGCATCCGGATCCCGTTGAACGGGCCTTCTACGGTCGCGGGAACGCCCCCGAGCCGGTACATCAGGCTCATGGGCATGCGGTCGCCGGTTGCCGCGGGGCCCATGAACGGCGCGCCGGCGCGGGCCGCGATGTCTCCGTCGCCAGTGCAGTCAATCACGATATCGGCGGCGATCGCCTGGCGGCCGGACTTGGACTCCACGATGACACCCGTCACCCTATCCCCTTCGAGCATCGGCGCGGCGATCCAACTGTGCAGCCGCAGCTTGACCCCTTCTTTGCGGATCAGGTTCAGCGAGGCGATCTTCGCCGCTTCCGGATCGAACGGCACGGTGTAGGGAATGTCGCCCTTGGCGACGTCGTGCTTGAAGTTCCGCTCGTAGTTGTCCTGCTCCGCCACACCGCCTAGGCGAACCAGTTCGGCGATGTACTCGGCCGGAATCCCCTTGACCGTCTGGAGCGCCTGTGGTTCGCGCTGGTTGCGGAAGCCGTTATAGCAGGTCATGAGCCCCGCGGTCCCGTTGCCGCCGAGAAAGGCATAGCGCTCGATGAGCAGGGTGTTGGCCCCGCTGCGCGCGGCGGCGACGGCGGCGATCACGCCGCTGGGGCCTCCGCCGGCCACGATCACCTGATAACGCGCCACGATCGGCGTCTCAACCGTCTCACGATACTTGGCAGACCCTTGAAAAGAGCCCGCCGCCGCAGGAACAGCAATGCCCGTCGCGATGAACTGACGTCTGGATGCACGAGCCCGCATGATATTCTTCCCCCGACTCAACGATCAGGTCGATTATACCGGACGGGTGGGGCCCCCGCCTCCTCCCCCGGAGGCGATTGGGACTAAACTGTATTGTGGTCAGCCAGGACAGGGACCCTGGCTGAGAGGAGTCATCACATGTATCGACGACATTTCCTAAAGTCTTTGGCCCTGGCTCCGGCCGCGGGCCTGGTTGGTTTTCCCTGCGGGTTGACGACCGAGGCGTTCGCGCAGCAGCAGGGCGGCTTGCCCCAGCCCAGTCCCTTCGCGCCCAGCGAGGGGGCAAACAGCCCCGTCGGGGCAGGCAAGGGAATTTACCCGGGCCGAGTGACGTGGGTACGCGATGCCAACGCGGCGAGTTGGGATGGCGCGACGGGGCACTGGTGGGAGGATGCCTACACCGATCAAAAAACGGTGGACCGCATGACGTCTCGGGTTCTTCAGAGCCTCACCGGCCGAAAGAACGACAAGCAGGCGTGGGATGCCCTGTTCCGGAACTTCAACGAGGCTCGCAAGCTGGGCAGTTCCGGATACCGCGCCGGGGAGAAGATTGCGATCAAGATCAACTGCAACCAGGACCGATCGCCCGAATGGGGCACGTCGGCGCCCGCGGGGCGGCCGGGCGGCCCTCCCAGGAAGCCGTTGAACGGGCTGCCGAGCCCACATGCCGTCCTGGCGCTGGTCACGCAATTGATCAATGCGGCTGGGGTGCCAGGTGAAGATATCACGCTCTACGAGGTTGCCAGTGGGCGCAACATCGGTCAACCCATCTTCGGAAGAATCCGGGCCAACTCCGCTCGCGACTTCCAGGCCGTCAAGTTCCTAGTGAACGACGACTACAAGATGGGCGGGCGAATCATGCCCACGCCGGACAAGGCCAACCCGGTGCAGTTCTCCAAGGTGGGGGTGCCGGTGGCCTATCTGCCGGAGCAGGTAACTGGGGCGAAGTACATGATCAACATGGCACTGCTGCGCCCGCACGGAATGGCGGGCGTCACGTTGATTGGGAAGAACCACTTCGGCTCCATCCATTTCCCGGACAATGGCGGTTGGACGCCAGGCCCGCTGCATGCTTACGTGCGACGGGCGTCGCCGATGGGCAGCTACAACGCGCTGGTGGATCTGATGGGACACCGGCACCTGGGCGCCAAGACGATGCTGTACATGCTGGACGGGCTGTATTCGGCGGAGCACAACGAAGGCAACGTGTACCGCTTCGCGTCGTTCGCCGATGACTGGGCCTCCAGCCTCCTGGTTTCGCAGGATCCGATTGCGCTCGACTCCGTGGGCCTGGATTTGTTGAGCGGCGAGCCGCGCGCGACCCAAGTCCAGGGCAACGCGGACAACTACCTGCACGAAGCCGCGCTGGCGGGCAAGGCCCCGTCCGGCACAGTGTACGCCCCTGACAAGAGCGGCGCTCCGCTATCCAGCCTCGGAGTACACGAGCACTGGAACAACGCTAAGGACCGAAAGTACTCACGCAACCTGGGCCGGAAGGAAGGCATCGAGCTGATCGTGCGCGTAGACTGGCCGTTAGCAGTCAAGCACGCCTTCTCTTCTTTCTGCCGCCTCCCGCTATGGGAAGCGCTAACACCTGCGCGACAGGCGCGACCTTCAGCTGGTAGAGCCGGACAAAGCCCAGAGTCAGTGCAAGAAACGCCAGTCCGAGAATCGAGTACAGATTGTCGTAGATCCTGGGGAGAATCTGGGTGACGGCGGGGCCGGCTTCCTCGGACGCGCTATTCCCGGCAACCGGGGCCGCGCCGGCCTGGATCATCACTTTGTACTCGGGAGTCTCCACGACGTAGTTCGACGCCCGGCTCTCGGCTCTTGCCCCAGGACTTGAGTCGGTCGCCCGTCAGCGTCACTCCGGGCGGCACAACCAGCCGCACCGGGACATCCGTCTGGAGCGTCCTCCCAACAAACTCAGCGGGGCTTCTGAACGGGAGGGTGTAGCTCAAGTCCAACTGAGTGTCCCCAGGTTTGAGGGGAAGGTCAAGCTTGTAGACGCCCGGCTCGCCGGTTTTTGCCGGGGCTTGCTGGAGGGGCATGCCGTTCGGCGATCTCGAATGAACGCGAAGCGAGTCGGCCGCCGAGTCCGGAACGTAGAAGCGGAAGGTCCCATCCTTCGGACGGCGCAATGTCACTTTCCCGCGGTTTCTGAGGAGTATGTTCTCCCGGACAGACAGATCCATGCCGGACGGCTGCAATAGGACCGCATGCCGGAGGACCTTGGCGGCGCCCGGGCGTCAGAGACATCGTACACTTCCAGCGTGACCTGGGAAGACGGCGTCCCCGGTTGGAGCAAGCGGTTGTAGGTGACGCCCTGATGGACCGCCTGGAGCAAGTCCGGTCCATCCACGGTTCGATCGATCCGGAACCTGCCCGTTGGTCGGAAGTTACCGTGCCTTTGACGGCCATGCTCCCGCCCCCCATGCTTAGCAGCGTCACGGCCGCGCCCGGCTGGGGCTTTCCTGTCGTCCCGTTGACGACGGTGCCCTCCACGGCTGCGTGGAGCGCGCAGTACCAGCATCAGACCGAGAAACACTCCTGCAATGAGGCTCCTCATGACCGTCAGACCCCCGCTCGCGCCACGGTACCCGGCCGCTCGCCCGGTTTCGCCTCATACTTGGAGGCGCACTTCGCCTGGATCTTGGTGGCGCGGAAGACGCCGTCGGTACCCATCCTGCCGTCGGCCAATGCTTGCGCCCTATCACGGAAAGTGTCGGGCAGGGGCTCGGTGCCAATGTAGATGACGTTCAGCCTGAGCTTATCCTGCTGAAGAGTGAAAGCTACCTCCCGGCCGGTCCTCACGATGGAGCCGGCTTCAACGTCTCCACCCACGCGCAGGCGCTTGTCCAGGGCGGCGTCACCCATTTGCCGGACTTCTTGCACCGTCCTGTAGTAGGTCTTGGTTTCGCTGATGCCCCCGGCCGCCAGCCACGCCAGCGTCCCGACGATCACTGCGATCAGAACCGCGAATTTGACGTAGGTTTTCATAGGCCAGAGTCCTCGCTATACGACCCTATAGGGCCGCATCATCTCGTTGTCTTCGTGCTCGATGATGTGGCAGTGCCAGACGTACTCGCCCCTGATATCGAAGCGCGCCTTCAGGCGGGTGATTTCGTCCGGATAGGCGATGACCGTGTCCTTGAAACCGGTCTCCCAGGCCTCGGGCGCCCGAGCGGTTCCGCCGAACGGCTGCCGGTCCACGACCTGAAACTGGACCAGGTGGACGTGAATCGGGTGGGCGTCCTCCGTGAAGTTGTGAAGTTCCCAGATTTCGGTGGCGCCAAACGGGATGTTTTCGGTGATCGGGTCCATCCAGGGTAGCGGCACCCCCGCGCCCGTGGCATCGAGGGTGCCCAGCCTCGCCGACTGAGGGCCGACACCGGGAAGCACCGCCGAGTCGAGCTCGTTCAGCGATAATGCTCGCCTGATTGAGGTCGCGGGAAGCATCTCAAGGTGCGGAAGCCGGAGCTGGTCCGGCGGCGTGCTGGTGTCCGTGCTGGTCGCGGCCGAAACCACCCGGAACTGCATCACCTGGCCGGTCGTGCCGGGGTCCGAGACCGGGAAGTCAGTCCCGGGCTCGCCGCCGCCGAACGGCTCGTCCGGTCCGAGGTTCAGCAACGTGATGGTGGTTCCGACGGGAACGTTCGTGAAATCGACGATGACGTCGGCCCGCTCGGCCAGGGCTATCAGCAGCCGGTTCAACTGAACCGGCGCAGGCAGGAACCCGCCGTCCGTGCCGATTTGCCAGAACGGAAGCTCGCTGTCGAACTGCAGGATCAGGAAGCGGGAGTTGCAGCCGTTCAGGAAACGGAACCGGTACCGGCGCTGCTCGACGTTGAGATACGGCCAGGTCCGCCCGTTGACGACCATCGTGTTGCCGAAGAACTCCGGGTTCCAAATGGGCGCGATGTCGCTTTCGGGCGCGTAGGGCCCCCGGAACCCGTCAAAGAAGGCTCGGCTGTCGGGGTAGAAAAGCGATCCGTCCCTGTTGAACGAGCGGTCCTGAATCACGATCGGGATCTCGTAGTATTTCTTCCCGATCGGATCGCCCACCGCCGGGGCGGGCCCGGGCAGCGTCCCGAAGACCGGGCTGCCGTCGGGGCCACCGCGCAGGAGATAGAAGCCGGCCGGTCCGGCATACACGTTCACGCGCGTCATCCCCAGCGTGTGGTCGTGGTACCAGAGCGTGGTCGCCCGCTGGTCATTGCGGTACCGGAAAGTAGCCGCTCCGGCCTGCACGGGCGCTCCAGCATATTGTCCCCAGTTCGAGCCCCGAGTGGCATAACCCGCCGGGATGTCGCTCGCGTCCGGCAGGTACCAGGCCTCGGGATGGCCGTCGCTCTCCGGATCGACGTGCGCTCCGTGCACGTGAGTGACGATCGGAACCGGGCCCAGATACGGCGCGGGGTCCGTGCCGTGCATGTCGCGGCCAGCCAGGCCTCCCGGCGGGTTGGCCCAGTGCAGCGTCTGGTCCACCGGCAACAGGTGCGGCAAGAACTTCCCTTGCGCACTGAGCAGTTGGTTGATCCATTTCACCCTGACGGGGTTGTTGTGCGTGGCCTCAATGGTGAAGGCCGGGTAGTTGAAGGTGCCCGGATGTGCGGCGGAACCATAGCTCCAGACCGTGGTCTGCGGAAGAGACGCGGCAGGATCTGCTGCTGGAACTGCCGTACCGCGATCTCGTAGTAGTTCGGTCCCATCGGCGGCATGGCCGGCGGAATCACCAGTTCTCTTAGGTATTTCGGGATTCTGGTTGGCTCAGCGATCCGCCGGGGATGGGCGCTGCCAGAGCGCGCCTTCTGACTCCGGGCAACAGCAAACCGGCCGCGCTGGCGCCGACGGTGGTAAGAAAAAGCCGTCTGTTCATGGGACCTCCCCTGTTAACGGTTGATCATTACTGTGCGATTTCCACCATGAGGGCCTCACCCTGATGGACCGCCCTTATCGTCAACAACTTGGAAATCCCTTGGGCGGTCACGGCGAGCGTGCTTTCGCCCGCCCTGTTCATCGTGATCGTGACCAGATCGCCTTGAGTGGGCGACACCGTCACCATCCCGGGATCGGACGGGAGCCATTGGGGGCTGATGGCGACTCGGTGCCCCTGGGAATCAAACCCGTCCGCTCTGGTTTGCAGGGTAAACGACTGCCCCCCTGCGTGGTAGGCCCAAACACCGGCGGCGAAGCCCAGAAGCCCCCGCCATAAGTGCCCCCAATGAGCCAGGGGTCCAGCCTGTAGGCAACCTGGACGCTGGCGAGGACACCAGCCTGTGGCAACGGGCTTTCAACGGGAATGCTGATCTCCGGCTGAGTCGTTTGCGTGGAAACGCCTCCGATTTCGAGCACCACTGGCAAACTGCCGTCCGGCGCGTTCGCCGGGACCGTCACGTCGAACTGGCACTGGCCGGGGAAGATCAGCAAGCCCGTTCCCCCGGCCACCTGCGCGGGGATGCCGCCGATCCGGCTGTTGACCGTCCCAGCCAGCGTCGGATTCGACGAATTTGCTATCTGGCCAGCGGGCCATGGCGGCGTAGTCGGGCCGCAGCCAGTCGCGAACATGAGGACCGTCTCGCCGGGTCTTGCCGCTCGCGTGGTGAGCCCAGGTAGAAGGCCCGGCGGAGCGATGTAATCCCACGTCCCATCCGGCTTGGGCTGAGCCGCAACGGTGCCCACGAACCGCTCCGCCCCGGGCGCGAAGCCCGCCCAGGTGAACAAGGCAGGAGCAGTGGGCCGCTTTTCGACCATCACCGTATTGCTGTTCCCGTTCGGCGTAGCTACCTGGACGGACACCGGTCCGGCGACGCCGTCCGCCGGCGCCTGCACGTTGACTTGCCCCGGACTGATGTAGAAAACATACGCATCCTGGTTGTTGACCTTGACGCTGACCCCATCAAGGCCCGTTGGCAGTCTTCCGTCTACGATCTCGTCCGTCCGCCAGGTTCGGCTCGTCGGGGCGAGATTCGAGCCGAAAATCGCGATCCACGTGGCATCCCCGATGGGATTCTTGAAACTCCAGGCATTGACTACTCCACCCTGGCTGATGGTGGGAGTCGTTCCGGTCGCCTGTGCGATCAGGTAGGTGCCGCGATCGGTTGCCGGCGGTGTCCACTCGATTTGGAAGGCGTTGACTTGCCGAGCGGGACTTTGCTCAGTGTACTGGGCCGGCGCTTTGCCGGCGGCGGACCGGTCGAATACGCGTACATGAAGACTGGGATTGCGGCCCCGATAAGAACGAGGTTGCCCAGCGAAACTTTCGTCTTCGTTCCATACTCTGTCACTCAGTGCTAGCTAACCGACGAACCGGTCGCCGGTATGGCTGCGGAAAGCTATTGGGCGGTTCAACGCCGACCGGCGCGGCACCGGTCTCGGTGGGCTGGCTGGCTCTCGCCGCGGGTCGCCCGCTGCCTGGATTACCGGTCCGTGCGACGCTCGGAGTCGGCTGCGCTATGGCAGAATCGTTGTGGGCTTTGGGGGTCGTGAGTGCCAGCGTCTGCCGGCGCTGGTTGGACGTGTCTTCGACAATGGCCGAATCCACTCCGATGCGCACGAGTCTGTATGCGTCCTCGATCAGATCGCCCTCGGCTGCAATGAAGATTCTAGCGCCTTGGCGCAGGAACGCCAGCTGCGGAGTCGCGTCTTTGGTGTACGCGTATCCGTAGAACTCCAGCGGCTGCTCAGCAGCCGCCCCCAACAGCTGGCCCCGGACAGTCAAGGCGACTCCGAGTGCCAGGCATAATCCGAAGACGGCTACACCATGACGCGGCTTCATCCTGTTGCTCCTTTCAGTTCCTCAGTTCCGAGGCGCTGCAAGCTGTTGTCCGGCGGCAACGTCTTGTGATTTGCCTTGAATCGAGAGCAGTTCCACCTCGAAGATGAGAGTGGCGTTCGGCCCGACTTTGCCGCCCGGCGCGCCGCGCTCGCCATAGGCGAGGCTGAGGGGATGAAGAGCTGCCACTTGGATCCGACGGGCATGAGCTGAAGCGCCTCGGTCCAGCCCTTGATGACTCTGTTGAGCGGAAAGGTCGCCGGCTTGCTTGCGCTTGTAGGAGCTGTCGAACTCCGTGCCGTCAATGAGGGTCCCCCGGTAATGGCAGACGACGGTGTCATCGAGCCGTGGGCTTCTGTCCGTCGCCCGCCTTCAGGATCTTGTATTGAAGACCGCTCTCCAGGGTGACGACTCCTTCCTTGGTCTTGTTCTCCGCCAGAAACGCCTCTCCGTCATTCCTGTTCTTCTCGCGCGAGTTCCTTCCTCTTCTCGGCCTCGGGTCTGCGTATCCTGCTTCTGCATCCGCCAGTCAGAGCGGCGCTGAGCCTCCGATCTCCGGTCAGCAGTATCTTGCCGCCGGCAAGGGCGTCCCTGAACCCCTGGATATAGGACATCCGCATCCAGTTGCGACGCCCTGGTTTCGAAGCTGGCTCACCGAGGCTCATGCCGAGCGCATAGCTGAGCTTCTCCTTCTGGCTCTTGAATGCCGGACGCGGTGCTGAGCTCCGGCGGGCGCCTCTGTTTCGAGCTGAGCGATCTCCACCTGGAGAACTTTCTCCTTATAGGCCGCCTTGATGGCCAGTTCTTTGGAAACGACCCCCAGACGTCACTCGCAGCCGGCTCTCGCCGGCGCGCTTCACGGTGATCTTGACTTCGTTGCCTTGGCTGGGCGAGACCGTCACCATTTCCGGATCGGCCGGGACCCATTGGGGGCGTATCGCGACAGTCGCCCCGTCGGCATCGACCCCGCGGACTCTGGCATCCACGGTGTCCTGACCGGCTGTGCCGGTATAGGTGGGTGCCGAAATCCAGCGATCACCCATGTACAAGCCCTTGGTGAGCCGGGGATCCATTTTGAAGGAAATCTCGATGTCGGCGAGAGCAGCTGTAGCGCTCTGTGAGCGCCCAAGCATACGCCCAAGCATGGCCAGCAGCGGGCGTCAGCAGCGAAGCCGGCCTCTGCTGCAACGCTTCAATTCTGTGGTGTTTCCTATTCATGTGCGAATACCTCGATCTTCGATTTCTTCTCCTGCTCTGACAGCCACGCCTGAATGGCTTCCTGCTGCTTTTGAGCCAGGAGGCGTGCCTCGATTTCGGGCCGCGCCTCGGCCAGGGTTTTCGTTCTTCCGGGCCGCCGCTCGTGCAATCGGACGACGAGGAACTCCTCGCCTCTCTCCAAGGGTCCGATGGCCTCGCCGGGCTTCAGGGCGCTCGACGGCCTCTCGCATCGGCGGCCAAAGAGTCTCGGAATTGACCCAACCCACATCGCCGCCCCGCTCGGCGCGGAGTCCGACGAGACTGCTGCTGCGCCAGACGGCCGAAATCCTCACCCTTCCGCAGGGCCGCCTGGATCTCTTCCGCCGCCGCCTTCTCCTTGACGGCGATGATCTGAATCCAGACCTCTTCGGTTTTCAATTCTTCCTTATGAGCCGCATAGTGTTGCTCGACCTGTTCCTCGGCGACGCGCACCTTCTCCACCAGCGCCGCCGTGACGCGGGCCGCCAGCATCCCGTCGCGAAGGGTCTGGGCAGCGATTTGATCGTCGAGGCCTTGTTCTTTCATCCACGCTCCAAAGCTCTTGAGGTCCTCGAAGCGGCGGCGCACAGAGGAGAGGGCCTTATCGTGGTCCTTCTCCGAGACGGTGAGGTTCCGGCGGGCGGCCTCCTGAAGGATCAGGCGGTGGTGGATCAGGTTCCGAATCGCCAGGCTCTCCAACTCCTTGCTGTCCGGGCTCTTGCCGCTCAAGACTGGCCAGCATGCGCTGAAATTCGGCCCGGGTCACCGGCTCTCCATTCACCCGGGCTACGATCTCCGGCTCCGCGCCCTGTTCGCACCCCAAGAGTCAAGCCGCGTCAGCCGCCAGAACCAGCAGATGAGCTTTATTCAGCCGCTTTCACATTCTACCCTCCGGATGCAACGATTGTGCTCATCCCCTCCCCGGTTGGGGAGGGGATGAGCACAGAGACAAACTACGGAGCAACTGTTGAACAGAAGTGACTTACCGGATCGGCGCTCGAGCTGCAGTTGAATGCCGGGTCGCCCGGCGGGATGGACGTCACTCCAGGAAGTTCGGCAGCGGAGTCGCCATGCCCGCCGGCGCCCGCTGCCGGGATCTGCCGGAAGCAGACCGGGCCTGGATTGCCCCCGCAGGGATCCGAGCGGTCAAGTACCACCCGAGCGCGACGCCGGATCGCCGATAAGGGTGCGCCGCAGGCACCGCCGGGAGCGCTCGCCCGGCCGCCGGTGTTCTCCGGGGCCCTGCCGTCGATCGGCACGAACATCTCGGGCTTATCGAACGGCGCCCTCTCGAGCTTCACCCGCGGATCGGTGAGGGCGAGGAGGAACTTCACCAAGGAGTTCTTCGCATCCTCCAGCGCCGCCGCCCGTGACGCAAACACAGGTTCCGGTGTTATCGGATGGTCGCTGTCCGGATATTCGTCATACAGGAACACCGTGTCCGGAAGCCCATCCCCAAAGCTGCCGACCAGGTAATTGAAGTGCGGCCGCAGCCCCCCGGCACGAGCGGGTAAGCCGGATCGTTGGGGGCGGCTGCCGAGCAGTCGAAGGCTGTCAAGAGGTCGAACCCTCCGAATGTCCCTTGGGTCGGCCCGAAGGCGAACGCCTGCTTCTCGAGATTCACGACATGCGGGTCCCGGCTCTCCTTGTTGGTGACCGGGAAATCGCCGCCCTCGAAATAGAAGTCCACCACCTGGCGCAGCGTCAGGAAGCTGCCCGTGTGGAAGTAGGGACCGGTCATCTCCACGTTGCGCAGAGGGGGCGCCTTGAACGCGCCATCCCGCATCACGCGGTTGGGAACCGGCCACGTGCCCTGGGACGGGAACGCGAAGTTGCCCGCCACCCCGGACTGGATCTGCGGACACAGCCTGGCGGTCGAAGTACGGAGGCCCCCATCCGAAGTTGGGCGGTCCGAATCCGAACGTGGCCGGATCGTAGAGGGCGCAATGGAAGTCGGCCCCGAACAGGATCTCGGGGAACTCGATCCCCGGGCCGCCGTTGGGCGCCGAGATGGTATTGGGCACCATGCCCGCCATCTCGTCGATCTGCGGGTGCAGCTCGCCGGCCGGCAGGCTGTGGATCCAGGGAGCCATGTACTCCGGCATCTGCGGGTCTATCGGATCCCGTTCAAACCCGGGATTGATGGACTGGAGCGTGTGCGTGGTACCCGGGAAGACGCGCCGTCTCCGGTCTCCTCGAACGTCGCCCCGATATTGGACGGATCGAAGTTGGCCATCACACAAGAATCCGGTTGGACTGTCGCACGGCTCGAAAGTCTGGACCGCCGATGTTCTTCAGGGTCAGCGCCGCCAGCGAGAGCGGCCAGCCGAAGGGGTCGTTGCCGCCGCGGCCAATGTCGTCAGCGATCGGCCGGAGCCCGATGTTGTAGACGCCCTGGTCGCCGAAGGCGAAGTTGCTCTCCTGCGCGATGATCCGGTCATCCCACGGCGTGGCGGGGTCGTCGAACATCGGGAAATTGCGAGGTTCGACTTCCACCGCGTCCTGGGCCACTCCCTCTCCGACTTCCTCCTCCAGGATCAGACCCACAACGGTTCTGGACGAGCCGGAAGGCTCCGGCGCCGGAAGGAAGCCGTCGGCAAACGTGACAGGAGTAGTGGGGTCCGGAACGCGTGGAGGAACCGGATACTCGAATTCGGCGTCGTTCTTCAGCAGACCGTGAGAGATGTTGATGCTGTGGTCGGTCTGTTCGGGGCCGAGGTGGCAGAGCATGCACTTGGCGCTCCGGGTGAAGGGATTGGAGCCGACTCTGATCGATCTGTCCAAGACTATTCGTGATCAGCGGATTCCTGTCTCGCCCTGATCTGGGTCCACGGCCTGACCTGGGGCAAGCGCCGCTGTCAGATTGGCGCCGGCGAAGAGGTCGAACCCGAACAGCTCATCCGGGCCGAATCCGTCGTACCACGGCGTCGCCGGATCGTCAGGGATCAAGGTGACGTTGGCACCAGGCGGTGCCGTTCAACTGTCCGTCGTCCATCAGGTCGCGTATCAGCGTTGGGAACAGAACCGCCTGGTCCCCCGGCTCTCCGACGCCGTCCCCGGCGTTCGGATTGGCGTCAAAGAACCGGTCGGCCGGCGTGTGATCGGGGATCAGGAGCGATTCGTAGGCCTGCACCGACAGCCCGAAGAACAGGCTGAAGTTGGCTTCCATCTGGGTGAACTGGTTGGTGTTGGCCGCCTGCAGCCGCACCGCCGGCAAGCGTGAGGACAATACCCATCGAACGGGTCAGTCGCAGGCGAGCGCCATTGAGATGCTGCGTTGGTGTTGTCCCAGAACTGGCGGCTGAAGGCCAGCCTGGATCAGACTCCGGGTAGACGTGACCCGGCTTGCAGCCGGTGCCCGGGTTGCCAGCCGCCACCTGGTTGGAGAAAGGTCCCAGCCGGCTGTCGTCGGTAGACACCAACTGGTTGGCCAGGGGCGTCACGCCGGCCTGGAGCAGTTTCTTGCCGATCTTGGCCCAGTTGCGGCCGGCGAACGACATCTCGAAGTCGCTGAGGGGCGGGCCCTGCGACTGGGAAGCCAGGCTGGAGAACTTGATTCTGACCGGCTGTTCGGCGATTTCCGGATTCCTCGACGATGCAGATCGGGCCGGATATCGCCCATGGTGGCGCCGTGCATGCGCCAGGCCGGCGCCAGTCGTTGATGAAGATGTGGGCTGTGGGGTCGGAGGGGCCAAACACGCTGCCGCCGTTGTAGATGAAGCGGGCGCGCCCATCCCAGAAGTTGTCGAAGTTGAACGCCGCCCCGTGCATGGTCGGGGTGTTGCGCGGCTCGACCCTGCGCAAGCCCTGGTTGACCGCAACCGGGTCAGGCGACGACGGCGCCGATATCCGGCGGCAAGGCTGCGACGCCGTTCCGGCCGGATGAATGCTCGCCGATCCGACGCGGGATGTCAACGAACTGTCTTGAATCGGCTGACGCCCATCGAGGACATGACGTCGTTGGAGTCGCTGCCGCATTGCGGGATCGTCCTCGCTCGGGACGTCGGGGTTCGCCGCTTGTGGAACGGAAAGTCGGCTGGCCACCACGTCCGTGATTGGGTCGCTTGACCTGCAAGGTGAGATCGCCTGCCAACTGATGTTCGGGTTGAGCTGGCCCTTGGTCCGGTTGTCGACCCCGGCGTGGAAGTGGCAGAGCCGCAGGCCTGGACGCCGTCGCTGCCGACCTGCATGTCCCAGAACAGGGCCTTGCCCAGGATTTCGGCCGCAGCGTCTGCCGATATAGGGGCGCAGTGCGCCGGGAACGCCCGTCGTGTCGGTCGGATCCCGGAAGAAATCCTCCTCGTTGACCGGGCTTCGAGCTCGCGAGTCGACTCGCAGCGTCTCCGGTAGCCGGATCGATTCTGAAGCATGCCCGTCAACGAAGGCCGCCACCGCCACGACCGTCCCGTTCGGCGGGATGAGCGTACTGTCCGCCGGGGTTATAGACGACCAGGCTCCCGTCGGGCTTGCCAGTCGCAGAAGTTCGCCGGCATCGGCCGCTGCCTGATAGGCGCAGGCGTTGTCTGGACAGGCCACCAGGTGCCCGATGGGGGTCCGCAGCACGGTGGGGGTGTTGAATGCGTCGATGCGCAACGATTCTCGTCCGGGTCGAACAGCGGGCCCGGCTGGTCCCAACTCACTTCCCCGTCGGAGGTGCGCAGGCGCATCGGCTGCGCGGTGAGGAAGTTATAGTCCGGCGAATAGATATTGAGGGCGGGCAAGTCGGTCAAGCTCGCGGTGCAGATAGCCTCGGACGCGGCGGACAACCGGATGCGTACGGATTCTTCAGGAGCTGGAACAGCTCCTTCCACAGCGGCGCCTGTTTCAAGGAACCCGCCGGACTGAGCTCGATCTCGACTTCAATCGGCAGCTCCATCGGGCCGACGGGTGTTGCCAGGACACTTCTGAGCCATGAGCGGTGTCACTGGCAGTGCCATGATGTAGACCAAGAAAAACCGCCATCCGCGCGGCCTGACGGCAGATATCTTCTCTAAAGGAGCCGGACGGTGCTCCCGCCGGCATCGTGATCTTTCTTCATGCTCTTCCCCTCCAAGGAATTCTGTGATACTTCGCTATTTCTCGCTGCGCGTGGCGGTCTACGATTAGCCTAGCCTCGGGGGCGAGCGGCGAACAGTAGGTCATTCCAGTCTTCATTCATAGGGAGAAACACTGAAAAACACATCCGGGGAAACCGTCACGTGCCGCGCGGGTGGCTCAACAGCCCCGGTTCGACGCCGCAACCAAGGCCTCCGCCGAGGGATAGCGGACCGGGGGACTGAGCCAGATCCGCCCGCGGAATACCTCTTCGAAGGCCTGCTCCAGGTCGTCGGCCAGCCTCGCCTTGACGATGTAGCCGCGGACGCCCGCCCGCAGCGCCGAGAGGGTGTGCTGCTCATCCCGGTGTACCGTGAGCACGACGACTATTGTCGCGGGGCAACTCTCGACAATCTGGCGGGCGGCGTCCAGCCCGCTGAGGACCGGCATCGTCAGGTCAATGAGCGCCACCTCCGGCTGGATTTCCCTGGCCAGACGGACGGCCTCCTGTCCGTTGGCTGCCTCGCCCGCGACCGCAAAGCCCCTGCTTTCAAGTAACGCTCGCGCACTCCGGAAGTACGCGTGATCGTCCGCCAGCAGAACCTGTCGAAGCATGGAGAAGCCGCCAGGCCGGTAACTCACCCGGGTAACTGGTAGCGTGCGCCACCCGAGTACCAGTACAAGCAGGACTTTTCAGGCTTCTGGAATCCGTGAAGACCCGATTCAAGTGGGTGGACTACGGAGGGCCGTTGAGCCCGTACCGGCTCCAGAGCTCGGTGAGTCCCCGTCGGAGGGCGTAGCGAACCAGCCCCGCGGTATCGTGGATATCCAGCTTCTCCATGATCCTCGCGCGGTGCGACTCGGCGGTCTTCAGGCTGATTCCGAGCTGGCTGGCGACCTCCTTGCTTGTCTTGCCCTCGGCGACCAATTGAAGAACCTGCCGTTCCCGCGGGGAAAGCGGATCTCTGGGGAGTTCGGTCTTCGACAAGAACGCCTTGACCAACGCCCCGGAGACCTGCGGGCTGAGGTAGACGTGCCCGCGGGAGACTTCCTGGATCGCGGCGATCAGTTCGTCCGCAGCGGAGGCCTTCAAGACATACGCCCTGCACCCCGGCTCGCAGCGCTTCCAGGACATAAGGCTCCTCGCGATGGGCGCTCAGGATGACGGTCATCGTCTTTGGGGAAACCCGCTGGATCTCGGCCGCGGCCACCGCGCCGTTCATGGAAGGCATGCTGAAGTCCAGGACCGCCACATCCGGCTGGAGTTGCCCGCAAAGGCGGACCGCCTCCGCCCCATCGGAGGCGGTACCCACCACCGCGAAACCCCTGGCTCTCCAGCAGGGACTTCAAGGCCTCCCGGACCACCGCGTGGTCCTCGGCGAGCAGAATCCTCAGAGGCATGGTGCGGCTTGAATGGCCAGCATCTCCTGGCGTGGGGCAGCGCAAGCGCCCAAGGATTCCGCGTCCGAGGGAACCATCGCCACCAGCTCAGTGCCCCTGTCCAGGCGCGGACTGGATGGAGAGCGCCCCGCCAAGGCTGGCGATTCTTTCCCGGATTCCAAGCCAGCCCAAGCCACCATGGCCATTGCGGGCAACGGTCACGTTGCGCGTCGAAGCCGACCCCGTCGTCCTTCACGCAGCAGAAGATCGTCTCTCCCTGCGATTCCACCGTGATCGTCACGAGAGCTCGCCTGAGCGTGCCTGATGCAGTTGTTCAGGGCTTCCTGAACGATCCGGTAGAGCACGGTTTCAGCCGCCACCGGCAAGGGGGAAGGGACTGAGGCGTGAACGACGACCGGAATCCCTGTGCGGCTGGAGGCGGTGTCGCCGAGCAGTTCCAGCGCTCGTGCCAGCCCGAAGTCGTCCAGCAGCGATGGGTCGAAGCTGATGGGAAATCCATCGGAGTTGATCCTCGGCCTGATCCAACAAGCCTCTGACCGCCCGAAGCCGTTCCCGCTGGGGAGACTCCAGTTCCCGGGCCACTTCTTCCACCGCCAGATGGACTGCGGCCAACAGTTGCGCCGACTCGTCGTGTAGGGCCTGCCCGATGCGCCGTGCTTCCTGCTCGCGAACTTCGTTCAGCCGGACGAGCGCGCAGTGTTCCGGCAGTAATCGCCGCTGGGCTTCCCAGATGGGCGCGAGGCTCATGGCAAAGAACTCAGCCATCCGCTGAAAAGATTCCTGCGGGACAGAACCGTCTAGCGGCCCCCACGCGGCCGACCCGAGCAGGGCAGTGACGACCGCCTTGTCGTGCAGCGCAGCAAGCTCAGAGATTCCCAACCCCCGCGCTGCCGCCTTCCGTCCCAGTGCCAGAGCAAGATCAAGTCCCCCATCGGTCGGCGCCAGCAGGTAGACGGCTAGCGCCCGCCCATACTCTTGCCCAAGTTGTTGCATCTTCACGTCCATTCTGCGACCGATTCAATTCGCGGCGCGTCCCATATTCTCAGAGGCGGCCACAAAGTCGGCTCGCGGGCTGACACATCGGGTGATGCCCGACATCCTGTTCATTCCCAGTACCTTAAAGAAGGATGAAGCTTCAGTAGCTTAACGTACGCCACAAAGCTTACGGGTGCATGACGCCAACATTACGATTTCGTAGACTACGTAACGGAATTCCTAGTCGCACTGAGGATACACCCCTCGAGGGGCGGATATAATACATTCGGAAGCGTGGCGACGCATGAGTAAAGGGCAACCGATGAACAAGGTCGTTGCGTTCCCCAACCGGGAACCAGCCCGGACTCCGCCGGTGCGCCGGAGGACCGCCTGGATTCCTGGAAAGAGATTGCTGCCTACCTCCACCGGGGCACGCGCACCGTCCAGCGCTGGGAGCGGGAGGAGGGATTGCCCATCCACCGCCTGCAACACGACAAACTCGGCTCGGTTTACGCTTTCAAAGTCCGAGTTGGACGCCTGGTGGGCCAACCACGGCGATTCTCCTGCAAGTGAAGCAGCACAGGCCGATATCGGCCCCTCAGTCGGCGTGCTGCCATTCGCCGATCTCAGCCAGGAACGGGATCAGGGGTACTTCTGCGAAGGCGTGGCCGAGGAGATTATCAACGCACTGAACCGTCTCCGCCACCTCCACGTCGCCAGCCGGACATCGGCCTTCCGGTTCAAGGACCAGGCTGCGGACGTGATCGAAATCGGGCGCAAGCTGCGGGTCACGAACGCTGCTCGAAGGAAGCGTCCGAAAAGCCGGAGACAGGCTGCGGATCGCCGTGCGGCTGACCAATGCCGAGAACGGCTACCAGCTCTGGTCGGAGACTTACGATCGCCAGATGACCGACATCTTCGCGATTCAGGAAGAGATCGCGCGCCACGTCGCGGAGGCCTTGAAGGTCACGCTGAGCCCGGCGGAGAAGGACGCGCTGGGCAAACCTGCCACCAGCGACATCCAGGCATACGACTACTACCTACTGGGCCGCAGCTACTACTACCGTTACGCGCCGCGGGAAGTGGAGTTCGCCAAGCAGTTGTTCGTCCAGGCGATCGAGCGCGACCCCCGATACGCCATGGCCTACGCGGGCCTGGCGGATTGCTGGTCGTTCCTTTACCTTTATGCGGGGCGGCGTGAGGCGGCGCGGGAGCAGGCGGACCGGGTCAGCATACAGGCCGTCGAACTCGATCCCGAGTCCGCCCAGGCGCACGCTTCACGAGCGCTGGCGCTTTCCCTCAATGAACGGGACGTGGAGGCGAAGGAGTCTTTCGAAACCGCTATCCGCCTGGACCCTGACCTTTTCGAAGCCCACTACTTTTATGCGCGGCACTGCTTTGTCCACGGCGAACAAGAGAAGGCCGTGCGGCTCTACGAAGAAGCCATGCGAGTCCGCCCGGAAGACTACCTGGCGCCGCTGCTGCTGGCCCAGAGCTACGACGATCTCGGGCGTCACCAGGACGCCATCGCCGCGCGTCGCAGAGGCATAGAACTGGCGGAGCAGCACCTGAGACTCAAGCCCGACGACGCGCGGGCCTGTTACATGGCCTCCAACGGGATGGCGGCGCTTGGTGAGAAGGAGCGCGCGCGGGAATGGGCGGAACGGGCGCTGGCCATGCGGCCGGACGACCCCATGCTGCTCTACAACGTGGGTTGCATTTTCTCGCTGCTCGGCTGCGTGGATGAGGCCATTTCCTGCCTGGAAAAAGGCATCGAACTGGGCGTCGCCGAGAAGGGCTGGTACGAGCACGACAGCAACCTGGATCCGCTCAGGGGGCACCCTCGCTTCAAGGCGCTGCTGAGCCGGCTGGCCTAGCGCGGCGTAGGATCATAGCTGGGAGGACCTATGACGATCTCGTCCTGGGCGGCCACGGCCGCCGATGCACCGCTTCAACCGTTCTCGTACGAACCGCGGGAACTCGGTCCCTTCGACCTGGAAATCGCCATCTCGCACTGCGGCATCTGCCACAGCGACATTCACATGCTCGATAACGACTGGGGCATGAGCACGTATCCCCTGGTTCCCGGGCACGAAATCATCGGCACAGTCCGCCAGGCAGGCTCCGCCGTAACGAAATTCACGGCCGGCCGGCGGGTGGGAGTGGGTTGGCAACGGTCTAGCTGCATGGAATGCGAGTGGTGCGTGGGCGGCATGGAGACCTGTTGCGCCGGGCAGCAGGCCACCTGCGTCGGCCACCACGGCGGCTTCGCGGAGGCCATTCGGACCGATAGCCGCTTTGCCTTCGCCATCCCCGAGGATCTCCCTTCCGCCGCGGCGGCCCCTCTTCTTTGCGGCGGCGTGACCGTTTACACACCGCTCCGCGACGCAGTTCGCCCATCTTCCCGGGTAGGAGTCATCGGCATCGGCGGCCTGGGCCACATGGCCATCCGCTTCGCGCGAGCTTTCGGCTGCGAGGTGACGGCCTTCTCGACCAGTCCGGCCAAGGAAGAAGAGGCCCGGCGCCTGGGCGCCAGCACTTCGTGAACAGCAGGGATCCGGCCCAGGTGGCGAAATGCGCCGGTTCCCTGGACCTGCTTCTCTCCACAGTCACCGTGGACCTGGACTGGGCGGCCTGGATCCTGCTGGTCCGGCCCAGGGGTGTGCTCGCTTTCGTAGGCGCCTCCCCGGGAGCGCTGAATGTCCCGGTCTTCGCGCTGATCACGGGTCAGAGGTCGGTTTGCGGAAGCGCCATCGGGGACCGATCAACGATGGAAGAGATGCTGCGGTTCGCGTCGCTGCACGGAATCACCGCCCAGGCCGAGGTCATGCGCATGGCCGAAGTGAACGCCGCCCTTCAGCGCGTGCGGGAGAACCGGGGACGCTATCGCGTGGTTCTGGAAAACCGCGCTCGCGAGCGGCTAGCGCAGCACCCGGAACAAATTGCTGTAATCGTCCGTCCACGGCCGCGGCAGGCGGTCCAGCGGGATTTTGTGTCCGTTGGCCTTGAAGACCGGCGACTCCAGGAACGCGCGGTCCGCGGTCACCAGAACCCAGGTCGCCGCCATGGTCCGCTCCTTGACATCGCCCGGACTGGTGACCGCCAGCGAGGACCACCCGGCGGAATCCGCCAGCCTCGCCACCACCGGTGCGAGGTCCATGAAGCGATTAGAAAGATGGAACGCCAGCACGCCCCCCGGCTTCAAGTGCCGGAAGTAGAGATCCAGAGCCTCTTTCACCAGCAGGTGTACGGGAATCGAATCGCCCGAAAAGGCGTCCACGGCAAGCACGTCGAAGCCCTGGCTGGGCTCGCGCTCCAGCGACAGCCGCGCGTCGCCCTCCACCACATCCACACCGGCCGGAGAGTCGCTCAAGTAGGTGAACTGCGTCTTTGCGATCCGGATGACCAGCGGATTGATCTCGTAGAACCTGTAATAGTCGCCGGCCCGTCCATAGGCGGCCAGCGTGCCCGGCCCCAGGCCGATGAGGCCGATGCGCCGGCCGCTCGAAGTGCTGTTCTGGATCGCCAGGGCGCCGCCCGACTGGGGTCCGTAGTATGTCGTGGCCTGCCTCCGGCGGCCCGCCGCCAGCCATTGCGATCCGTGGCTGATGCCGCCGTGATACAGCGTGCGCAACGCGCTGTTCCCCTGGCCGGAGTCGACAACCTTGACGGTTCCGTAGAAATTCCGCGCCGCAAACCTCGCCTGGTTCATTGGGCTGTAGACAAAGTCCGCGGCGTAGACAATCAGAGCCAGGCTGAGCGCCAGCCGTATCATCGAGCCCGTGTTCCTGCCCGCGAGCAGGAATGCCACGCCGGCGCAAGCCGCCAGCGTAATCGGAAACTCGAGGTACTCACGGAACACGTGCGGAGCCACCAGCGCCACGAACACGCCCGCCGAGCGCGCCGCCCAGCGAGACCATCAGGTAGAAGTGCGTCAGAAACCGCGGCTCCGGCTTCAAACGGAACAGCTCACCATGGCAGAACATGCAGCAGATAAACAGGCCCACCCCAGGATCACGATGATCAGCACCAGATTGGCGCCCGCGCCCGAGTAGGCCAGCGCCAGGGCCAGGACGAATAGCGCCGGCGTGATCATGCGGCTGAATAGACCACTGCTGTACCAGGGTCTCCGTGCAAAGCACAGGATGTAGCTCGCCAGGTACAGACTGAGCGGCAGGATCCAAAGGAACGGAACGGGGGCCACGTCCTGGGTCAGCAGGTTCGTCACGGCCAGCAGCAGCGCGGACGGACAAGCCGCCAGCAGGACCCACAGCAACTTCTCCCTGAAACCGGGCGGAGCTGCCAGCGTGTTCCCAGCGGCCGGATGTGGCGCTGCAGCAGCCGCTTTCGCTCGGAGGTTGAGCGCCACCAGGCTGCCGGTCAGCAGCGCGAACAGGACATAGGCCCGCGGACCACGCCTGGGTCTGTGAGCGCAGGCTCAACCAAGGCTCCACCGCCACGGGGTAGCACAGCAGCGCGGCGAGAGAGCCCGCATTGGAGAACGCGAAGAGACGGTAGGGCAGCTCCGAGCCACGGCTGCGCGCGTACCAGGCCTGCAAAAGCGGGGTCGACGTGGAGAGCGCGAAAAACGGCAAACCCAGCATCAGCGTGAGCCGCCATAAGAGCTGCATTGTGGGGTCCACCTGGCCGGCGAGCGTGCGCCCAATCTCCGGTGTCAGCCGCAACAGGAGGATGCTCGCCGTCAGCAGCGCGCCATGCACCAGCGCCTGGGCCCTGGGGCGGAGCCGCTCGACCGACCAATGGCTGTACAGATAGCCGAGCAACAGCATCAACTGGAAAAACAACAGGCAGGCGGCCCACACCCCCGCCCCGCCGCCGAACCGCGGCAGTAGAATTCTGCCCGCGATCGGTTGAACCAGGAACAGCAGGAACGCGCTCAGGACGACCGTTGGGGCGTAGAGACGCATCCGCTCGATCTTACCGGTCGCCTTCAGTCCTCAACCGGCTGTGAAAGCGGCTATAGCCGAAGTAGACGCAGAGGCCGATGGCGAGCCATACGAAGAGCCGGGTCCAGTTCTCCCAACCCAGGCCATACATCAGCGCGCAATTCACGAGAATTCCGAGGATCGGAACCAGCGGGACCCAGGGCACACGGAAGGGACGCGGGATGTCGGGGTGCGTCCGGCGCATGATCAACACGCCGAAGCACACGATGACGAAGGCGAACAGCGTTCCGATGCTGGTCATATGCCCCACCATCGAAATCGGCGCAAAGGCCGAGAAAAGGCTCACGAACACCATGAACAGCAGGTTGGAGCGCCACGGCGTGCAGAACCGGGGATGGATGTCGGAGAAAATTCTCGGCAGCAGTCCGTCCCGCGACATGGAGAAGAACACGCGCGACTGGCCCAGAAGCATCACCAGGATCACCGACGTGAACCCGGCAATGATCGCCAGCTTGACCAGGGGCTGGAGCCACTTGTACGGCGTGTAAGCGATGGCCACCGCGACCGGCGCGGCCACCCCCTTGAACTCCTTGTAGTTGGCCAGACCGGTCATCACCACCGCGAAGGCCACATAGAGCACGGTGCAGATCACCAGCGAGCCGATGATGCCAATGGGCATGTCCCTCTGCGGGTGCTTGGCCTCCTGGGCCGCCGTCGAAACCGCGTCGAAACCGATGTAGGCGAAGAAAATCACTCCCGCCGCCCTCAGGATGCCGCTCCAGCCGAACTCGCCGAACGTGCCGGTGTTCTCGGGAATGAAGGGCGTGTAGTTGGAGCCCTTCACGAACCAGACGCCCACCCCGATGAACACCAGCACCACCGCTACTTTGATCACCACCACAACCGCGTTGACGCTGGCCGATTCCTTGATCCCGATCATCAGCAGGATTGAGACGACGCAGATGATGAAGACCGCCGGCAGGTTGATCAATCCGTGCACAAGCTGCCCGTCGGGAAGCTGCACCGGCTGCCAGGGCGAGGCGATCAGGTAGGGCGGAAGGGTGATGCCGAAATCGTGCAGCACGCTGGTCACATACGCCGACCAACTGATGGAGACGGTGGCCGCGCCCACGGCGTACTCCAGCACCAGGTCCCAGCCGATCACCCAGGCGATGAATTCGCCCATCGTGGCGTAGGCGTAGGTATAGGCGCTGCCCGCGATCGGGATCATGGTGGAGAACTCGCTGTAGCACAGGCCCGCGAAGGCGCAACCGACCGCGGCGACCATGAAGGAAATGGCGATCGCCGGACCCGCGTTCTCCGCGGCCGCGATGCCCGTCAGCGAGAACAGCCCCGCACCGATGATGGCCCCAATCCCCAGCGCCACCAGGCTGCCGGGCCCGAGCGTGCGCTTCAGGGTGTGAGCGCCACCCTCCGATTCGGCCATAATGCGGCTCAACGGCTTGGTGGCCAGCAGGTTCATGATTTGACCTCTTTGCTCATATACAACATGTTACGCCCCTGGCCTGCGTTTCCAGATGAAATACACAGGCACGCCCAACAGCACGATGATCAGTCCGGGCCAGGTGTAGTTGGGCTTGTAGAGCAGCAGCAGAACCTCGATCAGCCCGGCGGCCGCGATATAGACCAGCGGCAGGACCGGATAGCCCAGAGCGCGGTACGGGCGCTCGGCATCCGGGCGCCTCCGGCGCAGCACGAATATCCCGGCGATGGTCAGCATGTAGAACAGCAATACCGCGAAGATGACGTAGTCCAGCAGGTCGCTATAGGTGCCGGTGAGCGTCAGCAGGCAGGCCCACACGCATTGCACCCCGAGAGACACGGCGGGAGTGCGATGCGCCGGGTCGAGCTTTCCCACCGACCGGAAAAACAGGCCGTCCAGCGCCATCGCGTAGTAGACTCGCGCGCCGGCCAGCACCATGCCGTTGATGCAGCCGAAGGTCGAGATCATGATGGCCGCCGCCATCAATCTGCACCGCGACCGGCCCGAAGATGACGCCCGCGGCCGCCGTGGCAACGCGATCCTCGGGAGCGTGTCTGAATCGCCCCCAGCGGCAGCAACCGGAGATACACGAAGTTGGCGGCGATATAGAGTGCGCACACCAGACCCACGCCCAACCCCAGCGCCAGCGGCACATCGCGCCGCGGCTTGCGGACCTCGCCGGCCGTGAAGGTGACGTTGTTCCAGGCATCGGCGGAGAACAGAGCGCCCACCATGGCGACGCCCACCAGGCGGATCGTAGTGAAGCTCCAGTCCGCGTTCTGCCAGAAGCCGCCGAGGTTGTCTTCCGCCGCGCCCGCGCCGCGCGTCGCCCAAAAACCGAGTCCCACCAGGCCCAGCAGGGCGCCCGTCTTGGCTACCGTGAAAATGTTCTGGACGATGGCTCCGGTTCTGACACCCCTCGTATTCACCCAGGTGAGCAGCACCAGCACGGCGATGGCCAGGACTTGTTGAGTGCTGATGCTCAGCGGCCCGATCTTCAGCAGCAGCCGGCTCGCGGAGATGGCCGGGAAAAACACGCCGGTGAACTTGGCGAAGGCCACGGCCACGGCAGCGACGGTGCCCGTCTGGATCACCAGGAAGAGCGTCCAGCCGTAGAGGAACCCGCTCAACGGGCCAAACGCCTCGCGCAAGTAGACGTATTGCCCGCCCGCCTGCGGCATCATGGCGGCCAGCTCGCCGTAGCTGAGAGCCGCAATGAGGGTCAGAGCCGCCGTGATCACCCAGGTCAGGATCATCAGGCCGGGACTCTGCACCTGCCGGGCAATGTCAGCCGAAACGATGAAGATGCCCGAACCGATCATCGATCCCATGACGATGGTCGTGGCGTCGAACAGTCCAAGACCCTTGACCAGCCCGGAATTCACAGGTGCGGGGGGCGCTGCCATGGCAAACCGCTATCATAACCTAGCGGCCGCCGGAGGCCGCTGTAAACTGGTCCTAGAGGGTTCGGCTTGCACTCGCACGCGAGGAACACGGGCAACGTCTTGAAGTGGTCGCTGGCGGCCACTGTGCTGTTCGTGCTTCTGGAGGCGGCCGCCGGCATTCAATCCCAGAGCCTGGCGCTGCTGTCCGACGCCGGGCACAACTTCACGGATGCGCTGGCGTTGCTGCTGGCGTGGTTCGGCTACTTCCTCCAATCCAAGCCGCCGGATGAAGTCAAGACTTACGGTTACCATCGGGCGGGGGTGCTGGCGGCGTTTGTCAATGCATTGGCGCTGGTGGCTCTGGCGGGTTTCATCTTTTACGAGAGCTATCACCGGCTGCTGGCGCCCAGGGCGGTGGACGAGTCCACCATGCTGGTGATCGCGGGGCTCGGCCTGGTTCTCAACACCGCCATCATGTGGAGCATGCGGCGCGACCAGCGCTGCGACCTGAACATCCGCAGCGCCTATCTGCACATGCTCGGAGATGCGCTGGGATCGGTGGGCATCATCGCCGGCGCGCTGGTGATCCGTTACACCGCGTGGTTGCGGGTGGATCCCCTCCTTTCGATCCTGATTGGCGTGCTCATCATCTGGACTGCCTGGGATGTCATCAAGGAGTCGTTGAACATTCTCCTGGAGGGCTTGCCGCGCGGGATGAAGCTGCAATCGGTGATGGGCGCGATGCGCCAGGTGGAGGGCGTTCTGGATATTCACGACCTGCACATCTGGAGCCTGGGGTCGAGCACGCACGCCTTGAGCTGCCACGTCCTGATCGCCGACGTGCCCCTTTCGGAAAGCGAAGCGATTCTCAAGCGCCTGAACGGGAGGCTCTTCGACCGCTTCCATATCGAGCACACGACCATCCAGTTCGAGCACGCCAACTGTGCGCTGTCCGAAAACGGCTGCTCCATACCGGCCGATCCTAGAGCCGCGCGGTAGCGGGTGCGCCTTGTTAAGCTTGTAGCCAGGAGGTTGGGAAAAATGCTAGCTGTTCGCCGCGGGGGTCTTTTTGTGCTGGCCGGTTGCCTGCTTGTGCCGGGCCCGTTCATCGCCAGCGCCCTGCAAGACCAAGGGGCCCGTCCCGCGGGCGCCCATCAGGACAACACGGAAGGCAAGACGTGGATACAGCGCCTGGAGCGGCCGGACCGGCTGCCGGGTCTCAAGCTGAAAGAGGTGGTCGCCTGCCTGAAACTCAAGCCCGGTGACGTGGTCGCCGACATCGGGAGCGGCGTCGGCGTCTTCACCATCGCCTTTGCCAAAGCCGTGGCTCCCTCGGGCAAGGCGCTGGCCGTCGACATCTGGCCGGATCTGCTGGCGTACGTCGACCAGAAGGCGAAGAAGCAGGGCGTCAACAACCTCCAGACGGTCCTCGCCGCGCGCGACGATCCCAAATTGCCCAAAGGCCAGGTGGATGTTGTCTTCTTCCATGACGTCTTCCACAACATGAACGACCGCCAGGGCTACTTGAAGGTTCTGGCCTCCTATCTGAAGCCCACCAGCCGGATCGCGATCGTCGAGCAGGAATACGACGATCCCATCTCCAAGAAGTGGGACAAGGACGAGGACCGGATCAAGAAGGAACAGGTAGACGGCTGGATGGCCAAAATCGGCTTCCAACTCGTGGGTCAGTACGACATCTTCGAGGGCGCCAAGAATCCCCCCGGAACCGGCATGCCCGCCCGCTGGTTCGTGGTCTACGCCAAGCGCGCCCAGGCCGCGCGCTAGGAGCTTAGGACTTGGCGCAATCTCAGCAAGTGGCCGGAACTGTCGCCACACAGCCTGGCGACGTCAGGAAACTCGAACTCCCGGACAAATCGGGCCATGGCCGGTCTTTCGACCATCAGGGAGAGGAACTGGCGAATGCGCCGATGCCCATAGTAAAGGTTTGTCCTGCCCAGGTTATCCAACAACAGCCTGGTTTTCTTTTCACCGAACAGCGATAACGCGGGTACACCGTATCCCAGGCATAACACCAAGGTATGGAGCCGTGACGACACTAACAAGTCCAGTGATGCGAGGAATTCCAGGTCCGCGAGCGGATCGTGAAACTGATAAGTGCTCACGTTGGCGCCCGCGATGAACCTGCCGAGCCCGCGATAGGGTCGCACGCTACGGTTGGTGGTATCCATGAACACGAACTCACAATCACGCCTGAATCTGGTGATGAAGTACAGCAATGGAATGAGATACGAGCTATTGGTTCTGGCAAGATTCCCCATGTAAAGGTCAATGCCCACTCGCGGCGCCCCACTCTTCCGGCGCCTCACGGGGAAACAATTTGGGGCGCGCCAGACGATATCGGGAAAGTAGTCCCCGCTCACCCCAACGCGTTCGAGCAGAGCCAGATCATGCGGGTTGCGGACGCTAATATACTCGGCCGCTTCGAGGAAAGATTGCTTGTAGTCAGGCGTCAGCTTGGCGGGATGGTCCCCGTTTCCACCCACGGAGCATGCGCACAAGGCGCAGGCCTCGGCGGCGGGCCTCTCTTATCAAACCGTTGAACTCCTCCGCAACCCCCGGGAACAGGAGGTTATAGGTCAGGTCAGACCATGGGACCAAGAGCCCACCGCCGCCCCACAGGAGCACCTGCGTATCCTGGAGCAGTTCGTCGGCCGAATGCGCCACGTTGAACTGGAACGCCTCGGCGTACGGCGGGCAGAGCTTATAGACGGAAAAGGGAATGCCGGCCTGCTTGAGGAAAAGTCCAATAATGACGGCCATGAGATCGTCGCCGAAGTTTCCATGGCCGTAGAAACCGACGAGTCCGACCTTAGGGCGAGCTGAATGCGGCGAGATCTGCATCTGGGGGCGCGGCGTTCGCGTTCCATTCTATAATGGCACCAGTCGTTTATGCCGGAAGGGCCTTTTTTCTCGATTATCGTACCCACGCATGATCGGATCGACCAACTGGGTTTATGCCTCGGTGCGATGCGGCAACTGGAGTACCCTCGGAGTGATCTTGAGGTCATAGTTGTCGACGATGGGAGCATAATACCGGCGGAGACATTGGCATCTCACCCCGCAGTGGAAGGGAGCGTGCAGTTCGTCCGCACGGGCACCAACCATGGTCCCGCCGCCGCGCGAAACCTCGGTGCGAGGCATGCCAGGGGCAGATATCTGGCATTCACTGATGACGACTGCCTGCCGCCCCCGGCTTGGCTGCACAAGCTGAGAGAGTCTCTCGAAGCTGCTCCGGGAAGCATGGTCGGAGGTCCCGTCGCCAGTGGAAGCCCAAACAACCTGTGTTCGGCGGCCAGTGCGGCGATACTCGAGGCCGTGTTTCGCCACTACAACCATGACCATCGAAATGCGAGGTTCCTTACCACGTCGAACCTGGCGCTGCCCGCGGCATTGTTCAGCCAGATCGGCGGCTTCAACCCCGAGTTCCGAACTTCGGAAGACAGGGAGTTTTGTGCGCGCTGGTTGCGGAACGGATTCCCTCTGGTCTGCATCCCTGAAGCCGTTATGGTCCACAAGGACCGGACTAACCTTCCTGAAGTTCTTGAGACGCCACTACAACTACGGCAAGGGAGCATACCGTTTCCGGGTGCAGTTGGCATCAACAGAGGGCGGAGCGGTCAAGTTGGAGCCGCCCGCGTTCTACTGGCGGCTGCTTCGCTCTCCCTTCCGTAAGGGTCTTGGTTTCAGAGCGGCACTCATGGCGTTGCTCGTGTTGATTTCGCAACTCGCCAGCGCGCTCGGCTTTTTGTCCGAATGGCGGAGCTCGATGGCCGAGAGCAAGAAACCTGGGACTCCCCAGATGTCAGAAGGCCACCGGCCTTAGCTGATATCCCTGGAGGCTGCAACTACTCGTGGGTCTGTCCGCATACGGGCAATTTCCGCAAAAACTAAATTGCTCCGGATTGTCACGGATGGTCTTGCGAATGACGGCCGCCTCACGGCTGAACCATATGCTGGCGAAGGACCTTTCCTTGGTGTAGACACCATAGGCATGGCTGCCGTTGTAATCCTGCTCGCAGGCGACTACCGTGCCGTCGGCAAAAACCGAAGGGAAACTGAAGGCATGCTGGCAAATGAAATCTTCGCGCCGCACCCGCTTGCCATCCTGGTAGGCATAGGCCCGCAACTCCTCGGCATCGGGCAGGAGCGCGCGATGAGACTTCTCCTCCGAGGAGTCGATGATGGACAGGCTTCGGATGGAAACCATGTCGAATCCATTCTCTGCGGCGAACTGCCGCAGCCGCGGAAGTTCATGCTCGTTATGCTTCATGGCGAGGAAACGGCAGTGTAGAACCGGCAAGCGCGATCCTGTTGCCTGTTTCCAAGCCGACAGCGCTCGAACTCCCTCCAGCGCGGGTTCAAGCCGGGCGCCCTTTCGGTATAGGGAATTGGACTCGTCACACAGCCCGTCGATGGCCACAATTAATTGCGCCGGAGGCTCCTTGCGCAGAGCCTGTTGAATGCGTTCCTGGTCAAGGTTCTGCCCATTTGTGGAGAGGAGAGTCGCCACGGGATAGCGGCGCGTAATTGCGAGAATTTGATCGAGCTTTGGATGAAGTAAGGGCTCACCCCAGGCCCATAGGGAGAGGGTGAGCAGATAGGGACCTACCTCTTTCATCAGACTCTCGAAAAGACCGACATCGATTGCCCTTGGCCCTCGCGTGAGTTCATTGGTGCCGACCGGGCACACGACGCAGCGTAAGTTACAGTAGCTGGTCAACTCTACTTGCATGTTCAACGGCCAGCTCCAGGGCGACAGGCGCCGATATGCAAGGTTGAGGCCGGCCCTAAGCAGATTCCCGCGCTGGGCAAATGACATGCCGCTCACTTGGAATGGCATCCAGTCGAAGGTGAAGGCATACCTTCCCCTGAAGACGACATTCCACGCGATCTTAGAAGCCTGGGCCAGGTATTCCCGGCGCTCCGTCTGCCTCATAGTTGCTCCCGGGTTTCCTTACTGGTCGAACTGGCTCGGGGGCGGCGTTCAGCCTCTTCTCGATCTCCGCCGCTTTCTGGCGCTGCACCTGGCTCCAGCCATTCTGATCTGTGGTGAGGCGTTCGGAAGCCTTCTCGGGATACGAATACAAGGCATCGGTTGCGGCCTTCTGCTGCACCATCAACTTGTAATTGCCGTCCGTCTCGAAAGTGTCCGCCCAGTTGTGGAATTCGTCCGTCAGCCCGTCATTGTCCTCCCCCCGCTGCGACAGACCAGGCAGGGAGATGGGCGTGCCGCTCCGCAGCGCCGACTGGGGCCCGTAGTAGACAGCCGTCAGTCCGGCCAGGTTTCCCGCCTCTGCTAGCAGGCTGAAATTCACATCGGTCGTCATGTCGTTCAGAGTGGGGCCGCTGTACGGGTCGGAGGTGTCCTGATCGCCTGCCGGCTGGCCGTCATTCCAGTTCTGTTCCAATTGCGCGGGACCGTAGGTCCGCAGGTGGGGATGAGAGTTCTGCGCCAGGATTCCTTCCCAGTTCGAGCCGTAGTCGAGCGTAATCACGTAGCCTGCCTTCAGAATGCGTCCGGCCCCCTGGATAAACTGCTCCGCTCCCAAGTTGATATACGTCACCACCCCCTGTCCGTTCTTCGCCAGTTCAGCGGCATAAGAGCTGGCATAGCGGCGCAGATGCTTGGCCAGTTCGGGAACCGTGGCAGCCGGAACATACACTTCGTGGAATCCGAGAAAATGCACGACCCCGGCATATTCGGCCGAGGACGCCAGCGCCTCCAGCAGTGCCACGAAGGACAGCCGGGTCAGATAGGTCTGGTCCTGCCTGCCCGCAAAGAACCTGCTCCTGATGTCGCGGTCGCCCTGTACGACGGCTTCCGCCACCGAGGCCGGCACATCTTTTCTCAACCCGGCCCAAATCGTCCGCGGCAGCGACGGGGCGACGAAGGCCACCTCGGCTGAGCCGTCCGCCGAGAGAATCACCTTGTGGACGCTGAACGCGTCCGGCAGCTCGTTGGAAAGAATGACGCCTTTCAGGCTCCCCGGCGGGATGGCCGCCGTGGGATCGGTGGCGTCGGCCTCCCGCGCTTCAAACCGCTTGCCGAAGCGGGCATTCCGGGCGCGTTGAGCTTTGCTGAGGGCGGATGAGCGGTCATAGCAGACATAGAGCACTTGAGCCGCGAATTCAGGCCAGCGCGCTGTCGGCATTCCTTCGGCCTGCCGGTCCAGGTAGTCCAATATCGATTCTGCCAGCAATCCGTTGCCGGCGCCGAACTCGGCGATGGTGAACCGTTCGCCCGGGCCCAACGTTCCCGCTCGCCGCATCCCCTGCCACATTCGGAAGATCTGTTCGGCGATCATCTGTCCAAAAAAGGGGGCCAGAGCGATGGGGTAGGTTTGGTAGTCCACCGCAAACCTGACCCGCCCGCTGGAGTAGTAGCCGAACGTGGGATGGAACATCACCGCATCCTGATACTCCAGAAAGGACGGGAAGTACTCTCCTACGCCGTCTCAGCGCCGGCTGCCGGCTTCAACTCATCGCGGATCTCCCAGGCGTTCAGAAGCTGGCGCGGGGCGGGGCTATTGTCGGCACAGACGGCGGGCGTGCTAAGGAGGCACAGCGCTGCCGCTACGAAAATGACTGGCGTAAGCCACGGCCTGCCGCGCATAAGACCCATTGTGACAGGAGAACCGGGCGCGCTGCGCTAGGAGCTTTTGAAAAATCGGCAAGCCAGAAGGCCTACTGGACGTCAGCGCAAATCGTTGATCGAACAGGTGGCTTGTCACGGCCTCCATAGGCGGAAGGTTTTTCAACAAGCTCCTAGGTATACAGGTTGTCCCGCGAACTCTCTTGGTCCCACTCCGGCGTGGGATCGAAGTAGTTCTTGTCCATCAGGTGTTGCTTCATGGCTTCCTCGTTGAGCGTGAAGCCCAGGCCGGGCCCTTCGGGAACGCTGACGTAGCCTTTGTTGAGGATGGGCTTCTCGACGCCGTCGATCAGGCTGTCCCACCAAGGGATGTCCACCGAGTGGTTCTCCATCACCAGGAAGCCCTCGGTAGCCGCGGCGCAGTGCACGTTCGCCATGGCGCAGACGGGCGAGCCGGCCATGTGCATGGCCATGGGCACACCGTGCTTCTGGGCCATGTCGCCGATGCGCTTGGTCTCCAGGATGCCGCCCGAGGTGGAGAGATCGGGTTGGATGATATCCACGGCGTGTTCGCGGCACAGGACCTCGAAGGGCTCCAGCAGGTACATGTCCTCACCCGTGCAGATGGGGACGTCCAGCGCATCGGAGATCTTCTTGAGCAGGTCGGTGTGGTACCACGGCACGGTGTCTTCCATCCAGGCCAGGTTGCACTTCTGGAACGCCTTTCCGAGCTTGATGATGGAGTTGACGCCCATGCTGCCGAAGTGGTCGGCGGCGATGGGGATCTCCCAGCCCACCACCTCGCGAACCTTCATGATGTACTCGGCCATGATTTCGGCGCCCTTGTCGGTGATCTCGGTGCCGGTGAGCGTGTGCTCCCTGCCGCGCTCGGTCGACATCCCGGAGATCGTGCCGGGCACTTCTGCAGGTGGCCCGCGATGCCGATGTCCATCTTCAGAAATGTGAAGCCCAGTTCCATGCGTCTCTTCATGCGCTCGCCGAAGACTTTCGGGTCGGGGGAATCCGGGGTGTCGCAGTAACAGCGGCAGCGATCGCGGTACTTGCCGCCCAGCATCTGGTAGACGGGGACGTTGTAGGCCTTGCCCGCCAGATCCCAGAGAGCCTCCTCGATGGCAACCACTCCGCCGGCCATGCGGCCGGTGCCGCCGAACTGCCGCAGCCTCTTGAAGATCTGCTCGATGTTGCAGGGGTTCTGGCCGAGGATGCGGCTCTTCAGCAACAGCGCATAGGTCTTGCTGGCGCCATCACGCACCTCGCCGTAGCCCGAGATGCCCTGGTTGGTATCAATGCGGATGACGGGACAGGTGAAAGGCGCCTTGGCCAGGACGGCCACCCGCAGGTCCGTGATCTTCAGTTGCGCCGGGCTGGAATTCCGTTGCGTGTTCTGGACGGCGGCATCCAGGGTCTCGTCGGCCCAGAAACTGGCTCCGGCCATACCGGCGGCGGCCTTCAGAAGAGCGGCGGCCCTTAGGCTGATGGAAAGGATGTCTCATTGTGGTTTCTCTCCTCGAAAGTATAATGTACACCCGCGAAGTCCACCGCACCTCAAATCGTGCCATCATCGGATTTACCGGGACAAGAACTTCTGAGGGAACTAAGAATGGAAACTCCACTAGACGCCAAGAACCTGCCTCTCCGGCGGGATGTTCTGACGGCTGCCGCCACGGCACTGACCACGTCGCTGTTCACCGGCAACGTGAAAGGGGCGAATGACCGCATCGCCGTCGCTTTCATCGGCCTGGGAGCCATGGGCTCCGGCAACCTCGGCTACGCCATGAAAGTCCCCGAGGTGCAGCCCGTGGCCTTGTGCGACATTTACCAGCCGCACCTGGAGCGAGCCCTCAAGTCCGCCCGGGAAGGCGGATTGGAACCGAAGCCCGTCAAAGACTTCCGGGACATCCTGGCGGATAAGTCGATCGACGCTGTTTGCATCTCCACACCGGACCACTGGCACGCCTACATGGCCGTGGAAGCCTGCAAGGCGGGCAAGGACGTGTATGTCGAGAAGCCCGCCAGCGTGTACGTGGAAGAGGGCCAAAAGATGGTTCAGGCCGCACGTACGTACAAGCGCGTGGTGCAGGCGGGGACCATGCAAAGGTCGGGCGGCTACTTCAAGAAGGCCGCTGAGCTGGTGGCCGGGGGCTCCATCGGCGAGATCACCTTCTGCCACGCTTTTCAAAGCGGCGCCACGGACCGCAGTGGCTTTGGCAACCCGCCGGACAGCGATCCGCCGCCGGGACTCGATTGGGACATGTGGCTCGGGCCGGCCCCCAAGGTGCCGTTCAATACCAATCGCTGGGGAGTCAAGACCGCCACGTTCCCCACCTTCCGCTACTTCTGGGATTACGCCGGCGGCGCCATGACGGACTGGGGCGTCCACCTGATCGATCCGCTCCACCAGTGCTTCGACGAGGTCATGCCCACGGCTGTGGTTGCGCTCGGGTCCAAGTTCTACGTGCGCGACAACGTGGATACGCCGGACACCATGCAAGCTACCTTTTATTACCCGAAGTTCCTGAGCACCTATGAGAGCCGCACCTGCAACACGCTGCCGCTCTTTGGCCTTGGCCAGGGCGCCGGCACGACGATTCACGGGACTGAAGCTACAATCTTCGTGAACCGCAACGGATGCTGGGTGATCCCAAACACCAAGTCCAGGCTGGCTGAGATCTCCTGGCAGAAGAACCCGGAGATGGCGCAGATGAACGTTCCGCACTGGAAAAATTGGATCGAGTGCATCAAGAGCCGGCAGAAGCCCATCAGCGACATCGAAACCTGCGTTCGCTCCTCCACGGTCTGCCTGCTCGCCAACCTCTCCATGCGCTCAAAGCAGCGGCTGGATTGGGACGAAGAGAACTGGACCGTGCAGCAGCAAAGCGTTAAGCCGTATCTGAAGGCCCGCTATCGCGGCCCATGGAGGCTGACAGTCTAGGGGGCTGCCTGCCATACTGCGCTACCAGAGCCAGTAGTGCCGCACCACTAATTGGCTTGCTGATGTAGCTATCCATCCCCGCCGCGATACAGCGCTCACGGTCGCCCGTCATGGCGTGAGCCGTCATGGCGATGATGGGCATATGCTCACCCGTGCGCTTTTCCTTCTCGCGGATGGCGGCTGTGGCTTCAAAGCCGTCCATCTCGGGCATCTGAACATCCATCACGACCAGATCGAAGGGCTGCTCGTCCAGCAGCAGCAGAGCCTCTCTTCCGTTGCCGGCGACGACCACACGGTGGCTCCCTTTTTCGAGTATTCCGCGGCCGACTCGCTGATTCACGACGTTGTCTTCGGTGAGCAGAATGCGCAACCCAGGACCGGACCACTCCTTTGTGATAAGGCCGGCCTGCACCACCGCCGGGACCTCGGGAGGCTGGACGCTGGACTGATCCGCGATGGCCGCGACGATGGCCGCGCGCAGTTCGGCGCGGCGGACCGGTTTGGTGAGATACGCCGATATTCCCAACTCGCGGCAACGCTCCAAATCGCCAGCGCGTTCTCCGGAAGTGAGCATGATGATGATGGCCTTGGTGAAGTTCGGAGTGTTGTTGATTTGCTCCACCAGGCCAAAGCCGTCCGTCCCCGGCATGTGCGCATCGGTCAACACCAGGCTGATGGGCTTGCCGTCCTCGGCGCCGCTCCGCAGAAGCGCCAAGGCCTCGGGCGCGCTGACCGCCGAGATGGACTGCGTCCCCCAGACCCGGAGCATGCCCGCCAGAACGAGCCGG
Source organism: Bryobacterales bacterium (assembly GCA_963744775.1). Lineage (GTDB taxonomy): Bacteria > Acidobacteriota > Terriglobia > Bryobacterales > Bryobacteraceae > CAVUVG01. The sequence continues at coordinate 71,566 of CAVUVG010000018.1, forward strand.
TTCGTTGCGTTGTCATCGACCACCAGAACCCGTTTCCCGGTCAAGGATACCTCGCCACTTTTGTCTTGCCGTGGCCCGGCTGAAACGCCAAAGGATGCCGTGAAATGGAAGCGGCTGCCCTTTCCAACCTCGCTTTCGACCCAGATCTTTCCCTGCATTGCCTCGACCAGCCGCGCGGAGATCGCCAACCCCAGACCGGTGCCGCCGTACTCGCGCGTCGTCGAGCTGTCCGCCTGAGTGAACGCCGAGAAGATCATCTCTTGCTTTTCCGGAGCAATGCCCATGCCGGTGTCTCTCACCGTGAAATGCAAGCGCCACCGTTCAGATTCCTGGGGCTCCAGTCCCACCTGCAACTCCACCTCGCCGTGTTCGAGTGAACTTGATCGCGTTGCCCAACAGGTTCACCAGAATCTGGCGAAGCCGGGTCACGTCGCCGACCACGTATTCGGGCACGCCCCGGTCGACGCTGCAGATCAGCTCCAAACCCTTCTGATGGGCCCGAAACGCCATGCGTCATGGTGGTCTCCTCGATGTGGTCGCGAAGATTGAACGGGATGGGAGCCATCTCCAGTCTTCCGGCCTCGATCTTGGAGAAGTCCAAGATATCGTCAATGACGATCAGCAGCGAATCCGCCGACATCTTCACCGTATTCAGATAATCGCGCTGCTCCTCGGTGAGATCGGTGTCCAGAACCAGATCGGTCATACCCAGGACGCCATTCATCGGGGTCCGGATCTCGTGACTCATGTTGGCGAGAAACTCGCTCTTGGAGCGGCTGGCCGCCTCCGCCTTGTCTTTGGCCACCAGTAGATCCTTGTTCGACTGAACCAGCTCCGCGGTGCGTGCCATGACGTCCTGCTCCAGCCGGTCCCGATGCCCCGTAATCGCCTCATCCCGCCGCTCGATTTCCGACAACATCCCGTTGAAGGCATCGGTCAGTTGCCCCAAGTCGTCGTCCGCGTGCTTCACGGCCCGCACGGCATAGTCCTTGTCGAGCGAGACCGCCTTCGCCACCCGCGCCAGATGCGCGATCGGTTCCGAAATATCCTTTTGCAGCTTGAAGGAAATCCCCAGAGCCAGAAGCGCCGCGCCAAACAGAATGGCCAGAAGTATCCCGGTGAAGCGCTGGAGCCTGGCCTTCAGCTCTCCCAGGTCCGACACCAGACAGACTGCGCCGATTTTTTGTCCTCTGAGCAGGACACTCCTGAACAGCACTAGCCGGTCCGCTCCAAACCGGCTGCCATCGTCCGCCGGGCGGGGCGCGGCGATCCGTGTTCGCTCATGCGGGCGGTAGTAGGTGGCGAATAGCTTGCCATTGGCGTCATAGAGGAAGGCGGCAGTGACATGTTGTTTGGCTCTGAGCGTCGACAGGAGTTCCTCGGCGGCCGGCCGGTCGTTGAAGCTGAGCGCCGCGGAGCTGTTGGCGCCGAAGATCTCCGCCAGCACTCCGAGGTCATTCCGCATCGAATCACGCTCCGTGACCTGGTCGTAGGCAAGCACGGCCGCGCAGGCAAGCAGCAAAGCCACGCTCAAGGTGGCCATGATGATCAGCCGGAGCTTATGCTTGACGGCCAGGTTGCGATATCCCGTCGCGATGCTCATCTCCATTGGCGCCTTTACCTTCTCCGGATCTCGGCCAGACTCAGGAGCTTCGAGCTGATCCTCAGCCTGGCTCGTTCCGCGGCGTCCGGGTTGATTTCCACGCGCACCCGCGCGTCTTCCAGCCTGAGATTGATCATTCCGCCGCCGGCAATGAACTCCCCCATTTCCCCGACCGTCAGAACGCAGCACTTCTTGATCTCTCCCAGCACAGTCCGCGACCGCAGTCCACCCCGCAGCGCTCACAAAGACAATGTGGCACTCGCTGGCCTGTTGAGCGTCGCGAACCTCACGCACCTCGAATTCCTGTTTCCGACCACCTTCCCTGCGACAACCTTGCTCAGCGAGGCGCCGAAGGGATTTGGACCGAGCACGCAGACTCCGATCGGCTCGTCGGCACTCTTGAATGCCTGCGCCGGCCATTCCACGAATTTGGCGAAGTTGAAAAGAAACGCCGCCTTTACCTGATACTCGTCAATCTCGGCGCCCCCCGCGTGGGCGCGCCACATGAGCCCCATCAAGAGGATGAAGATGAGTCGAACTGTCGAAGTTCTCCGACCTAAAAGCGCCACGTGACTTTTCCCGCGATGCTCCGTTCCACCTGCGTGACGTGGACCTGAATTCCGTCCCCGAATTCGATATGGCGGGGAGTCAGAAGATTCTGGCCGGCCACGCTGAGCTCAAGGGATTCCCCCACCCGCCAGCCCAGCCGTGTATCCAGCCGCGTGTAGCTCGGCACTGAACCGTAGCGCAAGGCCCCCACGAAGTACACCGAGGCATCCCACTCCAGGCGGTGCGGAAGCTCCAGCGTGGATCGCAACTGGGCTTGGTGCTTTGGCGAGTAACCGACCGAGGCTTGGGCGGAAGTATCGCGGCTGGACGGATCCAGACCAGTCTTCATCTGAAGGAAGCTGAATCCGGGACTGAGTTGCCACCGGCTGGTCACGTTCCAACTCGCGAAAACCTCGCCGCCGTAGTTGTTCGCATATGCCAGATTGCGAAAGAAGTGCGGTAGGACCAAGTGGGGAGGGGCGGGATCCAACGTGAAGTACGGCGTGTCCGGATCCTGAGTCAGAAGCCCGCCATAGTGACTCCCGAAGGCCGTGAAGTCCAACGACAGCCGTTTGGTCGCCTGGGCGCGATACCCGACCTCGAAATCCAACAACCGCTCGCCTTCCACGCTGTGGCTGCCTAGCAGTTGAAGGAGGGCGAAACCGCCGGCCTCGAGCGGAAAGGTTGCCAAGTCTAGCCGGCCCTCGGCGTTGAGCCAGGAAGGCTGACGAATCGCCCGGGCGGCGGACGCCCAGACGGTCTGCCGGGCGCTCGGACTCCACACCAGCTGGGCGCTGGGTTCGAATTCTAGTCCCGGTGTAGGCGTTGTGTTCCACCTTGGAACCCACGGTGAGCGAAACAGAAGGCGTGAGTTTCACTTCGTCCTGAACGTAGGTATTCACCAGGCTATCCCGCCGGTGGCCTGTTCCGGAAGCCACTTCGTATCCTTTGACGTATGTCTGATCGATCAGGCGGTAGCCGGCGCCCGCGACGATATCGTGCCTCGATCCGGCCTGGAAATGATATTGAAAATCGACGTCGCCGGTGTTCAGGACGTTGAGTGCCTGATCGAAGCGCCGGACTCGGTCGAAATAGCTCTGCACCGTGGTCTGGGAACCGTTGGAGAATTTGTGCTCCCAGCGCCCCAGAATGTTTCCGCTTCCCGATCCTCACCGTGTCGTTGAACGTCCGAAAACCGGGTAGCTGGTTCGAGAACAGCGTGGTGATGGTCTGGCCTTCGGAAGCGCCGAATAGGTCGCCTTGAACCGTCAGCGTGTCGCGGCTGGATAGAGTCCAATCGGAGCGCAAGCCCGCGTGTGCTCCGTGCCAGCCATCAGCCCCATCGCCGCCGTCGGCAGCGGTGGAACTCTCTACTTTGAAGTACCGGCCAAAGACGCGATAATAGCCTTTCTTGCCTGCCTTGCCCCCGTATTGAACCAATCCGCCGGCACTCTCCTCCGAACCGGTCCCCACCGTGATCAAGCCGCCCTGGGTGTCCTGGGAACTGCGGGTGATGATGTTGATGACCCCGTTCACGGCGTTGGCGCCCCAAACCGTTCCACCCGGCCCACGAATCACTTCGATGCGCTCAATATCCTCCAGAGGGACATCCTGCTGGTCCCAATAGACCCCTGAAAATACAGGGTTGTACACGCTCCGCCCGTCGATAAGCACCAGCACCTTGGTCGAATAGCGGTAATTGAATCCACGGATGGTGATGGCCCAGGCGTGGGCATCGATCCGCGCCACTTCCACGCCGGGCGCCATGCGCAGCAAGTCGGGAATGTTCGTCATACCCGACCGGCGAATATCGTCGCGCGTAATCACGAAGACCGCCGCACCTGTTTTTGAAAGCGACTGTTCCTTTTTGGAAACGGACGTCACCTGGATGTTCATCAGGTCCTCCAGGCTGACCGTGGTGAGATCCCGTGGATCCGCGTTCTGCGCCCAGCCGCCGGCGGCCAGCGACACGCCCAGCGCCAAGGCCCAGCGGGCGGACGGCGCCGGAAACTCGGTGCTGGCTTGATTTCATCCCGCTTCGCTCGATGTCATTGGCCAACTTCATCGGTCCACACCCCTCCGAGACACGTTCCCTTGCCAACATTTCCATCGACCGTGTGTCGCGATCCCTTTAGGCGGCGCTTATGGTGGCGATCTCGGACCTAGAAGTGCCACGTGACTCTTCCCACGACGCTCCGTTCCACCTGCGTGACGTGGACCTGAAATCCGTCCCCGAATTCGAAACGTCGGGGAGTAAGAAGATTCTGGCCGGCCACACTGAACTCAATGGATTCCCCCACTCGCCAGCCCAGCCGTGTATCCAGCCGCGTGTAGCTGGGCACGGGACCGTAGCGCAGGGCCCCGACGAAGTACGCCGAGGTATCCCACTCCAGGCGGTGCGGAAGATCCAGCGTGGATCGCAACTGGGTTTGATGCTTCGGCGAGTAGACAGCCGATCTTTGGGTAGCAGTATCGCGGCTGGAAGGATCCAGACCAATCTTCATCTGAAGGAAGCTGAATCCGGGACTGAGTTGCCAGCGGCTAGTCACGTTCCAGCGCGCGAAAACCTCGCCGCCGTAGTTGTTCGCGTACGCCAGATTACTAAAGTAGTGCGGAAGGACCAGGTGGGGAGGGGCGGGATTCGGCGTAAAGTACGGCGTGTCTGGCTCCAGACTCGGAAGCCCGCGATAGTGGCTCCGGAACGCCGTGAAGTCCAGCGACAGCCGCTTGGTCGCCTGAAGGCGATACCCGACCTCGAAATCCAACAACCGCTCGGCCCCCACGGTGTCGCTGCCTAGTGCTTGAAAAACGGCGAAGCCGCCCCCATCGAGCGGGGACGTTGCCAGGTCAAGCCGCGCCTCGGCCTCGAACCAGGCAGGCTGCCGAATCGCCCGGGCCACGGACGCCCAGACAGTCTGCCCGTCGCTCGGGCTCCACACCAGCTGGGCGCTGGGTTCGAATTCGATTCCGGTGTAGGCGTTGTGTTCCACCTTGGAACCCAAAGTGAGCGAAACAGACGGTGTAAGTTTCAGTTCGTCCTGAATGAAGGTATTCACCAGGCTGTCCCGCCGGTGGCCGTTTCCGAAAGCCATTTCGTATCCTTGGCGGTAGGTCTGATCTGTCAGGCGGTAGCCGGCGCCGGCGACGATATCGTGCCGCGAGCCGGCCTGGAAGTGATATTGAAAGTCGACGTCGCCGGTGTTCAGAACGTTGATTGCCTGATCGAAGCGCCGGGCTCGGTCGAAATAGCTTTGCAGCGTGGTTTGGGAACCGTTGGAGAATTTGTGCTCCCAGCGCCCCAAAATGTTCCCGCTCCCGATCGTTACCTTGTCGTTGAACGTCCGAGAATCGGGTAGTTGGTTCGAGAACAGCGTGGTGATGGTCTGGCCTTCGGAAGCGCCGAAGAGGTCGGCTTGAACCGTCAGCGTGTCGCGGTTGGATAGAGTCCAATCGGAGCGCATGCCCGCGTGTGCCCCGTGCCAGCCATCCGCCGCGTGGCCGCCATCAGCAGCGGTAGAACTCTCGACCTTGAAGTACCGGCCAAAGACGCGATAATGGCCTTTCTTGCCTGCCTTACCCCCGTATTGAACCAATCCACTGGCACTCTCCTCCGAACCGGTCCCCGCCGTGATCAGGCCGCCCTGGGTGTCCTGGGAATTGCGGGTGATGATGTTGATGACCCCGTTTACCGCGTTGGCGCCCCAAACCGTTCCACCCGGCCCACGAATCACTTCGATGCGCTCAATATCCTCGAGAGGAACATCCTGCTGGTCCCAATAGACCCCCGAAAATACAGGGTTGTACACGGTGCGCCCGTCGATGAGCACCAGTACCTTAGTCGAATAGCGGTTATTGAATCCACGGATGCCGATGGCCCAGGCGTTGGCGTCGATTCGCGCCACGTTTACGCCGGGCGCCATGCGAAGCAAGTCGGGAATGTTCCTCATACCCGACCGGCGAATATCGTTGCGCGTAATCACGAAGACCGCCGCACCTGTTCTTGATAGCGACTGTTCCTTCTTGGAAACGGACGTCACCTGGATGTTCATCAAATCCTCCAGGCTGACCGTGGTGAGATCCTGTGGTTCTACGTTCTGTGCCCAGCCGCCGGCGGCCAGCGACACGCCCAGCGCCAAGGCCCATCCGACGCCGGAAACGCGGTGCTGGCTTGACGTTCTCAACCCTCCTAATTCAAAGACACATCCGCCTACAGGTACTGTTATCGACACCGCGTTGCGATCTCTTTAGATACCCGTACCGCGAACCTTTGGATGTACAATCGATGCAGGCTAGGAGGCTAAATCCTGGCCGATGGAGAATCCCCGTGAAGAAGCTATTGCTTGTCGTACTGTTGGTCGCGCTGGTCGTCCCGCTGGTTGCGCAGCAGCCGCCGGCGGGCCCGCCCAGGATCCGAACGCTCATCATTACCGGCCAGGAGGTTCACGACTGGCGCTCCGTGACGCCGGGGTTGCGCAAGGCGCTGGAGGATACCAAGCGCTTCGACGTCCGCGTGACGGAGGAGTTCCGCGGCGCGGGGCCGGAGACGCTGGCCAACTACGACCTGGTGGTGCTCAACTACCGGGACTCGCGTCCCGAGCATCGCTGGGGCGAGCGCGCCGACAAGGCTCTGCTCGATTTCGTCCGGTCCGGCAAGGGTCTGGTGATGTTCCATTTTTCAGTGGCGGCATTCGTGGGTTGGGAGGAGTACGAGAAGCTGTCCGGCGGCAACTGGCGGCCGAATCAGGGGCACCATTCCGCGGCGCATGACTTCACGGTGGAGATCAAGGACTCCGACCATCCCATCACCCGCGGCCTCAAGAAGTCGCTGCCCCAGGTCAAGGACGAGTTGTATGCCAACCTGAAATGGCAGCCGGCCGAGACCTACCACGTGCTGGCCACGGCCTATGACGACCACGCGCTCTACAAGGGCAAAGCCCGCCAGCCAATCCCGGGGCCCGGCCTGGACCATCCAAGCCTTTGGACGCTGAACTACGGGCAGGGCCGGGTATTCGCTACCATGCTGGGCCACGACGGGCCGGCCGTGAGCACTCCGACCTTCGTCGTCACCTTTACCCGCGGCGCCGAATGGGCGGCTACAGGCGCGGTGACCCTGCCGATTCCGCCCGAGTTGGCGCAGTAACCCCAGCGGGCGGGCAGGATCAGTGCGCTGTTGGCACCGGCGCTTTCGCGCTCTTCTTCATGTTGTTGAAGAAGATATAGCTGCCCATGGCGCCGGAAGTCACAATGTCGGGCGTGCCGTCCTTGTTCAGGTCCCCTACCCAGAAATGGTCGCCCACGCCGGACCGGTTGTGGATCAGTTCCGGGACAAACTCAGCTCCGCCGGGAGCCTTAGGGTTGCGAACCGTTCGGTACAAATACAGCACGGGCGGGCCATAGGGATCGGGGTCCGCATAGCCGTGATGGTGCTCGGCGCTCTTGGCGCTGATCATGTCCGTCAGGCCGTCTCCATTGAAGTCGGCAAAGGCGGTCCCGTGCGGTTCGGTGAAGACCACATCACCGGCATTCTTGGTCATGAAATCACCCATGATCGTGTGCTCGAGGAACGAGATCTTGCCGGCGCCGTCCTTCTTCTGCTCGAACCAGGCCAGTCCAAAACCGTGGCCTTCCATGCTGGTGACGACATCGTTCAGGCCGTCGCCGTTTACGTCATACACGCCGATTTCCGCTCCGCCGGGCCCGCCCTGCGAGGCGCCCCAGCGGCCGAAGGCCTGCGGGTGGTAGGTCCAGAGCTTCTGAGAACTGCCCTTGGCCGGCTGCTCCCACCAGCCATAGCAATTGATGTAATCCATGAGTCCGTCGCCATTGATGTCGCCCACGCCGATTCCATGACCGATATTGATGCCCCACGGGCCCGCCTCGGAGATGATTCTGGTAATCCACGGCTTGGTGACATCGGAGGGATCGGGCTTAGAGTAAGCCAGGAATAAGGTCTTGGTGGCATGGATGAGTTCAGGCTTACCGTCTCCGTCGATATCGGCGAATACCGTCGTTTCGTTTCCAACCGAGGGGAGTACCTCGTGCTTGTCCCAGCGGCGTGATTCCCCCTTGGGATTAATGAAAAGCGTTCCGACGCCATTCCCGGCGTTGCCGCTCATGATCAGGACGTCAGGCCAGCCGTTGCCTCGCCAGTCGTAGGCGATCTGAGTCATGGCGGTGACTGGCCACTGCGTTCCCGGATTGAACGTCTCAGCCTGGTAGATCTCTTTCGCCACCGTGTAGTCAGGACCCAGATAGTAATAAGGACCCGCCACGACGTCCATCACTCCGTCATGATTGAGATCGGCCGCCGCGGCAGCATAGGAGTAATACCACTCGCTGAGGCGCTGCATCCGCCAGTTGCGTGAGGTCTGCTCTTTGGGAAACTGCCGGGCATTGAGATCCTTATACGCAATGTTCTCGAAGCGTGCCTCGATGGATCCGCCGGCGTACAGCGCGATCGGCCCATATCGGCCGTCCGCGTCGGCTACAGGACCACCCTCAATTCCGCCCGTGCCGGCGCCTAATCGGCCACCGTTAATCCTAGGCTGGACGTTGTTCCAAGCCAGAATGATGTCGATCGTGTTCCACTCGCCTGGTTTATAAACGCCCGTGGGGCGTTCCAGGCTTGGCAGGCTGACTCCAGGCGGCAACGGTGCCGGGGCCGCCGGCCCCCGTCCACCTGCTCGGGCTCCGCCGGCCGTTACTATCTTTTCACGCCGGACCTCCTGGCCCTGGGCATCCAAGCTTACGCGATACGAAGCCAGGTCTCCCTCGGTGAGCGATACGTAAATCCCTTTCATGCCTTGCGGCGTCTTTTCCGCCCGCAAAAGGACGCCCGCCTGGCATCCGGCCGGGCACTTGAAAGAGGCGAAGAACCCGACATCCTGGAACGATCTGTCCAGAACCAGCCAGCCGCCATGGCCGCCCGGCTTGGCAGTCCCGATCAGCACCCGTTTTGCAGTTTCCAGTCTGCCTGGCCGAGCACATGCCAGCCGGCAAGGCGCGAGCCTTTCAGCACGACATCCGGCCTGAAGGTCGGACCGGCGCCGAAGGCTATTGACGAAAGCAGCAGAACAGCAGATATCACGAGGCTTGAATGCAGGCAAGGCTTAGACATAAGTAATCTCCCTTCCCGGGCTCCCGGCTCCCGGCTCCTGTTCAGTATACGCCCGGCCGCCCGACTTTGACCCTGCGTACTGGTACCGACATGCCACACGGCCCATTCCACATTCCGTTAGGTGTGTTATATTTAGACGCTTTCGCCATGCCGGTTTCCGAATCTGCTGTGGAGAACTGAGTTGATTGGCTTAAGCGTGGAGGTTGATCCGTGGTTCGCTTATCGTTGCTTGTCCCTCGTGTTTCTGCCATCTTTGCGGCTGTTCTCCTGGCGGTTGCCTGCGCCATCCCGGCTTTAGCGGAGGACTCCGGCGCGCGCATTCGCTTGCTCCAAGAGGATCTGACTGCTTCAGGCAGTCCGGGGTCCTATTCGGTTCGGGACATAGGCCAGGTTGCGGGCGCCGTGCGGCTCGCATTGCCGGAAGCCGGCGGGCACATTCTGGCACTGACGGCGGACGGCACCGTGTGGGCGTGGGGTGATAACCGAAGCGGCCAACTCGGTGTGGGTGACACTGCGGTCCATCCGGACTGGGTGGCCGTCGCCGGACTGGACTCGGTTGTAGGCATCGCGGCGGGCGCGGAACACAGCGTGGCGCTGCGGAGCGACGGCAGCGTGTGGGCTTGGGGAGCAAACGGGCAGGGCCAGTCCCGGCCGGAACAGATACAGGGGCTCAGCGATGTTGTCGCGGTGGCGGCCGGTGTGCAATACACGCTGGCTCTGCGGCGAGACGGAACGGTGTGGAGCTGGGGCGGCGATCCTACGGGGGCGGCGGCGCCAGTCGAAGTGCTGGGCTTGGAGAAGGTTGCGGTCATCTGGGTGCGCGGCAACCGGCCCTACGCTCTGGACGCTGAAGAGCGGCTGTGGACCTGGGAGATGCCGGACGCGGCTCCGCGGCAACTGGAGGCCCCATCGGAACCGGCGGCCAGTTTCAGTTTGAGCTGGCCGGGTCTGGCGGAACTCGATCGCGTGGTTCGGCTGATCGACACCGATCTGGAGGTGGAGGAGAACAGCGAGGTCGTGGCGCGAATCGGACTGGAAAGCGCGCCGCTGGACCTGCAGGCCGGCTGGGCAGTGGGTTGGATTGAGGAACCGGCGGTCACCGGGGTAGGGACCATCCAGGGGTCTTCAGCTCACCTGCTCGCGACGGAGGGGACCACGAGGTCAGCTCGGCGCGGGTTCATCGGCCCGTTGGCCCTCACCGCCAGCACCACCACGTTGGCTCCAGCGCCCAATCCCTCGATCTTCGGTGCGTCTGTGACGCTGACCGCTACGGTTTCGCCCGCTGCGGCCACGGGCCGGGTTACGTTCTATGACGGCACCACGGTGTTGGGGGTGCGCACCCTGGCCAGCGGAACGGCAGCGTTGACGACCGGCCTTTTGCCGGCGGGCAGCCGGTCCTTGCGGGCCTACTATGGGGGCGACGCGACGTACTCCGCCAGCACATCGGTGTCGGTGGCGCAGACGGTGAACGCGCAGCCGGCAACCAGCTTCCTGGCGCCGGTGAACTACGGGGCGGGCAACTATCCTTATTTCGTGGCGGTGGCGGACTTCAACGCGGACGGCAAACCTGACCTGGCCGCCGCCAACGTCGGCACCAACAACGTGAGCGTGCTGCTGGGCAATGGCAATGGGACCTTCCAAGCGGCAGTGAACTATGCAGCGGGCACAGGTCCTCAATCAGTGGCGGTCGGGGACTTCAACGGGGACGGCAAGCCCGATCTGGCCGCCACCAACGGCGCCAGCAACAACGTGAGCGTGCTGCTGGGCAATGGCAACGGGACCTTCCAGGCGGCGGTGAACTACGGGGCGGGCGCCGGTCCCCGATTCGTGGCAGTTGGCGACTTTAACGGCGATGGCAAGGCTGACTTGGCCGTGGCCAACCAGAGCGGCAACAACGTGAGCGTTCTGTTGGGCGATGGCTTCGGGAGCTTCCAGGCGGCGGTGAACTATGCGGTGGGCTCGGGTCCTCAATCGGTTGCGGTCGGGGACTTCAACGCAGACGGCAAGGCCGACCTGGCCCTGGGCAACGCCACCAGCAACAACGTGAGCGTGCTGCTGGGCAATGGCAACGGAACTTTCGGGACGGCGGGGAACTCTCCGGCGGGTACGGGTCCTCAATCGGTGGCGGTCGGGGACTTTAACGGGGACGGCAAGGCCGATCTGGCCGCGGCCAACATTACCAGCAACAACGTGAGCGTATTGCTGGGCAATGGCAACGGGACCTTCCAGGCGGCGGTGAACTACGCGGCCGGCAGCGGGCCTCTCTCGGTGGCGGTCGGGGACTTCAACGCAGACGGCCAGGCCGACCTGGTCGCGGCCAACTTCGGCGGCAGCAACCTGAGCGTGCTGCGGGGCAATGGCGACGGGACTTTCCAGGCGGCGGTGAACTACGCGGCGGGCGTTTCTCCTCACTCGGTAGCGGTCGGTGATTTTAACGGGGACGGCAAGGCCGACCTGGCCGTGTCCAACTGGGGCATCCAGACCGGCGTGAGCGTGCTGCTGGGGACTTCCGCTGCCAGATTCGTTCCCATCACGCCCTGCCGGGTGCTGGATACGCGCGACGCAGCGGGCCCGTTCGGCGGACCTTTCCTGGCAGGCGGCCAGAGCCGCAGCTTTGCGCTGCCGCAGGGGGCCTGCGGCTTACCCTCCAGTGCCCAAGCCTACTCGCTGAACCTGACGGTGGTGCCGCGTGGCCCCTTGGGCTTCGTGACCATCTGGCCCACCGGGCAGACGCAGCCGTATGTCTCGACCCTGAACTCCTATGACGGGCGGATCAAGGCCAATGCTGCCATTGTGCCGGCGGGAACCAGCGGGGCGGTGAGCGTATACGCCAGCGATGCGACCGACGTGGTCCTGGACGTGAACGGCTACTTCACCGATGACCAGGCACAGCTGCAGTTCTATCCGGTGGCGCCTTGCCGGGTGACCGACACCCGCCTCTCGGGAGGAGCGATTGCGGCCGGAGCGACGCGCACGGTAGGAGTGCAGGCCAGTAGTTGCGGCATCCCGTCCAACGCCCAGGCGTATGCGTTGAACGTCACGGCCTTGCCGCAGTCGGGGAGCCTGTTCTTCCTGACGGCCTGGCCTACCGGAAGCGCACAGCCGTATGTCTCGACCCTGAATGCAACGACCGGGACGGTGACGGCCAACGCGGCCATCCTGCCGGCGGGGACCGGCGGGCAGGTGAACTTCTACGCCACCGACGCGACCCACCTGGTGGTGGACATCAACGGCTACTTCGCGCCGGCGGGAACCGGCGGGTTGAACTTCTACACGCTGGCGCCCTGCCGGGTGGTGGACACGCGCAACGCGGCGGGTCCGCTGGGAGGGCCGATCTTGAATCCCGCGGTGGCGGGGACTGATCCGCGGAGTTTCACGGTGACGGCTTCGGGATGCAGCGTGCCGTCGGCGCCGGCCTATTCGCTGAACGCCACGGTGGTGCCCCCGGGAGCCATGGGGTGGCTAACGCTGTGGCCCTCGGCGAGCGTTCAGCCGTGGGTTTCCACGCTGAACGCCTACGACGGCGCGATAGCTTCGAACGCGGCGATTGTGCCATCGAGCAGTGGCTCGGTAAGTGCCTACACCTCCGAAGCGTCGCACCTCATCCTGGATATCAATGGATATTTCGGGAACTGAGGAGCGCTGGCGCTGACGTTGCGTTTGGGACCATGAATAACACGGGCTAGCAGGCTATGGAAGCGCTGACGGCACAGTCTGTACATATCAGGTTGAACTGTGATACAAGAGGAAACTCACAGCCATAACTGATCTCGGGGTCTACCTGGTGGATCTGAGGCGAGTGGCTTGTGTTTGGAGGTTCACCAGTGATTCGATTTCGGGCGGTCTGTGCTCGCGTTTCTGCAATCTGTGCGGCTGCTCTCCTGGCGGTTGCCTGCGCCATCCCGGCTTTAGCCCTCACCGCCAGCACCACCACGTTGGCTCCAGCGCCCAATCCCTCGATTTTCGGTGCGGCTGTGACGTTGACGGCTACGGTTTCGCCCTCCGCGGCCACGGGACAGGTGACGTTCTATGACGGCACCACGGTGCTGGGGGTGGGCACCCTGGCTAGCGGAACGGCAACGTTGACGACCGGCCTGTTGCCGGCGGGCAGCCGGTCCTTGCGGGCATTCTATGGGGGCGACGCAACCTACGCCGCCAGCACATCGGGGTGGGTAACGCAGACGGTGAACGCGCAGCCGGCAACCAGCTTCCTGGAGCCGGTGAACTACGGGGCGGGTACTCGTCCCTGGTCGGTGGCGGTCGGGGACTTCGACAAGGACGGCAAGGCCGACCTGGCCGCGGCCAGTTGGTCCCACAACAACGTGATCGTGATGCGGGGCAATGGTAACGGAACCTTCCAGCCAGCGGTGAGCTACGCGACGGGCAATAGTGCTTATTCGGTGGCGGTCGGGGACTTCAATGGAGACGGCAAACCCGACTTGGCCGTGCCCAACGCCGGCAGCAACAACGTGAGCGTGCTGTTGGGTAATGGCGACGGAACCTTCCAGGCAGCAGTGAGCTATGCGGCTGGCAGTGGCGCTAGTTCGGCAGCGGTCGGGGACTTCAACGGGGACGGCAAGGCCGACCTGGCCGTGGGTAACAATGTCGGCAACACCGTGAGCGTGTTGCTGGGCAATGGCGACGGGACCTTCCAGACGGCGGTGGACTATGCGACGGGCAGTAGTCCTTATTCAATTGCGGTCGGGGACTTCAACGGGGACGGCAAGGCCGACCTGGTCCTGGCCAACAATGGCAGCGACAACGTGAGCGTGCTGCTGGGCAATGGCAACGGGACCTTCCAGGCGGCGGTGAATTACGCGGCGGGCAGCGGTCCCTATTGGGTGGAGGTCGGCGACCTCAATGCGGACGGCAAGTCCGACCTGGCCGTGGCCAACGCCAGCAGTAACAACGTGAGCGTGCTGCTGGGCAATGGCAACGGGACCTTCCAGGCGGCAGTGAACTACGCGGCGGGCAGCAGTCCCTATTCGCTGGCGATCGGGGACTTCAACGGGGATGGCAAGTCCGACCTGGCCGTGGCCGACTACACCGACCTCTACGTGAGCGTGCTGCTGGGCAACGGCAACGGGACTTTCCAGGCGGCGGTAGCCTATGGGGCGGGCACGAGTCCCTCTTCGGTTGCAGTCGGCGATTTCAACGGGGACGGCAAGGCCGATCTGGCCGCGGCCAGCTTCTACAGCGACGTGGGCGTGCTTCTGGGTACAGGGGTGCTGGCCTCGACCACCACGACGGTCGTGGCAACGCCCAATCCATCGACTTTCGGCCAAATGGTGACCCTCACGGCCACGGTTTCGCCCTCGTCGGCCACGGGCCGGGTGACGTTCTATGACGGCGCCACGGTGCTGGGGGTGGGCACCCTGGCCAGCGGAACGGCAGCGATGACCACCGGTTTGTTGCCGGCGGGCAGCCGGTCCTTGCGGGCGTACTATGGGGGCGACGCAACGTACTCCGCCAGCACATCGGTGTCGGTAGCGCAGACGGTGAACACGCAGCCGGCAAACAGCTTCCTGGCGCCGGTGAACTACGGGGCGGGCACGTCTCCTATTCGGTGGCGGTGGCGGACTTCAACGGGGACGGCAAGCCCGACCTGGCCGTCGCCAACGACGGCAGCAACAACGTGAGCGTGCTGCTGGGCAATGGCAACGGGACCTTCCAGGCGGCGGTGAACTATGCCGCGGGCACGGGTCCTCAAATCGGTGGCGGTCGGGGACTTCAACGGCGACGGCAAACCCGACCTGGCCGTCGCCAACTGGCGCCAGCAACAACGTGAGCGTGCTGCTGGGCAACGGCAACGGCACCTTCCAGGCCGCGCGTGAACTACACGGCGGGCACCGGTCCCCGCTTCCGTGGCAGTCGGCGACTTCAACGGCGACGGCAAGGCCGACCTGGCCGTGGCCAACTAGGGCAGCAACAACGTGAGCGTGCTGCTGGGCAATGGCAACGGGACCTTCCAGGCGGCGGTGAACTACGCGGCGGGCACGGGTCCGCAATCGGTGGCGGTCGGGGACTTCAACGGGGACGGCAAGACCGACCTGGCCGTGGCCAACGCCAGCAGCAACAACGTGAGCGTGCTGCTGGGCAATGGCAACGGGACCTTCCAGGCGGCGGTGAACTATGCGGCGGGCACGGGTCCTCAATTCGGTCGCGGTCGGGGACTTCAACGGCGACGGCAAGGCCGACCTGGCCGTGGCGAACTACACCAGCAACAACGTGAGCGTGCTGCTGGGCAATGGCAACGGGACCTTCCAGGCGGCGGTGAACTACGCGGCGGGCAGCGGGCCCTCTCGGTGGCGGTCGGGGACTTCAACGGAGACGGCAAGGCCGACCTGGCCGTGGCCAACATGCCGGCAGCAACAACGTGAGTGTGCTGCTGGGCAATGGCAACGGGACCTTCCAGGCGGCGGTGAACTACGCAGCGGGCGATATCCCTCTTCGGTAGCGGTCGGAGATTTCAACGGGGACGGCAAGGCCGACCTGGCCGTGGCGAACTTCGGCGACAACGACGTGAGCGTGCTGCTGGGGGTGGACGTCGGGACCGACCGTGGTTTCGGTCATGCCGGGAAGCGGAAATACCGCCAGTCAAGTCTTCACGTTCACTTTCAGCAACCCTGAAGGCTGGCAGTCCCTGGGGGTGTTGAACATTCTGATCAACAACTTTTTGGATGGGCGCCAAGCCTGCTACCTGGCCTACAGTCAGCCAATGAACGTGCTGTACCTGGTCAACGACGCTGGAGACGCTTTATTGCCGGGGCGGTTGTTGAACTCAGCGGGAAGCGTGGGCAACAGCCAGTGCACGGTGAGTTGGGGAAGCACACCGGTGGCCGGGAGCGGGAACACTCTGACACTGACGTTGGGCATCAGCTTCAGCTCCTCCTTCGCGGGGAACAAGGTATGGTACCTGGGGGCGCGGGATACACTCGAGAACAACTCGGGGTGGCAGGCGCTGGGGGTGTGGCGGGTACCGGGAGGGACGCAGACGACAACCACAGCAGTGGTGGGGATGAACCCGGGACGCGGCAGCGGCTCGAGCCAGACGTTCACGTTCAGCTTTTCGGACACGGCAGGATGGCAGGACCTGGGAGTGATGAACATCCTGTTGAACAACTTCCTGGAGGGCGCCATGGGTGCTACCTGGCCTATGGTCGGTCGATCAACGTGCTGTACCTGGTCAACGACGCTGGCGACGCTTTATTGCCGGGGCGGTCGTTGAACACAGCGGGAAGCGTGAGCAACAGCCAGTGTACGGTGAGTTGGGGGGGCACGCCGGTGGCGGGAGGCGGGAACAATCTGACGTTGACGTTGAATATCGCCTTCAGTTCGGCATTCGCGGGAACCGGATCTTCTACGTGGGCGCGCGGGACGTGAACGAGTTGAACAACACCGGCTGGCAGTCCGTCGGCAGTTGGACGGTGCAGTGAGAGATTGAGCTTCGCGCTTGTGGTACTTTCTATAGAGGCGAGTATGAGATGGTGACGGCTGCACGGATCGCGGTCGCGACGCGCTGCCCTGGTCGCCGAAGCATTGGGAGAGAGATCTATGTGCTGTTCGCAGCGATTATTGCCCGATGACGGCAACTCCAAGGCAGGCGCGTTCACCCTTACCTGTTCCGACGCCCGTGGGTATACGAATCTAAAGGAAACACGGCTGCTGTTCAATTCTTCGCTGGATGGCCGCAGAGCCCGCTATCTCTACTACCTCCCGCCGAACGGCACACTCGCCCTCGTAAAAAGCCGCCGAATTGTTTGAAGGATAGGAGACGTTGTTACTTGATAGGGGCTCATGCGAGAACGTCTTGGCCTGAAAGTCGCCCTTTTCCACCCGCCATGGGGCCAGTGAGGTGAATGTGAAGTTCACGGCGGACAGCTTGAAGCAGCGCATCGCAGAGTCTTTGCCGGCTGGCCCGTCCCTCTCTGCTACGGCTGAGGGCGATGAACTCTTAGCATCACCAGTCGGACCGCGCAGGGTCGATGTATCAACGCTTCTCGCAATGGAGGGCGATGACCAGTTCCTCCGGGAGGCATATCGCCTCATCCTCGGCAGAGAGTGCGACATTTCTGGATTCATCAACTTCCAGGAGATGCTGCGTAACCGTGTGTCAAGGGCTGTAGTTCTGCACAACCTCGTATCCTCGGAGGAGGCGCAGCGGACGGGCACCACCTTCACCGGTGTTTGGGACCGTCACATTCTTGCAGGCAGACTGCGGCACAGTATGTATGCCCGGATCAGGTCCGGTTACAGGCTTGTGATGGCGCGCTGCCACGAGATTGTTCGTCATCCTCTCTTTCATCGTTTTGACTTACTTGAACACAAATTCGACTATTTTTTTCAGGAACTCGAGACCCGCACAGACCGGTTGTCGAACCAAACCGACCAAGCCATGCGGATCTTGTCCGAGAAGCTGGATGCACAGATCGATCGGCAGGCGCTCATTGCGGAACGGTTGGACCAACTCGATCAGGCCATCGTTAAGCTTCGAGAGGAAACGGCAACTCTGCCAGGGAAGATCCGGCCAGCAGCAGTATTGGCGGGGGAGACGTTTTCATCACTGAAGTGGACGGCTTCATTCTCGGAATGCCCGCTGGGGAATGGCGAATGGCTGCTCATCACGCGTTCCGAGGCGTGCTGGAGCCCGGGCTGATTCGGCTATTCCGCCGTCTCCTTGGCCCGGGCATGGTGGTCGTCAACGCAGGGGCCAACATCGGCATCTATACGCTGCACGCGGCCCGCGTGGTAGGCCAAGCGGGAAGAGTCTACAGCTTCGAGCCAACGCCGCGAACGTTCGGGATTCTCAGAGACAACGTCCAGGTTAACGGCTTGCTCGAAACGGGCATTGTCATACTCCAGCAAGTTGCGCTTTCCGATCGGAGTGGCGCGGCGAAGTTGGCCATCTATGACAACGATTGCGGCCACAACACGCTCTTTTCCGGTGAAGGCGTATCGGACACAGTTGAGGTGCGGACAACCACGCTCGACGAGGCACTGGCGGGCGAACGGCGAGTGGACATCGTGAAGATCGATGTCGAAGGGGCTGAACCTCTCCTGCTGCGTGGCATGACGGGCGTACTGGAGCGCAATCCGGAGATACGCCTACTGATGGAGTTTGCTCCGCAACACCTGACACGGGCCGGATGCGACCCTGCAATGTTCCTGAAGGATCTGGAAAAGGACGGCTGGCTCATCGAGAGGGTGGACGATTTGACCGGCGATCTCAGCCCTGCGATTCCCATAGAACTACTGCGCTGCTTTTCCGCCAACCTGAGCTTGCGGCGGCGCGAGCGCAGTGGGAAGGGCGAGGCATGAGCACGGGTGTGGTTCTGCCGGGGGGAGGCACAAAGTGGATAGCCTGCAAGACAAGCTAAACGAGGTTCGCAGGATCGAGGGTAGAATCCTTGACCACCAGGCGGTGCTTAGCTCCCGCCCTTCCCACCAGGTTCGCATCGCAGAGAGCGAGCGCTGTGTGCGTATGTATGCCCGCGGATACACGTTGGACGTGGGATGCGCGGAGGGATACTCTGCGACATCGCGAAGGGGGCCGGCGCGGCGCGCGTGCTTGGCATCGACGTCAGCCCTCACAAGGTCGAGCGGGCGCGCGCGCGCTATCCGGAGTGCGAGTTCGTGACCGGCGATGTTCTCCAGCCGGGCATCGCCGAAATGCCGGCCGACGTTGTGTTGTGTTTTGAAGTGCTCCAACACCTCGCGTCCTACGCGCAAGGGCTGCAACAACTTGCCACCATGGTCAAGACCGGAGGCATGCTGATACTCTCGGTGCCTAACTTCAGTCCCGGCCCTGAGCACCGGCAGACGGACCTTGATCAGCAGCTGTCGGTGGAGCAACTGCTGCAACTTGTTGGCGGTGGTGGGCTGGGAAGCAAAAACGGAGTTTGGTATTTCAATGCTCCGCTTCTTTTCTCGGAAATTGAGGCTATGGGCTTTGGCTCGATCCGGAAGACTCCGATCGATACGCCCGATGGCCTGGGAAAGGCGGTCTGGTGGGTAGGATGCTTCCGCAAGTCCTGAATTGTCCCGTGCTATCCGATCAGCCAGAACCTCCGGGGCGCGGATGTGCCGGCCTGAGTTATCAGGAGGAACTCCTAACACTGACCTATGTGTGCAAGACCATTCATACCAGTCGGACAGCCCTGCTTCTGCGGGAACGAGAAGAAATACGTCAACGAATGCCTCGATACGATGTGGGTCTCCTCCATCGGGCGGTTTATTCCGGCGTTCGAAGAGGCTTTCGCGGAGATATGCGGAGTCGATTATGCGATCGCGTGCAATAACGGTACCAGCGCGATTCATCTGGCGTTGCTGGGATGCGGCATCGGCCCTGGTGACGAGGTCATCGTTCCGACGCTGACCTATATCGCCAGCGCCAATGCCGTGCGCTACTGCGGGGCAAAGCCCGTTCTGATCGACTCCGAGCCGCGTACGTTCAACCTGGACCCCGACCGGATCGCTAGCCTGATCACTTCAAAGACGCGGGCCATTATGGCCGTGCACCTTTACGGACACCCCGCCGATATGGATCCCATCATTGAGGTGGCGGCACGGCACGGCGTCTTGGTCATCGAGGATGCCGCCGAGGCGCCGGAGCGACCTACCACGGCAGGAGCGTGGGTGGCATTGGCCGTGTCGCAGCTTTCAGCTTCTTTGGGAACAAGATTGTCACGACCGGGGAAGGCGGCATGGTACGACCTGCGACAAGGCCCTTGCCGGCAAGGTTCGGCTTCTGCGCGGACAGGAGTGGATCCCAATAGGCGCTATTGGTTCCCCGTCATCGGATACAACTACCGTATGACCAACATCGCGGCGGCCATCGGTTTGGCCCAAGTTGAACAGTTCGACGAGCACCTACAACGGCGCCGTGCGCGTCGCGGATTGGTACACCCGGGAACTGTCGGACCTTGAAGCGTTCCTGACACTGCCCCGCGAGGAGGCGTGGGCCCACCACGATTTTGGTCTTATGTCATCCTGCTCAAGGAGACGGTCAAACTCACGCGCGGATGAGTTCATGGCCCAGCTCGCCGAGAATGGAATCGAAACGCGGCCCGTGTCTCCCCGTGCACGTCATGCCACCGTATGAAGAGCCTGCCGGAACCTACCCAGTGGCTGAGTCTGTGGCGCGCAACGGGATCAGCCTCCCCGCGCATGGTCTGCTGTCAGAAGAAGACGTGGCGTATATCTCGGGATGTGTTCGTAACTCTGCCACCGTTAGCAACCATGAAGATCATCCTTGCCAGCACTAGGATGCCATTCGTGGACGGTGGAGCGAGCCTGATCGTCGAGTGGCTGGCCACGACGCTCCGTTCACGACATCATCATGTAGAGACTCTGGAGTTCCCTTTCTCCTCCCGGTACGAGGAGATGTTGGAACAGATGATGGCGCTCCGTCTTCTGGACCTGAGCCAGCACGGAGATCGTCTCATCGCGATCCGCACGCCTAGTTACCTCGTCCAGCACCGGCGCAAGACCGTCTGGTTCATCCACCACCATCGGAGCGCTTACGACCTCTGGCTCACCCGCTACGGAGACATCCCCAGCGCACCGGAAGGACTACGCTTTCGCTCAGGCGATCCTGTCCGCGGACAACGGCGCACTGAGGGAGGCCACATGCGTGTTTGCCAACTCGCAGGTGGTTGCAGACCGCCTGAAGAAGTTCAACGATGTAGACGCGGAGGTCCTCTACCCGCCGCTGCTCGACCCCGGCAAGTATCATTGTGAAGACTATGGCGACTATCTCCTGTATGTAAGCAGGCTCACGGACCACAAGCGGCAATGGCTGGCCATCGAGGCCCTTCGACATACGCGCACGCCGGTGAAGCTGTTGATCGTTGGACGTCCCGATCCAGGGGCTGAATCGTATGCGGAGGGACTTTGCTCGCTGGCCGGAAGGTATCGTCTAGGCGATCGGGTCGTGATCGCCTCCCGTTGGGTCACTGAAGAGGAGAAGGTAGCCCTGTTTTCGCATTGCCTGGCGGCGATCTACATCCCGGTCGACGAGGATTCCTACGGATACGCTACGCTCGAAGCGCACTCTTCAGGCAAGGCGGTCATCACCGCCAACGACTCCGGCGGCACGCTCGAGTTGATCAAGGATGGTGTCAACGGCTTCATCACGCCGGCTGAACCCGAGGCTATTGCGCGCGCCATGGATCAACTTTATCTGGACCGTGGCTCAGCAAAGTGCATGGGGGAGGCCGGTCGCAAGCGAATCGGGGAGTTGGGGATCACTTGGGACCGGGTGATCGAGAGGCTGCTCGCGTGAAAATTGCCGTGTTGAACAACTGCGTGCCCTTCGTCTCGGGAGGCGCCGAACTCTTGGCGGATGCCCTCACACGCAAACTACAGGAGTACGGTCACGAGGCGATGCTCGTCCGGGTCCCTTTCCGCTGGGAGCCGCCTTCCAAGATCATCGAATGCATGCTGGCCTGCCGGCTCCTCCGGTTGCCCAATGTGGACCGTGCCATCGGGCTGAAGTTCCCGGCCTACTACGTGCCTCACGAGGACAAAGCTCTATGGCTGCTGCACCAGTTTCGTCAAGCGTATGACTTCTGGGGCACCCAGTACCAGGGCCTGCCCGACACGAAGGAGGGACATGAGGTTCGCAGTGCGATCATTCGGGCGGACAACACCTACTTGACACAAGTGCGGAAGATCTACACGATTTCCCAAGTCACCTCTGGACGCCTGGAGCGCTTTAACCATATCGACTCCGAAGTGCTCCATCCTCCGCTAATCGAGCCGGAGCGGTTCCGTTGCGAGGAGTACGGAGATTTTTTGTTCTATCCCAGCCGCATCACGGCCTCCAAGCGACAACACCTCGCCGTTGAGAGCATGAAGTACGTGAAGTCCGGCGTGAAGCTCGTGGTTGCCGGACACGCCGAGGCCGAGGGAGATCTCCAGCAAATAGTTACCTCATTCGGCAGAACAGTCTGCAAAACCGGGTCACCATCATCGATCATTTCATCACGGAGTTGGAAAAGGTGGAGTGGTTTGCGCGGGCGCTGGGTTGCATTTACATCCCCTACGACGAGGACTCGTGCGGTTATGTGACCCTTGAATCCTACTTGGCGCGCAAAGCGGTGATCACGTGCACCGATTCCGGCGGAACAGACTTGGTGGTGAAGGATGGCCTGACCGGATGGAATGTGCCACCCGACCCTCGCCTGATTGCCGCCGCCATGGACCGCATGTATGAAGACAGGACGGCCGCCCGGCGCATGGGCGAGGCGGGCGATGACCTGGTGCGAACGCTGGACATCAGCTGGGACCGCGTCATCCGGATGTTGACACAATGAGAATCGCATGGTTCACGCCGTTTTCGCGAAAGAGCAGTATCGGGCGCCGTAGCGCCGAGATCGTGGCGGCCCTGGGCGAGCATGCCGAGGTACACCTCTGGCACCCCGAGACTAGCAGAAGAGAAACCGGTGCGCGGACGATCTCGTTTTGTGATGCGGACCGCGTAGGTCCAAACGCCCTTCACGACTACGACCTAGTGGTCTACAACCTGGGCAACTACCTGCCGTTCCACAAGGAGATTTACCACGTCGCACGGAGGTTCCCGGGAATCAACATCCTCCACGATTTCGTCATGCACCACTTCTTCTGGGAATACTACGTGGAGGAGCTAAAGGATCGCCGCGCCTACATCCTCAACATGGAGCGCCTTTACGGGCCTGACGGCAGGAACGCCGCCGAGCGCGGGCATGTCTGCGAAGGTGATGAGGTGCTGCGCTTTCCGTTCTTTGAGGAAGCCATACGGGGCGCCTACGGTGTCGTCACGCATTCGGAGTTCTTGCGCGCGCGGGTGGCGCGCGTCAGGCCTCCCCGGTGGCGCGAATCATGCTGCCTTGCGCGAGACCGTCCGGGATCCGTATTCTGACTCGCGAGGAACTCGGCGTTCCAGTAGAGAACACCCTGCTGGTGACGGTAGGTCACGTGAATTCGAACAAGCGGGTACACGCAGTCATCGAGGCCCTAGCTGCGCGGCCGCATCTATGCCGGGCGCTAACCTACGCCGTGGTCGGGCCTGCGGATAGTGTCTACCAGGACCGTCTGCTAAAGGCCGTGCGCAAGCATCGCCTCGAAAACGTAGTGCATTTTCTGGGCTACGTGAGCGACGATGTGCTGGAGTCCTATGTGGAGCAGGCCGACGTTTGCGTGAACCTCCGTTTTCCGGCGACCGAAGGAGCCTCCGGTTCCGCCGTGGAGGAGATGATGCGTGCCAGGCCGTTGCTGGTCACTGACACCGGCTTCTTCAGGGAACTGCCGGACGATTGCGTCCTCAAGGTCGATCCACAGCGTGAGGCTCAGGAACTCCCCGTAGCGCTCGACCGCCTGATTCGTGATGTGGAGTTGCGGCGCCGGATGGGCCGCCGTGCAGCCGAGTTTGCTGAAGAGAACTGCCGGCCAGAGCAATACGCGTTGAATCTGCTGCAGTTCGCGCGTGAAGTGCGCGACGCTATTCCACTACTGCGCCTGGCGGACAGAGTGGCCGGCGAACTCAACAACATTGGAGTGCATGGCGGCATGCCGATTGTGCAAACGGTCGCTCGAGAGGCTTCTGCTCTTTTCTGCGGAAGAGAGGAGGACCACGTTGCAGATCGATCTTGATTTCCCGGTCAACCCGGTTCCCAGGTACGGCCACGGCAAGCCCGCTCACGCCGCTTTGCTCACGATCATCGATCTCCGGCGAGACGCCTATCGCGCGCACCTGACCGCGTGCTTGAAGTATGCCGCTGATTTCCAGCGGATCCGCGCACTGAAGATTATTGGCTGAACGATCAGTTGGCCGGCCTGGATGCCGTCTGCCTATACACCCTGTTATGCGAGTTAAAACCGGAACGGCTGGTGGAGATCGGTTCGGGCCACTCAACGCTGTTCGCGCGGCGTGCCATTGTAGACCACCGCCTGCCGACGAGACTGGTCTCTATTGATCCGCAGCCGCGGGCCAGTGTTGACAGCATCTGCGACGTGGTGGTGCTCAGCGCCGGAAGATACGGACCCGAGTCTGTTCGATGATCTTGCTCCTGGTGACTTCGTCTTCTGCGATGGCTCGCACCGCACATTCATGAATTCCGACGCTACAGTGTTCTTCCTCGAAATCCTCCCGCGCCTGAAGCCAGGCATCCTGGTGCACATCCACGATATCTTTCTTCCGTTCGACTACCCCCCGGAATGGGCCGGCCGAATCTATCCCGAGCAATACCTGCTGGCCTGCTACCTGCTGGCCGGAAGTCGGCTTCAGGTGGAACTCCCGAATGCGTTCGTTTCGCAAGACGCCGAATTGTGCTCGATTCTCGATCCGATTTGGCGCCTGGAGCAGATGCGGGGCGTCGCGCCGCATGGCGTATCGTTCTGGGTCAGGACGGCGGCGTAGAGCGAGGTGGTCGGGGCGAGTGGATTCGAACCACCGGCCTCCTGGTCCCGAACCAGGCGCTCTACCAGGCTGAGCCACGCCCCGACGACTCTTTCAGTCTAAAGCCTGGGCTCAGAACTTGTCCAGTTCGGCCAGTACTGTCGCCAGGCCCTTCTTCCGGTAGAGTTCCGTCAGGCGCTGTTCCTCCGGCGACGGCGCCACCACGCGCGCCAGCTTGGGATCGCCCAGCGCCGCGCGGCTGGGGACCCAGACCGATCCGTCACCGAATTCCACCTGGCTTACGAAGCCGATCAGCCCGGCGATAGCCAGCGGACGGCCGGGGCCGGCCGAAAAGCGCATGGAGGCATCCTGGAAGACGCGGCTGGTCTGGCCCGGGGCCAGGTTCAAGTCCGGCTCGGAGGCCGGCACCGTGCCCGCCAGGAACTCACGCCCGTCCGCGTCCCGGACAATCCAACCGAGCTCGAAATACTTCACGGGCCGCCCGGAACGGTTCCGCACCTCCAGGCTGGGAGCCCGCGCTTCGTTGCCGGCGATATGCGCCGTGCCGCCCAAGGGCTCCACCGGAGAATCGGGCATCCGCAGGAAGGTGAACTGCACGGGCCGCTCGGCGGCGATGTTGGTGGCGCGCCCGCCGCGGGCGACCTGCACGTCCAACCTCGGACGGTCGGCCTGCCACGCCAAGCTCTCCAAAAGCGCCTTGCGCAGCCCTTCTTCTCCTTGAGCCGCCAGCACGGACTTGAAGTGGCGCCGGTCGCGCCGCGCTTCCATCTCCCAGGCGGTCATGGCGCGCCGCGAGTTCAGCGTGTTGGGGCCAAAGAACGACAGGTCCTCGAACAGCACCCCATCCAGGCTCACGCGGACCAGCGGGCCCACCGGTGTCAGAGGGCGAAGCAGGCGAAGATCGATGCGCAGCGGGAACGTTTCGCCAGGGCCGACGTTGAGGCTGGGCACCGAAACCGAAGCTTTGCCTCCCGCCGTGACTTCCTGGGCCGTCACCAGCAGAGTCACCCCGCGAACGCGCCGCGGGCTTGAGTTGCGCAGCGAAAGCGACGTGTGCAGATCGATCACCAGGGCGCTGCCGCGGGCCGAGGTCGCCGAATCGCCCATGTCGGCTCCGACCACCGCCAGCGGGGAATCCTTCGGGAAATCGATCTTGAGCGAGGAGCGCGCGTCGAGCGGGGGCTGCTGCGCCGCGGAAATCGCGAAGCACAGGAACAGAAGAACCGCTACTTTACTGCGCATAGACATTGTGAATCGTCATCTGCCCGGTTTCTGCGTCCACATAACCGGCGCGGACCGTTCCCTGTGCGTCGGCGGCGTAGGTCACGTCCCCGGCATCCGGATGCCGCAAGCTCAGCATCCGGTCGCCTTGCCGCAGTTCGATCCCACCGGAAGTCGCTTCAATCAAAGTCCCATCCACCCAAGCCGACTTACCGCGTTGCGGCCGCGGCATTCCGACCCACACCCCGATCAGCAGCAGCGCGATGATGGGCACCACCACGGGGGCCAGGATCACGGCCCGGTGCCAGCGCGAACGCGCTCTCCGCGTCACCGAGCGGGCCGACGCACTCGCCCGCGGCCAGGCCGAGGTGGATGTTGGCCTTCATCTCCGCCGCCAGCGGGGCCCAGTTCACCTCGCCGGGCACTTCCTCCGGCGCGGACCGCAACCTCTCCCTGGAAAATTCGAACTGTTCCAGCTCCCGGCGGCAGCGCTCGCACCCCGACAGATGAAGGCGCATGCGCCAGCGCGCCCAGACGCCCAGGTCGCCGCCCGCCAGAAGCGCCAAGCTCATCTCGGAAGGGTGGCTCATGACTTCCTCCCTTCGACGTAGCGCCGGAACTTCACGCGCGCATTGGCGATGTGGGAACGCACCGTCGCCTTGGAACAGCCCAGACGGCGGGCGACCTCTTCGGCCGGAAGGCCCTCCACATCGCGGAGAACCAGGGCGAGCCGTTCGCGCGCGGTGAGCAGCCGCAGCCCGTCCTCCACATAGGTCCGCCGTTCGGCCCTCAGCACGGACTCTTCGGGATCGTCGTAGACCGGGGTCGACAAAGGCTGGGGTGTGGCGTCAAGGGAGGTGAAGCTGACACGAGCGTGCCGCCGCAGGAAATCGATGGCCGTGTTGGTGGCGATTCGGGAGAGCCAGTGCGTGGCCTTTTCCGTATCCTTGAGCTGGCCCTCGCGCTGCAGGGCCTTGATGAACGCCTCCTGCGTGAGGTCCTGCGCGTCGGCGACGTTTCCCACGATCCTGTAGATCATCAGGAATACCCGGCGCAAGTTGTCTGTTATGAAGCGGTTCTGGCGGTCCAGGTCATCCTGGACGACACGCCCGGCGGTCTCGCTCATGAGCGGCCGCCAATCCTGGACAGCAGTGAACATGCGCCTACAAGGGATGACGCCAAACCGTTAGAAACGTGGAGTCGAATCGCCGGGCGCTGCGCGTTCATACGGTCCATCCGACGGATGCCCAAAGGCTACAATTCTTATTATGAGGCCAATTGCGCTGGCAGAACGCATGAACCGGATCGGTGTGGAGACGGCTTTCGATGTTCTGGTGCGCGCCAGGCAACTGGAAGCACTCGGCCGCCACGTCATTCATCTGGAGATTGGCGAGCCGGATTTCCCCACGCCGCGCCATATCGTCGAAGCCGCTAAGAAGGCGCTCGACGACGGCTGGACGCACTATGGCCCGCCGCAAGGCTACCCGGACCTGCGCGAGGCGGTAGCGCGTTACATCGGGCGCACCCGCGGAATTCCGGTGGGCCCCGAGCAAGTCTCCATTGTGCCGGGCGGCAAGCCCATCATTTTCTTTCCCATGCTGGCGCTGCTGGAGCCGGGCGACGAGGTGATCTATCCCAATCCCGGCTTCCCCACTTACGAATCCATGATTCGGTTCCTGGGGGCGGTGCCCGTGCCCATGCCGCTGGTCGAAGAGCGAGGCTTCAGCGTGGACGTGAACCGCCTGAGGGACAGCCTGAACGATCGCACGCGGATGTTGATCCTTAACTCGCCGCAGAACCCTACCGGCGGAGTGATCTCCCGCGAAGACATGGAGGCCATCGCGGGGATGGTGCGGGAACGCAACTTGATCGTCCTCGCCGACGAAATCTACAGCGAGATCTGGTACGACCAGCCGCCGGTCTCCATCACCGGCTTCCCCGGCATGCAGGAAAAGACCATCATCCTGAGCGGGTTTTCCAAAACCTATTCCATGACCGGCTGGCGCATTGGCTATGGAGTGATGCCGGCATGGCTGGCGGACGCGGTGAGCAAGCTGATGGTGAACTCGAACTCCTGCACCGCGAGTTTCACGCAGCGCGCCGCGCTCGCGGCTCTGGAGGGGCCGCAGGACGAACCGCAGCGAATGGTTGCTGAGTTCCGCCGGCGCCGCGATGCTTTCTGCGACGGGCTCAATGCCTTGCCCGGTTTCCGCTGCGCCCGGCCGGGCGGGGCGTTCTACGCCTTCGCCAACGTGCAGGGGACGGGATGGCCTTCCAAGGAGCTCGCCGATGCGCTTCTCGACGAAGCGGGCGTGTCATGTGTAGACGGCGCCTCATTCGGCGCCTACGGCAAAGGCTACATTCGGTTCAGCTACGCGAACTCTTACGAGAACCTAATCGAAGCTGTGGACCGAATACGGCTCTTCCTGCTCGCGCATCCGACGGACTAGGCGACGTGCTGCGCCCGGTACCGGCTCAGGATTCCTTCCATCTGGTCCTTGAGGCGCAGCTTCAACTTCTTCAAGCGCACCTCTTCCAACTGCTCCTCCGCGTTCAGATAGTTCCTGGCGGACATCGCCTCCAGTGTCTTCTTGTAGCCGGAGTGCTCCACTGCCAGACGGCGGAACTCTTCATTGGTTTCCATCAGATGCGCTTTAAGCTCATCTTGGGTGATTCCCATTCAAAGTTCTCCCCTATGAATATGAATTGGTCTCTCTGATCGTAGGCTCGGCGGGTATGCTTCACTTCTCTCATGCGCCAAGGTGCGCGGACCGGATACCTACTGTCCGGTCTTCAACTGTGAAGGTAGCATGATTGAAACCGCATGACAATACCGTCTTCCGGGGGGGAACTGTAGTAGCCTTGCCGTACTCCGGCCTCGGTGAATCCGAGCTTTTGGTACAGTTTACGGGCTGCCGCGTTGGAGGCCCGCACTTCCAGGAACAGTACTCCGCCGCTCATGGCGAGCAGCTCGCCGACGAGCGTCGTGGCCACGCCCCGGCGGCGCGCCTCCGGGGCCACTGCCAGGTTCAGGATTTCGGACTCACCGCCTCCCACCTCGCGATAGGCCAGGAAGCCGGCGACGCGCCCGGCCACTGTGGCCACCAGGCAACCACCGGCGAGGTAGTCCCGGGGAGCCCAGGCGGAGGCCTCCGGTGAGGCGGCCTGAATGGCGGCGATAGCCCCCAGGTCCTGGGGCGTTGCGTCGCGCACTACGATTTCCGATCCGAGCAGCTCACCCCACAAGGACCTCTGCCGCAAACCCAGCTTTCTCCAATCGAAATGCCGCTCGGCGTGCAGGCGGGCGGCCCGGGCAAGATTGCGTCCGGAGCGTTTCGTCCCGCAACAGCCGCCGCAGGCCGTCCGCGAACGCCTCCGGATCGTCGGCGACCCACACGCTGTCGCCGTGCTCCAGCCCCAGGCCGGCGCAACCGGAGCTGGTGGACAGCACGGCGCGCTGCATGGCCATGGCCTCCAATACCTTGATGTTGGTGCCCGCTGAGACCAGTGTCGGAACCACGACCAGGTTCGCTTCCTCGTAGAGCGGACGGACGTCGCGCACAAATTCGAGCATGCGAATGCGGTCGTCCGGCGCTGGCGCGGCGGTTCCGGCCGCGGCGCGCCAGAAGGTCAACGGGTCCGGTCCGGCGACGACGGTCAGGCGCATGCCGGGAAATTCGTCGCGCACGCGCGGCCACACCTGCTCGGTGAAAAACCGATAAGCGGTCACGTTGGGGAAATGGCGGAAGGAGCCGATGAACAGCAGGTGCTGGCCGGGCTTCTCAGGTACAGTCCGGTAGCGCTCAAGATCGACACCGTTAGCGATCTCGCGGACGTGTGGAACCGCCAACAACGCGGCGTCCTTCTGTGACATGGACACCACGCGCCGGTAGCGGCCCAGCGCCTTGCGCTCGAAGCGGCGCCAGCGCGCCAGGTCCCACCAGGACGCTAAGGAGCGCTGCGTTCTGGTGGACCTGCTGATACAGATCGAAAGTGACATCGTGCTCGACCAGCACGTCGCCACCGTAAGCCGCCAGTTGCGTGTACTCGACCTGCGTCAGCTGGATCGAGTACTCGCGGCGCATCTGTGCCAGCAGCCTGCGCATGACCGGCGAGCGATACTCGCACACCTCGGGCGGAGCCAGGCTCGACCAGCGCGGCTCCCGATAGCGGGGTTTGGGGACCAGGACCACCTTGGCGCAGAACTCGAGCACCGGTCCCGGCTCCACCGGCCCGTCGGTCTCCGTAAATGCAAACAGGAAGATGTCGTATTTCCGCGCGGCCTCCCGCAGCAGGTTGAAAATCCGCACCGCGCCGCCGTGCGAGAGCGGGTAGGGGAAGTACGGGCGACAACACGGCGACGCGCGGCCGTTGCGGCGAAAGCGGGCGGCCCTCCAGAACCTGGTAGGTTGCGGGAGTAGACGAGCGGTCTCGCTTCCAAGGGCACAACCACCGGGGCCTGAGGAAGATCCGATCCAGAGGCACGCCGCGCAGGAACAGCCAGGAGGCGATGCAGTTGCGAAGCCGGAGGTGATGACGCTCCAGGCTGGCGTTATAAGCCAGAATCCGGCCCGGCGCGAGCAGGAATGCCGCCAGCCGCAGCGGGCCGTAGGCATCACCACCGGCGAACAGCACCGCCGCCTGTCCGATTCGCAGCCGCCAGAGAGCGCGGCGAAGCTGCCGGTAGAGTTGCCAGGCAGAGCCGGGCGTCAGGTCGATCGCCGGGCAGTTCTCCCAGCCTTCCGCCTGGGCCCCCACGCGGACCACGAAGTGGCGGCGCTCCGGCACCAGCCGCCGCAACTCCTCGGCCATGGCCCGGGCCGGTTGCGCCGGGCCCGAGAGAAAGCTCACCACCACAGCTTCGGGCTCTTTGCCCAGGAGGCCAAACACGAATCTCTTCAGAGCTGGCTTGATCGCAGTCACCGAGGCCGCCGGGTCAAATGGAGTATGCCATAAGCCGCCACGGGCAGCACCGCCACGATGACGATGACCGGCCCGTAGCCGTTCTTGTCAATCATCGCTCCAATCAGGGGCGAGACGCCTGCCTGCATGGCGCCGTAGGCGCCCGTCAGCAGCGAAACGCTGAACGCCGCCCGCTCACCGCCGAAGGCATCCAATGGCATGGTGTACAGGTTCACGCTCCAGGCGGCGATGGAGAAGAAGCTGAGCGAGATGGCGGCGACGGCCCAGCCCCGGCCGGGCATGAGGGGAACCGCCGCCGTCGCCAGCAGCACCAGCGCGCTGGCCAGGCAGACCCGGCGGCGCGCATCCAGAGCGGCCTGTCCCGCGCCGATCCAGCGCAGCGACAGCCAGCCTCCAAACAGGCCGCCCGCGTAAGCGAAGAAGTTGGGGACCGGCGCCAGCAGGTTGGCCTCGACCAGCGTCGCGCCCTGGGCGTCTTTCAGGTATAGCGTGGTCCAGTTGCTCCAGAGCGTGTACACCGGCATGCTGACGACGTTGGCGGCAACGAAACCCCACAGTCGCACGTCCCGCAGCAGCGCGGCGACGCTGTGCGCGCGTCCCGCCGCCGGCTGAGCTGCCGGCGCCTTGCGCGAAACCCACAGCCAGAGAGGAATCCAGCACAGGCCCGCTACGCCCGTGAAGACGAATGCGGAACGCCACCCGTGGCGCAGCGCAAACCATGTCGCCAGCGGCGGCGCCAGGATCGCCCCCACGCTGAGCCCGATCTGGCTCAACGCGTTGCCCAACGCCAGCTCTTTCGCCGGGCAGGTACCGGTGCAGCGCTTTGCCCACGGCTGGTACGCCGGAGGACTCGGCGGCGCCCAGCACCGTGCGGCAAGCCAGCAGCCCCGGCAGTCCTTTGACAAATCCGGTGGCCACGCCGGCCAGCGACCAGATTCCCACCCCCACGCAGATGCTCCGGTTGAGACCGAAGCGATCGATCAGCCACCCGGCCAGCGGCGAGGAGACCGCGTAGGCAATGGAGAAAACGGCGAGCACCATGCCATAGCCCGCGTTGGAGAGGTGGAACTCCGCGCGCAACAGCGGCGCCAGCGCGGCCAGTATCTGGCGATCGAGGTAGTTCAGGGTGGAGGAGAGCACAAACACGCCCACCACCACCCATCGCAGGGGAACGGGACTTCTCACTCAGGGAAACTCTATCACGGCGGCTTCTCCGGCCGTGCCCAGCTTGGCATCGGGCTTGGAGAAGTACTGGATCACGACCCGGCGCGCCGGCTTCTGGGGGCCGCACCCGAAGGTCGCAACGCCACCGATGATGTCCATCTTGGCTGGATCCGGAACCAGCAATCGCAGGAGTTTCTTATCGGGCGTCTCGATCACCAGCCGCGCCTGCTTCCCCAGACAATCGACCTGCCGCAGCACGCCCTGGGCCTTGCCATCGGGACGCGGGCCATCCCACCAGGGCTCGACCTTGCCCGAGGCAGGGGGAATCGCGGGATGCTCCTTGTTGGCCTTCTCCAAGGCAGCCTGGATGGATGCCATCGACTTCTGCCGCAGCGCCTCGAGTTCGCGCTTCTCCTCTTCCGCCCGGCGCTTCTTTTCGGCCGCCTCCTGCTCCTTGCGGCGGACAACGGCCTCCGCGCGGATCACTTGCAGGCGAGCGCGTTCCTCGCGACTCTCGGATGCCAGCTTGGCTGCCCTGTCCAGAAGCTGCGCACTCCTGGCGGCATCCGGCTCCCGCCGGGCCATTTCGACGAGCGGCGCCATCCATAGCGGATTCAGCTTGGCGGCTTTCTCCAGGGCGGCCACGGCCTTGCCGTGATCCGGTTCCAGGCGGGCGTATTCGAGCCAGGCGCGGGCGCTGGTGCTGGAGGCCTCGACGGCGCGCGCGAACAAGCCGAGGCCTTCGAGCGCCTCCGGCGAGGAGGGAGACGCTTTCAGAATGGCTTCGTAGGCCGCGCGCGTCTTGGCTGCGTCTGCCAGAAGCACGGGGACCCGTGCGGCCTCGACGGGCTGCTCCTTGAACTCCTTCTCCGGGTAGATCGGCCGGCGGCGCAGCGGCGTCGTCTGGAAATTGCCGGCGCGGAAATAGGCGTCCGCCTCCTTGTCGATCTCAACGGGGACTTGCCAAAGGCGTTGCGATAGGCGGGAGCGGGGTCCACTCCGCGTTCCAGGTTGAAGACGAGAGTGCGCAGCTTGCCGTAGTAGTCCGGCGTCACCCCCAGCATGTGCATCTTGGCCCAATTGCGGTTGCGCTCGGCCTGGGGCGGCGGCGCGCCGAGGATCATCTGGGACCCCTTGAACTCCACCGTGGAGAAAAGGTCCGCCAGGCCCTGCTCCATATCATCGGGAAGCCGCCCCGGCCCGGACTCGATCAGGATGCGCGCGCATTCGCGCAGCAGCGCGCGGGACAAGGGGCCCTCCGGCCGCGCCACGCCCGTGAAAGCGTCGCGCGACAGAGCGGGGGCAACTTCCGGCCCCGATCGAGACACGACAATTCGAATGGGCCAGACCGGGCGGAGGTCGGACCTGCCGAGCAACTGTTCCACCCCGTAGCGGAATTGCTCGAGTTGAAGAAGCCGGTCGCGCCCGGCGCGCGGGCCGGCGTTGGTCACGACCTCGAACGGCCCGGAGCGAAATTCAATCCACCGGTCGGCGGCGGAGAGCGCGCAGGCGAGCGAGAGTACGGCGAAAAGGCGATGCATCCCTGACTTGTATGATAGGCCAGCTAGCCGTTTCCGATGGAGCTGCCGCCGTTATAGTACCCTGATCGTTAGGGGCTGCCGGGGCAGGCGATGTTCGCTGGGATGCCTGTACCTCGCTACCACACTCAGACAGGGACAAGGAGATACAACCATGAGGATGCTACTGAACGTTCAGATGCCGCATGAGCCCTTCAACACGCTGGTGCGGCAAGGCAAGGCGGGCGCGATTCTGGGCCGGATCATCGATGACATCAAACCCGAGGCTGTCTACTTCTCGGAACAGGACGGCAAGCGCGGAGGGATTTTCATCGTCGATGTCAAAGACCCATCGCGAGTCCCGTCGATTGCCGAGCCGTTCTTCCTGCAGTTCAACGCCGACTGCCACTTCCAAATCGTCATGTCGCCCGAGGATTTGAAGAAAGCCGGTCTGGACGAGCTGGGCAAGAAGTGGGCCTGAGCCAACGGCTCAGCTTAGCCGCCATCGGGGCGGTCCTGCATTGTCTTCCGGCCCTGTGCGTGCTATACAGAAGGTGTCTGGTCCTGCACTGGGTTTCTTTAGGCATTAACGAGGAGAAGTATGGCGTATGTGATTGCAGAACCATGCATTGGCACGAAGGATACTGCGTGCGTAGATGCATGCCCGGTCGACTGCATCCATCCGAAAAAGGATGCGTCGAACTTCGAGAAAGAAGAGATGATTTACATCGACCCGGTGGAGTGCATCGACTGCGGAGCGTGTGTGCCGGTTTGCCCCGTCTCGGCGATCTTCCCCCTGGACGATCTGCCCGAGAAGTGGGCTGAGTATACGGCCAGGAACGCGGCCTATTTCGGAAGGTAGCGCCGCGCGTTACAGAAAGGATCTATGCTATGGCATCGGAGAGCAACGGCAGCAATTTCGTGTGGTTTCTGGCGGGCGCCGCGGTGGGAGCCGCCATCGCCACGCTCTACGCCCCGCAATCGGGCCGGGAGACGCGCCGGTACATTCGCAGGAAATCCGAAGAGGGCCGCGAGGCGCTGGCGGATGCCGGCAAAGAGGTCGTGGACCGCGGCCGCGAGTATTACGATAAGGGCCGCAAACTGGCCGAGGAAGCCGGCGGGCTCCTCGAGCGTGGCCGCAAGATGGTCGCCGGCTAAGCTTCAGACGGTGACGATCGTGGAGACGGTGCGATGACTCCCGGTGTTTCTTCGCAGGCGCAGTCCCTTCCAGCATTTCGCAACGAGCCTTACGCCGATTTTTCCATCCCCTCCAACCGCGAGGCGATGGAGGCTGCCTTACGCCGCGTTAGCGGTGAGTTCGGGCGCGAATACGAATTGCGTATTGGCGCCCAGAGGCTGAAGACCACCGGGAAGCTGGTTTCGACAAACCCCTCCCACCCCGCGGAGGTTGTGGGCATTCAT
The DNA here is from genome assembly GCA_963744775.1 of Bryobacterales bacterium. GTDB lineage: Bacteria > Acidobacteriota > Terriglobia > Bryobacterales > Bryobacteraceae > CAVUVG01. The sequence continues at coordinate 106,479 of CAVUVG010000018.1, forward strand.
CAGACGGCGTCGGCCGAGCAGGCTGGCGCGGCGGTCGAATCGGCGTTCTCCTTCTTCCCGGAGTGGAGCCGCACGCCAGCCGAAGAGCGCAGCCGGATGCTGCTCCGGGCAGCCGAGCTGGTCCGGCGCCGCAAGATGGAGTTCAACGCCTGGCTGGTTTACGAGGCCGGCAAGATCGTGGCCCGAAGCCGAAGCCGACGTCTCGGAAGCCATCGACTTCTGCGAGTATTACGCCCGCGAGGCTTTGCGCTTCGCCGGGCCCCATCCGACGCTCTCGCTGCCGGGCGAAGTGGATGAGCTGGTCTACCTGCCGCTGGGAGTCGCCGTAGTCATCGCGCCCTGGAACTTCCCCATGGCGATTCTGGCCGGCATGACGACGGCCGCGCTCGTCACGGGAAACACGGCCGTCATCAAGCCCTCCAGCGACACGCCGACCGTCGCCGCCAAGTTGGTTGAAGTGCTCCTGGAAGCCGGCTTTCCCGAGAAGAGCCTCTGCCTGCTGACGGGATCCGGCTCCCGGATCGGCGATGCACTGGTCCAGCACCCGAAAACCCGCCTCGTCTGTTTCACGGGCTCGCGCGACGTGGGCCTTCGCATCAACGAACTGGCGGCCAAACCGCAACCCGGGCAGATCTGGATCAAGCGCGTCATCGCCGAGATGGGAGGCAAGGACGCCATCATCGTCGACGAAGAGGCGGACCTGGAGCGCGCCGTGGACGGCGTCCTGGCATCGGCCTTCGGCTACCAGGGCCAGAAGTGCTCGGCCTGCTCGCGCGCCATCGTGGCACAGAAGGTGTACGACGAATTCCTCGACCGGCTCAAAGTCTAAGGTGGACGCCCTAAGACTCGGCCCGGCAGAGGACCCGGCCAGTTACATGGGTCCTGTTATCAACGAGAAGGCCGCGCGAACGATCCGCGAGTACATAGAAATTGGAAAGCGGGAAGGACGCTTGATGACCGAGAACGAGACTGTCCCCGAGGATGGCTATTTCGTTCGACCGGTCGTGATCGCCGATGTCGAGCCGGAAGCCAGGATTTTCCAAGAGGAGATCTTCGGTCCGGTGCTGGCCGTGACGCCGGCCCGCGACTTCGAGCATGCGCTGGAGCTGGCAAACGACAGTCGAATATGGGCTGACGGGGGCTGTCTTTACCCAGAATCCCGGGAAGATCCAGCAGGCTCGCGAGCGGTTTCACGTAGGCAACCTCTATCTCAATCGCAAGTGTACGGGCGCCATGGTGGCGGCGCATCCCTTCGGCGGATTCAACATGTCCGGGACGGATTCTAAGGCCGGCGGTCCGGACTACCTGCTCCAGTTTCTGCAGGCTAAGTCAATCGCCCATAAGATTGATAAGATTGTCTAGAGCACCGCCCCCTTGGCTGAAGACAAACGGTTACAACCGGCGCTGGAATCTGATGGCGTGACCGCCGAAGAGCACTATCGTGACCTCTTCGAGAACGCCTCCGACATCTTCTACACGCACGATCTTGAGGGCAACATCACGTCCTTCAACAAGGCCGCACAAGCGGTTACGGGTTACGGCCGCGATGATGCTCTCAAGTTGAATATCCGGCAGTTGCTGGAGCCGGATTCCTTCGCCCTCACCCTGGAGATGATCCGCCAACTGCTCGGCGGGGCGCCGCAGATTGCTTTCGAGGCGACCATCGTCACCAAAGACCATCACCAGATTGCGCTGGAGGTCAGTTCGCGGTTGTTGTTCCGGCGCGGCTCTCCGGTGGGCGTGCAGGGCATCGCCCGGGACATCACCGAACGCAAGCGCGCCGAGGTTCTTGAACGGGACCGCTACCAGGTGCTCGAACTGGTGGCCGCCAACGCGCCCCTGGAGAGCGTGCTCTCCAGGGTCTGCCGCCTGGTGGAGGGGCAGTGTTCAGAGGTGCTCTGTTCCATTCTCCTGAACCGGAACGGGCGGCTGGTTCCCGGCAGTCCCGCGGATGGTCCGCCGGCGCCCGCGGAGGCGTTGGAGTGGTTGAAGGCGGAAGAAGCCAGCAGCCTCACCGACTGGTACGTTTTACCGGCGGCGGACTTGAAGGCCTGCTGGCTGGTGCCGATCCGCTCGGGTGAGCACCGCGTGCTGGGCGCCTTCCTGCTGTTCTGCCGGCAGGATCACGATCCGGACTCCCGTAGGCGGGCCGTGCTGGACACAGCCAGCCAGTTGGCCGCGGTGGCCATCGAGCATAGTCAGCTCGCGGACCAGTTGGCCTACCAGGCGCGGCACGACGCGTTGACCGGCCTGCCGAATCGCCTCTTGTTTGAAGAGAAGATGGCCGAGGTTCTAGACGACGCGCGCCGTCACAACTGGCTGCTGGCGGTGCTCTTTCTGGACTTGGACCGCTTCAAGCAGATCAACGACACGCTGGGCCACCCGACTGGCGACATCGTGCTGGAGCAGGTCTCGCGGCGCCTGGAGCAGTGCCTGCGTAAAGGCGACTTCCTGGCGCGGCTGGGCGGCGACGAATTCACGCTGCTACTCACGGGCCTCAGTGACTCCCGCGACGCGCTGCACGTAGCCACGAAGCTGCTGGAATCGCTCCGGGATCCATTCAAGGTCGAGGGGCACGAACTTTTCCTCACCGGCAGCATTGGCATCAGCCTGTATCCTCGGGATGGGAGCGACTCCTCGACTCTGCAGAGGAACGCCGACGCGGCCATGTACCGCGCCAAGAATCGCGGCAAGGACGGCATCGACTTCTACACGGGTGAGATGGGGAGCGCCGCGCTGGAGCGCCTGGAGATTGAGACTGCGCTGCGGCGGGCCATGGAAAACCAGGAGTTCCAGCTCTATTACCAGCCCCAGGCCGACATGAGCGGCAAACTCACGGGTCTGGAAGCCCTGCTGGTGTGGCGCCACCCCAAGCTCGGCTTGATTCCTCCGGCGCAATTCATCCCCGTGGCGGAGGAAAGCGGCATGATTGTCCCCATCGGCGTTTGGGCGCTGGCGGAAGCCTGCCGCCAGAACGCGAAGTGGCAGCGGGACGGTCAGGCGGGCGTGCGAGTGGCGGTAAACGTCTCTCCCATGCAATTTAACCGGAGTGACTTCGTGGAAACCGTGGCGCAGACGCTGGCCCAGAGCGGGCTGGCGCCGTCTCTGCTGGAACTCGAACTGACGGAGAATGTGGTGATGCGGGATCTTGACGAGTCAGCCCGGCAGATGGGCCGGCTGAGGGCGCTGGGCGTCAGCATCTCGATTGACGATTTCGGAACGGGCTACTCCTCGCTCAGCTACTTGCGGCGCCTGCCTTTGGACACGCTGAAGACCGACCAGTCGTTCCTCCGTGAGATCGATAAAGACGTCAACACGATTCCCCTCTTGGGGGCGGTCGTCGCCCTGGCTCACAGTCTCGGCCTAACGGTAGTGGCCGAGGGCGTGGAGACGCAGCAGCAGTTGGAGGCGCTTCGCGGCGTGGGTTGTGACAGGTTCCAGGGATACCTGCTGGGCGAGCCCTTGACGGCGGAGGCGGCCGGGCATCTGCTGGCGGAAACACTTACCGCGGCAGCGGGAACAAGGAATGATGGCGGAGTTCGACAGCTTCCATCGCTTTCTTCGGTGCGCCCGCCGGCGTGCGTTGGCCGCCGTGCTGCTGGATCAGGGGTTGCTGGCAACCGGGGCCGCGCTGGCCGGCGCGATTCTGCTTCTATTGCTAGGCAGCCAAATCCTGGAATGGTACTGGCTGGCACTCCTGTTGGCCGGGGGCTTCGCGCTCGGCCTCCACCGTATCTTGCGCCGCATCCCGTCTGAGTATCGCGTGGCGCAGGAGGTGGACCGGCGGCTGGACCTCGACGACCATCTGGCCACCGCTTACTACTTCGCGAAGCCCGCCGCGAAGGCTCGCGGACTATGGGACTGCGCGAATTGGTTCTCCAGCGTGCCCAGGAGTTGTGTGACACGATCACTCCGACGAGCGCCGTGCCGCTTCGTCCACCGCGCTCGGCGTATGCAGTTTTGGCTCTGGCAGTGGTTGCGCTGGCGCTGTTTGGCATCCGCTTCCGGGCTCAGGGCGGCTTGGAACTGCGGCGGCCACTGATCTCTCCACAGGCGGGGATCTTCCGGTCCGAATGGCTCAACGCCAAACTGCGGCCGGCTCTTCGGCTGCAGGAAGCTCCGGTAGATTGATGCCGGTTCCGGCGCCTCCCATTCAGTCCGGAGCGGTACGGTACGGGATGGCGGTGCGGATCAGGCTGGGCCGGACTCGCTGGGGCGAGAGAATGCAATTCGACCGTGGAGCAGTGGGCAGGCGTGATGAGGATGCGGGTCTGCTCGAGAAGATGCGGGACGCATTCGAGAACATCCTGGCCAAGTTGAAGAGCGCGGACGACGCCGGTGAGACCGCCCAGACAATCCCGGAGACCGGCCGGACCGGCGCTAAGAATCAGCAGGAGACCGGCCAAAAGGGCGAAGTCCCTCAAAATGGCACGCCGGAACAGGGAGCCTCACGGCCCGATGAGCAGGGCGATCTGACGAACTCAGATGGCGAGATGGCGCAGGCCGTCCGCGGACGCAAGAGCGAGCGCAGCGTGGAACAAAGCTCGGGCGGCGGCGAAACCAGCGGCATCGGCAAGGGCGAAGGCGACAAAGCGATCCGGGAGGCCGAGCAGTTGGCGGCGATGGGCAAGATCAGCGAGTTGCTGGGGAGGCGGAGAGCCAGCTTGACTGGCGAAATCATGGTGGAATCGCCGCCCAGCAGGCAGCAGGACCTGAAGACGCCGTACACGGAGCGCGACGCAGTCCATTCCGCAAACGGCGGCGAGATTCATCGCGACGAAATCCCGATGATCTACCAGCAATACGTGCTGGGGTATTTTGATCAGGTGCGCGCGGCGGCGGCCGGCAATCCGTGACGCATCCGGCGAAGTACTAACTCGGCGAAATTCAGGAGAATGGCCAGGGCCAGCAGACCGGGCCAAAGCCGGAGTGTCGAAGGTACGCTGCGTCCGCCGGGATCGAACACTTGCCGGGGTTGCGGGTTGAACCGCCCGCCGGTGAGAGCAGCCACGCGGCCGAGCAGCGGCACGTCGTTCCCGTAACCGCGCGATTCATCTACGCCAGGATGCAGCCCCACTTCGGGGAAGGCAGTGGATTCCGCCAGCGGCCGAACACGGAACGGCCCCTGGCGAGCCACCGATCGCGACACGGCCTTGATAGAACCCCTCGGCGAGCTTGCGGACATCCACCAGTTGCTGGAATCCGCCGGCTCCGAAGACGAAGATCTCAGGCACGCGGCGCGGGAGCTCGGCGTTCAGGCCCAGCCGATAGTCGACGACCAGCTCGCCGGCGGCGCTGTCGTAGCGGAGAGAGGCTTCAGCGGCTTGAGCGTGTGGCAACAGGTCCCGGGCGACGTTGACCCAAAACTTATCGAAGCCTTCCCAGGAGACCCAGCGTTCCGCCCAACGGCTCTTGGCGTCGGAGGCGAACACGATCGACCGGCCCAGCCCATACTGCCAGCGAACCAGCAGCGGGTCTTTGTCGCCGACCTGAAGAATGGTCTCCGCGGCCGGCTTGGACACGAACCGCACGTATCCATTGAGCGGCGGGGCGGATTCCATCCCCACGCCCTCGATCAGTTCCACGTTGCGGAGGACTCGCGGTGGGACAGGCTCTTCGACCACGGTCGACCCGGTGTGCTCCAGAACGTCGCGCAGGACGATCTGCTCCAGCCCCGCGGGATCCGTGAGGAAGTAGGCCTTGCCGCCCGAGAGCGAAGCGATCTGTTCCAGGTAGGGCCGGTTCACGTCCTGTCCGATGCCCACCGTGGAGATGGAGATACGCTCGAGCCCGGCCTCCCGTGCCATGTTGACGGAGTCGCCCGGTTCGGAGACGCCGTCCGTAAGAAGCACGACGTGCCTGAAGGTGGCCTCGACCGGCAGAGTCTTGCTGTGGGCTTCCGAAAGTGCGGGACCGATTTGCGTGCCCCCGTCCGCCTGGATGCCGGAGATCAATCGTTTCAGCAGCGCTCGGTCGCCGGCCTGGCGGATCGGCGCCGCCCATTGATAAGTGGTGTCGAACACCAGCACCCCGATCATGTCCGTGGGGCGCAGGTTCTCGACCACCCCGATGGCCGCGAGCCGTGCCAGTTCCATTTTCCGGCCCTGCATGGAGGATGACTTGTCGACGACCAGGACCACGCATCTGCCCTCGGGCGAGCGCGGGGGCGCGAGCCTGGCGGGCAGGGCCATTTCGACGGGGTCGTCCAGGCTCCGATCCCGCTCCCGATACAGGTTGCGCTCGCCGCCGATGACCAGAAGTCCGCCTCCCTGCTTCACGTAGTTTCCGATAGCCGTTTTGCGCGCGGCGGGGAGCGAGTCCAGGTCCCAGTTATTGAAGACCACTAGCTGAAAAGTTTCGAGAGCGGGCGTGAGCGGATCCCGGCTGGCGTCGATCTCAAAGTGCGCCGCGCGCAGGGTGTCCAGCAAATGCTTCTCCGAGCCCGGCGGATCCTCAGAGAGGTACAGCAGTTTGGGCCGCCGCAGGGTCACCACCCGGCTGAAGCGCGCTTCGCCAAGAGTCCCCAGGCGGATCGCACCGGTCAAGGAGATGGCTCCTGGTTCACTGATGCTGGCATGCACCCGCAGCCGGCTTGCCCCGGCGCCGATTGCCACCGGGCTTGTCCCTAGAGGTTTCCCGTCCGCCGCCAGTTCGACCACGCCCGTCGCGCGGCGGGGCGAGCGCACGACCAGATCGATGGCGAACCTCTCGCCGGTGAAGGCTGCCGGGGGGATGATGGCCGACTTCGACCATGAAATCCGGCTGGGGACGGCCGGGGAGCGCGAGCGTGTCCAGCGGCACGCCCAACTGCCGTGCGAGCGCCGCGCCGCGGGCGATGCTGCCCCGGTTCTCTCGGCCGTCGGAGATCAGCGCGATGCGCGGCACCATGCCTGAAGGCAGGAGCGCCAAAGCCTCGCGCAGAGCCAGTTCCATGTCCGTGGCCTCTCCCGCCTCGCCCGTGGTGTGGCGCAACTTTCCGGCGGCGCGCTCATCTTCGGTGATCTCGCGTGCGGAGCGAGCAAAGGGGAGTACACGCATCCAGTTCCGGCCGCGGGCGCTTTCCATCGCGGAGATCAGTTGTGAGGCGCGCTCCAGGTCCCGATCCGGCACACTCGACGAGGTGTCGGCGAGGGCAACCACGGCCATCCTGGTTTCGCGCACAGGCAGACGAGGCCCGGCCAGCGCCACGAGAATCGAGCACAATGCCGCAAGCTTCAGCACGGAGGCCGGCGACACGGTCACTGGTTTCCCGCCGAACAGGATCCATTCGGCTAACAACCCAACCAGGCCCAGCAGCGCCAGGATTCGCCAGAGATCGCGAGTGGCGGATTCAGCCTCGGCGCCATGCGGCAGGCCGCGCAGCACCTCGCTGGAAGGTTCCCACCGGCCATCGGCCACTTCGGGCAGCGTTCCGGCGCCGCCGCCGTTCAGTTCCCACCCGCTGAAAACTTCCGGACACATCCATCGCAGTATGTTGGCGAACAACAGAGGCGTCGCCAGTTCGGAGCGCGTGGCGGCGCGGCCGGGATGGAAACCGAACGCCACGGTCTTGTGCTCGCCCGATCTGGCCAGAATCAGCGGGCCGCGAGCGCCCTCGGCCACAATCACGTCGCCGGGCGCGGCCAGCAGCACCTGCGCCCTGGTCGAGCCGGACGTCGCTGGTGTGCAAGCCCGCTCCCAGAGCGTGCTCCTCATGCCATCGCTCCAGCCTCGCGTCCGTCACGGCCGCGCCGACGCGGAAGGGCGACGCGCCGGGCGGCGGCTCGATCCAGATGGCGTCGGTTTCGGGAATGGCTACAGGCCGGAAGCGGTCGATGACCACGACTCTGGCATCCGGTTTGGGCTTGTAGTCCCGCGGACGGGCATAGACAGCCTCCACGTTGGGACTGGCGCCGAGAGCCGGCCGCAACAGGCCAGGCTCCTCCGAATAGACCAGCACGCGGACGGGGTGCTGCGCCGGCACCTCAAGCTGCGCGTGGTTGTCCGCTAGCAGTGAGTCCGCGACCCGCAGGCGCGCCTCAATCCAGCCCGCGACGCGAGTGCGGTAGCGGAATGTGGCGCTTTGTTCCTCGCCCGGCGCAAGCACAAAACGGCGGGCGCCAATCAACGCGCGCCCGAACTCGATCGTCAGCGGGGCGTCGCAGACCCTGCGGCCGTAGTTCCGCGCCGCTACGAAGATCTCCCACATGCCGGCATCGCTCGCCGCCCGGCGCAGGCTGAGCCGGGACAAACCGCAGTTGTCGGCCGGTTCGCTGACTGGGAGCAGGCGCAGACGATCAGCCGCAGTGGATGAGACGACTTCCTGTCTTGATACCCGGCCGGCGCCCGCGTAGACGATCTCGCCTGCGGCGCGCCCCCCCAGACTCCGCACCCGCCGGGCGAACTGGATGGCATCGTCGAGTCTCAGGCTGGTGGCGCCGGCGCGCGTCTGCCGGATTGCGGCCTCTACAGTGCTTCGATCGGATTCGAAGGGAGCCGTCGGCGTGGGGACGGCGTCCGCGCGCACAACCATGACACGGTCCGACAGCGGCAGCGTCCGCACATAAGCCAGAGCCGCGGCCTTGGCTTCGTCCAGCAGCGAGCCGGCCGGGCTGGTTGCCGCCATCCACGCCGAGGTGTCGAGGAGAATGACATGATCGCGCGGGGCCCGATTTGTGGAGCTCCACCGCAAGCCCGCCAGAGCCGCCAGCAGAAGCAGAACACTCGCCAGTTGCAGCGCCAGGGACCAGGGCTGCCGCACCCGCCACAAGCGCCTGGGCCGCGCCGTCTGCGCGGCGCTGGACCAGAAACGCAAAGTGGCCGCGACCAGCCGCCGGCGAGGCCGATCCAGCAAATAGAGCGCGACCAACATCGCCGAGGCCGCCGACGCGAGCCCTAGAAATTCCGCAAGGGACAGGTTCTCAAGGCCCATTACTCGATCGCCCCAGAACGCAACAGCGGCCCGAAGATGGCCTCTTCCATCGAGGTCGATGTGGAGAGTCCAACATACCGGCCGCCTTTTCGCAGCACCGCTTCCTGAAGGGAGCGCGCCCAGCTATCGAAGGCTTCCGTGTACGCCGCGCGAGCCTCGGGCCCGAAGCTGACTTCCAGCCGCCGGCCTGTCTCGGCGTCCGTCAGGTCGAGGTCCCCGTCCCATGGCGGGGTGCGGTCTTCCTCGGCCCAAAGATGAACCAGCAGCAACTCATGGCCGAAGTCAGCCAGGTATTGAAGCGGCCGGATGCAATCCTGATCGTCCAGGAAGTCGGAGAGCACGATCAGAAGCCCGCGTGGCGGACCTGCCGAGGAGAACTCGCGTATGACCTGGAGGTAACTTGTCCGGCCTCCCGGAGACAAAGTTCCCAGATAATCGACGGTCCTGGCGATGCGGTGCCGTCCGCCGGAACAGAGAAAGGGATCCCCCAGATGATCCGAGAAAGGCTGAAGCGTGATGGCGTCAAGCCGGATCAGCGCGATATAGCAGAGCGCGGCAGCCAAGCGGCGCGCGTAGATAAACTTGGAAGCCGTTCCCGTAGCCATGGACTGGCTGACGTCCAGAAGCAGCCGCACGGGAATGCGCGGCTCCACCTGGAACATCTTCAGGAACAGTTTCTCCAGACGGAGATAGGCCTGCCAGTTGACTGCCCGCAAATCGTCGCCGTGGTGGAAATGACGGTGGTCGAGAAACTCCTGGCCGGAACCGGGAGACCGGGATCCTACGTGGCCGCCGACCAGGCCGTGGAATGACTGCTGCCAGTGCAGCGCGAGCCTCTCCAGCTTTTCGAGAAACGCCTTGTCGATAATGGGCTGGGTGGCCATCGGATGCGTCCAGCGTTCCGCGCGGGGCCTCGCTTCAGGCCACGGGCGCCTTCACTGACTGAATAATCTGCTGGAGCAGCGAATCGGGCGTTTGCCCGTCCGCGTGGGCGTCAAAATTGCAGATAATGCGGTGCCGGAGCACGGACCCAGCGATGGTTTGAATGTCTTTGGCGCTGAGATGGGCGCGCCCGCGCAGCAGCGCGTGTACACGGCCGCACTCCACCAGCGCCTGCGCGCCGCGCGGCGAACTTCCGTAGCGGATGTACTTGTCCGCGAGCGGGTGGGCGTGCCGCGAGCCCGGCTGGGTCGCCATGACGAGATCGATGGCGAAATCCTGCACATGGGGCGCGACGAGAATCTCCCGGCACACAGCGCGAAGCTCCAGAATTTCCTGCCGGCCCATGACCGGCTCCAGATGAATCTCCTCCCTCTGGACGGTGCGCTCGACGATGCGGTTCAGCTCTTCGCGGGAGGGGTAGCTCACCAGGGTCTTCATCAGAAACCGGTCGAGCTGCGCCTCCGGCAGCGGGTAGGTGCCTTCCATCTCGATCGGGTTCTGGGTCGCCATCACCAGGAACGGCAGCTCCAGCTCGTGCGTGGTGGTGCCGGACGTGACGGTGCGTTCCTGCATCGCTTCCAGCAACGCGGACTGAGTCTTCGGCGTAGCCCGGTTGATCTCGTCGGCCAGCACGAGGTTGGCGAAGATGGGGCCGGGCTGAAAGCGGAGGGACTTGGCGCCGTGGCCGTCGGTTTCCAGAATCATGCTGCCGACGATGTCGGCGGGCATCAGGTCCGGGGTGAACTGGATTCGGGAATACTTGAGGTCCAGGACGCGCGCCAGCGTGCGCAGCAGGGTCGTCTTGCCCAGGCCGGGGACGCCCTCCAGCAGCACGTGTCCGCCCGCCAGCAGCGCGATGAGGACGCCGTCCACGACTTCCTGCTGGCCCACCATGACCTTGCCGATCGCCTCCCGCACACAGTCGAGCCGGGAGACGGCTACCGCCAGTGGGTCCCTGGTTTGCACTCTAAACATTCTAAGACAAGCCGGAAGCGGGGGCCGCGCGAAGCCTCAGCCGGTCCACGGGCTTTCGGCCGGTTCGGTGCATGGCAGGATGCGCGGCAGAATCGCTTGCCCTAGTTGCTTGCGGCGGATCAGCCTTCCGAATACACTCGTGGTGGGTAGGAGTTCAAGGGGCAATAGGTGGCCGTGGATCAGTTAGGTAAGGACGAGTGAAGGAGGGAACGACGGCATGGCAAATCGCAGATATCGTAGTGCGAGCTTGCTCGCCTGCATGATTCTTGTGGGCGCCTCGCTGTCAGCTCGTGCACAGGATGTCGTTGACTCGTGGGTCGTCGATTACACGACAAGAGCTGTGACGGTCGAGTCAGTCGTGGAGTCCGTGGAAGGCTACGGGCCGGTCATCACTGTTAAGTTGAAAAACACCTCCGGAAGGCCTATCACTGCTATCGCGGTTGAGGCCGAGAACATCACGGGTAGCACCTTTTAGTTCGCCGGGAAGCCCCTGCAGCCAGGTAACACAAAAGAATTCAAATACAGGCCCCAACCGGGAGCCGATTTGAATCGGCGGCTGACCGTTAAGGCTGTGCTATTTGCCGACAAAGGGGCAGACGAGGGAGATCCCTCGACCGTTCAAGTACTCCGCTTTACCCGCTTGGGCGGCTTGCTCGAGCAGAATCGCTGCCTCGCGATGGTCAACCGGCTTGATCCTTCGAGATTGGACACCGCCAGCATCACGGCGCATCTGGCTTCGGTGAACGCGGCGCCAAATAGTCTTGATGAGGCCCTTGCGTCTCTGCCAGAGGACCCGAACCTGAAGTTCGCGTCCCATGCGCGGATAAGAGGTGCGAGTGCTGATGCCCAGAAAGCCTTCTTCTACGGAGTGCGCTACTGGCGTCACATGTGCAGCACAAGGGTGCAAAGAAGGACTGAAGAAGGCGCACGCGGGATTGGACTGTTGCGGCGTGACCTCCAGAGAGAAATAGAAACAATGCGGCCGCTGTGCGAGCGTGATATGGCGATGGAGGCAGAACAATGAGATGGCAAGGCGTGTGGCAATCTTCCCTTGAGCTGGGCCGGGCTTGGCCAGTTCCTGCCCGCCTCGGATATCGCATTTCAAGGCTGCTGAGTGATCTCGAAAAGGATGGTCTCATCGTTCGGCGCGGCCGGCGCATCCGTGTCCTGTCCGAGGTACTGCGCAGTGCGGCCACGGCGCCCCAGCGCGCGTGGAGCTTGAAAGTTTGCCGTACGGCAAGAATCGCTTGCCCTAGTTGCTTGCGGCGGATCAGCCTTCCAGATACACTCCCAACTGCATAGCGAAAAAGAGAGACTCAGATGGAGGCGAGCAGTTCGACGCCTCGTTTGGCAGCTGCATCGGGGGTCCGGTGGCAATGAAGGGATCAAGAGCCCCGATAGAGAGGCTTTGGAAAAACACATGGGAACTATTTCTTTCACGCTCACTCTCACACTCGCGGCGGCTCTTGCGAGTGCAGCACCGGCGGATGGACCGGGCGTCGCAGTGGAGGTTCAAAGTGCCACTGCTCGGCGCGCCAGTCCCTCCGACAACCACGCCCGAGTCGAAATTGTACTGAGAAACAAGTCCAATAAGACTGTGACGGCCTGGGAGTACTCGGTCGAGGGCCGTTATCCGGACGGTTCCATTCGCAGAACCTCGGTCATGGTGGACGACATCAGCACGCTGCTGCCTGACATGCTCCTGGCTGGTGAAAGCCAGAGGACGGGATCGCCCTTGGCTGGAGCAGAGGGTAAAGGTTTCAGGGCCGGGATGATGCGCACTAGACTCGCGGCTTTGCCGCTCGGCCATCATGGCGAGCCACCGGCCTCGGTCGTGGCCAACTGGAGATGGTCGCATTTAACGACGGCTCGGCTGCTGGCTTCGCAGCCAGAATTAAAAATCTCGCGGCAACGCGGCGCTCCGTGGCCGCCCGAATGAGCGGAATACTGGCTGACGCTAAAGTGGCGCTCACCAGCGCAGATCCTAAGGGGACTTTCAGGACGCTAAGTGCGAAACGGACGCAGAGCCCAACAGGAAACGTGCGCGAGATTGTGCTTCTCCAATTAGAGTCATTATTCGATCAAGGCCCGGCGAGTGTTGAACAGGCGCTTGTTGTCTACAGAGCTTATCGCGACTTGTTGGTTCAATACTCCAATGTAGAGGATGGCAAGTAATATGCTTAGACCTAACGCTGGTCCAATTTGCGTTCCCGATCTGGAAGGCTGCGCTGATACTGCACGAGCGATCATTGGCCAAGTGAGGCGCTGAGTTGTCGCTCTCGCTTACCCCTGGAGGAGTCTGCGCACCGGGCTCGACCGTTAACAATCTGTCTTGGCATGGGAGCACTTCAGGAGTGTCCAGTTGCCCTTTGGAATTCGACTGGGACGGCTACGTTTGGACTTTTACGCCGAGATTCACGACCGATCAGATCAGTAGAAACGATGCAGGCTGCTGGTGGGGTGCAGCCCATGCGGTTATGGATTCCGGAACAGCGGATTGCTAGATTCGGGACATTACATAGTGCGAGAGCAGGCAACGCACAGGTTGCCGTGGATCAGTTAGTAAGGACGAGTGAAGGAGGGAACGACGGCATGGCAAATCGGAGATATCGTAGTGCGGGCTTGCTCGCCTGCACGATTCTTGAAGATGCGCCTCGCTGTCAGCTCGTGCACAAGAAGTCGTTGATTCGTGGGTTGTCGATTACACGACAAAAGCTGTGACGGTCGAGTCAGTCGTGGAGTCCGTGGAAGGCTACGTGCCGGTCATCACTGTTAAGTTGAAAAACATCTCCGGAAGGCCTATCACCGCTATTGCGGTTGAGGTCGAGAACAGCACGGGTAGCACCTTTAGTTCGCCGGAACCCCTGCAGCCAGGTAACACAAAAGAGTTCAAATACAGCCCCCAATTGTTCGTCAATGAAGCAGCGGCTGACGTTAAGGCGTGCGATGTTGCCGAACAAATAGGTACACTTAGGGAGATCGCTCGACGTTCAAGTACTCAGCTTTACCCGCTTGGGCGGCTTGCTCGAGGCAGAATCGCTGCTTCGCGAGGGTGAGCCGGCTTGATGCTTCGAGGTTGGATAGCTCCAGCGTTACGGCGCATCGTGGCTTCTGAACACGAGGCTAACTGACCTCGATGATGCCCTCGCGTCCCTGCCAGAGGACCCGAACCTGAAGTTAGAGTCCCATGCGCGAATAAGAGGTGCGAGTGCGGATGCCCGGACAGAACTTTCTCTATGGTGTTCTGTAAGGGGTCGCCTGTGCAACAGAGGGCTTCAAGAATTGTCATCTGAGGGAGCACGTGGGATCGAACGGTTGCAGCGTGAGTCCCAGAGGGCAGAGAAACAAGTGCGGCCGCTGTGCGAGCGTGATATGGCGATGGAGGCAGCACAATGAGATGGCAAGGCGTGTGCCTCTTAGCGCTCGGTTGCATGCTTCTCACAGGGCCCTCGCTGCAGTTCGTGCACAAGATGTCGTTGACTCGTGGATCGTCATTATCGACAAGAGCTGTGACGGTCGAGTCGTAGTGAAATCCATTGCGGGAAGGAAACGCTCCGGCGGGCCTCAGATCACATTTAGAAATACTTCCGGGAGGCCCATAGCTGCCATTGCCTTTGATATCGACAAATCAGAGGGTAGAGCTGACATGAGTTGGAGCGGGAAGCTTCTGCAGCCAGGTGGTATTCACGAGTTCAAGGCCAGGAACATGCCCAGAGGCGACTCGTATCGGCGGCTGCGCGTCACGGCTGTATTATTTGCGGACCAAGGGGCAGACGAGGGTGATCCCTCCACTGCTCATGTACTCCGCTTTAGCCGCTTAGGTGGCTTGCTCGAAACGAATCGCTGCCTCGGGATGGTCAATCAACTTGATCCTTCCAAATTTGATAGCGCCAGCGTTACTGCGCTGTTGGAGTCGGTGAACGCGGAGCCAGGGAACCTCGATGAGGCGCTCACGTCTCTACCTGAGAATCTCGAACCTGAAGGTCGGTTCGCATGCGCGGATAAGTGGTGCGAGTGCCGATGCCCGCGAGGCCTTCCTTCATGGGGTGCGCCTCTGGCGTCACGTGTGCAACACGAGTGTGCAAGGAGTGACCCGGCAGTTCACTTCATCAGAATCTAGCCGCAGAATGGGGATTGAAACGTTGCGGCGTCAGTTTCAGAGAAGTTTAGAAGTAGTGCGGCCGCTGTGCGAGCGTGATATGGCGATGGAGGCAGAACAATGAGATGGAAAGGAGTGTGTCTCGTAGCGCTCGGTTGCATGCTTTTCACAGGCTCCTCGCTGTCAGTTCGTGCACAAGATGTCGTTGATTCGTGGATCGTCGATTACTACGACAAGAGCTGTGACGGTCGAGTCAGTAGTGGAATCTCCTGTGCCGCCATCGATGCAGCTTGGGAGAAATGCGGAAGGGAACGAACGGCTCATCACGATCAAGTTTAAAAACACTTCCGGAAGGCCCATCACTGCCATCGCGATCGACGTCGAGGACTTAAAAGGCGCTAGCAGAGATATGATTCGGAGCGTGAGGCCGTTGCAGCCAGGTGATATCACCGAGTTTCAGGTCAGGAACAAGCTAGGAGGCGATTCGTTTCGGCGGCTGCGCGTTAAAGCTGTACTATTTGCCGACAAAGGAGCAGACGAGGGAGATCCCGCGACCGCTCACGTAATCCGCTTTAGGCGCTTGGGCAGTTTGCTCGAGGAGAATCGCTGCCTCGCGATGGTTAATAGGCTCGATCCTTCGACATTGGATGGCGGCAGCGTTGCGGCGCTTCTCGCATCGGTGAAGGCAGAGCCGAGGAGCCTCGATGAGGCCCTCGCGTCCCTACCGGAGGACCCGAATCTGAAGTTCGCATCTCATGCGCGGATAAGAGGGGCGAGTGCTGATGCCCAGAAAGCCTTTTTGTACGGAGTGGGCTACTCGCGTTACGTGTGCAACAGGAGGGTGCAAGCAGCGGCCCAAGAAGGCGCACGCGGGATTGAGCTTTTGCGACGTCAGTTCAAGAGGAGTATGGAAGCAGTGCGGCAGCTGTGCGAGCGTGATATGGCGACGGAGGGGCGCTCGGTCCTGTAGTTGCCTTACGGTTGACACTGCGCGCCCGGCTGTTGTCTCATGACGGCATGGTTCGCATAATCCTGCTGCTGGCTTCGGCTGTGGCGGTCTTCGCGCAGCCTGCCCAAACACCTGCCGCCGACCCCATCCGGATCATGATTGTGACCGGCGGTCATGGCTACTACCCCTCCGTTTACAAGCTCTTCGAATACCCGGACTTCCGGCCTGTTGTGGAACCTCACCCGACCGGCGACCGGGGGGATGCGCGCAAGCGCTGCGACGTCCTGGTCCTTTACGACATGGTGGAGGACGACGTGATCGGCGAAGCCGGGAAACAGAACCTGCGCAATTTTATCGAAGCCGGCAAAGGCGTCGTCATCTTTCATCACGCGGTGTTGAACTACAGCAACTGGGCCTGGTGGCACGATGAGGTCATCGGCATGGGCCGCAAGCCGGCCGCAGAGCGCCCACAGCCGGGTTACACGGACAACGTGGACCTGACGATCGAGCCGGTAGGAAAGCACCCCATTCTTAACGGCGTCGGACCCTTCCGCATGGTTGACGAGACCTACAGAGGTTTCTGGTACTCGCCGAACACCACCTTGCTGCTGAAAACCAACAGCCCGACGACTGAAGGTCCGTTGGCCTGGATCGGCCCCAACAAGAAGGCCCGCGTGGTGGCGATCATGCTGGGGCACACGACCAAGGGCCACCTTAACCCGGACTTCCAACACTTCTTTCGGAATGCCGTCCTGTGGGCGGCCGGCCGGCTGAACTAGCGCTGCGCCGGCACCGGATCCGAGACCTACGCCTGCCAAGGGCTACGCATGGCCCGCGTCCGCAGCCGGTTGGCCGTCTCGTTGTTCAGGAACCGCTCCTGCCGTATGTCCCACGCGAGCGGTTTCCCCAACCTCACCGCCATGTCGGCGATGATGCAGGTCATGTCCACCTGAGCGGCGTGCTCGATGTGGGCCGCCGGCCGGTTGCGGTTGCGCACGCAATCCAGGAAGTTTCGGAACAGCGCGTAGATCGCCTCGTTCTCGCGGTAGTCCGGTGGAACATCCATATCGTCGAGCAGACTGGCGGGTTCCGCGCTGATTCCCAACCGGTGCACCTGTACCCAGCCCTCGGTCCCCTCGAAGGCCACGCCGTGATCGGAGAGCCACTTGTAGCGCCGCCGCCATTCCTCGGGCCGCCGCCCCAGGCTCACGTAGTGAATCGGCACGCCGTGGTCGAAGCGGAAGGTTACGTCCCAGCCGGTCGCGTTGTCGCTGACGCCTTCCCGCGGGAAGGAGGCCGAGCCGCTCACTTCCATGGTGCGGGCGGCCAGGGGCGCCATGCCCCACAGGCAGATGTCGAGATTATGCACTCCCCAGTTGCAGATGGATCCGCGGCTGTAGTCCGACCTGCCGTACCAGCCGCGTTCCTTGCCTTCCCAGTAGGTGGTGGCCGGAGCGGGCCCCTGCCACATGTCCCAATCCAGGTAGTCCGGAACAGGCACGACCTTGGGCAGTGCGGCGGGCCGGTCACCGCTCCACTCGGAACTCGGCACCCAGGCGCGGACAACTTTCAGCTCGCCTATCTTCCCGCTGTGGACGACCCGCATGGCGTGCTCATACATCCTGTGGGTGTGCTGATGCGCCCCCCACTGGAAGACCACTCCGCTGCGCAGCACGGCCTCGCGCGCCGCCTGCGTCCAGGCGATGGCCAGACCCATGGGCTTTTCGGCAAAGATATCCTTGCCGGCCTTGGCTGCCGCAGTCATCATCGGAACATGCCAGTGGTCCGGCGAGGCGATCATCACCGCGTCGATGTCCTTCTGCGCGAGGAGTTCCCGGAAATCGCGGTACTCACGGCAGCCTTTGTCGCCGTACTGCTTGTTCACCAAGGTCAGAGCGGCGTCCCGGGCGTTGCTGTTCACGTCGCAGATCGCCACCACGCGCGCGTCCTTCTGAGGCAGAAGCTGGCTCAGATCCAGGCGGGCGCGATTCCCTACGCCGATGGCGCCCACCGTGATCCGGTCGCTGGGCGGCACGCTGCCTTGCCTGCCGAGAGCCGAAGCCGGAACAACCAGTGGAGCCATGGCCGCAGTGACGGCACTCTTCATCAATTCGCGGCGGTTCATGGGACACTCTCCTAAGCCTGTTAGCGGTGAAGGAAGTTTCTCACCAGCGCGGACCCGGAGTCAACCCGGATCGAGCGCGGTTCCGCGCCCTTACGCTCCCTTGTCGTCCATCCCCATTTGGGAGAGGCGGTAGCGCAGGGCGTTGCGGGTGAGGCCCAGCAGGCGCGCGGCCTGGCTCTTGTTGCCGTCGGCGCGGCGCAGGGCTTCGCGGATGATCGCCTGCTCGTGCTCGTCCAGCGTCATGCCGTCCGGCAGAAAACTCTCCGCGGCGGATGCGGCACGCGGGCTCACGTCCAACTTGATGTCGGCCGCCTCCAATTGCGCGCCCGAGGAGAGCACCAGGCTGCGCTCGATCACGTTCTCCAATTCGCGCACGTTGCCCGGCCAGTGGTACCCGGCGAGCTTGCGGATGGCGCCCTCGGAGATCGACTCCGCCTTCGCGCCCAGATCCCGTGACAGCTTCTTGACGAAATGCTCCGCCAGGAACGGGATGTCCTCCCGGCGCTCGCGCAGCGGCGGAATGTTGATGGGAAGGACGTTCAGCCGGTAGTAGAGATCCTCGCGGAAGGCGCCCTCTTCGAGCGCGGCGCGCAGGTCGCGGTTGGTGGCGGCCAGGATGCGCACGTCGATATGGCGCGTCTTGTTACTGCCCAGCCTCTCCAGTTCCCGCTCCTGCAACACGCGCAGCAGCTTCACCTGGATGGAGCCGGGAACGTCGCCGATCTCGTCGAGAAAGGCGGTGCCCGTGTCGGCCTGCTCGAACTTGCCGGGCTTGGGGACCACGGCCCCGGTGAACGCGCCCTTCTCGAAGCCGAACAGCTCGCTCTCCATGAGGTTCTCGGGAATGGCGGTGCAGTTGATCTTGACGAAGGGCCGGTCGCGGCGCGGCGAATGGTAGTGGATGGCGCGGGCGATCAGGTCTTTGCCGACGCCGCTTTCTCCGGCCAGCAGCACGGTGGAGCGCGTAGGGGCCACGCGCATGACCGTGGCGAAGATCTCCTGCATGGCGGGGCTGTGCCCCACGATATTGTCCAAAGTGTAGCGGCGGCCGAGTTCCTCGCGGAGCTGGCGGTTCTCGTCGCGCAGGGCGCGGAATTCCAGCGCCTTGGTGATCACCGCCATCAGGTGATCCAGCGAGAAGGGCTTGGGCAGGAAGTCCACGGCGCCGGCCTTCATGGCCTGGACCGCGATCTCCACGGTCCCAAAGGCGGTCATCACCACCACGGGAGTCTGGGAGTCCTGGCGGCGCAACAAAGCGAGAAGTTCCAGCCCGTCCATGCCGGGAAGGCGCAGATCGGTGAGGACCAGGTCCGCCCGGCCCGCGAGCCGCAGAGCCTCCTCCGCCGTGCCCGCCTTATCCACTTCGTACCCGGAGGAGGTGAGCTGCAGCTCAATGACGCGGCGCAGCTTCTCTTCGTCCTCGACGACCAGGATGCGGTGTTTCATTCCTTGGAATGCCTCAGGGGAAGGTAGATGTGAAACACGCTGCCCTTGCCCAATTCGCTCTCGACGGCCATTTTACCTCCGTGCTGGTCCACGATCATGGAGACGATGGCGAGACCCAGGCCGACGCCATCGGGCTTGGTGGTGAAAAAGGGATTGAAGATGCTCTCCCGGTGCTTGGGATCGATGCCGGAGCCGCGGTCGATGACGGAGATCTCGACGCGGTCGCCGGCGAGCCGGGTCTTGATGGTGATCGCGCTGTCGGGTGGCGATGCCTGAACCGCGTTGGCGAGCAGATTATAGATGACGCGTTCCATCAACTCGGCGTCGAAGGCGAAGGGGGGGACGTCGGGAGAGTAGTTCTTGTAGACGGTCACCTGCCGGGCGACGCCGTCGCGCGACAGGCTAGCCACGGCGCGGTCCAGCATGTCGGTCAGCTCGTGTTCCTGCAAGCGCAGCTCCAGCGGGCGCGCGAACTCCAGGAAGCGCGTGATGAGCGAGTTGGTGCGATCCACCTCGGTGGCGATGAAGCCGGCCAGCTCCGAGGCGACGGGGCTCTGGTCGCTGACGTTCTTCTTGAGCATCTCCGCCGAGGCCCGGATGGTGCCCAGGGGATTGCGGATTTCGTGCGCCAGCCCGGCGGAGAGCTGCCCCAGGGCGGCCAGCCGCTCAGACCGCCGGACGGCCGCTTCCGCCGCCTGGAGGCTGCGGTTGGCGGCAGCCAGTTGCTCGACGGCGGCCTGGTGTTTCCTCGCTTCCACGCGGCTGGCTTCGGCCAGCCGGTTGGTCAGGTAACCGACCACGGCCAGGAACAGCAGGCGCAGGCACAGCTCTCTGACCTCCTCGGGCGGAATCGTATAGCGGGTCCAATCCACGTTCAGGAGCAAAGAGACGTAGGCGCCGCTGGCCAAGAGGGTGAAAACCGCCGTGCCAACCCCGCCGAAGGTGGTGGAGGCGGAAACCACGGGCACCAGCAGAATGGGGTAGTAGCTGCTGTTCACTCCGCCGGTGAACCACATCAGACAGGTAGGCCAGGAAGAGCTTCAGGAGGACCGAGCCACCTTGCCTGTGGGAGTCGACAAGGCCGGGATTCGCGGCTCCAGCACCTGGAGGAGCCCCATGCAGAAGAGCAGGACGATCTCTTCGGGATAGCGGCTGGGGCTGGCGAAACCGAGCGCGGAGAAGAGCAGGAGCCAGACTACATCCTCGGGCCGGACCAGCCGGAGCCAGCGTTGCGATGCCACGCGACCATCTTAACCGCAATTGTGTCAAAATGGAGGGCTAGCTGGTCCCGCATGATTTCGCAACCCGAGCCCCCCAACTTTGAGGAGAAAACCGTGTCCCAGGACGCCACAACCTTCGCCGACATCCTTTCGCAATTCGAGGATTCGCACCGACAGGAAAGCGGCACGCGACGAGGAATCGTAGTCGCCGTGTCGGAGGAGTCCGTGTTCGTGGACATCGGACTGAAGACCGAAGGGATACTGCCCGCCGGCGATTTCCGCGACGCGCAAGGGAATCTTGAGATCCAGGTGGGAGACATCGCGGTGGTCAGCATCACGGGCCGCGACGGCGGGGGTTACTACACCCTCTCCAAGCTGAAGGTCGAGAAGCCCAAGGACTGGTCGGGCCTGCAGGCGGCGTACGCCGAGAAGAAGATCATCGGCGGTGTGGTCAGCGGCGTGGTGAAGGGCGGGCTGAGCGTGGACGTGGGCGTCCGGGCCTTCATGCCGGCCTCGCGCAGCGGCACCAAGGACGCGGCCGAAATGGAGAAGCTGGTCGGCCAGGAGATCCGGTGCAAGATCATCAAGCTGGACGTGGCCGATGAGGACGTGGTGGTGGACCGGCGAGCGGTGGTCGAAGAAGAAGAGCGGCAAGCCAGGCGGAAGCTGCTGGAGGACCTGAAGGAAGGGTCCGTGGTCAGTGGCACGGTTCGCACCCTGACCGACTTCGGCGCGTTTGTCGATCTGGGCGGGGTGGACGGACTGCTGCACGTCGCCGACTTGTCCTGGGGCCGGGTGGAGAAGCCGGCCGATGTGCTGAAAACCGGCGATGCCGTCGAAGTGAAGATCCTGAAAGTGGACATGGTCGGCCGGAGGATCTCCCTGGGCCTCAAACAGCTCAGCCCGGATCCGTGGAGCCTGGTGGAGGAGAAGTACAAGACCGGTGACCGCGTGCGCGGGAAGGTCACGCGGGTGGCGGACTTCGGGGCGTTCGTCGAACTGGAGCCGGGAGTGGAAGGACTGATCCGCGTGTTGGACATGTCCTGGTCGCGGAAGGTGCGCAAGGCGAGCGACGTGGTCAAGCCCGGCGACTTGGTGGAAGTGATGGTAACGGGCGTGAAGGGCGCCGACAAGCGGATCGGGCTCAGCCTGAAGCAGGCTTTGGGCGACCCCTGGGACGACCTCGCGGCCAGAATGCCCGTGGGGGCGGTGATCGAGGGGCCGGTGGTGAGCCTGGCCGACTTCGGGGCGTTCATCGAATTGGGCGAAGGGATCGAAGGGATGATCCACATCGGCGACATCAGCCGCGAGAAGCGCCTCAATCACCCGCGTGAGGCTCTGAATGTGGGACAGCGCGTGCGCGCGGTGGTCCTGGAAGCGGACCGCGCCAGGCGGCGCATCCGGTTGGGGATGAAGCAACTCGAGCCAACCTCGATCGACGAGTACATCGCCGAGCACAAGACCGGTGACACGGTGAGCGGCCGCTTGGTGGACGTCAGCCAGAAGAAGGCCAAGGTGGAACTCGGCGAAGGGGTGATCGCCATCTGCCGGCTGCCGGTTGAGCCCAAGGCCGAGGAAGTGGCGGGGGACTCCAGCTCCAAGGCCGATCTCACGGCGCTGACCGCCATGCTCTCGGCGCGATGGAAGCACGGGAAGGCGACTTCAGGCGCATCCAAGGGCGAGCCGGCTCGCGCCGGGCAGATTCGCACGTTCCGGATATCGCAACTCGATCCCGCCGGCAAGTCGATCGAACTGGAACTGGCGGACTAGGATCTCACGCCAAGCCGCGAAGACGCAAAGACGAATCTCATGCAACATTGTTTTCCTTTGCGACATTGCGCCTTAGCGTGAGTCCGTTCAGCAGCCCAGGCGCGCAGATTTCACTGCCAAGCCGATGAGAGGACGCAGAAGTCGTAGAAGACGAGCCGAGATCGCAAGAGTCTTTTCCTTTGCGCCTTGGCGGCTTGGCGTGAGTCCGTAGCGCTCAGGGCCAGATCTCACGCAAAGCCGCAAAGGCGCAAAGTCGAAGGTCACTCCTCCAGGCAGTTGACTACCCTGGTGATGCCGTCCTTGATGAGGGCCACGTTGAAGTTGATCAGAAGGCCCAGCCTCTTGTCCATCAGCCGAAGATAAGTGAGGAGTTGTTTCTGTGCACGGGCGCGATCTCTTCGACACTCTTGATCTCAATCACAACCTTGTCTTCCACGACAATGTCCGCCCGGAACCCTAGCTTGAGCTGTACCGAACGATAGACCACGGGCACTGGTTGTTGGCAGGCCAGATGAAGTCTCCGAGATTCGAGTTCCGCCCCAAGAACCGCTTCGTAGACAGACTCCAGGAGTCCTGGACCCAACGTAGAATGAATGCGGTAGGCTGAGTCTACGATTTGCCGCGCGATTTCGTTCTCTGTCATTCGCAGGAATTAGTGGCTGCCGGGGGAGGGGAATCTCAAAGGTCTTTTCCTTTGCGCCTTGGCGGCTTGGCGAGAGTCCGTTAAGCGCCCAGGGCCAGGCGGGCGGCCTTTTTCTGGGGCTCGTCGGCGCTGCTCGCCAGGATCGACTTGTAAATTCGATCGGCGCCCTGCTTGTTTCCGCTGGCGCGCAGTGTCTCCGCCAGCCTTGTGCGGGCGATGTGAGCCTGGCGGCGCTCCTCCGGATCGGTCACGCGGGTGGCTTTTTCGAGAATGGCGTCGTGAGCCGCGTTGGGCATGTCGGCGAGCGCATACATGGCCGCGGCGCGGACCTCGGGTTGCGGGTCCTCAGCAGCCTTGAGGAGCGCGGCAGAGACCCTTTCGCCCTTCCTCTTGGCCAGGCTGTTGACGACCCCCACGCAGAAGGTGGAGCCGACCAGATTCAGCGCGCCGATGAGCGCGTCCGTGGCTTTGTCCGATGGATTGCACTCCAGCGAGCAACGGGCGTTCTCGCGCGCTTCCAGGTCATCGAGAGCTTTCACGAGATACGGCACCGTCGCTTCGTGCGGAAGGTAGCCGAGCAGCCGGGCAAGGTTGCTGCGCACGCGCGGCGGATACTGATACGCCACGGTCTGGCTGGCGACGGCAGCCAGGAAAGAGTTGTTGCGCAGCGAAGCCGCCTGCGCGGCGCTGGCGTCCTGCCTGGAGGCGGCCAGAGCGGTCAGCGCCTCCCCCAGAGCGGTGGCAAGAACCGCTTGCGCTTCCGCACGGTCCGGTGCGGTGGTGTGCAGCACCTGCTCGAGAAGGCTCTGGTAGGCGAAGTAGGCGATCACCTGGTCGCTATCGCCCATCTGCCTGATCCACTGAGCAACTTCAGGATTGAGTGATGGCATCGTAAGTTCCTCCCGCTCCTTCCCTAGACGCGCCATGGCGCGTGGAACGGCTTATCCCGCAACATGTTGGCCGCCGCGTCTCCCGCGAACTCCTCTTTGTCGGGGTCCCACTGAAGAGGCCGTCCCAGACGCATGGCGATATTTCCCAAGTGACAGATGGAGGCGGACCGGTGGCCGGTCTCGATTTCCGTTGCCGGGCGCTGCCGGGTCTTGATGCAATCCAGCCAGTTGTTGTGATGCTCGTCCGTGCCGGGGATCTCCTCCCGCTTGTTACGCTCATCGTAAGAGCCCGTATCGAGTCCCGCAACCGGCTCCTTGAGGAGCTCGGGATTGGATGCCTCCAGTCGGAGACGGCTTACGAAGATCCATCCGTCGGTGCCGTGGAACCGGACGCCGTTACCGCCCTCGTTTTCGCACATCAGCTCCACGCCGTTCTTGTACCAGTAGTGGACCTCCAGGTAGTTGGCGTAGTCATACGGGCCGGCCTTGTTGAAACCGCCTTTGCCCTCAATCTTCACGGGACCGGAGGAGTCCATACCGAGGGCCCACTGCGCGATGTCGTTGTGGTGCGCGCCCCAGTCGGTAAGGCGGCCGCCGGAGTGATCCGAATGGTAGCGGAACTCGAAGTGGCAGCGGTTGGGCGAATACTCGTGATAGGGAGCCGGCCCCAGCCACATGGCGAAGTCCAGTCCGTCGGGCGGAGTCTGAACGGGTTGCCACACGCCGGGGTTGATGAAGGCGCCGGACGTCGAGCCGGGGTTGCCCAGGTGCGTGGTGATTCGGGTAAGGCGGCCGATGCGGTTGTTCCGCACCAGAGCCACGGCTTGGCGGAAACGCCAGTCGGAACGCTGCTGGCTGCCCACCTGGAACACCGTGCCGTATTGCCGCGCCACGTTCACCATGCGCCTTCCCTCGGCGATGAACAGGGTCATGGGCTTCTCGCAATAAATATCCTTGCCCGCTTCCATGGCCTGTACGGCGATGATCGAATGCCAATGGTCCGGCGTGGCGATGACCACGGCGTCAAGCTCCTTGCGGTCCAGGACATCGCGGAAGTCGTGGAAGACCAGCGGCTTCTTCTTGGAGGCGCGCATGGCAATCTGCGCCGCCCAATCCGCGCGGTTGCGGTCGATATCGCAGACCGCGGCGATTTCCGCACGCGGATTCGCGGACAGGAACCTCAGATGGTGGTCGCGGCCACGCACCCCGACGCCGATCAGCCCGATGACCACGCGGTCGCTCGGCGCCGGCCGCGGCTGAGTCTGGCCCTGGTTGGCAGTGACCACGGCGGGGGCGGCGACCGCCGCCAGAGCTCCACCCGCCGACCGCTGCAAGAAACTTCTTCGTCCGATCATCTTTCGCATGAATCAACCCTCCAATGAGGCCCTACTTAGAGCTGCAAATTGCCGCTCGCGTACTCGATGCAGCGGCGGTTGTTCTCGTCTTCCGCCTTCAACTGTTCCGCCGGGCTCAAGTGGCTGATTCGCTGCAGCGGCGTCTTGGGGCGCTTGGCGCGAACCATGGCCAGCGTCCGTGCCAGATCCCTGCCGCTCAATGGGCTGTCAGCCGAAGCGAAGCTCACCCAGTACTTCTCCGTGTAAACCGGTATCTGGAGCGGATCGCGTGTAATCATCTCCAGCAGGAACTTGATCCCCGGGGTGGCCTTTCTGAGAATCTGGACCGTCTTCGGCAAATCGAGAATACCCTCTCCCATCGGCACTTCGGATAACAGGAAGCCTTGCGGGTACTCCTCAACAGCCATGTCCTTGATGTGGCAGGAGAAGGCGTAAGGCGCCAGGCCTTCGACCAGTTGCATGGGATCGTCGCACAGCGAGATGTTGTTACCGAGGTCCACGCGCGCGCCAATCCATTCGCTGCCGATCTGTTGGATCATGGCCACCTGCTCCTGCCAGCGCCAGTCCTTGTGGTTCTCGAAGGCCAGTTTCATGCGCTCGGCGCGCATCACCGGTTCGGCGAGCCTGAGCGATTCCAGGCACTGGTCTTTGTGCTTGCGGAAGGCCTCCAGCGAATCGAAGACCTCGTAGCGCCGTCCGGTCATCGCCGTGCCAAGGAGCGTGGTGCCGGTCTCCTTATGGGCGCGCACTATCTTTCTCGAAATCCGCAACGTCGCTCTTCTGCCGGGGCAGGCGCAGGTCGCCGTGCAGGTACATCCCCCAGTTGTCCAGCTTCTGGCGGTAGGCCTTACGGTCCGCCTCGGAGGCGGGCAGGACATCGCCTCTTATCTGAGCTCCGCCCAGCCCGAGAGTGTGGGCGCAATCCAGCAGGTCGAAGGGCTGCTTGGCAGCGCGAGCGGCGCGGGCCCGGATATCCACGGCGGACGTCGTAAGGCCCATGCGGTTGATCACTTCCGTCACGAGTGCGCTCCTATAAGAAGACTGAATTATACCTCGGCCTATCCCGCGGCTACCGTTTTGCCGTTTGATTCGTCAAACTGAGTGTTGACGGTTGAGCGAGAAGCCGCACTGGAGGGCCAGATAGCTTCAGAGCCGGCACGCGATGAAGCGGCTTTGATTCGGGCTGCCCAACGAGGCGATCAGGACGCCTTTGAGCGCTTGGTGCGCACCTACGACCAGGGGGTGCTGCGGCTGGCCTCCAATCTGCTGCGCAGCCCCGAGGATGCCAGGGATGTGTATCAGGAAGCTTTCCTTAGGGTCTACAAGAACTTGCACGCGTTCCGCTTCGATTGCAGCTTCCACACCTGGCTGTACCGGATCGTGACCAACCTGTGCCTGGATCACTTGAGACGGCGGAAAGTCCGCCGGGAAGAACCCACGGTCGCCGAAACGAGCGAAGGACCGGTGGATCGCCTGCATAGCGTGCCTGAAGAGCGGGCGGAGAGCGATCCGCAACGCAGCCTCCTGAGTAAGGAACTGAACGACCGGATTCAATCGGTACTCGGAGGCCTAACGCCGAGGGAACGCATGGTTTTCGAGTTACGGCACTACCAGGGCCTGCGTTTGAGGGCCATCGGGGAGATGCTCGGGACTTCGGAAGAAGCCGCCAAGAACTGCCTTTTTCGCGTCACGCAAAAGATGAGGGTGGCGCTGGGAGATTTCGTATGAGTTGCGACCAGGTCAAGAACCTGCTTGCGCTCTTCCTCTACGAAGAACTGACCTTCGAGGAGGGGGAAGCGATCGAGCGGCATCTGGAAGGGTGCGGGGGCTGCCGTGCGGCGCTGGAACGGGAGAAGGCGCTGCACACCGCCCTGGACCAGGGCGAGGCCGCCGTGCCGGTGGGCCTGCTGGCCGAATGCCGCGGAAAGTTGCGCGCGGAGATCGCCGGCGGTAGGGCCCAGCGGAGCTGGTTCGGGCGCCTGTGGGACTGGCTGGGACAGCCGGCGCCGCCTGCCCTTCTGCGGCCGGCAGGGGCGCTGGCGCTGGTGGCTCTCGGATTCTTCGCCGCGCGGCTGACGCCGTTCGGGGCGCCGAAGAGTCCCTCCGAGCAGGGGCCGGTGGCAACGCAGGTCCGTTACCTCCAGCCGGACGCCGCCGGAGGAGTGCAAATTGGGGTGGACGAGACGCGGCAGCGAATTCTGACGGGCAGGCTGGGTGAGGCCGCGATCCAGCAGCTACTGCTGGCGGCCGCGCAGGACGCCGCCGATCCTGGATTGCGCCTGGACTCGGTGGAGATGCTTCGGTCGCATAACCAGTCTCCCGAGGTGCATCAGGCGCTTCTGCGGACAATCCAGCATGACCCCAACGCCGGGGTGCGGTTGAAAGCCATCGAAGGGTTGAAACCCTATGCCGGCGATCCGGGAACGCGAGCGGCGCTGGCGAAGGTCCTGTTGTCGGACGATAACCTGGGCGTTCGCACCCAGGCGATCGATCTGCTGGTCCAGCACAAGGGCATGGCGCTGGTCGGAGTGTTTCAGGAATTGATGGAGAAGGAAGACAACAGCTACATACGGCAGCGCTGCCAGACGGCGCTGGAAGAAATGAATGCGTCGCTGGAGCCGTTCTGATGGTGACACCCCGGTTTTCATGCCGTCTAACTTGACAGTGGCGGCAAGAACCGAGATCGGAGGATTCATGAGAACAATTGGATTGGGAATCGTGGCGACCTGCCTGGCCTTGTCGGGGAGCCTGGCGGCGCAGGATTGGCCGGGCGTGGAAGTGTTTCTGCCTGACAACGGCCAGATTATTGGCGCGCAGTTCGTACCGGGCCGGGGCAGTTTCCTCGGCGTGGGAGTTGCGGAGATCACGGCTGAGCGTGCCAAGGCGCTGAAGTTGAAAGAAGAGCGCGGCGTTGAGATCACCAGAGTTGAGGAGAACAGCCCTGCGGCGAAGGCCGGATTGAAGGTCGGCGACGTCGTGCTGGAGTACAACGGACAGCGGGTGGAGGGAACCGAGCAATTCATACGCATGGTTCGGGAGACACCGCCGGAGCGGCAGGCGCGGCTCACCGTCAGCCGGGACGGGGGCCACGCAGACCATCACGGCCGCCATCGGCGCGAGGAAGAGCGCTGGCTTCATCGGCAAGCCCATGCCAGGGTTCGACCAGGAGCGGCTGAGGGCTGATTTGGAGCGCCAACGGGCGAAATGGAGGCTGGCCGGGCTGACATGGAAATGGCGAAACAGGGGATGAAGAGTCTTCGCATGGACATCCCGCGCGCTTACATCGCCATTCAGAGCGGTGGATTGGGAGTGGAGGCCGAGGGTCTGTCAGGCCAACTGGCGGAATTCTTTGGGGTGAAGGAAGGCGTCCTGGTGCGGTCGGTATTGAAAGACTCCGTGGCGGAGAAAGCTGGGGTGAAGGCCGGCGACGTGATCACCAAAGTCGATGACACCAACGTGAACATGCCGCGCGAGATCAGCAACGCCCTTCGCACGAAGGCCGCGAAGAAGACCTTCCCGCTGACCGTTATGCGCAACCACAAGGAGATGACGGTCTCGGTGACCCTGCAGAACGACCAATCCATGCGCGAGATCCAGCGGCGCATCCGAACGGTTGGCGCGGACACGGAACTGTAGCGGCACGCCGCGGCGTGCCCTTACAGATTCAGGACGTCGCGAAGCGTGCCGGTTTCTTTTTGGATCTTGTCCTGAAGCAGCATCAGCGCGTGGATGAGCTGTTCGGGACGCGGCGGGCACCCGGGAACGTAGACGTCCACGGGGATGATCTGGTTCACGGGGATCAGGGCGTAGTTGCTGAACACGCCGGTTGAAGTAGCACAGGCCCCCATCGAGATGACCCACTTAGGCTCCGGCATCTGCTGGTAAAGCTGGCGGATGACCGGGGCCATTTTGTTGGACACGCGGCCCGCGATGATCATCAAATCGGACTGCCGGGGGGAGCCGCGGAAGACCTCGGCGCCGAAGCGCGCGATATCGAACCTCGACGCGCTCATCGACATCATCTCGATGGCGCAGCAGGCCAGGCCGAACGACATGGGCCAGATGGAGTTCTTGCGAGCCCAGTTGATGGCCTTGTCCAGGGTGGTGGTCAGGACGCCTTCCTCGGGCAGCGCGAGGTGTTCGTTATCGATGCGAGCGAAGAAATCCTCGGGCACGTCCGAAAGTCCGGTCGCGTTGAAGCGCGCCGAGTAGTCCAGCCCCATGACCGTATTTTCGCACGGAATCGATAGAATGAAATGTGTTCGACTCTGGGGTCTTGGCAGGCGCGGCGCGTCGTTTAGGTATTGAGCCTGAATACTGGGACATCTGGGGCCAGCGGCATGAGACACGGCCGGAAGTGCTGCGCGCCATTCTGGAGAGCCTGGGTTTCGCCACCGGCAGCGAGGCGAGCTCTGGAGAGCGCCACTGAGGCAAAGCTCCAGGAGGAATGGGCGCGTCTGACGCCGCCCACCCTGGTTCTGGGTGAAGACGCCACCGCCTTTCCGGTTTCGGCGCCGGAAGAACTGGCACACAACACGTTGGTGGCAGAAGTGAGGCTGGAAGCCGGAGGAAGCATCCGGCAAGAGTTTGCGTTCGGCCAATTCCCCGTTGTCGAAGCAGTCGAACTGCGGGGGCGCAAATTCCAGAAGCGGATGGCGCCGCTGGCGGAGCGCCTGCCGTTGGGCTACCACGAGCTGAGAGTCTCGCTCGGGTGTTGCTCCTCGGCGACGCGGCTGATCGTATGCCCCAGCCGTGCCTGGATGCCGCCCGCGCTGGCGGATGGAGGCAAGGCCGCGGGAGTAGCGATCAGCCTCTATGGATTGCGATCCGGGAGGAACTGGGGCTGCGGCGATCTGACGGACCTGGAGCGGTTCATCGACTGGGCTGCCGGGGAGCTGGGTGTGGCCTTCGTCGCGCTCAATCCCCTGCACGCGATCCACAACCGGACGCCTTACAACACCAGCCCCTACCTGCCGAACTCCGTCTATTACCGCAACTCCATCTACCTGGACATCGAGAGGCTCGAGGATTTCCGCAAGTCGCGCGCGGCTCAGGCTCTTTTCGCCGACGCCGAAACCCAGGCGGAACTGGCCGCGTTGCGCGGCGGGGAGCTGGTCGAGTATGAGCGCGTTCACGCGATGAAGATGCGCTTCCTGCGCTTGTGCTTCGAGACCTTTCGCCGGAGAGGCCGGGCGGGGTCGGAGTGCGAGGCGCGGTTCCAGGAATACTGTGCGCGGGAAGGCCAGCTGCTGGACCTCTACGCCACCTACTGCGCTTTGGACGAATGGATTCACGAGAGTCACCCCGATGTCTGGATTTGGCCGGACTGGCCGGCGGAATATCGCGATCCGGGATCGGAGGCGACGCGGCGTTTCGCCCTGGACCATGCGGAACGAGTCCTATTGCACAAGTACGTACAGTGGCAACTCGATCTGCAAATTGGCGCCGCACAGCGCTACGCCGTCGAGAAGGGCATGCCCATTGGGTTGTATCACGACCTGGCGCTGGCGACGGACAGCTGCGGGTCCGATTTGTGGGGGCACCGTTCCTTTTTTCTGTCGGGCTGCCGGGTGGGGTCGCCTCCGGACGATTTCTCGCCCAAGGGTCAGGACTGGGGCTTTCCGCCCCCGAATGCTGAGCGTCACCGCGAGGACGGCTACCGCCTGTTCGCCGAGTCGATCCGCCACAACGCGCGGCACGGAGGCGCGTTGCGCATCGACCACGTGATGCGGTTCTTCCGGTTGTTCACAATATCCGAGGGCACAGAGGCTCTGGAAGGCACATATCTCCGTCAGCCGCACGAGGATTTTCTCCGCATCCTGGCGCTGGAGAGCGTGCGGCAGGAGTTCCTGATAATCGGCGAAGACCTGGGGACGGTCGCACCGGAAACCCGCGAAACCCTGGAACGGTTTGGGATCCTGAGTTACCGGCTGCTCTACTTCGAGCGCGACCGCAGCGGTAACTTCCGCCTGCCGGAAGAGTATCCGCGGCAGGCGCTGGTCTCCTCCACCACGCACGACCTTGCCACGCTCGCGGGTTTTTGGACGAACCGGGACATCGAGGCCCGGCGCGCCGCCGGTCTGGACGGCGGTGAGGAAGGTTATCGGGCGCAACTGGCGGCCCGAGCCAAGGAAAAGCAGAAGATCCTGGATGCGCTGTTCCAGGCGGGGCTGCTGCCCGAATGGTTCCCGCGCGATGCCGCTCAGGTGCCTGAACTGGTGGGGGAACTGCACAACGCCGTGATCGGATTCCTGGCGCGCACGCCCTCCATGCTTCTGCTGGTCAACCAGGAAGACCTGACCAAGGAAACCGAGCAGCAGAATCTTCCCGGCAGCACCTGGCAGTACCCCAACTGGCGGCGCAAGATGAAGTTCTCGGTCGAGGAACTGCGATTTTCCGCGCCGGCGCAGGATTTCGCCACGATGTTCCGCCAGTGGCTGGAGGGGACAGGGCGGCGTGCCCCTACGGGATGTACTGGACTTCTTCCTCCAGCGTGAGCCCGAAGCGATCTCGCACGCGTGATTTCAGCTCGGCGATGAGGGAGCACAGATCGCGCGCCGTTCCGCCGCCGTCGTTGTAGATGAGATTGGCATGGTAGTCCGCGACGCGTATCGCGCCCGCCGCCATCCCCTTGGCTCCGACCTGCTCCAGGAACCAGGCCGCCGGGACCTTACCGTCCCGGATCACGTCTTCAGGCACCTGGGCGGCAACACCCGGTGGCAGCTCCGCGATGAGGAGATTCTTGAAGATGCTCCCGGCGCACTTCATGGTGGGCGGGAACTTCTGATCGCGAACGCGCTCGATCTCCGAGGCGACGCGCCGGAGTTCCTCGGCGTCGGCCTGCTGCAGGCTCAATTCCGTGGATAGGATGATCCAATCCTTGCGGCGCTTGAAGATGCTCTCCCGGTAGTGGAATTCGCACTCCGCGTTAGTCAAGGTTCGAACCTTCTCGCCGTCGGTATAGGAGACAGTCCGGACCACCTCGGAAATGGACCGGCCGTAGGCGCCTGCGTTGCCGTAGACGGCGCCGCCAACCCAGCCAGGGATGCGCGTGAGCGTCTCGATGCCCTTCAGGCCGCGCTCGAATGGTGAAGTCCACCAGCGCCTGCAGTTCCGCGCCGGAATCCGCCGAAACGCCAGTGCCCTCCGCGCGAATCCCGCTGGCCGCGTAACGCACGACGATGCCGGGAAAACCCTCGTCGGCGACGATCAGGTTGCTGCCTCCGGCCATCATCACGAAAGGCTGTCCGCTTTGGCGCACGATGCGCAGGGCTTCCAGGAAGCTGGCCACGGAGGTGGTCTCCGCCAGGATGGCCGCCGGGCCGCCGATGCCAAAGCGCGTGTAGGGCGACAACGGGACCTGGGCGGAAACTCGCAGATCCGGGATTCCGGCGAGAGACTGGAGTATCTCGCTCACAGCGCCGGAACGAAGAGCACCATGGCGGGATCGGGCGTGCCCTCTAACACCTGACCGGCCGGGCTCAGCCGTCCGGTCTTGGCATCCACCCGGAACACCACCACATTGCCGGTATTCTGATTGGCCGCGAACAGGAAAGCGCCAGTTGGATCGAGCGAGAAATTGCGCGGTACCTTACCCTGCGTAAGCACATGTTCTACGGGCTTCAGCGTTCCCTTCTTCGCGTCGATTGAGAACACCGCGATGCTGTCATGGCCACGGTTGGAGACGTACAGGAACCTTCCGGCGCGATCCACCTGGATCTCAGCGGTTGAGCTTTGTCCCGAGAAGCCCTCCGGCAGCGCCGGAACGCTCTGAATTTCGGACAGCGTTCCCTTGGCGGGCTGGTAGGAGTACGCGGTCACAGTGTTGTTTAGCTCGTTATTGACGTAAACAAATCTCCCTTTGGGATGGAACAGGAAATGCCGCGGTCCCGCGCCAGGAGCCGCCTTGATGAAAGGCGGGTCGTTGGGAGACAGAGATCCCTTGGTGGCATCGAATCGATAGACCAGCGCCTGGTCCAGGCCCAAGTCCGTGGTCAGCACAAAGCGCTCGTTCGGGGAGGGGAAGATGCAGTGTGCGTGCGGGCCCTGCTGGCGTTTTGGATTCACGCTGGAACCTTGGTGCTGTATGAACGCGGTGGCTTCTCCCAGACGCCCGTCGGACTGCACTCTGAGCACTTCCACGCTGCCGCTCCCGTAGTTCGCCAGCATCAGCCACTTGCCGGCCTTGTCCATGCTCATGTGGCAGGGGCCCATGCCGCCGGCCGAAGCCCGGTTCAACATGGTGAGTTGGCCGGTCTTGCGGTCGATGGCGAAGGCTGTCACGTTGCTGGGCTTGCCGGGCTCGGGCTTGAACTCCCCCTCGTTTGCCGCATACAGGTACTTCAGGCTGGGGTGCACGGCCAGCCAGGACGGGTTGGGAGTCTCCGCCACCAAGCCGAGGGAGGTCACCTTTCCGCTGGACGGCTGGAAGCGGAAGCCATAGATGCCTTTGCTCTGGTTGCGGGTGTAGGTGCCGATGTAAACGAAGTACTCGCCACTACCGGCGGCGGCCGCCGCCGCGGGGAGCAGGAGCGAAACAAGAGCTGCGAACGCAATCTGGCAGGTTGTCTTCATAACCGTTGTTGGAACCCTCGATAGACGTCAGTATATACTCTTACGAGTTCGAGGAGAGCGAGACCATGGGCACCGAGATTTCTCTCATCGTGGGTTTACTGGACCAGGCCTTCGATCACAAAGCCTGGCATGGAACGAATCTGAAGGGGGCGCTACGGGGCATGACGGCGGCTGAGGCGGCCTGGCGTCCGGATGAAGGCCGTCATAACGTCTGGGAGATCGCGGTCCATTGCGCCTACTGGAAGTACGCGGTCTGGAGACGTCTCACGGGCGCCAAGCGCGGATCGTTCGCGATGAAGGGCTCCAACTGGTTCGCGCGGCCGGCATCCGGTG
This sequence comes from Bryobacterales bacterium, assembly GCA_963744775.1. Lineage (GTDB taxonomy): Bacteria > Acidobacteriota > Terriglobia > Bryobacterales > Bryobacteraceae > CAVUVG01. Next base: position 140,711 of record CAVUVG010000018.1, read on the forward strand.
TAGACCTCAAGCGGCATGGAAGGCCGATTTCGCGTTGCTGGTGAACATGCACCGGCAGCTACGGGAAGTCATCAGGGGGTTGAGCGTTACAGATAGGAATGCCGCGATTCTCACCGGCATCGCCGCGCACGACCTCTACCACGCCGGCCAGATCCAGTTGCTAAAGCGGTTGCGCTAACCTGACTACTCCGAGGTGATGTTCGCCAGGTTGCGCTTGCGTGTTTCGGGCAGCACCCAGACCCAACTGGCGGTGGCCAGGGCCAGCACCAGCGGCACACCCAAGCCGCCGCGCAAGCCCCAGAGAGCCACGAAGGCGCTGACTACCATGGGCGCGAAGAACTGCACTCCGCGCGCGCAATTGTAGCTGGTGCCCATGGCAAAGTTGCGGACATGAGTCGGAAACAGCTCCGCCAGCAGCGCGCCGAAGCCCGCCGTGCAGCCGGAGCCCAACCCCATGGCGAACATCACGCTCCAGAAGAGCGCCGGATGCGGCAGGAGTTGCTGCCAGTGAAACGCCAACTGGTAGAGAGCGGCGGCGGTCAGCAGCGAATACGCGGTGTAGGCCTGCCGCCGGCCATAGCGGTCGGCAACATAGCCAAACAGCAGCATGCCCAGCAACTGCCCCGATTGCGCGGTCAGAATCCACAGCGCCGAACGGCCGATGGGCTGGTGGAACTGGTTTTGCAGAAACTTGGGCAGCCAGACATAGCAGGTCCAGTAAGTGCCCAGCTTGAACACGCCCAGCAGCCAGCCCTTCAGCAGGGGCGCCAGGAAATGGTGGCGCGCCATCCAGACCAGAGCGGCGACGGGAGAAAGCTGCTCTTCCTTCTGCCGGTCCCACAAGCGAGGATTCGGGCAGGTGCCGCCGGGCCACGAAGGCCAGCACCGCCGAGGCGGAGGAGAGCAGGAAAACCCAGCGCCAGCCGATCAGGGGAGTGACCAGCAGGCCCACCACGGCCGCCAGGCCCACCCCCAGCGGCTCGCCGGCCTGCAGGAAGGCAGCGGCACGTCCGCGCATGTGCGAGGGCGAAGCTTCTTGCAGCAGGGCGTGGCCCACCGCCCATTCGCCGCCCACGCCCAACCCGGTCAGCAGGCGGAACACGAGCAGGCTCAGCGGGCCGATGGAGAAGGCAGACAACGCCGTGCCCAGTGAATACAGCCCGATGGTCCAGGTCATCACGCGCTTGCGCCCGTAACGATCCGACAGGTAGCCGAACAGGATTCCCCCGACTCCCGAGGCGCCCAAGGCGACCCCCAGCAATCCCGCCTCCTGCGGCTCGGTTAGCTTCAGGTCTTGCCCGATCGGGATCAGCAGGAACGAGAACAGGATCAGGTCGTAGAAGTCAAAAGTCCAGCCCAAGAAGGAGATGAGCCAGACGCGCACGGGAAAGCGCTTCGGCCCCGTGCCGGTCATGCTCAACTGTGGGGTGGGTGAATTCACGATCGCGACATCATATCACGAAACTCTCTCAGAGCCAGTACTCCCACTTGCCGGCGTAAAGAACCCACCCGCTCAGGCAGGCGTTGGTGACGGCGTGGGCGAGGATGCAGTCAGCGAGATTGCGAGTCCGGATCATCCACCAGTTGTAGATGATTCCCGCCGCCAGACCGACGTCCCAATACGGCCCCATGCTCGCTGGCAAACAATAGGGCGCAAACCCAAAAGGCACGGGCCTCGTAGGCGCCGAGAGGGACGCTCTCAAACCGGCGCGAGATCACGTAGCGCATCAGCCAGGCCCGCCAGAACAGCTCCTCCACGACCGGGACCAGCAGCACCGAGCCCGCCACGCGCCAAACCAGAACCACACATTCGTGCGCGGCATCCTGCCGGGAGGGAACTGGCTGCCGCCCCGGTCAACGGATTCTGTAGCAGCCAGTGAGAGCGATAACCGGGCCACATCAGGTCGGGCCCGATCCAGATGAGGAACACACCTACCCCACCACCACGCTGGAAAACCAGCGGGAAGCCTTCAGCCGCACCAGTTTCCGCGACCAGATCAGCAGCACCGCCGACACCAGAACCACGCGCAGAGGGTAGGAAACCTCTGGTCCCAACGGCAGGTATGCGGGCCTACGGCCAGCAGCACCACAAAGGCGACGAACGGGCGCGACATACGGCCAGGAGGCGTTCTTCCCTCTGGGACTCAGGAAAGAGTTCAAAGGAAGAATCCAGTTCTCAGCCGAACTTGGACAGCAGTTCCTTGATCTTGCCGGCCTCTTCCGTGGAAGGCTTGTTGCGCAGCGCCGCCTCCAGTTCCTTCCTGGCTTGGGGCTTGTCTCCCCGCTTGGAGCAGCGCCATCCCCAAGTGGTAGCGGTAGGTGGAATTGGCAGGCAGCCTTGGCGACCAGATCGTTGTAGATCTCGATGGCGTTCGGACGTCAGTTCTTCTTCGAGGTAGATCCAGCCCAGCGTGTCGGCAACCTCGAGCGATTGCGGCAGCTTCTGCTTGGCTCTTTGGGCGTAGGTCAGCGCCAAGTCCAGATCTCCTCCCTGCTCCGCGATCACGTAGGCCAGGTTGTTCAACGCGACCGGGTTGTCGGACTGCAGCCGCAGGATCTGCTCGTACTCGACCTTCGCGTCGGCCTCCCGCCCGGTCTGGTGCAGAAGCAGCGCGAGCCAGATGCCGGCGTCCGGGTTGTTGGGCTGCATCTGCTTGACCTTCCGGAATCCCTCGATGGCCGCGGCAACGTCGCCCTTGCGCCGGTAGGTTTCCGCCAGGCGCAGTTGCAGATCACTCGGAGTCCGGCTCCTTGGCGATCATCTGCCGGAACATCGTCGACCGCCTCGTCGTACCTGCCGGCCAGCACAAAAGTATTGGCGAGAGCCAGCCGGATTTCCCGCCGCTCGGGGTGCTTCTGTTGCCCGGCCGTCAGCACCTGCAACGCCTTGTCATACTGGCTCTGCGACGAATAAACCTCGGCCAGCCCCGCGCTGCAGACGACTTCTCCACCGAAGTCCGCGATGCACTGTCTGAAAATCTTCTCAGCCGCCGCGTAGTTCCTCAGGCTGACCTCTAGCAGGCCCAGGCGGAACGTCGCTTCCTCCGATGTCGGATTCGCTTTCAGGATGGTCTGAAGTTCGGCCCGGGCCTCGTCGGACTTGCCCATCCCCTGCAAGGCCGATGAGCGAAGCAGTCTGCCGGCCATGCTGCCCGGGTTCAGGGCACGATTTCATCCGGCACTCTGCAAGGCTGCGGCGAATTCGCCCCGGCCGAGTTGGATCTGGGCCAGCGCCAGCCGCGGCATCAGATAATCGGGCTGCATGTCGGCCGCGGCTCTGAACTGCGCGCTGAGCCGAGTCCACTTCTCCTTTGGCCCAGTACGCGCGGCCGAGGTTGTAGCGCACCACCGCGTTCTGCGGCAGTTTGCCGACGGCTGTCTCCAGTTCGCTGACCGCCTGCTGCAACTGGTTGCGGTCGCCCATCTCCAGCCACAAGGTAGCCCGCAGAGCCAGGGCGACCGCGTCCTTGGGGTTCTCCTTGAGGATCTCATTCTCCAGCAATTTCAGGGCTTGGTCCCGCTTGCCTTGGAGGACGAGCACGTCGGCGATCTTGCGTTGAGCGTCGAGTCTTTCTTCCTTGCTTCCGTTCAACGCTCCGCGGTAAAACGCCAAGGGCTTTGTCGAACTCGCGGAACGCGGTGTAGAAATCACCGGCTTTCTCGCGCCCCTTGCGGGAAGGTCTTCCGGTCGGCGGCCACGGCGTCCACGACACGGGCCGCATCCTCGCGCCGGTTCATCTGGAAGTAGTGAGCGGCCAACTGGAACCGGTATTCGAAAACCGTCGGGTTGTTGCCGGCCTTGTCTTTGAGTATCTGTTCGGCATCCGCGGCCCGGTTCAGGCGCAGGTACTGTCCGTACAGCACATCGTAGGCTGCCCCGTTCTGCTTGTCCCGGGCAATCAGGTCCAGTGATCGAGCTTCTCGGCTGGTTCGAATTGGTTCTTCCCGATCAGCACCTGAGCCCTGGCGAGCGCGATGTTGGCATCCGCGGGCTTGAGACTGGCCGCCTCCTGGAACCGCATCAGGGCCGTGTCCAGATCACTGTTGCGCCAGGCCATGTACCCCTCCATGCGCAGCCGGTCGAAGGAGTTCTTCGGCAACAGGTTCACGAAATCCTTGAGGGCGCTTTCGTAAACCTTATCCCTCCGCGTGTCGGTGGAGTACGCAATCAAATAGATGTCCGCTAGCTTGCCCGTGGTGTCCAGCATTTCCGGGCTGCCTTTGGGCAGCAGTTCGAAAGCGCGTCGCAGGGAGCGCTCGGCGGCCGCAATGCTGTTGAGCTTCAGGTGCGTCAGGCCGAGCCGGTAGTAGGCCTCTCCATACCGGACGTCCTTCTTGAGGGCGCTCCGGTACATGATCGACGCTTCCTTGAACTTGCCTTTGTCGAAGTAGCGGTTTCCGCTCTCGAGATATTTCCTCTTGGCGGCGTTTGGGTCCAGGCTGCAAGAGGATCCAATCAACAGCGCAACCAGCAGAAGCGAAAACCAGCGAATTTTCATGGCAGTACTCCGCATCCTCGATCTACAACAATGACATGATATGACAAGCACGACCGCAAATCGAGCGGCCCTTATGCTACCATTCCACTTCCCATGAGGGCCGTGGCGTTTTCACCTCCGGCGGTCAGTGATGCTGTGGTCTCCCCCGCCAAATCCGCTTAGTTTGGATGATGGCGCGGTGCACGTTTGGCGCGCCGCGCTGGATCTGGAGCCGGGCGCCATCGAGGAACTCCGGCGGGCGCTCTCGCCGGACGAACTGGAGCGCGCCGCGCGCTTCCGGAGTCCGGCCGCTCAGTCCCGGTTCATCTCCGCCAGGGGCATCTTGCGCGAAATCCTGAGCCGTTACCTGGACCGCGAACCTGCCGCTCTTACCTTCGGCTACCAGCCGCACGGCAAGCCTTTCCTGCTTCCGGCCGCTGGGATGGTCCAATTCAATCTGTCCCATTCGCAAGGGATGGCTCTTTACGGGATCACGCGGGGCCGGGAGATCGGCGTTGACGTAGAAATGGCGCGACCCGGTCGCGATCAGGAACGGATCGCAGAGCGCTTCTTCTCCGCGCAGGAGTGGGAGACGATGAAAGCCACTCCGCCCGAGCAGAGGACCGAGTTCTTCTTCCGCTGCTGGACGCTCAAGGAAGCCTACCTCAAGGCCCGCGGCGAGGGGCTATCGATCCCGCTCGGCAGTTTCGACGTCGCGCTGGCGCCTGGGGAGCACGCGGCGTTGCTCCGCGTGGCCGGCGAGCCGGCGGAAGCGGAGCGGTGGGCGCTATCCACGCTGCTTCCGGCTCCGGGCTATTGGGCGGCGGTGGCGGTGGAAGGAAGCGAGCTGCGTCTCCACCTGTTCGACTGGCAGCCGAAATCCTGAGAATCCGGCGCACTTCTCACCACTTCCTTAATACATGCGGGCCATGTGGAGGATCGGCTGTGTCTGGCTCTGCGCGGTGCTCGCGGCGCTGGCCGCGGCTGACGCCGGGGGCCGTGCGGAGTATGTCGGCGGAACTTTGGGACATTTGCCGGCCGGGCTGGCGGGCCGGCTTCACAGTTCCGGCCAGGAGTCGCTGCTGTTCGAGGTCAAGGGGCAGGCGATCCAGGTGCCCTACGAGCAAGATCAACCTGCTGGAATACGGCCAGCAGACCGGGCGGCGCTATCTGCTGGCCCTGACAATTTCTCCCATCCTGCTGATGAGCAAGGCCCGGAAGCATTTCCTGAGCGTGGGTTACAAGGACGAGGAGGGCCGCCAGCAGGTCATGGTCTTCCGCATCCACAAGAGCGACGTGCGGGCGGTGCTGGCCAGCCTGGAGGCCCGAACCGGCCTCAAAGTCGACTTTCAGGACAACGAGGCGCGCAAAGCCGGGGGCGGATAGCCGTGTGGCTGGTGCCGATTCTGTGTCTCCTGTCGGCGGCCGCCATTCAGATGCGCCCGGCCAACCGGCGGGGAAGACGGCCGCCTCCACCATCGAATCCGAGACGCTGGTTCGCCTGCTCAGCATTCGCCGGATCTACGTGGACCGCCTGGGGGGAGGCGAGGTGGCGGCCCAAATGCGGGACATGATCATCAGCAGCCTGCAAGCCTCTAAGCTGTTTATTATCACCGAGGACGAGACGCGGGCCGATGCCTTTCTGAGAGGCTCGGCCGAGGACCTGATCTTCACGGACACCTACGCCTCAAGCGATAGCCTCAGTGCGCGCGCGGGCGCCGGGACCGGCTCCAATCCCGACAAGACGTCGGTCGACCGCCGCAGCCGGAGTGCCTCCGTTACCGTTGGGGAACAGGAGTCCACGCGGATTGCCGAACGCAAACACGAAGCCACAGCCGCCGTGCGCCTGGTCAGCAAAGACGGGGACGTGCTCTGGTCCACGACCCAGGAGAGCCTGGGGGCGAAGTTCCGCGGCTCCGGAGCCGACGTCGCCGACAAAATCACGCGCCAGCTTCTGCGCGACTACGAAACGGCGAAGAAATTTCGTACAGCACAGATTCCAAGGAGTTATAGATAGAACCGGCGGAAGCGGCGGCGGCACAAATTCCCAAAAAAATACTGGACAAAAGGGTATTCTTTTCCTATAATGTTTCCAACTAAGTGCTATAACATTAGCATCCCCGGCGACGAGTCCCAGCTCGTCGCCAGCCCCTCTGAGTAGAAGCCCTGCGTTCCCAGACGCAGGGCTTCTCGTTTTCTTGGCCCTTCGGCTATTCTGGATTTTGGTTCATGCCTGACGCTCCCCGCCCAAGCTTGTGGTTAGAACGGTACGCTCTGGGGCTGTGCCTGCTGGCGCAGGCCTGCCTGCTGCTGGCTCGCCTGGACCTGTTGCCGGTGTGGGGAGACGAATCTTTCACCCTCATGGCCGCCAGCCGTCCGCTCGCGCAACTGCTGGCGGCCATCGCGGCGGAGAAGAACAATCCGCCGCTGCATTCGTTGCTGGTTCACTTTTGGCTGCTGCTGGGGTGGCCCGTGCCGGACATCGTGGCGGCACGCGCGCTGTCCGTGCTATTCGCCCTGGCGGCAACGGTGGTCATCGACCGTTGCTGGCTGCGGGACGTAGGGCGGCCCGCTCGCCTGTGGTTCCTGCTGTTGTGGACGCTGTCGCCCTGCCTCCTCCTGTGCGCGCGGATTGGGAGGTCGTACTCGCTGCAGGTGTTGCTGTTTGCGTGGGCTCTGCGCGCCGCGGTGGATCTGTTGCGCCAGCCCGCCAGCGCGGGAAGGATCGCGTGGTTCGCCGCGGCGGACGCATGCCTGCTTTACGTTCACTACCTTCCAGGACTGGCGCTGCTGGCGGCGTTAATTCTGGTCTCGGCCTGGACTGCTGTGCGGGACCGCCGGCCCGCCGCGCTCTGGTCCGCCTCGGCTGGCGCAGTCCTGGTGGGAGTGCTGTACATCCCCTGGATGCCCCAGCTCTGGGCGGCTCTGAATCGCATGGGGCAAGCGCAAGCGCCGCCCGCGGCGGCATCGCCTCTGGCGGCGACGGCAGTCCGGCTGGGGTACTGGTTCTTTGCTTTCAATTTTGGCGAGACGCCGCCGCTGTGGGTCCTGGCAGGCGCTGCGCTGGTGGCTCCGGGCGTCGTTTACCTTCTCTGGAAGGGGGCGGCCACGCGGCCCGCCTGGCTGGGTCTGGTTCTGGTCTCGGCGGCTGCCGGATTCCTCGGAGCGGGACGCTGGGTTTCCTTTGTGTTCATTCCCGCCCGCCTGTTCTTCTTGCTGCCGTTCTGCCTGTTGCTACTGGCCATCGGGGCGCAGAGGAGCCGTCGTGCAGGCTGGCTGGTGTGCGGGGCATTGGTGTGCCTCTCCGCCGGTTCCATTTCCAGCTACTTTCGGAAGACGGACTTCCTGAACAAAGCCTACCTTCTCCCCTACGACCAGATCGTGCGCCTGATCAGCGAGGGTTCCGCCGGCCGCAAGGCGGTGCTGGTCGCCGATGCCTGCAACAGCGACCCCTGGCCCCTGGCCGGACAACTGCATGGACAAATGCCCGTGGTGATGATCACGCGCGAAAGCCGCCCCGCTCAACTGCGGGAACAGATCGACGCGGCGAGCGCCGGCGTCATCTGGTATTTCCGGAACACGCACGACACCTCGCCCGGCGGCATCACCCGGCAGATGGAGCAGGAACTTGGAGGCGGGCGCGCGATCCGCCGGCACGTGTTCGTTCCCTATTCGGAGCGTGACCGGCTGATGATGCGGTTCCTCGGCTGGCCGGAGCGGCCAACGCATTTTATTCAGGTGCTTGAGATGAGCAGGTGAGGGCCGCCACCTCAGGACCTCACGCGCAGGTTGTTGGTCACCGAGAACACGCCAAAGACATGATTGGCGGCCATGCCGGCGATGCTCCTGTCGGCCTCTCTGTCCACCACGCCTTCCAGCGTCACGTGCCCGTCCTTCACGATGATACGGATCGGCGCGATCGCCCCCAGCCGGTAGCGGAACAACGCGGAGTGGCCGTAGACGGCCCGGAGTTCAGCCAAGCGGATCCGGTCGTCGAAGCGGGACAACGGCAGCACCTCGATCTCGTTTTGCACCGAGGCAACGCCGGCGATGCGCTTGACCACGTTCTCCGCGTCGCTCTTCAGAATGGGCCTGGTCACAGTGCCCATGAGCGTCACCGTGTTCCCGTTCACCTGGAAGGACAAGGCGTCGAACACCCCATAGTAGGGGAGCGTGATCAACTCGTGACGGACCTGCTCCTCGAGTGTTCTGACGGCCTTGCTCGCCAGAAGATGCGGGGGCAACGCCATGAGGAGCGCCAACAGCGTCAACCCAGTTGCCTTCCACGTTCTTTTCATCCCACTAGCCCTCCCAGCATTGAGACGCGGGAGGGGACGTACCGGTTGCGGTGTGGGGGGCGGCTAGGCGCCTGCATCCGGGTACATCGACGAGTAGGCCCGGCGCATTTTGAGCGTGAGCCGGCGAACCGTCTCCACTGGTTTGAGTTGCCCCCGGCCGATACCGGGACAAATGCGAGCGAGGTGGCGCCAGGCGGCGCGAGCGCCAACCAGTTCCGGCCAGAACGGAAAGAGGCGGCACTGCGTGGGTTTGGCGGGGTGGAGGAGACAGCCTTTTTCATTGAGGAAGTGGCACTGCGCGTGGCGTGGTTTGCGCAGCCGCAGGAGGTGCCTGGTGCGGTAAACGTAGTTCGCCTCGAAATCGCGACGGGACAAACCCAGGAAAGCGGCGGCCTGGCGCAGATCGCCCTCAGTGAGGTACACGTAGCCCTTGACCCGGCAACAGTTGGTGCATCCCGGCTGGCAGGTGAAGCGCATGTTGGTCGAAGCTCCGGAAAAACGTTTGTTCGCGGCTTCAGCTGCAGCCGCTGGTGCCGCCGCAGTTTTCGCACTTGTAGCAGGTGCCGTTGCGGGTCATCAGGCCGCCGCACTCGCTGCAGAGCGGCGCGTCCTCCACCATCGGGCCGAAGGGCAGCGATTGCTGCGGCTCGCGGCTCGGTGGGGCGCAGCTTGGTGGTGTCGCCGGCTTCGCGTCTGCGCGTACTCCGGCCCCAGGAACTTGGCGCCCAGCCAGCGGAAGATGTAATCCAGGATCGACTTGGCGTAGGGGACCTGCTGGTTGCCGGTCCAGCCGCTGGGCTCGAAGCGCACGTGGCTGAACTTGTCCACCAGGAACTTCAGCGGCACGCCGTACTGCAGGGCGAAGCTGATGGCCGTGGCGAAGCCGTCCATCAGGCCGGAGATGGTGGAGCCTTCCTTGGCCATGGTGATGAAGATTTCGCCGGGCATGCCGTCTTCGTACAGGCCCACGGTGATGTAGCCCTCGTGGCCGCCGATGGAGAACTTGTGGGTGATGGACTGGCGCTCGTCGGGCAGCTTGCGGCGCAGCGGGCGGTAGACGATCTTCTCGACCGGCTGCAGCCGGGGCTTTCTCGCGCTTCTCGCCCTTGCCGGTGCTGAGCGGCTGGACGCGCTTGGAGTTGTCGCGATAGATGGCCACCGCCTTCAGCCCCAGCCGCCAGCTCTCGATGTAGGCGTTCATGATGTCTTCGACCGTGGACTCCTCCGGCATGTTGATGGTCTTGGAGATGGCGCCGGAGATGAAGGGCTGCACGGCGGCCATCATCTTCACGTGGCCCATGTGGTGGATGAAGCGCGTCGCCGTTCTGCGGCCGCAAGCTGCAGTCGAACACCGGCAGGTGCTCGTCCTTCAGTGCGGGGCGCCTTCGATGGTGCCGGTGGCGTCGATGTGGCTGACGATCTGCTCCACCTGCTCGGGCGTGTAGCCCAGCCGGATCAGGGCCTGCGGGCACGGTGTTGTTGACGATCTTGATCACGCCGCCGCCGACCAGCTTCTTGTACTTCACCAGGGCCAGGTCGGGCTCGATGCCGGTGGTGTCGCAGTCCATCATGAAGCCGATGGTGCCGGTGGGGGCGATCACCGTGACCTGCGCGTTGCGGAAGCCGGCGCGCCGGCCCAATTCGTAGGCCTCGCGCCAGCACGTCTGTGGCGCGCTTCGTAGAGCGGCGGCGGCACGTCGTTCGTTGTCGATGCGCGTTGACCGCGTCGCCGTGCATGCGGATCACTTCGAGGAACGGCTCCTCGTTGCGCGCGTAGCCGGCGAACGGGCCGACGGCTTCGGCGATGCGCGCGCTGGTGAGGTAGGCCTGGCCGCACATGACGGCGGTGACGGCGCCGGCGTAGTCGCGGCCGCGGTCGCTGTCGTAGGGGATGCCCAGCGACATCAGCAGCGCGCCCAGGTTGGCGAAGCCCAGCCCCAGCGGGCGGTAGTCGTGCGAGTTGCGGGCGATCTTCTCGGTGGGATAGCTGGCGCTGTCGACGAGGATCTCCTGCGCCAGGATCACGGTGTCCACGGCGTGCCGGAAGGCCTCGACGTCGAACTGGCCGTCCGGGCCGACGAACTTCATCAGGTTCAGCGAGGCCAGGTTGCAGGCCGAGTCGTCCAGGAACATGTACTCCGAGCAGGGATTGGAGGCGTTGATGCGCGCCGTGTTCTTGCAGGTGTGCCAGCGGTTGACGGTGGTGTCGAACTGCATGCCGGGGTCGCCGCACTGCTAGGTGGCCTCGGCGATCTGCCGCAGCAGGTCGCGCGCCTTGTAGCTGCTTGACCGGCTGGCCGTGACGAGCACGGCGCGGGTCCACCAGTCGCCGTCCTCGCACCACGGCCTGCATGAACTCGTCGGTGACGCGCACGCGAGTTGTTGGCGTTCTGGAAGAAGATGGAGCCGTAGGCTTCGCCGTCGAGCGAGGAGTCGTAGCCGGCGTCCACCAGCACGTGGGCCTTCTTCTCTTCCTTGGCCTTGCACCAGATGAACTTCTCGATGTCGGGGTGGTCGACGTTGAGGATCACCATCTTGGCGGCGCGGCGCGTCTTGCCGCCGGACTTGATGACGCCGGCGAAGGCGTCGAAGCCCTTCATGAAGCTCAGCGGGCCGGAGGCGCGGCCGCCGCCCGAGAGGATGGCGTTCTCCTCGCGCAGCGCGGAGAGGTTGGTGCCCGTGCCCGAGCCCCACTTGAAGAGCATGCCCTCGGTCTTGGCCAGGTCCAGGATGGACTCGAGCGAATCGGTCACCGAGTTGATGAAGCAGGCCGAGCACTGCGGCTTCGGCAGGTCCGGGGTCAGCTTGCGGATGGCGTCCGGTGGCTTCGTCGTAGTACCAGCCGTAGCCGCGCGCTTCCCTCACGCCCACGTTGAACCAGACCGGCGAGTTGAAGCTGGCCTTCTGGGTGAGCACAGGTGGGCCAGCTCGCTGCGGAAGTTCTCGGCGTCTTCGCGCGGCGCTGGAAGTAGCCGCCCGCCTGTGCCCCACTCGGTGATGGTGTCCACCACGCGATGCACCAGCTGGGCGACGCTGCGCTCCCGGTCGGGCGAGCCGAGCTTGCCGTGGAAGTACTTGCTGGCGACGATGTTGGTGGCGGTCTGCGACCAGTCGGCCGGGACTTCGACGTCCCGCTGCTCGAAGATGCACCGTGCCCTTGTCGTTGGCGATCGATGGCGGTGCGCAGTTCCCAGCGCGACCTCGTCGTAGGGAGTCTTGCCGGCCTCCAGCCGGGCGGTGAAGTACCGGGAAAAGCTCACGCCGGTACGCGGCTGCTCTTCGATGTGTTCGTTTTCTTTTGTTTCGTTCACGTTAGCGCTCACAGTCGCGGCCAGCCTGTTGCCCCGTTGCCATCCTACCCTCTTCCTCCGCCTGCCCTGATTTCAACTACGGGCGACATTAGCGTTTGTACCCCAATATGTAGTACCCCGTCAAGAACTATATCTATATACAGTGCATAAGGTTACAGACCTGTATCGGAGGATGAAGGACGAAACTGTACGGTCTGGATCAGGATGGGGGAAAAGCGCCGGGTGCCCAGCCGCAATTCCATGAGATGCTCTCCCGGCTCCATTGCCGGAAGGTGGACGTTCACCTCGTAGCGCACTGCGCCGGGTCCACGCAAAATGTTTCGACGCGCGGGGCTTCCCGTCCGTCCACACAGACATGGAAGTCTGCGATCCGCTCGACTTCTTCGAGCACGACCTTGACGATACCGGATTGGATGAGCAGCCGGAGAGCAGATCCACGGCATCGCTCACGGCCACCAGCGCGGGACCAGCGGCCCGGGTGGCACCACGCGCAGCGTCACCGGGGGGCACAGCGGCCGGTCCAGCCAGTGAGCACGACCGGCTGCAGGCCGGTCTCAATCCCGGCGGGCAGAGCGCACGTTGAGCTGGCTGAGCCCGTCGTTCTCAGGCGGCCCGATGTAGAAGGGTACTCGCCGGCCGCCTCCGATGAGCGCCTCCAGGTGCAGGAGGTCGCACTCGGCGGGGAGGCCTTCGATCCAGAGCGAGACCGCGGCGAACCGGCCGCGGCAGGGCGCCAGCGGTTCGGTCGAGAAGGCATTGGTGATGCGCCGGACAGGCCGCGCGCCCCGCCGGCGCTGCCGCGCGCAGCCCTGCGTGCCAGCCCGCCGGCTGCTTGCGCATGGTCACCCACATGTACTGGGTCCGCACGCCTTCGAGCGCCAGCAACTGCATGTCTTCGGCCAGGGCGAAGCCGCTGATCTGTCCGGCGCTGATGCGGACGCCGCTGCCAGGTGTCGTAAGCAGCGGCGCGGTCTCGGCAAGGCCGTTGATCTGGCAGCGCAGCAGGCCGCCGGGCCTCAGCACGCGGCGGGCTTCGCGCAGGTAGCTGAACACGACTTCGCGGCTGGGAATGTGCTGGAAGACGGCGTAGGAGTAAACGAAGTCGAAGGAGTCGTCGGCGAAGCGCGCCAGGTCGGCGCCGCTGTTCACGCGTGGCAGGCGTTGGGAATGTCCGCGCAGCCGCTCCCGGGCCAGGCGGATCATTTCCTCGGAGACGTCAACGCCGTGGACCTCGCCGAACCGGCGGCTCATGGGGAGCATCAACCGGCCGGGGCCGCAGCCGATCTCCAGCGCGCGCAGAGCGGCGCGATGGTTCCGGTCCGCCAAGCGCCGCAGTTCGCGATCCAGGTTGCGCACGACGCCGCCGGCGGTAGCCTGGAATTCGGCTTCGTCCTGCTCGCGGCGGCCGAAGGCGACGTAGTAGTTGGCGTCCTCACGCGCGCGGCGGTTCCAGTCCGAGCGCATCCTGCCGGTATCGCCGGACATGACTACCTGCCCCCCTCGCCGCCACAGCGGTTGTGCTCAACCTGATTTCGGGCCAGGGAGACGCCGGGCGCGGCCACGACGCAGCGCTCTCGCATCCCGTAGCCGGAAATCTGATTGGATTGTACAGGTTGCCGCGGGCGGGGGCGGGCCTGGCGGCATGGCTGCCGAGGTAGATGCCTGAGCGCAAGAGGTCCGGCTCGGTGGAGTAGTACAGGCAGCCGTACTTCGCGCCGCTGTCGTTGCAGTGCGCCAGATTGAGGTTGCGCAGTACATTGCCCAGGATCCTGTTCCGTGATCCGAGCACGAAAATGCCGCCGAACTTCGCCCCGTCAATGACATTGCGGGCCACGGTGACTTCCTCAGATTGCATGTCCGGGTTGCTGTTGTTGAAGACAATGCCGTAGTGTCCGTGGGGATAGTCGTCCGCGGACCCGCGGTTGATGCAGGCGTTGTCGAGCACCTCGCCGTGGTGAAAGCCGTCCAGGTCGATGCACTTTCCGTTGACCTCCTCGAAGCGGTTCCCGGCGTAAACGCTGCGGTCAACGTTACCGGCGGTGTCGATGGCCACCGGGGACGCCGCCGCCTTCGACATCCACTTCCTGAAACGGATAGCCGATGCGCGTACCCGAATTGCGTTCCACGCGCACGCCGGTGGCGTGGCCCACCTGGATCGCGTCCCGGCCGATGGTCTCAAAGCGGTTGCCCGCGATCCGTCCCGTCGCGATTTCGCGGCGAGGTGTAGAGCGAGTGCGTCCAGATCCCGTTGCCGCGGACGTTTCGCAGCGCGCAGTCCGTCACCTGAAAATCCGCCGTGCCCTCCTCCAGCAGGATTCCGCCGGTGGTGTTGTTGCGGCCCTTGGCGTTGCGCGAGCCGCTGTCCTGCGACCTGCACGTTCTCGATGCGAACTCCGGTTGAGTGCGACACCAGGATGGCGAAGCCGGCGATGTTGGCCATGCGAACGTCCGAGATGCTGAGGCCTTGGACGCCCTCGGCGAGAATTCCGTTATTGACAGAGAAGCGCGAGAACGGCACGTCCGAGGGCGGCAGGCCGGCGCGGCTTCCCCAGCGCGGCGCGGTTGCCGTCAAGGGTGAAGCCCTTCAGTTGAATCCTGGCGCCCGGTTCCACTCGAATCAGGGCGCGGCCGCGGAAGCCGGCCGAGGCGCGGAGCAGGGTGCCGTTGGGGGCGCCGGCCACCTGCATGTCCCGCGCGCTTTGGGGGATGACCAGTTCCGAGGAGAGTTCGATCGTGCCGGCCGGGAGCCGCACGATACCCGTGCCCCGGCTGAGGGCGCTGGCGCAGGCGCGTCTCTGGTGTGCCGCAACCCGCGCAGCTCAAGACCATCAGGGCGAGCACGAGCTTCCGCATGAAACCGCTATTCTATCTTCCATGGCTGTGGCATTTCGGGACGTATTCTTCCCGCCGCTCGAAGGGCTGACCGTCTCGGCTCCGGACGGCGCGTTGATCGGCGTCATCGGGGAGGATGGCTGCGGTGCACGAAGCCTGCTGCGGCTGGCCGCGGGGCTGGAAGTTCCAGCGGAGCGGCGAAGTCGAGGCGCCCGGCTTGCGGCGGCTGATCGGACCGGCGGATGAACTGGACCTCGCCCCCGTGGAGCTTCTCCTGATGGACCACGCGCTGGCCGAGCGGGATGTAGTGGCGCGGGCGCGTGCCGCCATGGAACTGACCGGGCTGCGGCGGCGCGGGGCCACGATTCTGCTTGTCTCCCACGAAGAGGAGCTGATGCGTTCCCTGGCCGACGAGATCTGGTGGCTGGATGCCGGCCGGCTGGCCGCCAAGGGGGATCCCGGCGAGGTTCTGGAGAAGTACCGCCGCCACGCTGCCGGCAGGATTCGGGACTGGGGCGATGCCGGCTGCTATCCCTTGCTGCCTCCGCTGCGGCGAGGGGACGGCAGAGCGGAACTGCTTTCCATCGAGACGCTGGACGAGCGCGGCCAGCCCACCATGGTGTGGCGGAGCGGCGAGCAGGCCTCGGTGCGGGTGACCGTGCGGTACCGGGAGGCGGTGGAGAACCCGGTGGTGGGGATCATGATCCGCACGCGCATCGGCTTCGAGGTTTATGGAACCAATACTGAGCTGGAGGCCGTGAATCTGGGGCCGTGCGCCGCCGGCGACATCCGCCGGGTTCTGTTCTCGTTTCGCTGCGACTTGTGCCCGCGCGAGTACACGCTGACGGCCGCCTCGCACGACCCCGATGGCGCGCTGCACGAATGGCTGGAGGACGCCCTGGCCTTCACCGTCGTGGATTCCCGCTCCACGGCAGGGGTGGCGAACCTTCGGGCCAGCGAGCGAACGGTGGAGCGTCGGCCTACGACTTAGGCTCCAGGAGGTAGGTGGGCGCCAGGCCGGCGATGCTGGAGAAGCCGCCGGCGGCGGGCTCCGAGATCCAGCTCGAGCAGCCCTGCACCTTGCCCAGATAGGCGTGGGGGTGAACGTCCACCTGCAATTCGCGCATCTCCAGGACTCCGTAGCGAAGCAAGCGGGAAGACCGCCGTGACCGGTTCGACCCGCTCCTGAACCACGTGAGGGGTGCGGGTGGACAGCTTCGAGCGCGCGCTCCCACCGGCCGTCGTCGGTCGTCCAGCCCTGAACGGCGTGTTCTTCGCCCGAGTCGTCGTTCGGCTTCAGTACCAGCTTCTGGCGGTTCTTGAGGATGAACTCCATCAGGTCGACCGTCTTGTCGCCGTACTTGGTCTTGCCCGCCGCCACTACCCTGGTCCAGGGGACGTACTGCTGAATCGCCTTCTTCTGCTGCGCCGGGAAGCCTGCCGTGAGGTTTTCGTCCGTCAGCAGAGCGAAGATGGCCCGCTTGTGCGCCAACTCGGAACGGAAGCTGTTGACCAGGCACACCGCCCGGCTCGCGGTAGGCGCGCACCAGCGGATGAGAGAGATCGAACCGCAGAAGAAACTCGTGTACCTTGACGCGCCGCAGGACCAGGTCGATGACGAAGTCGCCCTGCCGCAGGACGCCGCCTTTGTACTCAAGCTGGTCGGGGGAGACGACCTCAGCTTCCAGCCCGTGGCTGCGAAATACCTCGCGAAGCAGAAAGTAGTCGCCAGGTTCGGCCGTCTGGAAAGCCTGGCGGAACTCCATCACTCCGATACGCGGCTTACGCTTGCCGCCGAACTGCTTGTACGCCGCCAGAAGCGAGGCAACCAAAGGCTTGGTGCCGCCGAGCTTCGCCAAATTGTACTGCTTGCGGAACTGCTTCACGGCGGGGCAGTCATAGAACAGGTCCGCCAGGGCCGCGCCGTAAGCCACGCCGACCGCAGTGTCGGCGCTGTAGCCGACAAAATGGAGCGACTCCGTCCATTGACGTGCGTGTCGAGAAGGGAAGTGACGGCCAGAATCGGAGTAACCGGGGTCGATGCGCCGCCAGCATCTTCTCGGCGGGCAGCAGATGCAGCCGCGCCAACACCGCGGGGTTGGCGAGGGCCATCTGCTTGATTCGGTCGATCGCCGAGCACAGGGTCTCTGCCGCCTTGACGACAGAGGTGTACTGGCGGCGGGTCAGGAAGTTGGGCCGCAGGAACGGGCAGATCGGACGCGCCGCCTTCGGCCAGGTGAGCGTCCAGCATTCTCTGTTGAAGCTCTTCCGCCCAAGCGAGATTGCTGTACGGCCCGGATTCGATGAGTTTGTGGTAGCGGGCAATGGCCTCGCCCAGTTGCGTCATGGCGATGTGTGAGGTTTCCTACACTTACTATGGCACACCGAAGTCAAGAAGCCAAGAAACGAGGCGGTCAAATTATATCAATAAATATCTTATTTTCAATGCGTTACGAGCATGAGCACGACTCGTGCCAAACAACTGCTCGCCGGCCGGGTTTCCAGCCGCGGCGCGGGATTGGAGAGAATATGGAGTAGGGGATCCCGACACATGGCGATGCATCAGGTTCACAGTGAAGCAGCGAGCTCTTATCCTATTCGGTTTGTTGAGCTGCCGTAGCTCTGAGAGCCGACGAGGGCATCTGGCTGTTCAACCGGTTTCCCGAGGACGCGGTCCAACAGAAGTACGGCTTCCAGGTGACCGACCAGTTTCTGGACAAGCTGCGGCTCGGCTCGGTGAAGTTTGTGGGTGTGGCTTCCGGCTCGTTCGTCTCGCCCGAAAGGCCTGCTGTTCACCAACCACCACGTGGCGTCCGAGTGCATCCAGCAACTCAGCAGCAAGGAGCACGACTACATGGACAACGGCTTCTACGCCGCCACCGAGGCCGAGGAGAAGCAAGTGCCCGGATCTGGAGGCGGACGTTCTGGTGTCGATCGCGGACGTCACGGGCAGGGTGCGCGAGGGCGTGCCGGCCGACGCCGCCACCGCGGACGCGGGACAGGCGCGCCGGGCCAACATGGCCCGCATCGAGAAGGAGTGCGCGACCGTCTCCTGAAATCCGCTGCGAAGTGGTGACGCTCTACTCTGGCGGCCAGTACCATCTCTACCGCTACAAGAAGTACACCGACATCCGGCTGGTGTTCGCTCCCGAGGTGGGTATCGCGGCGTTCGGAGGCGATCCCGACAACTTCACCTACCCGCGCTACTGCCTGGACATGGCCTTCTTCCGGGCCTACGAGAACGGCAAGCCGGCCGAAACGCCGGACTACCTGCGCTGGAGCCGGGAGGGCGTCAAGGAGGGCGAGCTGATCTTCGTCTCCGGCAATCCCGCCACCACCGGCCGCCTCAACACCATGGCGCAACTCGAGTTCTTCCGGGACGTCTCCTACCCGCTGGTCCACTCCCGGCTGGGGTCCTTGATCAAGACGCTTGCTCGCCTACGGCGCCAAGAGCGCCGAGAACAAGCGCGTGGCCGCCGACAATCTGAATTCTCGCAGCAGAACAGCTTCAAGGCCTACACCGGCTTCCTGATGGGCCTGCGCGACCCGAAGCTGATGGAGCTCAAGAGCCAAGAGGAGCAGGAACTGCGCGCCGCCGTCGCCAGGGACCCGAAGCTGCGCGGCGGCATATGGCGCGCGCCTGGGACGCGCTGGCGGCGGCCTACAAGCAGTATGCCGAGTTCTACAAGCAGTACTGGCTGCTGGAACCCGCGGCCATCCGCGGCTCGGACCTGTTCCGCATCGCGCGGGACGTGGTGCGGCTGGCCGAAGAGCGGAGCAAGCCCAACGAGCAGCGCCTGCGCGAGTACCGCGACTCGGCTCTCCCCGAGCTGGAGGCGTCCATGTACGCCGCGATCCCGATCACCGACTCGATGGAGATCGCGGTGATCGCCGACTACTTCAGTTTCTGAGGAAGTCGCTGGGTGCGTGAGAACCCGACGGTCAAGGCTCTGCTGAACGGGCGAAGCCCGCAAGCCGCCGCCCGGCAGTACGTCACGACCACCAAGCTCAAGGACGTCGCCGAGCGCAAGCGGCTGGCGGCCAGCGCCGAAGCCGTCAAGTCCTCGAGCGACGGCATGATCCGGCTGGCCCTGCTGCTGGACGCGCGCGCCCGTGAACTGCGGCAAGCGCTACGAGGACCGCGTCGAGGCCGTGGTCACCGGAGAGGGGGCCAAGGTGGCGCAGGCGCGCTTCGCGGTCGAAGGGACCAGCGCCTACCCGGACGCCACCTTCACGCTGCGGCTGTCCTACGGGCCGGTGAAGGGCTACAAGAACAAGGCCGGGAAGGATGTTCCCTACGCCACCGACTTTCGACGGGCTGTACAGGCGGGCCACGGGGAAGGAACCGTTCCGGCTGCCGCCGCGCTGGGTGAAGGCCAAGGGCAAGCTGAACCTGGCAACACTCCCTTCGATTTCGTCACGACGGCGGACACCCACGGCGGCAACTCCGGCAGCCCCACGGTGAACACCAAGGGCGAGATCGTCGGGCATCCTGTTCGACGGAAACATCGAGAGCCTGCCGGACCGCTTCGTCTACACCGACGAGCAGGCGCGCTCGGTGCACGTCGCGGTTCAGGGAATCGTGGAGGCGCTCCGCAAAGTCTACGGCGCCGAGCGGGTCATGGAGGAGCTGGGCGTGAAGTAAGGGGCGGGGCGCCTAAGGCTCCACGACCAACTCGTTGACGACCTTGGTGACGCCCTTCACCTTCTTGGTGAGGGACTCGGCCTTGTTCTTCTGCTTCTCGCTCTTGACCTTGCCGCTCAGGGTGACCACGCCTTCTTTGACCTCGACCTCCAGCGCGCCGCCCTTCACCGTGGTGTCGTCGGCCAGCTTGCGCCGGACTTCGTCGTAGATCTGGTCGTCGGAAATCTTGCTCTGGGCGACCAGCGGTGCGCAGACAGCAGTGAGCAAGGACAGGATAAGCACCACGGACAGCACGCGCATATCATCCGCCTCCCGGCCGGTCATAGAACGCCAGTCTACCGCATTCAGAAACTCCGGGTTCTCCCGCCACTTGGGCCGCACCTTGACGAACAGCTCCAGGAAGATCTTGCGGCCGAACAACGCTTCCATCTCCTGGCGCGCGGCCGGTGCCGATCTGCTTCAGCATCGCGCCCTTGGCGCCGATGATGATGCCCTTCTGGCTGTCGCGCTCCACGTAGATGGTGGCGGAGATGCGCGTGAGCCGCTCGTCTCCTCCCACTGGTCGACCAGCACCGCCACCGAGTGCGGCACCTCCTCGCGCGTTCCAGCAGGATCTTCTCGCGGATCAGTTCGGCGGCCAGAAAGCGCTCGGGCTGATCGGTGACGTAGTCGGGCGGGAAGTAGGCCGGCCCTTCGGGAAGCCGCTTGACCAGTTCGCGCTCGCAGAGTCGTCCAGCCCTTCCCCGGTCAGAGCCGAGATCGGAAGGTACTCCTCGAACTCGTGCAGCGACTTGTAGCTGCTCGATCAGATCCAGCAGCGAGCGCTTGTCCTTCAGCGCGTCGATCTTGTTGAGCAGCAGGAGCGCGGGCGTCCGCGCGGCCTTGACCAGTTCCACTGCCTCGCGGTCCTCCTCCGACGGGACGGCGCGTCGACGTCGGCCACGTAGAGCAGCAGGTCCCGCTGATCCAGGGCCGCCCGCACCGTCTCCAGCATGCGCCGGTTGAAGAGCGAATCGGGCTTGTGGATGCCCGGCGTATCGACGAAAACGACCTGGGCGTCGGGGAGGTTCAGCACGCCCTGGATCGACGTGCGCGTGGTCTGCGGCTTGGGCGCCACGATGGCCAGCTTCATGCCGACCAGCCTGTTCAGCAGCGTCGACTTGCCCGCGTTGGGCCGGCCCAGGATGGAGACGAAGCCCGAGACGAAACGGGCTTGCGTGGTCTCACTCATGCGGCTTCCTCCGAGCGCCTGACTCCGGACCTGCTCCACCCGCCGTTCGTCGCCGGCCAGCACTTCGATGCGGATGCCCTCGCGTTCGACCACGTCGCCCACGGCCGGCACGCGGCCCAGCCACTCGGCGGCCAGGCCGCTGATCGGTGGTGGATTCCATCTCTTCCTGGGCCGGAAGCCCAGCAGGTCGTGCAGACGGTCCAGATCGAAACTTCCGGAGACGATGTAGCCGCCGTCGCCGTCGGGGGTCACGTCCAGTCTCGGGCTCGTGCTCGTCGCGGATTTCGCCGAGAATCTCCTCGACCAGATCCTCCATCGTGGCCAGCCCGGCGGTGTTGCCGTACTCGTCGATCACGATCGACCATGTGCGCGCGGTCCTCCTGCATCTCTCTCATCAGATCGTTGACCGGCTTGGTTTCGGGCACCAGGCGCACGGGCCGCATCAGCTCGCGCACGGTGCGCCGCTTCCGCTCTTCCTCGTCGAGCTCGAACATGTCGCGAACATGGATGAAGCCGGTGATGTGGTCGATGGAGTCCTCGTAGACCGGAATGCGCGAGTACTGTTCGTTGATGACCAGTTCCGCAGATCGTCCAGCGACCGGCCGGCCTCGATGGCCACGATGCTGGGGCGCGGCGTCATCACCTCGCGCACGGTCTTGTCGCCGAAAGCCACCGCGGCCTGGATCAGCTTGCGGTCTTCCTCCTCGATAATGCCCTCTTCGGTGCCGGCGGCGATCAAGGCGTCGATGTGCTCCTCGGGCTTGACGGCTTCCTCGTCCGCCGGCTCGGGATCTCCCAGATCCACCACGGACTGGAAGAAGCGCAGCATCGCGGCCAGCGGCCGGGCCGGCAACGCCAGGGCGCGGAGGAAGGGAACCAGGGGCAGGAGCCAGCGGCCCTCGGTCTTGCGGTAGAGCACCTGCGGGACGACGTAGGTCGCCGCCAGCATGATGAGCCAGGAAGCCAGGCACGCTTCCAGCAGAGCCGCCACGTCGCGCGGCCCCGCGCAGGCTGATCCCCAGCACGACGACGCCCAGCAGGACCATGCGTGGTGTGCTTGACCAGCGAGAAGGCCAGCGCGCCCCTGCTCCGACTTCAGCCCGATGCGCGTCCTGCAGCGTTTCCTTGAAGAATTCGAGCGCCGGGAGTTCGCGGGTGCGCAGCCGCAGCGACTCCAGATACAGCACCTGCACGAACGTCACCAGGCCAGCGAGACGGCGAACCAGGCGGCGAATGCAATCAGCAGCGAGCGTCATGCGCGCGCCCGTTCGATCAGCCCGGCGGGCAAGCCGAGCCGCTTGCTCCAGCGCGTTTCGGCCCGCGCCATGCGGCCGCGGTCGTTTGCGTGGTCCATGCCCATCAGGTGCAGAAGGCCGTGCAGCATCAGGATCCGGATTTCCTCGTCCAGGCGATGGCCGAACTCGGCGGCCTGCTCTCTGGCGCGCTCGACGGAGATGGCCATCTCGCCCAGAAAGCCGTCGGGGCCGGGCTCGGGAAAGGACAGCACGTCGGTCGGGTAGTCCTTGCCCAGGAATTGCCGGTTCAGCCGCCGCAGTTCGCGATCGTCGGTCAGCAGGCAGCAGAAGGGGCGGCCGCCGGCCACCACGGAGGCCAGCTCGCGGGCGAAGGCGCGCAACTCAGCGGCGCGAGAGCTCTCTGGATGCGCGGCGGAATATCAGCGGGTCGTCGGGGGTTGGCATGGGGGCCGTCAGATGCCCGGCGCTTCGGCGGAATCTCGAAGCGGTTCGCTTCCTGCGCGGGATTCGCCACGGGTTCACTCAGTTTGAGCTGCAGTTGCGCGCCCGCGCCGGTGAGCTCCTGGTATCGCTCGTAAGCTTTGACAATGTGCTGCACCAGGGGGTGGCGCACCACGTCGCGCTCGTCGAAGTTGATGAAGCGGATGCCCTCGACACCGCGCAGCACGTCCGCCGCTTCCAGCAATCCGCTGCGCTTGCCCGAGGGAAGATCGATCTGGGTGACGTCGCCGGTGACCACCATCTTGGAGTCGAAGCCCTGGCGCGTGAGGACCATTTTCATCTGTTCGGGGGTGCAGTTCTGAGCTTCGTCCATGATGATGAAACTGTCGTTCAGCGTGCGGCCGCGCATGAATGCCAGCGGCGCGACCTCGATGACGGAGCGCTCCAACAGCCTTTCCACCTTCTCCGCTTCCAGCATGTCGAAGAGGGCGTCGTAGAGCGGCCGCAGATAAGGGTCCACTTTTTCCTGCAGCGTGCCGGGCAGAAAGCCGAGCCTCTCGCCGGCTTCCACCGCCGGGCGGGTGAGGATAATGCGGCTGACCTGCTTGTTCAGGAGCGCGGAAACGGCCATGGCCACGGCCAGGTAGGTCTTGCCGGTTCCGGCCGGGCCGATGGCGAAGACCAGGTCGTAGCGTTCGATGGCGTCCACATACCGGCGCTGGTTGGAGGACTTGGGCGCCACGGGCTTCTTCCCGAAGTTGCGCTGGCGGCCGCTGATGACCAGATCGCGCAGGGCGATTTCCGGGTCCTCGGTGACGACGCGAAGATAGCAGTTCAAATCGCCGTTGGAGAAGGTGTGCCCCTCTTTGACCAAGGCGGCATAGTCCTGCAGTATGCTCTCTGCGCGTGCCACGCCGGCTGGTTCGCCCTCGATCTCCAGGCTGTCATGCAGGAGCTGGATGCGAACCTTCAGCCCGGTTTCGAGCAGACGGATATTCTCGTCGCGGGTGCCAAACAGCGGCTCGATTCCGCGGCTGATCTGCACACTGGTCTTTTTACTCAAGTGAGTGTTGCTACCTCCATGCTATGCCCGATGTTGTGTGGAAATCGTTGGGGGCGGCTTGGCACGCGGCTTCCGGGGCCAATTGGCGCAATGCCATCCGCGTGCGCGGAGATGGAACCATCCGCTCAAAGTATAGCAGGGAAAGGTACCGGCTTAAAGGGGCACAGCGGCTTCAGCCGCGCCGCGCCCGCCGTGGGGTGGGCTGTCTGCGTTTGCCAGGCCCGCGCTTTGGAGGACGGATCGGTCCCGCAGCGGCCTGCGCTGTGTCGAGAAGAAGCCGGAGCGCCCGGTTCACTGACTCGGCGCCGCCGAACGCCTCCGCCAGCTCAGGCTCGATCAACATCAGGTTGGTTCCGGCTGCCGCCTGCCGGTAGTACTTGCCGCGCACGCCGCCCTTTAGCTTCGAGAGATCGTACTCGGGGCGCAAGTCGTCATCCAATTTCGTTGGTGATGTCTTCCTCATATTGCTCACGCTCTCTCCTGGTCGCCTCTCTCGCGCTGATAATTCTAACGCGGTTTCCGCGCCGGCTATGTGCCACGAAGACCACGCGATGGCCAGGCATGGCCGATCGTGATCTCCCGTTCCTCTGCACCGGAGTGATATGCGTCCATCAAACGCCACGCCATGCTTGTGAATGTTGGCCTTCGCCTTCGCCGCATTCCATTCAAAGACCACAGGCACAGTTTACCTCAGCAGGTGTGCTGGACATCATCGGGCTCCGCCGGGCCCCATCGCTGCCTCCACGAGCAGACCATCATGCTCCGTTGCCATCGACTCGGCATTTGACACCCCGAGCGGACAACAATATATTCAAGTCTATAGGGGGGCTGATCACAGCCAATGCCGACTTCGTACGCGCAGACCTATTTTCCGATCCTGGTCCAGATTGCGATCGCCGTGGCGGTGGCGGGGGGGATGCTCGGAGGGTCATATTTCCTCGGCAAGAAGGTCCGCAGCGCTGTTAAGGATTCGCCGTACGAGTGCGGCATCGTCCCGACCGGCAGTGCTCGCGAGCGGTTCAGCGTAAAGTTCTACCTGGTGGCGATGGTCTTTATCCTGTTCGATATCGAGGCCGTGTTCCTATACCCTTGGGCCGTGGTGTACAGAGAGCTGAAGCTCTTCGCCTTCGTGGAGATGCTGGTCTTCATCATTCTGATCATGTGCGGGTTCTTCTACATTTGGAAAAAGGGCGCATTGGACTGGTCGGCGGGCAAACCCTCGTCAGGGCGGCCGTAACGCATCATGCTTCCTGAACAGGCGGGGGCGATCCCGGTTGTCACGGCGCTGGAGGCTGCCCAGCCGGGCTGTGTTGTTTCCTGCAAACAGGAGCGGGGCGAACTGACGCTGGAAATCTCCCCGCCGGCGATCGCGGCGGTCTGCCGTTTTCTGAAGGAGACCCATCATTTTGTGAGGCTTGCGGACCTCACCGCAGTCGATTGGCATCCCCAGGAGCCCCGTTTTCAAGTCGTGTATCACCTGCATTCAGTGGAGAGCAACGAGCGCTTGCGTCTGGTTTGCCGCCTTCCCGGTGAGGCCGCCGAGATTGACTCGGTCGTCCCCGTCTGGCGGGGGGCCGACTGGTACGAACGGGAAGTATTCGACCTTTTCGGAATCGTTTTCCGGGGCCACCCGAACCTGCGGCGGATCATGATGCCAGAGGATTGGGAGGGCCATCCCGCTGCGTAAGGACTACCCGGTTTACGGGGAGAAGTACCGCTATAAGGAGCAGTGAGGAGAGCGCGTTGAGCGACGCCGGGACTACAACCCGCAAGACCATCCTGAACATGGGGCCCCAGCACCCGTCTACCCATGGGGTGCTCCGGCTGCTGCTCGAGTTGGACGGCGAGACGATCCTCAAAGCGGATCTCGACATCGGCTACCTTCATACCGGCATCGAGAAGCAGTGCGAGACAACTGAACTACCAGCAGGTGGTGCCGCTGACCGATCGCGTCGATTACCTGGCGAACCTCTCCAACAACCTCTGCTACTGCCTCGCCGTGGAGCGCCTTCTGGGTCTCGAGATCCCGCCCATGGCTCAGTGGATGCGCGTCATGCTCACCGAGCTTACGCGCATCAGCAGCCACCTGGTGTGGCTCGGCACGCATGCCATCGACCTGGGGGCGATGAGCATGCTGCTTTACTGCTTCCGTGAGCGGGAAGACCTGCTCCGGATTTTCGAGATGTTCTCCGGCCAGCGCATGATGACCAGCTACTTCCGGGTCGGCGGCCTGGCTCTGGAGCCGCCTCGCGGCTGGCAGCAACCGGTCAAACAGTTCTTGGACAAGTTTCCACAAAAAGTGGATGAGTACGAGAACCTTCTCACCGGGAATCCCATCTGGCTGGGGCGGACCAAGGGAGTGGGCCACGCCTCTTTGGAGGATCTCCTGGACCACGGCGTCACCGGTCCGATGCTGCGGGCGGCCGGCCTGGCCTGGGACATTCGCAAGTCGGAGCCTTACTCGAGTTACGAGAAATTCGACTTCGAGATCCCCACGCGCACCGCCAGCGATGTCTATGCGCGGTATCAAGTCAGGGTAGAAGAGATGCGCCAGAGCGTGCGCATCGCCCGCCAGGCGCTGGAAGGGATGCCCTCGGGGGCCTGGACGGCCGACGCGCCCGGCATCGTGCTTCCCGACCGGGAGAAGATGAAGACCCAGATGGAGGCTCTCATCTATCACTTCAAGATCGTCTATGAGGGCTTCCGGGTTCCCCAGGGAGAGGTGTACCAGGTGATCGAATCGCCCCGCGGGGAGTTGGGCTACTACGTGGTGAGCGACGGCACGGCCAAGCCCTACCGCGTCCATATCCACGGGCCCAGCCTCGGCAACCTGCAAGCCACCCCGAAGATGGTCGAGGGCAAGTTGCTGGCGGACGTCATCGCCTCGCTGGGGAGCATGGATTTCGTGCTGGGGGACGTCGACCGATGACCTTTTCGCCGGCACTGGAAGCGCATTTCGAGCGGATTCTACAGAGTTGCCCCCCCGGCCGCCAGCGTTCGGCCCTCGTCCCCATGCTGCTGTACGCGCAGGATGAGACCGGCGCCGTGACGCCGGAACTGGTCGAGGAGATCTCGCGGCGGCTGGCGCTGGAGCCGGTCGAGGTGGACGAGGTTGTGACCTACTACTCCATGCTTCGCAAGAAGCCCATGGGGAAATACCACATCCAGGTCTGTACCAACATCAGTTGTCTGCTGACCGGCGGCCAGCAACTGTGGGAGCACGCCTGCCGCAAGCTGGGCATCGGGAACAAGGAAGTAACTCCGGACGGCCTGTTCTCGCTGGAGGAAGTCGAATGCATCGGCGCCTGCTCCTGGGCGCCCGCTCTGCAGGTGAACTACGACTTCCACCATGCGGTGACGCCGGAAGCTTTAGACCGGCTGATTGACAATCTCCGGGAGCTGCACTGACGCCCATGCTGTACAACGAGCCGAGCCCGCTGGAAGTCAAGGTTCTGACCAGACGTTTTACGCCTGCCGGGCCGGCGTCCCTGGATACCTACCTCGCTACGGACGGTTATGCCGCCTTCCGCAAGGCTTTGGCGATGCAGCCCGGCGAGATCATCGACGAAGTGAAGGCCTCCAACCTGCGCGGCCGCGGCGGCGCGGGCTTCCCCACGGGCATGAAGTGGAGCTTCGTGCCGCGCACTTCCCCCCAGCCGAAGTACATCGTCGCCAACGGCGACGAGAGCGAGCCCGGCACCTGCAAAGACCGGCTCCTCATGGAGAACGACCCGCATCAGCTCATTGAGGGCATGATGATCGCCGGCCTGGCGGTTGACGCCCACGCGGGCTACATCTACGTCCGCGGCGAATTCCGCTACCTCATCGAAATCGTGGACCGCGCCATCGACGAGGCGCGCCAGCGGGGCTATCTCGGCAAGAACATCCTGGGGAGCAGTTTCGATTTCGATGTTTACACGCACAGCGGCGCCGGCGCCTACGAGTGCGGCGAGGAATCGGCGCTGCTGGAGTCGCTCGAAGGCAAGCGCGGCATCCCGAGAATCCGGCCGCCGTTCCCGGCGGTAGTCGGAGCCTTTCAGTGTCCGACGGTGCTGAACAACGTGGAAACCTTCTGCGCGGTGCCCGCGATCCTGCGCGATGGCGGCGCGGCATTCGCCGCGCTGGGCACGCCCCGAAACGGCGGCACCAGGCTCTTCTGCCTCTCGGGTCATGTGAACCGGCCGGGCGTGTATGAACTGCCCATGGGCTTCAATCTGCTCCGCATGATCGAAGAGGTGGGCGGGGGAATCCGCGGTGGCAAGAAGCTCAAGGCCGTCATACCGGGAGGGTCGTCGTGCCCCGTGCTGAAGGCCGATGAGTGCGACCTGGCCATGGATTTCGACACTCTGGCCAAGGCCAAAAGCATGCTTGGCTCCGGCGGCGTGGTGGTCATGGACGAAGACACCTGCATGGTGCAGGCCGCGCTGCGCATCATGCGGTTTTATGCGCACGAAAGCTGCGGCTGGTGCGTCCCATGCCGCGAGGGAACGCTCTGGCTGCGGAAGCTGCTCGCGCGATTTCACGAAGGGCAGGGAACGCCTACCGACATCGACTTGATCGGTGACCTGGCCCGGAACATGCTCGGCCGCACCTTCTGCCCGCTGGGCGATGCCGCTGCCATGCCCACCATCGCTTTCGTCGAGAAGTTTCGCGACGAGTTCGAAGCCCACTTGGAAGGCAGGTCCTGTCCTCATGGGTGACCTGGTGAAGCTCCAGATCGACGACAAGCCGGTCGAAGTACCCGCGGGGACACTGGTCATCAATGCGGCCAAGACGGTCGGCATCGAGATTCCCGCATTCTGCTACTACGAAGGGCTGAGCCTTCAGGCTGCCTGCCGCATGTGCCTGGTCGAGGTGGAGAAGTCGCCCAAGCTGATGACGGCCTGCACCCTGGCCGTCGCCGAGGGCATGGTGGTGCGCACCGATACGCCGCAGGTCGTCCTGGCGCGCAAGTCCATGCTGGAGTTTCTGCTGACCAATCATCCGCTGGACTGCCCGGTGTGCGACAAGGGCGGCGAGTGCGAGCTTCAGGACCTGACCTTCCGTTACGGCGCGGGCCAGAGCCGCTTCAGCGAAATCAAGCAGCATGTGCCCGAACAGCAGTGGTCGCCCATCGTCTACTTCGATGCGCCGCGCTGCATTCTCTGTTACCGTTGCGTGCGGATCTGCAAAGAGGGCATGGGTGTCGGCGCGCTGGGAATCGTCAACCGGGGAGCCCCCACCGAGATCGCCCCCAACGTGGGCGACCATTTGGAGTGCGACGAGTGCGGCATGTGCATCGACATCTGCCCCGTCGGCGCGCTGACCAGCGGGAGTTATCGCTACAAGACGCGGCCCTGGGAGATGAAGCACGTCGGTACCGTCTGCGCCCACTGCTCCAATGGATGCACGACGACGCTCGGCGTCTATGACAACCGCATCATGCGCGGCAACAACCGCGATCGCTCGGGCATCAACGGTGAGTTTCTCTGTGTCAAGGGGCGCTATGCATTCGACTTCGTGGATCATCCGGACCGGCTGCGATCGCCACTGATGAAGGTTGGCGGCAGGTTCGAGGAAGTCCCCTGGTCCAAGGCGCTGGCGGCGGTTGCCTCGAAGTTCGAGGAGGTTAAGCAACGGGGCGGCAAGTTCGGTGTCATAGGCTCGACGCGAACCACCAACGAAGAAAACGATTACCTCCAGAAGTTCGCGCGGGGTGGGCTCGGTACCGAGAATATCGACCACCACCGTACCGGCGACCTGGTGACTCTCCTCGCCGCCCTCCGTGGCAGGGCGGACGCTCTGGCCACTACGGAGGACCTCTACCGGCGAAAGGCCATTCTGGTGGTGGGAGCCGATCTGGCCCAGCAGCACCCGCTGCTCGCTTTTCAGATCCGCGCCAACTGGCGGCATCATCAGTGCCGCGTCTACACGGTGACGCGCGGACCCGTGCGCGAGGATTCCCTATCCGTGCTCAAGGTGAGGGCCGAGCCGGGTGGGGAACTGGCGGCGGTGGAGTCGCTGCGCGATGCACTGAAGGCTGAGCCTGAGCTGGTGATCCTGTTCGGCGACGCAATCCAGGGTTCTGCCGTGCGAAGACTCGTGGAATTCGGCGACTCACTGGGGATACCCGTGAAGTACGTCTGTCTTCTGGATTACCCGAATTCCAGGGGGGCCGTGGAGATGGGGCTGGCCCCGCGCGATGAAACCGGTCTGACCTTGCCGGAGATGCTGGCCTCGCCGGACCTGGATGTGTTGTGGGTAGTGGGCGCCAACCCTCTGAAAGGTGCCAGCCTGGCCGCCGCGAGCGCTTTCGTGGTAGTCCAGGACCTGTTCCTCACCGAGACCGCGCAGCGCGCCGACATCGTTTTGCCTGCGGCATCTGCCTACGAAAAATCCGGCACGATCACCAGCGTGTGCGGCGAAGTGCAACGCCTGACGCAGGCGGTCACCACCATGGGCGTCAAGACGGACCTGGAGATCTTCCAGTGGCTGGCGAAGCTCATGCACTTGGATCTTGAGGCCAGGCCCACGGTCTCCGGCGAGGCCGAAGTCCGCACGGGGCTGATTCGGTCCGCGGGTGATACACTTTTCACCTCGGGTACTTTGGGGCGGTACTGTAAGGTTTTGAATTCGCTCAGAGAGGCGCCGGGCGGGCTCTATCAATGGACTTCATAGCGCTCAGCTTGATCAAGGCCGCGGTGTGGGCGGCGATCATCCTGACCACACTCGCCTACCTGCAGTGGGTGGAGCGCAAGGTGATCGCACACATTCAGGTGCGCCTTGGCCCGTCGCGCGTGGGACCGCACGGGCTTCTGCAACCGCTGGCCGACGTCATCAAGCTCCTGACCAAGGAGGACATGGTTCCGCAGCAGGCCAACAAGCTGCTTTATGTGCTGGCGCCGTTCCTGGCCGTAGCACTGGCCATGCTGCCGGTGGCCGTCATCCCATTCGGCCCCGAGGTTGAGATCTTCGGCATCCGCACGAGCATTCAACTCACGGATTTGAATGTCGGCATCCTGTTTCTGCTGGCGATATCGTCCTTGAACGTTTACTCCATCGCGCTCGCCGGCTGGTCTTCCAACAGCAAGTATTCGTTGCTGGGGGGACTGCGCAGCTCAGCGCAGATGATCAGCTACGAGCTTCCGCTGGCCCTGGCCGTGGCCGCGCCGTTGCTGCTTGCCAATACGCTGAGCCTGAAGGAACTGGCGGAGTCGCAAGCAGGCTACTATGCCGGTTGGATCCCCCAATGGAACGTGTTCAAGCTGCCGGCTCCGCAGATCGTCAGTTATGTGATCTTTCTGATGGCGGCGTTCGCGGAGACGAACCGGGTGCCGTTCGATCTGCCGGAGGCCGAAAACGAGCTGGTCGCGGGATTCCACACCGAATACAGCAGCCTCAAGTTCGCTTCCTTTTTCATGGCCGAGTACGCCAACATGATCTCCAGTTGCGCGCTGGCCACTCTGCTGTTTCTCGGCGGCTGGCTGCCTCTTTGGCCGGTGGAGAGGGGATCGAACTACTTCCCATCGTTCCTTTTTGTCGCGGGAGCCGCGCTGGCCTTGTATCACGGGTTGCACCCCGCGCGCCGGAAGGACCGCCGGACGCTCCCGGTGGTGGCGGCGGTATTCCTGGGGGTGGCGGCGGTATTCCAGATTCCCCTGCTGCAACCCATTCTGCTTCCCATGTTCTGGTTTGGCTGGAAGACGGGTTTCCTGCTCTTCACTTTCATGTGGGTGCGTGGAACGCTGCCGCGCTTCCGCTATGACCAGTTGATGGGATTCACCTGGAAGCTCCTGTTCCCGATCGCCATGGTGAACCTTCTCGTGACCAGTCTGCTGGTAGCTCTTTTCGGTGGATAGAAATATGGAAGTCGTCATCTTTCTCGACCTTTGCCATCGTCGCGGTGGTTTGCGCGGTCAACCTGGTGGTGCAGACGCACCCCATCTCGGCGGCGATCTCCCTGATCGTGGTGATGGGTTCGCTGTCCGTGCTGTACCTTCAACTGGGCGCTGAGTTCATCGCCGCGGTGCAGGTCATCGTGTACGCGGGCGCCATCATGGTCCTGTTCGTGTTCGTCATCATGCTGCTGAACGCGCAGGCTGAGCGCAAGACGGGCCGGTCTTTGGTGGCGCGCTACATTGGGGTCCCCTGCCTTGTGATTTTTCTGGGGTTGGTGACTTTTCTGCTGCGAGCGCTGATTCCCGCATCGGATGTCGTGACGTTCGGAGGCTTTTCGGGAGGCACGCGCGCGCAACATCGGCCGCATCCTCTTTACCGACTATCTGCTGCCTTTCGAGCTAACCTCGGTGCTGATTCTGGCGGCCATATTGGGCGCGATTGTGCTGGCCCACAAGGAGATCGATTGACATGGCCAGCGTTCCGCTTTCCTGGTATCTCATCCTCAGCGCGATCTTGTTCTCTCTCGGCGTGGCCGGATTTCTGATCCGGCGCAACATCATCACCGTGTTCATGTCCATCGAGCTGATGCTCAACGCGGTAAATCTGAGTTTTGTCGCTTTCTCCTATCAACTGAAGCAGGCGGACGGCCACATCTTCAGCTTCTTCGTGATGGTGGTGGCCGCGGCGGAGGCGGCCGTGGGACTGGGGATCATCCTTACGGTGTTCAAGAACCGGGGCACGCTGCAGATCGACGACATCAATTCGATGAAGAACTGACCCATGCTGCACCTCTGGCTGATACCCGCGCTCCCACTGGCAGGCTTCCTGCTGACCGGCCTGCTGGGCCGCCGCGCTTCCAGGACGTTCGTCAATCTCATCGCCATCGGTTCGGTCCTGTTGTCATTTCTTTGGGTGCTGAAGACGCTGCTGGCGCTGGGGTCGCTGGAGCAGGCGCACGTGGAGAGGTACTTCACCTGGATTCAGAGCGGCGAATTGCGCATCGGCTTCGACCTGGCGGTCGACCGCCTCACCGCCGTGATGCTCCTGGTGGTCACCGGCGTCGGCCTGCTCATTCACATCTACTCGGCCGGCTACATGGCGCACGAGGGCGGCTACTACCGCTTCTTCGCCTTCCTCAACCTGTTCATGTTCTTCATGCTGATCCTGGTGCTGGCGGCCAACTTCCTGGTGCTGTTCGTGGGATGGGAGGGCGTGGGCCTGTGCAGCTATCTGCTGATCGGCTTCTACTTCCTAAAGAAGAGCGCCACCAATGCGGGCAACAAGGCGTTCATCGTCAACCGCATCGGTGACTTCGGTTTCTCTCTGGCCATCTTCCTGGTATTTATCGCCTTCGGATCCCTGGATTTCGGGGGCGTCTTTCAGGCGGTCGCCGGGCGCCCGGTGGAAACCTCGGCCGGAATGCTGACCGCGATCGGACTGCTGTTGCTGGTGGGCGCGACGGGAAAGTCGGCGCAAATCCCGCTCTATGTCTGGCTGCCGGATGCCATGGAAGGCCCGACGCCGGTTTCCGCCTTGATCCACGCGGCCACCATGGTCACCGCCGGCGTGTACATGGTGGCGCGTTGCGCTCCCATCTACATGCACGCGCCCATGGCCCTGGAGATGGTGGCGCTGATTGGCCTCGCCACGGCCTTCTTCTCCGCCACCATCGGCATAACCCAGAACGACATCAAGAAGGTCTTCGCCTATTCCACCGTGTCGCAGCTAGGCTACATGTTTCTGGGGCTGGGGACGGGAGCGTTCTCCGCGGGCATCTTTCACCTGGTGACCCACGCCTTCTTCAAGGCGCTTCTCTTCCTAGGAGCGGGCAGCCTGATCCACGCGCTGGCAGGGGAGCAGGACCTGCGAAACATGGGAGGTTTGCGGCGCTACACCCCCGTCACCTTCCTGACGATTCTTTGCGCGGCGGTGGCGATCGCCGGCGTGCCTCCGTTCTCCGGCTTCCACAGCAAGGACGCGATTCTGCTGGCCGCTTATCATCACGCGCCCTGGATGTACTGGGTCGGAGTGCTGACCGCGGCCATGACCGCGTTCTACGTTTTCCGGGCCGTCTTCCTGGCGTTTTTCGGAAACTATCGCGGTGAGGGCCACCCGCACGAATCCCCGCCGGTGATGACGCTGCCTCTGGCGGCGCTGGCCGTGTTGTCGCTGGGCGGCGGCTATTTCGACGTCCCCGGCTGGCTCGAGCCTCTGTTTCCGCGGGCGGAGGCTGGGCACGATGCATTCCTGGTTTACGTTTCGGTCTTGGCCGGTCTGTCCGGGATCGCATTGGCGTATGTCTTCTATGTTCTGAAACCCGGGTCTGGCCGGCGTTGTCGCAGAGCAAGCTCGGCGGCTTGTACACGCTCGTCTACAACAAGTACTTCGTGGACGAGGCCTATGACGCCCTGGTGATTCGGCCGGCCGTGGAAGGCTCATCCAAGCTGCTGTGGCGCGGTGTGGATACAGGCCTGATCGACGCCGCGGTCAACGGCGTGGGTACGCAGGCGCGCGGCATCGGATCCGCCTTGAGGCTGCTGCAGTCGGGCAGCATTCGAACCTACGCCGCGTGGGTGGTTGTGGGCTCCGTGGTGGCGATTGTGGCGTTCGTTTTCTTCGGGGGGGCGCGATGATCTTGCTGAATCTCTGCCTGGCGCTGCCCCTGGCCGCCTTCCTGCTGCTGCTCTTCGTGCCGCGCGGCCAGCAGGGAACCATTCGCTGGATCGCGCTGGGTGCTTCGCTGCTGATCTTTGTGCTCTCCCTGGGCCTGCTGCTGGGATTCGACCGGTCCGAACCCGGCTTCCAACTTGTGACGGATCTACCCTGGATCCACTCGCCGGCCATCCGCTACCACATCGGTGTGGACGGGCTGAGTCTCTGGCTGGTGCTGCTGAGCACGCTGCTCACGCCGCTGGCGGTCCTGGTTTCCTGGAGGCACATCACCGCGCGGGTCAAGGAGTTCTACGCCTTCCTTCTCTTGATGGAATTCGGCTTGATCGGCGTGTTTTTGGCTTTGGACCTGTTCCTCTTCTATGTCTTCTGGGAAGTTTCGCTCGTTCCGATGTACTTCCTGATCGGGATCTGGGGCCACGAGCGCCGCATCTATGCCGCCGTCAAGTTCTTCCTGTACACGATGGCCGGCTCGGTGCTGATGCTGGCGGCGATGATCTACCTGTACAACGCCGCGGGAGCTTCGACTATACCGTGCTGACCGACCTGATCGGCAGGGGCAGGCTGGCGTTGGGACCGGTCGAGGAGTCGATGCTATTCCTCGCCTTTTTCATCGCTTTCGCCATCAAGGTTCCGCTGTTCCCTCTGCACACCTG
The DNA here is from genome assembly GCA_963744775.1 of Bryobacterales bacterium. Classification (GTDB taxonomy): domain Bacteria; phylum Acidobacteriota; class Terriglobia; order Bryobacterales; family Bryobacteraceae; genus CAVUVG01. Next base: position 175,470 of record CAVUVG010000018.1, read on the forward strand.
GCTGCCGGATGCCCACGTGGAAGCCCCCACGGCGGGCTCGGTCATCCTGGCCTCGGTCATGCTGAAGATGGGGTGCTACGGGCTGATCCGCTTCTGTCTCCCGCTGTTCCCGACCGCCTCCCGCGAGAACGCCTCCTGGATCGTGACACTGGCGATTATCGGGATCTTGTACGGCGCCCTGGTATCCATGGTGCAGCCCAACATGAAGAAGCTGGTTGCCTATTCGTCGGTGAGCCACCTGGGCTTCGTCGTGCTCGGCATCTTCTCCTTCACCCAACTCGGGATGGACGGGGCGGTCTACCAGATGTTGAACCATGGGATTTCCACCGGGGCCTTGTTCATCCTGGTCGGCTACTTGTATGAGCGGAGGCACTCGCTGGAAATCGCCGACTACGGCGGCGTGGCCACGCCCGCGCCCAACCTGGCGATCGTCTTCATGATCACGACCCTGGCGAGCCTCGGGCTGCCGTTGTTGAACAACTTCGTGGGCGAATACCTGGTGCTGCAGGGCGCCGCGCAGGCGGACTTCCGCTGGGCCGTGTTCGCGGCCATCGGCGTGATCCTCTCGGCCTGTTACCTGCTTTGGCTGTACCAGAGGACCTTTCTGGGAGAGACATCCGAGAGCGTGCGATCGCACCTGACGGACCTCACTCCCCGCGAGTGGGCCGTCATTGTTCCGCTCATCGCCCTGATGGTGTGGATGGGCGTAGCCTCGCAGACCTTCCTGCCGCCAATCAGCGCCACCAACGCACGCATTCTCGAACAGACCCAGCACGGCCTGAGCCTGCACGTTCGCAACGCCGTCCCCTTCATAGGCGAGGTGGCCTCGAATGCCAGATAGCTTCTTCCCCTCCGCCTCCGAGATCCTTCGCATCCTGCCCGAGATCACGCTGACCGTGACGGCGACGCTCATCATGGTGCTGTCGGTGCTCGTAAGAGAACGCAGTAAGCATCTGCTCGGCTACGTGTCGTTGCTGGGATTGCTCGCGGCGCTGGCCGGCTCCGCGGTGTAGCTACCTGGATCCGGGGCCCGCATTCAAGGAGATGCTGATTGTCGACGGCTTCGCGACTTTCTTCCGCATGCTGGTGATCCTGGTGGGCATTCTGGTCACCCTCTCTTCGATCCCGTATCTGCGGCGCGAAGGCGCGGCCTCGGGCGAATATCATGCGCTGCTGCTGTATTCGGTGACCGGTCAGTGCATCATGGCGGCCGCCAACGACCTGATCATCGTCTTCATCGGCCTGGAAATCTCCTCCATCGCCAGTTACGTGATGGCCGGCTACCTCCGGGATGACCGGCGTGCCAACGAGGCCGCCATTAAGTACTTTCTGTTGGGCTCCTTCGCCACGGCGTTTCTCCTGTACGGCGTGGCCTGGATCTACGGCGTTACCGGCTCAACCTATCTGCGCGACATCCGCGCCGTGCTGAGCGAGCCGGGGAGCACGTTTTCCCCTATCCTCGTGGTGGCTGCAGCCGCCCTCATCTTCGTCGGTTTGGCTTTCAAGGTCTCGGCGTGGCCCTTCCAGGTCTGGGCGCCGGATGTTTATCAGGGCGCTCCGGCGCCGGTCGCCGCGTTCCTGTCCGCCGGCCCGAAAGCCGCGGCCTTCGCCGTCTTCCTGCGGGTCTTCGTGACCGCGCTGGGACCGATCGCCGACCGTTGGGGACCGCTGGTGTGGGCCTCCGCCTTGATGACCATGGTGATCGGCAACTTCGCGGCGCTGTGGCAGTCGAACGTCAAACGGCTGCTGGCCTACAGCTCTATCGCGCACGCCGGTTATGTGCTGGTGGCGCTGGCCGCCCGCTCCGACATGGGGACCGCGGCGGCGATGTTCTACCTGGCGGCCTACGCGCTTATGAATGTGGGGGCGTTCACTGTGGTCGGGCACGTCTGCGGCAAGGGAGAGCGAAATCTGGATATCGACGACTTCGCTGGGCTGGGAGTGCGGCAGCCGGTGACGGCGGCGTTGTTCACAATCTTCCTTCTGTCCCTGATCGGCGTGCCCCTCACCGGCGGCTTCTTCGGCAAGTTCTACATCTTCAGGGCGGCTTTGCGGGCGGACCTCATCTGGCTGACTGTGCTGGGCCTGCTCACCAGCGCCGTGGCGGCTTACTACTACCTGCGCCTAATCGTTGTGATGTACATGCACGAACCCGCCGAAGCAGCGCCCAAGTTGCCGGCTCTCGGCGGAGCCCTCGGGACCGTGCTCTGGGCTTCAGCCTTGGGAATCCTGGCGCTGGGGATCTACCCCGGCATCGTCCTGGAGTTTGTCAACCACTCGGCCTCGTTGGCCAGGTGAGCGCGCGAACCGCACCCTGCTCAGTTCACGAATCCCAGTTTTCGCAGAGTGGCGGCAGGTTCCTTCTCGTCGAAACTCGTGAAGACGGCGCGCTGGTACCCGTTCTCCAAAGCGACCCCGTAGGGAACATCCACGAACGAAAAGGTCTTGCGCAACAACTCGGTATCTGATGTCACCACCCCCCCGAGTTGCGTGGAATTGAGGAACTCAGGCCCGAATTGGGGCAACTGGGTCACGACGCCGACTTTGGCGGTCTGCCCCCAATTCAACTTCGCCAGTTCCCGGGCGGCGGCATCGCAATGCAGGCACTCCGGGTTAAAGAAGTAGAGGAACACGCGGCCCTGGTTTAGGGCGAAGGGCTTGCCGTTCACGGTGACGAAATCCGGCGCTCTTACCCCCATCCGCCGCGTCATGGTCACACCGAAGGATACTCCGGCGAACACGCAAACCGCGCCCAGCACGATGAAGGCGTTACGCAGCCCGTGCGAGGGCCTGGCCCACCAGCCGGCCGCGGCCGCCATGAGCAGCATCACCACGTCACCGATGAAGAAGGCGGGCCCGACCGCGCGCTGCACCCACGGGAAGCAGTTACACTCCTCGCCACGCAGAACGTTGTAGAAAAGAGCGATGTAGATGATGAAGGCGACCAGCAGCAAGCCGGTCAGCCAGGCACCCCACCGCCGGAACCGCGGCACCAACAAGAGCACTCCAGCGAATGTTTCGGAGATTCCAAACGCCAGGGCAGCGGGAAGGCTGAGTATATCGGGAACCCGCGCCTGCGTCATCCGAACCGCGGCGGCGAAAGGATCGGAGATCTTCCACACGCCCGCCACGATAAACGTCACTGCCAGCAGAACCGCGGCAGAGGTGGAAAACCAGACCTTCCAGGCGGGCAGGTCTTCAGTGCCGGCTTGGTCAGCAGCCGCAGGGGCCTCATTCATGTTCATCATTCTACACAAAGAACTCGCGTACGGCTGCCGCCGTGCGCTGGATGTCCTCCTCGGTGTGCGCGGCTGAGACGAACCCCGCCTCGAACTGCGACGGCGCCAGGTAGATGCCGCGCTCCAGCATGAAGTGGAAGAATTCCGCGAACCGTTTCGTGTCCGACCGTTTGGCGGATTCGTAGTCGGTCACCGGTCCGCCCGTGAAGAAGAGCGTGAACATCGATCCGACCCGGTTCACCGTCACCCCGGGTGGCGTGTCGGCCACCAGGCGCGCCGAGCGCCTCTCCAATTGCCCGTAAACCTCGGGATGCGCCTTGAGATGGCGCAGCATGGCCAGCCCCGCGGACACCGCGAGGGGATTCCCGGAAAGCGTCCCCGCCTGGTAGACGGGGCCCACGGGCGCCAGCTTGGCCATGATGTCAGCGCGCCCGCCATAGGCTCCGATGGGCAGGCCGCCGCCGATCACCTTCCCCAGAGCCGTCAGGTCCGGACGGATGCCGTATAGTTGCTGCGCTCCGCCGAAGGCGACCCGGAAGCCCGTCATCACCTCATCGAAGATCAGCAGCGCGCCGTTGCGGGCGGTGATCTCCCGCAACGCCTGGAGAAAGCCCGGCGCCGGCGGCACACACCCCATGTTGCCAACCACCGGTTCGACGATCACCGAAGCGATGCGGCCTGTGTGCGCCTGGAAGGCCTGTTCCACTGCCTCCGGAGAATTATACGGAAGGGCGATGGTGGTATCGGCGAAACACTTCGGGACCCCCGCCGTGTCCGGCAGTCCCAGCGTGGCCACTCCCGAGCCGGCTTTCACCAGAAGCGAGTCCACGTGGCCGTGGTAGCAGCCCTCGAATTTCACCGTGAGATCGCGGCCGGTGAAGCCGCGCGCCAGCCGGATGGCGCTCATGGTGGCCTCGGTTCCGGAGTTCACCAGCCGCACCATCTCCATCGACGGCACGGCCTCCCGGATCGCCTCGGCCAGCTCGACTTCCCGTTCGGTGGGCGCGCCGAAACTGGTACCGCTCCGGATCGCTTCCTCCAACGCCTCCAGGACCTCCGGATGCCGGTGGCCCAACAGCAGAGGGCCCCAGGACCCGACGTAGTCGATGTACTCGTTCCCGTCGGCGTCCCACACGCGGCAACCCTGGCCTCGAGCGATGAAGGGCGGGGAACCGCCTACGCTCCGAAAGGCGCGCACCGGCGAATTCACTCCACCCGGAATCGAGCGTTGCGCCCGGGCGAACAGCTCTTCCGATTTTTTCCGGTTCATTCCAAACCCCAAGCGGCGCTTAGGTCTCCCCCGGCAACAGCCGGCTGAGCATGAAGTTCATGACTGTTTCGAACATCGTCCCGTGCAGGTTGCGGAGCAGCCTCTGCTTGAGGTCCACGTAGCGTTGTGTCCCGGCGAACAGGTCCTGCATCAGATCGTGGAACCTGGGACTCCGCTGCATGAATTGAATCATGCGCTGTGGGGCGGTAGCGAACAGGAAGTTGCTGCGGAACAGCCGCCGGCCCAGGGCCGAGCCGAATTCCAGATCGGCCGCGAAATCGCGCTGGAGCAATGCGCGATAGGCGTGTGCCTTCTCCTCCGGGGCGTGCGCCTCGGACAGCACCACCTGGCTGGCCAGGTCGCCGGAGCGGATCGCGTAATAGATTCCCTCGCCGGTGATGGGGTCCACCAGTCCGCCCGCGTCTCCCACGGCCATCCAGCCCTGCCCCGCCACCCGGTTCTTCCTCCAGGCCGGCTTGGCCAGTGAGGGCAGTACGTGGCTGTAGAAAGATGCGTTCCTCCAGGAGATGCCCTTCTTCTCCATGTAGGACTCCAGGCGCGTGCGGAGCTGCCGTGCCGGTTCGCCCTTGCCGCAAATGCCCACCGAAAGATGCCCTGGGCGCGGAAAAACCCAGATATAGCCTTCCAGCTGCGGCAGGAACTGAATGTCGATGTGCTCCTGTTCCTCCGGCACGTAGTAGCCGAGCGCCAGCATGGTATCGTCAGCCGTCAACAAAGTTCCGACCTCGCGCAACGGGTTCCTGGCCCCCGTGGCCACGATGCAGAAGTCCGCTTCGGCCGCCCCGTTCCTGGTGTCGAGCCGCCAGCGGCCACCGGCGCGTGACAGACCCTGGACGCGGGCCTGCTCGATCTGCGCCCCCGCGCGCTCGGCTCTGGCCAGCAGCATGCGGTTCAGCTCGTAGCGCGAATAGATCACCATCGGCTGCCGGAGCTTCATCCGCGTGGCGCCCGCTCCGGACGCCGCCAGTTGCGTCATGGTGACCAGGCGCTTCGGCGTGTCGTTGTCGAGCAGGAAGGGGTACTTCTCGTAGGCCCTGTAGGTGAGGGCGCCTCCGCAGGGTTTTTCCCAGGCGAGTTTCTCATCGAAGAGCACGGTCTTCATGCCCGCCGACGCCAGCCGCTCGGCGGCGAAGGCTCCGGCCGGGCCCCCGCCCAGGATGGCGACGCACTTCATTTCCTCGGCTCGGAGGCTTGTGGCGCTGCCACTGGCGGATGGCCCAGCGGCATCTCCCCGGACATAGCGCCCCCGGCTCCGTGCGGAGAAGCACCGGTGTCTGCCCGGCCTTTGACAACCCAGCGGTTGTCCTGCCTCGTCAGGGTATAGTTCATGGTCATACCGGGCGCGCCCGCGACGCCCTTGGGACGGAAGGCGACGGTAGCGTCGGCCTCATTCTGGCGGAAGGACACGGCCACGACCTCGATCTGCATGGCATTCAGGTCCAGGCCGGCCCGCTTGGCAAGGTAATCCACGACGGCCTGCCGCACCGCCTCCTTGTTTTCCACCCCACGATTACAGCCGCCCAACGCCAGCAGCGCCGCCACAACAGCCAGTGCAAGGGATTTCACACCACGATTATACCCGCATCGCCCGCCCAGCGACGGTTGCCGCGGCCTGGATGCAAAGCGATGATAACCAAAGTCATCATTGCCACAACAGAAGGATTCTGTTATGTTCTAGTCATCGAAAATGGCTGACTTTCGCTACTTAGCGTGTATCAGGCGCAGGCGCGGCCTGGCGGCTGTTGTGGCTCTCCTGCTCATGGCCGAAACACCTGCCGCCGCCTACACGGATCCAGGTTCCGGGGCGCTGCTCTGGCAAATTTTGGTCGCCGGCTTCGTCGGTGCTATGTTCTATTGGCGGAAGCTGACGAAATGGTTTCGGAGCAAGACCAAGGATTGAAAGATCCACACGCGTTCGCTTCCTTCCGCGATCCGGACGGAGTGTTGATTCGTTGCCCCGGCCGCATGGTCCGGCTGGTGAAGCCCGCTGCCTGCGCGGATCTTTCGGCGTTCCTCAATTCGGCGTGCGCGCGGGAGTTACTTGATCGCGGCCATTTGGTGCGTACTACGGTGTTGAGCGGGCAAGGGAGTCCGGCCAACCTTGAACCCTCCATCCAGGCCCAAATCGAGCGCTTCGAGGGCGGCATGGTCCTGGAGCACGAGCGAATTCCATTTCCGAGCTTCCCCTACGAGTGGCCGCCCGAGATGCTGCATTCGGCGGCGGAGCTCACGCTGGAGTTAGCCGTGAAGCCGCTGGACGAGGGCTTTGGCCTCAAGGACGCCACCCCGTACAACGTGCTGTTTCGCGGGCCTGACCCGGTCTTCGTGGACCTGCTTTCCTTCGAGCGCCGCCAGCCGGGAGATCCCACCTGGAGACCCTACGCGCAGTTTGTGCGCACGTTTCTGCTTCCGCTGTTGTTGAGCAAACACTATGGCCTCCGGTTGGATCAGGCGCTGACTACCAGGCGCGATGGGCTGGAGCCCGAGGAAGTCCACCGCCTCCTCAAGTCGCTGGACAAGATCAGACCGCCGTTCCTGAGTCTGGTCACGATGCCCAAGTGGCTGGGACGTTCGGTCAACGCCGACGATACCGCGATCTATCAGCAGAAGCTTCTCGACAACCAGGAGAAGTCGGATTTCATTCTGAAGTCGCTGTTCGGCGGGTTGCGGCGGAGCCTGCGCCGCGCGGCCCCGGTGAGCCAGACCAAGTCCACCTGGTCGGGGTACATGCAGGGCGGCAACACGTATTCCACGGAACAGTTCGAGGCGAAGTGCGCCTTCCTGCAGCAGATGCTGGACGAGTGCCGTCCGAAGCGTGTGCTGGATGTGGGCTGCAACACCGGCCACTTCAGCCTGCTGGCGGCCGGCGCGGGCGCGAGCGTGGTGGCGATCGATCAGGATCCCGTAGTCGTGGGAGAAACCTGGCGCGCGGCCCGATCGAAAGGCTTGGACGTTTTGCCGCTGGTGGTGGACCTATGCCGTCCCACCCCGGCCACGGGCTGGATGAACCGGGAATGCCCTTCATTTCTGGACCGCGCGCGCGGCGCCTTCGATGCAGTGCTGATGCTGGCGGTTATGCACCACATGCTGGTGACCGAGCGTATTCCCCTGGAGAGCATCCTGGAGATCGCAGCCGAACTGACAAGTGATGCCCTGGTGATCGAGTTCATCGGCCCCGACGATCCCATGTTCCGGCGTCTGGTGCGCGGGCGGGAGGAGTTGCACCGCGACCTGACGTTGGCGCAGTTTGAGTCGGCCTGCCGCGGCCGCTTCGAGATCATACGCAGCCAGCGGTTGGAAGGCGCGAGCCGCTGGCTGTACCTGCTGCGTAAGAGCCGTGTTGAGGGGGCGTGAGTTGGGCAAGCGGTTCGCCGTCCCCCTGATCGGAAGCGTGGGATTCGCCACTCTGTGCACGCTGAACCTGTGGCACGACACCCAACAGCTTCGGGTTCGCTCGGTGGACTACTTTCGGGGGGCGCCCGCGGACCAGACACTCTTCTTCGGCACGCTGCTGCTGGTCCTGGCTCTGGCTGCCGTGTTCTTCCTGCTGCAACAAACCGCTGCCAGAGTGCAACGGCCGTTCGCCGCGCGTCTGCTTGGTCTTGCCTTTATTCTCGCGTTCCTGTTCCCGGTGCACCTTCTCCACTACGAGTTAGTCGGGATGGACCTTTCCTCGGGCCTGCTCCTCGCGGGCAAGGTGTTCGTGTTCGCGGCCTATGCCGCGGTGCTTTGCGCCGCTGCCGTGTACTTCCTTGCCGCGAAGGAAGGGCCGTTGCGGGTTTTGGCGGGTCTGAACATGATTTTGTCGCCGCTGTTGCCGGTGCTGCTGGTGAGTCATATCGTTTGGGCGGTGAGGGAAGCCCCTTCCGTCGCTGATTTCGCACAGCCCCGTCCGGGCCAAGCCGGCACGAACCCGCGACCGGATGGGCAGCGGGTCCTGTGGTTGATCCTGGATGAATTCGACTACAACGTGGGCTTTGCCCGCCGTCCTGACAAGGTCCGGTTGCCGGAGATGGACAGGCTCGCCAGGGAATCCCTGATGGCCTCCAGCGCCTATCCGCCGGGCGGCGCAACTCTGATTTCGATGCCCGCGTTGATCGACGGAAAGGCGTACCGGCAGGTGAGAGTCGCCGGCGTCAGCCGTCTTGAACTGCGGAGCGGCTCGGGCGAGTCACACTCCTGGGGAGGTCCGGAAACGGTTTTCGCGCGTGTGCGCCGGACGGGAGCACGGGCCGGTGTCGTTGGCTGGTTTCACCCGTACTGCCGCCTTTTCGGCGATGTGCTTTCCGAGTGTACTTCCGTCCCGGCGACGAAGTACACGCTGCTGGTTCGGGAGTCATATGCGCGGAGGCTGGGTGTCGCAGGCGCAGCATGGTATCTGTTCCGCGACCAGGTGGCTATGTTGCCGTTGACGCCGAAGGGAATCGCCCCGGACATGGAAGAACTCGCGCGCGCGGAGCAAATCTCCGAGTTCAAGAGGGTTCACGCCGCGGCGCTGGCCTACGTAGTGAACGACAGTCTTGATCTGGTGATGGTTCACTACCCGGTGCCGCATCCACAGGGGATATACGACCGCCGCTCGGGCCGGTTCTCTGCCGCCAGGACCTCAACCTACCTGGACAACCTCGCACTGGCCGACAGGGTGGTCGGAGAGCTGCGGCGTGCGCTGGAAACGAGCGGGCTTTGGAACCGGACCGCGATCGTGATTTCGTCGGACCACTCCCTGCGGGAAGAGTTCGGTGGAGCGGGGAATGGCCTGGAGAAGGTCCCCTTCCTGGTCCGGTTGCCCGGCGACGCCGCGGGCCTCGAGTACACGCCGCGGTTGAACACGTTGGTAACGCCAGATCTGATCGTGGCGCTGGCGGAGGGGCGGATCCAGAGCATCGAGGAGTTTGAGAGCTGGTTTCATCTCGTTTCGCGGTAAGTGATGGGGAGAGCCCACCCCCAGGCGTAGTTCGACAGCGACAGGAAGTCTGAAGACTCATGGAAGAAACCATTGGACGCTGGCTGGCAGTCATCATTCTGTACGCTCTGTATGTCATCGAGGGGATAGCGGTGTTCTTCTGCGTCCGGCTTGCCTTGCGTCGCCGACATCGTTGGGGCGACGGCTTCTTCCGGCGCATCGAAAGGGCGCTGGCTCGATTTGCGCGCGGAAACGCGGCTCGCGGTTCTGGCGGTCGGGATCGCGGCTCTGGCAGGCCGGGCCGCGCTGCTGCCGTGATCCCGATTCGTGAACCTGACATTACGGACGAGTTCAGCCATCATGTTGGCTGCCGACACTTTCGCCTCCGGCCGCCTCACTAATCCCACGCATCCCATGTGGGCCCACTTCGAAACCATGCACGTCAACCAGCAGCCGACGTACATGTCATGTACCCGCCCGCACAGGGGCTGGTGATGGCTGCGGGTAAGAGACTCACGGGCAAGCCATGGGTGGGGGTGTGGATCAGTTCAGCGCTGATGTGCGCGGCGATTTGCTGGATGCTCCAGGGTTGGCTCCCCCCGGCGTGGGCCCTGCTGGGCGGCTTGATCGCCATCGTTCGCATCGGTCTGTTCAGCTACTGGGTGAACAGCTACTGGGGCGGCGCCAGTGGCCGCAATCGGTGGTGCGCTGGTGCTTGGGCGCATTGCCTAGGATCGTCAACCGGCGACGGGCGAGGATTCGGTTCTGCTGGCGGTCGGAGTTGTGATTGTGGCCAACAGCCGCCCCTATGAAGGTCTGTTCCTGTGCCTACCCGTGGCCATGGCGCTGGTTATCTGGATATGGGGCCCCAATCGCCCGCCGGTTAAGTTGCTTGCCGGGAGGGTGCTCGCTCCGATCATTTTGCTTCTAGGGGTCGCCGGAGCCTCGATGGGCTACTACAACCGCCAAGTCACAGGTAATGTCCTCCGCATGCCATACGCGGTGAACCGCGACACCTATGTGAAGGCACGCTACTTCGTTTGGTACTGGAAAAGATCGACCCGTCGATCGCCACCAGTCGCTGCAAGGTTACTACTTGACTTGGCAGCTTCAAAGGGCACGGGCGGCCATGAGCGTGGCGGGCTTTATGAAGAACGCACTGGTAAACGCAGGTTTTTTCTGGCTCTTCTATCTCGGACCTGTTCTGACGCTGCCGCTCGTAACACTACCTTGGATACTGCGTGACAGGCGACTGCGATTTCTGGTGGTCACTTCAGGTATTGTTCTCTTAGGCCTGACGTTGGACCTTTGGTTTCTTGCGCACTACGCTGCACCCGCCACGTGTCTCCTGTACGTCATCCTGGTGCAGTGTCTGCGACATCTGCGACACTTTCGCTGGCGTGGCCGGCACAGTGGCGTCCTCATGGCTCGCGGTGTCCCGGCGATTTGTGTGTTGATGCTTGCGATGCGGATTGCCGCACAGCCCTTCGGCTACTACCTCCCTCCGGATCATCCCGCGACATGGTGTCACACAAAGCCTGGGAACCTGGACCGCGCCAAGATTATCGAGCGTCTGAATAGTCTCGGCGAGCGGTACCTCGTGCTGGTCCGTTACGGATCCCGCCATAACTGGTTTGCCGAATGGGTATACAACGAAGCCAGCATCGACACTTCTAAGGTCGTTTGGGCGCATGATATGGGGGAAGCCGGCAACCGGGAATTGCTCGAGTATTTCAAGGATCGCCGTGTCTGGTTGATCGAGCCTGATATCGAGCCGCCCAAGTTGTCGCGGTACCCGGGCGCACCTCCACACGGGGATTGATGATAACAAAGTTATTGTTGCGGCCGAACTGAAATGTGATGCACCAGTGATCCACGCGGCCTGGAGGAGCTACATCGCGAACCGGGGCTGCGCCTGCTGCGCAAACCGAACAATTGAGAACGCAAGAACGACGTCGATGTCATGGAGACGAAGCAGCATGAGTACCTCTTCGCGACAGTTACTGAAAGTGTTTGGGGTATCGGTTAGCCTGGCCACTCTGCTCTTAATGGACGTCTGGGAGAGTGTCGAACAGGTCCGCGCCCCACAGAGCCTGTACCTGTCCGTCAGCACGCCCTTGCCCACGTTGGAACTCAGCGCACTTATCGACACTGCCCTGTTCGCAGCTCTGCTTTTGTTGCTGATCCGGGGCCTTTGGTCGTGCGCGGGGGCAATCGGCTGGGTGAATCGCGGTGCTTCCTGGCTGCTGCCGTCGGAAGCTGCACGCTCTGGTATTCCGGGCTCCTCTTGACCCAGAGGTTTGTTCCCGCTGCGCTGACGGCTTTAGGTGCCTGCCTACCCAATGTGATTCTCTCGTAGACGCTGTCTTGACTGCGGCCTATTCCTATGTCCTGCCGATGGCGGTGTTCGCCGCGCTCCTTCACTGGCCGAAAAAGTCATGGGCCCTTGTCGAGGCGCTGGCCCTAATCCTGCTCCCATTTGCGATCTTCCGCATTGGTCGAACCTCCTGGCAGGCGGCGGCCCGCCCGCACCTTAGCTCCGGAACAAGAAGACCCCCCTGTCGGCCAAAGGCACGCAGCGCAAGCCTCTTGTGTCTTGGCTGATGTTCGATGAAATGGACTACGCGGCGGCTTTTGAGGATTCCCTCCACAGGGGACACTGCGAATCTGGCTGCGTTGCGCCTCACTTCGGTTCATGCGGACGATGCCTGTGAGCCTTCGAATAGCACTGCCAGAGCCATCCCGAGCTACACGCTGGGGAGGGTTGTCGCTGATATCCGTTATCAGGACTCGAGTGATTTGTTGCTGAAAGTTGAAGGGACCGATCAATTCGTGTCGTGGAGAGGACAGCGAACGCTGTTCCACGAGGCTGCATCGGCGGGGCGGATTACCGCAATCATCGGCTACTTCCACCCTTACTGCCGACTTTTTGGCAGCCTCACGAAGGCCTGCCAGGCCTTTCCGCATCCGGAGGCAGGCGAGCTGATGAAGTGGTGGAGTACCCTACAAGCGCAGCCACTGAACAAAGCCGTTGTCGTTGGTGAACCGCACCCTGCCCGGACCGGCCAAGGTCAAGAGGTTCGACGGAGCGGCATTCAAGCCATGGGAGTTGACCGTGCTTCGCCACGACGAGATCGAGCACCTCAAGTGCGTGTCGCGGATGCGCACTGCCGTCTTCGAGGCTTTGGCAAATCCCTCGCTCGACTTCATTTATGTCCATATCCCTCTACCGCATCCTCCCGGCCTCCTATATGTCCCCGGATTCTGAGACTCTGCGCATCCGTCAACCCGGCTACGCTGGGAATCTTAGAGTCGCCGACTCTCTGGTAGGTGAGATCAGAGCGCTGCTAACTTCTTCGGGGCGGTGGGATGAAACTGCGCTGGTGTTGACCTCAGACCATGGCCTCCGGGACCTCTGGCGGAGAACCCTCATGCTCTCACCGACACTCCTGCAGGCGTTGGAGAAGCGGAGAGGACAAACTGTTCCCCTTCTCGTGAAGTTGCCGGGCCAAACCTATGCCCTAGCCTTCCAAGAATCTTTCAATGCAGTGCTGGCGCACGGGGTGGTTCGAGCTCTGTTGCGACAGGAGTTCAAGCGGCCCGAAGATGTCATAGATTTCCTTCAAAAGGAACGTCAAGCGCTCCGTCAAGCCGTGCGGAGTTCCTCTGCCTACTTGACAATAGGTATTTGTTCCTACTAGGGGATGTCATACGTGTGGATCCCTGCAGCCATTGCTTTGCCGACAGCCCGCGTTCGTTTTGCGATAATCACCTTCTCGGGCGTTCCTGGAGGCCCGGGGGCACGGATCGGCTGTCCGAATGATTGAACTTGCCGCGTCGCTGGTGGCCGTCGTCATCTGGTACGCACTCTACTTCGTCGAGGGGCTGTTGGTGCTGGTGTGCCTCAGGGCGGCCCTCGGCGCGCCGCGCATGGGCGACCGCTGGTTTCGCCGCGTGGAGCACGCCCTTGCCTGCCTGGCGCGCCGCCGACGGCTCAGCGTTCTCACGGTTGGACTTCTGGCCCTGGTTGCCCGCGCCGCGCTGATGCCGGTGCTGCCCACTCGCGCTCCCGCGGTTAGCGACGAGTTCAGCTATCTGCTCGCCGCGGATACCTTCTCGTCGGGACGGCTCACCAATCCCACGCACGCCATGTGGACGCACTTCGAGACCATGCACGTCAACCAGAAGCCGACCTATATGTCGATGTACCCGCCCGCGCAGGGGCTGGTTCTGGCCGCCGGCCAGAAGCTGACCGGTCATCCATGGGCCGGCGTGTGGTTCAGTTCGGCGGTGATGTGCGCGGCGATTTGCTGGATGCTGCAGGGCTGGCTGCCGCCCTACTGGGCGTTGCTGGGTGGCCTGATCGCCGTCATGCGAATCGGGCTGTTCAGTTACTGGGTGAACAGCTATTGGGGCGGAGCGGTGGCGGCCACGGGCGGCGCGTTGCTGCTCGGCGCTTTGCCGCGGATCATCAAACGGCAGCGTGCGGGCGACTCGCTTCTGCTGGCGCTCGGCGTGGCCATCCTGGCCAACAGCAGGCCGTATGAGGGCGCGTTTCTCTGCCTGCCGGTGGCCGTAGCTCTCATCTGGTGGATGCGCGGCGCGAAGCGTCCCCGCGCACTGATTTTGTTCGGGAAGGTAATCGCGCCCGCCGGCCTCACGCTGGCACTGGCCGCCGGGGCCATGGGCTACTACAACCGGCAGGTGACGGGCGACCCGCTGCGAATGCCGTACCAGGTGAACCGGGACTCCTACGTGACGGGCAAGTATTTCGTGTGGGATTCAGTGAACCCGAGCCGGTCTACCGCCATGCGTCGATGCGCGACTTCTACATGAAATGGCAGTTTCAGACCGCGCAGGCCGCGACTACCGTCTCTGGTTTTGTGAAAAACGCCTTGGCCAACGCAGGATATTTCTGGATGTTCTACGTGGGACCGGTTCTCACGCTGCCTCTGATCATGCTGCCGCGCGTGCTGAAGGACAGGCGAATCCGGTTTCTAGTTATCGCGGGGGGCGTCTTTGCCGCGGCTCTGGCGCTGGACCTCTGGTTCTATGCGCACTACGCCGCGCCCGCGACCGCGCTGTTCTACGCGCTGGGGCTCCAGGCCATGCGGCACATGCGGTTTTGCCGGCGGCGGCAAGGTTCTCCGGGCGCTTTCCTGGTGCGCGCCATCCCCGTGATCTGCCTCACGATGGTCGCCTTACGACTGGCCGCGCAGCCGCTCAGCTACTACCTGCCCCCGGATCACCCGGAAACCTGGGTCCACACGCGGCCCGGCAACGTGGATCGCGCGGGCGTCGCGGACCGGCTGAAGAGTCTGGACGGCCGCCACTTGGCCGTCATTCGCTATGCGCCCGGCCACAACTGGTTTGCCGAGTGGGTATACAACGAAGCCAACATCGACGGGGCGAAGGTGGTCTGGGCGCATGACATGGGCGAAGACGGCAACCGGGAATTGCTCGAATACTTCAAAGCCCGTCATGTTTGGCTGGTGGAGCCGGATCTGAAGCCGCCCCGCGTGTCGCCGTATCCCCGCCAGGGCGCCCGTTAGCCGCCGCGGATTCCGTTGCCGTTCCCCTACAATGCCTGTCCCGCCTGGCCCAGCTTGACGGGGAGCTTCACCATGCGGCCGTCGCGATAGATGGTCAATTCGATGGTGTCGCCGGCGCGCTTGCCGCGGGTTGCGCTGCGCAGCGCGGCGTCGCTCTCCACCGCGCGCCCGTCGATGGCCATGATGAAGTCGCCGCCGATGGGGATCTCGTAGTTGCCGATGATGGCCCTTCGCCGTGCGCCGCGGACGCCGGCCTGCGCGGCGGGTGAGCCGGACTGCACGGTGAAGACGAGAATGCCGCCCTCCGCAGGCAAATCCAATGCCTCGGCCAGCTCCCCCGACAGGTAGCGCCCGCTGACGCCGAGCAGCGGGCGCGTGCCCTCCGTTCTATAGTCATCCAGCACGCCCTTGGCCCGGCTGATGGGGAGAGCAAACCCGATGCCCACGTTGGCCGCGCCCACGATCATGGTGTTGATGCCGATGACATTCCCCTGCGAATCCAGCAGCGGCCCGCCGCTGTTGCCCGGGTTGATGGCGGCGTCGGTCTGGATCATGTCTTCCATGTTCTGCCCGTCCTCGCTGGGGACGGACCGGTGCAGCGAGCTGATGATTCCCGTGGTAAGCGTGCCTTCCAGGCCGAACGGATTTCCGATGGCCAGCACCTTCTGGCCCACCTGCAAGCCATCCGAGTCGCCCAGCCTCAGGAACGGCAGCTTCTTCTTCGGCTCGATCTTGAGCAGGGCCACGTCGCTGTCGCGCTCGCTGTAGAGAACCTTGGCCGGATACGTGCTGCGATCGGCCAGGATCACCTTGATTTGCGCTCCCCGCCCGCCCACCACGTGGTAGTTGGTCAGAATCCGGCCATCGGCGTCGATCAGGAAGCCGGAACCGGCGCCCTCCACCGGCACGACGCCGATGAACCAGTTCTCCCGGTAGACCACGGTGCTGATGTTCACCGTGGCCTGGTTCGCCAGCTTGTAGATGTCGATGTTGTTGACTTCGTCCGTGCTGAGCCCCGCCGTGCGGGCGCGCTCGGGATCCGACCAGAGTTGTCCGGCGTCCGCAACAGGCTTCAGCAGGCGAAACGGGTTCCAGTCGGCCACCGAAGTCATGTAGATGAAGCCGGCCGACAGCAGGCCGGCCAGCAGGACGGATCGGGTTTTCATGAGACGCTCCGAAGCAGATTATAGACCTCGCGCACCTGCCGCAATGTGTCCTCTTCTGAGCCCGAAGTGTCGATCACATAGTCGGCAAACTTGCGCTTCTCTTCCAGCGGCAACTGGCGCCGGATGCGGGCCAGCGCCTCTTCGCGGCTCAGGCCATCCCGCTCGATGGCCCGCGCCACCTGCTGTGGCTCGCCGCACACCGTGACGATCAGCTTGTCCAGACGCTTGTAAGTGCCGGCTTCGATCATGACCGCGGCCTCAACCACCACGATAGCGCGCGGGTCCCGCGCCGCGATCTCCTCCATCAACCGGTCCTGGCGGCGCACCACCGGCGGATGGACCAGGCGGTTGAGCGCGGCCAGCCGCTCGGGCCGGCTGAAGACCTCGGCCGCCAGGCGCTTGCGGTCGATGCCGCCGTCCGCGTCCAGAATGCCGGCGCCGAACTCCTGCACGACGGCGTCGAAGGCCTCCCCGCCGGGTTGCATGACCTCGCGGCCGATGTCGTCGGCCTTGATCAGGTAGCAGCCCAGCTCTTGCGAGGGCCTTCCCAACGAAACTCTTGCCTGTGGCCAATCCGCCCGTCAGCCCGACCTTCAACATCCGCCCAGTCTCCGCTCGGCGGCGTCGATGGTGTTGACCATCAGCATGGCGATGGTCAGCGGTCCTACGCCGCCGGGCACCGGAGTGTAGGCGCCGGCGCACTCGGCGACGTCGATGGGGTGCACGTCGCCGACCAGCAGGCTGCCCTTCTTGTCGAAGTCCGCCAGCTTCTCCGGCTTGCGCGCGAAGATCTCGGCCGCCTGGCCGCGGTTCGTGATGCGGTTCATGCCCACGTCGATGACCGTCGCGCCGGGCTTGATGAACTCGACGGGTGATCATGGCGGGCCGGCCCATCGCGGCTACCAGGATATCGGCCTCGCGGCACACGCCCGGCAGGTCCGCCGTCTTCGAATGGCAGATGGTCACCGTGGCGTGCTCGTGGAGCAGCAGAAACGCCATGGGCTTGCCGACCAGGTCGCTGCGGCCCACAACCACCGCGCGCCGTCCCGTGACGGAGATCCCGATGCCGCTTGAGGAGTTGCATGATTCCCGACGGCGTGCAGGGCCTGGGTCCGGGACGATTCGTCACGAGATTGCCCGCGTTCAGCGGATGCAGGCCGTCCACGTCCTTTTCCGGCGAGATGGCCAGCAGAACCCGCCGCGCGTCCACTTGCCGGGGCAGCGGCATCTGAACCAGGATGCCGTCGATCTCCTCGCGCCGGTTCAGCTCCTCGACCATGGCGACCAGTTCCTCGGTCGTGACGGTGTCCGGCGGCGTCAGCTTCTCGCTGCGGATGCCGAGCTCCTCGCAGGCCTTGATCTTGTTCCGTACGTAGATCTCCGAAGCCGGGTCGTGGCCCGCCAGGATTACCGTCAGGCCCGGCAGGCGCGAGCGCGCCGCCAGCCGCTCGACACGTGACTTCGATTCCTTCAGGATTTCGTCCCGAATCCGGTTTCCATCCAAAATCTGTGACATCAATTATGCCTGCCTGAATCGGAAATGGTAGACCAGCGCGCCGGCCGCCACGGTGAGCTGCCGCGGCCATGGACACCTTGGGTTGCAGCAGGAAGCCGTACATCGTCATCCAGCCACCCACCAGCAGGAACAGGACCGGCAGCAGCGGCCAGGCGAAGCTGACCACGCGCAGCTTCTGCCACTCCGGCCGCCGGCGGAAGATGAACAGCGAGGAGACCGACATCACCGCGAAGAAGTTCAGGGTGAAGCCGATGTAGATCACCAGTTGCGGAAACGGCGTCAGCGTCATCAGCACGGCGCACATGCCCTGGAGCAGAATGGCGGGCACCGGCGTGTGCCAGCGCGGATCCACCTTGGCGGCGACGGGCAAGAAAGCCCCGTTCTTGGCCATCGCGTAGTAGACGCGCGGGCCGATGGTGACCATGGCGTTGACCGTCGAGACCAGCGACAGCGCCATCAGCGCGCTGAAGATGCCGGCGATCCCCGGGCCGAACAGGCGCGAGGCCGCCAGCGAGCCGACCGCCACCACGCCCTTCATCTCACCGAGCGGAGCGGCGTAAATGAAGACCAGGTTCAGGCCGATATACAGCGCCGCCACCAGACCCGTGCCCAAGGCCAGCGCCATCGGCAGGGTCTTCTCGGGCCGCTTCAGCTCCTCGGCGACGTAGGTGGCCGCGTTCCATCCGCTGTAGGCGACGTAGATCCAGAACAGGCTGATGACGAACTGCGCCGCCAGCGGAGTGGTGGATGTGCGCGCCGTGGACTCGGAGAAGTGCCCCCAGCTCCCGGTGCCGAACAGGAAGCCCAGCGCGATGAAAGCCACCAGCACCAGGATCTTGGTCGCGGTCAGGACGTTCTGGATGCGGGCGATGCGCCGCACGCCGAAGAAGTTCAGGATGGTGAACAACGCGATCAGAACCGACGCGGCCAGTTGCGCCCCGCCCAGCTTGAAGGAGAAGGATCCCGATCCGATCGTGAACTGCGCGTTCTCCTGTTTCAGCGCCGGGAAGAAGTAGCCCAGGTAATCGGAGAAGGCCAGCGCCGCCGCGGCGATCGGGGCGGAGAACCCGGCGAAGAACGAGACCCAGCCCGTCATGAAGCCCCAGGTCGGGCCGTAGGCGCGCGTCAGATAGACGTATTCGCCGCCGGAACTCGGGAAATTGACGCCCAGTTCCGAGTAGCAGAACGCGCCCACCAGGGCGAACAGCGCGCCGACCACCCAGATAACCAGGACCAGCGAGGGAGCGCCGAGATCGCCGGCCAGAAATCCGCTGGTGGCGAAGATGCCGGTCCCGACCATGTTGGAGACCACCAGCGCCGTGGCGCTGACGATGCCGAGTTGCCGGAGCAGAGCAGTGGGGCCGCTGGAAGGAGCCTGCGGGGGAGCCGTGTTCTTTTGCGTCACTTGGACATTGTACGCCACCGAGGATAGCGATGCAGGTATGGTTCTGTTCCCCTCCGCGGCGTTGGTTTGGGGGCTGCTGCTTTGGAGCGGCGACCCCTATCAACAATCGCGGGAGAGAATGGTCAGCGACCAGATTGAAGCCCGCAGCGTGCGCAATCCCGCCGTTCTCCGCGCGATGCGGGCCACGCCGCGCCATCTTTTCGTGCCCGAGTCGATGCGCTCGATGGCCTACCTGGACCAGCCGCTGCCGATCGGCTCCGGGCAGACCATCTCCCAGCCCTACATCGTGGCCCTGATGACCGAACTGCTGCAGCCCGATAAGAGCCACAAGGTGTTGGAGATCGGAACCGGTTCCGGGTACCAGGCGGCGGTGCTCTCCCCGCTCGTGAAGCAGGTCTGCACCATCGAGATTGTGCCGGAGCTGGCTCGCGTGAGCGCGGCCCTGCTGAAGAAGCTGGGCTACGCCAACGTGATCGTCCGGCAAGGGGACGGTTACGCCGGCTGGCCGGAGGAAGCGCCTTTCGACCGGATCATCCTGACCGCCGCCCCCGAAAAAGTCCCCCAGGCGCTCATGGATCAACTGAAACCCGGCGGCAAGCTGGTGGCCCCCGTCGGGAAAACCAGTTTCACGCAGGAACTCATTCTAATGGAGAAGGGGCGGGACGGCCGCATTCGGGAACGCTCCGTCCTTCCGGTCCGGTTTGTGCCCATGGTTCGAGGCAGGCCATAGCCCCGTTGTTGCTCTCCTCGGGTTCGCGATAGAATGGGGGCTTCGCGATCTGCGCCGCTTCTGAGAATCACTTCTGAAACGGAAAACGAGTCTTGTGCGTCTGCATCAAGGCGCAGGGTGGAAAGGAACTAGGTTTCGATGAAGTGCAACAGGCCGCGCGGCCTGAGCTGTGCCGTGGTTTGCCTCTGCATCCTCATGGGCGTGGCCCGCGCGCAGCAACCTCCACCCTCGCAGCGTCAGAGCCCTTTTGAATCCGTTCGGCCCGCCGCCGAGCCCGCTAAGCCCGAGGCGCAGCCACCCAAACCGGAAGCAGTCAAGCCGCCCCCTTCCCCGTTTGAGGCCCCCAAGGCCCGCGAGGAGGAGGCGCCGCCCGCCGCCCCAACGGATGTAATTGAGGCCATTGAGTTTCGTGGAACCAGGCGAGTTCCTCAGGACACCCTGCGGTCGATGATCTTCTCCAAGCGGGGTGACAAGATCGACGACGACACCCTGCGGCGCGATTTCATGGCCATCTGGAACACCGGACGGTTCGACGACATCCGCATGGAGATCGAGCCGGGCAAAACCGGACAGGTCCTGCGTTTCGTGGTCACCGAGCGCCAGATCGTCCGCTCCATCACCTACGAGGGAATCAAGTCGGTCACCGTTTCGGAGATTCTGGACCGCTTCAAAGAGAGGCGCGTGGGCCTGAGCGTGGAGTCGATGTACGAGCCCAGCAAAGTTCAGAGAGCCAGGGTTGTGCTCCAGGAGTATCTGGCCGAGCGCGGGCGGCAGTTCGCCGAAGTGACCCCCGTACTGCGCCCCATCCCCCCTTCTTCGCTGTCGGTCACATTCCGCGTGAACGAAGGGCCGAAGGTAAAGGTCGGCAAGCTCGACATTGTGGACAACCAGGCCTTCAGCGACCGCGCCGTCATCCGCTCCATGCGCACCCTGCGCCCCATCGGCCTTCCGCACTCGATTCTGTTCGAGAATCTGTTCTCGAAAGCCTACGACTCCACCAAGCTGGAGATGGACCTGGAGATGGTCCGCAATTTCTACCAGGAGCGGGGCTACTTCACAGCCCGGGCCGTCAGTCATAAGGTGACCGTCCGTGACGTCGGCGGCGGCAAGTTCCGCGTGCCGATCTTCTACATGAACAGCCCCGGCAAACGCGCCGACGTGAGTGTCGTGGTGGAAGAAGGCCGCCGCTACCATCTCAACAAGATCAGCTACACCGGCGTAAAGCTGTTCCGAACCACGGACTTCCTGACGCGGGATGTCTTCAAGATGGAGCCGGGCGAGGTATTCTCCACCGCCAAGCTCCGCAAGGGCATCGAGGAGATGCAGAAGCTTTACGGCCAGTTTGGCTACATCGACTTCGTGCCCGAGCCCAATATCGAGCCCATCCCCAATTCGGACAAGATCGATCTGACGCTTAACGTCGACGAGGGCAAGCAGTTCTTCGTGCGCCGCATCGATTTCACGGGCAACTCGACGACGCGCGACAAGGTCATCCGCCGCGAGCTGCTCATTGACGAAGGCGACATCTTCAGCTCGCGCATGTGGGAGTTGAGCATCCTGCGCCTGAATCAGCTGGGCTACTTTGAGACGCTCAAGGAGAAGGAGGCCGCCGACATCAAGCGCGACACCAGGACCAGCACCGTGGACATCGCGCTGAAGGTGAAAGAGCGCGGCAAGAACACGGTGGGCCTGCAGGGCGGCGTCTCGGGCATTGCCGGCAGCTTCGTCGGCTTCAATTACGCCACCAACAATTTCCTCGGCCTGGGCGAGACGCTCAGCCTGGAGTCGCAGATCGGCGACCGCATCCGCAGCGCCACACTGGGTTTCACGGAGCCCTACCTGTTCGACCGTCCGATCAGCACCGGCTTCACCATCTACATGCAGCGGTTCAATTTCGACCAGGGCCGCGAGGTGTCGCTGCTGTCCGGCCGCAACCTGGCTCCCCTTTACAACCAACTGGGTAGCAACAACCTGCTCAACTACGTCTCCAACGGCCGCGGTTTCACGGTCTTCACCAGCTACCCGCTGAAGCGAACGTTCGCGCGGGTGGGGCTGACTTACGGCTATGACGTCTCCAATATCTCCGTGCTGACGGACGCCGCCAAAGCCTACTTCGAGTATTTGAACTTCCAACAGGGCATCGGCGGGCCGAATTCGCTGGCGGGCATCAAGACCAGCAAGATTATCCCCTCCTACACTTACAATACGGTCGACCATCCCATCACCCCGACCCGCGGCAAGAGCCTTTTCCTGTCGATGGAGTACTCGGGCGGACCGCTGGGCGGCAACGTGAACATGATTCGCCCCTCCATCAGCACCACGTATTTCCGCGCCGGGTTCATGAAGAATCACGTCATTGGCATGCGGGCCATGGGGAGTTTCCTGACGGGCTACGGAGGCAAACTGGCGCCTCCTTTCAGCCGTTTCTACATGGGCGGGGAGCAGGATGTCCGCGGGTTCGAGATCTGGGGCATCAGCCCGCTGGTATTCGTTCCTAGCCAGGCCACGATCAACGTGCTGAACGACGACGGCTCGGCCCGCAGTCAGAAGGCCATCGTGAACGGCACGCTCCAATCGGTCCCCGTGACGCAGACCATTCCCGTGTACCAGCTCACATCCGCCGGGGGTGACACGCAACTGGTTGGAAACTTCGAGTACCGGATCCCGATCGCCGGACCGGTGAATCTGGCGTTCTTCTTTGACGCCGGGGCCAACAAGATTGTTCGCCCGAGCCAGGTCACCATGGTTCCCAGTCGCGTGTCGGATCTGAACGGCCAGTTCCCCCAGGCGGGCTTCAACGGCCGCGCGATCATCGCGCCCGGCATGCAGCAACTGCGCACGTCGACCGGCATCGAGTTTCAGGTGATGATGCCCGTGGTCAACGCGCCGTTCCGCCTGTATTGGGCCTACAATCCCACCCGGGTGCACCGCTTGATCCAGCCGCCCGTGGTGTTCGACCGCTCCCTTTTCCCGAACCAGGCCACTTTCACCAATGCCGTCGTCAGTTACGGCCAGTCCCTGCCCTGGATTGAGGACCCGAGGACCATCCGTTTCACGGTGGGCCGCACCTTCTGAGCCAATGCTTTCCCGCCCTGTGCTATCATCGAAACTCGTTTCAGGAGTATCTCTGTGAACAAGACAATTCTGTTTCCGGTTCTACTGATCTGCTGCCTCGCCGCGGGCGCTTTCGGGCAATCCGCAACTCCGCCGGGCAAAGTCGGAATCCTCAACCTTCAGGGCGCGATCGCCGGCACGCAGCAGGGGCAAAAAGCGGCCGCGGATCTGCAGACCCGCTACGAACCCAAGCGACGTGAGCTTGAAAAGCGGCAGGCCGAGATTCAATCCCTGCGCGAGCAGCTCAGCCGCGGCAACAACACCATGAGCGATGAAGCCAAGCAGACGCTCACTCGCGACATCGATCAGAAGACGAAGGCCTTGAACCGCGAGACCGAGGATGCCCAGGCCGACTTTCAACAGGACCAGGACCGCATCCTGCAGGGCGTTTTGGAGCGCATGCAGGTGGTGATCGACAAGTACGCGCGCGACAACGGGTACTCGCTGATCCTGGACATCAGCTCACAGCAGTCGCCGGTGTTGTATGCGGCGACTTCGATCGAAATTACCAGCGACATCATCGCTCTATACGACAAGAACAGCCCGGTCCCAGGGGCGGCTCCGGCTGCCGGGACCCCTGCGGCTCCGCCCGCCAAGCCGCCGGCCGCTCCCGCGAAGAAGTAGCGCCGGACGCCGGGTGGTACAATTTCACATTCATGCCGAAGCGCGTCTCGTTGTTCGTAACTTGTGTTGTCGACCAGTTGTTTCCAGAAGTTGGCCTGGCTACCGCGGACATTCTGGAGCGCCTCGGTTACACCGTCGACTTTCCCGAGAACCAGACTTGCTGCGGGCAGCCCGCCTTCAATTCCGGTTACCGTAAAGAGGCTCGGGAAGTCGCCTGCCGGTGTCTCGAGGTTTTGCGCGGCGCGGAGTACGTGGTGGTCCCCTCCGGCTCCTGCACCTCGATGATTACGCACCACTTCGCGGAGCTTTTCGGTAAGCAGCCGGAGTGGCTGGAAGAGGTCCGGCAGCTGACTCCCCGCGTCTGGGAATTCAGCAAGTTTCTGCTGGAGGTGGCCGGAGTAGAGGATCTGGGCGCGCGCTACGACGGGACTGTGACCTTCCACGACAGTTGCCACGGCCTGCGGGAATTGCAGATCAAAGAGGGACCGCGGCGGCTGCTCTCGCACGTCAAGGGCTTGACCCTGAGCGAGATGGACATCCCCGAGGAATGCTGCGGGTTTGGCGGAACCTTTTCGGTTAAATTCCCATCCATATCCGGGGGGATGTCGCGCACCAAGATCGAGTCCATCCTCAAGACCAAAGCGGACGCGGTGGTGGGGGTGGACGCCAGTTGCCTGTTGCAGCTAAAAGGCGCTCTCTCCAGGGCCGGACTTCCCGTGAAAACACTGCACTTGGCCCAGGTGCTGGCCGCCCGCTGAGGATTCGCCATGAGTGCCATACCAGAGAAGACGATCCAAGAGACGCTGGCGAACCCGAACCTCCAAGCTGCCATTTACTCCTCCACGGGCCGGCTGATGAGCCACCGAAGCCAGGTGGTTTCAGCGGCCGCCCTGCCTGATTACCAGGAACTGCGCAACCAGGCGCAGGCCCTGAAGAAGCAGACTCTGGACAACCTCGACTTCTACCTCGAACAGTTCGAAACCCAGGTCAACGCGCACGGCGGCAAGGTGATCTGGTGCAAGGAAGGCGCGGAGGTGGCCGAGTTCCTGGCCAGTCTGGCAAGGGAAAAGGACGCCAAGCTGCTCGTGAAGGTCAAATCGATGACCAGCGAGGAGATAGAACTCAACGAGCACCTGGAACGGGAGGGCTTGGAGGTCGTCGAGACGGATCTCGGCGAATTCATCGTTCAATTGGCCCGGGTCCGTCCCTACCACATTGTCGCGCCCGCCCTTCATCTGACTCGCCACGACGTGGCCGATCTGTTTACGAAGACTCTCGGCGTGGCCCGTGAGACCGTGCCGGAGAAGCAGTGCAAGATCGCCCGCGCGGTTTTGCGGGAGAAGTTCCTGTCGGCGGACATCGGCGTGTCGGGGGCCAATTTCCTGGTGGCCGACTCCGGCGCGATTGTCACGGTGACCAATGAGGGCAACGGGCGGATGTGCACCACGATGCCGAGAATTCACGTCGCCGTGGCCGGCATCGAGAAGCTCATCCCGCGCGCTCAGGATCTGGCTGTTTTCCTGAAGTTGTTGGGCCGCAGCGCGACCGGCCAGCCGCTGACGGTCTACACCTCCATTCTGAGCGGGCCGAGGCGCAAGGGCGAGATCGACGGCCCCGAGGAATTCTACGTCGTTCTGCTGGACAACGGCCGCACCAGGCTGCTGGCGGACCGTGAGAAGCGCCAGTCGCTGTACTGTATACGGTGCGGCGCCTGCCTCAACCACTGTCCCGTGTATCGCAAAATCGGCGGGCACAACTATCCCTGGG
Organism: Bryobacterales bacterium; assembly: GCA_963744775.1. Lineage (GTDB taxonomy): Bacteria > Acidobacteriota > Terriglobia > Bryobacterales > Bryobacteraceae > CAVUVG01. The sequence continues at coordinate 200,777 of CAVUVG010000018.1, forward strand.
TCTATTCCGGGCCCATCGGCTCGGTCATCAGCCCGCAGTTCCGGGGCATCCAAAAAGACCCCTGGCTGCCGTTCGCCTCCAGCCTGTGCGGCGCCTGCGCCGAGGTGTGCCCGGTCAAGATCGACATTCCCAAGCTACTGCTGGACCTTCGCAGCGAGGTCGTGAAAGCTAAGACGCGCGAGGGACAGTCCAAGCTGGAGCGGCTTGCCTTCCGCGGATGGGCGTGGCTCATGCGCCACCCGCGGCTGTTCCAGTTGGCGGGGAGAATGGGGTCGCTGGTGATGCGAAGTCCGGGAGGAGATCAGTGGCTCCGCCGCGTGCCGTTCACGCCCAACGTCGGCCCGCTTGGCGCCTGGACCAGCGAACGGGATCTGCCTCCAATGCCACCGAAGAGCTTCCGGCAACTGTGGAAGGCACGCAAGGGAGGGAGCCGTTAGCCATGTCACGGGAGCACGTTCTCCACAAAGTACGGACCTCTCTGGGGCGCAGTTCCGGGCAGCCGCCTTCGGAAGCCCCGCCCGTGCGTCTGCGTCTGCCGGAGATGGATCTCGAGTCTCGCATAGCGCGTTTTACCGAGGCGCTCGAGGCCCTGGCCGGAAAGGTCTACCGGGCCTCCTCTCAGGCCGGCGCCTGCGCCTACGTGGCGGCGCTGGTGGAGGGCAAGACAGCGGTCGCCTCCAATGCGCCCTTGCTTCGGGATTGCGGAATCACGTCGCTGGCCGGGGTCCGCACCGGAGTCACGGCGGAACGGGAATTGCGCGACCTGTGCGCCACCGCGGATTTTGGCATCACCAGCGCCGATTACGCGCTGGCGGACACGGGAACGCTGGTCATGCTCTCTTCCCCCAGAGAGGCGCGCATGATCTCACTGGTTCCGCCGGTGCACATCGCGGTCATATCGCGGGACCAATTCCTCACCGGACTGGACGAGTTGTTCACGCTCTTGCCGGTTCCCAACGAACTGACCTCCTCCATGGTCCTGGTGACCGGTCCAAGCCGCACGGCTGACATCGAGCAGATCCTCATCCGGGGCGTCCACGGTCCCGGAGAAATTCACGTTGTAGTCGTTTAGTATAGAAGTATGAGCCCAATGCGAATGTTGGTAGTGGTGTTTCTGCTTCTGTTGATGGTTGGATTGGCTTCTGCTCAGGTTCTCGAGTTGGGCGCGAGCGCAGGGGCGAGCCGGCTGTCTAACAACACTTTGGTGGCCAACGACCCCCAGTTTGGCACGATCAAGTTGAGCAACGGTTTCCGGTTCGGGTTTCGCATCACCGTGAACACGCATTCCTACCTGGGTCACGAAGTAGGTTACGCATACGTTCGGACCAACTGGGACGCGCCCGCGGTGGGGGGCACCATCGGCACGGCGGCGCACCAGGGCTTCTACGATTTCCTGCTGTACGCCAGGCCGGAAGGCTCCCGGGTACGGCCCTTCATCGCCGGAGGCGTGCAGTTCACCAACTTCATCTTTCCCGGCTTGTCGGTAAGTCAGGGAGGCGGCTCGACCAAGTTCGGCTTGAACTACGGAGCTGGGGTGAAGGCCAAAGTCTCGGACCGTTTCCTCATGCGGCTGGATTTCCGCCAGTACGGCTCGCCCAAGCCCGACTTCTTTACCACCGCGCCGAAAGGCTGGCTGAAGATGAACGAGATCTCCGCTGGTTTCGCCTACACTATGTAGCGCGGGTTAAATGTCGCCTTTCCGCTGGCCCCTGAGACTCCTGGCGGCTCTGGGCTTGTTACTGGTTCTGGTCACCTTCACTCCGCTTGTGAGTTGGTGGGCGCGGCTGCTGGCCGGCCCGTGGAACGATCCGCCGGGCGAGGTGTTAGTGGTTCTGACGGGGTCGGGCATGGACTCCTCGATCCTGGGCGAGAGTTCCTACTGGCGGGCGGTGTATGCTGTGCTGGTCTACCGGGAGGGGAGGGGCGTGCGGGAAATCGTCCTGAGCGGCGGAGGCGGAGAAGAACGAGTCCTCCGCACTCGCAATGCGGACCTTCCTGGAAGCCAGCGGTGTGCCGGGCGGGATCATCCGGACGGAAACCCGCTCCGGCAGCACCCGGGAAAGCGCGCTGGAGGTCACGCGGATGCTCCGGGACTCGCCCGGCCGGAAGGTGCTGCTCACCAGTGACTACCACATGTTCCGGGCCGCCAGGGCCTTCCGTAAAGCGGGCATCGTTTTCGAGCCCCGCCCCTTTCCCGACGCCATCAAACGAGCCACGCGCTGGCAAGGCCGCTGGCCGGCTTTTTTGGACCTGGTCGTGGAGACGGCCAAGATCGGCTACTACATGGCGCACGGGTGGATTTGAAAAGCCGGCGTCCCCGGCAGATAATAGTGGACATGCTCATCGTCCACGTCCATGTCCACGTCAAGCCGGAGTCCGTCGACGCCTTTCGCGCGGCGACCGCCGAGAATGCCCGCAACAGCGTGAAGGAGCCGGGCATCGCCCGCTTCGACGTCTTCCAGCAGGCGGATGACCCCGCGCGCTTCGTTCTGGTCGAGGCCTACCGCACGCCCGAGGCTACGGTCGCCCACAAGGAGACGGCACATTACGCGGTGTGGCGGGACACCGTCGCCTCCATGATGGCGGAGCCGCGCACCAGCGTGAAGTACTCGGCCGTCTTTCCCGGCGAGGAGGGTTGGTAGGCCATGCGCTTCGAGTTCGCAACCGCGACACGGATCGTTTTCGGCCCCGGGACTCTGCGCGAAATCGCCCCGGCCGCCAGGGAGATGGGCGTGCGGGCCCTGGTCGTCACCGGCTCTCGGCCGGAATTAGCCAACGGGCTGGGCCTCGAGTGCGCCTGCTTCGCCGTTCCGGGAGAGCCGACGGTGGACCTGGTGCGCCAGGGCGTGCAACTCGCCCGTGAAGAACGCTGCGACCTGGTGATCGGCGTCGGCGGCGGCAGCGCCATCGATGCGGCCAAGGCCATTGCCGCGCTGGTCCCCAACAGCGGCGAACCTCTCGACTACCTGGAGGTGGTCGGCAAGGGCCAGGCCCTGGAGAAGCCCTCGCTGCCCTTCATCGCCGTGCCGACGACGGCCGGCACCGGGTCGGAGGTGACGCGCAACGCGGTTCTGGCCTCTCCCGAACACCGGGTCAAGGCCAGCCTGCGAAGCCCGTTCATGCTCGCCCGGCTGGCGGTGGTCGATCCTGAGCTGACATACGACCTGCCGCCCGCGGTCACGGCCAGCACCGGGCTGGACGCGCTCACGCAGCTCATCGAGCCTTACGTTTCCTCGCGAGCCAATCCGATGACGGATTCGCTCTGTGTCGAGGGCATGCGCCGGGCCGCCCGCAGCCTTCCGCGGGCCTTCGCCGATGGACGCGATGGGGAAGCCCGATTGGACATGTCGCTGGCCAGCCTGTTCGGCGGCCTGGCGCTGGCCAACGCGGGTCTGGGCGCCGTGCACGGATTCGCCGCGCCCATCGGCGGCGCATTCGACGCACCGCACGGGGCCGTCTGCGCGGCGCTGCTGCCCGCACGTCATGGACGCCAACATCCGTGCGCTGCGCGCCCGCGCTCCCGGCAGCCCGGCGCTCGACGCGCTACCGGCAAGTCGCGGCCATCCTCACTGGACGGCCCGGTGCCGAGGCTGAGGACGGAATCGAGTGGACCAGCAGCCTGGTCACGGGCTCTGAAGATTCCTCCGCTCAGCGCCTACGGGATCCGTGCGGAGGACGTGCCGGTCGCTGGTGGAGAACGCCTCCCAGGCGAGCAGCATGAAGGGCGAATCCTATCGCTCTCACTCTGGACGAGCTGCGCGAGATTCTGCTGCACGCGCTGTAAACTGGCTGTTTGGGGATTGCGTTGCGCAACTACTGGTGGCTGTTTCGCCGGTCCTTAATCCTGGCCTATCGAGGACGGCTGTTTCGGGACCGCCAAGGGCGCGGCCTATTCGGCTCTGCTCTGTTTCTTCCCGCTGTTGACGGCGACCGCGACGATTCTGGTTCAGGTCCGCGCCGAGCCCATCTCCCGCATCCTCTACCGCGCGCTTTCCCACGTGGTGCCGCCCGGGTACGGAGAGCCCGGTGCTCGAGAACTTCCGCGTCAGCGGCGCGCGGCCGGTCTCGCTGCTGGTGGCGGCGACGCTGATCTCCATCTGGGCGGCCTCTCGGGTGATGACCAGCCTGATGGAGGGGTTCCAGGCGGTCTACCACATCCCCGCCGGGCGGCCGTTCCTGCGGCATCAGGGCATGGCGATTCTGCTGGTGCTGGCGACGGCGCTGCCCGGTCGTTCTGGCGTCGGGCCTGGTCCTGTTCGGCAACCGAACCGAGCAGGTGGTGATGCGCTGGCTGGGCGTGGTCACGGCCGGGCAGGAAATCCAGACCTGGGTGGGACTGGCCGCCACGGCTGCGCGCTACGCCGTCGCCCTGGCGGCCAACGTCGTGGTCGCCGCCACGCTGTACTTACCTCGGACCGAACCGCCCGCAGCGCTGGCGCTTTGTGTGGCCCGGCGCGATGGTGGCCACGTTGCTCTGGTTGGTCTCCACGTCGGTTTCGCCTGGTACGTCCGCAACATCGCCGACTACAACGTGCTCTACGGCAGCATCGGCGCGGCCATCGCGCTGCTGGTGTGGATGTACGTGCTGGCGGCGGTCGCCCTCATCGGCTGCGAATTCAACGCCGAATACGAGCGGCTGGTGCGGCTGGCCCATCGCAAGTCCCTATACTGAAGTCGATGGGCTTTCGTCTGGTGGTCGACTACCGCCCGCGCGGCGACCAGGAGCAGGCCATCGAGCAGCTCGTCCGCGGCGTCTGCGACGGCGAGACAGCACCAGGTGCTGCTCGGCGTCACCGGCTCCGGCAAGACCTTCACCATGGCCAAGGTCATCGAGCAGCGCCGGACCGGCCGGCGCTGGTGCTGGCGCACAACAAGACGCTGGCCGCGCAGCTCTACCACGAGTTCCGGACGTTCTTCCCGGCGAACGCCGTCGAGTACTTCGTCAGCTACTACGACTACTACCAGCCGGAAGCCTACATCCCTTCGGGCGACGTCTACATCGAGAAGGAAGCCACCATCAACGACGAGCTCGACAAGCTGCGCCTGTCGGCCACCAAGTCCCTGTTCGAGCGCCGCGACTGCGTCATCGTCGCCAGCGTGAGCTGCATCTACGGCCTGGGCTCGCCGGAAGCCTACTACGGCATGCTGCTCATGCTGGAGAAGGGCCAGAAGATCTCGCGCGAGCAGATCCTGCGGCGGCTGGTGGAGATCCTCTACGAGCGCAACGACGCCGATTTCCGGCGCGGCACGTTCCGCGTGCGCGGCGACGTGATCGAGCTCTATCCCACCTACGACGACTACGCCTACCGCATCGAGCTGTGGGGCGACGAGATCGAGAGCCTGTCGCAGATCGACCCGCTGCTCGGGCAGGTGCGGCAGACCTATCTGCGGCTGCCCATCTATCCCGAAGACGCACTACGTGATGAGCGAGGAGACGCGCGAGAAGGCGCTCGCGAGCATCGAGAGGAGCTGGAGTGGTGGCAAGGCGGAACTGGAGAAGCAGGGCAAGCTGGTCGAGGCGCAGCGGCTCTACCAGCGCACCATGTTCGACCTGGAGATGATCCGCGAGATCGGCTACTGCCACGGCATCGAGAACTACTCGCGCCACTTCTCCGGCCGGCTGCCGGGCGAAGCCCCGCCGACGCTGCTCGACTACCTGCCGCAGGACGCGCTGCTGTTCATCGACGAGAGCCACCAGACCGTGCCGCAGCTTCGCGGCATGTACCACGGCGACCGCTCGCGCAAGGAGACGCTGGTGGAGTTCGGCTTCCGCCTGCCCAGCGCGCTCGACAACCGGCCGCTCACCTTCGAGGAGTTCGAGCACCGCGTCAACCAGGTGATCTACGTTTCGGCGACGCCGGGGCCGTACGAGCTGACCAAGTCGGCCGGCGTGGTGGTCGAGCAGATCATCCGGCCGACGGGGCTGATCGATCCGGAAGTCGAGGTGCGGCCCGATCAAGGGCCAGGTGGACGACCTGCTGCAGCGAGATCCGCGCAGCGCGCCGAGCGCAACGAGCGCGTGCTGGTGACCACGCTGACCAAGCGCATGGCGGAGGATCTGGCGGAGTACTACTCCGAGGTCGGCGTGCGCTGCCGCTACCTGCACTCGGAGGTCGCGACGCTGGACCGCGTCAAGATCCTGCGCGACCTGCGGCGCGGCGAGTTCGACGTGCTGATCGGCGTCAACCTGCTGCGCGAGGGCCTGGACCTGCCCGAGGTCTCGCTGGTGGCGATCCTGGACGCCGACAAGGAAGGGCTTCCTGCGGTCGGGCGGGGTCGCTGATCCAGACCATGGGCCGCGCGGCGCGCAACGTGAACGGCAAGGCCATCCTCTACGCCGACGTGATGACCGACAGCATGCGCCAGCGCCATCGACGAAACCAACCGCCGGCGCCGCAGTCCAGACCGCAGTACAACGAGGAGAACAACATCACGCCGCAGTCCATCATCAAGCCGATCGACATGAGCCTGGTGGCGATGGCCGAGGGCGACTACGTGACGGTGCCGCTCGAAGCCGAGGACGAGGAAGTGGACGTCGATGACGCGCCGGAGGAGCGCGCGCGCTTCCTGGCGGAACTCGAAGAGCGGATGCGGGAGGCCGCCCGCAAGTTCGAGTTCGAGAAGGCCGCGGCGCTGCGCGACCGCCTGAAGGCGCTGAAGGCCATGGCGCTGTAGGTACCATGGTATAATTAATGGTGTACGTATACCATGGCCCTGAACATCAAGAACCCCGAGGTGGTGAGGCTGGCGGCCGAAGTCGCCGCCATGGCCCACGAAACCAAGACCGAGGCCATCCGGCGGGCGCTGGAAGAGCGCCGGCAGAGGCTCGCCATCCGCAGGGTTGACCCCGGCAAGGCGGAGCGGTTGCTGCGATTCCTTCGTACCGAGATGTGGCCCTCCATTCCAAAGGAGTTGCGGGGAAGACCCCCCATCTCCAAGGAAGGAGAAGGAGGCGATTCTCGGGTACGGGCCGGGTGGGTTCTAGTGAGTGAGGCGGAAGCGTGATATCTGGACTCCTCTGCAATTGTTTCTGTGCTGACTGGAAGAGATCGGCCATGAAGAGGTCGTTCGACGTGCTTCTGCTGCTCCCATGTTGGCCGTTGGGACCCCAACGTTGTTGGAGACAGCCATGGTGTTGTCCTCCAGGCTCGGCCGGGATCCGAGGCCGGCTGCTGAGTGGCTTCCTGCGGGAGATGGAGGTCGAGGTGATCCCCTTTACCGCGGAGCACTACGAGGTCGCGGTGGACGCCTTCGAGAGGTTCGGCAAGGGACGGCACCCGGCGGCTCTGAACTTCGGGGATTGTCTCACCTACGCGGTCGCCCGTCTGTCCGGCCTCCCTCTGTTGTACACAGGCGACGACTTCGCGCGCACGGACCTCACCGCGACTCCCTAAGGCATCCGAGGTGATTGCACGCAGACTATCCCTTCACCATCACGGCAGCGCCGGGTACCAGACGTGGTATACCCAAACTCCCGTTATCACGACCATCCACCAAAGAGCCAACTCGGACCGCATCCAAGCCTTCCAGCGCCGGAACCGCAAGCGGCGGGGGAGGACCTCGGTTCCGGCCGCCAGCAGGATGTACAGGCCGAGCAACTCGGCCGCGATCCCGAGCGCGCCATGGGCAGCGGCTACGAAGTAGTAACGCCGGGCCAGATGCCGGGCCAGTGCGGGCGCAACCTGTTGCTGGAACGACGGCCACATCACCAGCGCGATCATCACCAGGTTCATCAGCAACACCGCGGTCTGACAGATGGCGTGCGCTCGGTAGAGCTTCCGTCGCGCGAGCACGCCGCCGGCGGCCAGCGCCAGGCCCATCGCTAGCTGCACGATCAGGTTTAGATCTGCGCTGAATGGAGCGCCCGTGCCCAGAAATCCCTGTTTCGAAGTAAACATTTCACCAAGGTCCTTCACGCGGTCCCGTGGATCGGCTTCGGCTATTGCACAACGATCTTGCCGACCATCTTCGGGTGGAGCGAGCAGAAGTAGTCGTAGGTTCCGGGTTTGGCGAAGCTGAACGAATAGCCATCGCCGGTGTCCAGGACCGGCGAGGCGGGGAATGTCTTGCCGGCGCTCACGACTTTATGGGGAGCGTCGTCGCGGTTCACCCAGGTGATCTTCGTGCCGGCCGGAACGGTCAAGATTGCCGGCGCGAACTTGAAGTTGTCGATCGTCACCTGGTACTTGTCACTTTTCTCCGGAGTGCCGGTGCGCGGCTGCCCCTGAGCAGCGGCCGCCAGCAAGACTGCACACAGCAGGCTTCCGGCAATAACACCAAGTAAAACGGTTTGTTTCTCATTTCTCGATTCTCCTTTTGTGAGATTCGCCTGGCCCTCAACCCTGCAACGGCGCGTCCACAATCGCCAGAGTGCGGTTGCCGCGCCGGTAATTGACCTCCGTCACGCCCAGTAAGCTCTGCAGCTTGTCTGCCGGAACCTTCATCGGTCCCGGACCCGGCGCAGTGCCCGGCTGGGGCTGCGGAAAGGCGGTCGACATCGCGGTGTGGAAGGTGATATTCCCTTCCACTTTCTGCATCGTCTGGTGGATGTGACCGTTCAGCACCGTGACGGAGCCGAACCGTCGAAGATAGGAGAGCGCCCGCTCGCTATCCTCCGTGCCCCACCCCCACTCGGGATAAACCGTCCAGAGTGGAATGTGAGCGAACACGATAACCGGCGTGCTGCTCGAGCAGGCGTTCCAGATCCTTCTCCAGCCATTCCAGTTGCCTGGGTCCGAGCGTGCCAAGCCCGCCGGCCTTGAGGTCCACCACATTGACCAGACCGACGAAGTGCACGCCCTTCTGATCGAAGCTGTACCAGCCGTCTCCCTGCGTACCCTTGCCGAAGCGCTCCAGGTATGGCTGGCCGCTGTCATCGAGGACATCGTGCTCTCCCGGCACGTAGAAGATCTGGTCTCGTCCGGATGCTCTTGAGCGCCTGGCTCAGCGTGTCGAATTCGTCGGGCTTGGAAAGTTGCGTGAGATCGCCCGTGTGGATGACGAACGCGGGCGGCGTCGTCAGCGCGTTGATCCTGGCGATGGCCACCTTGAGCGTGGCGACCACGTCCGGGTTCGCTGCTTTGTTGAAGCCGATGTGGCTATCGCTGATCTGTACGAAACTCAGTTCGCCCGCGAGATGCGCGGGTGGCTTGCTTGCCCATATCGCTCAGGCTGTAGGACTTCAACACACCGCCGTTGACGACGCACAGGGCGCCGGTGCCTGCCCAGGCCATACACTTGAGGAACCCGCGGCGGTCGACGCCGTCGTGTTCATGGTCTTGCGTAATGAATCGCATCTTGAAGAACTCCTCTGGCGTGCAAGACAGGTATGCCCGGGGAAATATTCCCGAGGTTGAGCTCAAAGCAACTAATGCAAACTTTGGCGTCGCGGTCCTCGTTTCAGCTTCTCGTGCGGTACAGTGGGGAATAAATCCGCTGGTTTCTGGGTCCTATACAATGTGCTGAACCGAGGGGAAGGACGCGAGTGCAGGATACGGGGAAACTCGCACGCTTTGACCAGGCGGTCGTGCCGCACCTCGACGCCGCATACAATCTGGCGCGCTGGCTGGTGCGCAATGAGCAGGACGCCGAAGACATGGTCCAGGAAGCCTGCTTGCGGGCGTTGACGTTCTTCCACAGTTTTCAAGGCGAGGACGGCCGGGCGTGGTTGCTGGCCATCGTCCGAAACACCTGCTACACATGGCTGAAGAAGAACCGGGCCCAGGAGCTCGATACCGTTTTTGAAGAGCAGATACACAGCGTCGAGGCAGACACGACGAACCCCGAAGTCGTGCTATTGCAAAAGGCCGACCGGGAGTTGCTTCAACAACTTCTGGAGCAGTTGCCGATCGAGTTTCGCGAAGTCTTGATCCTGCGCGAGCTGGAAGGCATGTCCTACAAGCAGATTTCCGCCATTGCGGATCTGCCGATCGGGACGGTGATGTCACGCCTGGCGAGGGCCCGCAAACGGCTTGAGCAGCAACTGGCGATGCGTACGAGGATGGAGTCCTAGCATGAACTGCGACGAAGCAGAAATCCTCATTGACGGCTATGTTGACCGTGAGCTGGATCTTGTAAAGAGCCTGGAGATCGAGAGCCACCTGCGGGCATGTCCGGCCTGCGCAAGGATTCGTGAGAACCACCTGGCGTTGCGTTCTGCCTTGCATTCAGGCCCGCTGTACTTTGCTGCACCAGAAGGCTTACACAAGCGGATTCACGGTGCGGTGCTCGAACGTGAGAGCCGGGAGGGAGGCAGGACCAGGTCACTGTTTTCCTGGTGGTGGTCCGGCCGGTGGCTCGCCGTCGCGGCTTCTTTTGCGGTGATTGCGGTCGCGATCTGGAGAGTGCAGCCCGCCTATCGACCGGGTCCGATGGAGGACACAATCGCCCGGGAGGTTGTCTCCAGCCACATCCGATCATTGATGCCGAATCATCTTACGGATGTGCCGTCTTCCGATCAGCACACCGTGAAGCCATGGTTTAACGGAAAACTCGACTATTCTCCGACAGTGAAGGACCTCGCCGCCGATGGCTTTCCTCTGGTCGGCGGACGCCTGGACTACGTCGGCAGCCGGCCGGTGGCAGCCTTGGTCTACCAGCGGAGGAAACATCTGATCAACGTCTTCATCTGGCCCTCGGGGAACGGCTCCGATGAAGGGGAAAGAGCCGAGTCGCGCCAGGGTTACAACGTGGTTCATTGGTCCCGCGCGGGAATGACATACTGGGTGGCATCTGATCTGAACGGGAGCGAGTTGGAGCAATTCGCCGCACTTCTGAAGTAGTCAGATCGCCTTAGCCCGCATCATGCAACGTGGAGGCTAGCATGGTTCCTGTCCGCGATCTCTTCGAAACCCATCTGACAGTCGTGGATCTGCAACGCTCCATGACCTTCTTTGGCCAAGTTCTGGGATTGGAACTTGCGGAGGTGTTTTTGGAACGGAAGGTTGCGTTTTACTGGATTGGCGGGCACGGCAACTCAATGCTCGGTTTGTGGGAGGTCGGGACGGGTCCCCAGAGGCTGAATCTTCACCTTGCCTTCAGGTCGGATCTCCGGGACCTGCTGGATGCACCCGTGCGCCTTCGGGCTGCTGATGTTGTTCCGCTCGACTTTTGGGGGGCGCCCACGGAGGAACCCGTGGTACTCGCCTGGATGCCCGCCGCATCGCTCTATTTCCGCGACCCGGATGGCAACATGCTCGAATTGCTCTCGATGCTCCCCGACCCCCCTCAACCGGAATTGGGGATCGTCAGCTGGAGTCGCTGGCGCCAAGGTCACGACTTCTGTCAAGCCCGTTGAAAATAGTCAACCTTGTGACACGCCTCCGCGCATCGCTGCATATCAGAAAAGATACTTCAGGGCGAATTGGATCAGGCGGGGGGCGAGGGAGGTCTGCGTAATCACGCCGAAGCTCGCGGTCCCAAGTGCCGTGCCGGGGTTGGCGAACTGAGCGTGGTTCAGCGCGTTGTAGAATTCCATGCGGAACGCCAGCACGGCATCTTCCCGGAGGCCGCCTACCCTGGTCGTCTTGCCAAGAGAGAAGTCCGTGTTTAACTGGCCGGGTCCGTTCATGACGCTAGGCCCAATGTTGCCGTAACCCGTCGCTCCATCGGACCCCACGGCGGCGGGGGCGCAAATGGCTGAAGTATCGATCCACCGGCCCAGCCTGGAAAGATCGCCGCCCGGTGTCGACAGGCTCGCAGCGGAAGCGCCAGGACAAAGCGTGATCGTGGAGACTCCGGCGCGGCCGTAGACGCCTCCTCCGTTGGGGTCGGTGAGCGTCATGGGCAGCCCGCTCTGGACGATAACGATTCCGGCCAGCGACCAGCCCTTCAGCAGCGTCCCGGCCAGTCCTTGCGCCCGGATTGGGGCCGGCAACTGATAGTCGAAGTTTGTGATCAGGCGGTGCGTGCGGTCGAACGAGGCGCGCGCCCAATTGTCCGAAAGGTCGTTCTGATCGTTGTAAACCGCGGTGTTGTTCGTGGTTCTGGAGAAAGTGTATGCGGCTTGAAACGTCAGGCCGCGGGAGGCCTGTTTCCGCAGGGTCAATTGCAGGCCTTGGTACCAGGACGCGCCGAGGTTCTGGCTCGCCGTCAGCGCCGTCGGCGTCTCGCCCAGGATGGGGACGCGCAGCTTGGCGTTGAGGGAACTGTTGGTGGTGATGCACTCAGTCGCAACGCCGTTGTAGCCGCAGTTGATGGGATTCCCTGGACTCGCCAGCAGTGGCTGGTTCAGACCGTGCGACATCAGCAGGCGGGTGCCATGCGAGCCGACGTAGCCGGCGTCCAGTGAAAGCGTACGCCGCAGGCGAACTTGAGTGTTGACGCTCCATTGCTGGAGCTTGGGGACCAGGAACGTCGGGCCTGCTACCCGGTCAGAGAGCTGTGACGTTGGCGTCCGCGCAACGAAGCCCAGCGTCGTGGTGGGAAACAGCTTCTGCAGCGAGGACTGGCTGTTGCTGGCATCCGCGTTGGTGAATCCCTGGGCGAAGGGCGGCGCAGTGAACATGGGAGTAGCCGCGGCATTGCCGCTGTAGACCGGCGTCTGATAAAACCAGCCGTAGCCGCCCCGCACTGAAATGCGCCCCTGCGAGCCCCACGGCAGCCAGGCAAAGCCAAACCGGGGGGCAAACGTATCCAGGGGCGCGTCATTCTCATAAAAGCTGTTCGTGGACCGCACCAGAACTCCCTCCGGGGGCGAGCCGAAAGGCTTCCCCGTGTAAGGGTTCACAAGGCCGGGCCTGTAATTCGCCGCCACAGTGTTTCCGACAAAGGTGCCGGAAGCCGGCGGGATCGGAGCCTTGCCCAGGAGAGAAGGCCAGGTGTTGCCGATGGTCCCCAGGGCATCGATGGCAGGCCCGATGTACTCCCAGCGAAGGCCGAGGTTGAGCGTGAGGCGCGAACTCACCTTGAGGTCGTCCTGGATGTAGCTGGCGCCATACCGGGTGCGATATTGGTATTCGACCTCGCCATTCGGTCCCACGCCTTCGTTGGCTTGGACGGACTGAATGTTGCTGCGCCCCGAAGGGCTGAGATTCTCTGCGGCGCTTAAGCCAAGCAGGAAGTCGCTGAAAGTCTGAAATGAGATCTTTCCGCGCGCCGTGCCGGTATCCAGACGTCCGTTGGCCTGAGTGAGGATGAAGACGCCGGTGCGAATCGTGTGCCTTCCGCGGACCCAGGAGAGATTATCCGACCACGAATAGATATCCGCCGAGGTTGTGAAATCAGTCCCGATGCTTCCGAATAAGCGAAAGGTCCCCAGCGGGCCCATGACGACAGTTTCGGGCGGCTGGTCGAGCAACGGGTCCACAGGCGTCATGCCGAGGGAGGATGCCGCCGGAGTATTCACGCCGTACGCATAGCTGTGAGCACGCGTGTAGCTCATCCGGGCCTCGTTGACGGTGCTCTTCGTCAGCACGGAGGTAAGCTTCAGGCTGGCAACGTAATCTCTGGCCGTGAGCGCCTGCGCGGCGCCCGCGTCCGGGAGAATCGGGGCGCCGGGGTAGCCGGAAGGTGATCCAAAGGATCGGTACTGGTCGATCGTGGCCGCATAGGCCCGCCCTGATAGCGTGTTCCTGGCCGAGAGCACGTAGTCGCGTTTGCCATGTACTGGTTCTCTCGGTATGTGGAGGGATAGCTGTAAGAGGAGAATCCCAGGCCGGCGTTGCTTCCGGAATTGAGGATGGTCTGCGGGACGGGGATCAGATAGGAGCCATCGGACCGCTTCATTTGCAGGATACGCAGCGCGACCGGGCTGATCGGCGCCGTTGTGGCGGTGCTCTGGTTGCCGCAATCGAGTTGCTTTCCCCCTGCGAACGTCAGGTACCTCGGGTCCGTGCGGCCGGCGAGGACGTGGTTGCCGGGACAGAACTGCGCGGCGATTGCGGATGCCGAGCGGTCGCCAGTCAGCGGGGGCAGGATGGGGTTGGAGATGGAGGTGTTGTCCAGCCCGTTCACCTGGCGTGTTCCCTGAAAGGAGCCGAAGAAGAACAGCTTGTTCCTCTTGACCGGTCCGCCTACCGCGCCGCCGAACTGATTCTGTTTCAGGTTCGGCTTGGGTTGCCCGGTGGCAGTTCCGGAAAAACGCGTTGGCGTTAAAAATATCGTTGCGCACGAACTCCCACAGCATCGCCATGAAAGCTGTTCTCGCCGCTCTTGGTGATCAGGTTGGTGTTGGGGACCTGCGCGCCGTACAGCGCATCATATTGTGAGGTCTGAATCTTGAACTCGGAGATGGTGTCCGGATTGGGGGCCGCGCTGGGAGAGGCTGCGCCATCCAGGGTGTAAGAGCCGGCCGTAGTGTTGCCGTTCACGTTCACCGTCGACGTGCCCCGTCCCAGCGTCCCCGCGTTGTTCACGTCGGCGGCGGAGCCCGAAGACATGGACATCACCTGCGTGAAGTTGCGGGTGTTCAGCGGGACTGAAGTGATTGTCTTCTGGTCGACCAAGGTGCCGGACGAGGATGAGGCCATGCTGAGCTGGCACTTGCATGTGACCTGCTCGGTTGACTCGCCCATCTCCAGGCCGGCGTCCAGGACCGGAACCTCGGAGACGTTCACGACGACGGACGGCATCCGCGAGGTCTTGAATCCGGGACTCGCGAACCTGACCTCGTAGGCCCCAGGGGGGAGCAGGGAGAATCGAAAGCTTCCGGCAGCGTCAGTGGTCGCCGTCTGCGCCTGATTCGTGGCCTGATTGGTCAGAGTGACGCTCGCCCCGGGCACGGCAGCGCCGGCCGGATCCTTGACGCTGCCGGCCAGTCCTCCGGCCGTGGCGGACTGGCCCGAAGCTGCGGGAGCGGCCCCCAGCATCACTGCAATCAGTACAACTGTCCCGATGGAAACTGCGAGTGCCTTCATGATTGTTCTTTGCGGGCCGGTCCTTGAAGACCCCCATTGTAGCGTGGAACACGGAACCGCGATCCGCGCCGGCCCGGCCGCCATGGTGAGAGACTCTTGAGATGGACAGCAGCAGCAAACCCCAGAGGGCAAAATATCCCTGGTTCTGCGCAGGCGATCTGAACGCCTTCTTCGGGCTGATGCTGGACAACGTCACCAACCTGGTGCTGCTGACCGTCCTGCTCGAAGGGTTTCAGCACAACGGCGTACCTTTCCCGCGGGCGTTCATCTTCAGCCACATGATCCCGGGCACGGCGCTGGGGGTGATGTTCGGCGACCTGGTCTACACCTGGATGGCCCGCCGGCTGGCCCGGCGCACCGGCCGGACGGACGTCACCGCCATGCCCTTGGGGCTGGACACTCCCTCCACCATCGGCATTGCGCTGGCAGTGTTGGGACCGGTTTACGCGCAAAGCGGCGACCCGATGGTGGCCTGGCAGGTGGGCATGGCGACCATGATGTTCATGGGGGTGGTCAAGCTGGCGCTGTCATTCGCCGGGGAGCTGGGTGCAGCGAGTGGTGCCTCAGGCCGGGCTGCTCGGGTCCATCGCTGGGATCGGCATCGCCCTGCTGGGCTTCCTGCCGCTGACGCACATCTTTGCGCAGCCGGTGGTGGGGATGGTGGCGTTGGGGCTTGGTGCTGTACACGCTGGTGGCCCGGCTGCGGCTGCCCGGGAATCTCCCCGGCGCGGCCATGGCCGTGCTGGCCGGGACGCTGCTGTACTACGCTCTGGGCCAGGCTCCGCCGCTCTCCGGCCTCGCCGGCTGGAGCTTCACGCCGCCGCTGGCGACGCTCGGGTTCCTGCAGGGGCTGGCGAGGGCAGTGGATTTCCTGCCCATCGCCATCCCCTTCGGGCTGCTGACGATCGTCGGGGGGATCAACGTGAGCGAAAGCGCGCGGGTGGCGGGAGACGAGTACAAGACGCGAGACATCCTGCTGACCGAGGCGGTGGCAACCTTGCTGGCAGGCATCACCGGCGGTGTATCCCAGTCCACTCCTTACATTGGCCACCCGGCCTACAAGCACATGGGCGGCCGCGCGGGGTACACCCTGGCTTGCGGCCTGTTCGTCGGCCTGGGAGGGGCGTTCGGGTTAATCTCGTTCTTCGTGGGCGCCTTGCCGCCGGCCGCGGTGGCTCCGATTCTCCTATTCGTGGGTCTGGAAATCGTGACCCAGGCATTCCAGACCTGCCCGCGTGCGCACTATCCGGCGATCACTCTTTCGTTTCTGCCCATCCTGGGCTACCTGGTGTTGATCCAGTGGAACACGATCCTCGGCGGGCTGCGGCTGACTGCCGGCGATCTGCCGGCCGGGCTGGCTCATGACTACGCGATCGTGAGGGTGTTGGGAGGCGGCTTCATTCTCACTGCCATGCTGTGGGGCGCCTTCGGAGCCAAGCTTGTGGACCGCCAGTTGACGGCCGCGGCACTCTACGTGGGCGCCTGTGCCGTGTTCAGCCTGTTCGGAGTGATCCACTCAGTGGAGCCGGCTGGCGGCCTGTATCTGCCGTGGGCGCTTGACAACAATCTTCCCTGGCGCCTGGCTGGCGGGTATGCCGCCCTGGCGGTTCTGCTGCTGGCGTTGAGCCGATTCGGCACTCCGCCTGCATTAAGAAGACTGCGAACGGCGAAATCGCCCTCCTACGAGGGTTAAAGCGTGCAGTTTTGACAGCCGCTCTGGAAAATTTTCCTGGTACAGGAGGTAGTGCATAGTGTTCTCGAAGATCTTGGCGTTGATTCTGACTATGAACCTGATGGCGCCGGTGGGGAGCGCAGCGGAGAGAATCGACCGGAGCGCTCTGCCCGCGACAGAGAACGCCGCTCCTCAAGCCGCGGGCGCAACTGAAAAATCGCCTGAGCCTCTCACGGAGCAGGAGGCATCAGCGCTTTCGGCGCGCGCCGAAGAGCCCGACCGGGAAGTCAAAGGCGGCGCCCTCTCCAACCTTCATCTAACTTACGCAGTCATTGCCCTGGCTGCCATTGTGCTGGTGCTGGTTCTGAAATGAGCTGGGGCAGACTGTCATCAGTTGGCGTGCTTGCTGTTGACTTTCGCAACGGCGCCAGTGGGAGCTGAGCGGCTGAGGGTGCCCTTCTTTACGCAGGAAAGGAACGGCTGCGGTGCCGCGAGCGTCAGCATGGTGTGGCACTACTGGAAGGAACGGTTGCCTGGGCGGACGCTGGCCGAACCCTCTCCTGAGGACGTGTACCGGCAACTGTACAATCCGGCGGCGAAAGGTATCGCGTTGGCCGACATGCGGCGGTATTTGGAGGGGGGCGGTTTTCGCGCTTACACACTGCGCGGCGAATGGTCCGACTTGGAGCAACAACTGGCCAAAGGCAGGCCGGTCATCGTGGGGCTGAAGCCGAAGCCAAAAGCTGCACTGCACTTTGTCGTCGTTGCGGGATCAGAAGATGGCCGCGTCTGGCTGAACGACCCGACCCGAAGCAAACCGAGCCGGCTCTCGCGGGACAAGTTTGAAAAGCAATGGCAGCTGGCGGACCGGTGGCTCCTGCTCGCGGTGCCGTCCGAGTGAAAGCAGGCCTCTAAGCGTAGGCGGAGAGGTCCTCTTCGATCGGGGGCCGGTTGTGGCCGAGGTTGGGCGGCAGGTCCTGCATGGGGCCGCGCCACTCCAGCATACGGTCCACGTCGGCGTGCAGCCGGTACTTCCTCTGCACCTCGGCGATTTTGGCGCCCACCACCTCGATCTTGGAAAGGTCGTACTGGCCCAGCCCCGCCTGGTAGCAGAAGTTGAGATATCCGGGCCAACTGGCGTCGATCCCCATGCACTCCAGGCCCACGCGGTCCGCCGCCAGGAAATCGGTGGAGGCCAGCGCAATGCGATGCGGGACGGGGGTGCCGGAAGCCGGACCGTTGCCTTCCATTCCCTCGAAGCCGTCCACGATCCCTACGCCCCAGTTCGACATCATGCGCTGGGTCGCCAGGAACATGTTGTAATTGCCCGCCCGGATACCGACGTGAAACTTGCGTTTGTCGCTCTCGCCCCAAGGCCGGTTCTGCCCCGGGGGCGGGGTAAGCGCCGCGCCGACGATCACATTCTTGATCGCCATGGTGGCCACCACCATGTTGTGCGTCTTCAGCACAGACGCGGAGATCAGAAATGCGTCGGGGTCCATGAATCGCGCGCCGAGGCGGATGGGAACCAGATGCAGGTCGTAATCGACGCCGTGCATCAATTCATAACGGCCTTCCTCGTTGGCGACCTCCACCCGTATGTCGAAGGGCTTGTGTTCGGCGAAAACCTTGTCCCATCCGTATTCGCTCACGGCCTGTTTTGCGGGCGTGCTGGAGCACTCGGCGATGACGACCGGACCCTTGTAGCGCGGCGCCAGGTAGTCGAGAATGCCATGGATCGCGTCGGCGTTTGTGGAAACCAGTGCCCGCTGAGGATTTAGCCCGTTGGGCTTGATCAGAACGTACTTGCGGGCCTTGAGCCCAGGCCGGATTTGGTCATCAATGGCGACCAGCGCGTCGTGGACGTTTTTCCGCCGGCTGTCGCCCTTAATCAACGACACCCTGGAACGCCGGCTGGAGTACTGGAAGAGCTTCTCCACATCGCCCGTGGCCATGCGAGGATCCAATTGGGTGCCCGGCGCGGGCGACCTCGACGTCTGCGCCTGCGGCGCCTGCTGCGAAGCCAAAGCGAGGCCCTGGGCGGCGGCAATAGCCCCCGCGCGGGCGGTGAAATCAAAAAAACGTCTGCGGCTGAAGGACATTGGCGTTTACCTCCCCACCGGATGATGCCCGGACCTTCTGCAAGTCTAGCTCATTTGGTAGTCGCTATATGCCTCTATTATAGGGTTGGACACATTGAAAGGACATGGAGGGAGGCGGATGGATGTAGACTCGGAGAAGCTAGTGTCCGGCGACGCGCATGCGGAACTCGATCGATCACGACTATCTTTCGTTTCGCACGCTTGAACTGCCGACGACCTCTGGATCGAACTTACCTCGAAGTGTCCCTTCGATTGCGTGTTCTGTTCACGCATGTCCCGGCACGGTGCGGGTGAGCACATGGACTTCGGACTATACATCGCGATCCTGGACGAACTGCGATCACCGGAGGTCATTCGTCTGAACTACTCCGGGGAGTCTGGCATTACCCCGGCTCGAGGAGGCCATCGCGGCAGCGAAGGCCACCGGCGCTCACATCGAGCTCGTTACGGCTCTGGCCTCGGCGAGCGCGTCTGTAATCGAGGGCATGGTTCGCGCCGGACTCGACAGGGTCACCGTCTCGGTGCATGCAGCCGAGGAGGAAGCCTTCAACGATGTCTACCGCTTCAGCTCGTTGCCAGCGCTCCGAAAGAGCCTGGAATTGCTGGCTGATCTCTCCCGCGTCAACAGCGGGCGTCCCGAGATCGACTTTGCATTCGTCGCAGCGGACCGCAACGTCAGCCAACTTCCAGGCGTCGCTGCGCTCGCCGAGCGCTGCGGAGTGCGGCGCATTCTGGTCCAGCCGTTGGCCTATCGGGATCCGATTCCTTACAGCTTCGTCGAACTCGACGCCGACCGCCGGATTCAGGGCGCTTTCAAGCGCCGCCTTCAAGAGGCGATCGAGGAGACCAGAAGGCGCGCGCCAGCCATCGACCTGATCGTCACCGACCCGGATGCCAGCGAATGCAGGCCGCTGACGGAGTGCCCGTCAGCGTTCCCTGCTACACTGCCGGCGGGCGCCGGCATCTTCTCATGTAGAGAGAACCCTTGGGAGACGACCCATCTCCGCGCCAACGGCGACGTCGTAACCTGCGGCTGGCGTGATCATGATGTCATCGGGAATCTCGCAGGCCAGTCGATGCGCGAAATCTGGCAGGGGGAGGCCTACTACCGCTTTCGCCAGAATTACATGGAGGGCCGGGAGGCTCGTTGCCTATCGTGCCATTGGAAAGAGGCGTACCTTCCTGCACCCTGTTGATGCGCCTCGCGCCGGCCTCCCATGCGCCGCAACAATTTCTCGGCGGCTGGTACGCAGACGAGCCGGGCCAGCCGCTCTGGAGCGGGAGGTCCGCAAGGCTGCTTCTCGGCCGTCCGGACAAGCCACGTATGCTCCATGTGCGCGGTCAGTTACTCGCAGGTCGTCGACCCAACCGGCTTACCATCACAGTGAACCGGTGCATTGCAAGTGAAGTAGACGCTCGCCCGGCACCAAGACGCATTTTGAGGTGCTGACTTCGATCAGCCCGCTTCCGGACAAGCCACTTCTGATTGAGTTCCAAACCGAGGTCACGGTGGTGCCTGCGCGCGAATTCGGCAGCCAGGATGCGCGTGAACTGGGCTTCTGTCTGTACGAAATCGCCGTGGACGAACGCTCTCGCCGGTCTCGATCCGCGCGTATACGGGAGTATGCTAGGGCACCTGGCGCGTGCGCCTGTTGGGGCGTTGCCTGGCTGCCGTGGACGCGGCCGGCAAACGACTGCCAATGCTGCGGAAGACTCGTCCGGTCGCCCCCAGACGTTGGCCGGTGGTGTCACTGTCATTATCCCTGAACGGGACAATCGGACCGTGCTGGCTGAGTGCCTCGCAAGCTTGGACGGCTGTCGCGAAGGTTTCCCAGAGCCGATGGAGACTTTGGTGGTTGTGAACGGCGCGGCGATCGAAGAGTATTCGGAACTCGGCCGCCTTTTCCCTTGGGTCCGATGGCTTCATCGTGGCGAGCCCCTAGGCTTCACCAGCGCTGTGCGTCTCGGTTTGCACGAAGCCTCGTACTGCTGGGTCTACCTGCTAAACAGCGACATGATGCTGGCTCCGGATGCGCTTGAACGGCTCCTGGACTGTCGTGCGCTGGATGTTTTTGCCGTCGGATCGCAGATCTACTTTCTGGGCGAGAACCGGCCGCGCCAGGAATCCAACCTGGTGAACTACCGCATCGAGGATGGATTAGTGGAGGTGTTCCACCGCACGCCTGGAGCTCAAGAGGCTCTAGTGCTGACACTCTTTGCGGGAGGTGGCTCCTCACTGTTTCAGCGTGAGTTGTTGCGGCGGTTATCGGCACACGCGATCCCTACAGCCCGTTCTATTTCGAGGACGCCGAATGGAGCATGAGGGCGCACCGGGAAGGGTATCGAGTACTTTTCTGTTCGGGCTCCTCTTGCTGGCATTTGCACCGTGCCACCGTTTTGAAGTTCTATGCGCCTGAAGAGGTGGATCGCCTATTCGAGCGCCACCGCTTAAAGTGGCAGTTGCGGAACTGGTTGCATCCGGGCGCACGCGATGCCGCTGTGCGCGCGATCGCCGCGGCGGACGAGAAGACCTGCCGGGAACTGACTTCCTTCCTCGAGATCATGTCAATCCTGGCAGGACGGTTAGCGACTTGGTGCGCTCCCCAGTCCTGGAGTACGCCGCCAGGGTTGGCACCGGGCCCAGGGTGGCAACGCCCTTCCCATGAAGCTGACCTCCACAGAGCTCTCCGTTTATAACGCCAAGATCCCACTGGTCGTTAAAGGCCAGGCGTTGCTTGGCGCAAGGCGAGTGTCGTCAGAAGCCCCGCATGCATGCGGATTCATCGACGAGATCACGAAGAGCCAAGAGGAATACGCGGCCGCTTTGGCCGTGTCACAGTTTCTCCGTGGTCCCAACTTGAGCGCCGCGGGAAACAGCCGATACCCGCGGTCGGCCGGGAACCAGCGGGCGAGCAGTTTCAGCCGCCGCCGCAGTTGCGGCGCGGGCAGGTGATCAGGGCCCGTCCGCACCGTGACGTTGTGCCAAAGGCTGTGGATGTACTCAGCCGCAGTGCCGGCGAATGAGGCGAAGCCGTAACTTTCGATTCGCCCCAGTCGGTCCGCGCCTGCAGTATCCGTCGCCAGGGAGCGCTTCGCCTCCAGTGCCTGCTCGTCGATCTCGCCTGTCACCCCTTCACAGATCTCGCGTTCCAGCAAAGTCCAGTAGCCGCGAAGTTCATGAGCCGATAGCCTTCCCCAGAGCGCCTGCCCCAGGCACAACAGCAACTCCATCGCGACATCGTGCTCCTCCAGGCCGGAGATCGTCACGCGCACCTCCAGTCCGCTGTCGGACTCGTCCCACTGCGAGATGATCGCCGGATCCCCCAGGGGCAGGAGTGAGATCCGGCAGGGACCCAGTCGGTGGGCCATTGAAGAAGGCACGGCACGCATCGCGGGCCGGATGAACTCACGAACCGTCTCCGCCGGTGCCTGTGCCGCCTCCACCAATCGCCACCCGTGCGCCAGACACAGAGCGCCCTTTTCGGCCGGTCGTCCAGCCATCCAGAAACACACCCCTATCCCCAAAGAATCCCCAAAGGCAGAGCCAGGCGTGGTTTAGGCGCAGTTGGTACACTGACACCAAGAGGAGGCTGTGGCCGCATGAAAAAGTTTCTTGTTCGGGTTGATCGTCGGCGTGTGCCTGATCCCGGCTTTCGTGTTCTTCTACATTCGCATGGGATACGTTCCCGTGGCGACTTCGGCCGGTCCGCTGCCGTTCGAGCGGAAGCTGGCAAACATGGCGCTGAAGGCCAAGATCGCGAAGGAGGCGTCGAAGCAAGCGCCCATGGCCGCTAGCGAAGCGAACCTGATAGCCGGCGCCAAAGTGTATCGCGAAGACTGCGCGGGATGCCACGGTCTTCCCGGCCAGCCGCAGAACCCCGCGGCCAAGGGGATGTTTCCCGCTCCGCCGAAGTTGGTCGAGGGGAAGGGAGTGACGGACGATCCGGTCGGCCAGACCTATTGGATCGCGACTTACGGGATCCGTCTCACGGGCATGCCGGCGTTCATGGGCACTTTGACCGACGAGCAAATCTGGCAAGTTAGCCTCCTGTTGGCGAACGCGAACAAACTGCCCGCTCCCGCTGGAAAGCTTCTCTCACAGCCTTAGAATGGGTGAGTGGCTTCGGTTCGCTTTGAGATTGTCGCCCAGTGCCCGGTGACGGGTGCGCGCGCCGGCTTGTTGCACACACCGCACGGCGTGGTCGAGACGCCCGTGTTCATGCCCGTGGGGACGCAGGCCACGGTTAAGGGGCTGACGCCGCGCGAGCTGGCGGACGATCTCGACGCGAAAATTCTGCTGGCGAACACCTACCACCTATATATAAGGCCCGGCCACGAAATCATACGGCGGCTGGGCGGACTGCACCAGTTCATGAACTGGCCCCGGGCCATCCTGACCGATTCGGGCGGCTTTCAGGTGTTCAGCTTGAGCGGCCTGCGCCGGGTGACGGAAGAGGGCGTTTTGTTCCGCTCGCACTTGAACGGTGATGCGCACCTGTTCACCCCGGAGTCGACGGTGGACATACAACTGGCGCTGGGCAGCGACATCATGATGGCGCTCGATGAGTGTCTGGAGTATCCCGCGGGGCACGAGGCCGCCCGTCAATCCATGCAAAGAACGGTGCGGTGGGCGCGGGCCGCCTGGAGACACCTGAGGGAGAAGGAGGCGGAGGCGTCTCTGTTTCCCATCGTGCAGGGGTCGATGTTCCCGGACCTGCGGCGGGAGTGCGCGGCCGCTCTGGCGGAACTGGGCGCCGACGGATACGCCATCGGAGGGCTTTCGGTGGGCGAGCCGCGGGCCTTAAGTCTCCAAATGGTGGAAGAGACGGTTCCGTGTCTGCCGGGCGAAAAGCCGCGCTACGCCATGGGCGTGGGGATGCCCGAGGAACTGGCGGAGTACGTGGCGCGGGGCGTCGACATGATGGACTGCGTGATGCCCTCGCGCAACGCCCGCAACGGCTGCTTGTTTACTTCGCAGGGGAGAGTGGTCATCAAGCAGGCCCGCTATAGGGATGACCCGGCCCCGGTGGACGCCGGCTGCGGCTGCTACACCTGCCGGAACTTCTCGCGGGCTTATCTTCGGCACCTCTTTCAGGCGGGCGAGATCCTGTTTTCCACCCTGGCCACCCTCCACAACCTGAGACGGTACCTTGACATCATGCGGGAACTCAGGCAGTCTATATTGTTTGGAAATTTTCCGGAGCGGGCGCGGGTGGCGCGCGCTGCCCTGGGTGAGGTAGAGTAAGGAGTTTGCTTGCGCCTGTCCCCGCTTTAGTTCCTGAGGGCCAGTAACGGGTACAACCTCCGCAGACCTGAGCAGGCAAGAGGCCGAACGTGGTTCCGAGTTTTCTCTTTCAAACGCAGGCCCCGTCCAATCCGATCATGGGCTTTCTCCCCATACTGCTGATCTTTGCGATCTTCTACTTCCTTCTGTTCATGCCCATGCAGAGGCAGAAGAAGCAGCAGCAGAAGATGCTGAAGGAGTTGCAGGCCGGCAACGTAGTGCTGACATCGGGCGGCATTGTGGGAACGATCGTCTCCATCGAGGAGGACAGCCTGGTTCTCAGGGTCAAGCCCGACAACATCAAGATCCAGGTGGCGCGGAGCGCCGTGGCGGGCTTGGTTACGGAGAAGAAGTAGGGGCGCCAGAAGGATTAGCGGATCGATATGGACAGAAAACTGATTTGGAAGGCGGCTGCGATTCTGGTTGTGGTCCTGCTGTGCGTTTTCGGGATCATCGGGCTGCCGACCTCCCTGGCGGCCTGAAGGCCAACATGGCGAAGAACATCCAGCTCGGCCTGGATCTGCGCGGCGGCAGCCACCTGATCATGCAGGTGCAGGTGCAGGATGCCATGAAGGTGGAAGCCGACCAGGCCATGGAGCTGCTCAAGGAGGAGCTGCGCAAGGCCGGGATCGACTACGCCGCCATGGATCGCAACGATCCGGCCACGATCCAAGAGGCGGATTCCATCCAGATCAACGTGCGCGGGAGTCCCCGTGGCCCGTCCGGCGGACTTCCGGCGCATCGTGGCGGAGCGGTATCCGACTCTGGGTACTGACGCCGGCCAGTTCCACCGACTACAAGCTGAACCTTCGCCCCTCGGAACTGCAGGCGATCAAGCGTGACACGGTGGAGCGCTCCATCCGGACGATCGAGCAGCGCATCAACGGTTTGGGCCTCACCGAGCCGGTGATCCAGCAGCACGGACGCGCCGACGCCGAGTACGAGATTCTGGTGCAATTGCCAGGCGTGGACGATCCGGCGCGCGTGAAGCAAATCATGCAGACCGCCGCCATGCTGGAGATCTACCGAGGTTCGGGACGGCCCGTTCTCCAGCCCGGAAGAGGCCATGGCGAAGAACGGCGGAGTGCTGCCTCTCAATACCAAGCTGGTGAGGATGGCCGCGGGCCGCGAGTCCGGCAACAGCTACTACCTGCTGGTCCGGTCTCGCTGTCATCACGGGGACGCGATCTGCGCAACGCCAGGCCCGGAAGGGACGAGTTTCAGAGATGGGACACCAACTTCACGCTGACGCAGGACGGGGCCAGGCGCTTTGGAAGGTTCACGGAGGCCAACGTCGGAAACCGGTTGGCCGTGGTGCTGGATAACCAGATTCGGAGCGTGGCCACGATCCAGTCCCGGATCGATGACTCCGGCCGGATCACGGGCGCCAACAGTGAGCAGGACGCCTCCGATCTGGCGCTGGTGCTGCGGGCGGGTTCGCTCCCGGCGGGCATCCTTTACATCGAGGAACGCACCATCGGTCCCTCGCTGGGCGCCGACTCGATCCGCCAGGGACTGGTCGCCGGTTTGGTGGGGCTGGCCGCCGTGATCTCCTTCATGCTGGTGTACTACAGGAAGAGCGGGATCAATGCGACGTTGGCGTTGATCTTGAACGGCGTGATGCCGGTGGCCGCGCTCCGCTATTTCAGAGCTGTGTTGACGTTGCCGGGGATTGCCGGGGTGATTCTGAGCATCGGCATGGCAGTTGACAGCAATGTCCTTATTTTTGAAAGAATTCGAGAGGAACTCCGAGCCGGAAAGGGAGTGGCCGCGGCCATCGAGCGCGGGCTTTGGCAGGGCGTTCCTCACCATCATAGACACACATGTAACGACTGTGGTGTCTTGCGCTTTCTTGTTCATGTTCGGGACCGGTCCGGTAAAGGGCTTCGCGGTGACCCTGGTCATTGGCCTCATCGCCAACCTCTTCACGGCGGTGTTCGTCTCCCGGGTAATCTTCGACTTCGAACTGGCGAATCGGCCTCAGATGGTGACTCTTAGCATTTGAGGGATGCCCAGGGGTAAGGCTACGATTTTGGGTATGCAGGAATGGGTAGTGGGCGGGAAGACGGTATTTTGGAGTACCAAGGGAACCTTCGCCCACCGGCTGGTGTCTAACTGAATCGAACACCAGCCCAAGTTGAGCTGAATGCAACTTTTTAAAGACACGAAATTCGACTTCCTGGGCTGGAAGTGGCCGTTTATCGGTGCTTCGATTTTGCTCATGGCCGCTGGACTCATCAGTCTGGTGATAAAGGGCGGTCCGCTCTACGGCATTGATTTCCGAGGCGGGGCGATTATGGACGTGATGTTTGCGGGCCAGCCCCCGGTTCACAAGGTGCGCACGGCACTGGCTGCCAAAATCCGCGGTGACATTAGCGTCACGACGCTGGACACCCGGGAAGTGCTGATCGGGATCGATATGCGCGGGAGGGACGAGCGCAGCTTGCAGGCCGCCCGGGGGACGATGACCGAAACGCTGCTGGAAGCCTTTTCGCCGGACAAGTCGAAGCTGGAGTTCAACAACGCGGCCGAAGAGCCTCTGGTTTCGCGGCTCAGGGATCCCCTCCAGCAGGCCAACGTGGCTCTCTCCGATGAAGAGCTCCATAAACTGGTGGCGGCCATGCGGACCTTCCGGGACACGCAGCGATCTGGACTGCTGCAGAGCTTCGACGAGCTCGCCGCCGTGCCCGGCGTCACCCCGGCGGTGATTGCGGTGCTGAAGCAGGAATGCACGCTGGCGCCTTTCTCGATCCGGCGCGTGGAGGTGGTCGGACCCAAGATCGGCGCGGATCTCCAACTGCAGGCGGTCAAGGCCACACTGTACGCTCTGGCCGGCATGCTGGTTTACATCGCGTTCCGGTTTGAGTGGATCTATGGGGTCGCCGCCGTGCTGGCGGTGTTCCACGACACGATCATCACGGTCGGGCTATTTTCCGATCTTCAACAAAGAGATCGACCTGACGGTGGTTGCCGCCATCCTCACCCTGGTCGGCTATTCGATGAACGACACCATCGTGGTGTTTGACCGCATCCGGGAGAACCTGAAGATCGCGCGGCGCGAGTCCCTGTATACTCTCATC
Source organism: Bryobacterales bacterium (assembly GCA_963744775.1). Lineage (GTDB taxonomy): Bacteria > Acidobacteriota > Terriglobia > Bryobacterales > Bryobacteraceae > CAVUVG01. The sequence continues at coordinate 227,770 of CAVUVG010000018.1, forward strand.
AACCTGAGCATCAACCAGACGCTGAGCAGGACGGTCCTGACCTCAGGCCTGACATTTCTGACCGCCTTGGCGCTGTACCTGTTCGGGGGCGCGGTGTTGCACGGCTTCTCCTTCGCCTTGGTCGTCGGGATTATCGTGGGAACGTACTCGTCGGTTTTCATCGCCAGTCCGATTCTGGTCTTTTGGCAGAATTTCGTGGACGCTCGGACGCGGTCCTCGCGCGCCGTTTCCGGCGCGGGCAAGGACAAAGATTTGCGCAGTGACCTGAGCCGGGGGGCGGAAAGGCCCAAGGCTAGGAAAGGGTAGCGAATATGTTTGAACAAACCTTCGTCGAAGGCACGGTCAAGACCAAGACGCCCTGGACCGTTATGGCGTCTTTTATCTTTCAGTGCGTCCTGATCGGTGTCGCCATTCTCATTCCCTTGATCGTCACGGACACGCTTCCGGCCACGCAGTTGACGAGCTTTCTGGTCGCGCCGCCACCGCCGCCGCCACCACCGCCGCCGCCTGCCGCGGTGCCGGTCAAGGCAGTGCGCGTGATTCCGCGCCAGTTCGATGCCGGACGGCTGATGCAGCCCAAGAGCATCCCGAAAGAGATCGCGATGATCAAGGAAGAAGAGCTGCCGCCTCCCTCCAGCGCGGGCGTAGTGGGTGGTGTTGGTGGTGGCTTCGGCGGAGGGATGGGCGGCGTTCTCGGGGGGATTCTCGGGTCGGTGCCCGCGGCTCCGCCGCCTCCCAAAGTGGTGGAGGCGCCCAAGGCTGTGGTACAGCGCATTCCCGTCGGCGGCAACGTTCAGCAGGCCAAGCTGGTCAACCAGCCGAAGCCGCCCTATCCGCCGCTGGCCCGGCAGGCGCGCATTCAGGGCACGGTTCGCTTCACGGCCATTATCGGCGTGGACGGCAAGATTGCCGAACTTGACGCTGGTTTCCGGGCACCCCTTGCTGGTTCCCGCGGCCCAGGCCGCCGTGAAGCAGTGGGTTTATCAGCCGACTCTTTTGAACGGGGAGCCGGTGGAGGTTGTTACGCAGATAGATGTGAATTTCACCTTGCAGTAGCCTTTGTTCTGCAGGGGTGAGGACTAAATCAACTCGCAGGAGAAAACACTATGTTTTTGCAATTGCAGATTTGGGCGTTGCTGTTGCTACAGGAAAGCGGCGCCATAGGATGGGACGTCCGTTCGCTGTGGGTCCAGATGGGCTGGATGGCCAAGGCGGTCGTAGTCATTCTGTTCCTGATGTCCGCCTACTCGATTGGCGTGATGATCGACAGGCTGCTGGCCTACAACGCCGCGCGCAAGCAGTCCAGGCTGTTTGCCCCGGCCGTGGCCGGAGCGCTGCGCGACGGCAAGTTGGACGAAGCCATTAAGATCGCGGACCGTTACAAGAAGAGCCACCTGGCGAAGGTCGTGGTGGCCGGGTTGCAGGAGTTCCGCGCGCATCAGCTGAGCACGGAGATTCCGGGCGAGGATATCGAAGCCTCCAAGCGGGCCCTGGATCGCTCGGCGCCATTGTTCACGCCGAACTGAAGCGCGGCGTTTCGGGCTTGGCGACCATCGGATCGACGGCCCCCTTCGTGGGACTGTTCGGAACCGTGGTCGGCATCATCAACGCGTTCAAGGGCATTTCGACCGAGAAGTCGACCGGTCTGGGCGCGGTTGCCGGCGGCATTTCCGAGGCGCTGGTGACGACGGCCATCGGGCTTGTTCGTCGCCATCCCGGCGGTCTGGATGTACAACTTCTTCTCGACCAAGCTGGAAGCGTTCGACGTCGAGATGGACAACTCCAGCTCGGAATTGCTTGACTACTTCCTGAAGCGCTCCCAGCGCGCCGGCGCCGGCAGGTAAGTCGGGCTGGCTAGCTGATATAGGAACAACGGTCCTGGCGAGTTGGATCGGTATTCCCGGCGAGGCGCCGAGCGCGCCTCGCCGGGGGCCGGTGCTCCAAACCGGGTCCGGGAGGATAGATACATGCCAAAACAAAAGGCTCCACCACCTGTCGCGGACATCAACGTGACGCCCATGGTGGACGTGATGCTGGTGCTGCTGATCATCTTCATGGTCATCACGCCGATGCTCACTAAGGGCATCAGCGTGGACATGGTCAGGACCAAGAACCCGATCGCGATGCAGGCGGCCGACAAGGATGACGCGATTCTGATCGCGGTGACGCGCGAAGGGAGATCCTACCTGGGCACCACGCCGATGAATCCCGAGGATCTGCCGGCGAAGGTTAGGGATTTGCTGGCCAACAGGCTCGATCGGACGGTGTTTATCAGGAGCGACGCTCGGGCCAGGTACAAGGTTGTCGTCGATGTGGTGGACAACCTGCGGGCGGCCGGGGTCGACCAGGTGGGTCTGTTGACCGAACAGATTGCCGCAGGTGGGGCCGCCGCTGCCTTGAATCCCTAGAGGTCCCATCCCCATGGGGATGAGCGGCCTGGGAAGCAGGTTGCAGGCGGCATTGGAATTAAGTTAAAGGAGTAATGCTATGTCAATGGCAGTGGGCGGGCCCAGTGGCGGCCCCAGATCTGACATCAACATGACGCCTCTGATCGACGTTCTGCTGGTGCTTCTGATCATCTTTATGGTCATTACACCGCTGACGCCCAAGGGGCTTGACGCGCTGGTACCTCAGCCTCCCCCCCGGGGCAGCAGGAGACCCAGTCGAATCTGCGCACGGTCGTCATCGTGCTCAACCGCGACGGCACCATGCAGATCAACCAGGATCCGGCGACCTGGGAGAACCTCGGGGTTCGGCTGCGAAGAGATTTTCAAGACCCGCGCCGAGCGAGTCGTGTTCGTCAAAGGTGATCCGGATCTGGAATTTCGGCCGGTGGCTCAAGCGATCGATATCGCCAAGGGCGCTGGGATCGATAAGATCGGGCTCATGACGGAAAGGGTGGAGTCCGGTCAGTAGACCGGCCGGCTCGCCGCAACCGGGCGATCTGTCCTATTAGGAGCTTGTATGAATCGGAAAACTATCTCCATATTGCTGGTCGTCGTACTGGCGCTGCTGGTCATCGTCAGCGCCGGGTGTCAGAGACTCCAGGCTCGCGACCAATTGAACAAAGGCGTGCAGGCCTTCCGCGGTGGCGCCTATCCCGTGGCCGTGGAACACTTCAAGCAAGCGGTCAGCCTGGACCCTCAGTTCCCCGTCGCCCGCGTGTATCTGGCCATGGCCTATTTGATGCAGTACGTACCGGGGGCTGAATCCGCCGAGAACAACCGGATGGCGCAGGCTGCGCACGAGGAGTTCTTGAGGGTGCTCGAGCAGGACCCGAAGAACACCACCGCGATCGCCTCCGTCGCCCAGCTCTATTTCTATCAGAAGAAGTTGGACGAGTCCCAGACATGGTACAGGAAGTTGGTGGACGATCGATCCCAACAACAAGGCTGCCTACTACACGCTGGGTGTGATCGCCTGGACCAAGACCTTCCAGCCCCGGATGGAAGCGCGCGCCCAGATGGGCATGGCGCCGGACGCTCCAGGGCCGCTGAAGGACAAGAAGATTCGCCAGGAGCTTGTGGCCAAGAACTTGCCGATCATCGAGGCGGGGTTGCAGGATCTCCAGAAAGCCCTGTCGATCGACAACCAGTACGACGACGCCATGGCTTACATGAATCTGCTCTATCGGGAACGGGCGGACCTGGCGGACTCAGCCGATGCTTACAAGAAGGACACCCAGGCAGCCGATGGATGGGTCGACAAGACCATGGAGATCAAGAAGAACAAGGCGGCTAAGGCACCCGCTGCCGGCGGAGCCACAGCTCCGAAGTAACTCCTCTTCTTTCAATACCTTCCAGCGATCTGCTATAATACTGGCAACGGGCGGCCCTCTGGCCGCCCGTGGTCTTCCCGCATGTTACCGGGTTCGAAAGCGGAGACTCCATCCGGCGAAGGTGAGTTGTCCACCCTTCAGGCCGTAGAGCCCCTGTTTCGCGAGTTGCTGGCGGAGATCCGCCAAGTCCGGCCCAAAGAGGACCTGGCTCCTCTTGAAAAAGCTTACCTTTACGCCTCCTCCCAGCATGGCCAGCAGAAACGCCACTCGGGCGGAGCTGTACATGGTCCACCCCATCGAGGTGGCCCGGATCCTGGCCGGGATGAACATGGACCTCGTGTCGCTGGAAACGGGCCTTCTGCACGACGTCGTGGAGGACACCGGCGCCAGCATCGAGGAGATTCGCAAGCGCTTCGGCGAAGAGGTGGCGCGTTGCGTGGACGGCGTCACCAAACTGGGGAAGCTGGACTTCTACACCGCCGAGGCCCGCCAGGCCGAGAGCGTGCGGAAGATGCTGCTGGCCATGACCAGCGACATCCGTGTAATCATCGTCAAGCTGGCGGACCGCCTGCACAACATGCGCACGCTGCAGGGTCTCCCTCGCGAGAAGCAGGAGCGAATCGCGAAGGAGACTCTGGAAATCTACGCGCCCATCAGCCACCGGTTGGGGATGGGGAAGATTCGCGGCGAACTGGAGGATCTGGCGTTCACCTTCCTCGAGCCGGAGGCATCCGAGGACCTGCTGCGTGAAATCGGATCGCGGCGGCATGAGATCGAACTCTTCCTGGCCGGAATCCGGAAAAGCGTGGAGGAAAAGCTAAGGGCCGAGGGGATCCCCGCGCGTGTGGATGGCCGGGTGAAGCGCGTGTATTCGATCTTCCAGAAGATGAAGCGGCAGAAGATCGGCCTCGACCAGGTGTACGACCTGCTGGCCCTGCGGATCATCACGGACTCGGTCAAGAACTGCTACGCGGCGTTGGGCGTCATCCACAACGAATGGCATCCGATCCCCGGCCGCATCAAAGATTTCATCGCCATTCAACGCCCCAATTTGTATCAGTCGCTGCACACGTCCGTGATCGACCCCAGCGGCCACGCATTTGAAGTACAGATCCGAACCGAGGAGATGCATCGCACCGCCGAGGAAGGCATCGCCGCCCACTGGAAGTACAAGGAGGGCCGCAAGGGGCCCGCCGCCGACGATCAGCGGATCGCCTGGCTCCGGCAACTCGTCGAGTGGCAAGGGGAGATGCGCGACCCCGGGGAGTTCATGTCCACGCTGAAAGTGGATTTGTACCCGGAGGAAGTCTACTGTTTCACGCCGCGCGGCAAGAGTGATTGTCTTGCCTCGCGACGCCACGCCGATCGACTTCGCCTACGCCATTCACTCCGATGTGGGCCATTCCTGCGTCGGAGCCAAGGTGAACGGCCGGATCGTTCCGTTGCGTTACGCCCTTCGGAACGGAGACGTGGTCGAGATTCTCACCCAGTCGGGCCACATGCCCAGCAAGGACTGGCTGTCTCTGGTCAAGACCTCGCGCGCGCGCAACAAGATCAAGCACGTGGTCAATATCTCCGAGCACGCCAAGGCCATCGAGATCGGCACCAAGCTGCTGGAGAAGGAGGCGCGCCGGCTGGGCGTATCGCTGAGCAAGGCCGGCAAGGGCGAACTGGAGCGGGTCGCGGGCGACTACGGCTACAGCAAGATCGAGGAGTTGCACGCGGCGCTGGGATACGGACGCTTCTCGCCGCGGCAGGTGCTGCAGAAACTGACCCCTCTTGCGGGGGAGGCGCCGGCTCAGGAATCGCCGAAACCGCCGGTCCCGGCGGCCACCCCCGCCCAGACCGGCGACCTGGTGCTGAAGGTCAGAGGCGCGGACGATCTGCTGGTCTATCGCGCCAAGTGCTGCAATCCCATACCGGGTGAGGCCATTGTGGGCTACATTACCCGCGGCAAGGGAGTGGCGGTCCATTCCACCAATTGCCCCAACGTGCAGAGCCTGCTTTATGAAGTCGAACGTCGGATCGAGGTCGAGTGGGCCCGGAGCGCTTCGGAAGCGTTCCCCGTGAAGATGGTTGTGCACGCCGACGACCGGCCCGGAATTCTGAACCAGGTGACCGCCGTGCTCTTTGACGAAAAGAGCAACATTCGTAGCCTCGAAGCCAGGATGGCAGAGGACCGCGGCGGGGACGGCGCCATCGTGGACATGACGGTGGATGTCGCCGATAAGAAGCAGCTCGAAAGGATCGTCTCGGCGATTCGCCGTCTGTCCGGCGTGCGCGACGTCGAGAGGCTCATGTGAGAACCGAACCCGAACACATCGCCATTTCCAAGTCCAAGGGGATCAAGATCGACTGGAAGGACGGCCACCACAGCGACTACGAGTTGCCCTACCTGCGCGACCACTGCCCGTGCGCGACCTGTACGGGGGCGCATGGGGGCGAGCCGGCCAAGGCGGCCAGCCTGCATTCCAGATGTACAAGCCCGTCCTGAAGATCGCCGGGGTGGAGCCCGTGGGGAGCTACGCGCTGCAGATCAAGTGGAATGACGGACACCAGTCCGGCATCTACTCTTTCGATCACTTGCGGAGCGTTTGTCCCTGTGAGGAATGCAGGTGATTACAGCAGGCGGAAGTTCACTTCGACCTGGGCCGCGACCGTGACAGGCTTGCCATCTTTGCGCCCGGGCTGGAACTTCCACTTCATGACCGCTTCGATGGCCTTCTCGTCCAAGCCCATGCCGACCGCGCGCAGGACTCGCGGATTCTGAGGCAGGCCGCGCTCGTTCACCTCGACGTAAAGCAGAACCGTTCCCATATACTTGGCTTTGCGCGCTTCCTCGGAGTACTCAGGCTCAACTTTGAACGTGAGTACCGGCGAGGTCACGCCGCCACCGGCTCTGAATACACCGCCCCCAAACCCGCCGCCTTCCCCGGGGCCATAGCCCGCGCCTCTGCCGGGGCCGACGCCGCCTCCGGAGCCCGATCCGATCCCGCCTCCGGAGCCCGTTCCGTTCGAGGGTGGTCCGATCCTGCCGAGCGGATCCCCAAGCTGTGCCAGGTTCACATTGGGCAAGTTGGTGTCAGGCGGTATGACCAGCGTGGGTTCCATGATCAGCTTCGGGTCCGGGTTGTGGACCACGGCCGCGGGGGGGGTGAACTGCCGTACATCCAGTTTGGGCAAGCGGCCTTTGCTGGCCGGGAGCGGGGAACGGTCTCCGCCACCGCCACCGCCGCCCATGGGCTTGGGTTTCGCCGCCTGGGGCATATAAGGAGCAATGTCGGGAGCGACCAGCGTCACGGTCGACTTGACCGCGTTCTGAACTGTCGAATTGGTGGCCAGCGTGAATGCCAGGACTACGCTCGCCACATGTATGGTCATCGAGCTGAGCCAGGCGCGCTTCTGGCGTCCGTACAGCCCCCAGATATCCTTGACCTGAACAGGCTTGGATGTGAGCTGCAGAGGAGGCAGTTTAGGAGCAAAAAGCGACTTGATGTTTCGCCATAGCGACGTGACCAGGCTTTCCTGCCCGGCCTCGACGAGGAGGTGGTTCAGGTGCTCGTCGGGGCGCTGCACTGGCACTTCATCACCGGCCATCGCTGATTCGGGGTGCAAGTTTGGTTGCTGGTCCGACATGTTGGTCGCCTATCACTTTGCGACAATGCCAAGAGCCAAAAGCTTGCGCTTCCGCCCTCCCCTACTTAGATGGGGGAGGCTGCCGAGTCGTTCCAGGGTATTTACGCCTTTCCATTGACGACTCTATGATAAATAATACCACAGACGGCGCCTCGTTTTCCGGCCCCTCGGGGGTCCGCGGGCTGAATCCTTTTGGGTTACGATCAGATGAGGGTCCGGCGGCCGGGTCGGGGCAGGGGAGTTGCAGAAGGCCGCAATCATCGCTAGAATCATTGAGTTTGCAGAACCCGTGGAGGATTCATGTCAGTTGAGCAGAAGGTGAAGCAGATTATCGTCGAACAGTTGGGGGTCGACGAGAGCCAAGTCGACGGAAGCGCTTCTTTCGTGGACGACCTGGGGGCCGACTCGCTGGACATCGTCGAGTTGGTCATGGCGTTCGAAGAGGCTTTCGAACTGGACATACCGGACGAAGATGCCGAAAAGATCGGCACGGTGAAGGATGCGGTCGATTACATTGAAGGCAAGATGGCCAAGAAGTAGCGGAATCCACCGCTCTCATCTTCATCTTCTTCACTGAGGGGGTCCCACTTTGCCGCGACGAGTCGTTATTACGGGCGTAGGTCTGGTTTCTTCCGTAGGGGTCGGCACGGAACAGTGCTGGGAGGCTATCCGCAAGGGGCAGAACGGTATTTCCCGCATCACGGCCTTTGACGCCTCGGAATTCGCCTGCCAGATTGCCGGAGAAGCCAGGAGCTTCCGGCCCGAGGATTTCCTCGAACGCAAGGAGATCCGGAAGACGGGCCGGTTCATCCAGTTCGCCGTCGCGGCATCGGACTTCGCGCTGGCGATGGCCGGCCTGCATGTGGCCCCCGAAGAGGCCGAACGGGTGGGCGTGTACATCGGCAGCGGGATCGGCGGGTTCGAGGTCATGGAGAGGGAACACCGCAATCTGTTGGAGCGGGGACCGGGCCGAATCTCGCCCTTCTTCATTCCGGCGACGATCGTCAACCTCGCCTCCGGCTGGGTTTCCATCCGGGCCGGCGCCAAGGGGCCCAACTCGGCCACAGCCACCGCCTGCACAACCAGCGCGCATGCGATTGGCGATTCCTTCCGCATCATCCGCTACGGCGATGCGGACGCGATGATCTGCGGCGGTTCCGAAGCGCCCGTCTGTCCGATGGGCATAGGCGGCTTCGCTGCCATGCGGGCCTTGTCCACGCGCAACAGCGAGCCCGCCAAGGCCAGCCGCCCCTGGGACAAGCAGCGCGACGGCTTCGTGGTGGGCGAGGGCGCCGGGATTCTGGTCCTTGAGGAACTGGAGCACGCTAAGCGCCGGGGCGCTCCCATCGTCGCCGAGCTAGTAGGCTACGGCATGAGCGGCGACGCCTACCACATCACAGCGCCCGCCGAGGATGGCGATGGAGCCTTCCGCGTGATGCGCAACGCCCTGCGAGACGCTGGCATTCAACCGGAACAGATCGAGTACATCAATGCCCACGGCACTTCGACCGACCTTGGGGACAAGGCGGAGACTCTGGCCGTCAAGCGGTGCTTTGGCGAACACGCTTATAAGCTGTCCATCAGCTCCACCAAGTCCATGGTGGGCCACTTGTTGGGCGGCGCGGGCGGCTTCGAGGCGGGGGTAACGGCCCTCTCCATCCGCGATCAGATCGCGCATCCGACCATCAACTACGAGTTTCCCGATCCGGACTGCGACTTGGACTACGTTCCCAACCAGGCGCGGCCCATGGCAATCGAATACGCCCTGTCCAACTCCTTCGGCTTCGGGGGAACCAATGGTTGCCTGGTTTTTAAGCGTTACCAGGGGGATTAGGACTCGAGGTAGACTGACGGCTTAGCTCATCATGCACTTTCGCCGGCTTGCGGCTCTCGCCCTGGGCGCGTGGCTCGGGGGCAGTATCATCCTGATGTCGTTCACCGCGCGAAATGCCGGCGCGGTGGATCAGCTCATCCGGGCGCCGGCCAAGGCAGCCGTGGAATACATGGTGAAGCTGCCGGAGCCTGACCTGAGGATGCTGCTCAATTACCACGGCTCCGAAGTGAACCGTGGGATGCGCCGGAATTGGGAGCTGATCCAGTTTGGGCTAGGTGCGCTCGTGTTGTTGGGCCTTTTCTTCGGCTCCGGCGGAAAACGCTACACCATACCTTTGTGCCTGCTGATGCTGGTTTCCGTTGCCTTCCTGCACTGGTTTCTGGCGCCCGAGATCGCGAAAGTGGCGCCGCTCTGCTGATTTTGTTCCGGCGGGCACTGCGTCCCTGGCGCGGGACAGGCTGCGTTCTTTAGAATCCGGCTACACGACGACGGAGACTCTGAAGTTGGGCTTCGGATTCCTGATGGCGTGGGGTTTGCTAAAGAGCGGGCGGCGGAGGCGGCACGAGCCCGAGATCGACTGAGAGGTCCACGCGGTCGACGATTCCGATCACAGCCATGTCGATGGGCGCCAGCGAGTGCCCAAGGCTGGTGAAAGCGGCCCAGCCATCGAGGGTGACCAGCACCTTCTCGCCGATGCCTGCGCCCATGGCGTCAAGCGCCACCACCGCATCCCCCCGGTCGGTGCCGTCCAGGTCCAGGGGTTGGACCAGCAACACGTTGCGCCCCTCGTGGGTGGGGTGCTTCCGTGTGGCCACAATCTCGCCGATGACCCGCCCGATCAGCATGGCGCGCCTCGTCTGACGTGCAGCTCATCGACGATGGCCAGGATCGTGTTGTCGCTGGGGACCTCGTTGGGGAGGAACGGGAAGCTGGCCTCCTTGCCGCGGGTGTAGTAGACCAGCTCGCCGGCGCCGGCGCCGCTCCAGTCCGTGCACACCAGCGGCTTTCCCGTGTTCTTCAATTCAGGGGTAACCGGCTGCACGACCAGCAGCCGTTGTCCTTCCAGGCCCGGATCCTTCACGGTGCTCCAGACGCAGCCCACTACCCGGCCCAGAAACATGGCGGCTATCCCGAGGGCTTGTCGAGACTGATGTCGTCGACGATGCCCACAACCACCGTGTCGACCGGCTTGTCCTTGCAGCCCTCCGCCATCCTGGCGGAGCTGCCGGAAACCGCGATCACCAACTCGCGGCTGCCGGCCCCTACCGTGTCGACGGCCACCACATAGCCGGCCTCCGGCTTGCCTTCCGGCGACACGGGCTTGAGGATAAGAAGCTTCTTGCCCTCCAGGCGCGGATCTTTGCGGGTCGCGACAACCGTCCCTGCCACGCGAGCCAAGATCATAACGATTGACTCACTACTTGCCTGCTGCCTGAGACTTGCCGATCGGCAGGATCTCCTCCAGGCTGGAGTGCGGGCGCGGGATCACGTGAACGGCGATCAACTCGCCCACCCGGCGGGCCGCCGCGGCGCCGGCGTCCGTGGCTGCCCTGACGGAGGCCACGTCGCCGCGGACCACAGCCGTCACATAACCGGAACCGATCTTCTCCCAGCCTACAATCGTCACCTTGGCAGCCTTCGCCATCGCGTCAGCGGCCTCGATGAGGGCCACCAGTCCGCGCGTTTCGATCATTCCCAACGCTTCACCCATTCGACCTCCAATAAAGCCAAAACATTCAGAACCTATTCTATGCAATCCCGCGCGCCTTGAGGGCCTGGTCGACCAGGGCGATCAACTCGTCCCGAGTGACCTCGATACGCTCCGCCGCCGCCGGTCTCTTCGGCCGAGAGCGGGCAACCGGCTTCGCCGGCCGAGCGCACGCTGACGCCGTAACGCTGGCGCGCATCCACCAGCTTTTGAACCTCGCCTTTGGGCAGCACCGTGGGGCCGCCCAACAGCTCGGCCACCAGCGTGATGCGCGCGAAATGCTCCACCGTTTCCATGCGGAAGAATGCCTTGTGGACGTCTTCCCCGTAAGAGACCACGCCGTGGTTTCCCATCATGATGGCGTCGTACTTGGGGATCAGCGGCAGCATGGGCTCGATCAGCTCCGGCGTGCCCGGCAAGCCGTAACCCGCCAGCGGGACGCACCCCAGGCCGATGATCACCTCGGGGAGCAAGGCCAGATTCAAGGGGCGGCCCGCCGTGGCAAATCCCGTCGCCACGGGCGGATGGGCGTGTACCACGGAGCGGATCTCCGGCCGGAGATCGGTAAACCGCCAGGTGCATGGCGATCTCCGTGGTCCCTTGCAGCCGTCCTTCCAGCTTGCGGCCCTGCATGTCCACAATGATCAGGTCGTCGGGGTGCATCATCCCCTTGCAGACGCCCGTGGGAGAACAGAGCACCCGGTCGCTGTCCAGACGGACTGTGATGTTGCCGTCGTTGGCCGCGATCCAGCCTTTCTGCCAGACGAAACGGCCGATATCGACAATATCCTGTCGCAGCTCCCTCTCTGTCTTTACCATGGGAACTAACAATTGTACCAAAGAGGCCGGAACGGTACAATGACAGGTAGTGGACAAACGCCGCATGTGCCCGAACTGCCGGGCCTTCATCACAACCAAAGACCGTACTTGCCCGTATTGCCAAACCGAAGTTGGGCCGCGCGCCATCGACCGCCGCGATGCCCGGCCAGATCCTCGGCGGGCTGATTCCCCAGGCCAACTTCACGACGTCGATCATCCTGCTTCTCAACTTCGGCCTCTATGCCGCGACGGCGATCTACAGCCTGCGCTCCGGTAACGGCGGCGGCTGGATGGACCTCGACGGCCGCACGCTGTTCCAGTTCGGAGCCAAGTACCGGGAGGCGATCTTCCTGGGCCAATGGTGGCGCCTGGTGACCGCCGGCTTCCTGCACGGAGGGCTATTCCACATCCTGATGAACTCCTGGGTGCTGTACGACCTGGGGGCCCAGGTCGAGCAGGTCTACGGTGCCCGGCGGCTCCTGGTCTTCTACTTCGTCTCCACGGTGTTCGGCTTCGCGGCCAGCACCTACTGGTCGGCCGGCCTCTCGGTGGGCGCCTCGGCCGGGCTGTTCGGGCTGATCGGGGCGATGATCGCGCTGGGGGTGCGCTACCAGACCTCGCTGGGCAAGGCCATCCGGGGCATGTACTTGCGGTGGGCGATCTACGGCCTCCTGTTCGGACTGCTGCCCGGTTTCCGCATCGACAACGCGGCGCACTTGGGCGGGCTGGCGGCGGGCTTCGGCTGCGCTTACCTGGCGGGGCTCCCCTCGGCGCGCGAGAGTCTCGGCGAGCGCCTGTGGGGCCTCGGGGCATACGCGGCGGTGGGTGTGACCGTCCTTTCGTTCCTGGCGATGGTGCGCTGGCTGATGACCACGTCGCTGTAAGGCGAAAGGCTCACCGCAGCCGGCCTGCCGGGGTATACTCTGAGCTACCGGGGAATTTCGGTACTAAATCTCCGGTTTACATCGCAGGAGGCAATATGAAATCTGATTCTTCTCGCCGTAATTTCCTGGCTGCGGGTTTGGCCTTGCCGGTTGCCGGTGCGGCCGCCCACGCGCCTCAGCGCCGCCGCGGGCGGTCTGAGTTACCGGGTTCTAGGCAAGACCGGCCTCAAGGTGACCTCGGTGGGTTTCGGGTGCATGGTCACCTCAGACCCCGCCGTCATCTCCCGGGCGGTCGACTTGGGGATCAACCATTTCGACACCTCCCGCGATTATCAGCGAGGCAACAACGAGCGCATGGTCGGGGCCGCCCTGGGGCGCAACCGGAAACGGGTGATCCTCTCCACCAAGACCGACGGGCTGAACGCCAAGGACGCCCTGGCTGAGCTGGACACCAGCCTCCAGGCGCTGCAGACCGACTACGTGGACATCTGGTACCTGCATGAGAAGGCCACGGCGGAGGATCTCTCGGCGGAGCTGATCGAGGCGATGCAATCGGCAAAGAAGGCCGGCAAGATCCGCTTCACCGGCGTGAGCACGCACGCGGGCCACGAAGCCGTTTTCCCCGCGGCCATCAAGAGCGGCAAGTTCGACGTCATTTTGACGACCTACAACTTCGCCTTGGACCAGCAGCGCCTCGACGCGCTGATCAAGTCCGCTTCCGACGCCGGGATTGGCGTCGTGGCGATGAAGGTGATGGCGGGATCCTTCCAACTCAAGGGCATGCCGCCCGCCGCGCGCCAGAAGATCAAGCAGCCCGGCGTGGCGCTATCGGCCTTGAAATGGGCGCTGCGGAATCCGCACATCGGCTCGATTCCCAGCATGGTCAGCATGGACCAACTGGAACAGAACATCCAAGCCATGGCGGCGCCCTTCGGTCAGGCTGACGAGAAGCTGCTGCTGGCCCAACTGGAGTACATCCGCCCGCTCTACTGCCGTATGTGCGGCGAGTGCAAGGGTGTTTGCCCGCAGGGCCTGCCGGTGAGCGACATGCTGCGGATTCTGTCGTATGCGGACGGCTACGGCCAATTCCCGCTGGCGCGAGAGCGCTTCCAGCAATTGCCGCAAACGGTACAGAACGTCCGCTGCAATCTGTGCCCGGTTTGCTCAGTCCAGTGCCCTAACGGCGTCCGGGTTTCCGAACGGCTGACGCGGGCGCAGGAAATGCTCGCCTAGAATCTCGAGGAGGCCGTGAATATGCGACGGCGTGTCTTCTCTATCGGTGCGCTCGTGGGCGCGGGCGCCTTCCTGACCACCGCCTCGGCGGCGGACCGGGCCGCCTGGATGAAGGAGGCGCGGTTCGGGGTGATGACCCACTTCATCTCGAACTGGATCCGGCCGCGGGGACAGATGACGATCGAGGAGTGGAACCGGCTCATCGACAACTTCGACGTGGAAGGGCTGGCGAAACAACTGGAGTCGGTGGGCGCGGCCTACTACCTCATCACCCTTGGGCAGGGAGCGAGCTTCTACATTGCCCCGAATCCGACCTTCGACAAATACGTGCCCGCCGCGGTTTCCCGATGCGCCCGCCGAGACCTGGTCAGCGATCTGTACGGCCCGCTGCATAAGCGCGGAATCAGGCTGATGGTGTACTCGGTTCCCGGCCCTCCGCTCGACGATCCGGCGGTGGCCAAGGGTTTCCGCCGGGACTCGGATTCGCCGGGTGGCCGTGAGGTTCGCAGCCGCTGGCAAGAGGTGGTCCGGGATTGGTCCATGCGCTGGGGCGACAAGGTCTGCGGCTGGTGGATTGATGGCCTGTACACTCCGAATCGCTCGTTCCGCGCTCCGGATCCGCCCAATTTCGCCAGCTTCGTCGCCGCGCTCAGGGCGGGGAACCCGGCCAGCATTGTGGCCTTCAACGGCGGCGTCATGGATCGAGCCTATTCGATAACGCCGGAGGAAGACTACACGGCAGGGGAAGTCGAACAGCCGGCCAACTTCACGTTCGCCCATTCAGAGAACGGCAAGATCGATGGCGCCCAAGTCCACATGCTCACCTATCTAGGCAAGACTTGGGGCCGCGGGGAACCGCGCTTCTCCACCGAACAGGTTGTCGAGTACAGCCGCAAGGTTGCGGACGCGGGCGGGGCTGTCACCTGGGACACGCCCGTCCAGGAAAACGGGCTGATCTCGGGACCGGCGCTGGAGCAGTTGAGAGCCATTGGGAAGGCGCTGGGGCGGCGTTGATCCGGATTAATGCCATGCCAATGACGTTTACGTGCATATGTTTTGCTGCCCGGTTGGGACTGCTGGCGCTGGCTGCCTGCGTGGCGGCCGCGGCGCAACCGGCGCCGTCCGCGCCGGTCAATCGGGCTAGTTGGATGAAGGAAGCCCGCTTCGGAGTGATGACCCACTATCTGGCGGAAGGCCAGAAGGTGGCCAGCGTTGAGGAATGGAACCGCCTGGTCAACGGCTTCGACGTGGAGGCGCTGGCCGGGCAGTTGCAGTCGGTGGGAGCGGCGTACTACATCATCACCATCGGTCAGAATTCCGGCTACTTCCTGGCGCCGAACGCCGCCTACGACCGTCTGGTTGGTCTCCGCCCCAGCAAGTGTTCGCGCCGGGACCTGGTAGCGGACCTGGCCGTGGCCTTGGAGAAACGCGGCATCAAGCTGATCGTGTATCTGCCTTCCGGAGCCCCGGCGCGAGATTCGGTGGCCGTGAAAGCTCTTGAGTGGCAGAATGGCGCGCAGCGCAACCGCGAGTTCCAATTGAAATGGGAGCAGGTGATTCGGGAATGGTCGCTGCAGTGGGGCGCGAAGGTGGCCGGGTGGTTCTTCGACGGCGCCTACTGGCCCAATACCATGTACCGCATGCGGGAGGAGCCGAATTTCGTCAGCTTCGCGGCCGCGGCCCGGGCGGGCAACCCGGCCAGTGCGATCTCCTTCAGCCCCGGAACGCTCAACCGGCCCATCTCGCTGGCGCCGGAGGAGGACTTCATCGCGGGTGAGATGGATGACCCGGCGCGCATCATGTACCGGCGCATCCAGGATGGTCTTCAGGACGACAAGCAGGTCCAGATCCTGAGCTTCTTGGGGCGGCGTTGGGGCAGCGGCTCGCCGCGCTTTTCGACGGAACAGGTGATCGAGTTCTCCCGCGAGGCATGGAAGTACGGCGCCGCTTTCACTTGGGACGCGCCTCCGCAGCCCGACGGCACGATCTCCCAGACGTTTCTCGACCAACTGGCCGCCGCCGGAAAAGCGGCTGGACGGAAGTAAGGCGGTCTCTGGCCTAGCGCCCGCCGGTCAGCACGGCGATCGATGCGCGGCAAAAGGCCGGCAGGTCGTCGGGCTTGCGCGAGGTCACCAGGTTGCGATCCACCACCACTTCGGCGTCCTGGTAGGTTGCGCCCGCGTTCACCACATCGTCCTTAATGGCGAAGAAGCAGGTCGCTTTGCGGCCCTTGAGGATGCCGGCCGAGCACAGCACCCAGCCCGCGTGGCAGATGGCCGCCACCAGCTTGCCCTGTGCATCCATGTCCCGGACGAACTGGAGGGCGCGCGGATAGCGCCGCACGATGTCAGGTGCATAACCACCGGGAATGACCACGCCGTCGAAGTCCGCCGCCTTCAGCTCCTCGTAGGACTTGCTCGAGGTGATGGGGTACCCGAACTTGCTGGTGTAGGTTTCGCCGGCCTTGGCGCCGGCGGCCACGACCTCCGCGCCCGCCTCCACGAAGCGGTAGAAGGGGTACCAGACTTCCATTTCCTGGTAGTAGTTGTCCACTAGAAGCGCAATTCTCTTGCCCTTGAGTTCCATATCAATTAGATTACCAATGCCGGCGCGGATTCACCTGGCGTAGTAGCCGGTCCGCGTGCGCAGCGTTGACGCCGGGGCGCTTCACCTTCACTTGAATGCGGCGCCAGCCGCCGTCGAAATTCTGGTTGCGTGGATAGTATGCCACCGAACAAACGCTGCTCAGTTCCTCGGCCACTTGCGCGTAAACAGGATCGAGATCCCGGATCGAACGCGCGGGAAACAGCCGGCCGCCGGTGACATCGGCCAGCGTCTGCATCAGCTTGCGCGCCGTCCCGCTGAAAGAATATTCGCGCGCCTCCAGGAAGACCGGGTAGACCAGCATGGGAGCGCCCGACGCCACGCGCCGCAAGCGTTCGAACAGGGGCGGGAAGCCACGGAAAGTCTCGATTCGCCCGAGTGTGCTGTCCAGCCCATCGCTGATCACGATGAGGGCGCTGCGCTCCTGGGGGTTGCGGGCGAACTCTTCGGCGTAGCTCATGGCGATTGACGCGTACAACGGCGTCTCACCGCTGACGTCGGGCAGCTTCTCGATCAGGTTCAACATTTCCTGGCGGTCGTTGGATAGCGGCGAGACGATGTGAAACATATTGTCCGCCATGGCGTAGGCTGCGATGCGGTCATGCGGGCGCGTGATTTCGACGAATCTCCGGGCGGCTTCCTTGATGGCCGCGCGATCGCGCAGCGTGCTTCCGCTCAAGTCCAGCAGCAGGGCCAGGTTGAATGGGACTTTCTCGGAAGCGGCCACGGCCACCTTCTGCGGTACGCCATCCTCGCGGACTTCGAGATCCTCGGGTTTCAGGTCGAGAACGGGGCGGCCGTGCCGGTCGTAGGCCGCCACCGCCAGATTCACCATGCGGACGTCGGAGACGAAGAGCGGCCCGTCTTCCTGAATAAGCGTGGTGCGATAGCCGGGCCTGCCGGCCGCAGCCGTGGCCATCGCCGGACGGCGCAGCAAGGCGTTCAGGACGCCGGGCGCCTGCCAGGGAAACCTGACCGGCGAATCGTCGGGAACGGGGATGTCGATGAGATCGATGCGTCGTGGGGCGGAAGCCAGAACCTGGATGAAGCCGAAGGTGACTTCACCCTCGGAACCCTTGCCGAGGGTCCAGGTCCCGTCGTTCGAGTCGAAGGAGAACCGCGTGCCGCGCGGTACCGAGAGTCCCGCCGGCTTCTGCGCCGCGGCGATTTCCAGAAGCATTCCGGTCCAGGGCACAGCCAGTCTGATGTTCCCCGTTTCCGTGTTCACCGTGAGATGCCGGGCGAGTCCGGTGAATGAGATCGATCCGGAGACCGTCGCGATCTCCATCTCGATCCCATAGGGCACGACGATATCGAGATCGATTCGTGCGCCGTCGCCAGGCTCGGAGCGCAAGACCAGAAGCTGCGGAGTCTCTGTGAACGTGGTGTCGCCCGCCTCGGTTGGCCGCGTGGGGCTGTAGCGCCGAACGTGAAGGCCATCGCCCGCGGCCGAATGCACCACCACATTACCGCTCCGGTTTTCTATCCGGAAGGTCGCGGCGCAGACCACCGGACCGGCCAGCCAGCCCAAAACCCAAAGGACGAATATCCCTCCAAGCCTTGGCATCTGCTCAATTCCAGAGACTGTGTCCGTCAGTATAGCCGATTCCGGCCGTGCGTCTTACGGCAGGATCGCATAGAAGGCAGCCAGCCGCTCTCCATATTCTGCGCCCGCGGACTCGAGGATGTTGTTGTGCCCCGAGCCCTGAACCGCCCAGAACCACTTGGGCTCATGCGCGGCCGCCCACAGCGCCTGCCCCAGCTCGAATGGGATCACTTCGTCGCGGGTTCCGTGGATGATGAGGACCGGCGCGCGGATGGTTGCGATCTTCCGTTTCGAATCCAGGCCCCAGGTCAGCAGCGGGCCGAGCACCGGAAGCGCGCGCGCCGCGACCTCACGGGCGGAGGTGAAAGGCGCTTCCAGGACGAACGCCACCGCTGGGGCGGCGGGCGCCAGGGTCCACAGCCACCGCCGTGCCCAGCGATTCGCCGTGCAATATGATCTGCTCTGGCCGGTATCCCTTCCCGATGAGGAAACCGTAGGCCGCGTCCGCGTCCGCGTAGAGCCCCTTTTCTCCAGGGCGGCCCTCACTCCTGCCATAGCCGCGATAGTCGATGACCAATACGGAAGATCCGGCCGCGGTGATTTCCCGAATGTGGGCCGTACGGTGCGTCAGGTTGCCCGCGTTTCCATGGAACAACAGCGTTGCAAGCCGGGAGTCCGGGCGCGGAACCCACCACCCATGCAACGCACGCCGTCGGCGGTTCGCAGCCAAACGTCGGAGGCGCCCACTTGCTTCCGCAGTTCCCAGAAGCCCTGCGGGTACTTCATCGGGAAGTAGATCGAACGGTTCGCCAGAAAACACAACAGCCCGTAGCCGAAGGCGGCCACCACAGGCCAGCCGATATACCACGGGATCTTGTAATGGCACGCCTGCCTCTTTGGTATATACTTGCCGCGATTGGGTAGCGGTAGTCAAGCTGGTTGGAGGATACCTCGTGATCCTATCGCTCGCATTGGGGGTAGCTTTGGCCGTGAATCCCGCGCCGCAGTTCCGTGAACATGTGATCGCCGAAGACCTGAAGGGCGCCTACCAGGTGGTGGCGGTGGATCTGAACAAGGACGGCCGCCTGGACCTGATCGGGCTGGCCAGCAATCTGGACGAGCTGGTCTGGTTCGAAAATCCTGGCTGGCAGCGCCACGTCATTGCCCGCGGGCTCTCGCGCCCCATCAACGTCGATGCCTGGGACGACGATGGCGACGGAATCCCCACGCTGGTGCTGGCCACGGAGTTCTCCATGGAGCCGGCCAAGAGCACCGGAATTGTCTCGGTGCTGCGGCCCCGGAAGGACCCCAGGGAGCTGTGGGACATCCAGGAAATCGACCGCCTGCCGGCCTCTCACCGCATCCGCTTCGCCGATATCGACGGCTCCGGCAAGAAGGTCGCCGTCAACGCGCCTCTGGCGGGAGCCCGCGCCGCTTCACCCGATTACCGCGGGAAGGTCCCGCTGGTCTGCTACCGGCCGGGCGCGTGGAAGCGGGAGCTCATCTCCGACGAACTCGAAGGCGTGATGCACGGGATTGCGATCACCGATTGGGACGGCGACGGGCGCGAGGAGATTCTCACGGCGAGCTTTCAAGGGCTCGGCGTGTTCAAGTTTGGCCGGGACGGCCGCTGGCGCTGGACACGGATCGCGGACGGGAAATCCCGGGCCGTGGCCCAAGGGCGGATCGAGCGATGTGGCTGTGGGCAAGCTCGGCAAGAGCCGCTTCCTGTGCGCTTTGGAGCCCTGGCACGGCAACGAGGTCGTGGTGTACCGGGAGGGCGCCAAGACCTGGGAGCGCAACGTGATCGACAATACGCTGGACGGAGCGCACGCCCTCCTGGCCGCGGACTTCAACGGCGACGGCCGCGACGAGATCGTGGCCGGGTACCGCGGCAAGGGCGGCCAGACGTACATCTACTCGGCCAGTGACCCCGAGGGAACACGCTGGACACGCCGGGTCCTGGACGCCACGATGCCGGCGGCCGCGTGTGCCGTGGCCGACCTCAACCGGGACGGCCGGCCCGATTTGATCTGCACCGGCGGCTCCTCGCTCAAGTGGTACGAGAACCTGGGCGAAGCCGTCAATCCTTGAACCGCAGAACAAGCTGGGGAGCGGAACCCCGGTAGAGAAGCTCCACGTCCTTGGGCTTGTGTTTGCCGTCCAGGAAGAAGTAGAGCAGGCCGGAGAGGCGTTCCGTAATCTCCTTCTCGGGCAGAACCCGTTCCTCGAGGACCTCAAGCAGCGGGTTCTCCTTGGATCTTCCCGCCGGAGACGCTGTTGCCTGAGTGGCGTTGCCCTGGTTCCCCAGCGCACCCCCGTCTCCTCCCAGCCGGCGCGGGCGGCCTCCCGTGGGCGGTCCCCAAACCGGGCCGTTGCCCTGAGTTGCCAGCCCAGGCCCGCCGCCGGTGGAGGAGATCACCAGGGCGCCCGATCCGGCTACCTGGCTGGGAGCCATGGCCCCGCAGCGCTGGCCGTCCTTGTTGGAGCGCAGGAGGAAGTCGTCCCGGAGAACCTTGACCTTGGCGCCGGCCTTCGGCGCTAGCTGCACCTGGATAACGATCATGCCGTCTTCCAGTTCAGATCCGAGAAGCTGTTTGATCGCCTGCTTGTCGGTGTAGGCGCTGGCCGTGATCTCCACGGCGTCGTTGGAGGCCTTCCCCTCGACAGGTTTCTTGTCCGCGCCCCAACCCGCGGAGCAGACGCGCAAGCACGAATATAAACTTCGGCAGCACAGTTCGACTTCCAGGTGCATTATACGAAAAGGGCTGCTGAGTGTGCCCGCGTCCCGAAGTTGGCCTGAGAATCCCTCACCTGTGCCGCCACCATCAGATCTGAGGAGCGTTGCGCCCTGACTTGCGGTAAACCGTGCCCTGCTGTTAGATTCAAGGAAGTCAGGACCCCAGCAAGCGCTCCCGTGATTCATGCTTGCGTCAATCTTGAGTCAGGAAGAGGAGCTTCACTGGCTCGCACTGAGATTGGTCCCGGGCCTGGGTAGCAGGAAAGCGGGACAACTGATCGAAAGGTTTCGGACACCCGTGGCGGTGTTTCGGGCGCCGCGCTCGGAGTTGGAGGCCGCCGGAGTCGCCGGCGGCATCGCGCAGAGCATCGCCAGCGGTTGCTCGTTTGAGGACGCCGTCGTTCAGCGGGAGAAGATGCTGGAGACGGCGGCCGGCGTGGTCACCATCTCCGATCCGCGCTATCCTCCGAAGCTGCGCGAGATCTTCGATCCGCCGGTGGTGTTGTTCGCGCGCGGACGGGTGGAACTGTTGGTTTCCATGATGTTCGGCGTGGTGGGGACCCGCAGGCCGACGCCTTACGGCATGGCGGTGGCGGAGCGGCTGGCGGCAGACCTGGCACGGGCAGGATTGACGATCGTGAGCGGAATGGCGCGAGGCATCGATACGGCGGCTCACAAGGGCGCGCTCTCGGCGGCGGGCGACACGGTGGCCGTGCTTGGCTGCGGGGTCGACGTGGTGTATCCTTCGGAAAACCGGAAGCTGGCGTCGGAGCTGGCGGAGAAAGGACTGCTATTGTCGGAGTTTCCCATGGGATCGCCCGCCTACCCTCAGAACTTTCCCGATCCGCAACCGGATCATCAGCGGCATGAGTACGGGGGTGCTGGTCGTCGAAGGCGCGCAGTACAGCGGCTCGTCGATCACGGCGAGGCTGGCGATGGACCAGGGCCGCGAGGTTTTCGCCGTGCCGGGCAACATCACCTCCAAGATGAGCTGGGGGCCGAACCTCCTGATCAAGCAAGGCGCTAAGCTGGTGCAGGAGTGGAACGACATCGTCTCGGAGCTGCCGCCGGAGGATCGCCGGCGGCTGATCGAGAACGGGCGGAATCGCCTTTTGAATGAAGCGCATGAGGGCGGCGGAACCGGAGGAGGGCAGCCGGCGTCTTTGCCACTTGGGCCAGTCGGCCGAAGTTGGCCGCAGGCTTTTGGCGCAGTTGACCCCAGATGCGAGCACGCACATCGATGACCTGCTGGAGAAGACCGAGAACTGCTCTTCCTCGGAGATCATCGCCGCGCTTTTCGAGCTGGAAATGATGGGATTGGTCAGGCAACTGCCTGGCAGAAATTATATAAAGGTCTGGTGACGGAGACCCGTCGCGGCCCGCCGCCATTAAAACAGGCTATGAGCAAATCTCTCGTCATCGTCGAGTCGCCCGCGAAGGCGAGAACGATCGGCAAATACTTAGGCAAGCAGTATCTGGTCAAGGCTTCCCTGGGCCACATCAAGGACCTCCCCAAGAAGGACCTGGCTGTGGACGTGGAGCATAGCTTCGAGCCGACCTATCGTGGTCATCGAGGGCAAGAAGAAGCTCATTCAGGAGCTGAAACAGGCCTCCAAGGGCGCGGAGGCGGTCTATCTGGCGGCCGATCCGGACCGCGAAGGGGAGGCCATCTGCGCTCACCTGGCCGAGGAGCTGCGAGGCAAGAAGAACGGAGAACCCCACATCTACCGGGTGATGTTCAACGAGATCACCAAGAACGCCATCGTCAAGGCGTTCAAGCAGCCGCGGGCCGTCAACCAGAGCCTGGTGGATGCTCAGCAGGCCCGCCGGGTGCTGGACCGCCTGGTGGGTTACAAGATCTCCCCGCTGCTCTGGGACAGAGTCCGCCGGGGACTCTCGGCCGGACGCGTGCAAACGGTGGCGCTGCGCCTGATCGTCGAGCGCGAGCGTGAAATCCGCGCCTTCCAGAAGCGGGAGTACTGGACCATCGACGCCAGCCTCTCCGCGAAGAAGCCTCCGGTCATCGTCGCCCGCCTGATAAGGAAGAACGAGGATTCCCTTGAGATCCCCGACCAGGCCGCGGCCCAGGCACTGGTGGACGCCCTCACCGGCGTCGAGTACACGGTTAAGTCGGTTGAGACCCGCGAGAAGAAGCGCAATCCCGTGCCGGCCTTCATCACCTCCACCCTCCAGCAGGAGGCCAGCCGGAAGCTGCGTTTCAGCGTCAAGCGCACGATGATGCTGGCCCAGAGGCTGTACGAGGGCGTCGATCTGGGCCAGGATGAGGGGCCGGTGGGCTTGATCACCTACATGCGCACTGACTCCACGCGCGTGGCCGCGGAGGCTCTCGACGAAGCGCGGCAACTCATCACGGAACGGTTCGGCGCGCAGTACCTGCCGCCATCGCCTAACGTATACCGGAGCAAGAAGGACGCCCAGGATGCCCACGAAGCCATCCGGCCAACTTCCGCGCTGCTCACCCCCGAGTCGGTTCAGAAGCACCTGAGCGAGGACGAGCTGAAGCTGTACCGGCTGATCTGGATGAGGTTCGTCGCCTCGCAGATGATGCCCGCCGTGTTCGACCAGACCACCATCGACATCACGGCCACGGGCAAGGACGGCGCGCTATACACGCTGCGGGAAACCGGCAGCGTGCCGAAGTTCGACGGATTCCTGGCCGTGTATGAGGAGGGCAAGGACCAGAAGGACGAAGAAGAAGAGGAGCTGAAGCACAGGCTTCCGTTGGTCGCCGAAGGCGAGAGGCTGAAGTTCCGCTCCCTCGAGCCCGAGCAGCATTTCACCGAGCCCCCGCCGCGTTTCACCGAAGCCACGCTGGTCAAGGAACTCGAAGCCAACGGCGTCGGCCGCCCATCCACGTATGCCTCCATCCTGTCGACCATCCAGGAGCGCGAGTACGCCAAGAAGGAAGGGGGCCGGTTTGCGCCTACCGAGCTCGGCATGGTGGTCACGGGCCTGCTTCTGGAAAGCTTCGGCGACATCTTCGACGTAACTTACACCGCCCGCATGGAGGAGGCGCTCGACGAAATCGAGGAAGGCAAGCTGAACTGGCGCCAGGCGATGGCCGAGTTCTATGAGAAGTTCAGCGAAGACCTGAGCCGCGCCGAAGAGCAGATGACCGACATCAAGCGGATGGAGAAGCCCACCGACTTGGTGTGCGAAAAGTGCGGCAAGCCCATGGTCATCAAATGGGGCCGGCACGGCAGCTTCATCGCATGCTCCGGTTACCCGGAGTGCACCAACACGCGCGAGCTCACCGTCGATCTGGCCGACGTGGACACCGCGGATCTCGCCGAGCAGGGCGAGGAGGAGTATTGCCAGAATTGCGGCCGGGCGATGGTGCTGAAGAAGGGACGCTTTGGGCAGTTTTACGCCTGCAGCGGCTACCCCGACTGCAAGACCACGAAACCGGTGGGCGGAGAGCAGAAGAAGGCCGATGTGCCGCTGGAGGAAAAGTGTCCCCAGTGCGGGCACAACCTGGTTCTCAAGCACGGAAGGTTCGGTGAATTCACGGCCTGCGGCGACTACCCGAAGTGCAAATACGTCAAGCAGAAGACCATCGGCGTGACCTGCCCGACCTGCGGCCAGGGCGAGATCAGCGAGCGCCGCTCCAAGCGTGGCAAGACGTTCTACGGGTGTACCCGCTATCCGGACTGCGATTTCGTGGCCTGGGCCAAGCCCGTGGCCACTCCCTGCCCGCAGTGCGGCAATCCCTATCTTGTGGAGAAATGGCTGAAGGCGGGCCCCGTGCTGGCGTGCCCCAACGCCGAGTGCAAATTCAAGAAGGCCCTCGAACCAGTCGCGTAGGGCACGCCGCTGGCGCGCCCCTAGCGGTACTTGCGCAGCACCGCCAGGACGCGGCCTTGGATCTGGAGGTCCCGGAGCGGCACCCGGATGGGCGGCATGGAAGCGTTCGCCGGTTGCAGGCGGGCCATGTTCTCCGGCTCACGATAGAAGCGTTTCAGCGTGGTTTCCTCGCCGTTCACCAGCGCCACCACAATGTCCCCATCCTTGACCCTCGGGGATCGCTCGACCAGAACCACGTCTCCGTCGCAGACGTGGTCTTCGATCATGGATTCTCCGCGGACCTCCAGGGCGAACATGTCCCCCGCGCCGAGGAAATCGCCCAGGTTGAGCGTGTCCCGCCCAGCCACCGCTTCAACCGGCGTGCCGGCGGCGATGCGGCCGGCCAGCGGGATTTCCAGCGATCCGACTGTGCCGCCCTGGCGCCTGTGCTCCCCCTGGAAATACTTCTGAGTCAGGTCAATGGAGCGGCTTTGGTTGAAGCCGCGCTTCAGGTAGTGCTTGGTTTCCAAAGCCAGGATGTGCTTGTGAACCGTGGCCAGGGAGGCCAGTTCCAATCCCGCGGCGATCTCCTGATAGCTGGGGCTGTAGCCGTGCTCCTCCACAAACCGGGCGATGTAGTCCAGCACCTGCTTTTGCCTTCGGGTTAATGCCATACGGTTCCATTGTTGGCGAACAAAAAGGGAAAGTCAACCACCGAATTGCGGTTTTTCCGCTCAAACCGCGAACGGGTCGCGTCGATCCGCCAGGGGAAAGCTCACGGGAGCGCCCTTGAAGTGCGACTGGTAGATCCCGGCGATCATCTCGATTGTCCAGGTCCCGTCGCGCGCGGTACAAATGGGCGGGCGGTCGCGTTCGATGGCGTCGACCAGATCCAGCGCCATCGAATTCGCGGGCCGGTCGAATGTCCCTTGGGTCTCCGGGCCCTCCGGCCCAAGCGATTCCCACTGCGCCTCTTTGTCCGCCATCCAGAGGGGGGATCTCAAAATGCGGGCTTCGGCCGAGCGTGAGTTTCCGACATTGATGTGAATTGCGCCCTTGGTGCCCATAATCCAGAGCCCGCAGCGATTCTGCGGCGGGTACGGAGAGGCCGTGTGCGTGGCAAAGTATCCGTCCAGGCCCTTTTCGAAAGCGAAAGTAGCGGATATCTGGTTGCCCGCCAGTTTGCCCACGTGCTCGCCGCCTTCACGCCCGTCGCGCCGGGTAACCTCCCGGCCGTCCTCGGTGACGTGGCCGAAGACCCAGCGCGGATCGCCTGCAAACAGGCGCATCAGGTCGAGTGCATGCGTGCCCAGCACCACCAGGTCTTCCCCGCCGGCGCGCTGGTCTTCCTTTCCGCGGGCGCGCAACTCGACCACCTGGCCGATCTCTCCGTCCCGGATCATTTTTTGCAGGCGCCCCGCGTTTACTGAAGCCCGGGCGGCGTGTCCCACCTGCACTTTGACTCCGCGGCGGGCTGCCAGGGCGGTCATCTCGTCGGCGTCGGCCACACAGGAGGCAAAGGGCTTCTCGACCAGAACATGGGCCCCGATGTCGACGGCGGCGCGGAACATCGCCAGCCTCTCATCGCTCCAGCGCAGCCCGATGGTCACGATCTGCGGGCGCTCGCGGTCCAGCATCTCCCGGTAGTCGGCGTAGCCGCGCAAAGCGCCGCTGCGCCCGCGGGCCGCGGCGCGTCCCTTTTCGTCAGGATCCGACACGGCTACGACCTGCACGCCAGGAACACCGTTCCAGGCAAGATCCCAGCCATGGCCGAAGCCGCCATGGCCGGTGTGTCCGATGATGGCAACCTTGTAAAGGGTTCGAGTCTGGGAGCGCAGGAGCGTGGCGGCCGCGAGTCCCAGCCCCACGCTTTCACGACGGGTCATGGCCCCTAGTATAGTCCGCAGGGGTTGGCCGGGAGGGCCGGTGGCCGGCCCTCCCCCTGCCCTTCGTCAGAAGTTGAAGCGAAGCGACAACTGCATGCGGCGCTCGGTGCGCGCGTTGGTCACCTGGCCGAAAGTGCTGCTCGCCACGCCAGCCGTGGTGAACTTCGGATTGGTGTCCACGGTGCTGTACTGCGTGTGGTTGAACGTGTTGTACAACTCCCAGCGCAGTTGCAGCACTTTGCCTTCCCGCACCGGGAAGTTCTTAAACAACGACCAGTCGTGGTTGTTGAACCCCGGCAGCCGGAACTTGGCGTTGTCGCAGTTGTTGCCAATGTCCCCGCGCCCGGTCGGCCGCTGGAACACTGAGGTGTTGAACCATCGCTTGTCAGTCCTGTCGCCGCGCGCCAGCTTGGCGTCGCCGGTCTGGATTGCACCGCACGATTCGCCGCCGCCGGTGAAGTCGAAGCTGTCCGCGGTCAGGTCGCCGCCTGAGTTGCCGATGTTCGACAAGCCGCCGTTGGCGAAGGTGGTGATGCCGGAGAACTGCCAGTTGTCCAGCACCCACTTGGTCCACGGCACCCGGGTCAGCTTGCTGCCGCCCGGAATGTCGACCACGTAGCTCAGGTTGAACACAAGCTGCTGCACGTTCAGGCTGCGGCTGCGGGCCGCGCTGGAGGGCAGCGGGTTGTTCTGGTTCCAGCCATTGGAGGTGCCGCCGGCATAGGTGAACGTTCCCGCCAACTCAACTCCGCCCACGAAGCGCCGGTTGACCTGCGCCTGCAGCGAATCGTAACGCGAGGTCGTCGCCGGTCCGCTGATGCTGATGTCCCCGAAACCGACAAACGGGCGCAGGAATTGATCTGGCAATGGGCTTGACGCCGTAGTGGTGTCGCGGCTTGACGGAAGGAACCTGACCCCGAAGGGAAGAGCGTTGAAGTTCCAGCTCTGGGTGTTGTGGTGCGTGCTGCTGCCCACATAGGCCACGTCCAGAACCGTGTGCCAGCCGAGTTCCCGCTGGACACCGAGGGTGTAGTTGTAAGTCAGGGGCCGCTTCTGCCCCTTCTTCCACGGACCGCTGACGTTGGTCACGCTGGTGGCGCTGGTCCCCGTCAGGTAAGAGCTCATGTCGGTGAAGAAGATGGACTTGGTGAAGCTGAACGCCGGCCCGCCTTCGGTCAGCGTGCCGCCGGTTCCATCGTGGTACACGCCCATCGAGGCGCGGACGGCCATCTTGCCGTCGCCGAACACGTCCCACGCTATTCCCAGGCGCGGATCCCACTGCAGCGGCAACGGGTCGAAGAAGCCTTCCTTGCCGCCCAGGTAGGTCGGATCGCGCTGTGTCACGATGCCGTTGATCTTGCAGGGACTCTGGGGCGTGATCGGGTCGCCGCAAGTATACCCGGTGCCCGGCACGATCAGCCCGATAAAATTAGCCGGGAGAATCTGCTGGTTCAGAGGGTTCAGTGCGCGGCGGCCTTGCGCCGTTGAGGTCGGCTGGAACAGCACGGGAGGCTTGCCGCCCCAGGTCGGATCATAACGATCGTAGGTGAAGGCCGAAGCCTCGCCGCCGCCGTTGAGCGGCGGGTTCCATTTGTAGAACCGAAGGCCGATGTCCAGCGTCAACCTCCGGTGTACCTTCCAGGTGTCCTGGCCGAAAAAGGCCCAGGTGGTCTGGTAGCGGTTGTTCGGCACACGGCCCAGGGATTCCTGGTAGTTGAAGACGTGGCCGATGTACATGTTGGAGAAGGCGTAGCCCGTGGTTCCCGGGTCGTTGGAATTCTGCGCAAAATCGAACAGGCCGGGAAAGTGCCAGACCGTGCTTGCCCGAAGCGCTCCTGCTCCCGCATGGCGCCGAACTTGAACGAGTGCGCGCCGTGCATGTAGGTCAGGTTGTTGTTAATCGGGAATGCCGTGTCGGCGCCGGTCAGCGGGAAACGGCCGTCGTACCACAGCAACGCCGAGCGGCCGGTGGTCGAACGTCCCTCAAAGCTTGCGCCCGCCACTCCGCCCACGCTGATCCACGGAATCGTCCCCAGCGGGTTGTTCTGTGGAGCGTACTGCCCCAAAGCAGCGATTTCGGGATAGGTTGATCTCTGGATGGCTTTCAGCGCCGCCGCATCCTTGGGCGGTCCGCTCTCCGTGCTGTAGAACACACCCATCGAGAACTCGTTCACCAGGCTCGGGCTGATGATCCTGGTGTAGCTGAGGTTCGCGATGTCCATGGTGAAGTCGTAGCGTGCCGGCAACACGCCCCAGGTCGAGGCCCGGCCGGCCACTTCGATGCCCGCGCTCTTGGTGTACCAGGTCTGGTGCTTGATGCTGAAGGTGTCCTTGTCGGTAGGACGCAGGTCGAAGCGATACAGGTGCTGCCGCCGGGGGTGATCCAGGCTCGCTTCCTGAATGATGAAGTTGTATCCCGTCGCGCCCTGTGCGTTGGGCACGGGGAAGAGGTTCATCATGGCCACGGAGGCCGCGTTTCTGCGGTCCGCCGGAATGACGTTGTTCGGGAACGCCGCATTGTTGTTCAGCGGATCCTTGGGCTTCACGGCAGACTGCGAGAAGTCGCCTTGCCGCTCCAGCATGCTGGGCAGCGTCCACTGCCGGATCGACGCCGGTTCCTTCATCTGCGTGTCGTCCAGCGAGTAGAAGAAGAACATCTGGTTGCCCTTGGGGTTGAGTATCGGAATCTTCACCGGCACCGGCCCGCCAATGTTGCCGCCTTGCGTGGAGAACCGGTACACCGGCCTGGGGACGCCGTTGGGCAGACCGGTATGGTTGCCCAGCCAGGTATTCGCGTTGAACCACTCGTTGCGGATGTACCAGTAAGCCGTGCCGTGATAGTGCTCGCCGCCGCGCTTGGTGATGAAATTGACTTGGGTGCCGCCCTTCAGGCCGTACTCGGCCGTGTAGGCGCCCATCTGCACGTTCACTTCGGCGATGGCGTCGATGTTGGTGGCGCCGCTGAAGTTGCCGCCGCCTCCGCCATCACCGCCGTTCACCCCGTCCACGTATAGCGTATTGCCGCCCCGGCCCTGGAATTGGGGCACCGGAACCGAAAACGCGCCGCCGAACTGGTCCGTGTCCACGCCCTGTTGCACGCCCGGTAAAATGCGCAACAGCGAGACCGGATCGCGGCCGCGCAGTGAAATCAGCGCAACCTGTTTGTTATCGATCACCGCCTGATGGGACGTAGTGGTGGTCGCCACTTCCTGGCCCTGTGAGGTGACCGTCACCGATTCGCTTAGGCTTCCCACTTCCAACTGCAGGTCTCCCACCGCCAACCGGCCCGCGGCCAGAACGACATTGTTCTTCCGTTCGAGCGCCCGGAAGCCCTTCGCCTCCACGCGGATCGTGTAAGCGCTGGGGGCCAGTCCCGCTAAGATGAAGTCGCCCGTTTCATTCGAGGTTGCCGAGCGCTTTTCGCCGCTGGCCTCGGAGGTGACGGTGACCGTGGCTCCAGCGATTCGCTGGCCACTGGGATCGGTTACCGAGCCGCTCAACGAGCCCGACAAGATTTGTGCCGGAGTGGTACCGGTAAATGCCAACGCCAGCACAAGCATCATACTCGCATAACGAATCATGCTTTCCTCCTCACCAAATGTTTGAAGCCGGATGTGCCCCCAAAATGCCGGCCACAGTTCTCCTCATCTGAGTCGATCGCGGCTCAGATTAGACAGCCATATCCTGCGTTCGGCCACAGGGACGGCACTGTCCTGGCCTTCGTCTCGCTTCTACTGCCTGAAAGTTTGCCCCTGAATCCTTAATCAGCTTTAACTAGAGTGTATGGCGGGTTGCTGCTTGTGTCAAGGGTTATGCGACATGACGAAAAGTAACATTTGACGCCCCTGCTGTAACTTACAGAGGAGTTGAGATGCCGGACAGCAATGCTCCAAGCTCATTAGCCGGGCAGCGCAAGCCGACGTAAAAGGGGCCGAAAAGGGCGTACAGCGCGCTGGCTTCGTCGAAGCGCATTTCGTAGATCAGTTTCTTGAACGGCAGCGGATCGTCGGCGAAAAGGTCCACGCCCCACTCCCAATCGTCAAAGCCGATCGAGCCGGAGATGATCTGCTTCACCTCGCCCGCGTACTTGCGCCCGACCAGGCCGTGTTCGCTCATCAGCCGCCGACGTTCCTCCATGGGCAGGGTGTACCAGTTCCCGACTCGCCGCGCTTGCGGTCCATGGGGTAAAAACAGAGGTAACGGTTCTCGGGGATGGCGGGATACAAGCGGGGCGCCATGGCTTTGCGGTGCTGTGCCAGGGCCTCGTTGACCTCCTTCTCCCATTCCGGCGAGTCGGGGCGCACGCCGCGCTCGATGAGGCCGCTGTACAGGCGCACGCTGGAATCATACAGCCCCAACTCGACTACCGAGAGATACGAGGTCGTCTGTTCCAGGTAGTCCCAGAGCTTCAGCCCCGCC
>CAVUVG010000019.1:0-124029 GCA_963744775.1 Bryobacterales bacterium
CGCTGGTCAAGGAACTCGAAGCCAACGGCGTGGGCCGCCCATCCACGTATGCCTCCATTCTGTCGACCATTCAGGAGCGCGAGTACGCCAAGAAGGAAGGGGCCGGTTTACGCCTACCGAACTCGGCATGGTGGTCACGGGCCTGCTTCTGGAAAGCTTCGGCGACATCTTCGACGTACCTACACCGCACACATGGAGGAGGCGCTCGACGAAATCGAGGAAGGCAAGCTGAACTGGCGCCAGGCGATGGCCGAGTTCTATGAGAAGTTCAGCGAAGACCTGAGCCGCGCCGAAGAGCAGATGACCGACATCAAGCGGATGGAGAAGCCCACCGACTTGGTGTGCGAAAAGTGCGGCAAGCCCATGGTCATCAAATGGGGCCGGCACGGCAGCTTCATCGCTTGCTCGGGCTATCCGGATTGCACCAACACGCGCGAGCTCACCGTCGATCTGGACGACGTGGACAACGCGGATCTCGCCGAGCAAGGCGAGGAGGAGTATTGCCAGAATTGCGGCCGGGCCATGGTGCTGAAGAAGGGACGCTTCGGGCAGTTTTACGCCTGCAGCGGTTACCCCGACTGCAAGACCACGAAACCGGTGGGCGGAGAGCAGAAGAAGGCCGATGTGCCGCTGGAGGAAAAGTGTCCCCAGTGCGGGCACAACCTGGTCCTCAAGCACGGAAGGTTCGGCGAATTCACGGCCTGCGGCGACTACCCGAAGTGCAAGTACGTCAAGCAGAAGACCATCGGCGTGACCTGCCCGACCTGCGGCCAGGGCGAGATCAGTGAGCGCCGCTCCAAGCGCGGCAAGACGTTCTACGGGTGTACGCGCTACCCCGACTGCGATTTCGTGGCCTGGGCCAAGCCCGTAGCTACTCCCTGCCCACAGTGCGCCAGTCCCTACCTTGTGGAGAAATGGCTGAAGGCAGGCCCCGTGCTGGCGTGCCCCAACGCCGAGTGCAAATTCAAGAAAGCCCTCGAACCGGTCGCGTAGGGGCACGCCGCTGGCGTGCCCAAGACGGATCCTGCTGCGGAACTCATTTGGGCACGCCCCCGGCGTGGCCCTACCGGTACTTGCGCAGCACCGCCAGGACGCGGCCTTGGATCTGCAGGTCCCGGAGCGGCACCCGGATGGGCGGCATGGACGCGTTCGCCGGTTGCAGGCGGGCCATGTTCTCCGGCTCCCTATAGAAGCGTTTCAGCGTGGTTTCCTCGCCGTTCACCAGCGCCACGACAATGTCCCCATCCTTGACCCTCGGGGATCGTTCGACCAGAACCACGTCTCCGTCGCAAACGTGGTCTTCGATCATGGATTCTCCGCGGACCTCCAGGGCGAACATGTCCCCCGCGCCGAGGAAATCGCCCAGGTTGAGCGTGTCCCGCCCAGCCACCGCTTCAACCGGCGTGCCGGCGGCGATGCGGCCCGCCAGCGGGATTTCCAGCGATCCGACTGTGCCGCCCTGGCGCTTGTGCTCCCCCTGGAAATACTTCTGAGTCAGGTCAATGGAGCGGCTCTGGTTGAAACCGCGCTTCAAGTAGTGCTTGGTTTCCAAAGCCAGGATGTGCTTGTGAACCGTGGCCAGGGAGGCCAGTTCCAATCCTGCGGCAATCTCCTGATAGCTGGGGCTATAGCCGTGCTCCTCCACAAACCGTGCGATGTAGTCCAGCACCTGCTTTTGCCTTCGGGTCAATGCCATACGGTTCCATTGTTGGCGAACAAAAAGGGAAAGTCAACATCTGAATTGCGGTTTTTCCGATCAGACCGCGAACGGGTCGCGTCGATCCGCCAGGGGAAGGCTCACGGGAGCGCTCTTGAAGTGCGACTGGTAGATCCCGGCGATCATCTCGATCGTCCAGGTCCCGTCGCGCGCGGTACAAACGGGCGCGCGGTCGCGTTCGATGGCGTCGACCAGATCCAGCGCCATGGAATTCGCGGGCCGGTCGAAAGTCCCTTGGGTCTCCGGGCCTTCCGGCCCAAGCATTTCCCACTGCGCCTCTTTGTCCGCCATCCAGAGGGGGGATCTCAAGATACGGGCTTCGGCCGAGCGTGAGTTTCCGACATTGATGTGAATCACGCCCTTGGTGCCCATGATCCAGAGCCCGCAGCGGTTCTGCGGCGGATGCGGAGAGGTCGTGTGCGTGGCAAAGTATCCGTCCAGGCCCTTTTCGAAAGCGAAAGTAGCGGAAATCTGGTTGCCCGCCAGTTTGCCCACATGCTCGCCGCCTTCCCGCCCGTCGCGCCGGGTCACTTCCCGGCCGTCCTCGGTGACGTGGCCGAAAACCCAGCGCGGATCGCCCGCAAACAGGCGCATCAGGTCGAGAGCGTGCGTGCCCAGCACCAGCAGGTCTTCTCCGCCGGCGCGCTGGTCTTCCTTTCCACGGGCGCGCAGTTCCACCACGTGGCCAATCTCTCCGTCCCGGATCATTCTTTGCAGGCGCCCGGCGTTGGTTGAAGCCCGGGCGGCGTGTCCCACCTGTACTTTGACCCCGCGCCGGGCCGCCAGAGCAGTCATCTCGTCGGCGTCGGCCACACTGGGGGCAAAGGGCTTCTCGACCAGAATATGGGCCCCGATTTCGACGGCGGCGCGGAACATCGCCAGCCGCTCATCGCTCCAGCGCAGCCCGATGGTCACGATCTGCGGGCGCTCGCGATCCAGCATCTCCCGGTAGTCGGCGTAGCCGCGCAAAGCGCCGCTGCGCCCGCGGGCCGTGGCTCGTCCTTTCTCATCAGGATCCGACACGGCTACAACCTGCACGCCGGGGACGCCGTCCCAGGCAAGATCCCAGCCATGACCGAAGCCTCCATGACCGGTTCGCCCGATGATGGCAACCTTGTAAGGGGTTCGAGTCTGGGAGCGCAGGAGCGTGGCGGCCGCGAGTCCCAGCCCCACGCTTTCACGGCGAGTCATGGCCCCTAGTATAGTCTCCAGGGGTTGGCAGGGAGGGCCGGTGGCCGGCCCTCCCCCTCACTTCGTCAGAAGTTGAAGCGCAAGGACAACTGCATCCGGCGCTCGGTGCGTGCGTCAGTGACTTTGCCGAAGGTGCTGCTCGGCACGCCCGCTGTGTTGAATTCCGGATTGGTGTCCACCAACCTGTACTGCGTGTGGTTGAACGTGTTGTACAACTCCCAGCGGAGTTGGAGCACTTTGCCTTCCCGCACCGGGAAGTTCTTGAACAGCGACCAGTCGTGGTTGTTGAAGCCCGGCAGCCGGAACTTGGCGTTGTTGCAGTTGTTGCCAAGGTCCCCCCTGCCGGTTGGCCGCTGGAAGACGGATGTGTCGAACCAGCGCTGGTCCGTCCGCTGGTCCCGCGCCAGTTTGGCGTCGCCAGTTTGAATGACGCCGCACGATTCGCCCCCGCCGGTGAAGTCGAAGTTGTCGGTCGTCATATCGTTGCCGCTGCCAATGTCTGACAAGCCGCCGTTGGCGAAGGTGGTGATGCCGGAGAACTGCCAGTTGTCGAGCACCCACTTGGTCCACGGCACCCGCGTCAGCTTGCTGCCGCCCGGAATGTCGATCACATAGCTCAGGTTGAACACGAGTTGCTGAACGTTAAGGCTGCGGTTGCGGGCCAGGCTGGATGGCAGCGGGTTGTTCTGGTACCAGCCATTGGAGGTGCCGCCGGCATAGGTGAATGTTCCCGCCAGCTCAACACCGCCGACGAAGCGCCGGTTGACCTGCGCTTGCAGCGAATCGTATCGGGATGAGGTGGCCGGCATGTTGATGTTTATGTCGTTGAAACCGACGAACGGGCGCAGGAATTGGTCGGGCAATGGGCTTGAGGCCGTGGTGGTGTCGCGGCTTGACGGCCGGAACCTGACCCCAGCGGGGAGCGCGTTGAAGTTCCAGTCGCGGCTGTTGTGATAGGTCTTGCTGCCCACGTAGGCCACGTCCAGAACTGTGCTCCAGCCGAGTTCACGCTGGATCCCGAGGGTGTAGTTGTACGTCACCGGCCGCTTCTGGTCGGTCTTCCTCGGACCGGCGACGTTGGTTACGCTGGTCGCGCTGGTTCCGGTCAGATACGAATTCATGTCGGTGAAGAAGATCGACTTGGTGAAGTTGAACGCCGGTCCGCCTTCGGTCAGCGCGCCTCCAGTTGCGTCGTGGTACGCGCCGATCGACGCGCGGATGGCCATCTTGCCGTCGCCGAACACATC
The DNA here is from genome assembly GCA_963744775.1 of Bryobacterales bacterium. Taxonomy (GTDB): domain Bacteria; phylum Acidobacteriota; class Terriglobia; order Bryobacterales; family Bryobacteraceae; genus CAVUVG01. Next base: position 4,156 of record CAVUVG010000019.1, read on the forward strand.
CCACGCCATGCCAAAGCGTGGATCCCATTGCAGCGCCAGCGGGTCGAAAAAGCCCTCTTTGCCATCCAGGTAGGTCGGGTCTCTCTGTGTCACGATGCCATTGATCTTGCAGGGATTCTGTGGCGTGATCGGATCGCCGCAGGTATAGCCCGTGCCCGGCACGATCAGCCCGATGAAATTCGCCGGGAGAATCTGCTGGGTCAGCGGGTTCAGCGCGCGGCGGCCTTGCGCCGTCGAAGTCGGCTGGAACAGCACCGGGGGCTTGCCGCCCCAGGTCGGATCATACCGCTCGTAGGTGAAGGCCGATGCCTCCCCGCCGCCGTTGAGTGGCGGAGTCCACTTGTAGAACCGCAGCCCGATGTCCAGCGTCAGCCGCCGGTTCACCTTCCAGGTGTCCTGAGCGAAGAAGGCCCAGGTGGTCTGGTAGCGGTTGTTCGGCACACGGCCCAGGGATTCCTGGTAGTTGAAGACGTGGCCGATGTACATGTTGGAGAAGGCGTAGCCCGTGGTGCCCGGGTCGTTGGAATTGTGGGCGAAATCAAACAGGCCGGGGAAGGTGCCCGACCGTGCTTGCCCGAAGCGCTCCTGCTCCCGCATGGCGCCGAACTTAAGGGAGTGGGCACCGCGCATGTAGGTCAGGTTGTTGCTGACCGGGAAAGCCGTGTCCGCGCCCGTCAGCGGGAAGCGGCCGTCGTACCATAGCAGCGCCGAGCGGCCAGTGGTCGAGCGTCCCTCAAAGCTGGCGCCCGCCACTCCGCCCACGCTGATCCATGGAATCGTGCCCAGCGGGTTGTTCTGCGGAGCGTACTGCTTCAGTGCATTGATCTCGGGATAGGTCGATTTCTGGATCGCTTTCAGTGCCGCCTCATCCTTGGGCGGTCCGCTTTCCGTGCTATAGAACACGCCCATCGTGAACTCATTCACCATGCTCGGGCTGATGATTCGCGTGTAACTCAGGTTCGCGATGTCCATGGTGAAGTCGTAGCGCGCCGGCAACACGCCCCAGGTCGAGGCCCGGCCGGCTACTTCGATGCCCGCGCTCTTCGTGAACCAGGTCTGGTGTTTGATGCTGAAGGAGTCTTTGTCGGTGGGACGCAGGTCAAAGCGATACAGGTGCTGCCGCCGGGGATGGTCCAGGCTGGCTTCCTGGATGATGAAGTTGTACCCCGCCGAGCCCTGTGCGTTGGGCACGGGGAAGAGGTTCATCATGGCCACGGAGGCCGCGTTTCTGCGATCCGCCGGAATCACGTCGCCCGGGAACAGCCGCATTGTTGTTCAGCGGATCCTTGGGCTTCACGGCAGATTGCGAAAAGTTGCCCTGCCGTTCCAGCATGCTGGGCAGAGTCCACTGCCGGATCGACGCCGGTTCCTTCATCTGCGTGTCGTCCAGCGAGTAGAAGAAGAACATCTGGTTGCCCTTGGGGTTGAGAACCGGGATCTTGACCGGCACCGGCCCGCCGATGTTGCCGCCTTGCGTGGAGAACCGGTACACCGGCCTGGGGACGCCTTTGGGGAGGCTGGTATGGTTGCCCAGCCAGGTGTTCGCGTTGAACCATTCGTTGCGGATGTACCAGTAGGCTGTGCCGTGATACTGCTCGCCGCCGCGCTTGGTGATGAAGTTGACCTGGGTGCCGCCCTTCAGGCCGTACTCGGCCGTGTAGGCGCCCATCTGGACGTTCACTTCGGCGATGGCGTCGATGTTGGTGGCGCCGCTGAAATTGCCGCCGCCGCCGCCGTCACCGCCGTTCACTCCGTCCACATACAGCGTGTTTCCGCCCCGGCCCTGGAACTCCGGCACCGGAACCGAAAACGCGCCGCCGAACTGGTCGGTGTCCACGCCCTGTTGCACGCCCGGCAAAATGCGCAACAGCGAGACGGGATCGCGGCCGCGCAGCGAAATCAGCGCAACCTGTTTGTTGTCGATCACCGCCTGGTGGGACGTGGTGGTCGTGGCCACTTCCTGGCCCTGTGCGGTGACCGTCACCGATTCGCTCAGGCTTCCCACCTCCAACTGCAGGTCTCCCACAGCCAACCGGCCCGCGGCCAGAACCACATTGTTCTTGCGTTCGTGCGCCCGGAAGCCCTTCGCCTCCACGCGGATCGTGTAGGCGCTGGGGGACAGCCCCGCAAAGATGAAGTCGCCCGTCTCATTCGAGGTCGCCGAGCGTTGCTCGCCGCTGGCCTCGGAGGTGACGGTGACCGTGGCTCCGGCGATCCGCTGGCCGCTGGGATCAGCTACCGAGCCGCTCAACGAGCCCGACAAGATTTGTGCCGGAGTGGTACCGGTAAATACCAACGCCAGCACAAGCATCATACTCGCATAACGAATCATGCTTTCCTCCTCACCAAATGTTTGAAGCCGGATGTGCATGCTGGCCCAGTTTCCCATCGAGTCGATCGCGGCTCAGATTAGACAGCAAAATACTGGCCACACACCTAGCCCTAGCCTCGACTTTGCTGCGTGAAAGTTTACCCCTGAATACTTAACCGCTATGATTAGAGTGTATGGCGGGTTGCTTCTTGTGTCAAGACTTATGCGACATGACAAGAAGTAACATTTGGCGCCCCTGCTGTAACTTACAGAGGAGTTGAGATGCCGGACAGCAATGCTCCAAGCTCTTAGCCGGCCGGCGTATGCCGATGTAGAAGGGGCCAAACAGAGCGTACAGAGCGCTGGCCTCGTCGAAGCGCATTTCGTAGATCAGCTTCTTGAACGGCAGCGGATTGTCGGCGAAAAGGTCCACGCCCCACTCCCAATCGTCGAAGCCGATCGAGCCGGAGATGATCTGCTTCACCTGGCCGGCGTACTTGCGCCCGATCTCGCCATGGTCGCGCATCAGCCGCCGCCGTTCCTCCATGGGCAGGCTGTACCAGTTCACCGATTCGGCGCGCTTGCGGTCCATAGGGTAGAAACAGATGTAACGGTGTTCGGGGATGGGAGGATACAGACGGGGCGCCATGGCTTTGCGGTGCTGCGCCAAGGCCTCGTCCACCTCCTTCTCCCATTCCGGCGAGTCGGGGCGCATCCCGCGCTCGATGAGGCCGCTGTAGAGGCGCACGCTGGAATCATACAGCCCGAGCTCGACCACCGAGAGATATGAGGTCGTCTGTTCCAGATAGTCCCAAAGCTTCAGACGCGCCAGGCACAGCTCGGCTTGGTTCAACTCCTCGAAGCTCGGCCGGAAGTGGAGCAACAGCAAGTCGCCCTTGTGGCCCAGCAGGGAGTACAGCGCGCTCTGCTCCATCGCCTGCAGCGAACGAGCCGCCTCTTCGATCGCCTCTTCGCGCGCGCCCGCGGCAGCCGCCTTCCACGCCGGCCAATTCACTCGAAACATCTGATGGAGGACGCTCGAACCTTCGACCGTCAGCGGCGCCGCAGGCATCCCGGTTTCCATATTTCTTACTCTAGCGGACTTTGGGTCCTTGTCCACGTCGATATCGAGCGCGACCGGTGGGCGACATCTTTTCGGTGGCGTACTGGAAGATCAGGCGGGGAGCTTTGTCTTTCCACTCCAGCAGGAACGACTCGACGGGCTCGGGCTGCTTCTTCCAGGCCTCGCGGAGGAACCAGCCAACACCCTGATGAACCACCCGTTCGGGGTCCAGCATCAGCGGGCGGAGGAACTTCAGCAGGGGGCCGACGTTCTTGCCTGCTTTGAGCAGTCCGAGCATCGCCACCGGCACGGCGCGCCGCTGGTACTTCAATTTCGACTCGCGCCAGCCGGAGATCGTCGCCAGTCCGATCTGTCCCTTCTGGAGCAGCGGGGCAATGACCTCGCCGCACAGCACGTCCGTGTGGGCCCAGTTGGAGATTCCCGCCTCGAACCACTTGCCGAGCCGCTGGACGGCTGATTCATCAAATTCATCCAGGAAACCCTTCTTGATGAAGCGGATCGCCAGCGCCCCCTCTTCGTACTTGCCGCTGGTGAACAAGATGTCACCGAGCCTCAGGAAGCCGCGCAGCTTCATGCCAGCGTACTTCTCGCGCCACTCCGGCTCCTTCTCGTTCCAGATGGGGTGGTTCTTGTCCAGAAAGCCCCAGGCGTCGTAGCCTTCTTTGAAGTACCGGGCGTAGCGCTGCGCCAGCTTGGCGTCGGCATGCGCGGCGCAATAAGCACGGACCTCCGCGGCCAGAAGCTCCGGTTGGGTCATGTCAGCCCGCCGTGGCTGCAGCCGGCGGCTCCAACTTCCCGGCCCGGAAGGCGCCGAGGTACTCGACGCAATACTCATCGCGGCCCAGCAGCGCTTCGGCGGCGGCGATGTTCGCCATCAGTTGCCGGTCGCAGGGATCGATGATGGCCGCGTCCAGCCCGCGTGAGAGCAGCAGCACCATGAAAGTCTGGTTCAATAGCTTCCGCACCGGGAGGCCGAACGACACATTGCTCAGGCCCACGCTGGTGTGTACTCCGGGGTAGCGGGCGGTGATCTGCCCGATCGCTTCTGCCACCGACTTGCCGTGCTCCGGCCCGGTGCTCACCGGCATGACGCAGGGGTCCACGTAGATGTCGTCAAGGGCGATCCCCTCCGCCGTGAGGCGGTCCACCAGACGGCACCCCGTGGCGATGCGGTCCTCCACTCCTGAAGGAGGTCCTTCCGCGCCCATCGAAAGGGCGACCACCTTGGCCTTGTATTCCTTCAGCAGCGGCAGTATGGCGTCGAAGCGCTCCGCTTCATCGGTGATCGAATTGATCATGGGCTGCTGCCGCACCAGCGGCAGCGCGCAGCGCAGCGCCCCGGCGTCGGAGCTGTCCAGGCACAGCGGCAAGTCCACCGCTTCCTGCACCACGTTTACCAGCCACTTCAGGCACTCCGCCTCCTGGCCCGCAACTCCGCCGTTCACGTCCAGCCTGTGCGCGCCGGCGTCCCTCTGCTTGATGGCGATCTCCGCGATGTAGCCGGCGTCCCGGGCCAGGACGGCTTCCCGGATACGCTTTCGCGTGCTGTTGATCAATTCACCGATGATGAACATGTTTCTCCTGTCTCTTCCCCAGATTGTCGGTCCCGGCAAAACGATTGGCGAGCGCGTTGGTGCGGTCCAGGCTCCAGTCCCTGGGCGGCACCAGAACGCCCGCGAACCTCCTGGGATCTTCGCCCGCGGCGAGCGTGGCGTCGTAGACCTGATTCCAGATGCAGGGCTGCTCGGGGCGCGCCTCGCAAGTTCCATCCGTGCGCGAACCGCCGCACGGCCCATTGCGCAATTCCTTGTAGCACCAGCGCATGGAACAGCCGGCGTAGCTCAGACAGTCCTGGATACAGTCGCCGCAGCTCATGCAGCCCAAAGTCGCCTTGCGATAGAGCGATGAAGTCTCCAGCAGCTTGCCCCAGAAGGGGGACTTCACGCGGGAGGCGAAGAACCGCGCCCCCAAAGAATCAGGCGCGATGAGGTTCCGGTGCACCATCCGTGAGAAACTCTGCTTGAACGAGGGCGCGGGCGTGCCGCGCCCGGTCTGATACTCGCCGGCGCCGTCGCTGAGACCGTCCTGGCCCGGGGGCAGCAGATTGAACTCGCCGGGATAGGCGAACACCAGCTCATCCGATTCGCCGCCGCCAGTCCGTGCCGATCTCGGAGGCGCGATCCAGGATCGTCATGAAGTCGCGGTGGCTCAGGCCGAACCCGCCGATGTGAGCCCCGGCAAAGCCCAGATCTTTCACCGCGGCGACCATGAGGGCGGCGCGCTCCAGCCGCTGGGGCTTCTTCTCCGTCTCCAGGCGCCGTATAAACTCATCCGTGACCACGCATCCCGCCAGTTCTCCCGACTGCATCATGCGGGCGATGGTCGCCGTCGGCACGTAGACGTTGGCCAGCACCGGCACGTGGTCCAGCCCCTCGCGGATCATGTACTGCCGCAGCTCGTGCAGCTTGCGGAGATTGTAGCCGAGCTGGGTGATGATGAACTGCGCGCCGGTGGCGATCTTCAGTTCCAGCTTGTAGAGCTGCATCATCAGGTCCGGCTCGCGGACCTTGTAGGGGTTGACCACCGCGCCGGGAAAGAAGTCGAAAGGCGTGCTTTGGACCGTTCTCGGACCGAGGCTGTACCGGATGCCCCCGCGCATCGCGTCGATCAACAGGAGGATGAGGACCGAATCCAGATCGTGAACCGGCTTGGCCTTCCCCGAGAAGCCGTCCTTCTGGGCGTCACCAGTGAGAGCGAGAACGTTCTCCGCCCCCATGCGCGCCAGCCCATGCAGCCGGCCCTCCAGGAAGGAGCGGTTCCCGTCCTTGCCGGTGAGGTGGGCGAGAGGCGTGAGGCCGTGCTGGGTGACAAAGGAGACGACGGATTCCGGCGGGAGTGCCGGGTTGCCGCCCGGCAGGTCCGTGATGCTGATGGCCCGGACGCCGTGCGGCGCGGCGGAGGCGTCCTTGATGAAGCTCTCCGCTTCTGAGACGGCGTGGTCGCGCCCCAGAACCAGTTCCGCGGTACACACAAACTCGCCTTTGGCGAGCGTTGATCTCAGCCAGTTTTCGGTCATTCTAAAGAACGTCCTTCATCATAACTCGGATCCTGGCAAATCCCGCCGGAACAGCTTTTGATACGATGGGACTCACATGACGGAATTCAGGATGCTGCACAAAGCGATTCTCAACGGCGACCTGAAGGCTGCGGTCGCGGCCACTCAGGCGGCTCTCGCCGAACAGGTCGACCCGGTGGAACTGGTAACAGGGTACATGGTGCCGGCCATGGACGAGGTTGGCAGGCGCTTCGAGTGCGAGGAGTATTTCGTCCCGGAGCTGCTGCTGAGCGCCCGCGCCATGAAGGGCGCCCTTGAGCTGCTGCGGCCCCTGCTGGCCGCCAAAGGGGCGGAGCCGGTGGGCCGGGTGGTGATCGGCACGGTGAAGGGCGACCTGCACGATATCGGCAAGAATCTGGTTGCCTCCATGCTCGAGGGCGGCGGCTTCGAGGTGATTGACCTGGGGGCGGACGTCGCTCCGGCCAAGTTCGCGCAGGCGGCCAAGGAACGCGAGGCCAGCGTGGTTTGTCTCTCGGCCCTGCTCACGGTCACCATGCCTTCGATGAAGGCTACCATCGACGCTCTGGGCAACGCCGGCATCCGCGACCGGATCAAGGTGCTGGTGGGCGGAGCGCCGGTGACGCAGCAGTATGCGGACGAGATCGGGGCGGACGGCTACGGGGAGAACGCCACGGCGGCCGTCCGTGTGGCGCGAAAGTTACTGGGCAAATGACGGACTTCATCCAACGCCTGCTTGCGGACGGCCCGGTCGTAACCGACGGCGCCTGGGGCAGCCAGTTTATGACGATGGGGCTGGAACCCGGCGAATTGGCTGACGCCTGGAACCTGTCGCACCCGGAGCGCGTCGAGGCAGTTCCGCGCGCTTATGTCGAGGCGGGCAGCCAGGTCATCCTGACAAACACGTTCCGCTGCAACCGTGTCACCCTGGCGGCGCACGGCCAGTTGGCGAAGCTTGAGGAACTCAACCGGGCGGGTGTGGAAATCTCGCGCGGGGCGGCAGCGGGGCGGGCCGCGGTGTTTGCCTCGATCGGCCCGACGGGGAAGCTCTTGGTCACTGAGCGAGATCACGCCGGAGGAACTCTCAGCGGTCTTTCTGCAACAGGTCCGGATACTGGCCGCTGCCGGGGCCGACGCCATCGTCATCGAGACCATGGGGGACCTGGAAGAAACCAAACTCGCCGTCGCGGCAGCACGGCAAACCGGCCTTCCCGTGGTGGCCTGCATGGTGTTCGACACCGGCAAGAACAAGGACCGGACACTGATGGGGACAACGCCCGAACAGGCAGCCCAAGGCCTGTCGGAGGCGGGCGCCGACGTGATCGGCGCCAACTGCGGGCAGGGCATCGCCGGCTATGTGCCCATCTGCCGCCGCCTGCGTGCCGCGACCGACCGGCCCATCTGGATCAAGGCCAACGCGGGTCTTCCGGAACTGGTCGACGGGCGTGCCGTCTACCGGACGTCGCCCGAGGACTTTGCCGCGCACGTCCCCGCGCTGGTCGAGGCGGGCGCCAGCTTCATCGGCGGCTGCTGCGGCACGACGCCCGACTACATCCGGGCCGTGGCAGGTAAAATCCAAGGCTGAGCCCCACGAGTTTTCCGAGCGCGGCGCCGCTTCTCACCATCCAACACTGAGAGGAGAATACTATGCCCGCGAAAACGGTTGAGGAACTGCGCACGCGGCTTCGTGGGGAAATCATCCAGCCCAGCGACGCCGCCTATGAATCCGCCCGCAAGGTCTACAACGGGATGATCGACAAACGGCCCGGCTGCATCGTCAGGTGCATGGACGCGGCCGATGTCATCCAAACTGTGCTCTTCGCCCGGAACAAGGACATGCTCGTCGCGGTTCGCGGCGGTGGCCACAATGGGGGAGGCTTGGGCATTTGCGACGACGGCCTGGTCATCGACCTGTCGCGCATGAGAGGGAGGCATGTCGATCCCGCCGCCCGCACCATGCGAGTGGAAGGCGGCTGCACCTGGGCTGACGTGGACCACGCCGGCCACGCCTTCGGCATGACCACGCCGGCCGGCACCATCTCCACCACGGGCGTCGGCGGGCTGACGCTCGGAGGCGGCATCGGCCACCTCACGCGCAAGTACGGCCTGACCATCGACAACCTGCTCGCGGTTGACATGGTGCTGGCCGACGGTAGCTTCGTGACGGCCAGCGCCGAGCAGAATCAGGACCTGTTCTGGGCCGTGCGGGGCGGGGGCGGCAACTTCGGGGTCGTGACTTCGTTTCTATTCCGGTTGCACCCCGTCAAGATCGTTCAGGCGGGACCGACCTTCTGGCCGCTGGAACAGGCCGCCGATGTTATGAAGTTCTACAGCCAGTTCATCACGGCCGCGCCCGACGAGGTCGGCGGCTTCTTCGCCTTTCTGACTGTGCCCCCGGTGCCCCTGTTCCCGGAGAATCTGCACTTGAAGAAGGTCTGCGGGATCGTGTGGTGTCACGCCGGATCCGAAGAGGCGGCCGGCAAGGCCTTCAAGCCGATGCGCCAGTTCGGCAAGCCGGTCTTCGACCATGTGGGCCCCATGCCCTTCCCCGTGCTCCAGAGCCTGTTCGACGGCCTGTACCCTCCGGGCCTGCAATGGTACTGGAAAGCTCACTTCGTGAAGGAACTGAGTCAGAAAGCCATCGACCTCCGCGTCGAGCAGGGTTCCAGGCTCCCCACCATGCACTCCACCGTGCATCTTTACCCGATCAGACGGGGCCGCCGGGCGCGTCGCCAACTCTGACACGGCGTTCCAATATCGCGACGCAAAGTGGGCCGAGGTGATCGTGGGCGTGGACCCCGACCCCGCCAACAAGGACAAGATCACCACGTGGTCCAAGGAGTACTGGGAAGCACTGCGCCCTTACGCGGAAGCGGGCGCCTACGTGAACTTCATGATGGACGAGGGCCAGGAGCGCGTTAAGGCCACTTACGGCGCGAACTACACGCGCCTGGCGGCCATCAAGAAGAAGTACGATCCGGCCAACTTCTTCCGCGTGAACCAGAACATCCGGCCCGCGGCGTAGTCCGGTTGCTATCCACGATCTGTCGAAGTTTCCGCGCCGCCGCTTCGGGATCGGACGCGGAGCAAATGGCGGAGACCACGGCGATGCCGTCAACTCCGGTCTGCATGACCGCATCGGCGTTGGAGGCGTTGATGCCTCCGATGGCCACCAGGACGTGGCGCGAGGCCTCCCGCACGGACACTAGCCCTTCCAGGCCCAGCGCCGGCGCGGTATCCGTCTTGGTCGCGGTAGGGAAGACCGGGCCGACTCCCAGGTAGTCCAGATCCAGTGGTCGCTGCCTGCTCCGCCTGTTCCGCGTTATCCACCGACAGCCCCAGGATCGACGTCCGGTCCCAGCAGCCGGCGTACATCGCCGTAGGCCATGTCCGACTGCCCGATGTGCACGCCGTCGGCGCCGGCTGCCAGGGCCACGTCGATCCGGTCGTTGATGATCAGGGGCACTCCCAACGGCGCCAGAATGGCCTTGAGCCGCCGGGCAAGATCGACGAACTCCCGCGTCCCAGCTTCCTTCTCGCGGAGTTGCACTGCGGTCACGCCACCACGCACGGCCGCGCGCACGACTTCTTCGATGGGTCGCGAACCGGCCAGCCGCCGGTCCGTCACCAGGTAGAGCCCCCAATCCACGGGGCGCTTCACTCTTCCTCCATCTTGAGCCGGCGCCGGATGTCGGTCTCCTGGAGGAGGTACAGCGCGTCCAGGAAGTTCGTCTGGAAGCTGCCCGGGGCTCTTGATTGCTCTGCTGCGATCTCTCCGGCGATGCCCATCACCGCCATGGCGTGCGCGGCGGCTCTGAAGGGGGACGGGTTCACGGCCGCGAAAGCCCCCGTCAGCGCGGACGCCGTGCAGCCCAGGCCCGTTACTCTGGGCATCATGGGGTGGCCGTTGGAGATCCGGATGACGGACCGGTCCGAGACGATCACATCCGTCGCGCCGCTCACGCTCACCACGCAGTGGCAGTGCTCGGACAGGATGCGCGCCGCGTCGAGAGCTTCTTCCGAGGAGTGGGTGCTGTCCACCCCTTTGGTGCCGCTCTCGGCGTACAGGACGGCTCTGATTTCGGAAGCGTTACCACGGATGACCGCCGGCGGGCGTCTCTCGCCAGAAGCCTGTGCGCGGTTTGACGTGCGCAGCCGGGTGGCCCCCGCGCCGACGGGATCGAGGATCACGGGGATGCCTTTCTCCTTCGCCCGCCGGCCTGCCTTGACCATGGCGTCGATCCAGTGGGCGCTCAAGGTGCCGATGTTCAGCACCAGCGCCCGGGCGATCCCCGCCATCTCCTCGACCTCCTCGAGGGCGTGAGCCATGACGGGCGAGGCGCCGATCGAAAGCAGCGCGTTGGCCGTGGTGTTCATCACCACGTAGTTGGTGATGTTATGCACCAGCGGCGCTTCGGCGCGAATGCGCTGAACGTCTTGCCAGACACCTGCAGCTTGGTCCATGACCACCTTCCCGGTTTCGCCTCCCGACCTGCTGCCAGCATACATCAAATTGATTTTCAAAATCAATAACTTACGCAGAAATTCCCAGCGCGTTCGCCAACGGGGCTTGCATTTCAGATGAAATGGCCCTATACTCGATCTACAATGTATAGTTGCTCCATTCGCTCTGCCCGTTCGATGCCGCGAATGTGCTGCTGTTGTCGATAGGCCGCCGGCCGGTTCCGGCCAGCAGGCCCATCGATCCCGTCTGAATTTCTCAAAAAAAGGAGATCTGGAGATGTTTCGTATTTCAATTCGAAGTCTAAGCAATCTTTTGGCGGTTTCAGCTCTTGCCCTGGTGTTTGCCGGGGCTGGAGTCCACGCCCAAAGCCTCAATTGGGAGGGACAGACTGGCGTCTTCGTCACTCCCCTGGCCTACACTGCCCCGTCCGGCAAGGGCGGCATCGGCAGGCCCATCGTGGCCTACCACTACCTGAATGCCGGCGAGGTGCTGGGCGGGTTCCACACCTCGTCGGTGACGGTAGGGTTGGCGGGGAGGACGGAGTTCGGCTATACCCGCACCTTCCACCAGCCGGGCGACACGGCCGGCCTGAGCCCGTTATGGAAGGGCGGCTTCAACATCGTACACGGCAAATTCAACCTGGTGCCGGAGAACGTCAACAAGCACAACTGGGCGCCGGCGCTGTCGGCAGGTTTTGTGGCGCGAACCCAGGTTGGCCACGTGAGCGGTGTTTTGGCCGACAAGAAGTACAGCAACGGCGACTTCTACCTGGTCGCCACCAAGACGGTAACGCAGGTAAAAGGGCTGCCGCTGGTGTTCAACCTTGGCTATAAGGCCACCAACGCCCAGGTTTTCGGGCTGGCAGGCAACGCGCCCGGTTACAAAGGGCGGCTCTTTGGCGCAGCGGCCTTCGTGGTGAAGGGCCCGGCGAAGAGCCAGCTCATTTTCGGCTCCGAGTTCGCCCAGCAGCCGCGCCAGGTCCAAAATCTTCCGGGCGCCACGGTCCCCACTACCATCACCTACGCTGCCCGCATTGTCCCCCTGCCCGAGAGAGCCAAGCTCAACATCGATTTCGGAGTGGCTCAGGCGGCCGGCAAGATCCTGCCTGGCGTAGACCTGAAGGCGCGCCACCAGTTCGCGTTCGGCATCTCTTACGGACTCTGATCGCATAAGTCTTTCGAAAGGAAACAGACCAACATGGCAAACAACGAAACCAAACTCGGCTTGGGCACCCTGGCCCTTCACGCTGGACAGGAACCCGACCCGGCAACCACGGCGCGCGCCGTCCCCATCTACGCCACCTCGAGTTACGTCTTCAAGAGCACGGACCATGCCGCCAACCTCTTTGGCCTGAGGGAGTTCGGCAACATCTACTCGCGGCTGATGAACCCCACCAACGACGTGCTGGAGAAACGGCTGGCGGCGCTGGACGGCGGAGTCGGAGCGCTGGCTTTCGCTTCCGGCCAGGCCGCCATCACGGCGGCGATTCTCACCATCGTCCACGCGGGGCAGAACTTCATTTCCGCGACCAGCCTCTACGGCGGCACGTGGACGCTCTTCACGCAGACCTTCAAGAAGCTGGGAATCGAGGTGCGCTTCTTCGACCCGGACCATCCCGAGGAGATCGACAAGCTCGTGGACCGTAACACCCGGCTGGTGTATCTGGAATCGGTGGGCAACCCGAAAAACGACGTTCCGGATTTTCGCAAGCTGGCGGACATCTCCCACAAGCACGGCCTGCCCGTGGTCGTCGACAACACGGTCCTGACGCCCGCGCTGTTCCGCCCCTTCGAGCACGGCATCGACATCGCCGTCTACTCGACGACCAAGTTCCTCGGCGGGCACGGCGTCCACATCGGCGGCGCCATCGTGGACAGCGGCCTTTTCCCCTGGGCCGATGACCAGGAGAAGTGGCCCGAGTTCAACGCGCCCAGCGACTCCTACCACGGCATCGTCTTCACCGAGGCGCTCAAGCCGCTCGGCAACCTGGCCTACATCCTTCACATCCGGACTCACTGGCTGCGGGACACCGGCGCCTCTATGAGCCCGTTTGCCGGGTTTCTCTTTCTGCTCGGCATCGAAACCCTGCACCTCCGTTTGGAGCGCCATGCGGCCAACGCCCAGGCGCTGGCGGAGTGGCTCCAGACCCACCCGGCAGTGCAGTGGGTAAACTATCCGGGCTTGCCCGGCCACCCGCACCACGCGTTGGCAAAGAAGTACTTACCCAAGGGAGCCGGCGCCATCCTCGGCTTCGGCGTCCGCGGCGGCCAGGAGGCCGGCGTGAAATTCATCAATAACGTCAAGCTGGCGAGCCACTTGGCCAACGTCGGCGACGCCAAGACGCTGGTCATCCACCCGGCCTCGACCACGCATTCGCAGCTCACCGGCGACGAACAGGCCTCGACCGGCGTAACTCCCGAGTACATTCGCGTCTCGGTCGGCATCGAAGAGATAGAGGACATCAAGGCCGACCTGGATCAGGCCCTCAGGGCCTCTCAGGGGTGAGGGCGAGGGGCGTAGCTATGCACCAAACTGCCATAAAGGAAACGGTCCTGGAGACCATCGGCGGGACTCCCATCGTTCGCCTCAGGAGGCTGGGAGCTGACCTGAAAGCCTCGATTTGCGCCAAGGTGGAAGCTTTCAACCCGGGGGGCAGCTCCAAGGATCGGATTGCCGCGAGGATGATCGAGGAAGCCGAGCGAGCCGGGCTGCTCAAGCCCGGTGGAACCCTGATCGAGGCGACGGCCGGAAACACCGGGCTGGGCTTGGCTCTGGTGGCGGCGGTACGGGGCTACCGCTGCATCTTTGTGATGCCGGACAAGATGAGTCAGGACAAAGTTCGCCTGCTCCGGGCTTACGGCGCGGAGGTCGTGATCACCCCCACCAACGTGCCGCCGGACTCACCAGAGAGCTACAACGGCGTGGCCGACCGGCTGGCCCGGGAGATTGTGGGCGCCTGGCGGCCGAACCAGTTCGGCAATATGGCCAATCCGGAAGCCCACTATCATCAAACCGGTCCTGAGATCTGGGAACAAACTCAGGGCCGGCTGACGGTGTTCGTGGCCGCCGCCGGCACGGGCGGCACGATCAGCGGAGTGGGACGTTATTTGAAAGAGAAGAACCCGGAGATCCGCGTGATCGGCGCCGACATCGAGGGGTCCATTCTCAGCGGGGGCGCCCCGGGCTCCTGGAAGGTGGAGGGCATCGGCGAGGATTTTGTCCCTCGCACGCTAAACGCCCAGGTGATCGACGAGTGGATCCGGGTGAGCGACGCCGAATCGTTCTCCACCGCGCGCAGGCTGGCCCGGGAGGAGGGTCTGCTGCTGGGCGGTTCCAGCGGAACCGCTCTGGCGGCCGCCTTGCGCTACGCGCGGCGCTGCACAGCGGAGGACCTGATCGTCGCCTTCTGCCCGGACACGGGGCGCAACTACCTGACCAAAATGTACGACGACGGATGGCTGGCGCAGAATGGATTCGTCGAACAGCCGGCCGGACACGTCACGGTGGGCGACGCACTGGCCGCGTTGGGCCGCGACGGGAAGCTGATCTATCTGGAGCCGGACGACACCCTGGGCAAGGCGGCGGACCTCTTTGGCGCAGAGAACATCTCGCAGGTGCCGGTGGTGGAGGGAGGCCAAATGGTGGGCGCCGTCCACGAAATCACCATCATGCACGCACTGCACCAGGACGTCCTGCCGCAGGCGGTGCGCTTGCGCGAGGTGATGGCCCGGCCGCTGCCGAAGGTCGACGCCACGGTCTCTATCGAGGAAGCCTACCGGCTCCTGCTGGCAGGGAACCCGGCCATCGTGGTGACCAGGCAGCAAAGGTTGTCGGGCATTCTGACCCGGTCTGACCTGATGCGCTTCTACGAGCGGGCTGGACATTCAGGATAAGTTAAATTATGGAGTTCGCAACCAGGTCAATCCATGTCGGGCAACGCCCCGACCCCGTGACCGGCGCGACGATACCGCCGATCTCTATTTCGACAACATTCACGCAGGCAGCTCCCGGCGAGCACAAGGGATACGAGTATTCGCGCTCCGGCAACCCAACCCGGGACGGTTTGGAGGCATGCCTCGCATCGCTTGAGGAGGGCGCGGCCTGTGCGGCTTTCTCTTCCGGGCTGGCCGCCAGCGCGGCGGTGTTCCAGTCGCTCGATCCGGGAGATGGCGTGGTGGGCGGCCACGACCTATACGGGGGCACGTACCGCCTCCTGGAACAAGTGTTCCGGCCATCCGGGCTGGAGGTGGCCTATGCCGCGGATGCTTCGCCGGCGGCCTATGCGAAAGCTTTGGAATCGCTGGCTCGTCCGCGGCTGCTGTGGCTCGAAACTCCCACCAACCCATTACTGGATGTCGTGGACATCCGGCGCGCGTCCGAAATAGCCCACGCCCGAGACTCTCTCGTGGTCGTGGACAATACCTTTGCGACACCCTACCTGCAGCAGCCATTGAAGCTCGGGGCTGACCTCGTGGTGCATAGCACAACGAAGTACCTGGGCGGCCACTCGGACGTCGTGGGCGGGGCTGTCATCGCGCGCCAGGCTGAACGCCTGGAGCGGGTCAGATTCCTGCAGAACGCCGTGGGGGCCGTCCCGGGTCCCATGGACTGCTACCTGGTGCAGAGGGGCCTGAAGACGCTGGCGATCCGAATGGAAAAGCATTGCGCCAACGCACAGCGAATTGCGGAAGAACTGGCCGGTTTGGGAGCAGGTTCGCGAAGTCATCTACCCCGGCCTGGAAAGCCATCGCGGCCATGCCATCGCCCAGAAGGCAAATGCGCGCCTTCGGCGGCATGGTTACGATCCGTCTGCACGGCGGAGAGAGTGCAGCCAGGCGCTTTTGCTCCAACCTCAGGCTGTTTGCCTGCGCGGAAAGTCTGGGCGGTGTCGAGTCGCTGTGTTCCCATCCGGCAACCATGACGCACGCCAGCGTGCCGCGGCACATTCGAGAGTCGCGCGGGATTTCCGAGGACATGCTCCGTCTGAGCGTGGGCATCGAGGAACCCGCCGACCTGCTCGATGACCTCCGCCGCGCGCTCGCCGGCTGAGGTGGTAAAGTCGCATAACATGACGCGCTCTCGGATTGGCCTGGGCATGGCCTTGGCCTGTGTTTGGCTGGCGTGGGGGGCCGACCTCCCGCCTGTCAATGATGGCGGCCATCATGGCGACCCGCCGTTCCTGTTGGAAGACGGCTGGAGACCGTTACTCAACGGCAAGAACCTCGACGGTTGGAAATATCGAGTCCCCGCGAACGCCGGATGGATCACCACCCGCGGCGTGGTCTGGGGAGGCCCCGCCAGCCCCGTGTTGTTGACCGGAGTCCCGGGCCCCGGAGATCGCATCGTCAACAGCGCTGCCCAGCCGGGAAAACTCGCCTCCGACCTCATGACGGTTGAGAAATTCGGCGACGTCGAGCTTTACCTGGAATTCATGGTGGCCGATCAATCCAACTCCGGCGTGTTCCTGAATTCTCAATACGAGATTCAGATTTGGGACAGCTACGGGCGGGACAAAACCGACCATCCGAGCGAAATTTGCGGCACCATCTACAACTACGTATTGACGCCCGAGATACGCGCCAAATTTTTTTCCCGCCCGCCGGCTGCGACGTTCGGCGCCACGGGGCCCAAGGTTCGCGCCGAGCGGCCCACCGGCCACTGGCAGTCGTTCCAAGTCTGGTTTCAGGCGCCGCGCTTTGACGCTGCCGGCAAGAAGACCGCCAACGCCAGGTTCCTACGGGTGCTCTACAACGGCGTTCTGATCCAGGAGAACGTCGAACGGGAGGGGCGGACGCTGGCTTCTTTGGATGAGCCTGAGGCCGCCACGAATCCCCTCTTGCTGCAGGGGGACCATGGCCCGGTCGCTTTCAGGAACATCTACATCCGGCCGCTGCGCAGGCCTTAGCCCGGATTTCTCACCAGACCTGCATACCTGTCTGCCCTGTGTCACGGCCACGCTGCAAAATCAGGGACAGACGAATCTGTCCACCCCTGCAGCGGCTGAACAGGCTGCAATCCGTTCCGGGTGGGGACAGATCCGTCTGTCCCGATTTTGCCCTGATGCGAATGCTCTCGTTTCGGTCACGGTGAGAAACCCGGGCTAGCCGCCTGCCTTCGGCGGGATGGTTGCCATCTTCCGCGCCATGAGCATGGCCATTTCGAGGGCTTGCTCGGAATTGAGGCGGGGGTCCATTTCGGATCGGTAATCCCGGGCGAGGTCTGCCTCCGCCAGGCCGCGAGCGCCGCCGACACACTCCGTCACGTTCTCCCCGGTCAGCTCGAAATGCACGCCACCCAGGATGCTGCCCGCGGCGGCGTGGATGTCGAAGGACTGCTCCAGTTCGCTCAGAATCTCGTCGAACCGGCGCGTCTTGACGCGGTTTTCTGTCAGGCGGGTGTTGCCGTGCATGGGATCGCAACACCACAGCACGGTTCTCCCGCTGGCTCGCACCGCGTCGATCAAAGCAGGCAGGCAGGCCGCAATTTGGCCGCAACCGAATCGATGAACCAGGGTCACCCGGCCCGGCTCCTGGTCCGGGTCGAGGATGTCCAACAGGCGTCGAAGCGTGGCCGGCGTCATCGCGGGTCCCACTTTTATGGCAATGGGGTTGGCAATACCGCGAAAGTACTCGACGTGAGCGCCGTCCGGATCCGAGGTGCGCATCCCGATCCAGGGGATGTGGGTGGAGAGGTTGTACCAGCGTCCGGCGCGCTCGTCGCGGCGGGTCTGCGCCTCTTCGTAAGCCAGATGCAGCCCCTCGTGGCTGGTGAAGAAGTCGACCCGCTCGATTTCCCCCGCGTGGACTCCCAAGACGTTTTCCAGGAACAGCAGCGATTCGGTGATGTTCCCCACCATCCGGCCGTATTCCGCCGCCAGCGGCGAGTGGCGCAGCCAATCCAGCTCCCAGTATTCCGGGTGGTGCAGGTCGGCGAAGCCGCCCTTCACCAGGGCGCGAATGTAGTTGAGGGTCAAGGCTGCGCGCCCGTAGCCGCGCAAAAGAAGTTGCGGATCCGGGGTGCGTTCGGCCTGGGTGAAGCCCGGGCGGTTGATCAGGTCGCCGCGGTAGGTGGCGAGCGTCACGCCGTCGCGCGTCTCGAATTCCTCCGAGCGGGGCTTGGCGTACTGACCCGCAAACCGTCCCACGCGAATGACCGCGCGCTTGCTTCCCTGAACCAGCACAAGGCTCATCTGCAACAGGACCTTGAGCTTGTCGGTGATGATCTGCCCGTCACAGTCGGCGAACTGCTCGGCGCAGTCCCCGCCCTCGAGCAAAAACCGGCGTCCCTGCGGCCGCCTCCGCCAGTTGGGTCTTCAGTGTCTCTATCTCCCAAGGCGTGACCAGGGGCGGCATCCTTGACAGCTCCGCCAGCACGCTGTCGAGTTCAGACGCGGAAGGATAAACGGGTTGTTGCAGGGCAGGCTTGGCGCGCCAAGACGCTGGGGTCCACTGTTCCATCATCGTTCCCGGAATACAACATCATCTCAGAATTGAACAGCCTTCCCCAGCACCGCCAGCGTCTGTTCGGCCGCCGCCCGCCAGGAGAAGGCGGAAGCCCGTTTGGGTCCCTCGGCGGCGAGGCGGGCGCGCAGACCCGTCATCGGAGGCAATCCCGACGAGCGCATCCAGCATGGCCTCGTCGCTGAGGGGGTCGAACAACAACGCCGCCTGGCCCGCCACGCTCTTCACTGGTTCGATCGCGGAGCAGGCCGTGGGGATGCCCGCCGCCAGCGCCTCCAGCACCGGCATGCCGAAGCCTTCGAACAGAGTGGGGTTGATGTAGGCCCAGGCGTGGGCATACAGTTCGGCCAGCCGTTCATTCGAGACCCACCCTGTCAGTTCCACGGCCCCATCCAATTGGAGGCCGGCGATCAACCGCTCCAACTCCTCCGCGAAGAACCCTCGCATCCCGGCGATCACCAGCCGGAAGCCCGGCCGGCTCTGCCGGAAACGCGCAAACACTCGAATCAGCCGGTCGAGGTTCTTGTGCGGGTGGAGCGTGGAGACGGCTAGAAGGTACGGTTCCAGGGCAATCGCCGCGCGCCGGCGCCCGATCTCGAAAAACCGATCCTCCACGCCGAGTGGCACTACGCTGATCGTCTCCGGCGGTATCGAGTAGTAGCGAAGCAGGTCGGCCCTGGTGGCTTCGGAATCGGCAACCAGATGCTGCGAGCGGTGCGCCGCAAGCCACAAGCAGCACCCGCCAGAACGGCAGATCGAACCAGCGGAAGTATTCGGGGTGCCGCTTGTGCTGAAGATCGTGGAATACGGTCACCGTGGGACAGGGGCACAAGACCGGCGTCGTGAATCCCGGGTTGAAAAGAACGTCCAGCCGGTGGAGCCGGGCGGCGATGGGCAGTCCGGTTTGCTCCCAAAGGATGCGCGCGGGCCGGACCGTCGCCCGCACCGGCTGCGGCGCCACTGCGAAATTAGGCCGCGGAGGCGCGATGTCCGCACCCGTCTCCCGGTTTGTGAAGATCACGTACTGGTTGGAGCTGTCGATCTCTGCCAGCGCGCCCAGCAGGCACCGCAGGTAGATCTCCGTCCCCCCTACGCCTCCAGGGATCAGGTACAGCGCGTTGACTCCAATGCGCAATGCTGTCCTTTCAGCGCTGCCGCAGCCGCATTTCCGCGCGGTCCAAGCCCCTACGCGCCAGCTCATTATCGGGATTGATCTCGACCGCCCGCCTGAAATCTTCCGCGGCCTTTCCGAGATCGCCCGTCGCCGCGCTCACGTTCCCCCGGTAGAAATAGGCCATGTCCTCCCGCGGGTTTATGGCGAGCGCCGTTCGCAGGGCGGACAACGCTTCTGCGTACTTCTGCTGTTTGCCGTAGATCATCCCCATCAGTGAATATCCATACGCGGTCGGTCTGACCCGCACCGCCCGGCGCAGCTTTTCCAGCGCCGCCTCCGGCCGGTTCAGGCAATCTTCGGCGAGCGCCCAATCCAGCAGCAGCCGCTCGTCCGGCTGGCCCGGCCTATCGGCGGCCGCAAACTGCAGGGCGGCGCTCTCGCAACGGCCCTGTTGATAGTAGGCCACTCCAAGCTGGAAGTGCGCGCGCCAATTGTGCGGGGCCTTCCCGACAGTGTCCTCCCAAAGCGCGACGTCGCTGCCCCAGACCTGGTTACGCTGGTAGCTCGCCAGGCCCAGCGCGGCAAGGACTACTCCAGCCGATGCCGCCAGAACGAGAGGCTTCGCCTTCCACCTTCGCAAAAACTCGACAACGACGAGCAGCAGCGCGACCATCGGCAGGTAAAGCCGCCGCTCAGCGACGGCATCCTGGATGGGCATGATGGAGGAGGTCGGCGAGAAAAGAATCAAGGCCGCCAGGTATCCGTAGGAAGCCAGCGGAAATCGCTTGCGGAAATACACGGCGCAGCCAACGAGGAGCAGCAAACCGGCGAGCCCGGCGATCGCCCCATGGTCAAGCGCACTCCTCGAGATGGGATAGTCGTAGTCCGCATTCAGCCCGACGGGAGCGACAAACAGCCGGAAGTAGACCCACAGCGCCCGCCACTGGGTGTAGAAGTAGTCGTACCAGGGAAGCCCCTCGATCCCGAAGCCTGCCGTGACAGCCCCCCTGACCAGGCGCAGGACCAGCGCGAATCCGGCCGCGCCAGTGACCGCCAGCGGGACATAGAGACGCCAATTTCGCCGGATGCCCTGCAACGAAAAGCCCGGGTTCCAGAAGTAATCGGTCAGCAGCAGGAGGGCGGGCAGCGTGATCGTGTGTTCCTTGGTCGATACGGCTGCCGCGTACAGAACCAGAACGCCCGCGGCCGCCGGCCAGGAGACGGCGGCGGACTTCCGGTAGAGGAACACGCAGAAGGCGGCATAGAAGAACAGCGCGCTCAGGTTCTCCGAACGGCTCGCCACATAGGCCACCGCCTCGGTCTGCGCCGGGTGCAGCAGGAACACCGCGCCCGCGAGTGCCGCCAGCCACTCCCGGTGGCCGCCTTGGGTTCCGGCCCAGGTCAGCAGCTTTCGCGCAATGAAGAAAACCAGCAGGGAGTTGACAAAGTGCAGCAGCACGTTGAGCAGATGGTAGGTGTACGGCTCGGTCCCCGCCACCCGGTTGTTCACCCAGAATGTGAAATAGAGCAGGGGGCGAACGCCCTTAATGGCCTGCAGCAGCGTCTGTTCGGCATAGTGGGGCGAGAAAAACGGCAGGTACTGGTCGTCGAAGACAAACGGGCCGTTCAGCGCCGGCCCGTATACCAGGATAGCCGCCACCAGAGCGGCCAGACCTCCGGCGGCCACATGCCACCCTCGAAGGCGCCAGGCCGCGCTGGCCGCGTGGTTAGAGGTTTGAACCGGTTTCTTGCTTTTCATTCAAAGACCGAAGGTGGAACTCCAGCATGGCCACTTTCTGCGCCAGGGCGATGTTGGCGTCCTTGAGATCAGAAATCACCACGGAGAAACGGTAGAAGACGATCAGGAAAAGGCATCCCATGATGAACAACAGCGCCAGCGGCGGATCGGCGATGCCCAAGACCGCCAGCGAGCCACTCCAACACAACGCGCGTGCGGGAAAGCACCAGCAGCGTGAGGGCCGCGCCCAGCCAGCTCACGGAGTATTCCACGCGGATGTGCTCGCGCCGCAGACTGCGCAGCACGAACAGAATCAGCACCACGCTCAGGACGGCCAGCACGTTCAAGAGGCGGTCCATGCTCATCTCCTCCAGCGCCGGCGCTCGAACTTGAGAATATTGACGAGCACGCCGAGCAGCACATGCAGGATATAGTAGACAGACTTCACCGCCGTGATGGAGCTCTTTCCCCCCAAGCGGGGACGCATCCGGCACGGCACCTCGACGAACTGAAACGCCCGGCGTTGGAGCACCACCAGCGTCTCGATTTCCGGATACTCCAGCGGAAAGCTGCTGCTGAAGACCTGCAGGGCGGCGCGGTTCACGCCGACGAATCCGGACGTGGGATCGCGCACCGGCTTGCCCAGGATCGGACGCAACACGGCGCGGAAGAAGCGAACCCCAAGCTTGCGCATGAAGCTGGTGTGACGGCCGTCGTCCCCGACAAAGCGCGACCCGATCACCATCTGGCAGCCTGAGTTGCGCAAAGCCTCCAGCAGGCGTGGAATGTCGCGCGGGTCATGCTGCCCGTCGCCATCCAAACGGATCACGTACTCGTAGCCCAGTTCATAGGCCAGTTTGTAGCCGGCCTGGACAGCGCCGCCGAGCCCCAGGTGGTGGGGCAGGCACAGCACCCGTGCTCCCGCTTCCCGCGCCAGCGCCACGGTGGCGTCTCTCGAGCAGTCGTCGATCACCACCAGGGACACGCCGGGCAACGTCTCACGGGCTTCGCGTATGACAGCGCCGATGCAGGCCTGCTCGTTGAATGCCGGGATGATGACCAGAAGCGAACCGGATTCCACAGGCGTCGTCACAGCGCAGCCACCTCCCTGGGGCTGATGGAGTGGGCTTCGAGCAGGCGGCGAAATTCGGCAACGCCGATCCTTGCGCTCCCGCGGATTTGGCAGCGCTTCCTCCACAAAGCCCGGCAGGCCAGGAGCGCGGCGAAGTGGGCCCGCAGCACGAACAGGATCAGCTTCCAGGCGCTGTTGCCTTCGGCGCGGAACTGCGCGGCGGCGCCCCGGCCCTCCCGGATCGAGGCCGCATGCCAGGCGTAACGAGCCAAGGCCGCGAGCGGCGCCTTCCACAAGAGCCCGGCCGGGAAGTTCTTGAGAATCACGAAGAGCCGGTTGCGCTCCACGTAGTAGGCCTTCAGCGGCGAGGCGCGCCCTGCCGAATGCGAATAGCGGTGGTCCACCACCGCGTCCGGGGCGTACCAGCACGTCCACCCCGCCCAACGCGCGCGCAGTCCGATATCGGTGTCCTCGGAATAGAGGAAGAAGTCCTCGTCGAAGCCGCCGATCTGCTCCAGCATGGCCCTGCGGTAGATCGCGGCCGAGGCACTGGGGAGCAAAACCTCCCCGGCCTGGGAGAACCGCTCCGGGGGCTGGCCGTGGCCGCGCTGCTTGCTGCTGCCATCGGCGCACATCAACATGCCCGCCGAATCCAGGACTCCTTGGCCGGACGAGACGCACCTGTGAGGCGCACATGCCGGCCTCGGGGTGTGACGCCATGGCGTTCACCAGGGCCGCCAGCCAGCCGGGATGGGCCGCGGCATCATCGTTCAGCGTGGCAAGATACGGAGCCCGCGAGGCTTCGAAACCCTGGTTCACCGCCGCGCCGAAACCTACGTTGCGCTGGTTCTCAATGATGTGAGCCGAGGCCGCCGGCGGGCATTGGCGAGCCAGCCGGCGCCCGCTGTTGTCCACCACGACCACTTCGTAGTCCCGCCAGGTCTGCGCCTCCAGCGAGCGCAGACACTCCTCCAGCGCGGCGTCCGCCGCGAGCGTCGGAACCACAACCGTGACCTGGGGATGGCGCAATCTTCGATAGTACTAAAGCACGGACTCTCCGCGGTTATCGTCGCGGATCCGGATGGCCTCGGCGATTTCGGAGACGAAGATCTTCCCATCGCCGATCTTGCCGCTGCGCGCCGACTCGACCAGGGTCCGGATGACCTCGTCCTTGCGGTCCGCGGCGACGACCAGTTCCAGTTTGATCTTGGGCAGCAGGTCCACATCGTACTCGCGGCCGCGGTAGACCTCCTTGTGGCCCTTCTGGCGACCGTGCCCGCGGGCCTCGATGACCGTGATGCCATCGATATTGATAGCCTTCAGCGCCTCCTTCACGCTATCAAGCTTGAAGGGCTGGATAATCGCTTCGATTTTGAACATAGGCTTACGCTTCGAGATTGTACCCTTCCTCCCCGTGCAAAGCGAGGTCCATGCCGGTAGATTCCTCGCGCTCCTCGATGCGCAAGGGCGTGATGAATTCCGTAATCTTGAGCGCGACCAGCGTGCCTACGACGGCCATTGCGATGCCGATCCCGGCGCCGAGGAGTTGGTTGAGCACCTGCATCGAGTTGCCGTCAATCCAGCCGAGCGGCGCGGGCTGGCCGTTGGGAAGTTTGAATATACCGTTGATAGCCCTGGTGGCAAAGACGCCGGTAAGCACGCAGCCCATGAGCCCCCCGGTCCCGTGGACGCCGAACACATCCAGCGAATCGTCGTACCCCAGCTTGTCCTTCACCACCGCGACCATGTAATAGCAGCCGGCGCCCGCGACTAAACCGATCAGCAGAGCGCTGAACGGTTGCACGAAACCCGCACCCTGCGTCACGGTCGCAAGCCCGGCCACAGCGCCGGAGATCCCGCCCAGGGCGCTCGCCTTCCCGTTGCGGATCTTCTCGGCCAGCATCCAGGCAACGGCTCCGGCGGCCGATGCGAAGTGCGTCGCCACAAAGGCGCTGGAGGCAAGCGAGGACGCGGCCAGTGCACTGCCGGCGTTGAACCCGAACCAGCCCACCCACAACAGACACGCCCCGATGAAGCTCAGGACGAGGCTGTGCGGCATCATCTTCTCCTGCGGGTAACCCCGCCTCTTGCCAATGTAAAGGGCGGTGACCAGGGCCGAGAACCCCGAGGAGATGTGGACCACCGTGCCACCGGCGAAATCCAGGAGCGGAAACTTGCCTCCCAGACTGGCGTTGAGGAATCCGCCTTCACCCCACACCATGTGCGCCAGGGGAAAGTACACCAGGAACGCCCACAGCGTGGAGAAAAGCAGCATGGCCCCAAACCGCACGCGCTCGGCGAAGGCGCCGGCGATCAGCGCGGGGGTAATGATGGCGAACATCAGTTGGTAGGCCATGAAGGTCAGGTGCGGAATCGTGGGGGCGTAGACCGAATTCGGTTCGGCCCCGACGCCCTGGAGGAACAGATAGCGGAAGCCGCCAAGGAAAGCGTTGCCCGGCGCGAACACCAGGCTGTATCCGCACACGGCCCAAAGGATGGTAACCACCGCCATCATGCTGAAACTCTGCATCATGGTTCCGAGCACGTTCTTCTTGCGGACCAGGCCGCTGTAGAACAGCGCCAGGCCGGGGCCGGTCATCATGAGCACCAGCGCGGTGCTGATCAGCATCCACGCGTTATCGCCGGCCATTTGGGAGGATTTCACCGCCGCTTTCAAAGCGGCCATTTCGGCGTCAGCCGCGGGCGGCGTCTGAGCCAGAAGTAAGGAGGGCAGCAGGAGCAGTCCTGCAGTGATCCGATTAGACAACGGGGTCTCCTCTACATGGAGTTTTGGCTTGCAGACGTGGCGAGCAAAACTATGGTACGGGAGGCAGCCTGCCTGCGCCAGAAGAAAGTTTGCATGGGGCCAATAGAAATCCGTTATGCGGCCCAAGCCGGAGGGCATAGCCCGGTTCCTGTTATGATTTGTTCGCATGCCCGGTTTTCCCTTCGACGCACCCATACGGCTCGGGCGCAAGTCGGTCTCCGGCCGATTCGTGATCCCCTCCGGCATTCGCTGCACGCACGCCGCCACCATCCGGAAGTGCTTCCTGGAGGTCCCCGCCATCGGGGTCATTACCACCAAGAGCATCAGTGCACAGCCGCGAAAAGGGTATCGCGAGCCCATCTATGCCAGGTATGCGCCCGGCTGCTACATCAACGCCGTGGGGCTGGCTAATCCCGGCGCGCAGGCGTTTCTGGAGGAAATGCTGCCGGTCGAGATTCCCGAGGACAAGTTCCTGCTGGTCTCGATTTTCGGCTCCGATCTGGAAAGCTTCCTGGAAGCCGGCCGGACACTGCTGCCAGTTGCCGACGGCTTTGAGCTGAACATGTCTTGCCCCCATGCCAAGGGCTACGGCGCGGAGGTGGGGCAGGATACGGAACTGCTCCGGAGCATCACGGAGGCGGTGGTGAAACTGGCGCCGGTCCCGGTTTTCGTGAAGCTGTCCGCGATCCTGCCCAACCTCGCCCAGACCGCCATCACGGCGCTGGAAGCGGGGGCCGCGGGCCTCACGCTCATCAACACCGTCGGGCCGGCCTTGGCCGCTTTCGGGGAAGAGCCGATCCTCGCCAATCGGGTGGGCGGGCTGTCGGGCGACGGTATCCGTCCCATGGGGCTGCGCGCCGTGGAGCAGGTGCGCAATGCAGTGGGACCAGAGCCGGTAATCATCGGAATGGGAGGGATCGCTTCGCCCGAACACGTGCGGCAATACGCCCGCGCCGGCGCGAACCTATTCGGGGTTGGAAGCGCCCTCACCGGCCTGGACAGCGCGCAGATGCGGGAGTACCTGGCAAGCCTGCAAGAGGACGTCTGTGAATGCCGCGCGCGCAACGGTTATGAGCGCTCCTGCGAGACGTCCCTCGGCATGGATTATTTCCGGACGCGGGTACAGTCGCGCGTGGACTACGACGGAACCCTGTTCAAGCTGACGCTGGAGAGTATGCCGCAGGACTATCGCGACGGCGACCTGGCCGGGAAGTTTTTCTTTCTCTGGCTTCCAGGCGCCGGCGAAAAGCCGTTTGCGATCTTCTCGGCTTCCGAGAGGAGCGTCGTGGTGCGGACCGTCGGCGACTTCTCGCGCCGCCTGGAGGAACTCCGCCCGGGCGCTGAGATTCTCCTTCGGGGCCCTTACGGCCGCGGCTTGCCGCCTATCGAGAACGGCACCGTGATACACGTGGGCGGCGGAACGGGCATAGCCTCTCTGCTGGAGATTGCGCAGCAACTAAGGCAGAGCAACCGGCAAGTGTTTCTGCTGGGCGCCAGAACCCGTGAACACCTGTTCGATCTCGATAAGTTCGAGCGTTTGGGTCCCGTGCTGTTGGCCACCGACGACGGCAGCCTCGGCCACCATGGCTATGTTCCGGACTTGATCCGGGAGGCTATCTCGGGGATGCCCTCCTCAGAGCAGGGCGCGACTGGCATTCATTAACTGCGGCCCGGAGCCGATGGTGCGTCGATGCTTCGATATACAGCGGGATTTAGCGCCAGAAGACCGTATCTTCGGCTCGATCGAGTACATGACCAGCTGCGGCGTCGGTATCTGCGGAAAGTGCGCAAGTCCTTCCGGCGCACTTACTTGCATCGATGGGCCGTTCCTCCCGCATGCGCGAGTTTTTGCCGGTACACAGCCTATCGCCTGAAAAGCGCAATTTAGGGTGAACCAAATTTCGGACTTCGGCGTCTAAAACTGGATAGAACGCCATGAAAACGGGAATGGGCAGACCGGGCGTCACGTCTGGAGTTTGCCTCAGGTTTCTCGTCCTCGCCGCCACGGTCGGCCTCGCATGTTCCTGCCAGAAACCGCCCGCGGCCAGGGCACAGGCGGCCGGTTCGGCAACCACTACTACCCCAGCCGTCCCAACGGGGCGGCAGGTTCGAGTCACCGGTACTATCCAAGCTGTTCGCCAGACCTCGGTTCGGGTTCCGAGCATTGAAGGCCAGAGCAGCCGGCTTACACTGACGCGCCTGGTGGCGAACGGGATGCGTGCGCAGGCGAATGACATTCTGGCCGAGTTTGACCGTACCCAGCAGTTGGATAACGCGTTGGATGCGCAGGCCAAGTTCGAGGATCTGGAACATCAGGTCGCCCAGAAAACCGCTCAGAACCGCAGCGATGCCGAAGAGCGCGCGGCCAGCCTGGCGCAAGCGGAAGCCGGCGTGGCCAAGGCGCTTCTCCAGATCCGCAAAGCTCCCGTCTTACCGGAAATCAAGCGGCTGACCAACGAAGCCACTTTGCGTATAGGCCAGACCAAGGTGGCCAGCCTGAAGAAGTCCAACCACTCGCACGACCTCGCCGACGCGGCGGCCCTGCGCATCCTGGAACTTAAGCGCGACCGGCAGAAGGTGGCTCTCGAGCGCGCCCTCGCCAACGCGGAGAAGTTGGTGCTTCGCGCGCCACTGGCAGGAATGGTCGCGCACCAGAGCGTCTATCGCGGCAATTCCATGGGACCTCCTCAGGAAGGTGACCAGCTCTATCCGGGTTATCCACTGATTCGGATCTTCGACCCCTCGGAGATGGAAGTCATTGTCCTGGTCGGGGAGCCAGACGGGGCGGCGCTCGATGCCCGGCGCGCGCGCTGACGTCTATCTGGACGCTTACCCGGAACTGCGGTTTCAGGCCCTGTTTGAGTCCGCGAGTCCGGTGGCCACCTCCGGCTTCAATAGCCCCGTGAAGACTTTCATGGCGCGCTTCCGGCTCATGGCGAACGACCCGCATCTGCTGCCGGACCTCTCAGCCGCTGTCGTCGTCCAGCCGGGCGGAGGCAAACCGTGAAACAGCGCAGATCCCGTGCGAAGTTTTGGGCAGGTCTGCTGGTGGTGGCTGCAATTCTGGCGGCGGCGGGCATGGGTGTTCTCCGGCTCCGCAAGGCGCAGGCCTCCGCCAGTCTGCCGGTTGCGCAGGCTCGCAAGGGCGACTTTCTAGTGATGATTCGCTGCCGGGGTGAACTCCGGTCGCGGCGTTCCGTGCAGATCTCCGCGCCCGTGAACGTACCGGACCTGCGCATCATCTGGCTGGTGCCAGCCGGCAGCAAGGTCGCCGAGGGCGACGTCGCGGTTCGTTTCGATCCGAGCAGCGCCAAGCAGCAGCTTCAAGAAAAAGAGGCGGCCTTGAAGCAGGCCGAGGCCAGCCTGGATCAGGCTGTGGCGCAGGCCCGCATCACAACCGAGCAGGATAAGCGCGACTTCGCATCCGCGCGTTACGACGTGGAGCGCGCCCGCCTGGAAGCTTCCAAACAGGAGATTGTCAGCGTCATCGACGGGGAGACGAGTAAGATCGACCTGACCCTTGCCGAACGCCAACTGCGGGTAAAAGAGGCGAGTGTCGCCCTGCACGATACTTCCAGCAATGCCAAGATTGCCTCCCTGACCAGGGTCCGGGACCAGGCACAGGCCGACGTGGATCTCAACAGGAAGCGGCTCGCGCAGATGGAGATCAAGAGCCCGATTAACGGCGTGATCGTGTTTCTGATGAATTACTCGCAGGGCTACATGAACGCCCAGCCCTTCAAGGTGGGCGACCAGGCGTGGCCCGGCGCGGCGCTGGCCGAGATTCCGGACCTCACCACTCTTGAGATGGAGGCGAAAATCGAGGAGACCGACCGCGGCCGGATCGCAACCGGCAACGACGTCCGAGTCCGCGTGGATTCTCTGCCTGAGCTGACCTTCGCCACCAATCTGAGCGGAATTTCGCCCTTGACGCAGATTACATTCGAGTGGCCGATCTCCTCTAATTTCCGCGCGTACGCCCGGATCGACAAACCCGATCCGCGATTGCGGCCGGGCATGAATGGCGGCATGGACATCGTTGTCAACCGTCTGAAGGATGTGTTGAGCATCCCGGCCAAGGCGCTGTTCACGGTCCACGGCAGGCCCATCGTGTATCTCGCCGCCGACAAGCGTTATCGCCCGGTAGAGGTGCAGGTGCTGGCTCGCAATCCCGACGAGATCGCGGTCGCGGGCATCCCGGCAGGCAGCATGGTCGCGCTGACCGAGCCCGAAGCCAAGGGGCGGAAACCGTGAAGCGCAAATTTGTGATCCTGACGCCGCTGGTGTTGCTGGCTTTGGCGCTAGCCGGCTGGGGCGGGCTTGCGCTTTACCGGACCAGCACGGCTGAAGTCGCGCCGCGTGCTGCCGACGACGACGGTCAAGCGCTCTGACGTAAGGGTCGAAGTGACCGCCCGGGGGAATTGCAAGGCGGCAAGTCCGAGATGCTGATCGCGCCCATGACCGGTGGCAGGGAAATGGTCCTGAAGTACCTGCGCACGGCGGGAGAGCTGGTGAATGAGGGCGACACAATCGCCGAGTTCGACACCACGGAACAGGCTTTCGCGTTGCGGGAGGCCGAGGCGGACCTTGCCGAAGCCGAACAGCAGGTTCTCCAGGCGACCGCGGAGAGCGAGGCGCGGGCGGAAGAGGCGCAACTGTCTTTGCTCCAAGCCAAGTCCGACGTGGAACTGGCCGAGATCGATGTGCGCACCAACCCGTTGCGCGGCGCTATCGAGGCGAGGCAGGTCCAACTGAAGCTGGATGCTGCACGGGACCGCCTGCGCCAGCTTGAGAGCGACCTGGCCGCGCGCAAAGCCACCACCGAAGCCGGCGTGGCGATTCAAGAGGCTGGACGCAACAAGGTGAAGGTCAAGGCCGACGTGGCTCGCCGCAACATCGCGGCCATGACGCTCAAGGCCAAGTCTTCGGGTTACGTAGCCATCCAGACCAACCCCAACACCAATATCATGTATCCGGGACTGAGGCTGCCCCCCTTTCAGATTGGGGATGCGGCCCGTGCGGGAATGGCGGTCGCGCAAATCCCGGACCTCAAGGACTGGGTCGTGGTGGCGCGCATCGGCGAGCTGGACCGGGGCCACTTGGAGGCCGGCCAGCCAGTGGAAGTCAAAGTGGTGGCTTTGCCCGACCAGACGTTCGCCGGCAAGATTCTGATCGTGGGCGGAACCACCGGCCCCTCCTGGAACCGCAACTTCGAGTGCCGGATCTCGATCGAGAACCCTTCCCCAGAACTGCGGCCCGGCATGAGCGCGCACGTCGTCATCACCAACGAAGTCTTGCCCAACGCCCTGTGGTTGCCTTCGCAGGCGCTGTTTGAGAGCGACGGGCGGACGTTTGTCTACCTGCAATCCGGCTCCACTTTTTCACCGCATGACGTTACTTTGGTACGGCGCAGCGAAAGTCAGGTGGTGCTGACCGGGCTGCGGGAGGGACAGGTGGTCGCGCTGGCGAGTCCGGAGAATCAAGCCGGCAAGAAATCGGGCGCGGCCAGCGCCACGCAGGCGATCCCCAAGAAGATATGAACACTCCGCTGCCCAATCCGCGATTCGGCGCCGGGCTACGGCGCACGCTGGCAGACATTGTGTTCGCGGTGGGCAATCTCGCGGCGCAGAAGACCAGAACCGTGCTCACCACCCTGGGTGTGGTGTTCGGCGTCGGATCCGTAATCGGCATGCTTTCGATCGGGGAAGGGGCTCGCGAGGAGTCCTTGCGGTTCATCGAGCAACTGGGAGTGCGGAACGTGCTGATCGACTCGCGCCCCGCCACCAGCTACGAGGAAGTGCAGCAGCGGCGCAAGAGCTCGCCCGGCCTCACCGAGCGCGACCTGCGCATCATTCAAGCCAACATCGAGGCGCTGGAGTTGAGCTCAGCGAGGCGGACCATACACCCGGCCCGAGTTCTGCCGAAGCCTGCCCGAGACGTCCCCGAGCTGTTCGGCGTGCGGCCCACTTACGCCGTCATCCACAACCTGCGGACCGTGGAAGGCCGCTTCTTTGACGCCCGGCAGGACGCCGCCAGCGCATCTGTCTGCGTGCTGGGGCAGACCGCCAAGGTGAACCTGATCGGCTTCGGTGCAGCCGTGGGCAAATTTGTGAAGGTCAACGACACCTGGCTCGAAGTCATCGGGGTTCTCGGCGAGCAGCTTGGCGGCGTGGAGAGCAGCGCTGGTGGGAAGAGCGTAGACCTGAACAGCGTGATCTACATCCCCTTCAACACCTTCCAGTACCGCTTTTACGACACCAGCAGCTTTATGCGGGATGAACTGGATGGGATCGAGCTGCGTCTCAAGGCGAATGCCGACAGCGTCCAAGTGGCCAAAATCGTCACCGCGGTCCTCAATTCGACTCACCACAATACGGAGGACTTCTCGGTGACCATCCCCGCCGCGCTGCTGGCCCAGCAGAAGCGCACGCAAACCATCTTCACCTACGTGATGGTGGCCATCGCGGCAATTTCCCTGCTGGTGGGCGGCATCGGAATCATGAACATTGTGCTTGCCACGGTGATGGAGCGCACGCGGGAGATTGGCATCCGCCGCGCCACCGGCGCCCGCCGCAGAGACATCGTGCGCCAGTTTCTGATCGAAGCGGTCATGATCTCTTCAGTCGGCGGCCTCATGGGCATCGGCCTCGGGTTTGCCCTGTCCGCGATTGTCGCCAGCGTGGCCGAGTGGCGCACCATCGTCACCACTACCGCGATCCTCATCGCCTTCGGCGTGTCGGTGGCGGTTGGCGTCATCTTCGGCATTTATCCCGCCACCAAGGCCGCGCGCATCGACCCCATCGAGGCGCTGCGCTACGAGTGACCCGCCGTCAGATCGATAGGATGCCGCCGTTGACCTCGATCGTCTGCCCGTGGACGTAACGCGCGGCGTCGGTACACAGGTAGGCGATCACGTCGGCGACGTCTTCGTTGGTGCCCAGCCGGCCGGCCGGTGTTGCAGCCCGCACCGAAGCGAGCACCTGCTGGGTCGAAAACTGTTCATGGAAGTGATTCTCCACGGTGCCTGGTGAGACCGCGTTCACCCGGATCCCCTTGGGGGCCAGTTCCCGGGCCATGCCCTTGGTCATGGACGTGACAGCCGCTTTCGCCGCGGCATAGATGGTGGCGCCCGGGCCTCCGCCGTTGCGGCCCGCGATGGAACTCAGGTTGACGATGACCCCGCTCCCCTTTTCGACCATGGCGGGGGCCACCGCCTGCGTGATGAACCACAGGCTCTTGACGTTCAAATTCATGACCCGGTCGTACAACTCCTCGCTGAACTCCAGCAGGGAAGCACGGCCGACCAGCGAGCCCGCGTTGTTAATCAGGATGTCCGCCTTCAGGCCGCTCTGGCCGAGCCATGCCAGAAAGCTCTGTATCCCCGGGAGCGCACCCAGATCCGCCTGCA
Source organism: Bryobacterales bacterium (assembly GCA_963744775.1). Taxonomy (GTDB): domain Bacteria; phylum Acidobacteriota; class Terriglobia; order Bryobacterales; family Bryobacteraceae; genus CAVUVG01. Next base: position 36,648 of record CAVUVG010000019.1, read on the forward strand.
CGATCTCGCCGTCCGCGCCCAGTTCCCGCACCGTTGCGAGAGTCTTTTCCGCGCCCTCCCGGTAGCCGCCGTAATGCAGCACAAAACGGCTGACGCCCATCCGCGCGAGCACGGCGGCGGTTGCCGATCCGATTCCGCGTGAGGCGCCGGTCACCAGCGCGGTCTTCCCCGACAATTCTTTTTCCAAGATTCCTCCTCGTCTGGGCTAACCTAACAGAGTACGACAGCGACCGCCTGCTTGAAACTGGCCGCTCCCCCGTCGCGTCTCAATCGTGGCGTACCATTAGAAATTGGGCTATAGCACATCCACTGCCGGCCACAGCGCTTCCGCTGGCCGCTCTTCTACCTGGGGGTGGCTCTCACCACCATGGCGACGCTCCTGCTTGGAGTTGTCCCTCACCCGCATCTTCTCCGTCGTCTTCCACTACCACTTCGCCTTCCTGGCCATCTCCATGGCCATGTTTGGCCTGGGCGCCGGCGGAGTTTTTTCCTACCTGGTGGCCGAGTGGCGCTGGGATCTGTTTTCGAAGCTCGGGGCGCTCGCCGCCGCTCAACTCACTCGTCGTGCTCGTTGTCGCTGGTCCTCAGCCTCTCCATCCGCGAGAACCTCGGCTTCTGGTCCCTGGCCGCCGTCTACTTCCCGAGCACGCTGCCGTTCTTTCTGGCCGGGCACCGTCGTATCGCTCGCGATCGCGGAGACCATCGAGCGAGTCGACCGGGTCTACTTCTACGACCTCGTGGGCGCCGGCGCCGGTTGCCTGCTGCTGGTGCCGCTGCTGAACACCTTCGGCGGTCCCAACACCGTGCTCGCCACGGCCGCTTTCTACGCCGCCTCGGCCGCCATCTGGTACAGCCTGGCGGGCAAGCGTGGCGGGCCGCGTGGCCAGCGTCGCCCTGGCGCTGGGCATGCTGCTCCTGCTGGGCTACAACGCGAAGTACCACATCATCGACGTCAAGTACGCCAAGGGAAAGGCGCTCGACGAACGAGCAGTTCGTCAAGTGGAACAGCTTCTCCCGGATCGCGGTTGCCCCCGACAAGTACTTCCGGCGCTGCCGACGATCTACATCGACGCCGATGCCTCCACCTCCGTCGCCTCCTTCGACTTCGACACATCTCGCGACAAGGACCGCCAGGCGCTGCTTCGACCCGGGCCGGGTTTCCCCTACGCGGTGCGGCCCGGGGCGAAGACGCTGATCATCGGACCGGGCGGCGGCTTGGACGTGGCGCGGGCGCTGGCCTCCGGAAGCCGCGGACGTGACGGGCGTCGAAATCAATCCGATCATCGCCGAGACCGTGATGCGCGGCCGTTCTCCGCACTACAGCCGGCAGCTTGTACTTCCGCCCCGATGTGCGCATCGTCGTCGAAGAGGGCCGAAGCTTCGTACGCCGCAGCACGGAGAGGTACCAGGTGCTCCAGGCGACCCTGGTGGACACCTGGGCTTCCACCGCCGCCGGCGCCTACGCGCTGTCCGAGAACAATCTCTACACCAGCGACGCCTTCTACGACTACCTCGCGCCACCTGACCGGCGACGGCGTCCTGTCCTTCACCCGCTGGGGATTGGACCCGCCGCGCGAGTCTCTGCGCCTGCTTTCGCTGGCGCGCGTGGCGCTGGCCCGCCTGGGCGAGAACGAGCCCTGGAGGAACGTCATCGTGGTCCGCGAGGGAAAGCTCAGGACGCCGGCGGATGGGGCGCGGCTGGACACCGTGCTGATTTCCCGGAAGCCGTTCTCCGCCGACGACCTGGCGCGCGCCCGCGACGCGATCCGCCGGTCGGGCTTCCAGACCATCTACCTTCCGGACGAGTCCATCCCGAACCCGTTCACCGAGTTGCTGCGCACGCGCGACATCGCGGCCTTCGACGAACGCTACCCCTACAACATCCGCCCCGTCGAACGACGACCGGCCGTTCTTCTTCTATACCGTGCAGGCGCGCGACATCTGGGGCTACCTTCGGCCACTTCCTCCGCGGCGATCAGCCGGCCACGATCCGGGCCGATTTCCAGGTCAACATGGCGGTGCCGGTCATGTTCGGCCTGCTGGCGGTCAGCCTGATCGCGGTGGTGGTGATCCTGGCCCTGCCGCCGCTGCTGCTGGGCGCGCGCCTGCCGCGCGATAAGGGCGATGCTGACGTTCCTGCTCTACTTCGTCTCCATCGGCGCCGGCTACATCCTGATCGAAATCGCGCTGATCCAGCGATTCGTCCTGTTCCTGGGGCACCCGACCTACGCGCTCACGGTCATCATCTTCTCGATGCTGATTGCCAGCGGTTGTGGCAGTTACTTCAGCCGCCGGCTGGTGGGGCTTCTCGGACTCGCCTGGGCGTAGTGATGGCCGCGGTGGCGGCCTCCGTGGGGCTGCTGGCCTGGTGGGGGCCGGTGACGGAAGCCGGAGTGGGCTGGCCCGCCTGGTTGAAGGTTGTGTTGACGGTGCTGATGATCGCGCCGCCGGCCTTCTTCATGGGAGTGCCGCTTCCCACCGGCCTGGCGCTGCTGCAATTGCGGCACAAGCCTTCCGTGAAGTGGGCTGGGCGATCAACTCCGCCTCGAGCGTGCTCGGCTCGGTCGGGCGCGATGTTCCTGGCGATCTACGCGGGGTTGCAGCGGACCTTGCTGGTGGGCGGTGGGCTGTACGTGCTCGCGCTGCCATGCTGGTCCTGCTGCAGAAGGACGGCCGCTGAGGCAGCCGCGGCTCCGTCAGTCCTCGCCCAACGCTGAGCCGCTCCTGATCCCGGCAGATGCCGCGCTTGCTCGAACGGATGAAACGCACCAGGTGCAGCGTGTGTTCGGTGGGCGTCTCCGCTTCGATGCGCCGCAGCGCTTCCTCGAGCTTCAGCCCGGACCGGTACAGCGAGGACGTAGGCCTTCTTCAGCGCCGCGATCTCCTGGCGTGCGAAGCCGGCGCGCTTCAGCCCGACCAGGTTCAAGCCCCTGGGCTCGACATTGAAACCCGACGTACAGGAAGAACGGAGGCACGTCCAGGTTCACGCGCGTGTTGCCGCCGATCATGGCCAGCCGCCCGATCTTCGAGAACTGGTGGATGACCACGCCGCCGGAGACGAAAGCCTGGTCCTCGATTTCGACGTGCCCCGCCACCAGCGCGCAACTGCAAATGACCGTCTGGTTGCCGATCTTGCAGTTGTGCGCGATGTGCCCGGAGGTCATGATGTAGTTGCCGTCGCCGATCTGCGGTCGCCGACTCCGGCTGCGTGCCGCGCGAGATGGTGTAGTGCTCGCGGATGATGTTGCCGTTGCCGATGCGCAGGTAGCTGCGCTCGCCGGTGAAGGCCTTGTCGAGCGGATCGGTGCCCAGCACGGTTCCGGCGGAGATCTCGTTGCGGTCGCCCATGGTGGTCCAGCGCTTGACGTAGACGTACGGCTCCAGCCGGCAGAAGCCGCCGATGGCAACGTCGGACTCGACGACGCAGTATTCGCCGATGACGGTTTGCGGGCCGATGCGAGGCATCCGGATGCGATGCGGGCCGTGGCGCGACGGTCGCCGACGGATCGATGGGCATAACCTTGTATCATACTGTAGGGGCGGTAGCTGACGCCCGGCCCGGGAGGCAATGTGCGCGTCCGGGAACTCGCCGAGTGGCTGGGCGCCACCTTCGAAGGGGACGGCGAGAAGGAACTGACGGGCGCGGCTCCGCTGGAGACCGCGGGCGCGTCGCAACTGTCCTTCGTCGGCAACCGCAAGGCGGCACGGCAGGCCGAAGCCAGCGCCGCGGGCTGCCTGATCGTGCCGCTGGACTTCCCGAACACCGCCGGCCGCACCGTGATTCGCGCGCTCGAGCCGCGCACGGCCTTCGCCCGCGCCGTGAGCCGCCTGCATCCCGCGCCTGCGATCGCGCCCGGCGATCCACCCCACGGCGTTGGTGGCCGCGGACGTGAAGTCGGTCCCGGCGTGGCCATCGGCCGCCATGGCGGTGGTGGGAGAGGGCACGCGCATCGGCAGCGGGCTCGAGCATCGGCGCCGGCTGCGCCATCGGCCGGCGCGTCACCTTGGGCGAGAGGCTGCCGCTGCACGCCAACGTCACCGTCTATGACGACGTGGACATCGGCTCGCGGGTCATCCTGCACTCCGGCTGCGTGATCGGCGCCGACGGCTTCGGTTTCGTGCTGGAGGGCGACCGCTACCAGAAGTTTCCCCAGATCGGGCGCGTCTCGATCGGCGACGATGTCGAGATCGGCGCCAACTCCTGCGTGGACCGCGCCGCGCTGGGCGTCACCTGGATCGGCGAGGGCACCAAGCTCGACAACATGGTGCACGTGGCGCACAATTGCCGGATCGGCCGGCACGTGGTGGTGGCCGCGCAGACCGGCTTTTCGGGCGGCGTGGTGGTCGAGGACTACGCGGTCATCGGCGGGCAGGTGGGCATCGGCGACAAGGCGCGCATCGAGTCGCGCGCCGTTCTGGGCTCCGGCTGCGGCGTGCTACCTCGAAGATCGTCCGCGCGGGCCAGGTGGTGTGGGGCACGCCCGCGCGGCCGCTCAAGGAATACCTGGAGACGCTGGCCAACCTCTCCCGCCTGCCCGAGCTGCGCCAGGAACTGGCCGAACTGAAGCGCCGCCTGGATTCGCTGGAAGAGAAGAAGTCGAAGTAGCCGCCGCGCGCTGGGGTACACTCGAAACATATAGCGATGTCTGAAAAAGTCTTTGTATTCGACACCACTTTGAGGGACGGCGAACAGGCCGCCGGAACCCGGCTGGGCAGCAAGGAGAAGCTCACCCTCGCCCGGCAGTTGTCGCGCCTGAACGTGGACGTGATCGAAGCCGGATATCCGACTTCCTCGCCCGAGGATTTCGACGTCGGTGCAACTGATGGCGAAGGAGATCGCAAGGCCGCGATCTGCGCCCTGTCCCGCGCGGTGCCCAGCCGACATCGAGGCCTGCGGCAAGGCTCTGGCCAAAGCCAAGCGGCCGCGCATCCACACCGGCATCGGCGTATCGGACATTCATATCACCGGCAAATTCCGCGACGAGAAGTACGGGCAAGACCATGGCCGAGAAGCGCGTCAAGCTCATCAAGATGGCCGTCGACGCCGTGAAGCTGGCCGAGAGCCTGGCCGACGAAGTCGAGTTCTATGCCGAGGACGCCGGCCGCGCCGATCCGGCCTATCTGTTCGAGATGCTGGAGGCGGCCATCGACGCCGGCGCCAACGGTGGTGAATATTCCCGACACCACCGGCTACACCGTGCCGGAGCAATTCGGCGCGCTGATCCGCGTCCATTCGCGAAAAGGTGCCGAATATCGGCCGAGCCATCATCAGCGTGCACTGCCACGACGACCTGGGGCTGGCCGTGGCCAATCGCTGGCCGGCGTGCGCAACGGGGCCCGGCAGGTGGAAGGCACCATCAACGGCATCGGCGAGCGGGCCGGAAACGCGGCGCTCGAGGAAGTGGTGATGGGGCTGCACACGCGCGCCGACTATTTCGGCCTGCGCACCAACATCGAGACCCGCGAGTTTCACCGCACCAGCCGCCTGGTAGCGGACATGCTCGGGCATGGCCGTGCCGCCCAACAAGGCCGTGGTGGGCGGCAACGCTTTCTCGCACAGCTCGGGCATTCACGTGGACGGCTTCCTGAAGCAGCGCGAGACCTACGAGATCATGCGGCCGGAAGATGTGGGCTTCAGCGAAAGCCGCGTGGTGCTGACGGCGCGCACCGGCCGCCACGGTCTGCGCGACCGGCTGCGAGAAACTCGGCTACAAACTCATCGCCGGCCGAGTTGAATCAGACCTATCAGCGTTTCCTGGCCGTGGCCGACAAGAAGCAGGAAGTCTTCGACGAGGACCTCATCGCCATTCTCCACGATGAAATTCGCCCGGTGCCGGTGGTTTATCAGCTGGACTATCTGCACATTCTACAGCGGCACCTGCGGCCATTCCCGACGGCCACCGTGCGCCTGAAGGTCAAGGGAGGAAGTGAAGGAAGGCGCGGCGGTGGGCGACGGCCAGGTGGACGCCGTGTACCGGGCCATCGCCATGGTCGCCAAGAGTTCGGCCCGACTGACCCGCTACGAGATCCGCGCCGTCACCAGCGGCACCGAGGCGATGGGCGAAGTCACCGTGCAACTGGAAGACGGCGGACCGGCGGGTGATGGGCCGCGGCGCGTCCACCGACGTGATCGAAGCCAGCGCCAAGGCCTACATCGACGGCCTCAATAAGCTGGCCAGCCTGGGGTAAGGAATCTTAGGGTATTCTTTGCGACTTCGCGTCTTTGCGTGAGATCCTATCCGCCCGGCTGGATGACCACTTTCCCCGCGCCATCCGAATAGTTCTCGAGCATCTCGAAGGCGGCCTGCGTCTGGTCCGATGGGGCAAGTGTGCGTGATGATCGGAGCGAAGCGCGCAGGGTGCTCCCGCAGCAACTCCAGCGCCGTTTCCGATTCGTGATTCGAGCGCCGGACGTTGTACATGACCAGTTCTTTTCGCCGCGTGATGTGCGACTGCCAGGGCACGCACACTTCGGCGAAGATGCCGGTGATCACCACCCGGCCGCCGTTGCGCGTGGCCTCGACCGACTGGTCGAGGGACTCCGCCTGGCCCGCGCAGTCCATCGCCACATCCACGCCGCGTCCGCCGGTCTCCTGCAGGATCTGGCGCGCGGCATTCAGCTGCGCGGGGGTCGAAGACCGCATCCGCGCCGGCGGCTTTGGCCATGTCCCGGCGATGCGCCACAGGCTCGACTGCCCACACCCGCCCCGCCCCGCACATCTTCAGCAGGAGGATGGTCATCAGGCCGATGGGGCCGGCCCCGTAGACCACGGCCGTTTCCGACGGTTGCAGCGCGGCGAACTTCATCGAGTGCAGCACCACCGCTAATGGCTCGAATAGCGTCGCCCTCTTTGAAACCCACACCGGTGGGAAGCGGCAGGAGGTTCCGGACCGGCAAGATTCACGTACTCCGAGAAGAATCCCGGGTACGGGGGCGCGCTCAGGAAGCGAATCCCCGCACAAAGGTTGTGGCGGCCGGAGAGGCAGAATTCACAGTTGTAGCAATAGATCGCGGGCTCCAGTGCGGCGCGGTCGCCCGGGGCCCAGCCCGTGACGCCCGTGCCGGTCTTGACCACGACCCCGGCGGGCTCGTGGCCCAGCACCATGGGGAACTGGCTGGGGGTATCGCCGACGCTTCCCTCGGTGAAATTGTGCATGTCCGAGCCGCAGATTCCCACCGCCTCCACGCGGACTTGAATTTCGCCCGGAGCGGGATCATGGATGGGGCCGTCCACCAGTCTGAATCGGCGGGGTTCGATCAATTCTGCGATGCGCATAGTAGAGGGATTCTCAACGGCAGGTTACTTCTTGAAGAGGCTGTCGAAGGCCGCGCGCGCCTCGTTCGCCCCCTTCGGGGCAGGGGTAGTGACACCGGTATAAACGGGCGCCGAGTTGTGCGTGGCGTCCCGCGCCACCGTGACTCGCGGTCCGAACAACTCGCATTCGTTGGCCTGATCCTTGACCGCGATTCTGGCCGGCACCGGCTTGACGCACTGGAAGAGCTTTGACGGGTCGAAATGCGAGCACTGCTTGCAGCAATGCAGCGCCGCGTTGCACTTCGGACAATTACTCTTGAAGTCCGTGTCCGCGGGCAGGGGGGTCGCGCAGTTATAGCATCGCGCCGCCACCACGCTCTCCACCAGGCGCGGCAGCCTGGGCCCGGTCACGTCGATGGGCAGGCGAGGCCCTGGTTGTCGCGGACGGTCTTCTGGCTTTCGCCCCTCCGGGAATCTGTCCCGGTCGGAGTCCATGTAGCCGCGTTGTTTGTATTTGCGATCGTCGTCCATGGCTAATGCCTGGCTCCTGGAAATTATTTCGAACCGGTGAGTCAGCTTCTGATGGCCTGCCCAGGTGCCCGCAAGTCGTTGATCGATCTCCGCCTGCCTGGAACTTTACACGCCCCGCCAGATCAGGAAAAGACCCCTCAGAGGAAACTGCGTGGGAAGGAACCGGGGGAGGCATGCACTGCCGTCCAGCCCCAGAACCATACCTCAAACTCCTATGTACCACGAATCGCTGTCAGAATCCAGCGTCTTAACCGCCCGCTCGCCCACTTGAGCAACGAGTTGCAGGGCCGCGTCAAGGGGTCGTCAAAATGGTTTGGCGCGATGCGGACCGTGTACCCGATCCGGCCCGTCTGCTGCGGCATGATCTCCTTGGCGAACACATAGACCGAGTCGTGCTGCTCGACGGGCGGCAACACCAACACCTCGGACTGTTCCAGCCTGCCGCTGGGGCCCACGCGCCCCACCACGGCCTCCACCCGGACGTCGCCGGGCGTCAGTCCCGCCAGTTCGACCGCCACGCGCAGTTGGATCGCGTGCCCGCTGATCACCGCTCCGTCCGGCCCGTGCGTCGTCTCCAGAATCTTCACGCGATCCCAGGCTCTCACGATGGCCGCGTTCCATTCCACGCGGCGGCGCACCTTCTGGAATCCGTTGCGCCTGGGTTTCCGCCCAGCCTGCCTGCGCGGGCACGTAGAGCTGACTCACGTACTCGGCCACCGTCCGCTGGCAGTTGAACTGGCGGCTGACGAGCTTGAGGGACTGTTTCACCCGCCGCAGCCACTCCTCCGGCACCCCGTCCGCGCCGCGGTCGTAATACATCGGCACGATTTCGTTCTCGAGCAGGGAGTAGATGGCCCTGGCGTGGATTTCATCCTGATCTTCGGAGTACGGCTCCCGGTCTCCGATGGCCCACCCTCCGGACTGCTCGTAGGCCTCGTCGAACCAGCCGTCCAGAATGCTGAGGTTGAGCACGCCGTTGACGCCGGCCTTCATGCCGCTGGTTCCGCAGGCTTCTTCCCCGCGCCTGGGGTTGTTGAGCCACAGGTCCACGCCCTGAACCAGTTCGCGCGCCACTCGCATCCCGTAATCCTCGACGAACACCAGCCGCTTCGAAAGTTCCGGGATCGCGGGAAAGCTGCACGATCTCGCGGATCAGCATCTTGCCGGGATGGTCCTTGGGGTGGGCCTTGCCGGCGATGACCACCTGCACGGGCCGGTGTGGTGTTGCACAGGATGCGCTTCAGCCTGTCGATGTCCCGGAAGAGCAGCGTGGCGCGCTTGTAGGTGGCGAACCGCCGGGCGAAACCGATGGTTAGGGCATCGGGGTCCAGCACTTCGGAGACGCGCTGCACTTCGGTGGCGGGCGCCTTTCTGGCGATGGCGCAGGCCACCTGCCTTTCCCGTATGAAGTTGATCAGCCGCCGCTTCCGCCGCCGGTGCGCCTCCGACAGTTCATGGTCGGGAATTTCGTCCACCATCTGCCAGGTCTTCGGATCGTCGTAACGCTCGCGCCAGTCCGGTTGAAGATACTCGTCGTACAGTTCGGCCAAGTCGGCGTTGATCCAAGTGCGCAGGTGTACGCCGTTGGTGATGGAGGTGATGGGGATTTCCCAGACCGGCAATTGCGGCCACAAGCCGGACCACATGTTCTGCGAGATGCGCCTGTGCAGGCGGCTCACCGCGTTGCGATAGCTGGAGGTCTTGATCGCCAGGATGGCCATCGAGAAGCGCTCGCCGGTCTCCTCCGGGATTCCACCGCCCCAGGGACATCATCTGCTCGAACGTCGATGCCGATCTCCCGGCAGTAATCGGCGAAGTACTCGTGCATCAGCCCCGCATCGAACAGGTCGATGCCCGCCGCCACCGAGCGTGTGGGTGGTGAAAACGTTGTTCGCGCGGGCCGCTTCGAGCGCCTCCTCGAAGCTCAACTGCCTGCTCCTCCATCAGTAACGCGAATACGCTCCAGCGCCAGAAAGGCCGAGTGGCCCTCGTTCATGTGGAACACCGTCGGCTGAAGTCCCAGGGCCTTCAGGGCCCGCAGCCCGCCGATGCCCAGCAGGATTTCCTGCCGGATGCGCGTGACGGCTGTCGCCGCCGTAAAGCTGATCGGTGATGTCCCGGTATTCGGCGTCGGGATTGTCCTCGATGTTGGTGTCGAGCAGGTACAGTTTCACGCGGCCCACGTCCACCCGCCAGATACGGGCAAACACCAGGCCCTTGGGCATCCGCACGCTGATCTTGAGGTCCTTGCCCTCCTCGTCGGTGACGGGCTTCAAGGGCAGGGTGTAGAAGTCATTGACCGGGTAGCGCTCCTGCTGCCAGCCATCCGGGTTGAGAAACTGACTCAGGTAGCCCTTCTGGTAGAGCAGGCCCACGCCGACGAGCGGCTCATCGGAGTCGCTGGCGGCCTTCAGAAAATCGCCCGCCAGCACGCCCAGGCCGCCCGAGTAGATGGGCAGCGCACTCCACCAGGCCGTACTCCATCGAGAAGTAGGCCACCAGCTTGTCCGGCGGATGCTGTTCGGACGGCCGCACGTAGGCGTCGAAACGCTCGCAGGCCTGGCGGTACAGCGCCATGTAGCGCGGGTCGGCGGCCGCCCGCTCCAGCGCCTCCTGGCGACACGCGCCCAGCATCAGGACGGCGTTGCGGTCGCAGACTCTTCCATAGCGCCGGGTCCAGCCGGCGGAAGACGGAGCGGATCACGGGCTCCCAACTGTAGAGCAGGTTGCGGGCGAACTCCTCCAGACGGGCAAGCAGCCGTCGGTACCGCCGGCCGCACCAGTAATTCTCTTAGCGGCTGAATCTCGAATGCCATTTATGGTTTGAAAGAATACCCTCTGAATCAGGCGGAACGTGCGGCGCCAGCGCGTCTTGGTAAAGAAGTTCTGCGCCAGGTCCAGCGCGTGGTCCAGGCTGATGGAGGAGGTCGCCAGTTGCTCGGTGGGCGCGTCATAGGACCAGTAGATCACCAGCGGCTTGCCGATGATGTTGGCGCGCGGAACGAAACCCCAGTAGCGGCTGTCGAACGAGGAGTCCCGGTTGTCGCCCATGGCGAAATAGCTGTTCGGCGGAACCACCACCTCGCCCTTGACCACGTGCTTTTCGAGCATCTCCTGGGCGGCTTCGGCAATTCGCGTGTTGGGCTCTCCGGGGAAATTGTCCCGGTAGGAATCGATGTACTCCGTCTTGTGGTAGACGTAGGGCTCATCGAGCTTCTGCCCGTTGCGGTAGACCGTCTTGTCTTCGAGGCGGATGCGGTCACCCGGGATCCCCACGACGCGCTTGACGTAGGTTTGGGTCACGTCTATCGGATATCGGAACACGATGATGTCGCCACGCTGAATGGGCGCATAGGGCAGGAGGTACTTGCTGACGGGGCCCTCCGGCGCGTAAGCCAGCTTGTCCACCAGCAGATGGTCGCCGATCAGAAGCGTGTCCTCCATCGACCCCGTGGGGATGACGAAGGCCTGGACCAGCGTTGTGGTTCCGAACAACAGCAGTATGATCGTGACGGTCCACTCCGCAATGGTATTGCGGACCGGCTCGTTGCGCGATCCCGGTTTCATCTCGGCCGATTCGACCGTCGTCAGCTTATCCTGCGCCACTGCCACCTCACCTTCTATTTTAGCGGTAACGCCGCCTGCCGCGCCCAGGCCCTCCGGCTAACCCTTCCCGCCCCGCATCAGCCGCAATAGCTCCAGAAACGAGACCGAGAGGTTGAGCACCCCTACGCCGCTGATCGCGCCGCGGAAATACGGGTTCATCCAAATCGAGTACCAGCCCCAACTGCTGCCCGAAAAGTAGTTCTCGCTCCACGATGGCAGCCAAGGCAGGAGCACCAGAAGCACGCCCATGCTGGTGTAGAGAAATGCCGTCAGGAAACCGCTGATCCACCGCCCCAAGCGCCCTAGCCCCACGAGCCCGCCTCCGCCGCCAGCTTTAGCCCCAGCGGCATCTGCCGTGGAGGAAGGAGCCGGCGCACGGGCTCGAAACTGAAGCGGTGGTAAGCCGTCGGGCCAAACCGCTCCAGCGCCGCCAAGTGCTCCGGTGTGCCATATCCCTTGCCGCGGCTGAGCCCGTATTGGGGGAACATCTCGTCCCATTCGCCGCATGCAGGCGTCCCGTTGCACTTTGGCCAAGATGGACGCCGCGGCAATGGACCTGCGATCGCTCATCGCCCCTGATCAGCGCCCGCTGCGGCAGCGGCAGATCCACGTTCATCGCATCCACCAACAGGAAGTCCGGGGCGATGGGAAGCTGCATGACAGCCCGTTTCATGGCCAGGCGCGAAGCCTGATAAATGTTGATTCGGTCGATCTCGTCCGCTCCGGCCTGCGCCACGGCCCAGGCTCTGGCTGATGCCTGAATCTCCCCGGCCAGTTCCTCACGCCGCTGCCGCCCAAGCTGCTTGCTGTCGCGGATGCCCCGGATGGCGACGCCGGGAGGGAAGATCACCGCCGCGGCGAAGACCGGGCCGAACAAGGAACCCCGCCCTGCCTCGTCCAAGCCCGCGATGGCCTGACAGCCCCGGCGCGCAAGTGCGCTCTCGAACCTGCCGTCGCAGCGTGGACGGGTTGGCGGATGCCTCTCCAAGTCTATTCGCGCTCGCGCAGGCGGGCGGCTTTACCCTTGAGGCCCCGGAGATAGTAGAGCTTGGCCCGCCGCACCTTGCCGGTCCGGACCACTACGATGTGATCGACAACCGGAGCGTGGAGGGGGAAAATTCTCTCGACACCGTGCCCGAAGCTGATCTTCCGCACCGTGATCGTCTCGCCCATGCCCGTGTTCTTCCGGGCAATCACGGTGCCTTCGTAGGCCTGGAGGCGTTCCTTGTCGCCCTCCGTGATCTTCACGTGGACCCGGATGGTATCACCGGGGCGGAAGTCGGGGATCTCGCTCTTCTTATTCTTGCCTATGAATTTCGTCAACAACGGGTTGTTCATCTCGCTACCCTGTTTCCCCATCGAATCGTCGATTCAACGGGCTCAATTCTTCAATCTCTCCAGCAACTCCGGCCGCAGCCGCGCCGTCTTTTCCAGCGCCGCCTCCAGCCGCCAACGGCGAATCTGCTCGTGATTGCCGCTGAGCAGAACCTCCGGCACTTTCCAGCCTCGAAACTCCGCCGGCCGCGTGTACTGCGGGCAATCCAAAACTCCCGGCCCATGTTCCAGGGCGCTGAAAGACTCCCTAAGGGCCGACTCTTCGTTCCCGAGCACGCCCGGCAGCAGTCTGGCCACGGCATCGATCACCACCGCCGCCGCCAGTTCCCCGCCGCTCAACACGTAGTCGCCAATCGACAGCTCCTCGTGCGCCAGGTACCCCGCGACACGCTCATCCACGCCCTCATAGCGGCCACAGACCAGCAGGACCTCCGCCGCTTCGCTCAGCCGCCGGGCCGCCGCCTGGTCGAACAGCTTCCCCTGGGGCGACAACAGCACCACCTTCTGGTCCGGCCGCCTCTCCTGAAAAATCGATTCAGCCGCCAGAAAGATCGGCTCCGCCTTCAGCAACATCCCTTCGCCGCCGCCGAACGGCCTGTCGTCCACGGTCTTGTGACGATCGCTCGTCCAATCGCGAAGGTTGTGAACGGCGATCCGGACCTTGCCGGACTCAATCGCCCTTCCCACCACGCCGTGCTCAAACGGGCCCCGGAAAAACTCCGGGAAGATCGTGAGCACATGAAAAACCATCAGCGGTTCAATTCCTTCAGCCCTTCGGGCAATTCCACCACGATGCGCCTCGATCGCGGGTCGATCTCCACGCAAATCGAGCCGGCAAACGGAATCAGGATTTCTCCGCCCTGCCCCTCGACTTCCAGCAGGGCCGTTCCGCCGGATTCATTCCATCCCCGGACCAGACCGACGCGCTCTCCGGTGGCGCGCTCCACAACCTCACACCCGACCAGGTCCGATTGGTAATACTCGCCCTCGGGCAGCGGCAGGCGGCTCCTCATAGGAACTCGCACCTCGCTGCCTCGAAGCCGCGCCGCGTCGTCGATGCTGTCGACTCCGCGAAACTTGAAAATCACGCGCCCGCCGTGCCTCCACACTTCTTCGATCTCCACCGCACGATGCCGTGGGTTGGGCGTGGCGCCATCAAACAAATACACTTCCGACTTCTGGCTGAACCGCTCCGGCTGGTTACTGAGCGGAACCGCCTCCACCTCGCCGCGGTTTCCCCGGGAGCCGAGCACCTGGGCGATGGTCACCCATTCTTGTTCCCCTGGGGACTCCGCTGGCACTTCCTGACCCTACTCCAATATCTCCAGCATATAGCGCCGGTTGAGCTTCATGCCGGCTGCGCCGAGGAGCGTGCGGATCGAGCGCGCGGTTCGTCCCTGCTTCCCGATCACCTTGCCCAGATCGCTCGGGGCCACCTTCAGTTCCAGCACCGTAACCTGTTCCCCTTGTACTTCCCGTACAACCACCTGATCCGGGATGTCAACAAGAGCTTTCGCGATTTCTTCGACCAGTTCTCTCATCCCCACACCAGCGCCTCCTTACATGCTTCGATCATAGCATCCCTGTTGAGGCGGGAACCGTGTCTACGGCCGTCAGGCGGCGGATTCCGCCGGCGGGGCTGGATTGTTCTTGATCAGGCGCGCCATGGTGTCCGAGGGCTTCGCCCCGACCTTCATCCAGTGCGCGATCCGCTCGTGGTCCAACTTGACGGTCGCGGGATGCGACACCGGGTTGTAGTAGCCCAACACTTCCACGGCGCGTCCGTTGCGAGCTTTTTCTTTCTCGATCACCACCACCCGATAGGATGGCTTCTTCTTGGCGCCGAAACGCGCCAGTCGAATCATCAACATTGCTCTTCTTGCTCCTGCTTCACAGCGTTCTTGTAGCCGGCCTCACAGGCCGGGCAGTTTCAGCTTGCCCAGCCGTTTCCCCATGAAGCCGCTGGATAAACTCTTCATCATCTTACGCGCTTGCGCGTATTGTTTCAGCAACTGGTTCACTTCCTGAACCGACGTCCCGCTGCCCCGGGCGATCCGGCGCCGGCGGGAGCCGTTAACAATCATGTGGTTAGCGCGCTCCTTGAACGTCATCGAGTCGATGATCGCCACCACGCGGGTAACCTGGCTTTCGTCCACCTTCACGTCTTTCAGGTTCTTCAGCGGACCCAGGCCCGGAAGCATGGACAAAACCGACTCCAGCGGCCCCAGCTTTCTGAGCTGCCGCATCTGGTCGCGGAAATCATCCAAGGTGAAGTCGTCTTCCAGGATCTTCCGCTGCACCTCTTCGACCTGCTTCTGATCGACCGCCGCCTCCACCTTTTCGATGAGGGAGAGCACGTCGCCCATGCCCAGGATGCGCGACGCCGCGCGGTCCGGGTGGAAGGGCTCCAGGGCATCCAGTTTCTCCCCCAGGCCCACGAACTTCAGCGGCTGCCCCGTAACGTGGCGTATCGACAAGGCCGCCCCGCCGCGGGCGTCCCCATCCATCTTGGTCAGGATGGCGCCGGTAATCCCCAGGCGCTTGTGGAACTCGTCGGCGCTCTTGACGGCGTCCTGGCCGGTCATGGCGTCGGCCACGAACAGAATCTCGGTGGGAGAAAGCAGCGCCTTCAGCTCCTGAAGCTCCACCATCAGCTCTTCGTCGATGTGCAGACGTCCGGCGGTGTCGACAATCACCACGTCGCGGCCCGTCTGCGAGGCTTCCCGGAGCGCCCCGCGGGCCAGTTCAGCCGGCTTGGTCTGCTCGGGGGTTCCCTCATACACCGGCAGCTTGACGTCGCGGCCGACCACGCTCAATTGCTGCCTTGCCGCGGGCCTATACACGTCCACCGAGATCATCAAGGGACTGTGTCCGTTGCGCGACAGCCAGCGCGCGAGTTTGCCCGTGGTCGTGGTCTTGCCGGATCCCTGCAAGCCCACCATCAGCATTACCGTGGGCGGGTCATTGGAGAAGCGCAGCTTGGATTGATGGCTGCCCAGCGTCCGCGTCAGCTCCTCGTGGACGATCTTGATGACCTGCTGGGCCGGCGACAGGGCCGTGAGCACGTCTTCGCCCATGGCCTTCTGCTTGACGCTCTCGATGAACTGCTTCACCACCCGAAAATGCACATCGGCCTCAAGCAAGGCGACGCGGATCTCCTTGAGCGCCTGCTCCATATTCTCAGGCGTCAATTTTCCTTCGCCGCGCAGGTTCTTGAAGACACGCTGCAGCTTGTCAGAGAGATTCTCAAACATGATTCGCTAGAGGCGGCCCTGGGCCGCAATCGGGCGGTCCTTTCATTATAAAGGGCTTACACCGAGCTTGTCACGGGCACGATGCTAAGATGAGGACAATGCCCTACGATGTCGTTATCATTGGCAGCGGCCCGGGTGGTTACTCCGCGGCTATCCGCGCCGGGCAGTACGGTTTGAAGACCGCTCTGGTCGAGAAGGACCCCAAACTCGGCGGGACTTGCCTGCACGTCGGTTGCATCCCCACCAAGGCTCTGCTGCACTCCGCCGCCCTCTGGCAGGAACTGGTCCACGGCGCCGAACAGGGGATCCTTTGCGACAACCCGCGCCTGGACTTCCCCAAAATCATCGAACACAAGAATCAGATCGTTGCCAAGCACGCCAAGGGCATCGAGTTCCTGATGAAGAAGAACAAGGTGGACTGGATCCCGGGCTATGGCAAGCTGGCGGGGGCCGGTAAGGTCGAAGTCCAGGCTGCCGGCGGCGTCAAAGTGCTGGAAACCAGGAACGTCATCATCGCCACGGGATCCGAGGCGCGCATGCTGCCCGGCCTGGCGCCCGACCCGGAACGCATCTTGACAAACATTGAAATTCTGGACCTTGACGGCGGTGCCGCAGTCGATCGCCATCATCGGCGCGGGCGCGGTGGGAGTCGAGTTCGCCAGCATCTTTAATCGTTTCGGCGCGAACGTGACCCTCCTGGAGATGCTGCCCCGCATCGTCCCGATTGAGGACGAGGAGATTTCCAAGGAACTTAACCGCCTCTTCAAGAAGGCCGGAATCCGGGTAGAGACCGGCGCCAAGGTCGGCGCGGTCCAAAAGGCCCCGGGCGGGGTCAGCCTCAGTGTCACACTGGCCGGCGGGAAGGCCGAGACCATCGAAGCCGAAAAGCTTCTGGTCGCCGTGGGGCGGAAGCCGAACACGGACGGGATCGGGCTGGAATCCACGCGCGCTGAGCTGGATCGCGGGTTCATCAAGGTCGACGAGTGGATGCAGACGGCCGAGCCGGGCGTCTACGCCATCGGCGACGTGGTGGCCGGCAGTCCGCAACTGGCGCACGTGGCTACCATGGAAGGCATGGTCGCCGTGGGCGCACATCGCGGGCAAGCCGGTGAAGCCCATCAACCACAATCACATCCCGGGATGCACCTATACGGAGCCCGAGATCGGGAGCGTCGGCCTGACCGAAGCTGAGGCCCGCGCCCAGGGCCACACGGTGAAGATCGGCAAGTTCCCGTTCATGGCCAACAGCAAGGCGTCCATCCTGGGCCGTCACGATGGCTTCGTCAAGGTGGTGGCGGACGAAAAATTCGGCGAGATCCTCGGCGTGCACATCATCGGGCCCTCCGCCACGGATCTGATCGCCGAGGCCGTCGCCGCCATGGAGGCCGAGGCCACCGTGGAAACGCTCATGGGCACCATTCATCCCCACCCGACTGTCACCGAAGCTGTGGGCGAGGCGTTCAACGCCGTCTACGGGCTGGCGATCAATGCGTAGCTGCGAATTCCACGATCTGGGGCGAATCGGCTACGCCGAAGCGTTCGAGCTGCAGCAGCGCCTGGTCGAAGAGCGCAAGAAGGGATTGGTCCCGGACCAATTGCTTATCGTGGAGCACCCTCACGTCATCACACTGGGGCGCAACGGGCGCCAGGAGCACCTGCTGGCCGGCGAGGAAGTGTTGCGCCGCGCCGGCGTCTCCTTCCACCACACGGACCGGGGCGGGGACATCACCTACCACGGCCCGGGCCAGGTGGTCGGATACCCTATCCTCGATCTGCGCGAATGGAAGCGGGACGTCGCTGCCTACGTGCGCGCCATCGAACAGGTTCTCATCGACACGTTGGCGGGGTTCGGGATCTCCTCCGGCCGCGTACCGGGCGCCACCGGCGTGTGGGTGGACGGGAAGAAGGTCGCGGCCATCGGCGTTCACATCAGCCGCTGGGTCACCTCCCACGGATTCGCCCTGAACGTCACCACGGATTTGAGTTACTTTCAGTACATAGTTCCTTGCGGGCTGGCGAAGCCCGTGACATCGATGGCAGAACTGGGCTGCCGGGCCAGTCGCGGCGAGGTCGTCTCCGCGCTGGCGCGCAGCTTCAGCGGCATCTTTGAGTTCGAAATGGAGATGGCAGCATGATCGACGTCGTAATGCCCCAGATGGGAGAGAGCATCGTCGAAGGCACTCTTACCAAGTGGCTGAAGAAGGCGGGCGAGCGCGTGGAGCGCGACGAGGCGCTCTTCGAGATCTCGACCGACAAGGTGGATACCGAGATTCCGTCGCCGTCGGCCGGCGTTCTGGCCGAGGTTCTGGTGGAGGAAGGCAAGACCGTCGCCATCAACACCGTGGTGGCCCGGGTCGACGAGAAGGGCGAGGCTAAGGCCGCGCCAGCACCCAAGCCGGCGGCAGCGCCAGCGCCCAAGCCCGATGCGGCCCCGCCGCCGGTCCCAGTTCCACCGCCCCCAGCTCCGGCCGTGAAGCAGCCGGCCACTGCTCCTGCTCCTCCGCCAGCCCCCAGCCCCCAGCCCCCAGAACCTAGTCAGGCGGAACCTGTCGAGGAAGACCTCGGCCCGCTGTCCCCGCTGGTGCGCAAGATGGCGCGCGAGTACAACCTCGACCTGCACCAGATGAAGGGAACCGGCGCCGGCGGAAGGATCACCAAGCAGGACGTGGAGGCCTACATCGCGGCGCAGGCCGAGCGGTCAGTCACGGCGCCGCCCCCGCCCGAGCCCGCTGCTTTGCCAATGCCGCCCCGGGCTGAAGCGCCAGCGGCTCGCGTGGAGCCCATGACCATCATGCGTTCCCGTATCGCCGAGCACATGGTGATGAGCAAGCGTACCTCGGCGCACGTCACCACGGTGCACCGGATCGATATGACGCAGGTGGCGCGCATACGCGAGCGCAACAAGGGGACGGTCAAGGAGCGCTACGGTTACTCGCTGACCTTCCTGCCGTTTGTGGCGGTCGCGGCCATCGAGGCGCTGCGCGCCTTCCCCATCGTCAACGCTTCCATCGAAGGCAGCAACATCATCTATCACAATGAGATCAACCTGGGCATCGCCGTGGCGCTGGAAGGCGGCCTGATTGTCCCGGTGATCCGCCGCGCCGACGAGGTGAACGTGCTGGGCCTGCAACGCGCCATCGTGGACCTCTCCTCACGCGCCCGCTCCCGCCAGCTCAAGCCGGACGAGGTGCATGGCGGCACGTTCTCCATCACCAACTTCGGCAGCTACGGCAGCCTGTTCGGCACGCCCGTCATCAATCAGCCCCAGGTCGCGATCCTGGGCGTGGGCGTTGTGGAGAAGGCCCCCGTCGTCATCGACGATGCCATCGCCATCCGCAGCATCTCCCTGATGGGGCTGACCTTCGATCACCGCCTCATCGACGGCGCCCTGGCCGACCAGTTCATGCAGAAGGTCAAGAGCGTGCTGGAGAACTGGTCCGAGCAGGTATTGTAGACTTCTCTAGGAACAGAAACCATGACACACCTTTCCGCAACCCGACGTCATTTTCTGGCAGGGGCAACCGCTGCCGCCACGTTTCGACCGGCCATGACCGCGGCCGACGCGCCGGACGATATCAGGCTGGGCGTGTGCTCCTACTCCGTGCGCAACTTCCCGCGCACGGAGGCCATCGCCATGATCAAGCAGTTGAACGTGCGCGAGGTCAGCATCAAGGAGATGCACCTGCTCTACAAGAGCACCCCGGAACAACTGGCCGCGGGGCGCAAGGAGTTCGAGGACGCGGGCCTCAAGATCGCCAGCGGCGGCGTGGTCTACATGCAGAAGGACGACGAGGCCGACATACGCTCGTACTTCGAATACGCCAAGGCCTGCGGGATGCCCATGATGGTCATCGGCGCTATTCCGCAGAATCTTCCCAAAATCGAGAAGTGCGTTAAAGAGTACGGCATTGCGGTGGCGGTCCACAATCACGGCCCCGAGGACAAGATTTTTCCGACCCCGCAGAGCGCGCTCAAACACATGGGGGGCATGGACCCCAGGGTCGGTGTCTGCATCGACGTGGGACACACCGTGCGGACCGGCGTCGACCTCATTCAGACCATCCGGGAGGCGGGCCCTCGCCTGCTGGACTTCCACATCAAGGACCTGCGCGATCTCCACGAAAAGGGCAGCCAGTGCCCGGTTGGCGACGGCGCCATGCCCATCGTGGCGATCTTCCGGGAATTGAAGCGGATGAAGTTCCGCGGCCTGGTGGGGCTGGAATACGAGATCGACGCGAAGGATCCCCTGGCCGGGATGCAGAAATCGTTCGCCTACATGCGGGGCGTCCTGGCCGGCCTGCGGAGCTAGCCCGGCATGAACCGCCTGTTCCTGGATTTTTCCGCGGACAAGTTGAACCAGCTCTCCGGGCGCATTGCCGTGTGTCTGGAAAAACTCAACTATGAGCAGGTCTGGGCCAGGGGGACCGAGAATGAGAATGCCATCGGCAACCTGGTCCTGCACCTGTGCGGGAACGTGCGGCAGTGGATTGGCACGGGTGTCAAGGGACAGCCTGATGTGCGCCGGCGCGACGCCGAGTTCGCCGCACGCGGCGGCCTACAGCCCGCCGAACTCCGCCTGCGTCTCGAAGAGGCTGTCGGTGAGGCCGTGGCGGTGCTGCGGGAACTCCCGCCAGACCGGCTGACGGAAAAGGTCACTATTCAGGCGTACGAGGTGACCGTGCTCGAAGCGATCTACCATGTTGTCGAGCACTTCGCCCAGCATACCGGCCAGATCCTCTTCGCCAGCAAGCTACTAACCAGCGAGGACCTGGGCTTCTACCGCCCACGTTGATGGCGCTGATTAGGAGCCGCGTGCGGCCCTGTTCCGCCGCCGAGAGCGGCTCTCAACGCGAGTCTTCACGCTCACGCTCCTGCTGCTTAAAGGCGGCGAATGCGCTCATCAGGTCGCGGCCTGCGCCTGCGCCCTGCAGTTTTCTCCAAGCCGGATCTTTGGATAGCACAATTGCCTGGCCCCGCACCTCCAGAGTCAGCCGGGTGCCTTCAGACAGGTTCAGGGCGTCGCGGATGGTTTTAGGGATCGCGACCTGACCCTTCGACGATACCGTAACCTTTTCCATGAGCTTATCTTACCGCAGGTACGCGCCACAGGTAGCCCTACGAGTGCCCCAGCACGCGATGCGGCTGGTAGGGTTCGGCCAGGGACTTGAGCTCTTCGGCGCTAAGCTTCAAGTTCAGCGCCGCCACGGCGTCATCGAGGTGCGCCATCTTGCTCGCGCCGATGATGGGCGCCGTCACTCCCGGCTGCGCCAGTATCCACGCCAGCGCCACCTGGGAATTGTTCACGCCGCGTTTGCGCGCGATCTCGGTCACCCGGTCCACCACCGTGAAGTCCGAATCCTGGTAGTACAACTTATGCGCGTAGTCGTCGGTCTTGGCCCGCAGCGTCTCTCCAAGATCTTCCCGCCGCCGGTTTCCCGCCAGGAACCCGCGCGCCATGGGACTCCAGGGGAGCAACCCGATTCCCTCGTCGCGGCACAGCGGAATCATCTCCCGCTCTTCCTCGCGGTAGACCAGGTTGTAGTGGTTCTGCATGGTGACGAAGCGAGCCGTGCCGAGCTCATCACACTTGTAGAGCATCTTGGCGAACTGCCAGGCCCACATCGAAGAGGCGCCAATGTACAGCGCCTTTCCCATTCTCACCACGTCGTCGAGCGCTTCCAGCGTCTCCTCGATCGGCGTGTGGTGGTCGAACCTGTGGATCTGGTAAAGGTCCACGTAGTCGGTCCCCAGCCGCCGCAGGCTGTCGTCGATCGAGTGCATGATGTGCTTGCGCGACAAGCCCTGCTGGTTGGGATCGTCACCCATGCTGTGGAATACTTTGGTCCCTATCACGACCCGGTCGCGCGGCTGGCCGAAATGCTTCAGAGCGCGGCCGAGAATCTCCTCGCTCGCGCCCAGCGAATACATGTCCGCTGTGTCGAAGAAATTGATGCCGAGCTCCAGCGCCCGGCCGATAAAGGGCCGGCTCTCGTCTTCATCGAGGACCCAGTCCCGCCACTTGCTGGAGCCGTAGGTCATCGTGCCGAGGCAGATCCGCGATACCTTCACGCCGGATGATCCGAGATTGACGTAGTCCATATACCTTTTAGTATCCGGCATAATGGAAATACAAGGGGAGAAAGATGCAAGCCATTCCACGAAGTGCCAATAGAAGTGTTTTGTTCGGGCTGCTGCTGGTCGCCTGTTGCAGCGCCACGCTGTGGGCGCAATCCGGCGCCGCCGGGGCGTTTGACAAGATCAAAGGCCTCGAAGGCGAGTGGACGGGAAAGAATTCCGGCGGCATGGCAGTCACCAGCAATTTCCGGACAACCTCGGCGGGCTCCGCCGTGATCCAGATGCTGGGCGAAGGAGTCGACCACGAGATGCCGACCGTCTACCACATGGACGGCGACCGGCTGATGATGACCCACTATTGCGCGGCGAAAAATCAGCCCAGGATGGTGCTGGCGCCGGGCCAGGATTCCGCCAAGACCATGAAGTTCGACTTCCTGGACGTCACCAACCTCAGCGGCCCCGATGCCGGGCACATGCGCCAGGTGGTCTTCACATTCATCGACAAGGACCACTTCCGCCAGGATTGGACCTACCGCGAAAAAGGCAAGGACTCGACTGAGGTGTTCGACTTCGTTCGCAAGCGGTAGCCAGGCAGTCTGCCGGAACAAGTCGGTAAGAACCTGCGTATTCTGGGCGTGATGATAACTCGATTCGCTTTCCTGCTGGCCCTGGTGTGCGGTTGTTGCCTGGCCGCCGATGAAAAACCGAAGCTCCATCAGTTCGAACGCCAGGAGCTCACCGTCGAAGATTTCGATGCATCGGGCTATGTCCTGGACATCGGCGGTGGAGGCGAGGGAATCATCGGCCTCATGAAGCCGCGGCAGGTGGTGGCGATTGACCTCTACAAGCGGGAGTTGGAGGAATCACCCGCCGGCCCGCTGAAGATCGTCATGGATGCGACGGACCTGAAGTTCCTGGACGCGAGCTTCAACACCGTCACCGCCTTCTTCTCCCTCATGTACATGAAGCCGGACATCCAGAAGAAGGTATTCGCCGAGGCATTTCGCGTCCTCAAGCCGGGCGGGCGCTGGCTGATTTGGGACGCCATCCTCCCGACGGCGCTCGAACCGGACACCAAGGGTGTGGTGTTCCGCTTCACCTTTAAGCTGCCGGGAGAGACGACGGTACAGACAGGTTACGGGACCTTGTGGCCGGACCGGCCGCTCGATCTGGCTTACTACCAGGCGCTCGCAAGATCGGCCGGGTTCCGAATCGTCGAGGCGAAGGAACGCCCCGGCAACTTTTCCACATTCTTTCTCTGTCTGGAGAAGTGAAGCGGGCCTACGGCACGTATGTCCGCAGCAGCGTCGCGCGGGTACCGGCGGTGAAATCGAAAGCCGCGCCACCCGCGGGCACGTACCATGCCTGGCCCGGCGAGAAACGTTGATCGCCGATCTGCCCGCTACCTTCCAGAATCACCAGCATATGGAATCTGACCGGATCGGGCTGGTAGTGAAGCTGCGTCAGCTCAAGCCGTTCGCACGCGAAGTACGGGCAGGAGGCAAGCAGGCTGCCGCCGGGGATCTCCGGCCCAGGGTGGGGCTCAAGCCGGGCCACGTCCAGGGCTTTGTCCAGGTGCAATTCGCGCGGCCGGCCGTAGTCGTAGAGGCGGTAGGTGATCGGGTTGTTCTGCTGGATTTCGCAGACCGTGATGCCCGCGCCCAGCGCGTGCACCGTCCCGGGCGGCACGAAGGAAACCTGGCCGGCGGCTACCGGGTGCCAGCGGAGTAGAGTGCTCGATCTCGCCGGAGAGCGCCGCTTCCCGCGCCCGCTCGCGCGAGATCGGCTCGCGGAAACCCAGCCGCCAGCGTGGCGCCCGGCTCGGCGCGAGCACATACCACATCTCGGTCTTTCCGCCGCAGCCCTCGTGCGCCAGGGCGTAGTCGTCGTCGGGATGCACCTGAACCGAGAGCCGGTCGGAGGTGAAGATGAACTTCACCAGTATCGGCAGCGGCTCCGAGCCCGGCATCGAGAACCAGACCTCGCCAATTTTCACGCGGCGAGGGACGGAACCAGGGAGCCAGATCGCGGACGCCCCAGACCTTCTCATGGAGAGCTGGTTGTAAGCGGAAAAGGCTTGGCGCTCATTCCTTCAACCCGGCGACGAAATTGTCGAGCCGGTCCAGCCCGCGCTCGAGGTCGCGCATGGAGACCGCGAAGGTGATCCGGATGTGGTCCGCTGGTGCCGAACGCCTCGCCGGGCACAACGGCTACGCCGGCTTGGTCCAGAAGCTGCTCGGCGAACTCCGTCGGGTCCTCAATGCCGCCCCGGCCCAGGACCGCGCGGATGTTGGGGTACAAGTAGAAGGCGCCCTTGGGCTCGGTGGCAGCGGACGCCGGCAATGGCGCGCAGCCGCTCGAGGGCGAAATCGCGGCGGCGGCGGTACTCGGCCAGCATCTCCGCCCGCGAATCCTGCGGTCCGCGCAGCGCCTCTACGGCGGCCTTCTGGGCGATGGAGTTCGGGTTGGAGGTCGACTGGCTCTGGAGCTTGGCGGCCGCCGAGACCACCAGCGGAGGCGCCAGCACGAAGCCGATCCGCCAGCCGGTCATGGCGTAAGTCTTGGAAAGCGAACCCGCCACGATGACCGTGCTGCGGGCGCCGGGCATCGAGGCCACCGAAAACGGCAGGCCGTCATAGAGCAAGTGCGAGTAGCACTCATCGGTGATCAGCCAGATGCCGCGCTTCGACGTGAGGCGGTAGATCCGCCGGAACTCCTCCGGGGCAGATGACCTCGCCGCTGGGGTTGCAGGGCGAATTGATGATCACGGCCCGGGTCTTGTCCGTGAGATGCCGCTCGATGAGCGAGGCGGTGATGGCAAAGCCGCTTCTCACCGTCGGTGTGCGCGAAGACGCTGGTTCCTCCGGAGTAGCTGACGATGTCCTGGAAGGTGACCCAGTACGGCACCGGGATCGATCACCTCGTCGCCGGGGTCGAGCAGCGACTGCAGCACGTTGAAGAGGGCGTGCTTGCCGCCGGCCGAAACCATGCACTCCGACGGGGTGTAGGAGGTTCCGAAGTCGGCGGCATGCCGCTCGCAGATGGCCTCCCGCAGTTCCATGGTGCCGCCCGCCGGCGGTGTAGCGGGTGAAGTTCTCCTCGATGGCGCGAATGGCGGCGCGCTTGACGTTGGCCGGGGTAGGGAAAGTCCGGTTCGCCCGGCCCGAAATCCACGATGTCCCGCCCGCGCGCCGCGCAGTTTCGCCGCGTCCGCGGCTACCTGCATGGTGGCGGAGACGTTGATGCGCGAGATCCGCTGAGACAATCGAGTAGGGGCCGGCATCTTCGCGTTACCCGACCCTCGCGAACGCGGCTCTTCAGCCTCTCTTCGACCACGGGCGGCACCAGGCCGGAGATATTGCCGCCCAGCCCGAAGACCTGTTTCACCAGGCGCGAACTGAGGAAGGAGTATGCCTCGCTGGCCATCATGAAGACGGTTTCGATATCCGGCGCCAGCCGCGTGTTCATCAGCGCCATCTGGAGCTCGTATTCGTAATCGGAAATGGCGCGGATGCCGCGAGGATCACGCCGGCCTGTCTGCGGGCCGCGTAATCGACCAGCAGGCCGTGGAAGGAATCCACCTCCACGTTGGGAAAGGGGCGCACTACCTCGCGGAGCATCTCCATGCGCTCCTCGACCGAAAACAGCGGCTCGGCTCCTTGGTGGCGTTCTCGAGAATGGCCACGATCAGCTTGTCGAAGAGCTTCGCGCCCCGTTCGACCAGGTCCAGATGCCCATTGGTGATGGGGTCGAAGGAACCGGGGTAGATGGCGAGCACGCTTCGGAGTCCTGTCGGCCAGCGGATGAACAGCCTTTCGCAGACGAGTTGACTCATTCTAACAACTGAAGGTACGTACCTGTCTTGTTGATAGGATCAATCCATATGGCTAAATCGCTCGAGCGCCATCCTGGACTCGGGCGACAGGTCGATCTACGACATCCGGACGAAAGCCCCCGGGCCGCCGGGAGCGCTGCCGCTCACGCCGGAAATCATGCGGCGGTACACTTCCGGCGATCTGTTTGGCTGGACCATGGACGCCGCCATGGGCTGGGATCCGAGCACGCTCGGCAGCAAGGAAATCCTGATTCTCAGCACCCACGGCGGTCTGCGGGCGCCGGACGGCACGCCCATCGCGCTGGGGCTGCACACGGGGCACTGGGAAGTGGATCTGCTGGTGGAAGCGGCGGCCCGGGAGTTGAAGACGCTCTGGGAGCGATTCCGTTTGCGACCTATTGCAGCGATCCCTGCGACGGGCGCACGCAGGGCACGCCGGGGATGTTCGACAGCCTGCCCTTCCGCAACGACGCCGCCTCGCATCTTCCGGCGTCAGATCCGGTCGCTGCCGACCCGCAGCGGCGTGCTGGGGGTGGCGGCCTGCGACAAGGGCGTGCCGGCCATGATGATGGCGCTCGCCTCCATGCACGACCTGCCCGTGCGTGCTGGTTCCCGGCGGCGTGATGCTGCTGGCCGAGGACGGGAGCGAACGCCGCCGAGGTGCAGTCCATCGGCGCGCAATACTTGCACGGGCAGATGACGCTGGAGGAGGCGGCGGCGGTGGGCTGCCATGCCTGCGCCTCTCCCGGAGGAGGATGCCAGTTTCTGGGCACCGCGGCCACCTCGCAGGTGGTCGCGGAGGCGCTGGGGCTGACGCTCACTCACGCGGCGCTGGCGCCTTCCGGGCACCCCATCTGGCTGGACATGGCCACGGCGGTCGGCGCGCGCCTTGATGGCGCTGGAGCAGCGGGGCATCCACATGCGGGACATCCTCACCGAAGCCTCCATCCGCAACGCCCTGGTGACGCACGCCGCGTTCGGCGGATCGACCAACCTGATCCTGCACCTGGCGGCCGTGGCCCACGCGGCGGGACTGCGCCGGCCGAGCCGCGACGACTGGGCCGCGGTGAACGCCAAAGTGCTCGCGGCTCGTGGATGTGCTTCCCAACGGGCCGCGCAATTATCCCACCGTGCAGGTGTTCCTGGCGGGCGGCGTGCCGGAGGTCATGCTGCACCTGAAGCGGGCCGGCTTCTGGAACTGGAGGCGCTGACGGCGTCCGGCGAGACGCTGGGAAGCATGCTCGACTGGTGGGAGACCTCCGAGCGGCGCGAGGCGCTGCGGGCGCTCCTGAAGCAGCGGGACGGCGTGGATCCGGACGACGTGATCATGGATCCCGATACCGCGCCGGCAGCGGGGGATGACCTCGACGGTGTGCTTCCCCACCGGGAACCTGGCGCCGGAGGGGTCGGTCATCAAGAGCACGGCCATCGACCCGAGCGTTGTGGACGCCGACGGGGTCTACCGGAACACCGGCCCGGCGCGCGTGTTCTTCACCGAGGCCGGCGACCATCGCCGCCATCAAGAGCACCGGCCCGGACCAGCATCCAGGCCGGCGACGTGATCGTGCTGGCGGGCCGCGGGCCGCATGGGCTCCGGCATGGAGGAGGTGTACCAGCTCACGGCCGCGCTTGCAAGTACCTGGAGTACGGCAAGCACGTCGCGCTGATCACCGACTCGCGCTTTAGCGGCGTTTCGACCGGCGCCTGCATCGGCCACGTCTCGCCCGAGGCGCTGGCCGGAGGCCCGCTCGGGCAAGGTCAGGGAGGGCGATGTCATCGAGATCATCATCGACCGCAACCGGCTGGAGGGTACGGTCAACATGGTCGGCGCGGACGGCAAGATCTTCGGCGCCGAGGAAGGCGCGCGGGTGCTGGCTTCCAGGGCCCCGCATCGCGACCTGGCGCCGGACCCCAGGCTCCCGGACGAAACGCGGCTGTGGGCGGCCCTGCAGGACGTGAGCGGCGGCCCCTGGGGCGGCAGCGTCTTCGACGTGGATGCGATCCTGGAGGTCCTCCAGGCCGGCCGGAAAGCGCTGGGGAAGTAGGCCGCCCCTTGCTTAGCTAAGGAAGTTAGTCCATACTAAGGCTATGGAGGTCAACACCCACTACGCCAAGACGAACCTGTCCAAGCTGATCCAAAAGGTGATCCTGGGGGAGGACGTCGTGATCGCCAAGGCGGGCAAGCCCGTGGCAAGACTGGTGCGTGTGACCCCGCCGGGCGGAAAACGCACATTGGGAGCCGCCCGCGGCCGCATCTGGTTCGCCAAGGATGGGACGCACCCATGACCCGCAAAGAACTGCTGCGCTTCATCGGCGAATGAGATTGCTCCTCGACACGCACGCTTTCCTTTGGGCCATCGCCCAGCCGGAGAAACTGTCGAAGCGGGCAGCCCGCCTGATCACCGATGAGGCCAACAGTTGTTGCTGAGCGCGGCCAGCCTCTGGGAAATCGTTCTGAAGGTACAGGCGGGCAAGCTGAAACTGCCGGGAGAGCGGGATTTCCTGCCGCAGCAGATGGCCAGCCTCAATGTCGAGTGCCTGCCGGTGGAGGCGGATCACGTGATGGCCCTCCTGAGTTTGCCCACTCACCACCGCGATCCCTTTGATCGCCTGCTGGCCGCCCAGTGTCAGGTCGAGCACCTGGCGATCCTGACGGCTGACGCGGCCATTCGGGAGTATCCCATCGAAACCATCTGGTGAAATACGGCCCGCGTAGCCGCTTCGTGTACGATAGTGAATGACCCACACATGTCATTGAAAGACGTCGAGCTGAAGAAGACTGTCAACCTGCCTCGCACCGATTTTCCGATGAAGGCCAATCTCCCGCAGGCGGAGCCCAAGATGCTGGCCCGCTGGGAGGAGGCTGACCTCTACCACAAAATCCGGCAGGCCCGAGCGGGACGCCCTCAGTACGTGCTCCACGACGGACCGCCGTACGCCAACGGGAACATCCACCTTGGCACCGCATTCAATAAGATTCTCAAGGACTTCATCGTTAAGTCCCGGAGCATGGCGGGTTTTGACGCGCCCTACGTGCCGGGCTGGGACTGCCACGGCCTGCCCATCGAGATCAAGGTCGACGCCGCGCTCGGTTCGCGGAAGGCGCGCATGACGCGCTGCTGAAATCCGCGGGGAATGCCGCAAGTACGCGCAGAAGTACGTCGAACTGCACCGCCGCGAGTTCAAGCGGCTGGGTGTGTTCGGCGAGTGGGACAATCCCTATCTCACCATGAGCGCCTCCTACGAGGCGGTCATCGCCAAAGCCTTCGTCGACTTTCTGGACAAGGGCTACGTGTACAAGGGCCTCAAACCCGTCCACTGGTGCATGCGCGACCGCACGGCGCTGGCCGAGGCCGAGGTGGAGTACGAGGACCACGCCAGCCCTTCGATCTGGGTGCGATTCGAGTTGACTTCGGATCCGGCCAAGATCGACGCCGTCATTGGCGGGCCGGCGCGTCTGGGGGCTCATCTGGACCACCACGCCATGGACCATCCCCGCCAACATGGCCATCGCTTTCCACCCCAAATTCGAATACGTGGCGGTTGAATCCAGGGGTGACGTCTACATCGTTGCCCGGGAGCTTCTGAAGGCCACCGCCGAAAAATGCGGGTGGCCCGATCCGAAGATCGTGGCGAGCTTCCCCGGTGCCGCGCTGGAAGGGACCGTGTTCCGGCACCCGCTGCTGGAGCGCGATTCGCTAGGGATTCTGGCGGATCACGTGACCCTGGAACAGGGCACCGGCGCCGTGCATACGGCGCCCGGTCATGGCCAGGAGGATTTTCAGGTCTGCCAGCAGTACAGGATCGCCACCTACTGTCCCGTGGACGCCGATGGCCGCTTCTACCATGCCGAGGGTGCGGCGGGCCGCCTGCCGGAGGATCTCATCGGCAAGACGGTTTGGGAAGCCAACCCCGTGGTGGTCGAGTTGCTCCGTGAGCGCCAAGCCTTGCTGGCCGAGGGGCGGCTGGATCACAGCTATCCCCATTGCTGGCGCTGCCATAAGCCCACGATTTTCCGGGCCACGGAGCAGTGGTTCATCGGGATGGAGAAGAACGATCTGCGCGGCCAGGCGCTCGAAGCCATCCGGAAGGTCCAGTGGATTCCCGGCTGGGGCCAGGAGCGAATCTCCGGCATGGTGGGCACGCGGCCGGACTGGTGCATCTCGCGCCAGCGCGTGTGGGGCGTCCCCATCATCGTCTTCTACTGCGACAAGTGCGGCGAGCCATTCACGGAGCGCAAGTTCCTGCTCCGCGTGGTGGAGTTGTTCGAACAGCGCACGGCCGACGTCTGGTACGACAGCACCGAGGCGGAGCTGCTGGGACCCGAGGCGCGCTGCCACAAGTGCGGCCACGATAGCTTCCGCAAGGGGACGGACATCCTGGACGTGTGGTTCGACTCCGGCTCCAGCCACTTGGCCGTGCTCAACAAGACCTACGGCTTGCCCTGGCCCTGCGACCTCTACGTCGAGGGCCCGGACCAGTTTCGTGGCTGGTTCCATAGCTCACTGCTGGTGGGCGTGGGGCTGCGAGGCGGCTCGCCCTACCGCCAGTGCGCCACGCATGGCTGGACGCTGGACGGCGAGGGCCGCGCCATGTCCAAGTCGGTGGGGAACATTATCGAGCCCGACGAAATCGTCAAGAAGTACGGCGCCGAGCTGCTTCGGCTGTGGGTCGCTTCGCAGGAATTCAGCGAGGACGTCCGGATCTCGGAGACGATCCTGGCGCGCCTTTCGGAGGCCTACCGGAAGCTGCGGAATACTTTCCGCTATGCCTTGGGGAACCTGAGTGACTTCGACCCGGCCAAGGACGCCATCCCCGCCGCCGAGCTGCCCGAGCTGGAACAGTGGATCCTGCTGCGCACCGAGAACCTGGTCAAGCAGTGCCTGGCCTGGTATGAGGAGCTGGCTTTCCACAAGGTTTATCACGCGGTCTACGACTTCGCCATCACCGATCTCAGCTCTCTGTACTTCGACGTGATCAAGGACCGGCTCTACACCGCTGCGCCACGCTCCGCGGCGCGGCGTAGCGCGCAGACCGTTCTCTACCGCATCACTTACGCCCTGGTGCGCCTGCTCTCCCCGATCCTCACTTTCACCACCGAAGAGGTTTGGGGACACTTCCACAAGCCGGACGGGGCGAACGGCAGCGTGCATATTTCGTTGTTTCCGGAGCCGGCGGAGTTGACTCAGGGGCTGACCAGCCAACACCGCAAGCACGCCAAGAACTGGGACCGGTTGATGGAGGTGCGCGAGGCCGTTCTGAAGAGCCTGGAGGTCGCGCGTCAGGAGAAGTTCATCGGCGCCCCCCTGGAGGCGTGCGTCCATTTGAGGGCCAGCGGCGAACTGTACG
Source organism: Bryobacterales bacterium (assembly GCA_963744775.1). Taxonomy (GTDB): domain Bacteria; phylum Acidobacteriota; class Terriglobia; order Bryobacterales; family Bryobacteraceae; genus CAVUVG01. The sequence goes on from CAVUVG010000019.1 coordinate 67,889, forward strand.
AGTTGCTCGAACAGCATGCCGCGGATCTGCCGGCACTGTTCATCGTGTCCCAGGTGCAGCTTGAGAAACAGCCCGAAAAGGCGCTCTCCGTGCATGTGGGCCGCGCCGCCGGGGTCAAGTGCGAACGCTGCTGGAAGTACACCTCCGATGTGGGCTCCTCCCCGGAACTGCCTACCGTGTGCGCGGCCTGCGCCGCCGCCGTCGCCGAAATCGTGGGGGGCTGAATGAGCCGGCGCCTGGCAGCTTATGGAGTGGCCGTGGTCTGGCTGGCGCTGGACCGCATCACGAAGTTGCTGATCCAGAGAAATATGGACCGCGAAGACGTCCTCACCGTGATTCCTGGCTTCTTCAACATCGTCTACACGGAGAACCGGGGCATCGCCTTCGGCATGATGTCGGAAGGCGACAGCGAGTGGAGAGCTTTCTTCCTGATCGGGCTGACGCTGCTGGTTCTGGGCTTTGTGGCCGCCGTATTGTGGCAGAGTTCCGCCCGCGGGCTGGCCGCGAACCGCATTTCGCGCCTGGGCCTCTGCCTGGTGCTCGGTGGCGCGCTCGGGAACCTTTACGATCGCATCGCGAGTGGAGCGGTCACGGATTTTCTGGATTTTTACATCGGCACCTATCATTGGCCGTCCTTCAACGTAGCCGACATGGGCCTCACAATCGGCGCCGCCCTGATCCTTCTCGATTTCTGGCTTTCCCGGCACGAGGTGGCAAGGACTTGAATGTTCCCGCAACTGTTTAACATCGGCGACTTCTTTATACCCACCTACGGCGTCCTGGTGACTGCCGCCTTTCTGATCGCCCTATGGCTGGCGGCGCGGTTGGCGGCCTCCTCGGGCCTCGACAAGGAGGCGGTGCTCAACCTTGGCATCTATTGCGGGCTGGCCGCCATCATCGGCGCCAAGTTGTTGATGTTTCTGTACGACTTCGACTACTATCGTAGAAATCCACGCGAAATTCTGTCTTTTTCAACCCTTCAGGCAGGCGGAGTTTTCCAGGGAGGCCTGGTTCTCGCCTTAATTGTGGCGTTTTTCTACATGCGTAGAAATAAGCTGCCGGGACTGGTGACGGCGGACGCCTTCGCGCCGGCCATTGCACTGGGGCATTCCGTCGGCAGGCTGGGGTGCTTCGCCGCAGGCTGTTGCTGGGGGCTAGAGTGCCACCGGCCCTGGGCGGTCACATTCACCAACCCCGTGACGCAACGGCTTTTTGGAACGCCGCTGGACGTGCCGCTGCATCCGACTCAGCTCTATGAATCGGGGGCTGAAGCGATGATCTTCGGCATCCTCTATAGCCGCTTCCGTCGAGCCCACCGCGCCGGGACGATCATCGGCCTGTACCTGGTTCTGTACTCCTGCGCGCGCTTCATCATCGAGTTCTACCGCGCTCCCGACCAACCTAACCCCTTCGGCGGCCCGCTTACCGACGCGCAATGGATCTGCCTGGCGACACTGCTGCTCGGCTTCTGGCTGCTCTGGCGGAAAGCCCGGAAGGCCTGACGGCATGCCTGCGACGGTCTTAACGGATGTTGTGCTGGCTTCGGCGGTCACGGGCATTGCGCTGGTGAGCGCGGCATTTGGAGTTTGGCTGGCCGCGGCCGGGCGGGCCGGACGAGCGCTGGTGCCCTTCGGCGCGGGATTGCTGATGGGGATGGCGGCCTTCGGCGTGATGCCCGAAATGGCCGAGCGCCTGGGGTGGTCCGCGGGTCTGGCCGTCTTGCTGACGGGCATCGGGCTGCTATGGCTTTTCGACCGGTACGTTCATCCGGTTTGCCCCTCCTGTTCCCACAGCCACGATCACGACGCGTGCAGCGTGACCCTGCACGGTTTTGCGTTTCCGCTGGTGGCGGCGGCGGTGCTGCACAGCTTCATGGATGGCATGGCCGTGGCCGCATCCCGCCGGGAAGGACCAGCGGGACTTGGGTTGGGTGTGCTGCTGGCCGTGGCGATCCACAAGATCCCGGAAGGGCTGGCTTACGGGACGATTCTGCGTGCTGCGCTGCGCTCGCGCTTCTCAGCCTTGGCCTTGTGCGCGGCCGCGCAGGCTCCCACGATTGCGGGCGGCGCCCTGGAGTCCGTTGTCGCCACGCGCCTGGGGGTGGAGTGGATGACCTATCCGCTGGCGCTGGTGGGTGGCAGTTTCCTCTACCTGGGGTTCCACGCCGTGCATGGGGATTTCCGGCGGCGGGGTTGGAAACCGGCCTTCGGGCCGGCTCTCACGGGGCTGGCGGGCGCGGCCGTGGTATTGCAGGGGCTGCGAGTCCTGTTCCCCTGAAGGCTACGCCGGCGGACGGCGGCGGTGCCAGTCGGTCCGCTTCTGGAACTCGACGCCCAGCGCCAGGATATGGTTCTCGTTGAAAGCGCGTCCGACCAACTGCAAGCCGACCGGCAACCCCCCAGCCAGGCCGCAGGGCAGCGCCAGCGCGGGCAGCCCTGCCAGATTCCCCGCTGCGCCAAGGTCACGCAAACCGCGCCCTTTCGGCGGGACCTCCGGGTTGTCGGGCAAATCCAGCCGGGCATCGAGCTTGGTCGCAACATCCGGCACGCTGGGCGACACCAGCACGTCCACTTGGGAGAACACGCTCACCAGCGCGTTGCGGACCACTCCGCGCACGCGCATGGCCCGGATATAGTCCCTGGCAGGGATCTCCAGACCCGCCTTCAGCCCGGCAATTTGTTTCTGGTCGGCGAGCTGCTCGACTTTGCCGCTCTGAATCAGGGTCTCGAACGCCGCCGATCCCTCCGCGGCGATGATGGTGCCGGCAGTCGCTGAGTAGGGGAGGTCGGGCAGTCCGATCTCGACCATCTTCACACCCAGGCTGCGGATCGCCTCGATGGCCGCTTGAAAGGCCGGCCGCGTGGACGGCTCGGCCAGTTCGGCGAAGTCCACCGGCGCGTATCCCACACGCAAATCGGAGAGCTTCCTGGCGAACTGCGGGGTGTAGTAGAAACTCCTGCCGCCGGAGCTCGGGTCGTTGGAGTCGCCGCCCGAGATCGCCTGCAGGACGTGGCCGCAGTCCTCGGCCGACCGGCACATCGGCCCGATCTTGTCCATGGTCCAGGAGAGCGCCATGGCGCCATGCCGGCTCACCAGACCGTAAGTCGGGCGCAGACCCGTGACGCCGCAGAAGGCGCACGGCGTCAGAATGGACCCCCATGTCTCCGAACCTATAGCGAACGGCGTCAGACCCGCCGCGACCGCGCTCCCCGATCCACTGGAGGAGCCCCCGGCCCAGCGCGTCAGGTCCCACGGATTCAAGCCCGGTCCGCTGAGGGAGGCGGCCGCGTAACGGTATCCTCCGCCCCCGGCTAGTTCCACCATGGCCAGCTTGCCCATCAGAACGGCGCCCGCGCCGCTAAGTTTCCGAATGACGGTAGCGTCGCGCTCAAAGCGCTGCCCTTCGTAGGGGCGAGCGCCCCAGGACGTGGGCCGCAGCGCCACGCTGAGCAGGTCCTTCGCGCCGAAAGGGATGCCCTGCAGCGGGCCGCGCAAACGGCCGCGCTTGATTTCGCCGTCCACATCGCGTGCTTTGCGAACGGCATCGTCTCTCAGCGACAACGCCAGCGCGTTGTATTTCGGTCCCAGCTTCTCCAGGCGTCCGCAAAAGGCGCGAGCCAGCTCCACGGCGGAGAACTCACGCGCTCTCAGTTTGGCGCTCAGCTCGCTGATGGGTGAGAAGAAAATATCGTCGTTGAAATCGGCCATGGAGAATCAGGGTTTGAACACAAAGGCCGGCTCCGCCGCCATCGGCAGAGGAAACTTCTCCAGCCGTTCAATGTCCGCCCGAATCTCTGCTCGGGCTTCGGCAAGTATCTCATCCGGCGGGGTCTGCGCGGGGATCGGAACGGCCGTCGCGGCGAGCGCCGCGGCCCACTCCCGGCGCGTGATCTTAATCCGCATGCCGCCATTATAGTCCCTCGCCTCAAACCGTTCGAGCTGTGCCAGAGTAGGAATGATGATGACGCCGGAACAACTGCGCGTTTCCAACCTTGGCACGCGCGAATTCAAGTCCCCGTTGAGGCTTTCGACTATGCCGGGCGACGATCTCGGAGACTTCACGCCGGACGACGCCCGCCTGCTCTATTGCGCGGACTTCGTCGCCGGAGAGACGGTGCGTCCGGATCTGTCTTTCGAAAAAGCCGGCGCGCGGGAGCACATCTTTTTCGACCCGGAAAAGATCGCGGCGGCCATTGTGACCTGCGGCGGGCTTTGCCCGGGGCTGAACAACGTCATACGCTCGGTCTTCCTGCAGTTGCACCACAACTACGGTGTCAAGAATGTTCTGGGGATTCGTTACGGCTATTGCGGCCTGAACCCGGCGGGCGGGGCGCCGCCGCTGCGGCTCACCACCGAGGGCGTCGAGTCCATCCACAAGCTCGGCGGTACTGTTCTCGGCACTTCCCGCGGCCCGGAAGATCCACGCGTCATGGTGGACTACCTGGAGAAGGCGCGCGTCAACCTCCTCTTCACGGTGGGAGGAGACGGCACGCAGCGGGGCGCGCACGCCATCGCCGGCGAGGCTCAGAGGCGCGGGTTGCCCTTGGCCGTGGTGGGCATCCCGAAAACGATCGACAACGACCTTCCTTACGTGTGGGAGTCGTTCGGCTACAAGACCGCCCTCGAGAAGGCTCGCGAGGTGCTGGACTGCGCGCACGCGGAGGCCAAGGGCGTGCAGAACGGGATCAGCCTCGTCAAGCTTATGGGGCGCTATTCCGGCTCCATCGCGGCCGGCGCCACGCTGGCCAGTGGCGAAGTGAATTTCACTCTCGTGCCGGAGATCCCGTTTGAGCTCCAAGGGGAATGTGGATTCCTCGCCTGCCTGAAGCGGCAGGATCCTGGCCAGGGGACACGCGGTGATCGTGGTGGCCGAGGGAGCGGGGCAGGAACTGATCGCCGGGGGCGACGCCGGGCTGGACGCCTCCGGCAACGCGAAGCTCCGCGACATCGGTCCTTTCCTCCAAGAGAGAATCCGCGAGTACTTCGCCGCGGAAGACATCAAGGTCACTGTCCGTTATTTCGACCCCAGCTATCTCATCCGCAGTGTGCCCGCCAACACGGATGACAGCTTGTTGTGCGACCGGCTGGGACGCAACGCGGTTCACGCCGCCATGGCGGGCAAGACCGATGTTCTGATGGGGATGTGGTACAACACCTTCGTCCACGTCCCAATTTCTCTGGCGACCGCCGAAAAGAAGCGCCTGCATCCCGAAAGCGAGGTATGGCGCGCGGTGCTGTCCTCTACCGGCCAGCCCCCTAGGTTCGGGCCGGCGTAAGGGCCTCATGGGCGGCCCTCTCCATGACCGCGCGGGGAGCGCTTTCTCCGGTCCAGGTTTCGAACTGTCGCGCCGCTTGCTCCAGGAACATCTGGATGCCGGGCACCACCGTCTTCTTCTGCTCGCGCGCTCTTCGGACCAGCACGGTCTCCAGCGGATTGTAGACCATGTCGAAGACCACGTCGGAGGGTATGCGGTCCGGAAAGAAACATTCGTTCACTCGCGGATGCATACCCAGGGGTGTGGCGTGCACCAGAGCGTCGAAATGTAGTTTGGAGAGTTGGTCGACAGTCAACGGCTGTGCCCCGCATGCCTTGGCTAAGGCGCGCACACGATCCGGGTTGCGGCCGACGATGGAAACTTTGGCCCCGGCGTCCACCAGCGCAAATGCCGCCCCTCGCGCCGCCCCGCCGTTTCCGACCAGCAGCACAGTGGATCCAGCCAGGCGCAGGTGGCGCGACAAGGGCGAGATTACCGCCTTGGCGTCGGCGTTCATCCCTCTCCACTTGCCCGCCTTCCTCCATACCGTGTTCACCGCGCCGATTCGCCGGGCCAGAGGGTCTATGGCGTCCAGATACCGCAGAATTCTTTGCTTGTGCGGTATGGTCACGCTGAAGCCCGCCACGGGCAGTTTGGCGGCGAAGTCCATGAAGTCCTTCAGTTGGGCGGGCAGAACCAGGAAGGGAAGATAGACCGCGTCGACCCGGCGCGACTGGAACGCGCGGTTGTGGACCGCCGGCGAGATCGAGTGCCCCACCGGGTCCGCGATGACGCCGTACACCTTGCTGGATCGCGACAACTTCTCCAGCCGGTAGAGATGCCGCAGAACTTTGGCGCTTACCTGGCCGGCGGCGGTACCTTCACACGCCGCGGGCGCGGCGTAGGTAAACAGCCCCCCAAAGACCGGGGAGAGCACCCTGGAGGGAAAGCCGGTCTCGCCCATCGCCAGTACGATGATCGGGGTTCTGGTGTGCGCCTTGGCCAGCGCCAGCACTCGTTGCACATCCGATGGTTTGCGGGCCGTCGTGGCGATCTTGTAGGCATCGGCCGGACACCGCAACAAACGGCGCAGCACCGCCTCCATGGGCGGCGTCCCCTCGAAATTGTGATAGGAGATTACGACGCTCGTTTCGGCGCGTAGCGAGGCTACCGCTGCGTTGCATGCGTCCGCACTTTCAATCTCCAGGTCCACCACTTTCGCTCCAGCCTTTGAGGCGGCGTCCAGAATGCGGACCTGCTCCTCGACGCTGCCGTTGAAGCGGCCGTGATTCTGGCGGCGGCGGCACGTGGCCAGGATGGAACACTCGGGATGCTCGCCCAGAAAATCACGAATGGCGGCGATTCCGGCCTGGGGCTGGCGGAGATAATCCAGCCGGAACTCGAAGAAGGTTTCTCCCCCGTCGGTTTCGTGCCGCGCTTGCTTCAGGAGTGTTGCGGGGTCCTGGAAGCCAAGCGCGATGCAGACACGAGGGAGTGCCTTCAGAGGGGGCATGTCCATTAATGAGGAACCAGCATATCATGTGAACCGGCGGAACTGAGTCGCGAGCGGCGGCCGGCTGCGGTCACCGGGACTTTGACTTGGGGGCCTTGGTGGCAGTCGGCGCCGGGGTCAGCGTTCGCAGCTGGCTGCGGGCCTTAAGGGACAGGTCGTTGTTTGGAAATCTCTTGATGAGCGTGTTGAACTCGCCGCGGGCTTTGGCGGTTTCTTTCAACTTCATCAGCGCCATGCCCTTCATATAGTGGGCGTCCGGCGTCATATCGTTTTCCGGAAATTTCTCGAGCACCAGGTCAAACGCCGAAACCGCAGCCTCGAACTGGCCACGCTGGTAGTGGATCTCCCCGATGTAATACTGAGCGGCGGGCGCCTGGAACGTCGAAGCATAGGTCTGGAGATAATCCGTGAAACCCTTCAGCGCCAGGTCCAAGCTGCCGCCATCCTTATCACGAACCGCGTTCTGAAACAGGGCCTCCGCGGACAGCCCCGGCGCAGGGTTAGCGGCGGAGGGCGGGGCGGGGGGCGCCTGGAGCGTTTTTAGCGCCGTCGAAATATCCAGCAGTTGCTGCTCCAGCTTTCCGAAACGGGCATTGAGCGTAGCTACCGATTCCCTGAGAGTCTGAAAGTCGCTGGCCATCTGGTCCACCTTCAGCCCCATGTTCGCCATCGGCACGGCCACGCTCTTTTCCTGCTCAGCGAACCGCTTGTCGAGCGCGCCGACGGAAGCATTCGTCTTGCTCGTGGCCTCCGACTGCTGCTGGCCCTGCTGCACCAACTGGGAGAGCTTCTCCTCGATCGCCTTCTGCATGGTGCGCACCTGGTCTTCGAGCATCGCGACTTCCCGCTGCAACTCCAGGTACTCCTTCCTCTGGCCGAAGCCGAGACAGGAAACCGCGAAAAAGACGAGTACCACACGCCAAGCTGATCTCATGGCTCTCTCCTTAAGCAGCGGGCCGGGAGGCTCGCGGCACTGCCGCGAGCCTCGCCCACGGGCCTACTCGCCCGATGCGAAATGCGCCCGGCGATTCTTCTGCCAGCACTCTTCGTTCGAGTCGGTACATTGCGGACGTTCCTTGCCGTAACTGATGGTCTTCAGTTGGCCGGCCGGAACCCCCAGTTGCACCAGAAAGTCCTTGACGGAACTGGCGCGGCGGTCTCCCAGACCGAGGTTGTACTCCGCCGAGCCGCGCTCGTCGCAATGCCCTTCGATGAGTACGGCGCGGTCGGGGTAATCGCTGAAGATGCTCTTCAGCGCATCCGAATTTCGGGTGAGCGTGGCGCGCGTGTCTTCGCGGATGTCGCTCTTGTCGTAGTCAAAGAACACATCCTGCACCTTCGACGCCAGCATCTCGCTGAGTGACATCTTCGTGACAGGCGGCGGAGGTGGCGGAGGCGGCGGAGGCGGCACGGTAACTCTCACGGTCGTCGTTCGCGTAGTCGGTCCCTCCGGCTCCTCTGACCGAAAGCGTATAGGTCGTGGTGTCGGTCGGTGATACCTGGCGGCTGCCGCGCGCCTGAACGCTGCCGACGCCCTCGTTGATAGAGATCTCCGTGGCATTGCCCACGTCCCAACTCAGCGTCGAAGATTGCCCGCGCTGGATCGTCGACGGCTCAGCGGCAAACTGTGAGATCGACGGCTTGGCCGGCGGTGCAGGCGGTGGCGGCTCCTCTTTCGGCGGCGGCGGAGGAGGCGGTGGAGCGACTTTCTTCCTACACCCCGTTGCGGCCATAAACAACATGAACCCCAGTACGATTAGGCTGATTTTTCGCTTGTTCATCCTTGTCCTCGGTTTCTCTTGAAACTCCAAATGTACTCCATAAGCGATTTTCATTTCCACACAGGTCGCATGTTCCTGCCCTGCGTGGTGAGCTTCTTCAATTGCGTAGCCATCCGCGAGCATGGTCCAAATCTGCGTTCCTCCCTCGCGGTTGGAGGAAAAAACTATGTGGCGTCCGTCGGGGGCCCAGCAGGGGTTCTCGTTGCGCCCGGCGTCCGTGCGTGAGCTGCATGTACTGGCGCGTGGCGACATCCATCACGAAAATGTTGTAGTTGCCCGGCGCAATCCGCGTGTCCAGGAGAATGCGATGTGCTGCCCGTCGGGGTGCCAGGCGGGGTTCACGGCTTCGCCTTCCCCATCGGTCAGTCGCTGAACGTCCGTCCCGTCGATGGACATTTTGTAGATCTGCGGCATCCCGGAGCGGCCGGACACGAAGACGATCTCCGAGCCGGTTTTGGGATTGACCTTGGGCTCGGTGTTCGATGCTCCCGCTGAAAGTCAGGCGGTCAACGTTGCGGCCATCCGCATCGGCGATGAAGATTTCCTGCTGGCCCTCCTTCGCCGTGTTGCTGCAGAAACACGATGCGCTTTCCGTCCGGCGTGAAGTCCGGCGTCTGGTTGAGCGTGCCCGGCGGATTGTAGAACGGCAGCCGGCCGCCCGTGACCAGCGACTGAAGCCGGATCATCCAGCCGATCTTCGTCCGTCGGTGATGTAGGCGAGCACGCTCCGATCCGGGGACACGGTCGCCTGCCAGGCGATCGACTTGTGGAAGGTGACCTGCTTCTGGTTGGCCCCGTCCGGATCCATGGACCAGATCTCCCGGGCGCCGCTGCGCGTGGAGTCGAAGTAGATCTTGGTCCCCAGCAGGCTCTTGAACCCAAACTGCGCCAGGATGTCGGCGGCGAACTCGCGCGCGGTGGTGCGGGCGCCGGCTTCGTCGAGCGAGCCGAAATACATCTTCCCGATCACCTGCGCGTTGGCCAAGTCCTGCTGCGTTACGTTGTATAGCCAGCCGAAGACCACCAGACGTCCGTCCTGCTCGGCCGCGTAACCGAAGGCCAAGTAGGTGGCGCTTACCGGAGGCTGGGACCAATCCGTCAGCCAGGGGCCTTGCCGGACGGGCTGGGGAGGCGGCGCGCCCCGGCGCGGCGGGGCGGTGGGCATGAGCGGCGGCCGGAAATCCTGGGGGCGCTGCGGCGTCTCCAGGGGATACATGGTCTTAGGCACCATGCGGAACAGGCCCGCCGCATCCAAGTCGCCAAACAGGGTCTGGTTGAAGGTCTGCATGAACTTCTGCGCCTCACCCGAGGCGCGCAAGTCCGGCACCGCAATGGCAGCGCGCTCCCCCTGTGTGATCTTGATCAGAACGTCGCTCTGCTGAGCGGCGGCGACGAGCACGGCCACAACCAGCAACGCGAGTGCAACCGCAATCTTGGTTTTCATCTCTTTAGCTGGAACCAGAACTCAATTCTCGCATCGTTGCGCTCATAGCCCGCCGGCAGCGGCGGGAAGGGGCTGGCCTCGTAGATGGCGCGCATCGCCGAGTAGTCCAGCGCCTTGTCGCCGCTCGACTGCTCCAGACGGACGTCGGAGCTGGAGCCGTCCCGGCGGATGACGAAGGTCACGATCACCGGAGGCGCGGTCTGCAAAGCGGGATTCACGTCATTCGTCCGCCAGCGCCGCCCCACTTGCTGCTCCAGAAGGGTTCGGTAGTAGCCGAACCGGTTGCCGAAGGCACCGCCCGGGCCCATGCCCACACCGCCCGATCCGGTCTGGCCCACCATGGGGGAGGAAAGCGCCCTGCCCGTCCGGGCTGTAGACCTGATTGGGGGCGTCATTCCGCGGCAGCCTTGATCGTGCCGTCACGGCGTCGTAGCGCGAAGGCTGCTTCTTCTTGCTGCGGGTCCTGAGGGCGATCGCCGCCGCCTCGGCCTGCGGCGGCCCGTCGCGACTGTTTCTTGGCCGGCGGCGGCTCGGGCACCTGCGACTCGGTGTCGTTCGCCAGAGGATTCATCGGTCCCCCGCGGGCGGGCAGCGGGATCTGGCTGACCGGCGTGATTCCCACGCTGGCTCCACCCAGAGAGTTCGGATTTCCCCACAGCTCTCGCGGGCGAGTACTAACCACGCCTTGAAGCGCGAGAGACAGAACGACGGCTCCGTGAAGGGCGGCAGAGAAGAGTAACGGCTTCCTCAGCGACTCCTGCTGCTCCAAAATGTCGATGTGCGCCGTCACTTAAGAAACCTTCATTTTGTATTCTAGCGTCTGCCTCCGCCGGGTTGGTCCGCCGCATCGACTGGTTGGGTCACCGCATTCACCTTGATCTTCGCTTCACCCAGCGCGCTGAACACCTGTGCGATGGAATCCCAGACCGTGCCCTTGTCGGCGCGCAGGTACACTGCCTGCCCCGTGCCGAACTTCTTGACGACGGCGGCCGCAAGGTCGTTGATGTTCACCGGCTGGTCGTTCAAGTACAGGCGTCCGTCACGGGTCAGGGTCACGACCGGCAATTCCTGGGCGCTGTCCTGGACCTGCTTCACCTTGGGAACTTCCACCTCCAGGCCGAACTCCATGACGTGGGCGGTGAGCATGAAGATGATGAGCAACACCAGCACGACGTCAACCAGGGGCACAACGTTGATCTCTGAGAGTGAACCTGAATCCCTTGAGCGGCGGCGGTTCGAGAAGCTGTTGCCGTTGGTCGAGAATGCCATCGGCTCAGTCCTCGAAGTTGCGTTCCGCCAGGTTCATGAATTCGAGGGAGAAATCGTCCATCCGCGCGCCGATCTCACGGATGACATGGCCGAAGTGGTTGTAGAAAATCGCCGCGGGGATAGCCGCGGCCAGGCCCATGGCCGTGGCGATCAGCGCTTCGGACATGCCTGGGGCCACCGCCCGGAGGCTGGCGCTTCCGGCCCGCGCCAGGCCCTGGAAGGCATCGATGATTCCCAGTACCGTACCGAACAGGCCGATAAACGGGCTCACCGACGCGGTGGTGGCCAGCCAGCTCATGTTGCGCTCCAGCTTGGCCAGTTCCTCGCTGATGCCGAGTTGGAGGGTTCTCTCCAGAGCGAGCTTGTTGCTGATGGTGCTCCGCGCCTTCACCTGACGCGTGACTTCCTCGTAGCCGAATTCAAAAACGGCGAGCAAGGGCGCCTGGCGGAACTGCTGTGCCACCAGGGAAATGGCTTCCAGAGCTGTCGCCTTTCGGAATGCGCGAAGGAACTGCGTGTTGGCCGTGCGCGCCTGCCGGAAGACATTCCACTTCGAGAAGATAATGGCCCAGGAAACAACGGAAAAAACCGCCAGGATGGCCAAGACCGCCATCGTCAAAGGCGTGGAGTCCTTCACGAGGTCAAACAAACTGACCTGAATCCAGAACGCGGACGCAGCGTTAAGCGTCACTCCAGCTCCTTCCCCCAAGTTGCCTATCATATCGTACGCTGCAAAGTTCGTATAATCACGTCGGATGCTGGTCGAACTGGTAATTGAGAACTACGCGGTCATCGAGCGTCTGCGCGTGCGGTTTCTACCGCGGGCTGAACCTGCTGACGGGCGAGACGGGCAGCGGCAAGTCGATCGTGGTGGACGCTCTGGGTCTGCTGTTGGGCGGGCGGGCTTCCGCGGAGATGGTGCGCACGGGCGCCGAGCGGGCGAGAATCTCCGGCGTGTTCGATATTCCGCAGACCAGGGAAGCGCGGGAGTTGCTGGAGTCGGCCGGGGTCGAACTCGAAGACGGCGAGCTGCTGCTGGAGCGCGAGATCCTGTCTGAGGGCAAGTCGCGTGCGTTTGCCGCCAGCCGTCCCGTCACGGCGGCTCTTCTTAGGGACCTGGCCCGGCACTTGGGCGATATCCACGGGCAGCACGATCAACAGCGGCTGTTCCAGCCGGACGCGCAGCTGGAGATTCTCGACGAGTTCGCCGCGGCAGGCGGGCTGGCGGGAGAGGTGCGGGAGACGTACTCACTATGGCGCGCGTGCCGCGAGGAGTTGGATCAACTGGAGCGCAACGAGCAAGAGAAGCTGCGTCTGGCCGATCTGTGGAGCTTCCAGCGCCGCGAGATCGAAGAGGCGTTGCCCAAGCCGGGTGAAGATGCGGATCTCGATGCCGAGCGGCGCCGCCTGCAGAACTTCGCGCGCATTCAGGAGGCTGTCGCCGGCGCCTACGAGAGCCTGTACGACTCGCCCGGATCCGCCCTGGCCTCGATTCGCTCGGCGGTGAAGCGGTTGGAAGATCTGTCTCGCATCGATCCCGCGCTCGCCGCGCTCGCCGAGACTCTCAAGCCCGCCGAGTACGCCGCCGGAGAAGTCTCTTACTCGCTGCGCGACTACCTGTCGCGGCTGGAGGCGAATCCCGGACGCCTGGACGAAATCGAGTCACGCCTGGCCGTGCTCGACAAATTGAAGCGCAAGTACGGCGCCACCCTCGAGCAGGTGCTGGCGTACCTGGAAGAAGTGCGCGGCCATATCGATGCCCTGGAAAACGCGGACCAGAAGAGGGCGGCCCTCACCAGCCAACTGAAAGGTCTGACCGAGACCTATGAAGCTGCGGCCGGCAAGCTTAGCCGGCTGCGGAAAGACGCAGCGCGCCGGCTGGCCAAACGCGTCGAGGAGGAACTGGCGTCGCTGGCCATGGAGCGCACCGTGTTCCGGGCCGAGGTCGGGCCGGCGCCGTGGTCCGAGCGCGGCATCGATGAAGTCCGGTTCCTGGTTTCCCCGAACGTGGGCGAAGAACCCCGGCCGCTGGAGAAGGTAGCGTCGGGAGGCGAGATCTCGCGCATCGCGCTGGCGCTCAAGACCTGTTCCTCCGCGGCGTCCGCGCGCCAGCCGCGAGCCGCGGACACCCCGCGAACGCTGGTGTTCGACGAGGTGGACGCCGGCATCGGCGGACGGGCCGCCGAAGTTGTGGGGCGGCGGTTGAAGCAGTTGGCGGCCTCCAGCCAGGTGCTGTGCGTGACGCACCTGCCGCAGATCGCGGGCTTCGCCGATCACCACTACTACGTCGAGAAGAAAGAGACCAACGGCCGGACCGCGGCCACCATTCAAGAACTGGAAGGGGAGGCGCGCACTCGCGAGATCGGCCGTATGCTCAGCGGTGAGAAGCTAACCCCCGAGGCGTTAAAACATGCTCGAAAACTCATCGAAATGTCTTCCTGAGAACGCCTACACGCCGCTGGCCGCCGGCGCGCGCTACGAGCCGGTGGTGGCTTCCGCCGCCGCGCTGCCGGAGCTGACCTGGCGTTCGATTTTGTGGGGCATTTTCTTCTGCGTGGTTTTCACCGTCGCCTCGGCTTACTCGGGCTTGAAGGTCGGCCAGGTGATGGAAGCCGCCATCCCCATCTCGATCCTCGCCATCGGCCTGGCGCGCGTCTACGCCCGGCGGTCCACGCTGCTGGAGAACGTCATCATCACCGGCATCGGCGGCGTGTCGGGCGCGCTGGTGGCGGGCGCCATCTTCACCCTGCCGGCGCTGTACATGCTCAAGCTCGATCCGCACCCGGTCCAGACCGTCTTTCTTTGCCTGGCCGGCGGCTGCCTGGGCGTGCTCTTCCTGATCCCGCTGCGCCGCTATTTCGTCCGCGACATGCACGGGCAGTTGCCTTACCCCGAGGCCACGGCCATCACCGAGGTGCTGATCACGGGGGAGAAGGGCGGATCGCAAGCCAAGCTGCTGTTGCAGGCCACCGCAGTATCGGGCGTCTTCGATTTCTTCGTGACCACTTTCCAGGTATGGAAAGAGTACCTGGATTTTCAATTCATCCCCGCGATGCGCATGCTCGCCGAACGCGCCAGATTAGTGGTCGGCTTCGATGCCATCAGCTTCATCCTTGGTCTCGGCTACGTCATGGGGCTGCGCAGCTCCATGATCCTGTGCGCCGGCGGTTTCCTCTCCAACTTCGTGCTCGTGCCCGCTGATTTGGATGATCGGAAGCCATCTTCCCGACGCCGTCTATCCCGCGCAAGTGCCCGTCGCGCAGATGACCGCCACGCAGATTTTCCGGTCCTACGTGAGATTCATTGGCGTGGGGGCCATTGCCACCGCGGGCATCTTCGGGATCATCAAGTCCCTGCGCATCGTGGCCGGATCCTTCTCCATCGCGGCGCGCGCTTTCCGCCACCCGGAACACGGCGGCGTCGAGCGCACGGACCGCGACATCTCCGTGGTCTCCATACTGGCGGGCGTCGTGGTCAGCGCCATCGCCGTGGCGGCGTTTCTGGGAAGCCTGACGCCGACGGTCACGGTGGTTGCGGCCGGTCTTGTGATCACGCTGGTGTTCTCGTTCTTCTTCACCTCGGTGGCCGCCAACGCCATCGCCACCGTGGCCCGCAATCCCGTTTCCGGCATGACCATGCTGACCATCATCATCTCCTCAGTGGTGCTGCTCAGGTTCGGTCTGTCCGGCTCTACCGGCATGTTCTTCGTCATGGCCATCGCCGGTATGGTCTGCACGGCGCTGTCAGTTTCCGGGCAGACGATCACCGACCTGAAAGCCGGCTACTGGCTCGGTTCCACGCCTTCGGCGCAGGAGAAGGTGAAATTCCTGGGCGTGATTGCGGCGTCGATGGCGGCCGGCCTGACCATCGTTCTTCTAGCCAGGGCGTTCCAGTTCGGGGAGGCGGTTCCAGGCGATCTTCGCGCGGTGCTTCCGTCGCCGCAGGCCGCCATCATGCGCGCGCTGGTGGAAGGCTTCATGAGCCGCCAGCCCGTCGCTACGGTGCTGTTCGGCGCGGGGGCCGTGATCGCCGTCATCATGGAGATGCTGGGCGTCCCGGCCCTGATCTTTGCCTTGGGCATGTACCTGCCGCTGGAGCTGAACACGCCGGCGCTGGTGGGGGGCTTCCTGGCTCACTTCCTGGGCAAGCGCAACGCCGCGGTCCGTGAGCGCGGCGTAATCATTGCCTCCGGCCTGATGGCCGGTGGTGCGCTGGGAGGCGTGCTGGGGGCCGCGTGCCGCCTGATGCCGGGCTACTCGGAGAGCTGGCTGAAGACGCCGTTCTTTGACAACGACCTGGTTTCGCAACTGGTTTCCACGGCCTTGTTTGCGGGTTTCTGCCTGTATTTGTGGTTCGGATCGGTGAGGGGTGGAGGCAAGGAGGCACGATCATGAGCGCCCGGTTTGAAGAGATGGTGGGGAACGCGGTCCTGGGCATCGACACGCTGTGGGGCGGCGACGTCATGTGCGCTTCGGGCACGGGCCGGTTCATCGCGGATTCGTGGTTCTCTGACGAGCCGCTGCCGGTGGCCTATACCCACCCGGCTGCGGCCAAGGTGCGCGACTCCGGTGGTGTCGCGGCGAAGACGCCGGACCGTGAGGCGATCGAAGCCTATCTCGATGGCGTGGACGTACGAGGCGCGATTGACGCTCTGGCGCGGCGAGGCGATGCTTACGTCTCCAACCTCGCTCTTTGTCTTGATGTGATGTGGGACCTGGCGATGGAGCTGCTGGAGAAAGGCGAGGCGGTTCCTTACGAACGCTGCGTGCGGGCTTCCACCGGCGCGGCTCCGTCGCCGTCCGACCCCAAGGCTAAGCGCGAGCGGGTGGCTGAACTGCTGGCGCGGGCGGGACATGCCTCGCGCAACGGCGACGAACTGCTCGCCGCCGTGGATGCCTGGCGTCGGGCGCGCATGGTCCCCATGGCCTCGGTGCGCGCCCTCGGTGACGCTTTCATTGCCCGTTACGATCAGCTCACGCTGGCGAACCTCGTCCCCTACCTGCCCGTGGAGCTGCATCCGGTTCCGCGCGCCAATATCCGGTTTTTGCCGATTCTGGGTGCGTGGTTTTCGGGATCGATGAACTATCTGGGCCACGCCCGGCGTGCGGACGGCAGCCCGGAGTACGAAGCCACTTACGAGATCAACGCGTCGCTGGAAATCTCCATCCCCGAGTTCGAGCAGTTGGTGAGCCATGAAGTGGTCCCCGGGCACGTGACGACGTTCGCCTATTTGCAGAACCTGTTCGTGCGGGGGCTCGCCGGCTTCGAGGCGACTGTGCTCACCATGAACACGCAGGGGGCGGCGCTCTCCGAGGGAATCGCCAACAACGCCATCCTCATGGCCCACGGCGTCACGGAAGTGGAAGACCTGCCGGACGAGGATCTCCAGATCGGGCTTCTGCTGGCCTTGCTTCAAGACGACGCCAAGAACCAGTCCTCTTATCTCACCTGGAAGCAGGGAGCGCCGCAGGCCGAGGTAGCGGCCGTTCTGCGCCGCGATTTCCTGGTGACGCCGGAGCGGGCTGACAAGCTCTCAGGGGCTTGGGGCCGCCACCCTTTGCTGGGCCGGATGTACCTGCCGGCTTACCGTGCAGGCACGGAATGCGTGGCCGATCTGCGCCGCCGCCATGCCCCGGCGCGTCTGGTTCCAGCGCTTTACGGCTGTTCCGGGCTGGTGGATGTTACGACGATCAAGTCTGCCCTGGCTTGAGGCTGAATCCCGAGCGGTGAGGCGGCATCCAATAGTCCATGAGGACTATGTTTCTAATGTCTGCAATGGCGTACCTGGGGACCGGGCTCCTGGCGGCTGCCAGCATCTACGACTTCACCGTGACCTCGATCCAGGGAAAGACCGCGCCATTGTCCGAGTATCAGGGCAAGGTGGTTTTGGTTGTGAACGTGGCCAGCAAGTGTGGTTACACGCCGCAATACAAGGGGCTGGAGGCACTCTACCGCAAGTACCAGGATCAGGGTTTCGTGGTGCTGGGTTTCCCGGCCAACAACTTCAAGAGCCAGGAGCCGGGCACGAACGAGGAGATCCAGCAGTTCTGCACGCGGACCTACGACGTGACCTTCCCCATGTTCTCGAAGATCTCCGTGGTGGGCGAAGACAAGGCGCCGCTCTACCAGTACCTGACCCAGACCGGCGGTGAGATCCCTTGGAACTTCACGAAGTTCCTGGTGGGCCGCGATGGCAAGGTGATTGCCCGGTTCGAACCGAAGAATACGCCGGATTCGCCGGAAGTCGTTTCTGCTATCGAGAAGGCGCTGGCGCCCTAACGCGCTGCCGCTCTTACTTCTGCGACGCTTCCAAAGCCTGGTCCAGGTCCCACAGGATATCGTCAAGGTCTTCGAGCCCAATCGACAGGCGCACCAGGTCTGGAGTTACGCCCGCGGCCTCCTGTTCGGATGCGCTCATTTGCTGGTGCGTAGTGGAGGCGGGATGAATCACCAGGCTGCGCGCGTCGCCGACGTTCGCCAGGTGAGAGAACATCTTGACGTTGTCGATAAACTTCTTGCCTGATTCAAATCCGCCCTTGATGCCGAACGAGAAGACCGCCCCCGCCCCCTTCGGCAGATACTTCTTCGCCAGCGCGTGATAGGGGCTGGAGGCCAGCGACGGATACTTCACCCAGCTCACCAGCTTGTGGTGCTCCAGGAACTCCGCCGCCGCCAGGGCGCTGGCCACGTGCCGCTCCATGCGCAGTCCCAGCGTTTCAATGCCCTGCAGGATGAGAAACGCGTTGAACGGGCTGATGCAGGGGCCCATGTCGCGCAAGCCTTCCACGCGCGCCTTGATGATATAGGCGATGTTTCCGAAGGTTTCGGTGAACTTCAGCCCGTGATAGGAACGGGCCGGCTCGTTCAGTTGCGGGAAGTTGCCCTTGGCCCACGGGAACTTGCCGCTGTCGACGATCACGCCGCCGATGCTGGTGCCGTGGCCGCCCATGAACTTGGTCAGCGAATGCACCACGATGTCCGCGCCGAAATCGATCGGCCGGCACAGATAGGGCGTGGCGAACGTGTTGTCGATCATCAGCGGGATGTTGTGCTCATGCGCGATGCGGGCCACGGCTTCGATGTCCAGCACGTTGCCTCGCGGGTTGCTGATCGTCTCCCCGTACAGGCACTTGGTTTTCGGCGTGATCGCTTTGCGGAAGTTTTCCGGATCATCGGGCTCCACGAATTTCACGTTGAGGCCGAGTTTGCGGAAGCTCACGTCGAACTGGGTGTAGGTGCCGCCGTAGAGCGTGCTGGCGGCCACCATCTCGTCGCCCGCCTCCATCAGGCTGCTCACGGCGATAAACTGCGCCGCCTGGCCGCTGGACATGGCCAGCGCCGCCACCCCGTTTTCGAGCGAAGCCACGCGCTCCTCGAGCACCCCCGTCGTCGGGTTCATGATCCGCGTGTAGATGTTGCCGAACTGCTGCAAGGCGAAAAGCGATGCAGCATGTTCCGAATCATGGAAGACGTAGGACGTGGTCTGGTAAATGGGCACGGCCCGCGCCCCCGTGGTCGGCTCGACCTGATAGCCCGCGTGCAGCGAGCGCGTGTTGAATCCGAAGCTGCGTTCCGGTTGTTTCTTCTCTGCCATAGTGTCCTCCGCCCCTCAGCGTTTGTATCCGATCTTGCGCAGCAGACTGCGCCGCCACTCGACGTCAGCCTCCCCCTCGACGCCCTTGGGCGGGCTGCCGTCCACCACGCCGAGGACGCCTCTCCCCTGCTCGGTTTCGGCCACGATGACCTCCACCGGATTGGCCGTCGCGCAGTAGATGGAGCAGACCTCGGGCGCGTCCTTGATGCGGCCTAGCACGTTGATCGGATAGCCTTCCCGCATGGCGATCACGAAGATGTGCCCCGCGCCGATGGCTGTAGCGTTGCGCGTGGCCAGCGCCTTTAGTTCCTCATCGTTGCCGTCCACCCGCGTCAGGCAGGCGCCGGAAGCTTCGTTGAAGGCGATGCCGAACTTCATCTGCGGCACCGTGTTCACGATCGCCTCGTAGAGGTCCTCCACCGTCTTGATGAAGTGCGTCTGCCCGAGGATGATGTTGCCACCCTCGGGAATTTCGAGACGAATGGCTTTCAGCTCCATGGGGATTCCTTCAAGATAGCACCGTTCCTTTATAGTAAGATTTAACCTCATGCCCCGTCTGTTCCTAATGGTTTTGGCGCTGGCTGTGCTCACGACGGGTTGCATCCGGAAGTTTGCCATTAACAGGCTCGGAGACGCCCTGGCCAAGAGCGGTACGACCTTCGCCTCCGACGACGATCCGGACCTCATCCAGGACGCGGTCCCGTTCAGCCTGAAGCTGATCGAAAGCCTTCTGGCCGAGAGCCCGCGCCACCGCGGCCTTCTATTCGCCGCGTCGAGCGACTTCACCCAGTACGCCTACGCCTTCGTCAACCAGGACGCGGATGAGATGGAAGCACAGGACCTGGACAAGGCCATGGCTCTGCGTGCGCGGGCGCGCCGGCTCTATCTTCGGGCGCGCGATTACGGGCTCCGCGGCCTCGAAGTCCGGTATCCCGATTTCGGTAAGGCGTTGCGTGCCGACCCCAAGGCTGCCGTCGCCCGCACCAGGGTTTCGGACGTGCCGCTGCTCTACTGGACCGCCGCCTCCTGGGGACTCGCCATCTCCGTGTCCAAGGACGTTCCCGATCTCGTGGCGGATCAGCCTCAGGTGGAAGCCTTGATCGACCGCGCTCTTGAACTCGACGAAGACTTCGACTTCGGCGCGATCCACAGTTTCCTGATCACTTACGAATCCAGCCGTCTCTCCGGAAAGGGAGATTTCACCGAGCGCTCCAGGGAGCACTTCAAGCGCGCCATGGAGCTGTCGGGCGGGAAGATGGCCAGCCCGCTGGTGGCTCTCGCCGAGACCGTTTCGGTCCATAAGCAGGACCGCAAGGAGTTTCAGGCTCTGCTCGACCAGGCGCTGGCCATCGACGTCAACTCCAAGCCCGAGTGGCGGCTCAATAACCTGGTCACGCAACGCCGGGCCCGCTGGTTACTGGGCCGGGCCGATCAGCTTTTCGTGGAGTAGCGAATGTACAAACTGGCATCATTCTTACTTTTGACAGGTGTGCTTGCGGCGCAGAACAAACCGGCCTTGGTGCGCCTGGCCACCGTGGCGCCGAGCGGCACCTCCTACCACCTGACTCTCCAACAGATGGGGCAGAAATGGCGTCAAGCTCCGGGTGGCGGCGTCACTCTGACCATTTACGCCGGAAGCAGCATGGGGGGCGAGGCCGACATCGTCCGCCGCATGCGCCAGGGCCAGCTCCAGGCGGCCATGTTGAGCGTCGTCGGCCTTTCCGACATTGACAAATCGGTCACCGCGCTCTCCTACATGCCCATGATGTTCAGATCCATGGAGGAAGTGGACTACATCCGCGAGCAATTGCGTCCTGACCTTGAGAAGCGTCTGCTGGAGAAGGGCTTTGTCACGCTGTTTTGGGGCGATACGGGCTGGGTGCGGTTCTTCTCCAAGGAGCCGGTCGTGCGGCCCGCGGACCTGAAGAAGCTCCGGCTTTTCGTCTGGGCCGGCGACAACTACCAGATCGATCTCATGAAGGCCGTGGGGTTCCAGCCCATCCCGCTGGAGACCAGCGATATTCTCCCCGGCTTGCAGACAGGCTTGATCAGCGCCGTCCCCATGCCGCCGTTCCACGCGCTCGCCACGCAGGTCTACGGGCCGGCTCCTCACATGCTCGAGCTGAATTGGGCGCCGCTGGTGGGCGCCACCGTCATTACGTCGAAGGCCTGGGAGTCCGTGCCGGCCGCCAGCCGCGAGGCCCTGAAGAAGGCGGCCGAGGAAGCCGGCGCGCAGATGCGGGCGCGGGGGCGGCAGGAAGCCGTGGAGTCCGTGCAGACCATGACCAAGCGCGGGCTTAAGACCCACGCCGTGAGCCCTGAGGTCGAAGCCGAGTGGCGCCGCCTGGCGGAGGACGTCTACCCCAAGATTCGCGGCGGCATGGTTCCCGCCGACATGTTCGACAAGGTGCGGGGTCTGCTCGCCGACTACCGTGCCGGCCGGGGAAGAACCGGCGAAATGACTGTAGCCGCAGAAAACCTGATCATCGCTCTGGCGCTGGCGGCGATGGTGGTGATCCCGCTGGCCGAGAGCGCTCTGCGTGCGGCCTTTAATGTCGGCATCCCGGGCGCGCAGTTCCATCGTCCAGCACCTGACGCTCGTCGTGGGCATGCTGGGCGGCGCCATCGCGGCTCAGGGAGGACCGGTTGCTTTCCCTTTCCACCGTGCAGACGCTGCTGAAAGGACGCCTCAGACGGCGGCGCGCATCTTCGCCTATTCGTTCGCCGCGGCGGTCAGCGCACTGCTGTGCGTAGCCGGGGTCCAGTTTGTCGCCAGCGAACGCGAAGCCGGGAACCTGCTGGTCAAAGGCATCCCGGTGTGGTGGGTCCAGGCGCTGCTGCCACTGGGATTCGCGGCCATCGCTCTGAGGCTCGTGCGGCATTCCGCCAAGAGGTGGCGGGGCCGCGGCGCGGCTGGTTCTGGTTGCGGCGTGGCGATCCTGCGGCGTTGGTGAGCAGTCCGCCGCTCGCCACCCAGTCGATGGTGCTGCCGGCGCTGCTGGCTCTGCTGGCCGCGACGGTCTTGGGCGCGCCGGTATTCGTGGCCCTGGGCGGGAGCGGCCCTGATCCTGTTCTGGGGAGAGGGGACGCCGATCTGCGATCGATGCCCGTGGATCATTATCGCCTGGTGGTGAACCCGTCCTTCCCCACCATCCCGCTGTTCACTCTGGCGGGTTATTTTCTGGCGGAAGGCGGCGCGTCGAAGCGCCTGGTCCGGGTGTTCCAGGCGCTGTTCGGGCATTGCGCGGCGGCCCGGCCATCGTCACGGCGCTGGTCTGCGCTTTTTTCACTTCGTTCACGGGCGCTTCTGGCGTGACGATTCTGGCGCTGGGCGGGCTGTTGATGCCGATCCTGCTTGCCGCGCGCTACACGGAGCGTGACGCGCTGGGCCTGCTGACCGGCGCCGGTTCGCTCGGGCTGCTGTTTCCCGCCGTGCCTGCCGCTGATCCTCTATGCGATCATCGCGCAAGATCACGCTCAAGGAGATGTTCCTGGGCGGGACTGCTGCCGGGCATGTTGCTGGTGGCTATGACCGCGTGGTGGGGCGCCAGGCAGGGTCCGGCAGTGTCCGGCGGGCAGCGTGTCGGATTGGACCGAGGCAGGCGAAGCGCGGTTTGGGAAGCCAAGTGGGAACTGCTGCTGCCGCTGGTGGCGCTCGGCGAGTCTGTTTGCGGGCTTTGCCACCCCGGTGGAGGCCGCCGCGCTCACCGCGTTCTACGCCTTCTTCGTGGAGACGTTCTCTACCGCGACCTGAAGATCACGCGCGACGCGCCGCGGGTGATGGCGGAGTGCGGCCTGCTGGTGGGCGGCGTACTGCTGATCCTGGGCGTGGCGCTGGGCTTCACCAATTACCTGATCTATCGCCGAGATCCCGACGCGCGCGCTGGAATGGGTCACGGCGTCGATTCACTCGCCGTGGGTCTTCATTCTGCTGCTGAACCTGTTCCTGCTGGTGGTCGGCTGCCTGATGGACATCTACTCGGCGATCGTGGTCGTGGTGCCGCTGATCGTTCCGATGGGACTGGCTTTCGGCATGGATCCCGTGCACCTCGGCATGCTCTTCCTGGCGAACCTGGAGCTCGGGTACCTGACGCCGCCGGTGGGCATGAACCTGTTCCTGGCGTCTTACCGCTTCAACAAGCCGATGCCGGAGGTGATCCGCGCCTCTCTGCCGATGCTGCTGGTGCTGCTGGTGGGCGTGCTGCTGATCTCCTACATCCCGCCGCTCACGACCCTGCTGCCCCAGTGGCTGGGGAGGTAGGAGGCGGCCCGGGTCCAAAGCACCGCGATCAGAGGGCCTCGCCTTTCCCGGCTTGCCCGGGGAGCAGGAACGTCTTAGGGTAGGAGCCGTGGCCGCAAATCTTGAATGAGCCGAAGTCCTTGTACCAGTCACCCTCGGGGACTTCCGGCTTCGATTCGATCCAGAGACGGAGCTGATTGAGGTCAGCAATGCCGATCGACCGGTCGCGCATGCGGTCGATCAAGTGCTGCCGGACCCCTGCCGGCAGTTTGGCCCAAGTCTCGATCTTGGGCATCAGCCGCCGAAGACCATCCGGCCCAGTTGATCCCCGAGGCGCTTGACCTCTTTGGGGTCGGTCGCGCTGCGGAAGCGCTCGGCCAGGCCAAGAAACTCCTGCTGCTTCCGCTTCTCCGCTTCCATCCCGTTTTCGATGAGCTCGACGAGCATCCGGTTAGCGCTTAATCGCCGGGTCTTCGCCAGGCTTCGGACCTGGACGGCGACGTTAAGCGGGAGGCTCACGCTCTGTCGCACCATCTTATTTGTCACTCTCATCACACCATTATGCACCAAAATGGTGCAGCGCCTAAACCTCCACCCGCAAGCGGCCCAATCACCAGCCGCTCCACCAGGTCGTAGAGGGCGCGGGTGTGGCCGCGGCGCTCGTCGCCGGGGGTCGTCGCGGAGGTGAGCACCACCACCAGGTCGAGGTCGCGGACGATGAAAATGAATTGGCCGCCGTAGCCCCACGCGTAGTTGACCTGGTGGCCGGCCATCTCCCGCGTCCACCAGCCGTAGCCATAGAGTTGGCCGCTCCATTCGGAACGCCCGCGCGGCACGAAGGACGTGTCCACCCACCCGGCGGGAACGATCTGGCGTCCGTTGGCCCGCCCGCGATTCAGATATAGCTCGCCGAACGCCACCATCTGCCGCGGCGTCATCAGCATTTCATTGCCGCCGAAATAGATGCCCTGCGGGTCGCGCGGCCAGCCGGCGAGCGTGATGCCCAGCGGCTTGGCCAGTGCCTCCTGAGCGAACTGCCAGGTGCTCTTTCCGCTCGCCTTGGTGAGGATCGCCGACAGCAGATGGTAATCGCCGGTGCTGTAATCCATCTCCACCCCGGCGGGCCAACCATGGGCCGCCCGAGGACGTACCGTACCCAGTTCGGGCTCCGCACCCACGCCCCGTAGTTGCGGTTGCTCGTGGACTCCAGGCCGGAGCGCATGGTCAGCAAATCCTCGATGGTGATCTCCCGCTTCCGCGGATCGGCGTCTCCGCCTAGAAGCTCCGGGAAGTAGGGCGCGATCGGGGACCGGACGCCAGCGATCAGCCGCCGCTCAATGGCGATGCCCACCAGCGCCGAGATTACGCTCTTGGACACCGACTTGACGTTGGCCAGGCGCGCCGGGCGCTCGCCGTGGAAGTAGCGCTCCAGGACCAGTTCGCCGCGCCGGCTCACCAGCAGGCTGTGTAGCCGTGGTAGACCGGCCGCCGCCGCAATCGCGGCATCCAATCGTGCGCTGGCCCGCTCGGCCGCGATGGCCCCCCCGCCGGCAATCGCCAACGCCAGGATCCAGCGCAAAAGAGCACAGCGCATATTGCTGAGGAGTCTACGTGGATTCGTCCAGACCCGCTTCGACGTGCTGGATCGAGCAGTAGGGATAGACGGCCACCCGCGCATCGCCCTTGTGCCGCGCGCGCAGTTGATCGATCACCTCGGCCCAGGTCTTAGCGAACATGCTTCCCGCGGGGAACGCGGGGTAGTTCATAGAGCGCTTGTCCAGGTACTGCGAGTAGATGATCAGCCCCGAAGACGGGCGCGGCTTGCGGGTGGCCAGCATATCCCAATACGTCCGGCCGTTCCGGTAGGTCGTGCTCTCGTTCCAGAAGTTCCAGCTCGTCATCACATGGGGATTCTGGATGATCAGCACCCCGGTGCCGCCGTCGCGCAGGCTGCGGTTGACCCAATCCAGCCCCTTGTCGCTCTGGATGTTCTGGGGATAGTTGTTGGCGATCACGATGTCGGCATTCTTGAAGGTGGGCGTGCGGTAGTGCAGGTTGGCCATGCGGCAGGCGGCGCGGTGGGCCTCCACCATGTCGCCGGCGAATACCGCGCACGTCCGCCGGCGGCGGTTGTAAACCGCCTGCACGGTGAAATCGATTCCCACCATGCGCGCGGCTTCCTCCATATCCAGCCGGACTTCGTTGTGAAAGATCTTCAGCCCGTTGTCTTTGCTGGATCCGCCGATGGTCTCGTGGTTGTACCTCACGGTGTCCATGGCGGCCACGCCGGGCAACACGGACTTCGCCCCGCCGCCATAGCCTGCCCTCTGGTGAACCTTGATGCCGTTGATGGTGATTCTCAAGTCGGCGGCCGCAAAAGTCTGGTTGATCCGGACGCGGTTCTTCCGGCTCGTGGTCCCGATGTCCTTGAGATTCTCGAAACAGTTGTGGTTGATCCAGGCGTAGCGGCGGGTTATGTCGGCGCCGAGCTTCCGCGCGACTTCGTCGGAGGGCAGGCCACGATGCGTGCCCAAGGCCGCCAGGAACAGAATACTGTCGTCGTCGACGCCCGCGGCCTTGAGTTCCTCCAGCACCAGCGGCGCAATCTCGTGAGCGGGGGTGGGCCGCTCCAGGTCGTCGAAGGTGATGACCACGCGCTTCTTGCCGGCGGCGAGCTCGCGCAGCGGCGGAGTTCCGATCGGGCTTCCGGATGCCGCGACGGATCTGCTCCGGAGTTAGAGGCGCCGCGTCGTGACCCGCCATCTTCATGACGTTGACCTCCCAGGAGGCGGGCAGGTCGATGCGCTCTTCGATGTCGCCGAAGAACTCGTGCGTCGGCAGGACCACCGGTTGCGGCTTGCCTTGCAGAGCCGCCACGGCGTCCGGCTGGAACATCCCGGGCGCCAGCGCGCCGCCGATGAGCCGGGCAGAGGCAACTCCCGCTCCACCCGCATCAGGAAACCACGGCGGCTCAGGCGCGATTGCTCAGACATGGTCGTGTCCTTTCGAAACTACGAATCTCAGAGTTGCCCAAGCGCCGGTTGAACCATGAACAGTCGCTCCGTCTCAGGTTTCAGCAGGACCCACAGGCCGTAAATGCCTAGCGCCGTGCCGAAAGGCACGTGCAACAGGTTCAGCGCGCAAAGTACGATGCCCACGATGCGAGCCCAAGGCCGCAACTTCAGGAGCCCAACCCCCACGATGATCCCTGGTATGGACAGCAGGGCCACGATCGCGCAGATCGCGCTCCCGATGATGCCAAGAACCGGAATCGCCACGCGGAAGGCTTCCGCGTCACCAGGGTCCGCCGCCGCGCCGACGATGCCCGCTATCCCGCCGAAGATGAGCAACACGATGAGCGCGGCGAGCAACCCCAACGCGCCAAAAACGATGTGCAGGTAGGCAAGAGTCCGAACGTGGTCTCTCATGCACCCTCCTGGGTCCGTTCCATTCTATTACACGTACGTTCCCAGCCGGGCGGCTGTTCCCCAAAGCGGGCGGACCTATGCGCATTTGGATCATACTGGCGAAGGAGGCTGCGATGCTTTTCGAAGTCACTTCTCACAAGACGCTGGAGGCGATTGGGCAGGGCCTGCAAGAGGCTGCCGCGAAGTACAAGTTCGGGGTCATCGCCGTACACGACCTTAAAGCGACCATGGCGAAGAAGGGTGTGGACTTTGCGGGCGAATGCTTGATCTATGAGGTCTGCAACCCGCAGCAGGCGAAAAAGGCGCTGGAGGCTAACGGCGCCGTCTCCACCGCTTTGCCATGCCGCATCTCGGTCTACCGTTCGGGAGACGCCTACAAGCTCGCAACGATTCGGCCCACAGCGCTGATGGAATTGTTTGCCACCCCGTCTCTGGCGGCGGTGGCCCAGGAAGTGGAAGAAGTCGTCGTAGCCATGATGAAGGAAGCGGCCTGAGCCGTCTTCACCTAAAGATTACTGTTGTTTCTGGGCTTGCCCCGTTAGGGCTGTCCCGCCGGAGGCAAAAGGGAACGAAGTTCGCTCCCGCGCCCGCACCCTGGGCCTGCCCGCCAAAGAATGCGCCCATCCGGCCGCCCCGGCCCCCCGGGCCTCCCCGGCCACGCCCGCCGGCGCCGCCGATCCACAAAGGCCAGCCGTTGTCGTCACGGAGTTTTAGGGTCTGGTTCTCGGCGACCAGAGTCACGCTGCTCGCTACCATCACGTCCCCGGTTTTGTAACCTTTAATATCGACTTCCTCGCCGACCTTGGGGTTGAAATTCTGCTGCACCAGGTAGCGCATCGATCCAAGTATTACTCTTGTCGTTGTGCCGCCCTGATCCACGAGCAGGGAGGGCGCTCCCTGTCCCCACACGATATCGACCTTGGCGATCTTACCTCTTAGATAAGCCACCGGGCTGGACGCGATAGGCGCCGGCCCTGTGGGCGCCTGGGCCAGGAGCACGCTCCCCAGCCCGGCCACCACCACGCAACTCAAAGCCAGTTTCTTCATCATTTGCCGATCCTCCCGCAAGTAACTAGGCACTCCGCGCTCCTGATCTTATCTGATTGAAAATAAAGCAATATTGCGGCAGGCACTGCGCATCGATTGCACTAGGAAGCCAGCCGCTCAGCAAGCCCTGCGCGCCTCCCACGCTGGCCCTAGAAGAAACGGAGTACAATATAGGGGCAAGTAGGTATATAATCAATTCCTCACGCGAACGCGTTCGTACCGCTTGAGACTCCCCATGTGGGCCGCTCCAGATCCTATTGCGCTGTTGTTGGCTGCATCCCCGATGCAGAAGGCCGTCAACGCCCTCAATGACGACACCTTTGCGGGTATTCACCAACTGAGCTGGTTCGACTGGTCCCTTCTCATCCCCTACTTCGCCATCATGCTGGTGCTGTCCATTTACGGGATGCACCGCTATGAGATCATCCGCGGCTACCTCAAGCATCGGAAGAAGCTTCAGTCGGAACCGCCCCAGCGCTTTGAACAGCTTCCCCGCGTGACGGTACAGCTTCCTCTTTACAACGAGCGATACGTCGTGGAACGGCTTCTGGAGGAGGTCGTCAAGCTGGAATATCCCAAGGAACTCCTGCAGATCCAGGTGCTGGACGACTCCACCGACGACACCCATCCATTCACCGAGGCGCTGGTCGAACGCTACCGTGCCTTGGGGCACCCGATTGAATACCGCCACCGTGCCAACCGTCATGGATTCAAGGCGGGCGCTCTACAGGAAGGGCTGGAGACCGCCACCGGCGAACTGCTCGCGGTGTTTGACGCCGATTTCGTTCCGCCCGTGGATTTCCTGCAGCGCACGGTACACTTTTTCACGGACCCGGCGGTGGGCGTCGTTCAGACCCGCTGGAGCTACCTGAACCGTGACTACAACGTGCTGACCGAGGTCGAGGCCATGCTGCTCGACGGGCACTTCGTGCTGGAGCACGTGGCGCGCTGCGGCAGGGGATTGTTTTTCAACTTCAACGGTACGGCTGGCATCCTGCGCCGCCGCATGATCGACGACGCGGGCGGCTGGGAGCACGACACTCTCACGGAGGATTGCGACCTTAGCTACCGTGCCCAGCTCAAGGGATGGCGCTTCGTCTACGTCCCGGCTCTGGACTGCCCTTCGGAGCTGCCGGTTGAGATGCACGCCTTCCAGGTCCAGCAATCGCGCTGGGCCAAAGGCCTGGTGCAGGTGGCCAAGAAGCTATTGCCTGCCATCCTGCGTGCGCCCATCCCCTGGCGCCACAAGCTGGAGGCGATCTTCCACCTGACGCCCAACATCTCTTACCCGCTGATGATGGTCGTCTCGGCCCTGATGCTGCCGGTGATGATCATCCGTTTCTATATCGGCTGGTGGCAGATGGTTCTGATCGACCTGCCTCTGATCGTCGCTTCTTTCCTGTCGATTTCCGCCTTCTACCTCATGGCCCAGCGCGAGCTGAGTCCCAAGACCTGGAAGCGATCGATCTTCATGATGCCGGCCCTGTTGGCCGTGGGAGTGGGGCTGGCGGTCATCAACACGCGAGCCGTGCTGGAGGCGCTGTTCGGCATCAAGAGCAGCTTTGTGCGAACCGCCAAGTACGCCTTCGCCAGTGACCGTGTGCGCCTGGGGGACGACAAGTACCGGCGCAAGAGCGGCTGGCTGCCGTACATCGAGATCGGCGTCGGGACCTACTTCCTGTACATGGTCTACTGGGCCATCGGCAGCATGAACTACTTGGCCCTGCCGTTCCTGGTGCTGTTCGTTTCCGGCTACTATTGGGCCGCCTTCGCCACTTTGTTCCAGGAGTACCGCATGCGCCTGCGCTGGCAGCGCCAGCGGCGCATGGAACTGGAAACCGCGCGGTAGCCGGCCGTCACCCCTCGGCGTTCGCGACGCTTCAATGCGAACTGCCTACTTTGACCGAACCCAGGTAGGCATAGATCACTTCAAATCGCAAGAAGTACGATGGAGAGCCGTAAGAATAGAAGCTTCCCGGGGCCAGGTGCTCGTACAGTACGTGGCCTTTCCAATGCCGGTTCGCGGTGTAGTCCACGCGAATCTGGGGCATATTGCCGCGTACCAAACCTTTGCCGAACGTCCGTGGGTCCCCATTGAACGGGTAAAAAGCGTTCATCCGGTAGTAGGTGAGCCGCACGTTGACGGGCTTCACCGGGGAGTAGCCCATCTCGGCCTGCCACATGCCCGTGTTGGTCCAGTAGCTCGGGCCGCGCTCGCGGAACTGGCTGTAGATGTACAGTTCGCTGTACTTGGGCCAGCGGGAAAACAGAGGGTCCCAGCCTTCCAGCTTGGAGGTGGTGGAAGGGTCATCCCCTGACATTCCGATGTAGCCTCCCAGCACGTAATGCTGGTTGGCGCTGCCGAAGGTCTTCTTCAGATAGGTGTAGCCGCCCCGGCCCGAAACATTGTAGTTAGGATGCTGCGCACCCCATTGCAGCGCCATCTCGCCCGTGAGACTGTAGCCCCGGCCCAGTTTCTGGACCACGCGCCCGCCGGCTGTGGAGATGTGCCGGTCGCCCTGGAACTGAAAATTGGTCGAGGGGCGCAAGTCGCCCGTCTCCTTCTTGTAGAAATAATAGGCTTCGACGGCTGTGTTCTTAAGGTTGGTGTCCGTGTAATAGCCGCCGATGGCCTGTTCGTTCCAGTCGAAAAGCGCCTTGGAGCGGTCGTGAATGCGAGGAAGATAGCGATCCGTGCGCGGGTCGGAGATCCCGATCAGCTCCAGCTTGGACTTCTTCCAGGTGTAGCCCAGCACGGCGGCGTTGAAATAAATGGTGCGCGAGCCGTCACCGGGTGATCCCTCAAATATCAGGAACCCTTCCCCCTTCATCAGGTTTTGGCGTCCAACTCGAAGCGTGAGGCCCTTCACGAACAGTTTCTTGACGTCGACATACGCGGTCTCGAACATGACTTCGTCGAATTTGAACGGCCGGTCCGGGGTGATGATCTGGCAGGTCTCCTGGTTCAGGCCGACGCTGAAATCTATGTTGGTGCTCAGCGGGGCCTTCATCCAGAGCCGTGTCCGGTAGCGGACCTGGACGCGCTGATCGTCCAGCGTGTCGTTGAAGTCGAAAATGTTGTTCCAGTTTTCATTCCGGACCCGCTGTTCGAATCCGTACTCGATGACTTTGTTTTCCGGTGCCGCCTGCGAGCTGAGCCGCAGGGCCGCGCATAAGAGCAGAATAATGGATCGTCTCATGTAATTCCTTGGGGGCCGGGGGCTTTCGAGCGCTGGAAGGCACGCTCGAAGGCCGGTAGCGATCTTTCAATGGTGCTTCGTGGCACGGTGAGCGACAGCCGGATATGGCCGCTGCGCCCGAAGCCTGCGCCCGGCACTGCGAGAACGCCTTCGCTCAATAATCAGGCGAGTGAAGGCTACATCGTCCGGGATAGGAGTTTTGGGGAAGATATAAAAAGTGGCCTCTGGCTTGGGGACGTCGTATCCGATCCGGGTCAGCCCCTCGCACATCAGGTCCCGCCTCTCCTGGTAGCTGCTGATGTCGGGGGTGACGTCAATCGTTTCCGTCACCACTCTTTGCCAGATCGCCGGGGCGTTGACGAAGCCCAGGACGCGGTTGGCGAAGGTTCCGGCGTTGAGCAGCGCCGCCGCTTCCGGCAAGCGGGGCGAGATGGCCAGGTATCCGATGCGTTCTCCGGGCACGGCGAAGGTCTTCGACCAGGAGTTGGCAACGACCGTTCTCTCGATGATGGAGACGACCTGTGGGTGCGTCCGGCCGTCAAACACGATCGGCGTGTAGGGCTCGTCGCTGATCACCGTGACGGGATGGTCCAGGCTGGAAATCAGGCGATCCAGTTCCTGGAGAACCCGCTCCGGATAGATCCTGCCGGTGGGGTTGTTGGGAGAGTTGAGGATGATCGCCTTGGTGCGCGGGGTAATGGCCGCGGCAATCCGCTCGATATCCGGCAGAAAGCTCTCGTCCGTCTCCACTGGAACCATCCTGCCCGCGTGGTTCTGAATGTAAAACGGGTACTCGGAGAAGCAGGGCATCAACAGGATGACCTCATCGCCGGGGTCGATTACCGAGCGCAGAAACACATTGCACGCGCCGGCGGCGCCGATGGTCATCAGGATGTGATCGGCGGTGAAGGGCAGCCCCGTCTTCCGGGCCAGGTGAGCGGCCACGGCCCGGCGGGCTTGCGGGAAGCCCGCATTCGGCATGTAGGCATGGATCTGTGGCGGATGTTCCGTGGCCAGGCGGGCCAGCGCGGCCAGTACCTGGGGAGGCGGATCGACGTCCGGGTTACCCAGCGTAAAGTCGAATATGTTCTCGGCGCCGCGTTCCGCTTTGAGGCGCGCGCCCTCTTCAAACATCCTGCGGATCCAGGAAGCACGCTCGAGTTGTCCGGCGACGGTCCGGGCGATGCTCATGCCGCGGATCCGCCGCTGTAAACGTCCACGCTCTCGATCACGTTCATGCCCGCCGTCTTCAGGCGCTCGATGGCCTCGTCGGGCTTGTCGAAGCGGAAGATCAACACCGCCCTGTCCTGCCGCCCGAAGGTGAAGGCGTACATGTACTCGATGTTGACTCCGCTGTTCTCGAACAGTTCGAGCACCCCGGCCAGGCCGCCCGGGCGGTCCGGCACTTCGACGGCCAGCACCTCGGTTACCTTGACGACACAGCCGGCGCCGGTCAGCAACGCCGTCGCCTTCTGCCAATCGGACACGATCATCCGCAGGATGCCGAACTGTTGCGTATCGGCCACCGAGAGCGTCCGGACATTGATACCCGCATCGGCCAGCAGGCGGCACGGTTCGATGAGACGCCCCGGCTTGTTTTCGAGGAATAACGACAACTGATGGATCTTCATGGCTGCCTCATTCTCTAGACCAGGTTTCGGCGGTCGATCAACCTCTTGGCCTTGCCTTCGCTCCGCTGGATGCTATGCGGCTCGACCAGCCGCACATGCACCCGGATCCCCAGCACGTGATCCAGCGCCTGCACCAGACGCCCCTGTAGGTCCTCCAGGGCGCCGATCTTGTCGCTGAAGAACTCAGGGGTCACTTCGATCTGGACCTCCATGGCGTCCAGGCCTTTTTCCCGCGTCAGGACGATCTCATAATGCGGCAGAGTGCCCTCCACCGCCAGCAGCGCGGCTTCGACCTGGGACGGGAACACGTTCACGCCGCGAATGATGAACATGTCGTCGCTGCGGCGGCTGATGCGGTGGATGCGCCGCAACGTGCGGCCGCATGCGCAGGGCTCGGGAATGAAGGCCGTGATGTCGCGGGTGCGGTATCGCAGAAGCGGCATGGCCCGCTTGCTGAGGGTCGTCAGCACCAGTTCGCCTTCCTGGCCCTCGGGCAGCGTCTCGCCGGTTTCGGGATTGACGATCTCCGGGTAGAAGTGATCTTCGAAAACGTGCAGGCCGTTCTGGCAGGCGCATTCGGTGGCGACGCCGGGGCCGGTGATCTCGGACAAGCCGTAAATGTCGTAAGCCTTGATCCGGGTGTGTGACTCGATATGACGCCGCATCGAGTCGCTCCACGGCTCGGCGCCGAACACGCCCACGCGCAGGGGGAGCTCCCGCATATCGACGCCCAGCTCGCCGGCCCGCTCGATCATGTGCACGAAATAGCTAGGAGTGCAGACAGATGGCGGTGACGCCGAAGTCCTTCATGACCATGATTTGCCGGTCCGTGTTGCCGCCGGAGATCGGAATGACCGTCGCCCCCAGCCCTTCGGCGCCGTAGTGGAAGCCGAGGCCGCCGGTGAACAGGCCGTAGCCGTAAGCGTTCTGCGCAATGTCGCCCTTGCTCAGCCCGCAGGAGGCCAGGGTCCGCACCATGGCGTTGGTCCAGACATCCACGTCTTCCCGCGAGTAAGCCACCACGATGGGCTTGCCCGTGGTGCCGCTGGAGGCATGCAGGCGGACCACTTCCTGCATCGGACTGGCGAACAGGCCGAAGGGATAGTTGTCCCGCAGGTCGTGCTTGACGGTGAACGGGAGGCGGGAGATGTCATCCAGGCAAGTCACGTCCGAGGGCGCCAATCCGCGCTCATCCAACTGCCGGCGGAACAATCCGACGTTGTCATAGGCGCGCCGCACGATCGCCCGCAACCGCTCCAGTTGCAGCTTCTTCAGCATCGGCGTTGGGATGTAATCCGGGGCGCTGGCGGGATGATAGTGCGTCTCCATGGCTTCACGAGTCTGAGTCATTAGTTGCGCTCCCTTTGGTTACTTCTGGACTGCGGCCCGGCCCAACCGGAATGCCGCCAGATTGGCCGCGTGCAGGTGCTCGCCCAGGCTGGCGCGGACTGCCGCCAGCCAGTCTTCTTCCGGGATGGCGAGCCAGGCGCTGAGCGCCCCAACCAGAGCCACGTTCAAGCTCCGTTTGGAGGCGAGCCTGTCAAGATCGATCATTCCCGGATGGATTAGTATACCGCCGCGCCGCAAGAGGTGCCGGTTGGTCTCGATCTGGCCGTCGTCCACAACCACCAGGAAATCCGCCTCGCCCGGCGGCACCATGGGGCTCAGAACTTCACGCCCGAACCGGACATCGCTGGCCACCGACCCCCCGCGCTGGCTCATGCCGTGAACTTCGCTCTTCTTCACGTCCAGCCCCGCCCGGAAGGCCGCTTCGGCCACGATGTCGGAGGCCTTCAGGACTCCCTGGCCGCCGAGCCCCGCCACCACCACGTTGGTGACCTCACTGTTCATCGGGGCGCTCCTCGCACTTCTCGTAGGCCTTGATCTTGCCGGCCGCCAGCAGGCAGTCCCGCCGCGCGATGATCACCGCCAGTTCGCCCGAATCCAGGCATTCTTTCACCAAGTCCCGGAATGCGGTCTGGCCCAGTGTCGGATCGATGACGTGGACGCGTTTCAGACCCATGGAGCGAGCCAGTTCTTCGAAGCGAACCTTGCCGGTCGGCCGGTGCTCCAGCGTGCGGCCGGTGCCGGGATGCTCCTGAAGCCCGGTCATCGCCGTGGTGCCGTTGTCCAGGATGATCAACAGGTGCCCACTGGGCGGCGGATTGTAGACCATCTCCACCAGCCCGGTGATCCCGCTGTGGACGAAGGTGCTGTCGCCGATGACGCTCACCACGCGCCGCGCCTCTTCGGGCCCAAGCGTGTGCCGCATCCCCAGCCCGACGCCGATCGCGGCCCCCATGCACACCAGCGCGTCCATCGCCTCGAAGGGCGGCAAGCACGCCCAGGGAGTAACAGCCGATATCGCCGGAGACGATGCAGTCCAGATCGTGCAACGCCTGGAAAACCACGCGGTGCGGGCAGCCCTTGCACAGGCTCGGCGGGGTGCCCGGCGGCGGCGCGGGCTCGGGCGAGAGATCCCCGGCCAGAATGCGGCGGACGCGGGCGACATTCAGCTCGCCGAAGCGGTACATCTCGGGCTTCGATTCCACGGCGATGCCCGCCGCGCGAATCGCATCCGCCAGGTACGGGTCGCCTTCCTCGATCACCACACAGCGGCTCGACGCTTCCGGCGAAGGCGCGGATCTTCTCCACCGGCAGCGGATAAGTCATGCCGAGTTTCAGCATGGCTGCATCAGGGGCCGCCTCACGTGCGTGCATATAGGCGATACCCGAGGCGATGATGCCCAGCTCGCGCGCGCCGCTGACTTGCGGGTTCGGGCCGGAAGCTTCGTTCCAGCGCGGCGATTTCGTCGAGTTTCCGCCGCAGCCGCCGGTGGGCCGGGCGGGCGTAGGCGGGGATCATCACGCGGCTCTGGATATCTCGTTCGAATTTTGGAGCCGGAGCGGCGGGGACGGACTCGCGCGGCCGCACGACCGTCTTGGAATGGCACACGCGGGTGGTGAGGCGCAGCAGCACCGGGAGGCCCCACCGTTCGGAAACTTCGATGGCCAGCAGCGTGAAATCGTACGCCTCCTGCGAGTCGGAGGGCTCGACCATGGGCAGCCCGGCCGCGACCGCGTAGCGCCGGTTGTCCTGTTCGTTCTGGCTGGAGGCCATCCCGGGGTCGTCGGCCGAGACGATCACCAGGGCGCCCCGTTACGCCGGTGTAGGTCACCGTGAACAAGCGGGTCGGCGGCCACGTTCAACCCCACGTGCTTCATGGTCACCAGCGCCCGCGCGCCGGAATAGGCCGCGCCAATGGCGACCTCCATGGCCACCTTTTCGTTCGGCGCCCATTGCGCCTTGCCGCCGTAATCGGAGAATGCCTCCAGAATTTCGGTGGAGGGCGTGCCCGGGTAGCCGGTTCCCAGACGAACGCCAGCGTCCCGCGCGGCCAGCGCTACGGCTTCGTCCCCGCTAAGTAGGAGGCGGTTTGGATGACTCACGGAGGGATAAAGGGATATTGTATGCCAACAGCGCGCCGGCCCTGCTAATCGATGCGGCAAATCCGAACTTGTTGGTTCTGATAGGGGCAGTTCAGGCCGTCCGAAAAGGGAGGGGAGGCGCGTTCGAACATGACCCAGTCGACGCCAAAGCGCTGTTTGAAAGCCTGCAGGTCCGCGCGGCTGAAGTTCTTCCAGCCCCGCAGGGCCTCACGCCGCTCGAGCCACTCCCCGGCCATCTCCGGGGAGACCGAGGCCACGGCGCGGTCCTTGATCTGGTCCGCGAAAAGGCTTCTTTCGGCCAGGGCACGGAAGCCATGGAAGTCCTCCCCCGGCAGCTCCATGTAGTTGGGATCCATCACGAAGTAGGCCCGCGGCGGCGTATTGCGCCGGACCCAGTCGAAAGCGCGAAGCCAGTCGTTGTCCGGAATGCGGCCGGGCCATTCGATGTGCGCACTGGCCGGGAACTCCTGCCGCTGCGCGTAGTACATTCCGCCGCAAAGCCCGAGGAACAATACCAGCGCGGGCGTCCAATACCGCCTTCGTGCTTGTCCCGCCATGCCACCTAAAAAGAGAAACAAGAACAGGTAGACCGGCTGCAGGCTCCGCATGGGTTGCAGGGTCGCCAGCGGCGTAAGGCGATCCAGAAAAGTGAAGGCTAGCGCGACCAGGAAGTAGAAGCCCCCGATACGAGGCGAGTCTCCGTGCGCTGACAGCCATCACCGTCAGCCCCCGGGAGGCCGCCCACCAGGCGCATCCCATCAACCCCACCAGCGGGCCGAAGATGCCGACCCACTCATACCAGGCCCACTGGGAGAGAAAGAAATAGGAGTAGCTCGACTGCTTCCACGCCGTCGATACCGGCGGCAGCAGAAACCACGCAAAGGGAGTCAGCAGCACAAAGCCCGCCAGATGCCATCTCAACGCCGGCCATGCCAGCATCACGGCGAGCGACGCGCCGAACAAAGCCATTAGCGGATGAAACAACGCCGCCGCCGCCAATAGTGCGAATGCCGGGACCAGCTTCTTATCGAGAGCCTTCACCACCGCGAACAGCAACGCGATGGTTGCCAGGTTCCGCGGGTGCACATGCTGGTCCATGATGAAAAGGGCAGTTCCGGCCACGGGCAGCGTTAACAACGCCGAAGGCAGCAGCACCGCTCCCCAACGAGCCGATTCGTCCTGGAAGAATCTCTCGGAGAGCTGACGCAGGGCCAGCACCAGCAGGAAAGCCGAGAGCAGGTAGACGCCGAAGAACGTCCAGTCCAGCGGCAGGTGCGTCGTCCGGCTGAGCAGTGCCATCGTTTCATCGAAAAGCGTCAGCCGGCACTGGGAGGCGAAGAAGGCCGAATCGAAGGGATACAGCGCCGGATTCAGGTGCTGTTTGACGGCAGGGAGATAAATAGCTTCATCTTCAATGCCGTAGTGATACCCGTGGACGAGAACCGCAAGGACCGAGATGGCGAGCAGTACGGCGAGCCTCTTCCAAGTCACCGAGTGTTTATCGTAGCTCAAACCGCGAAGCTGTACCCGGGATACACCTCTTTGCATCTATTCAAACAGTGGGGTGATGGGCTAAGATGAAAGGGCACTGGCAAGGGCAGGGCGCGCAGATGCGCAACTTGTTGATTCTGACGGTATTGCTGGCTACGTCCGGCTTGGGACAGGTCACCGAGCTGGCGCGTGCGCGAAACTTGTACCAGCGCACCGATTACGAAGCGGCCTTGCGCCTGCTTGGCGGAATCTCCGGCCGATCCGCTCCAGTTTACATTCTTACCGGCAAGTGCCAGTACATGCTGGGGGACTTCAAGAAGGCGTCGGAAGCTCTGGAGGAGGCGGTGCGCCTGGCGCCCGACAACAGCGAAGCGCACCTCTGGCTGGGCAGGGCCTATGGGCGGCGGGCCGAGACGTCGACTTTTTTGACCGCGCCCGGCCTGGCGACCAAAGCCCGGGCCAGTTTCGAGCAGGCGGTTACCCTCGACCCGGCCAACACCGAGGCCGCCAGCGACTTTTTCGAGTACTACCTGGAGGCCCCCGGTTTCCTGGGTGGCGGGATGGAGAAGGCCAAGGCGCTCGCCGAGAAGACACGCGAGAGCGATCCGGCCGAGTACCACTACAGGTTGGGCCTGATTGCCGGCAAACAAAAGGAATACAGTGACGCCGAGGAGCAGTTGCGCCGCTCCGTGGAACTGGCGCCGCGGCAAGTCGGCCGGTTCATCGAACTGGCCAAGTTCCTGTCCAAGAGCGGTCAATTCGAGAAGAGTGACGCCGCCTTCCGCCAGGCCGAGCAAGTCGATCCCAACGATCCGAACCTCCTGTTTGAACGCGCCAGGGCCTGCATCCGGGCCAAGCGCAACCTGGAGCAGGCGCGCGACACTTCTGGTGCGCTATCATCAACTCGCCCTTGACCCCCGACCACCCTCCCCGCCGCGAGGCCGAGCGCCTGCTGAAGACAGGTGGGCAGCTGATGAGAATGGCCTGATGAACCTCGGCGAGGCGTTCCGGTTCAGCTTTCGCGCCCTCAGCGCCAACAAAGTACGTTCTCTGCTGACAGCCCTGGGCATGGTCATCGGCAACGCCTCCGTCATCCTGGTCGTAACCATTTCCCTCACCAGCCGCGATTACATCCTGGAGCAGATCCGTGGCGTCGGCTCCAACATGATTTACGCCTATTGCGTGAACGCCGGGCAGACCGGGGCGGAGGTCGCCGAGGACTTCGTGAAACTGGCGGACATCGAGGCGGTTCGCGAGCAACTGGGGTCCCAGATCGTGGCGGCGACCGGCGTCATGACCCAGTACGATCAGATGGTCATCCAGGGCAGGGAGGAGAACGTCCAGGTCATCGGCTCGGATGAGCACTACCGGCCGGTGCGCAACCTGCTCGTGGTGTCGGGACGGTTCCTGGACTGGAGCGACGTGAGCCTCCGGCAGCGTGTGGCCCTGCTGACCGAAAAGCTCGCGCGCCGCCTCTACGGAAGCCCGCAGGCCTCCGTCGGCCAGATTCTGAAGGTCCACGGCATCCAGTTCACCGTGATCGGGACCTTCAAGGAGAAAGTGGCCAGCTTCGGGTTGTCGGAGCTTTCCGGGGAGACGGTGCTGATTCCGATTACGGTGATCCGGTACTTCACGCCGATTGAGCGCATCGACCCCATGTACGTGCAAGTCCAGCGTTCCGAGGACGTGCCGGCGGTCACCCTGGCCGTGCAGCGCATCCTGGAGAGCAGGCACCGCCCCGGCGCCCGCTACCTGGTGGAGAACCTTACGGCTATCCTGAGCGCGGCCGAAAACATCGCCCTCATCCTCACCCTGGTGCTGATCCTGATCTCCGCCATCGCGCTGATCATCTCGGGAATCGGGATCATGAACATCATGCTGGTCACGGTGACGGAGCGGACCCGGGAGATCGGCGTGCGCATGGCCGTCGGGGCCTCGCGGCGCGAAGTGATGCAGCAGTTCCTGCTGGAGGCGATGCTGTTGAGCCTGTCCGGCGGGGTGGTGGGCATTCTGTTGGGTGTTTCGATGCCCCTCAGCGTGCAGTTTTTTGTGGAAGGCCTGCGGATACCCATCTCGATCACCTCGATCGTGGTGGCATTCGCCGTCTCTTGCCTCGTGGGATTGGTGTTCGGTCTGCTGCCCGCCAGCCGGGCGGCGCGTCTGAACCCGACCGAGGCCCTGCGATACGAGTAGTCCGGAGAGTTCTCATGCGCAAACTTGGCTTGGCATTGATTCTGACCGTGGGGGCGGCCGCCGCCCAGGTGCGGACCATCACTCTGCGGGAGGCGGTCGATCTCGCATTGAAACAGAACCCCGAGATCGCGCTGGCACGCCTGGACGAGCGAAAAGCCGCCGAGGCGGTTCGAGTGGCCCGGGATCCCTTCGCGCCAAAGGTTGCCGCTGGGAGCG
The DNA here is from genome assembly GCA_963744775.1 of Bryobacterales bacterium. Classification (GTDB taxonomy): domain Bacteria; phylum Acidobacteriota; class Terriglobia; order Bryobacterales; family Bryobacteraceae; genus CAVUVG01. The sequence continues at coordinate 107,641 of CAVUVG010000019.1, forward strand.
GGCTGGCTTACAGCAGCGGCATTCCGATGAGCATCGAGGGCGCGACGCCTTCCATCATCCAGGCCCAGGCCAGCCAGTTCATCTTCAATCGCCCGCAGACCCACCTGGTCGCCCAAGCTCGGGAGAACGCGCGCGGCGCCGCGATCGACACCTCCGCCAGACGGGAGGAGGTGGCGCTCCGGGCGGCGCTGGCTTACCTCGACGCCGAGCGCCAGGCTCGAATGGCGGAAACGGCCCGCCGGCAGGTAGAGAGCCTGCAGCGGATCGCCGAGACGGTGCGCCTGCGGGTTGGCGACGGGCGGGAGTTGCCGGTCGAGGCCAAGCGGGCCGATCTCAACCTGGCTCGGGCGCGCCAGCGCCTGCAGGGGTTCGAAGCCGGCCGGGAAGATGCCGAAAGCTCGCTGGCGCTGCTCCTGGGGCTTGAATCGAGTGAGCGAATTCGGGTGGCGGTGGAGGACCGGACTCCCGCTGCGTTGCCGGCGGGTGCGGACGCCTGCGCGGAGGCCGCGCTGGCCAACAGCAAGGAAGTGCGCCGTCTGGAGTCGGCGCTGACGGCCAAGGGTTTCGAGGTTCGCGCTCAGAAGGCTGCCTGGCTGCCGCGTGTGGACCTGGTGGCGCAGTATGCACTGCTGGGACGCTACAACAACTACGAGGATTTCTTCCGCAAGTTTCAGCGGCATAACGGACAGATCGGCGTCTCTTTTCAGATTCCCCTGCTCGCCGGGCCCGCGGTGGGCGCGCATGTCCGCCAAGCCGAGGCCGACGCCGCGCGGCTGCGGCTGGAACTCCAATCCGCGCGCAGCCGGATCGAAAGGGACGCCCGGCGCCTGTACCAACAGGCCCGGAACGCGGAGTCGGCGCGGGACGTCGCCCGGCTGGACCTCGACGTCGCCCGCGAGCAGTTGTCGGTGCTGCTGGCCCAGATCGAAGAGGGCCGCGCCTCGCTGCGCCAGGTGGAAGAAGCCCGCCTGGCCGAGGACGACAAGTGGCTGGCGTTCGTCGAGAGCACCTACGCCATCGAGGCCGCCCGCCTGAACCTGCTGCACGAAACCGGCGACCTCCTCGCCGCGCTGCAGTAGGGGCACGTCCCCGGCGTGGGCACGGCAGCGCCGTGCCCCTACATTTTTCTCTTGACATACTAAACATTTGGTACTAAATATTTAGTATGCGCGTCCGCAAGCCTGTCCTTACCGAGCACGAGCTCGAAATCATGCAAGTCGTCTGGCGGCACCACAGCGTTACAGTGCGGGATGTCTACGAGGAGTTGCTTCAGAAGCGGAAGATCGCCTACACCACCGTCATGACCATGATGGGGATCCTCGAACAAAAGGGGTATTTGAAGAGGAACCAGGGCGAGAAAGCGCACGTGTACCGGCCCGCCCAGCCCAAGAGCAAGGTGGTGGGCTCCATGGTCAATGACTTCGTCAGCCGCGTTTTCAACGGCTCGGCCAAACCTTTGCTGGTGCACCTGGTGGAGAACGAGCACCTCAGCCAGGAAGAGCTGGAAGAAATCGCCCGGCTCATGAAGGGGAGGCCGTCATGAGCGCCGGCGCTGCTCTGGAACAACGTCCTCGCCTACAGCGCCCAGGTGCTGGCGCTGGTTGCGGTCGGCGGACTTCTCCCGTTCCTGCTTCGGGTGCGCCATCCACGAACGCAGCTTGTGTACTTCCAGGCGCTGCTCGTAGCCAGTCTGCTTCTCCCCATGCTCCAGCCGTGGCACAGGCCGTTGGTGGTGATAACGGAGCCCGCCGCCACGGTCGCAGCGCCTGCAACGCCCGCCTCCACCCCGTCTCCGGCCGGGACGCGGATCCCGTTTGAAAAGGCGGCTCTTGGGGTACTTGCAGCGGGCGCCGTTGCGCGATTTCTCTGGCTTCTGGTCGGCTTCGCTGCGGCTGAGACGCTATCGCGCGGATGCCGCTCCGCTTCAACCGCTGCCGGAGGCCGTCGATGACGCGCGGGTACGTACAGGCGCCGAGGCGGAAGTGCGCGTATCGGATGCCGTGGGCGGGCCGGTCACTTTCGGCTTTCGCCGCCCGATTATCCTGTTACCGCCCGCGGTGCTGGAACAGCCTGCCGAGGCCCAGTTCGGCATCGCCTGTCATGAGTTTTTGCACGTCCGCCGCCGGGACTGGCTATTCACCGTGTGCGAGGAGTTTGCGGGCGCGCTGCTTTGGTTCCATCCGGCGGTCTGGTGGCTTCTCGGACAGATCCGACTGGCGCGGGAGCAGGTCGTAGACCGGGCAGTGGTTTCGATCACCGAGTCCCGCGAGCCTTACGTCCAGGCGCTCCTGGCGCTTGGCGGCGGCCGGCCGCAGCTCGATCTGGCCCCCGCGACGCTGTTCCTGCGCAAACGCCACCTGGCGAGCCGGATTCATTCTCTGTTGAAGGAGGTTACCGTGTCCAAACGACGTCTCGTCTCATCCTACGTTTCGATTGCCGCGATGCTCATGTTGACGGCATGGTTTGTGGTGTCTTCGTTCCCGCTGCAAGGCAGCCCGCAGGTGGAAACCCTGCAGGGCGCCGTCGCCGACGCGCCGGGCGTCAGCGTGGAGACCGGAGGCCGGATGCTGCATCGCACGTCTGTACGGTATCCGGCGGAAGCAATCACCAAAGGGGTCCAAGGGATAGTGGTAGTCGAGGCGACCCTCGACTCGGGAGGAATTGTCTCGGATGTCCGTGTGCTGTCAGGTCCGGCAGAACTGCGGCGGAGCGCCCTGGAGGCCGTGTTCCAGTGGCACTACGTGAAGGACGCATCCACGCCGGCAAGAATTCAGGTCACGATCGACTTCCGGCTGCCGCCGCCAAGCGCGGTTCCCGCGCCAGCACCGCCTCCAGCAGCCGCGTCCAGTCCCAACACCAAGTACGTTGTTGGGAGCATCGATGTCTACTATCTTCCCGAGCCGCTGCAAAACGCAATGCGCTCCCGGCTCGCGCCCTTTCAAGGACAGCCGTTCTCGATCGAACTGAGAGACAAGATCATCGAAGCGGTCCGTGACGTCGATCTCCACGCAAGGGCAATACCGAGCTTCCGGCCCGGCCCCGAGAAAGGGCTGGTCCTCGTGGAGTTCACGATCACATTGGGCGCCGGCGCCTCCGTCCCGCTACCGCCCCTCCCCCCGCCCGGTCTGCCGCCCGCGGGCGTGCAGCGCGTCCCGGTTGGTGGCGCCGAGCAATCGTCGAAGCTTATCCACGCCATACGCCCGGCCTATCCACCCCTCGCCCGGCAGGCGCGCATCCAGGGCCCGGTGAGTTTCACCGCCGTCATCGGAGTCGACGGGAAGATCCAGAATCTCGCGCTGATTTCGGGACGCTCCCTTGCTGGTGCCCGCCGCACAGGAGGCTGTCAGCCAGTGGGTCTACCAGCCTACGGAGCTCAATGGCAAGCCGGTGGAAGTCGTGACCCAGATCGACGTGAACTTCACGCTGGCCCCCTGAGCCTGATAGAATGCCCTTGATATGATCGTCGGAATTGAACATGTGGCGATTGCCTCGCCCGATCCGCAGAAGCTGGCCCAGTGGTACGTTGAGACGCTGAATTTCAAGATCAACTACAACTCCGGCAAGACTGTTTTCATCAAGGCCGCCAACGGCTCGATGATCGAGATCATCACCTCGGAAGGCGCCCGCCCCGTGCAGACCATGAAGGATCCCGGCCTGCGGCACTTGGCCATCGCCGTAAGCGATTTTGATGCCGTCTACAGCCGGCTGAAGGCGATGGGCGTCCCATTCGTGTCGGAGCCTGTGGACAGCAAAGGGGTCAAGCTGGTTTTCTTCACCGACCCGGACGGCAACTACCTGCACCTGCTCCAGCGCGAAACGCCGCTGCCGTAGGGGCGCTGCCCCACTCAAGGCGTGCCCTATACGCGAATCTTCTCCAGGGCAACGCCGCGCTTGCACAGGTCGCAGCTCGCGGCGTCCTGGTGGTAGATGCCGTCGAGCTTGGCCAGGTAGTAGAAGGGCAGCGGGCTGAAGTCAGGCGTCTTCGGAGTCGGCTGGTAAACCACTACGGCCAGTCCGACCACCTGCGCGCCGTTGGACTCGACCAGTTTCTTCAACTCGGTGAGCTTGCTGCCGGTGCGCAGGATGTCGTCCACCAGCAGGACTTTCTCGCCGGCCAACTGCTCCAGGTACTGGCGAAAGCGCATGGGCTCGCGCTCGTCCTCCCTCTCCGCCCAGTAGACCTGGTGGGCCCGCAGCGCCTCGCAGACGCCATACGCCACCGGCAAGCCGCCCGTGGCAGGCGTCACGATGGACAGCTCAGGGATGATGGCGCGTATCTCGGGGTTGGCGCGGAGTTGCCGGCTCAGCCCCACGCTCAGCGTCTTGGCGTGCTGGTAGTACCGCATGGCCAGCGGCACTTGCAGATACTCGTCGGCATGCAGGCCGTTCGGGTACTCGTAGTGCCCTTGCCGCAACGCGCCGGTCTGCTCCAGCAGCTTGACTACTTCCTCCTGTGTTGGAACCAGGTGCATGGCTCAATTCGCTCCCTTCCCGGTGATGACCCGTGGAATCGTCTGGAGAAGGATCTTCCAGTCCCCCGCCAGTGACCAGTTGTCGATGTACTGCATGTCCAGCTTCATCCAGGTCTCGAAATCGACCTCATCGCGCCCCGCCAGCGTCCACGAACAGGTCAGGCCGGGCCGCATCCGAAGGCGCCGCCGCTGCCAGCCCAGATAGCGCTCCACTTCCTCGGGGACGGAGGGTCGCGGACCGACCAGCGACATGTCACCGCGCAGTACGTTCCAAAGTTGCGGCCACTCGTCAATCGAGAATTTGCGCAGGAAGCGGCCGAGCGGCGTGACGCGCGGATCGCCGGGCAGCTTGAACGCCGTTGCCTTGCTGGACAAGTGTTCCAGCGAGGCCTTCATTTGTTCCGCGTCGCGGCACATCGAACGAAACTTGTAGAGCACAAAACGCCGGCCGTTCAGCCCGCAGCGCTGCTGGCGGAAGATGGCGGGACCGGGCGAGGTCAGCCGGATCAACAGGGCGATCAAGGCCATGAACGGCAGAAGCACAATCAGGCCGGCGGTGGAGGCGACAATGTCGAGGGCCCTCTTGGCCATGAGCCGGATCTCGTCGTGCGGCGAGGCGGAAAAAGTGAGCAGCGGCGTGCTCCCCAGCCGCTCCAGATACACCGTGCTGTTGACGTGCGGGAAGAAGTCCACCGCGACGCGTGTGCGCACCCCCTCCTCGTCACACAGCAGGAAGACTTCCTCGAGTTCGGCCAGTTGCCGGCTGTCCACGGCAAACAGAACCTCATCGATGACGTGCCCACGCAGCAGCGCTGGCAGCTCGCCGAGGGGAAACACCTTGTGGGCCGACTGCAGGTGGATCTCCGCCGGCGGCGTCTCGGGCGCATCCGCCAGAAAGCCGATGAGCTTGACTCCGTACTTGGCCGACCTCTCGAGAGCTTCACCCAGACGACGTGCTCTTTCACCAAGTCCCACCACCAGCACGAAATGGTGCGCCCCGAATTCGCGCCTGGCGATTCTGACGAGTCCGCCCGAGGAGAGCCGGAACAACCCCAGCAGAACCATGCTGTAGGCCCCGAACAACGCCAGGAAAAGGCGGCTCACATCCTGGCGCAAGAGGTACTGGAACAGCACCACGACGGCGGTGCCCAGCACGCACTGGCGCAAGGTATCGCGCAGAATGACGATGGGATTTCCGGAGTCCAGCCGGTCATAAACTTTGGACCAGAGGCCCAGCGCAAGTAAGGCGGCCACAGCCGCCCCCAACAGGAGCAGATGGAAAGTGGGTTCCAGGAAGAAGGCCTTCTCCAGGTTGAGGTGGAGACGGGTCCGATAAGCGGCCTCGAAGGCCAGCGCCGTCAGCAGCACGTCCGACAACCCGAAGAGCACCCTGACTTTGCGATGGCGGCGGCTGAACACTTCAGCAAGAAGAATAGCAGAAGGGCCGAATCCGGAGGCGCACGCCGCCATTGACCGCACTGCCCATCTGCGTTAGGATAGAGTTGCGGGGTGGAGCAGTCTGGTAGCTCGTTGGGCTCATAACCCAAAGGTCGTAGGTTCAAATCCTACCCCCGCAACCAACCCTTTCAACAACTTCCAAGCAAGATCGGCTCTCAACAGACTCCCGTTAACTCCCAGTAGCGAGAAGTGACTCTTGTTTTGACGAGCCGGAGGTCGATCCGGCGGGGATTTTCTTGAGAACCATCTCGTTGTGTTGTCAAGGCCGACGGGGCCATCCGTCAGTACCGTTTTTGGGACGCGGAATGCCCGCCCTTTTCCTCGGCGGCGTCGGTCGGAGTTCGCGCTGGAGTACGAGCGCACGCCCAAGGCCAAACACCGCTACGACTTCGTCCGCCACATGGTCGAACACGAGGATCAGTTGCGGCGCACGTCGCGCGCATGTTCACCGGCACCTAGCGACACGTGTACTTCGGCCTGCTGACCGACATCCTCCAACGCCAGTTCGACATGGACGTCCTCGATGCCTCTCGCACCCGCGCCAACACCTCCGTGAAGCTTGTATTGGCCTTTCTCCCGCCCGCAAGAGTACCCGATGCAAGTGCTTAGAAGTTGACTATCCGCTGGTGTAGCCGGTTAGTGACGTGTGATGGTGAGACGAGAGGTGGCTGGAAATCCGCGATGCTTCGTTTTCAGGCTTCAAGACCAACAGCACGGTGTATACTGACCTGAGGCCGGGAGGGCAATGTGAACTCTCAAGATGAGTGTCACAGGGGGGAAATGGCCTATGTCGATTTTTGGGATCGTTAGGTGGCGAGCATCTCGATACCGCCTTGGCGTCCTCATCGGGACGCTGATCCTCCTTGCCCAGCCCGCGGCGGCCATATGGCTTCAAGCGGCCGGCCCCTGCGGCGAGGTTCAAATGAACGGGGTGATGCTCGGCCTGACCGGGCCGCCGGCGTGGGACTGGGGCGATGGTACAACTTCCCAGGCCTGGTTCGGGGTGACCCACACCTACAAGCAGAACGGGATATACAAAGTCGCCGTGACTGGCACGACTTCCTCCGGTTTGATCTCAGAGAGCGTTGCAGTGACCGTGACGAACGCAGAGGACCCTGTCTGTTCCATCGCGGTGAGGGTTGTCCCGGAAATCGTATCGCTGCGCGACGGACATACCTCCGAACCACTGCGCGTTCAGCTCCGTGACGCCGCTGGGAAGTGGCTCCCACTGTCAGGGAGGGTTGTGACCTTTACGAGCAGTGCACCCTCGGTGGTTGTGGCCGATGGAACAGGCACCGTTTCGAGCGCTGGCTTCGGCCAGGCGGATGTCACGGTCCAAGTCGGCGGCTTGCCTAGAACTGCCACCGCACACGTCTACGCCGGGCATTTTCGGTTGCGGCCGTCCCTGATGATCCTGACCCCTGGCAGTACGGGCCAGATCCAGTTGGACGTCACCAATGCCGACGGCTCAGCGGTCAACCTGACTGGTAGGAATCTCCAATTTCAAGGAGGAAACCAGGTGGCCTCAGTGACCGCCTCAGGGCTTGTGACGGGGCTTCGGCCACCGCAGCTCTTTGGGGAGACGCCGTATATCAACGCAAGCCTTGATGGCATCGGTGCGAGTAACGCAACTGTCGTGCGAGTGCTTTCCGCGCCACTAGGCCGCAGCATGACTCGTCTTGAGCAGCCGCACGTGGTGTTCGACATTCTAGAAGGCTACTTGAATGTCGATTATCAGGACCTCTTCCGCCGCTTTGATGTCGCCAGATTGACTGAGCACGCCTACCTCATGGAGACTGAGCTTTCCGGCCTCAAACCCTTCAAAGGTGACGTGCAGCATTTGGCTAACGATCCCGCGCCCCTGGCGACAGCGCCCTGCGGCTTGTCTGGAAATCCTGTGCGGCTCGGCACGAGTATTGACAGGAGCATCCACAACAGTTGCTTGATCGTTGCTTATCCGCCGGAGTCGCCGCAATGGGGCGTATTCTTCCACGAGATGGGCCACAATTTCAGCTTCGCCTCGGGGAAGTTCGGCCAGTTCGTCGGAGTGCAATCCAGCGCCGCCTACTCAGAAGGCCTCGCCTCCGTGCTTGATATGTACGCCGGGGAGAGGCTGCGGCAGAAGCAGGCGGATCTGGGCATTCCACAAGACGTGATGAGCAATATCTTGAGCTCTGTTGGGTGGAATCCCGTGGTTGCCCCTTACAGCCGTCCTCAGAGGCTCGAGGCGTATGTGGCGGGCGGAGCGAACTACGCCTCTCTGACAGCGGATGTCGTCGATGACATGGTGATGGTGTTGATCGAAGATTACGGGCTTAGGAGCCTATACCGCTTCTGGTCAGTCTTCTTACCAGCCAATGAGGGCTATCGGTTCACGTTCCCTTCCACGGCAGTGGCTCAGGCGACGCTGTTTGCCAGTGCCTGGAGTGCTGCGACCGGGACCGATCTGCGAGCGCGGTTTCGCGGGTGGGGCTTCCCGATTGACGACGGCTACTACGCTGCGACATACGCAGATGTGAACGCGCTGGTGTCACAGCGTGATCCCGGCGCTTACGCCGGCAGGAATCGTCAGATGAACCCAGGCGACTCGCTGGTGCTTGAGGACGCGGAAGCCTTCGCCTGGGATGGTGCTCCCGTGGTGGAGTGGAAGATTTCTGGTAGCCCTGCGGGATCTCAACCTCGGCTTTCAAGCACGACTCAACTTCATCCGTCCTTCACGGCCGAACGTATGGGAACGTATCTGCTGGAGATGAACGTCAGAGATGGGATGATGGCCAACGCCTCTTCCGCGGTCATAGTCTATGTGCTGCCGCCTTCACAGGCCGGCTGCACCTATACCCTCAACGTGGGTGGACAAGCCTTTCCGGCTTCGGGTGGCACGGGTGCCATCGACATTGCCACATCCAGCGACTGCTTCTGGACTGTGACCAGCCAAGTCGATTGGGTCAGCCTGACAAGCGGTTCCTCGGGGACCGGCAGTGGCCGCGTCACTTATCGGGTCACGGCCAACTCCGGTGCCGCACGTTCTGGCACTCTGGCTATCTCGGGTCTCTCCTTCATCGTGGAACAGGTCGCCGGGATTACGACGGGGCTCAATGTCGCGGGTTCGATGGGGCAGCTGGCGTCTGGAGGCTACTGGACATCGACCATTACCTTGGTCAACACGGGGACTGCAGCGGCGCAGGCGCGGTTGAATTTCTTTGACGACGCCGGCAATCCGCTTCTGCTGCCTGTCACCTTCCCGCAGTCGTCATCCAGTGGCACCCTTCTGGCCTCCACTATAGATCGCACGCTGACCGCGGGCGCGGCACTGGTACTGCAGAGTACGGGACCGGATGTCCAACAGGCATTGCAGGGCTGGGCACAACTGCTCACAAGCGGCGCTGTCACCGGCTTTGCTGTCTTCCGGCAGCAAATAGGCGCAAACGGTTGGGAGGCTGTAGTGCCCCTTGAGAACCGCAATGCTCGCACGTACGCACTGTGGTTCGACCAAATGAATGGCATGGTGATTGGCGTTGCGGTGGCGAACCAGACGCAGCAGGCCGTCACTGTAGGGGTCGCCGTTCGCGACGACGGTGGAGCGACGATAGGTTCCACGAGTTTCTCGGTGCCTGCGTCAGGACACGCTGCATTTCCACTCTCTGACCGCTTTGCCGTGACGGCACAGCGGCGCGGGACGGTCGAGTTCAGTACTCCATCGGCAGGCCAGATCAGTGTGCTGGGACTCAGCTTCAACCCCCTCGGCGGTTTTTCCACGATCCCGCCATTCGCGAAGTGAAGGCCCGTTCGCTGACAGCGCCGATTATCGACAAGCCGGCAAGGCAGGGTGCGCTTCTCGCGAGCCGTCCAGTGTCATGTGTCTTCTCCTGTGGATGTCAGCTACAAACCACAATCTGGTTCTTGAGCCAGGGAAGTTAATTGTCCGCGCGTTATGGAAGGCGGGTCCGCTCAGGGGTTCTCTCGGTTAGCCCCAAAATCAGGTAAGATTTCCGCCGTTTTCGGCCTATACTGGGTGTAGTTCACGAGGGGATCATGGCCAAGTCTGGGGTTGTGCCTCTGTTGATCACGCTTCTCGGCTTGCGTCTCGGCGGGGAAACGCCTCGCCCGGTGAAACTTCAAGTCGACCTCTCCACGAAATCCGTCAGCGTCGGCGAGCGCGCGAACATGAACGTGAATCTGGTGGATGCGGACAACCGGCCCGTACCAGCGCCGAAGGACTTCACGGTGGATATCGTCGCGCGGCTCCCATCGAACGCCACGGAGACACTGGCCTCCGCTGTTCTGAAGGCTGGGCAGTCGTCGATGCGGGTGGAACTGCCTCCCGCGAAAACGGAAGGGTTCGTTTATATTTGGGCCAAGCAGCCTGAATTGCGGCTTGGCGGTGCTTACCTGCGGGTCAAGCCTCCGACTCGCTCGCGACCCGGCGGTGTGCGCCTTCCGCCGGCTCAGCCGTCACGGGGGACAGTCGAAACGAGGGCACCCATCCGCGCCGTACCCGTGGCGAAACTCGGGCAGATTAAGGCAGGGATTGCCAGGCCCGCGGCTTCCGTGGCTGCTGCGGCGGAAATCCAGGCCCCTTCGCCCCCGCCTCCAGCTTTCAGCGCGTCAACGGCTGCGGCCGCCTCGACGAGCAGCTATCTGCTGGCGTTGAGATACAGCCCGCAACGGGCCTTCCTAGCCAACGGCAAGGACCCCGTTACTGTTCACGCCTTCGTGATGCCCAAGGGCGAAGCGCCTTTGCCCGGGTTCCGGCTCCGGCTATTCGATAGCACCGGGACCATGCAGCCCGCTCCATTGGTTATTCCTCCCGGCGAGGAAGAGGGCACGGCCAGACTCACGTCAGATCACGAGGGCCAGGTCAAGGTGGAATATCTCGGTGCCACGCCAGCCGTGGATCTCGATGGCGAGAAGGTCATGACCGTCAGTTTTGAGCCGCCGATCGTCGGCTTCGAGCTGAAGCCCAGTCCGCCGCGGATATCCCTGGTCGACTCGTGTGACTTATTGGTAAGTCTCGTGGATGAGAGGGGGACGCCCCTGGCAACCAAGACGCGAAGGACTGTCTCGCTAGTGCTGGCGGCGGGGCGAGGGGAGTTCTCCGCCAGAGATGTTCCGATCGAGCCCGGCAATTCGAGCGCCCACGTCATGTTCACTCCGGTCTGGTGGGGGCCGGTGACGGTCGCGGCTTCTACTCCGAACCTGGTGAACGTCGATACCCGGCTGCAGGTGGACCCCCCTTTGGCTCTGCTCGGATTCTCCCTCGGGGGAGGCCTTTTGGGCGGTTACGTCTTCATGCTCAAGCGGCGCACAACCAAGCGTTGGAGGATCCCACTCGGCGCCTTGACCGGTGTCATTCTACTTTGGGCTTGCCTCTTTCTAGGTCTTGGCGTGCTTCCTCGTGCGGTGATTCTGAATCCGATGAGCGTTTTCGTCATCTCTGTTATCGGGGGCTGGCTGGGGACCGGTGTATTCGAGCCGATCCTCAAGCGCCTGGGCTTTGAAACAGCCGCCAAGTCATAACCGTGGAGTACTAGCTGTACACAGTCCGCCCGGTGACCCTGGGATGGGCGGGCTGTAAGGGGGCACTATGGCGACACTTGCGCTGGGACCCAAGACCTGCGCCATCACGATCAATGTGTTTTCCGGCACGCGCCAGAAATTTCCGTCCGGAGAGAAGTTGCTAATCACGGTGCGCGACGGCAACCAGAAACAGGTATTCCGTGACTACGTCAACAAGCCCAGTTTCGCGCTGAGCGGGCTGCCGTTTCACGACAACTTCGGCGACAACTATACGGTGGTAGCTTGGGCCAAGGGTTACGCGCAGGCTGGCTTCACGCCTGTCAAGGTAAGACCAGCTCCGCCGGCTTCCCTGGATCTGATGCTCATCCATGAGGACGCTCGGTTCAACTTCAGCGAGGCGCGTTGGGGCATGATCCGCAAGAATCCCCGCTATGCCATGCTGCTGACAGCCGGATCGGCAAGTTTGGAAGCGGCCCGGCAACGTTACATTGACGTCCTGGAAAACCGATCGCCGGCCCTGGCCTGCTTTTTCAACCTCGTTACGGCCATGGCGGAGATCCACCTTCCCAGCGGCTCGCCGCTCGACTACATTCGCGAGGTGATTTGGGACGAGACGATGACGCAAGCCCGCTTCTTTGCCTGGGCGGACCGCGACGTCGTCGATCAGGTGATCCGGGCGTCGGCGATTGGTCTGTTTGCTCCCGAGCCGGGCACGGCTATGTTTCATCCCGGCGCGACGCGCAGCTATAAGCAGGTCCAGTTCGGGGAGGCCAATGTACAGCTAACGTTCCATGAGAACGACACCCGGACCATTGACGGAACCGAGTGCATCAAGTTCGAGCCGGATATCGACTACTACAGGGACTTGGCCGCGCACGCGCTGCTCGAGGTGGCCGCGAACACTCTGACGGGCTCCATGACGGACCCACGACAGGTGTACGTGATGCGTTGGATGGCCGGCAGGCACGCCGGGATTGCCGAGTTCGACCCGCCCTATCACTTGGAGTGAGTACGAAACATGGCAACCATCAAGCTTAGCGACCAACTTGGGGCGGTCGTCGACGTTCAGCCAGCGGAAACCTCCGCCCTGTTACGGTACTTCCGCGCTCTGCCCGCCCTCGCCATTCAGAACGGCGATCTCACTCAGGCCGGAGGGCTCACCCTGGACCAGCCTGCTGTCCGCAGTTTCAAGACCGGCATCTCCTTCAAGGACAAGATCGACTTGGGGAACGGAGTGAACCTTTCAGTTCAGGCCGGCACCCACGGCTCGTTCTCTTTGGTCCGCCGGGCCGCGGGGGCGACCAACCTTTTCGCGCGCGACGTCTTCGGCGAGGACGTCGAGATTCCCGAAGGTACCTGTTACACCCGCGTCTCGGTAGACGCTGGCGCCGAAGTCTCGCCGGGCGGGGCCGTGGGCCCCATGAGCTTCGGGGTGCAGCCCGGCTCCAGCCTGGAGATCGCCAACTACCGCAACTACTCGCTCTCGGCGGGCACGACGATCGTTGAGGCTTTGCAGGAGACAATCGGTGGGTTCCTCATCCCTGCGTGTACATCCGACCTGGAAGCCATCCCGGAATGGAGGCGCCGCGACGGTGACGGGGAAAGGTTCGCTGACGTTGTCTGTAGACGCGAATCTATTGGCCTTGACTAACCCCCTCGCCGCGGCCACGCTCCCTGGTCCTCTGCCCGCGGCCAGAGTAACCGCCGGGGGCAAGGTCCAGGTGGGCGCTGCCTACCGGATCGAGGGCGAATTCCAGATCCGCGTGTTCAGACTGGACGGCAACCGATTCCGGATCGGCTGGCATCGCCGGAAGTCGGCTGAATGGACCGTGGAGGCCACCGCCTCGGCGGGAGTGAGCTTGGGGACGGGCGAGATGGACCTCTTCTCAACGATGGTCAGAGCCATCAGCGCCGACCCCAAAGCGGACCTCGACGAACTGGGGCGCGCCGGCCTTTCGCCGGACCAGGCCACGGCGATTCTGGCTGCTGTGCAGGCAGCCGTCTCAAGGAGGCTGGAGTTGGCGCTCGCCGTTGAGATGTCCGCCCTTGAATCCGGCGGAGCTGCGTTCCTCTACGAGATCGACCTGCCCCGCTTGACTCCCCTGTCGCGCGGCGCCCTGGATCGCGCTCTGCAAGGCGACTTGAGCGCCTTGCACCGGAACACCCTCCCGGGCGTCACCTGTGTCCGAAGCATCTGGACCAAGGCCAGCGAGAAGCGCATATCTGTCGACGTGAACCTCCTCGGTATCTACAACTTCGGATCGATCTCCTCGCTCATGCGAGCGGGGACCGTGCTGGCTGAACCCGCCACGGGCACGCTGATTTTCACGGACCAGATCACCGCCGATCGGGTCCGCTCCGCCCAGGTTAACTTCGGCGCCGATACCTCTAAGCTCCGCCACGTGCTGGCGGAATCGTTTCTGATAACCGCCGCCTACCGCGGCACGGAACAGGCCGCTGGCGGGCTGTCGCTGGCATCGAGCCACACCTTCTTCGAGTCGAGAAGCAATCCCAGCCGCCAGCAGATGCTTCGCAGCCTTCGCATCGGCACGGCGCTTGGTCTGTGGAATGAACAGGCGGCGGGGCTGCCCCCGATGGCGACGATTTCGGTCGCACGACGGTGTATGCCCGGACCGATTACGACGATGCGCTGACGACAAGCCTCTTCCTGGACGCGGGCGGCCACCCCTATCCGCGGGAGTTCTACGAGAATGCCGGGCGCGCGGCGCTTCAGCTTCTGGTTGCCGAGGGCGACCCGGATGCCGTCCGCCGCAAGCCGGCCATCGACGACGACCTCTGGCGCAAGATGAAGGACTTGGGACAACCCGGCTTCGGCCAGGTGTTTCCCAACCTGCCTGCGCCTCTGGTGGGCGCCATCGTGGCCGACTACTCGACCATCGTCTGGTGGGCCGAGGCTATGGCCGGCGCAAGCCGGCGTCTGGCGGCCATGCGGCGGTTCTCCCTTCTGAACCCGGCGGCCTCGCCGCAGAACGCCGAATTCCAGGCCCTGCGGAATGATCTGGCGTCTCACCTGGCGAAGGTGGCGAAGAACACGCGCGAGGAGTTCGGGCAGCCATGGGGCTTGGTGGCGATGAACGAGGCCTCAGGCCGGCGCGCACCCGCGAGTATTTTGATTCTGGGGCCCCGCTTCGTGCGGGCCCAGGACAGCGCGAGGGCCTCACGGCGGGCTCATCCCGAACTCTCAGACGGCTAGGGGGACCAATGGCGGACACTCTTTTCCAGCCTTTGCAGTTCCGGAACCTCACGGTCAAGAACCGGATCTTCCGGTCGAACATCTCCGGGCGGTTCGACAACTACGACGGCTCGGGCAACCAGGCCCGCATCAACTGGGAGCTCAAGTTCGCGCGCGGCGGCGTGGCGGCGATCGTCTCGTCCTTCGTGCCGGTCACGATTCGCGGGCGCATCATGCCCAACTACGCCACCATCGACCGCGACGACCGCATCCCGTTCTGGCGCGAACTGGGCAAGCGGGTCCACGACCACGACTGCAAGTTCATCCTGCAGCTCAGCCACGCCGGGCGGCAGCGCGACATCCCCGGCATCGAGTACGCCAGAGGGCTCAGTTCGACGGACCGGCCCGACCCGTTGCACGGTTTCGAGTGCGAGCGGATGACCAAACCAGACATCCGGGAGACCGTCCAGGCGTTCGCCGCGGGCGCCCGCCGGGCCCGCGAGGCAGGGCTCGACGGCGTGGAGCTGCACGGCGCCAACGGCTACCTCATCACGCAGTTCCTCAGCTCCGCCATCAACGACCGCAAGGACGAATACGGCGGTTCGCTCGACAACCGCGCGCGGTTCCTGCTGGAGATCGTGGCGGCCATCCGCGCCGAGGTGGGCCGGACTTCCACCTGCAGGTGAAGATCAGCGGCGACCGACTACAACAACGCGCTGCTGCCGTTTGAAGCCCCCGGCAACACGATCAAGGACTCGGTGAAGGTGGCCAAGTGGCTGGAGCAGGCCGGCGTGGATGCGCTGCACGTGTCGACCGGCAGTTCCTTTCCCCACCCGAAGAACCCGGCCGGGGACTTCCCGGTCGAGGATGCCCTGCGGACGTTCCCGGTCCTGATTTCGAGCGGGGCAGAACGAGCTTCCGCAACTACCTGCCGCTGCGCACGCAACCCGCTGGCAGGCTCTACCAGACGCTGTGGGAGAAGGCGCGCGGCGACAAGATCGAAGGCATCAACCTGGCCGACAGCAAGGCCATCAAGCAGGCGGTGAGTATTCCGGTGATCTGCACGGGCGGTTTCCAGACCGCTTCGGTGATCCGAGCAGGCGATCTCGGGGGCGCCTGCGATGCGGTGTCCATCGCCCGGCCGCTGGTGGCGAACAACGATCTGGTGAAGATCTTCGAGCGAGGCTCGACCGGCCGCCCGAAGCCGTGCACCTACTGCAACAAGTGCCTGGTGAACGTCCTCCAGAATCCGCTCGGCTGCTACGAGGAGAGCCGCTTCGAATCGCGGGAGCAGATGATCGACGAAATCATGTCGGTCTTCGATCCGCCGCCGTTTCACTGAAGGATCGTGGGCGGCGACAGCGGGTCGTACTCTCGCTGCACGAATTGTCCCGTAAATGCCAGGAACCGCATGCGGGCGCGCAGTTGCAGCAGGGGGTCCGCCGTCCCTCTGATTTGGAACGATCCCAGAAAGCCTGCCAGGTTGCCCACGGCGGCGATGTCCTCGAAAGTGCGGAATTTCAGGTACGCGAGGCCAAGCTCCTGGAGAGAATCCGCGGATACTTTCTTGTAGACGTGACAGTAGAGGGTTGTGTAGTCGCCCAAGAGGTCTCGCACCGCGGCCGCGCCTGCCCCCGCGCCGGTCTTCTGCATGTACTTCCGGCCCTCGAGCAGGTAAGTCGTGCCGTCATCCGACCTGAATTCCAGGTGGTACTTCATCTCCGCCTCGCCGCTGGCTTGATTCACGAT
>CAVUVG010000020.1:0-67500 GCA_963744775.1 Bryobacterales bacterium
CCCAGCGCAAAGAGCCAGCCAGAACGGCGCCATCCTGGATCGTCGAGGTGATTCCGAAAGGCGAAGACTGCGCTGCGGCTACCGCGCTCAGCCCGGACTGCGCCGCTTGAGAACCGGCAGTATTGGAAGCCGTCACCGCGACTCCGAAGGTGGCTCCGGCATCGGACGAAGCCAGCAACGCATAGCCCTGCCCGGTCGCGCCCGTTATGGCCAAACAGTTCAAGCCGCCGCTGTCGCACCTGTACCACTGATACGAGAAACTCGTCGGAATGCCTGACCAGCGCCCGGTGGATGCTCCCAGAACAGAGCCTTGCTGCGGTACGCCTGTCACCACTGGCAGCGCCAAATTCACGGGCGTCCCCGTCACAGCGGAGGCGCAGCCCGGCACTGCCTTGCACACATTCAGCCGCCCACCGGTGGCCACCAGGCCCGTCAGTGACGCGAGCGGATCCAGTTCTGAAGGATCATCGATCTCAGATTGCCTACCGCCTGATATCCCAGCGACAAGATCAAGGCAGCGGTTACCGATACCTGCGGGGCTGCCATCGAGCCTCCGCTGATATAGCCGTAGTTGTTGAGCCTCAGCGTCGAGTAGATGTTTACCCCAGGGACGGCCAGTTTCACCGTGGTGAAGCCAAAATTCGACGAACTCCAAAGGTTGTCGTTCTGGTCGCTGGCGCCCACGCAAATCATGCTCGGCCGGTTGTAAGAGCAAGGATAGCGGGGGGTTGTGTCGTTGTTCTCAGCCGTGTTGCCCGCCGCCCCCACAAACAGAATGTCATTGGCTCCCAGCAAGTCGATTTCGTCCGACAAGGCCTGCGAGAAGGCCGTCCCCGGCCAGGTCGCGGAGTCGTTGACCACCCTCACGTTGACCCCTGCCTGCTTGGCCCTCAACACCCAATCCATGGCCGCGATCAGGTCGCTGGTGAACCCATTGCCGGTGCTGCCGCTCACCCACTTGACAGCCAGGATGCTGGTGGTCCAGTTCACCCCCGCGATCCCGGCCGCATTGTTGCCTGCGGCGCCGAGAATCCCGGCCACGTGCGTGCCATGCCCGCCGTAGACCGCGTCGTCGTCCATCGGGTCGCAAGTACTGGTCAGGACGTTGAAGCCGTGTGTGCCGGCGGGACATCCGTTGAGCCCGCCGCCCGGATTGTTCCAGACGTTGGTGAACAGGTCGGGATGAGTATCTGAACTCCGGTGTCGAGCACGGCCACCACCACCGAGTTAGCGCCGGTTGTGATGCCCCACGCCGCGAGCGAACGCTCATCGGCTCCCGGCGTACCGGTCACGCCGTTTACCGTCTGTCCGGTGTTCTGAACAGCCCATTGCTGGCCCACGCCCGTATCGTTGGGCAGCGGACCGCCATCTATGGTCTGAACAAAGTCCGGCTCCGCATATCGTACTTCGGATCCGCGCCCTCAGCGACCGGACCGCATCCAGGACGGCGCGCCCCGGGGGCAGCCGCAACAGGTGTACGCCGGCGCCGATTCGCCCTGTTTCAACGGCGCCGACGCTGGCCAGCGCCGCGCTCTGCTGGGTCGGGGAGGCGCCGCTTTGAAACCCCAGTAACACGACGCCCTCGCGATAGGCAGCCGCTGCCCCGTTGGGCGGGCCCGCTGCCGGCGAGTGTCCGGCGGCCCCAGCTAGCAGGAAGACAAGTATCGTAACCGTCGCCAGCCGCATAACCTCTTACCTCAGTAACTTTTTCTGATGCGGTAGGTCGTCGTTAGGATGCAAGTGATTCGTTCGGGCCGAGATGTCAGCGGCGCCAGCGGCCGCGGTGGAATCGGTACCGGTTCCCTTGTCGCTCCCAGTATGGAGAAACCCAAGTCGCGCGCGCGTGCGGCGGCCGCGCCCAACGCCCGGAGACCCAGACCCACGAAGAACCCCGCAGATCCTGGTAACCCTCGATCCAGACAAACCCAGCGCCTGGCGCGTTTCCGACCGCTCCCCTCATCCGAGGTGGTGGGGGCGGCGGCACCCGGTCCGCGTCATGGCCTCGCGTCGTGCAGAGTCGCCGCCAGAGTGCCAGACGGTGACAAGTGAGCAGGAAATGCTGAAGTTTCATGGATGCGCACCTCCACCCGCATTTTAGCAATTCTCGTGCCACCTGCTTCTTGTCAAATAAGTCACGTATTTCCCTGCATTTTAACCGGTTATCCGGCCGTCCCCGCCCAGCCAGCCCCTGCGAACCCTGGTAGTTTTTTCCGCTGTCTGCGGTAAAGCTAAGCTTCAACGGCTTGTGGTATGCTGATCCCCGCCGCCGAAAGGAGCTGCAATGTCGAAGAAGAAGAAAGACAAATCCACCGAAAAACTTCGCAAGCTCAAGCCCGGAATGTACGACGCCGAACTACGGCGGCTGCAAATCGAGCTGGTCAAACTGCAGGAGTGGATCAGGCAAGAGGGGCTCAAGGTCGTGGTCATCTTTGAAGGCCGCGACGCCGCCGGCAAGGGCGGCGTGATCAAGCGGATCACCGAGTGCCTGAACCCCCGCATCTGCCGCGTCGTCGCCCTGGCGACGCCCACCGAACGCGAGAAAACGCAGTGGTATTTCCAGCGTTACGCCGTCCACCTGCCCGCCGCCGGCGAGATGGTGCTGTTCGACCGCAGTTGGTACAACCGCGCCGGCGTCGAACGGGTGATGGGCTTCTGCACCGACGACGAGTACAAGGAATTTCTGCAGTCCTGCCCGGAATTCGAGCGCATGCTGATCCGCTCCGGCATCATCCTCATCAAGTACTGGTTCTCCGTCAGCGACGAAGAACAGGAACGCCGGTTTCAGAGCCGCATCAAGGATCCGACCAAGCGCTGGAAACTCAGCCCCATGGACCTGGAGTCCCGCAGCCGCTGGGTGGAGTATTCCAGGGCGAAGGACGAAATGTTCGCCTACACCGATACCAAGCAGTCGCCCTGGTACGTGGTGAATGCCGACGACAAGGAGTGCGCGCGGCTGAACTGCATCCGCCATCTGCTCGGCATGATTCCGTTCCGGGACCTCACGCCGGAGCCGGTGAAATTGCCCCCGCGCCGCGGCCGCGGCGGCTACGTTCGGCCTCCGATCAGCGAACAGACATTTGTCCCCGAGATCTACAGGCCCGCCTGACCGGCCGGAAAATCAGCCTGACTTCTCACGGAACTTTCCCTGCTGGAAGCCGTCTTCCATGAAGATGCCACTCTTCTCGGAACTGCGCTACGCGGCACGCAGCCTTGCCAAGGACAAGAGTTCAACGGCCGTCGCCGCCCTGGCGCTGGCCCTGGGATTGGGCGCCAACGTCGCGATTTTTTCGATTGTGCGCTTGATGCTCTGGCCTCCTCTTCCGTATCCTCACGCCCAACAGCTTGTTTACATCCCGCAGACCAATCCCGAGAAGGGGTTCAAACAGGCTGCGGTGAGCCTTGTGGATGCCCGCGACTGGGCCACGGCCTCCTCCATCGCCTCCATAGCCGTGTTCCAGAACCCGGCCCGTGGCCATCACCGGCCAGGGCGAACCACAGCATATCCCGGCGATGCAGGTCAGCCCGGAGTTCTTCCCCACGCTGGGCGTAACGCCGGCGCTGGGGCGGACGTTCGCGCCCTCCGAGTCGCCGGAGACCGAATCCCGCGCGGCCGTGCTCTCGCACGAACTCTGGCAGAGCAGGTTCGGCGGCGACCGCGGCGCGCTCGGCCGCGACATACGACTGAACGACCGCAACTACACCGTTGTGGGAGTGATGCCGGAAGGGTTTCAGTTTCTGTTCCAGCAGAGTGATGTCTGGATCCCTCTGGCTCTCCCGCAGGACCAGCGGGTACGCGACTGGCGCGGCCTCAGCGCCGTCGCCCGGCTCAAGCCCGGCGTTTCCCTGGCGCAGGCCCGCGCCGAGGTCCGGGCCATCTCCGCGCGCGTCGCCAGGGAAGATCCCAAGGCCGGCCGGGGCTGGAGCGGAGAGGTTCGCCCGCTGGCGGACCGCGTGATGGGGAGCGGCGCCCGCGTCGCCGCCGGTACCATGTTCGGGGCCGTCGGCTTGGTCCTGCTGATCGCCTGCGCCAACGTCGCCAGCCTTCTGCTGGCGCGAGGGATCCAGCGCCGCCGGGAGTTCGCCATACGCGCCTCTCTGGGAGCCGGCCGCGGATCGCTCATGCGCCTGCAACTGTTGGAAAGCATTCTGCTCGTCGCTTGCGGGCGGCGCGCTCGGCGTCCTTTCGGCCATCTGGACCATCCCGCTGCTCAAGCGGATTGCGCCGCCGGACATGCTCCTGCTTCAGACCGCCAGCCTGGACTGGCACGCGCTGGGCTTCGGGCTCGGGCTGTCCCTGCTCACCGCGGCCGTGTTCGGGGTGATTCCCGCATGGCTGCTCACCAGGGGCGATCTCGCCCGCTCCCTTCAGGAGGCCAGCCGGGGATCGTCGGGCGGGCGCCACATCCTGCTGAAGACGCTGGTCGCTGGCGAGATGGCCCTGGCGTTGGTCCTGGTCACCGCCAGCACCCTCATGATCCGCAGCCTCATCGCGCAGTCCACCCTGGATCCCGGCTTCGACAAGAAGGACCTCATGCTCGCCACCGTGCTTCTTCCGGCCCCGCGGTATCCCGAGGACACACAGGTGGTTGGCTTCTATTCCCGGGTAATGGAAAACCTGCGCCGGGACCGCGGCCTGGACTCGGCGGCACTGGTCCAAACCATCCCGCTGGGGGGAAACAACAGCTACAGCAGCATCCGCGTGGAGGGCGAAACGGACCCCGGCCAGGACAAGATCGTCGGGAACATGATCGTGAGTCCGGGTTACTTTCGCGCCATGCGCATCCCTTTGCTCTCGGGACGCGACTTCACCGCCGCCGATACGCGCGGACTCTCAAAAAGTGGCGATCGTCAGTGAGACGTTCGCGAAACGCTATTGGCCCGGCCTGCCGGACCCCCTCGGACGGCGTGTCCGGATGGGCGGCGAGAAGGCGCCCTGGATCACCGTGGTTGGCGTTTCCCGGGATGTCCGGCACTTGAGCCTCACCGATCCGCCGCGGCCCGAACTTTACCGTCCGCACGCGCAGGCTCCGGCGCGCATCATGATGATTGTGGCGCGGGGGCGCGGAGGCGCCGAGAGCGCGGCTCCTGCTCTGCGCTCGGCGGTCTGGCAGGTGGACCGGGAGCAGCCGTTGTACCGTATGCAGTCGGCCGAGGAGGGTCTGGCTCTGCGGAACGCGGGCGGACGCGCCACCACGCAGGTGCTGGGGTTCTTGGCCATTGTCGCGCTGGTGCTGGCCGCGGTGGGCACCTACGGCGTGATGGCCTACGCCGCCGCCCAGCGAGTCCGCGAGATCGGCATCCGGCTGGCTCTGGGCGCCTCCGCCGCCGCGGTGTTCTGGATGATGCTCCGGGGAGGCATCCTGCTGGCCAGCCATCGGTCTGGCGATCGGACTCCCGTCGGCCTATGCCCTGGCGCCGCTCCTGCGCTCCATCGGCGGCGGCCTGGAGGCCGTCAATCCCCGCGATGGTCTCGCCTACGCCGGCGTCGCCCTGCTGCTGCTCGCGGCTGCTTTGGCCGCTTGTGTGGTTCCGGCCTGGACCGCCATGCGAGTCGACCCGGCCAGCGTCCTCCGCCAGGAGTAGGCAGCGCGCGCCTACGCGTTCGTGACTATTACCTCCGGCGCACCTGTGCACGATTCGGGTGAACCGGGCCAGCTATCTCCTCGGTATTTGCCCAGAATGCGGCCGGCCAGCAGAACCAGAGGAAACACGATCCGCTGAATGGCTGGTGGAGGCACCATTAACGCCTGTGTGCGACGGTGCCGCCACAACACGTGGGCTAGGTAGAAGATCGACGGCCTGCCGGACACGCTAGCGTTGAGAACCGCAAAGAGCGCCTGGAGATAGCGATCCAAGTCAACGGCCGGAATGGCTCGGCCACTCAACTCCAACAGATCTTCCCCGGCGTTCCACCACGTATGAATGACCCCGGCAGGAAAGACCGCGGTCCCCCCGGCCGGCACAACGATCTTTTCATTGCCGACTCGGGCTCCGAATGTTCCCGCCTTCACACCCCCTTCCTCGCGTTGATGGAAATGCACGTGAACCGGCGGGCCGCTCATTCGTGGCGGCAACGAGCCGTCGATAGTCAAAACGATTTGACCCTCCCCGTCACGCACTCGGCGCAACCGCAGAATCTCTCCCGTGTGTCGGTTCTCCAACCTCAGAAAGTTATCCACCATCATCCTCGACTGCACCCAAGCGGCCTCAAGCTCTTCTTAGGATGTGATGAACTGCTTGCCGGATTCACCCGGACGGGCAAGACGCGAACAAACTTGACATGAAGTACTTTACCATGTAAAGTACTTCATGTGAGCTATGCCCAGCCGACTGTGCAGTCTCCGAAACGCCAATGGTGCCCGGCTGAAATGACCCGGCCGCCGCTTCTGGATGCCGCGATTCCCGCGGGACCGATACAGGCGCGGTATGCGCTGCTGATCAATCCGTTCTACCCGAAGGATCCAAACGCGAGTTTCGGCAAGCACGTGCTGACGCCGACACTCGCTTTGACCAGCTTCGCGGCGACGACACCCGAACACTGGGAAGTTCGCTATTGGGACGAAAACCTGCTCGACGGGCGGCCGCCTTTTGCGCCCATGCCCGAGGTGGTGGGGATCACGGTCCACCTCACGTTCGCGAACCGGGCGTTCGAGCTGGCGCAATGGTACCGCAGCCGCGGAAGCAAGGTCGTGCTGGGCGGACTGCACGTGCTGTCGTGTCCCGCGGAGTGCGCGCCATATGCGGACGCGCTTGCCTTGGGCGACGGCGTGCAGCTTTGGCCCAGGATTCTGGCGGACGTGGAGTCGGGCTGTCTGCGGTCGGAGTACACGGCAACCTATGCGAATGACTATCGCCAGGACCCCGCGCCAAGACGATCGATTCTGCCGCGAAAGAGCTTTCTCACGACCACCAGTTTGATTGCCACCCGCGGTTGTCACAACCGGTGCGGGTTTTGCTATCTGGCCAGTGAGGGCTTGCGCATGCCGTATCGAATGCGAGATCCCGGCCAGATAGCCGCGGAGTTCGTGGCGGACGGGCAGCCTTATGGCGTTTTCATCGATAACAACTTGGGATCCGACCGGGCGTATCTGCGTGAATTGTGTCAGGCGCTGCGGCCGCTGAACAAGATCTGGTGCGCGGCGGTTTCCATCGATGTCACCGACGATCCGGCTTTGATCCGTGACATGGCCCTCGCCGGATGCACGGGCGTATTCGTGGGATTCGAGTCACTCACGGACGAGAATCTCGCTGATGCAAGGAAGAAAACGCCGAAGGCCGGCGACTATGCGCGCCGGGTCCGCCTGCTGCACGAGAACGGCATCCAGGTGAATGGTTCGTTCGTGTTGGGATTCGATCACGACCGGAAAGACGTTTTCGCCCGGACAGCCGCCTGGATCGAGGAGAACCGCCTGGAGTGCGCGACGTTTCACATTCTGACTCCCTATCCGGCGACGCCGCTGTTCCGGCAAATGGAAGCGGAGGGGCGCTTGTTGCACCGCGATTGGGCTCTGTACGACACGGCACACGCGGTGTTCCGTCCAAGGCACATGTCGCCCGAGGAACTGGAACAAGGCTATGCCTGGATGTACCAGCGCCTCTTCTCACACGCTTCGATTTGGCGGCGCCGGCCCGCGGATTGGCGCGCCGTTGCTCCGTACCTGGCGATGTCGTACCTCTACAAGCGCTCCAACCGGTTCTGGCGATTGCTCATTCAACACCATCTGGTGCATGCCGCGTGGCGGCCGCTGGTCGAACTGACGCGACTCCGGCACGTGCGATTTCGAAAGAAGCTGGCCGGCGACAGCCAGCCATTCCGCATAGGTCGTGCCGCTCCTATCGGCTAAGATTGAGGATCTCTCGCGCGGCGTTGTGGCCCGGAGCGCCGGTTACGCCGCCGCCGGGGTGCGTTCCGGAGCCGCACAGGAAGAGCCCGCGGATCGGTGTGCGATAACGCGCCCAGCCCGCCAGCGGCCTCATCACAAACATCTGGTCCAGGCTCATCTCGCCGTGGAAGATATTCCCGCCGGTAATCCCGTACGTGCGCTCCATGTCCAGCGGCGTTAATACCTGCCGGTTGAGAATTATGGACCGGATGTTCGGAGCGTATTCCTCGATAAGGCTGATCACCCTGTCCGCGTACGGCTCGCGCAGCTCATCCCAACTCGATTCGCGGAGCGTGTACGGTGCGTACTGCAGGAAGATCCCCATGATGTGCCTGCCCGCCGGCGCCAGCGACGGATCGTAAATGGTCGGGATGGTAAGCTCCAGCATCGGCCGCTCGGAGGGGCGCCCGTACTTGGCGTCGTCCCAGGCCCGTTCTACGTACTCGATCGACGGGCAGATGTGCATCGTCGCGCGGTGCTGCGGCCCCGGAGTTCCCGGCAGCGCTTTGAAGTCCGGCAGGCCGCCGAGCGCCAGATTGATCTTGAGCGACGTCCCCTCCGAGCGGAAACGCCGCATGGCCGAAACGAACTCCGGCGGCAGGTCCTTCGCCTCGAGGAGACGAAGAAAAGTCGTCGGAGGATCGACGCCCGACACCACGATTGCGGCCTCGATCTCTTCGCCCCCTGAGAGCACCACGCCGCGCGCCGCTCCCTCGCGAACCAGAATCTTCTCGACCGCGGCGCCCGTGCGGACCACCGCGCCCCAGCGTCTTGCCGAAGCCGCGATCGCCTCCGAAATCATGCCCATGCCGCCCCGCGCGAATCCCCACAATCCGCGCTTGCCGGACACGCCGCCCATGCAGTGGTGCATGAGGATGTAGGCCGTGCCGGGCGACCGTGGGCCGCCGTTTGCCCCGATCACGCCGTCGGTTGCCAGCGTGACCTTCAGCTCGTCGGATTCGAACCACTCATCCAGGAACTGCGCCGCGCTTTGCGTGAACAGCTTCACCAGCGCGGCCAGTTGCCCGCCGGCCAGTTTGTTGATGCGCGCCGCCAGCACGAAATATTCGAGTGCATCTCTCCAGCCGGCGGGCGGGAATTGCGGAGGCGTCACCAGCAGCAGCGACTCCACCACTTTCGCCAATCGTTCCAGGTGCTCTTCGTAAGCCGGGTAGACTTCCGCGTCACGCCGGGAGAACTTCGCGATCTCTTCGAGCGTCTTCTTCCGGTCCTGCCACATAAACATGTGGCGGCCGTCCGGGAAGGGCGAGAAGAACGCCGGGTCCTTGGCGTCAACTAAGTAACCGAAGCGCGCCAGCTCCAGATCGCGGACCACTTTCTCGTGCAGCAGGCTGGTAAGATAGGCCGCGGTTGAAACTCGAAACCCCGGCCACACCTCTTCGGTGACCGCGCACCCGCCCACCAGTTCCCGGCGTTCCAGCACCAGGACCTTGCGCCCCGCGCGGGCCAGGTATGCGGCGGTCACCAATCCGTTATGGCCACCACCGATGACGACGGCATCCACCGGAATTGCCATTCGAGCCTCCCAGGCACTATCGATCTTACACTCAACCGCCTCCGTTGCGGGCTGGACCGCGCCCCCCGGCGGCAGAGGAAGTACGAAGAATTTCGTTGACAGTACGAAAGGCTTCGTATACACTCGGGGCATGAAGCCCACTGATGCGGAACTGGAGATCCTCGGCACTCTCTGGCGACTGGGCTCGGCAACCGTCCGCCAGGTGCACGAGGCACAGCGGAAGAGCAAGCCCACCGGCTATACGACAACCCTCAAGTTGATGCAGATCATGGCGCAGAAGGGTTTGGTGGCGCGGGACGAGTCGGAACGAACCCACGTCTACCGCGCCGCCGTCAGGAGGGAAGTGGCCCAGCGCCGGATGGCGGCCGATCTGGTGGACCGCGCCTTCGGGGGATCGGCTGCCGAGCTTGTCTTGCGAGTCTTGTCGCACAAGCGGTCGAGCCGCGAGGAGATCGCCGAAATCCGCCGCATGCTCGATGAATACGAAGGAGGCCGGACATGATTGACGCTCTGGGGTGGACCCTGGCTCACTTTGTTTGGCAGGGCGCGCTGGTGGGTGCGGCGGCTTGGGCCGCGTTTCGGGCTCTGCCCGAACGTAACCCGGAGGCCCGGTACGCAACCGCCTGCGCGTTGCTCGCGGTCATGGCGATTTGTCCGATGGTGACTCTGGCCCTCGTCTGGCCGGGCGGCAGTGCCCCCGCTGCGCTGCCGCAGGTGTTCGTGCCCGTGTTTCCGGCCGGGCCTCTGCCGGCGACCCCGGTGCAAGCCTCCTGGACAATATGGGCCGTCACCCTCTGGGTGGCGGGCCTGGTGTTGATGGCCATACGCGCGGTCGGGGGATGGCTTTGGGCCTGGCGCCGGCAGTACACAGACCGCCAACCGCTGCCCCAGTCTTATCAGGACACTGTGCACCGGTTGGCCATCCGCATGGGACTTCGCCGCGGCATCCGCTGGTTTGCCGGCGCCCGAATCGATGCGCCACAGGTCTTCGGATGGCTCAAGCCGGTTGTCCTCGTGCCCCTGAGCGCGCTGGCCTCCATGCCACCGCAACAACTGGAGGCTGTGCTCGCTCATGAATTGGCCCACATCCGCCGTCACGACTTCCTGGTGAACGCCTGCCAGGTGTTGGTCGAAACCGTCCTGTTCTACCATCCGGCGGTGTGGTGGCTCTCGGCTCGTGTGCGCGAAGAGCGCGAAGCATGCTGTGACCGTGTAGCGGCCGAACAGTGCGGCGACACGGTGCTGTACGGGCGCGCACTTGTTGCGCTCGAGGAGAGCAGGGACCGTTACGCGCTGGCCGCTTCGGGCTTCGGGTTGTCGCGCAGAGTTCGCCGTCTGTTGAGTGGCGGCGAAGGAGTCCGGCCGGCGTGGTTGCTTGCCTCCGTGACTGCTGCTGCGCTGGTGGTTGCAGCCACCTCCGCGAACTGGCTATTGGCGCAGGCCCCCGCGCCACCGGTTCCTCCGTCGCCGGTCGCTGCGCCAGCAGTTTCGGTTCTCAAAGTGCCTCCTGCGATGGTGCACCCGAGTGACGGTAAGCCGGTTGCTCGGGAAGGGACCCGGCTCAGCAGCGCGCACCTGCGCTGGGTACAGTCTGAGGTCTTCTACATAATCACGCCCGCAGAAAGAGCCACCTTTTTCCGACTCAAGGACGAAGCGCAGCGGGACGAGTTCATCCGGCAGTTCTGGCAGCGCAGGCCGGGGCAGGAGAAGGAACATTACCGGCGGCTGGCGTATGCGAAAGAAAGGTTCGGTTCTCTACTCGGAGCGACCGGAGCCGCGCCTACATCCTCTGGGGTCCACCGGACGAGATTGAGTCACACCACGACTACGAGGTCTGGACCTGGAGGGACGGCCGCGTGCTCCGCTTCGAGGGATCCGACCTCCACCTCGTAGGCCAGTGGCCCAGGGACTGAAGTTCCAGTAGTGGAGGAGGGATGTGGATATCCTCTTGATGTCGATCACGTGCTCAGCGCCACCGCTCCGACGCCAAACTTCTGTCATGTAATTCTTCGTCCTACTCCGATTTGAGCGAAGCCATATCGATCGAGAAGCGGTACTTCACGTCGGACTTGAGCAATCTCTCGTAGGCTTCGTTGACCTTCTGGATCGGGATGACTTCCACATCGGCGGTGATGTTGTGCGCGCCGCAAAAGTCGAGCATCTCCTGGGTCTCGGGAATACCGCCGATGAGCGATCCGGAGAGGCTGCGGCGTCCCATGATGAGGCCGAAACCCGAGACGCCCAGGGGCTTCTCGGACGCGCCGACGAGGGTGATGTTGCCATCGTGCCGCAGGAGTTGAATGTAGGCGTTGATGTCGTGGTCGGCGGAGACGGCGTCGAGGATGAAGTCGAAGCTGCCGGCGTGCTTCTTCATCTCGTCGGCATTGCGGGAGACGACAACTTCATCGGCCCCGAGCCGGAGCGCATCCTCCTTCTTCTTGGGCGAGGTGGTGAAGACAACCACGTGGGCTCCGAGCGCATGAGCAAACTTCACGCCCATGTGGCCCAGTCCGCCGAGACCCACCACGCCGGCTTTCTTGCCTTTGGTGACGCCCCAGTGGCGCATGGGCGAGTATGTCGTGATTCCGGCGCAGAGGAGAGGCGCGGCTCCGGCGCGATCCAGGTTGGATGGGACGCGCAGAACAAAGCGCTCATCGACGACTACGCTGTCGGAGTAGCCACCGTAGGTGACGCCGCCGAGGTGCTTATCGGGGAAGTTGTAGGTGAGCGTCAGGTTCGGGCAGAACTGCTCGAGGCCGGCCTGGCACTCGGGGCAGTTGCGGTCGGAATCGACCATGCAGCCGACCGCGGCGAAGTCCCCGGGTTTGAACCCGGTGACTGCGGAGCCTACCCTTGTGACACGGCCGAGGATCTCATGGCCTGGGGTGCAGGGGTACACGGTCGGCATGACGCTGCTCCACTCATTACGGACCTGGTGGAGATCGGAGTGGCAGATACCGCAAAAGAGGATCTCGATCTGCACGTCGTGTTCGGTTGGATCCCGACGCGTGATTGCCGTGGAGGCCAGCGGCGATGTCGCGCTGCCAGCGGCGTAAGCCTTCGCCTTGTACATAGATTTGTGCTCCTGTTGGTTCCTTCTCGGCCTTCCCTCAGGCCTTGTATTGTTCGTCGCTAACGTATTCCATCCAGTCGACGGCCCTGCCGTCAAGCTGCTCCTGAATGGCGATATGGGTCATCGCCGTGGTCAGCGTCGCCCCATGCCAGTGCTTCTCACCGGCCGAAATCCAGACCACATCACCTGGCCGGATTTCCTCGACCGGCCCTCCCCAACGCTGTACCCGGCCACAGCCGGCCGTCACGATCAGGGTCTGACCGAGCGGGTGTGTATGCCATGCCGTGCGGGCGCCGGGCTCGAAGGTAACACTGGCGCCGATAGCGCGTGCCGGAGCAGGCGGTTTGAACAGCGGGTCGATACGCACCGTGCCGGTAAAATACTCTGCCGGTCCTTTGCCGGAAGGCTGGGAACCGCTTCGTTTGATCTCCATTTCTTGAACTCCTTGGCGTGGTCGCTCAGCGGCCGGTCATCTGCTCCAGCTTTTCGGGGTCGGGCGCTCCTTCGGAATCGCCCCTCTCATCTCCAGATTAGATTCGAATGCCCCGGGAGCGGTATCCTGATTCTTCAGATTTTTTGCCTCCTGCTCCGGCCCATTCCCCGCCCCGCTGCACCGCTGCCCCATCGCGGAACGTCTATCATAGAGAGTTCGGTTATGTCTTGGCGCTTCGGGCGGGGCCTTATCGTGCTGGTGTCGGCGTGCGCCGCCCTGTCCGCGCAGATCATCGAATTCGAGTCCGGCGGTCTCCGCTATCAGACCCTGTCCAGGAACGGCATAACCATCATGTACGCGCACCTGCCGGCGCAGGTCCGCGAGTACACCATCGTTCAGGCCACGGTCTCGAACGGCTCCAGCGGCGTGCAAACCATTCGGCCCGAGGACTTCGCCTTCCGCTTCCCCGATGGCCGCGAAATGCGCGCCCAGAATGCCTCGGCCGTGGTGTCCAACTTTCTGGAAAACGCGGGCCGTAACGACGTCATCCGGCTGGTCAACACTTACGAGATGGGCCTCTACGGGCTGACCCGGTTCCGGTCCACCAACGGCTACGAACAGCGGCGCCAGGCCGCGCAGGCCGAAGTGTCGTCCACCCGGCTCAAGGCGGCGGCCGCCGCCTCGGCCATCGTCTTCATCGAGATGAAACTCCAACCCGGAGAATCCACCGACGGCGCGCTCTTCTTCCCGGCTTTTGGCAAGCCCCTCACGGGCAGCCGCTTGCGCGTCACGGCCGCTGGGCAGGTCTTCGAGTTCAAGGTCGAGGGGGGCAGCCGCTAGAGTCTCCGTGATCGACCTTCACACGCATACCGACCAGTCGGACGGCAGCCTGAGCCCGGCGCAACTCGTGCAAGCCTCCGTGGCTCTGGGGCTGGAGGCGCTGGCCATCACCGACCACGACACCCTCGGCGGCTACGACCAGGCCGTGCCGGTGGCGCGCGCCGCGGGACTCGACCTGGTCTGCGCCATCGAATTGAGCACCAAGCTGGCCCGAAAGGACGGCCCCCGGGCACGCAACGTGCATATCCTCGGTTATTTCCTGGACGGCGCGCCCACCGCGAAGTTCCGGGATTGGCTGTTGAGCATCCAGACCAGCCGCCACGACCGCAACCGGCGCCTGGCCGCCAAGCTTCAGTCTCTGGGGATGGATGTGAGCCTGGAGGAGGTCCAGGCCGTGGGACGGACGCTGACCGGCCGGCCGCACTTCGCCAAGGTCCTCGTCCAGAAGGGTTACGCTTCCACTATCCAGGAGGCCTTCGATCAGTTCCTGGACGAATCGGCCAAGGCCTATGTGCAGAGGCGGGAACCGTCGCTGAGCGAAGCCGTGCGCCAGATTGGCGACGCCGGCGGCTTGCCCGTCCTGGCGCATCCCTTCCGCCTGCCCAGGAATAAATCCACGCGGCTGGAAGACCTGCTCAAGGAAATGGTCGCCGACGGACTCCGGGGAATCGAGGTCTATCACAGCGACCACACACCCACGGAGGTCCGAAGGTTCCGGGAATTGGCCGCGGCTTATAGCCTGGCTGTCACCGGAGGCTCGGACTTCCATGGAGAGGCGAAACCCGACGTGGCGCTCGGCCGGGGCCACAACGGCAACCTCTCTGTCCCGCGCGAAGTGCTGGACAGACTGCGGGAAGGTTCAGGTTCGCGAGGGCACTGAAGCCAGAACTTCCGCCTGCGCCTCTCCCACTTGCAGCCTGTTGCCTGGGCGGGCCTGTTCGGCGCGCACGTAGGCGAACGCCAGCGCCTTGCCGGCAGCGGGAGAGAAAGCGGCCGAAGTGATCACCCCGCCGCTGAACTCCGTCCCCGCCGCCGGCGGCTCGGCGCTGTCGATGGCTAACCGGACCAGCAGGCGGTTCACGTGCCCGCGGGAGCGTATGCGCTCTACGATCTCCTGTCCGAGGTAGCAGCCCTTGGTGAAGTGTACGGCGTGGAGCATCTGCGTCTCGTGGGGCAGGTAATTCTCGGTGATGTCCTCGCCATAGCGTGGCTTGCCGTTTTCCAGGCGCGACGGCCAGAGCCTCCGAGGCAGTCGCTGCGGCTACGCCCGCGGACTCCAACTGGCGCGTCATCTCTTCCTTGGCTTCCATGGGAAGGAAGATGAAGCAGCCGCCTGCGCCCGTCGAATCCACCCGGGCCACCGTGCACCGTCCCCACTCCAGGTGCGCATGAGGCGGCTCGGGGACAGGCGCGCCCAGCGCTGCCAGAACCTGGTCCGCCTGCGGCCCTTCCACGGCCAGCGTCGCGGTGGCGGCAGTCAGGTCTTCCAGCATGACGTCGTCGGCGATGATGTGCCGGTCGATATGCTCGTACAGCCTTCGGGTCGTTCCAGGCTCGGTGTCCAGCAGGAAATAGTCCGGCATCGCGAACAAGTTTACGTCTCCCAGGATGTGGCCGTGCGCATCCAGAAAGAAGGCATAACAGCCCCCGCCCGGCGCCAGTTGCTCGACGTGGTTGGTGGTCATGGCATGCAGCAGGCGGGCGCGGTCTTCGCCACGCGCGGCGATTTTGCCGCGGCCGGAGAGGTCCAGCCAGGCGGCGGATTCCCGAAGAGCGCGGTAGCCGGGGGTCATGACGCCGTATCGCGAACTGCGATACAACCAAAGTGTATACCTATGATCCATGAGATGCTCGCGGTGGGGCCATTGCTGTGCAACTGCTCGATCTTCGGCGACGAGTCCAGCCACGAGGCCATGGTCGTCGACCCCGGCGACGAAATCGAGGAAATTCTTCGGCTGGTGGCGCGGCACGGCCTTCAGGTCAAAGCCATCTTTGTCACCCACGGCCACATCGACCACATCGGAGGGGCCGCGCAGCTCAAGAAGGCCACCGGCGCGCCGGTCTATCTGAATGAGGACGACCTGCTCACCTACAGCCACATTGACACCCAAGCCGCCTGGCTCGGGCTCGATCCTCCCGAAAGACCGAAATCGACGTCCTGGCGCGCGACGGCGACGTGGTTCGCATCGGACCCGTGGAGTTTACAGTGCTTCACACGCCGGGCCATACCCGCGGCAGCATCGCGCTGTGGATCCCGTCCGAGAAGAAGCTGGTGTCGGGCGATACGCTCTTCCGCGAGAGCATCGGCCGCACGGATCTGCCCGGCGGCGACGGGCGCCTTATCCTGGAGTCCATCCGCGAGAAGTTCATGCCGCTTCCCGACGACACGCTGGTGATTCCGGGCCACGGCCCCACCACCACCATGGGCCACGAGAAGTCTGTAAACTACTTCCTGCAGCACATTTCCGGCCGTGTGTAACGGGCTATACTTGACGTAAAGGGCTCCTATGAAAACCTACGGCAAGTTTGCCGCTCTCATTGTCGTGATCGTCGGCACACTGGTGTGGCTGGCCGCCGGCGGGATCAGCGAGAGCAAGACCTATTACAAGACCGTTCAGGAAGTCCAGCAGATGGGCGACCGGCGCCCAAGACCAGCGGCTGCGCGTGGCCGGGGACGTGGAGGCCGGATCCATCGTCCGCTCCGGCCGCGAGGTGGCCTTCGCCTTGCAGCAGGAGAAGCTGCGGCTGAAGGTCGTCTACGATCGGCGCCGAGCCGCTGCCGGACACCTTCCGCGACGGCGCGCAGGCTCTGGCGGACGGCAAGATGGGCCCGGACGGCGTCTTCCGCGCCAGCAAGATCCAGGCCAAGTGCGCCTCCAAGTACGAGGCCAAGCCCGGACAGAAGCCCGGCATCGGTGCGCCAGGCCGGGATCTAGAGGGCGCGACATGGAGAATCTGGGTTCTCTTTCCATTCTGATTGCCTTTTGCCTCGGCGTGTACGCTCTGACCGCGTCCATCGTGGGCGGCTGGAAGAAGAAGCTCTTCCTGGTCCTCAGCGCCGAGCGCGCGGTTTACTCCCTGTGGTTCCTGCTGACGGTGGCCTCCGGGCGTGCTGGTCTACGGCCTGCTCACCAGCGACTTCCGGCTGGCCTATGTCGCCGCGCACAGCAACCGCGACATGCCCGGCCTGTACAAGTTCGCGGCGTGGTGGGGCGGGCAGGAAGGCTCGCTGCTGCTGTGGAGCTGGCTGCTGGCCTGCTTATTCGGCGGTGGTGGTCTTCACCAACCGGCGCAAGCACCGCGCCATCATGCCCTTCGTCACCGCCACCCTGATGGCGACGCAGGTGTTCTTCCTGATCATGAACGCCTTCGTCGCCAGCCCGTTCCAGGTGCTGGCGGTGGGGCGCGAGATCACCAGCGTGCCCGACGGCAACGGCCTGAACCCGCTGCTGCAGTACTGGGCCATGGCCATCCATCCGCCCGACGCTGTACCTGGGCTACGTGGGGTTCGCGGTTCCCTTCGCCTTCGCCATGGGCTCGCTGATCACCCGGCAGCCGGGCGACGCCTGGATTCACACCACCCGGCGCTGGACCCTGGTCACCTGGCTTTTCCAGAGCGCCGGCATCCTGCTGGGCGCGGGCTGGGCTTACGCGGTGCTCGGCTGGGGCGGCTACTGGGGATGGGACCCGGTGGAGAACGCCTCGCTGCTGCCGTGGATCACGGCCACCGCCTTCCTGCACTCGGTGATGATGCAGGAGAAGAAGGGCATGATGAAGGTGTGGAACATGGTGCTCATCTCCGCCACCTTCTGGCTGTGCATCTTCGGCACGTTCCTGACGCGCTCCGGCGTGGTCAGCTCGGTGCACGCCTTCGCGCAGTCGCCGATCGGCACGTGGTTCGTGGGCTTACCTGGCCATCGTCGCCGCCGTGGTCGTCTACCTGATCCTGGACCGGCTGGATTACCTCAAGAGCGAGTCCCGGCTGGAAAGCGTGGTCTCCCGCGAGTCGAGCTTCCTGTTCAACAACCTGATTCTGCTGGCGAGCTGTTTCGCGGTGCTCTGGGGAACGCTGTTTCCGGTGATCTCGGAAGCGGTCACGGGCGAGAAGATCAGCGTGGATGCGCCGTTCTTCAACCGCGTGAACATCCCCATCGGCCTGTTCCTGCTGTTCCTGACCGGCGTGGGCCCGCTGTTCGCCTGGCGCCGGACCTCGCTCGGCGAGCCTGAGGCGCAACTTCCCTGGCCGCTGCTCGGCGCGGCTGGTGCTCATGGCCGCGCTGTTCGCGGCGGGCGTGCGGCACGTCTATGCGCTCATGTGCTTCGGCCTGTGCCTGTTCGTCGCCTGGACCATCGCTGGCTGAGTTCTACAGGGGCGCGCGTGCCATCCGCGCCAAGACGGGCCAGAACCTGCTGGCGGCGGCCGTCGAGCTGACGCATCGCAACACCCGCCGCTACGGCGGCTACGTCGTGCACATGGGAATCGTGCTCATGTTCATCGGCTTCGCCGGCGCGGCCTTCAACAAGAATGCCACCGTGGAGGTGAAGATCGGCGATTCGTTCCCCCTGGGCCGCTACGAGCTGAAGGTGACACGAGCTTCGCCAGGGCGACAACTCCAACTACACCTGGGACCACGCCGTCATCGAGGTCTTCTCCGGTGGCAAGGCTGCTGGGGACCCTGGAGCCCGAGCGCCGCCTCTACAAGTCGAGCGAGCAGGGCACCTCGGAAGTCGCCATCCGCCGGCGGCTGAACGAGGACCTGTACCTGAACTTCGCCGGCATGTCGGAGGACAACTCCAAGGCGGTGATCCAGGCCTACGTATTTCCGCTGGTGTCCTGGATCTGGATCGGCTTCTGGGTGCTGGTCGTCGGGACATTGATCTGTCTGGTGCCGAGCAAGAGGCGGCCCGCCCAGCAGCGCCCGTCCCGCGAAGGGAGCCGCGGAAGAATATGCAACGGTTGAGAGCTAGTCTTCTGCTGCTGATCCTGGCGGCGGCCAGCCTGGCGCAGATCGGCTTCGCAGCTGCAGACCGACGCGATCCGCCGCGTCGGGATCCAAGCTGGCGTGCCTGTGCGGCACCTGCAACAACACGGTGTCCGATTGCCAGATGCTGGAGTGCCATTTCTCCAAGCCCGCCAAGGAGCAGGATCGCAGCGCTCCAGGCCACTGGGGAAATCGGATTCGGCAGATCATCGATGAGTTCGTGGGAAAGTACGGCAAGCAGGCTCTGGCCGCTCCGCCGGCGGAAGGCTTCAACCTGCTCGCCTGGGTGATGCCCTTTGCGGCCATCGGCGCCGGCTTGGCGATGATCTGGTTGTTCATCCGGCGCATTCGTAAGCCCGCACCCTCGCCCGACGCTCCCGTTGACCCCGCGGCTCTATCCCGATACCAGGAGCGGATCGAAGCAGATCTGACAAAATTGGATTGATGACTGTTCTCGCCGCTGTCCTGATCGCCCTGGGCGCGATGGTGTTCACGCTCTACATCCGCCGGCAAGACTTCCCGGAGGCGGAGCCCGTCTCCCCACGGGCCAGCCTGGAGCAAAAGAAGGCCGCCATCTACGAAAACCTCGGGACTTGCAGTTCGAGTACAGGGTTGGGAAGCTGTCCGACGACGACTACCAGCGCACCAAGCAGGAACTGCAGCAGGAACTGGCCGGCGTGCTCGCCCGGATCGATGCCGTCGCAGGCGCGGGTGCGAGTCCCGTGAAGGCTGCGGCGCCGGCCCCCAACCAATGCCCGCACTGTGGCGCGAAGTTCGACCGGCCGCTGAAGTTCTGCGGCGAGTGCGGCAAGCCCATGGCGGGAGGCGCGGCATGAGGCTGGCGCTGCTCTTCGTGTTGCTGGGCGCCGCGCTCCAGGCGGCGGTGGACGGCGTGGTGATGAACGGCACCACGGGCAAGCCGGTGGCCGGCGCGTCGGTGACGCTGTTCAGGCTCGGAGGCGCGGCGGGAATGGACGCCCAAGGGAGCGCCACGTCCGATCGCCCAGGGCAAGTTCCGCTTCGACCAAGCCGCTAACGGGCCGGTCCTGCTCCAGGCAGTCCACCAGGGCGTGAACTACAACCTGATGATCTCCCCGGGGACGCCGGCCTCCGGCCTGACTCTTCAGGTGTATGACCTGACCGCCACGCCGGGCGCCGCCAGGGTGGTTCAGGATGTCGTCCTTCTCGAACCCGCCGGCCCGCAGTTGTCCGTCCGGGAGAACGTCATTTTTCAGAATGACGGAAAGTTGACCTACCGCGACAAAGCCAACGGCTCCTTGCGCTTCTACGTGCCGGCGGCCGGCAAAGATACTCTCCGCGTGTCCGCGATCGGCTCCAGCGGCATGCCCCTGGAGGAGCCCGCCGTCCCCACGGGGCAGCCGGACGTCTATAAGGTCGAGTTCCCCATCAAGCCTGGGGAGACCAGGTTCGAGGTCAGCTACACCGTCCCCTTCTCCAGCCCCGGCCCGTTTTCGGGCAGGTCGCTGCAGAAGGGTGCGCCGCTGCGCCTGGTGGTTCCGCCGGGCGTGTCTCTGTCGGGCGACGGGCTGGAACTTCTCGGGCAGGAGCCGCAGAGCCAGGCATCCATCTACGGGGTGAAGACGCCCGACTACAAGGTCGAGATCCAAGGCGCGGGTTCCCTGGGCGCCGCCCCTGGCGGGAATCCGGACGGCGGCTCGGGGATCGAACAGATTCTGCCCAGGGTGAACGCCGGCGTTTACCCCATCGTTGGCCTGGCGCTTGCCGTCCTGGCCCTCGGCTTCGCTTTGCTCTACCGGAAAAGCGCAACACCTGCTCAAACTACTCAACCACCTGCTGTCCGGGGGAGCAAGCGGCAAACATGAGCGCCATTAGCGCGCAGGGCGTCTGGAAATTCTACGGAGACTACCCCGCCTTACGCGACATCACCCTCCAGGCGGAGCATGGCGCCTGCCTCGCCTTGCTCGGGCGCAATGGAGCGGGCAAGACAACCCTTCTGAGGATGTTGGCCGGCCTCTCCAGACCCACGCCGCGGCAGCATCAGCATCCTCGGAAAGGAATCCCGCGAGCAGGAGACACGCCGCCGCATCGGCGTGCTGGGCCACGGGATCGCGGTCTACGAGGAGTTCTCCGCCTACGAGAATCTGCGGCTCTTCGCCCGAATCTACGGCCTTCCCGACCCCCGGCAAGACCGCGCTGGAGTGGCTCGAGCGGGTGGGCCTGCGGCAGGCCAAGGACAGTCCGGTGCGGGAGTTTTCGCGTGGCATGCGGCAGAGGCTGGCGGTGGCGCGCGCCTTCCTGCACGATCCTGCCGTCCTGCTGCTGGATGAGCCTTTCACCGCGCTCGACGACCGCGCCATCGCCGTGCTTCAAGCGCTTCTGGTCGACGCGCGGTCTCGCCAGCGCACCATAATCCTGTCGCACGCACCAGTTGCGGGAGGCCATGGAGCTGGCCACCCACGTCGCGCTGCTCGACCGTGGCCGGCTGATCTACACCGGTGACCGGACGCAGCAGATGATTGACGACACCGGGTGGCTGTACCGCACCTACGGCGAAGGCTGACCAGATGAACTTCCTGCGCCAGTCGTGGATCGTGGCCGCCAAGGACCTGCGCGCGGAACTGCGCACGAAGGAAGCCCTCAACGCCTCGCTGTCCTTCGCCCTCGTCATCCTGCTGCTGTTCAGCTTCGCCTTCGATCCCACGGCGGAACAGACCCGCGAGATCTCGGGCGGATTGTTGTGGATCGTCTTCGCCTTCGCCGGCGCTCTGATACTGAACCGGAGTTTCGCCCGGGAGTTGGTGAACGACTGCCTGGACGCGCTGGTGGCATCGCCGCTATCGGGGGCGGCTTTGTTCTTCGGCAAGTGCCTGGCCAACGTCGTGCTGCTGATGGCGGTCGAGCTCGTCTGTCTGCCCGTATTCGGCGTGTTCTACAACGTCCGCTGGACCCGGCAGTTCTGGCCGCTGCTCTTGGTGCTGGCGCTGGGCACCTGGGCTTTGACCGTGGTCGGCACCATGTTCAGCGCGCTGACCGTGAACCTTCGTTTGCGGGAGCTGATGTTGCCGACGCTGGTTTATCCGTTGCTGATTCCTGCTCTGATGTCCGCCATCCAACTGACCACGGCGCTGGTCGCGCGGCCAGCCGCTGGCCGGAGATCTTTTCAACTGGCTCAAGATGCTGATCGGATTTGATATCATCTTCACGGCGCTGGCGTTGGCCCTGGTGGATACCGTACTGGTGGGGTGAAACATGCGACAGAAGATTCTGTATGGCCTGTGCCTGGCGGCGGTCTTGCTGCTGGCGCGAAACCTGGCGGTCATGCTGCTGGTGTTGCCGGATGAAGCGGCGCAGGGCGCCATCTACCGCATCATCTTCTTCCACGTCCCGGCTGCCTGGACGGCCTTCGTGGGCTTCTTCGTCGGCGCTGGTGGCCAGCGTCATCTACCTGGCCGGCAAGAACCTCCGCTACGATGCGCTGGCGGTTGCCGTCACCGAGGTCGGTCTGGCCTTCGCCACCGCCAACCTGGTGACGGGGATGATCTGGGGCCGGATCATCTGGGGCATCTGGTGGACCTGGGACCCGCGCCTGACCTCCATGCTGGTCTGCTGGCTGCTGTATGCCGGCTACCTGATGTTGCGGCGGGCGGTCGAGGAGCCCACGCAGCGGGCCAAGGTCGCGGCGGTCTTTTCGATCTTCGCCTTTGCCGATGTGCCCATCGTGTGGTTTTCGATCAAATGGTGGCGGACCCAGCATCCGCAGCCGGTGGTATGGGGTGGCGGGTCGATGGATCCCTCCATGTGGCGGATGCTCTTTCTGAACTGGGTGCCCTTGCTGTTGCTGTTCGGCGTGCTGGCGGCTTTGCGCATGCGCCAGGAACAGGCGCAGCGGGAGATGGATGCTCTGCGCCGGCAGGCGCACGCTTTATAAGAGGAGGTGTTTCAATGGACTCCAGAAACTTCACCTTCCTGGTCTATGGACTGGTGGCGGCGTGGCTGATCCTGTTTGCTTACGTGGCGTCGGTGGCCGCTAGGGAGCGCAAGATCTCCCGAGAGATCGAGAACCTCAAGCGGATTCTCAAGGACCAGAAAGGAAACTGACATGAAACGCAGGTCGCTCCTTCAGTCCCTCGCCGGGGGCGCGCTGGCGGGGCCGGTGGCTGCCAGGGAACTGCAAGCCCAGCAGAGAGTGGAGCGGGCCACCCGCGGCATGCCTTCGCCCCGGATCAAGGACGTGAGCGTGATCGCCACCGCACCGGCGGGCTCCAGGCTGGTGGTCGTCAAGATCACCACCGATCAGGACGGCCTCTACGGATACGGCTGCGCAACCTTCACCCAGCGCGCGGACCTGGTGGTGCCCGCCGTGGAGAAGTACTTGCGGCCCTTCCTGATCGGCAAGCCCGCGGACCGCATCGACGACACCTGGCAGGCGTTGTACAACAGCTCCTACTGGCGCAACGGCCCGGTGCTCAACAACGCCATCAGCGGCGTGGACCAGGCGCTGTGGGACATCAAGGGCAGACAGGCGGGGATGCCGGTCTACCAGCTGCTCGGCGGCAAGTGCCGGGAGGCGGCCGACTGCTACGCGCCACGCCAGCGGCCCGGAGATTCCGGCGGTGATTGATGCGGCCCGCAAGTTCATGGCCCAGGGATTCCGGCACGTGCGCATCCAGGTGGGAGTGGCGGGCATGGCGGGCTACGGAGCCGGCGCCGGCGGGGCCAAAGTGCCCGCGCTGCACAACGCGCCGCTGTACGAGCCGGCGGCCTACATCCGGCAAGTCGCTGAAGCTGATCGAGGAAGCGCGCAAGCAGCTTGGTGAGGAGGTGGAGTTGCTGCACGATGTGCATGAGCGCATCAGCCCCTCGCAAGCCATCCAATTCGCCAAGGACGTCGAGCCTTTCAAGCTGTTCTTCCTTGAGGATCCGCTCTCGCCGGAAGACATTGCCTGGTTCCGCATCATCCGCCAGCAGTGCGCCACGCCCATCGCCATGGGCGAGCTGTTCAACAGCCCGCACGAGTGGACGCCGCTCATCGCCGAGCGGCTGATCGATTACATCCGGGTCCACGTCTCGCAGGCCGGGGGCTTGACACCTTGCCGCAAGATGGCCGCGCTGGCCGAATCGTTCGGCGTGAAGACGGCCTGGCACGGGCCGGGCGACGTCTCGCCCGTCGGCCACGCCGCCAACGTCGCCCTCGACCTGGCCTGCTACAACTTCGGCGTTCAGGAGTACTCCCCCTTCAACGACCGCGCTGCAAGAGGTCTTCCGCGGTTGCCCGGTGATGAAGGATGGCTACCTTTACGCCAGCGAGTCGCCCGGCTGGGGTATCGAAGTGGACGAGAAAGCGGCGGCCAAGTATCCCTTCGGCGCGTCGGAACGCGGCGAGCGCCAGCAGTTGAACGGCGGCTGGGGCGAGATCCGGCGCAGAGACGGGACCATCATCAAACAATAGGGCTCAACACCTTCACCACCAGCGACGTCACGTCGTCCTGAAGCGGTCCGCCTTGAGAGAAGTCCACGGCGGCCCGGTGCAGCGCTTCGACAATCGCCCAGGCGGGCGCGTGCAGATTGGCGCGCAATACCTCCAACGCTCTCTGGTCTCCAAAGAACTCGCTGCCGGGAGACTCCGCCTCGATGACCCCGTCGGTCAACATCAGCAGCACGTCCCCGGCTTCGAGCGAAAACTCGGGGCACGAATCGACCCCGAGCTCCGCCAGGCATCCCAGCGGCGGGGCGTTGCTGCGGAGACAGGCCTTGATGGAGCCGTCCCCGTCCAGCAGATAGCCTGTCGAATGGCCGCAGCTCACATAGCGAAACCGGCGCGCGGCCGCATCCAGTTGCAGCAGCGCCAGGGTGACGAAGCAGTTGTCCGGCGTGCTCTGGTAGAGCAGCTTGTTGGCCCGCTCCAGGATTTCTTCCAGGCCGTAGCTGGCCGAAGCCAGCGACCGCAGGCAGGTGCGTGTCGACGCCATCACCAGCGCGGGCCCCAGGCCGTGGCCGGTGACGTCGCCGATGACCAGACCCAGCCGTCCGCCATGCATGGGCAGATAGTCGAAGTAGTCCCCGCCCACCTCGGTGGCGGGGTGCGAGGCGCCGGCGATGTCGAAGCCATCGATCGCGGGCGCCGAGGACGGCAACAAGCTGAGCTGGATGTCCCGCGCGATTTGGAATTCCAGGCGCGTCTCAATCAGCGCCCTCTCTGCCTCTTCGCCCTCGTTTGCGGTCCGTGATGTCGCGGGCGATGGCAAATATGAGCTGCTTGTCGGGCACCGGCGCGGCGCTCCACTCCAGCCATTTGTGGGAGCCGTCGGCGCATCGGAACCGGTTCACGAAGAACAGGGTCGATTCGCCGCGTATGAGACCCTCGAACTGGCGGCGGGTTGCGGCGGCGTCATCGGGGTGGACGAAATCCATGAACGGCCGGAGAGTCAAATCCTCCAGACTGTAGCCCAGCACGCGCGGGAACGCCGGATTCACTTCCTTGAAGTAACCGTCGGCGCCGGCCAGGCAGATCAGGTCCAGCGAGAGCGCCAGAAAGCGATCGCGCTCG
This sequence comes from Bryobacterales bacterium, assembly GCA_963744775.1. Lineage (GTDB taxonomy): Bacteria > Acidobacteriota > Terriglobia > Bryobacterales > Bryobacteraceae > CAVUVG01. The sequence continues at coordinate 25,278 of CAVUVG010000020.1, forward strand.
GCGAGCAACTGCTGCAAATCTTTGGTGCGATCCTGAACACGCCGTTCCAGTGCAGCGAGGTCGGAGACCATCCGGTTGAAGTGGTCGATCACAGGCTCGAATTCGTCGTAGGTGCGTATGCGGGGAACTGTGGTGTCCAACTGCCCCTGAGCCAGCCTTCTCATCCCCTCGTCGAGAAGGCGGAGAGGCCGGTTCAGCCGGCTGGCGATCCACAGGGCGGGCGGAATGGAAACACCCGCCAGTATCAACAACGCCCACAAGAGAAAGTGGAGCAGTCGATTTCGGACTTCAGCCGTGAGCGGCGGACTGCCAGGGAATAGCCGGCCGCTGGAGACCTCCGTCAACAGCCAGGCCACCAGCAGACCGGCCACCACCAGGGCGAAACCGAAGAAGCCCAGGAACAGCTTCCACCGGAAGTTCAGTCTCATGGGGACGCCCAGAAGGTCGAAAACACTACAAGCCTCTATTTTAGCCTTCAGGCCGTCAGCTTGCGGAACTTCTCGTAGGCTGCGTCCCAGCCGGGGGCGGGCTTGGGTTCGATCAGGCTTAGCGACGCCGAGTTTCGCGACACCGCCCGGGCGGCCTTCAGATCGGAAAGCGCGCCCGAGCCGATCGCCTGAATCAGGATGTTGCCGGCCGCCGTCGCTTCCGAGGGTCCCGCCACCACCAGCCTGCCTGTGGCGTCCGCCGCGAACTGGTTCAGTACCTGGTTTCGCGAGCCGCCGCCCAGGATGTGAATGACCTTGATCTTCCTGGAAGTCGCCGACTCCAGGCTCTCGATCACCTGGCGGTAGCGCAGCGCCAGGCCCTCCAGGATGGCGCGCGCAAACTCGCCGGGGCTCTCGGGCACGGCCTGGCCGGTGGAGCGGCAGTAAGCGGCGATCTTGGCCGGCATCTGGCCCGGAGCCAGAAACTTGTCCGGATCGAGCACCGCCTTGAACGGCGTCGCGGCGGCCGCCATGCGCGCCAGTTCGTCGTAGCTGTATTCGGTCCCTTCCATGGCCCAGGCGCGGCGGCATTCCTGGAGCACCCACAGGCCGGCGATATTCGTCAGGAACGTGACGCGCCCGCCGAAGCCCATCTCGTTGGTGAACCGCAGCGCCAGCGACCGCTCGTTCACCAGGGGTTCGGCGAGTTCCACTCCCATCAAGGACCACGTGCCGGAGCTGATGTAGCACCAATCCTCGCCCTCGGCGGGAACCGCGGCGATGGCGGCGGCCGTATCGTGGCTGGCCGTGGCGAAGACCGGCGCCGTATCCAGGCCGGCGGCTTCGGCCACATGCGGCAGCAGCGGCCCCAGCAGTGTGCCCGGGTTCACAATCTCGGGGAGAATGGCGGCCGGCAGACCCAGGCGCTTGAACAGCTCCGTGGCCCAGCGCTTCTTCATCGGGTTGTAGAACTGCGAGGTCGAAGCCTCGGTCAGCTCCGCGCGCCGCACGCCGGTGAGCCAGTAGTTGAACAGATCGGGCACGAACAGCAGCTCGTGCGCCGCATCCAGGCCGGGCGAACCGGCCAGCTTCATGGCGTAAAGCTGGTACAGCGTGTTGAGCTGCATGAACTGGATGCCGGTCTCGGCGTAAGATCTCCTCGCGAGGCACGGCGGCGAAGGTCTTCTCCAGCATCCCGTCGTTGCGGGAGTCGCGGTAGTGCATGGGGCTGGCGACCAGGGAGCCGTCCCGCCCCAGCAGGCCGAAGTCCACGCCCCAGGTGTCCACGCCGATCCCGTCGAGCCGCAGCTTGCGCTCGCGCCCCGCCACGGCCAGCCCTTCCTGCATCTCGTGGAACAGCCGCAGAGTATCCCAATACAGGCCCGTGGGCGTCCGCACCGGCACGTTCGGGAAGCGGTGCAGCTCTTCGAGCACCAGCTTTTGGTCGTCGAGAGTACCGAGAATGACGCGGCCGCTCTCCGCGCCGAGGTCGATGGCAAGGTAGTGTTTCATGTTATACACGCAGTTCGTAGCCTAGCGCGCGCATGGCGTCGATGATGCGCGCGCGGATGGCGCCAACTTCCTCCGAGGATAGCGTGCCCTGTTTGGAGGCCACGGTCAGGCGGAAGGAGACGCTCTGGGTCCCCTCGGGCAGAGGCGCGCCCTGGTATTGCCGAAGGAACTCGATCGAAACCAAGTCCTCGCCCGCGAAGCCCGCCAGCTTCTTCTGAATGTCGCCCACCAGCTCCCGCAGACCCGCCATCACCGATAGGTCGAAGGCGCTGGACGGGAACCGCCGGATGGGCGCGTAGCGCTTCTCTTCGGACGCCGTCAGACTCTGGAGCAACGCCAGGTCCACGTCGAGAACCGCCGCCCTGCCGCTCTCGATCAGCGCCGGATGCATCTCGAACAGGCGGCCCGTCAATTGTCCGCGCCAGTGAACCTCAGCGGCGCGCACCGGATGCTCGAAGCAGCGCGCGGCCGCCGGCACGATTTCGCAACCCGGCATGAGATGTTCCGCCACGCGCTTGATCTCCATCAGGCCGGACTGGCCGTCGTCACGGCCGAACACCGCCGCCGCCAGGTGCGGGATCTCGTTCGGCAATCCTTCGGGCTGCTTGTGGATCTCACGCCCAATCTCAAACAGCCGGAATCGGTCGAACTGCTTGATGTTCTCCTCGATGTTCTTCCTTAAGCCCGGCAGCAGACTGCGCCGCATCAAGCCTTGATCGGCGGAAATGGGATTGGCCACCGGGATGTGGTCCGCCGGATCGAATCCGAACGCGCGCACCTGGTCGGCATTGACGAAAGAGTAGTTGTAGACCTCGGCGAAGCCCAACTCGACCAGCGCGGCGCGCACCCCCCGATGGAACAGCCGCTCCTCATTGCGCGGCGGCGGAATGGCGGCGACAGCCGGAGGCTGTATGGGAATGGACCCGTAGCCGATCATGCGGCCGACTTCCTCGACCAGGTCGTCCTTGATGGAAACATCCCGCGTCGCGCGCCAGCTCGGGACCGCGACGGACAAGACCCGCGGCGCAATCTCCTTCACGCCGAATTGCAGGCTCTCCAGGATTCGCGTCACTTCTTCGGTTTCGATCGTGCGGCCCAGCTTGCGGATCAGCCAGTCCATGGGCAGGCTGACCGGCTGGGGCGCCGGCAATTCCGTCCTGGCATCCGCGACGCCGCCCACCAGCCGTATACCCGGCGAGACTTCCGCCAGCAGCTCCAGCGCGCGCGCCAGGCCGCGCACGGTGTTGTGCGGGTCCTGCGCCTTTTCGAAGCGCATGGAAGCGTCGGTCCGCAGTTTCTGACGCGACGAAGTCTTGCGGATCGAGGACGCCTGGAAGCAGGCGCTCTCCAGCACCAGGCGGCGCGTGGTTTCGTTGATGCCGGTATCGAGCCCGCCGATCACGCCGGCAATGGCGATAGGGCCGCGCTGGTCGGCGATCACCAGGTCGCGCGTATCCAGGCGGTACGATTCTTCGTTCAGCGCCACAATCTGCTCGCCACTGCGCGCGGGGCGCACGAAGATGGTGGAGCCTTTCAGCAGGTCCCAATCGAAGGCGTGCATGGGCTGCGCCAGCTCGGCCATCACGAAGTTGGTCACGTCCACGATGTTGTTGATCGGGTTCAGCCCGATCGCCGAAAGACGGTACTGCAGCCACAGGGGCGAAGGGCCGACGGTGACGTTCTCGAAGGTCAGCGCGCTGTACCGGGGACACAGGCCGAAATCCTCGATCGAGACGCTGACGGGTGAGGCGCCCGAGGGCAGCCGGTCCAGCGGGGCCGGATCGCGCAACATCCCATCCACGATGGCCGCGATCTCGCGCGCCAGGCCGTGGTGCCCCCACAGGTCGGGGCGGTGCGTGATCGACTTGTTGTCGATCTCGATGACGCAGTCGGGAGCGCAGCCCGGAATGGCCGCGCCCGGATCCAGGTCCAGCTCCAGAATGCCCGCGGCATCGCGGTTCAAACCCAGTTCGGCGCCGCTGGCCAGCATGCCTTCGCTCGTGACGCCGCCGATGGTGACCGTCCCGATGTCGCGATCGCCCAGCCGCACGCCGGCCGGGACGTAAGCGGTCGTGATGCCGGGGCGGCAGTTGGGCGCGCCGCACACCACGGTCTTGATCCCATAGCGCCCGGTGTCGACCACGGCTTTCAGGTTGTGGCCACTGCCCATAGGCTCGGCCGACACGACGCGGGCGGCGCACACCTCGGCCAGGTAGGAACCCACGGTCTCCACGCCCTCGCACTCCGCCGTCTTCATGGTGACGAGACGGCCCAGTTCCTTGGGCGGCAAGCTGATGCCTTCCACGAGCTCGGACAGCCAGTTGAACGAGAACTTCAAGTCGTTTGCACCTCTAAAATTGCTTCAGAAAACGCAGGTCGCCGCCCTGCAGTTGGCGTATGTCGTCGATCGCGTAACGCATCATCACCAGCCGCGTCAGCCCCAGGCCGAAGGCGAAGCCGTTCCACTGTTCGGGATCGATCCCGCTGTTGCGCAGCACGTTGGGGTGGACCAGCCCGCACGGCAGCAGCTCCACCCATCCCCCCTGCTTGCAGACCGGGCAGCCCTCACCGTTGCAGATCAGGCACAGGATGTCCAGCTCGAAGCCCGGCTCGACGAAGGGGAAGTAACCCGGGCGCAGACGCACGGTCACGTCGCGCTTGAAGACCTGGCTGAGCAGCGTCTTCATGAAGTAGACCAGGTGAGCGACCGACACCTCGCGGTCGATCATCATGCCTTCCAGTTGATAGAAGGTGTGCTCGTGCGAGGCGTCCACTTCCTCATTGCGGAAGACGCGGCCCGGAGCGATCATGCGCAGCGGCGGGCCCAACCTTTCCATGCCGCGCACCTGCACGGGTGAAGTGTGCGTCCGCAGCAGGTGGCCGTCGGTCAGCCAGAAGGTGTCCTGCATGTCGCGCGCGGGATGATCCGGCGGGATGTTCAGCGCGTCGAAGTTGTGGTACTCGGTCTCGACCTCGGGGCCGTCCAGCACGGTGAATCCCAGCGAGGTGAAGACGTCCTCGATCTCCGCCTGAATGCGGCTGATGGGGTGCAGGTGGCCGCGCTCGGGCGGCGGGGCGGGCAGCGTGAGGTCGACCCACTCGGCTTCCAGCCGCGCCCGCGTGGCCGCCTGTTCGAACTCCGCCTGGCGCGCTTCCAGCGCCTGCTCCAGCGCCTGCTTTACGGTGTTCAGGAGTTTGCCGATGCGTGCGCGCTCGGCGGGCGTCGAGCTTGCCGAATTGCTTGCTGATGTCGGCCAGCGTGCCCTTGCGGCCCAGACACTTCGATGCGCACGCGTTCGAGTTCCTCCGCGGTGGCGGCTGCCCGGATGCGGCCGCGTGCACTCGCATCCAGCTCTGAGAGCGTGCTTTCCTGCATAGAAGTGAAGTTTCTATTCTAGCGTCACCAGCCGGGCCGGCGGGCGGAGAAGACGAATGGATGGGGGGATCACCACTAAGACACGAAGGCACAAAGGACGAAGAGGGGGCCGGCGCTAAGGGAGCGGATTGGCTTTGTTTGGCACGGGAGGCCTGGAGGCGCAGAAGCTCATGGTGGGCGCGGAAGAAGGCGCGCTCGGCGCGAGTTTCGTAGCGGGCCAGGATGGTGAAGGTATTGGCGCAGCGGGCGTCGAGGCGGAAGACGTAGGTGAGGCGGTCGGAGTCGGAGAGGTCATTGAATTCCTCGGCCATGCGTTCGGCGTCTTCGCTCAAACCGAGGTCGAAGGCACTGGTTTCCATGCCGCGGATGCGGCCAAGGCGCCAGGCGGACATGACGACTTGTTGGACGAGGAAGGTTTCGACGGGGCCGACGGGTTGGTAATGCTGTTCGTAGGACTCCCGGATGGCGTCGAACTGTTCCCGGTTTTCGAAGGAGAGAACGGCGTCCTGAGCGGTGAGCCCGTGTTGGAGGGCATTGAGCCGGACGGCGGCCTTGCCCTCGGGGGTCTTGGGGCCGGTGGATTTGAGGGCATTGGCGCGGTTGGCGTCAATTTGTTTCTGAGAAGACATAGGGGCGCTCCTTGGAGGAATTTAGCGCCGTGCCCGGCGCCCATGATGGTAGCAGCAGGCCAGCGGCCCTCGGCCTATGGCGCGCGGGAAGTACTTGACGGGAAAGGAGATGGAGGCGCGCACGGAGTGGGAATTCCGGTGAGCCGCAGGCGACAAAAAACGATCGCCTGCGCCACAGGAATCAAAGAACATACATGCGCAGCAACCACCAGACGAGGAACAGAGCTATGAGGGCCACGACGACGTAGCGAATCCATTGCCCGGCGGTTTTCGGTTCGGTACGGTTGTCCACGGGGTCATGGTAGCAGGTTGGGTACTACCCTATCTGCACTAGCAAAGCCAGAGTGAAGCGAGTATTGACAGCGAGCGGCAGAGGAGTCAACATTAACTTGGAACCAGCGGTATCGGTTCCGCGGAGGGCGCCGAAGCTGACGCCTTTCAGAATGGAGGCTGCTATAGAGCCGATCAGTTGTGAAGGGGTGGGCACTCCGGCACTTGGCACTGGCAGTCCGAAGATAGCGAACGACCGGATTGACAGCGCTTGAAACGCGCCGCGCTTGTGCGCAAGGTGAAGGCGTCAACGCCACTTTCGGGTGCCCAGAGCCAGCGGGTGCCTGCCCCTTCGAGAGCCGTTTCGCGAACTCCCTCCAGCGCTGAAAACGATTGTGGAATGCGTCATGAAATGTTTACGTGTTCCATCTTGACCCATTAAGCTTTTATCGTTATCCTCCCTCACAGAACCTCAATTCACCGGCTCAGGTGGATTGCTAACTGGGTAAGTAACATGAGCGGGCATTAGGTCCGCGAGTCGCAGTGCGGCCTCCGCGCAGGATAGTGTTGGCTTGTATGTAAAGGCGCGGGAGCGGAAGCCGCGGGTTCACGTGCGAGAGGTGTAGTCGCGCGTGCGGGCTAGGGTTATCAGGGGGGCGGCCGGGGCGTCCAACAGCACCGTCAATCGGAACCAAAACCTATGTGCGGACAAACTGCCCGTCACCACGTAAACAGACTCTGAAGCAAATGCTGATTCAGACTGGAAACCAAAAAGGAGACAGGTATGGAACAAGCAATTCGTGTTGCAGCTCGGACTGGGTTGTTTTGTCTGCTGCTCTTCGTGGCATTTCAGGGACAGCCTCTGCGCGCACAGGGAGGCGGAGGTGGCGGGGCAAAGCAGGGGACAGTGACCAGCATCACGGAGGCCGCTGGGGGTGGGATTGACCTGACACCCAATACCATTACGACCACCGGGTCCGTCGGCATCGCCACGGGTGGCGTAACCAATAACATGCTCTTCGGCGGCATCGACCCCTTAAAGATTACGGTGGGGGGGAGCCCCTTCCTGCACGCATTCGGAACCTTCAATACTTTTGTGGGAACAGGCGCCGGGAATTTCACTATGGGTGGCCAAAGGAACGCCGCCCTGGGCACTAGCGCCCTCTTCAACAATAGCAGCGGCAACGACAACACCGCGATCGGCCACGAGGCCCTCACCTCTAACACTGGGGGTTACGACAATACCGCGGTCGGCAAGGGCGCGCTCCAATTCAATACCACCGGCGTTGGGAACACCGCCCTCGGCTGGCTGGCACTCGGTTCGAGCAATGGTGTCGATGCCACCGGCAACGTCGCCGTCGGCGCCAATGCCCTCGCATTCTCCAATGGCAGTAGCAACATCGGCATCGGAACCGCAGCCGGATTTAACTTGCACGGAGAACACAACTACAACATCTATATCGGGAATCGGGGAGCGGCGAATGACGACAATACGATCCGGATCGGTACTAGCGCCTTCCAATCGAGCACCTTCATTGCGGGCATCAGTGGCGTGACCACCGGCGGTGCAGCAACAGCGGTCGTAGTGGATGCGAACGGGCAATTGGGCACTGTATCCTCCTCCAAGCGCTTCAAGTACGACATCCACGACATGGATGAGGCGACTAGAATGATGCTCCAGCTGAGGCCGGTGATTTTCCGTTACAAGCAGGCCCAGAACGACGGATCGCATCCGCTTCAGTACGGGCTGATCGCCGAGGAAGTGGCGGAGGTCTACCCGGAGCTGGTCCAGAGGTCAGCTGAAGGCGAGCCGAACGCGGTGCTTTACCAGTTCTTGCCTGCCATGTTGCTGAATGAGTTCCAGAAGCAGCACCGGCAGATCGAAGCGCAACAGGAGCGGATCCGGTCCTTGGAGGGACAACTGCAACAGTTGGCGGCGGAAACCCGCCAGTTGCAGACGCAAATGGCGGCGTTCCAGGCGCAAGGTGAACGCGGCAAGCAGCTTGCCCTCGTCAGTTCCGGGCGATAAGTTCGCGCTCGTGACCCGGCGTTGAGATCGGCAATCTCGCTATCAGGAGGTCGAGGAACGGGATGCGGAATGCAGCCAAGGGCAACTTCATTCTGCAGCAGGGATTCGAGAACCCGGAGCCGGCCTCCTGCTCCCTCCAGTATTCCGCGCTTCAATTTCAGCCCCGGATTGTATTGATGAGGCGATACGCCGGACACCTGCTATGCTGGTTATAGATGCAAAAACACCGCGTCATTCCCCCCTCCTACCATTTCAGACGGTCAAAGGATGACGGCTTCATCGAGGTCCTCAATGAGGGCTTCTACGTGATGGCCGAGTACAGTGAGCGTACTGGTGTAGTGAAATGGCAACGGGTCGTGCTGGCCTCGCAAAGGGAACGGATTGAAGAGTGGCTCGGCGAGCACTATCCGATCCAAACCAGGACTCAGCTTGAGGCCAGAAGGCGGCCAAGGAACAAAGCAGAAGTCCTAGAGCAGTTGTCCAATGACTACATCCACAAGAAGAACCTTCATCAATAGCGCGTCCATCGCGCTGGGGTCACAAGTTGGTGTCCATGCCGCGCGCAGCCAGCCGGCAAAGCCTGTCAAGTCCAAGCGTGATCTCATGTTTGAAGTTCTGAACATGTCGGCCACGCCCGCGTATATACCGGCCGCTTTCTTCATGCACTTCGGGGTGCGGGGCGATGCCGCCGTCAAAGCTCACCTCGACTATTTCCGCGCCACCGGCATGGATTTTGTCAAGATCCAGCTCGACGAACAGCAACTCCCACCCAACAATCAGATCAAGACCCCTCAGGACTGGGCCAAGATTCCCATTCTTCCGGAGAAGTGGTTCGAGCCGTCCTTGTATCTTCTGAGGAGTTTGATCAAGGAGGCCAAGTCCGAAGCGCTGATCATACAGACCCTGTATTCGCCTTATCAGATGGCGAAGCAGGCCGTGCCCTGGGAAGTCCTGGTCGAGCATGTCAAGCAGGATGCCGAATCGGTTTGCCGCGGAATGGAGAACATCACCCTCTCGATGTGGAATTTCGTTCAGGCCGCCGCGCGTCTGGGGGTGGATGGATTCTACACCTGCACGCAGGGGGGCGAGACCAACCGGATTGCCGATCGCGCGCTCTTCAATCGAACCATCAAGGCCTACGACATGCTGATCTGCAAGGAAACCTCGCAGTTGGTCCCCTTCAACATCATGCACATATGCGACTACGAGGGCTCCTACGAGGGTTTCGTTCCGCGCTTCCAAGACTACCCGGGACAGGTGGTCAACGTCCCGCTGGCGGCTGACGGCAAACCGTTATCGCTGCGTCAGGCCGCCGGCATCTTCAAGCGGCCGGTCATGGGTGGTCTCGAGCGTCTTGGCGTTCTGAGCACCGGCAGCCCCGAGGAAGTGAAGAAGGCGACGCTGGCGGCGCTCAAGAGCGCTCCGGCGAACTTCATCCTGGGCGCCGATTGCACGGTGAGTTCGAAAGCGCCAATCGAGAACCTGCGGATGGCGATCCGGACCGCTCACGAATACCGGATGTAGGCGGGTCCTGAGCGCCAGCCGGCCGGCTGACACCCCTCCGTCGCAGGCGACAAAAGACGATCGCCTGCGCCACACGTGATGTTTACATGCTCCATATTGACTCGGAAAAAGATCCCATGATAAATTCCTACCAGCGATCCCGCAGTGTGTGTGCGGGTAAGGAAAGGGGGCTGGGTGATGCTTAAAATCCTTGCGATCGCTTACGGAGCAGTTGCGTACCTCTTCTTTCTCGCGAGTTTCCTCTACGCCATTGGATTTGTCGGCAACTTGCTGGTTCCAAAATCGATCGACAGCGGCGCGGAGGGCGACTTCGCCTCTTCACTCCTGGTCAATGCCTTGCTACTTGGGCTCTTTGCCCTCCAGCACAGTGTCATGGCAAGGCCGGGTTTCAAGAAACAGTGGACCAAGCTGGTTCCACGGCCGATAGAGCGCAGCACATATGTTCTTGCGGCCAGTCTCGTGTTAATGCTTCTGTACTGGCAGTGGCGGCCCATGACGGGTGTCATCTGGGAGGTGACAAACCCGGCTGCAAGCTTCCTCTTGCAGACGTTGTTTGCGGTGGGGTGGGCGGTAGTATTGCTGGCCACGATTATGATTCACCACTTCGATCTGTTCGGGCTCCGTCAGGTCTTCCTATATGCTCGAGGTGAGCAGTACAAAGAGTTGGGTTTCCGCACTCCCGGCTTCTACAAGTACCTGCGCCATCCGATCATGTTGGGCTTCCTGATCGCCTTCTGGGCTACGCCGCTGATGAGCGTGGGGCACCTGGTTTTCGCGGGAGTCACAACTTGCTACATTCTGATTGCCATCCAACTTGAAGAACGCGATCTTCTGCACTTCCACGGCGAACGGTATGAAGTCTACCGGCAGCAAGTATCTTCGCTGATCCCGAAGAGCAGGTTCAAGGGCCCGACGGAGCAGAAAGCTCCCAGCGCTTCCTGAATCCGTGGGGTGCCTAATGAAATTGACGGTAGTGTTACCGATATTGGTCCTGGCTTCGATAGCAGCCGCGGCTGAGGTTCCGTCCCCGCAGATCCAGATTGCGGGCGCGGTTTTGGCGGCGCCGGTGGAATTGCGAGAAGGCGCGGCCGTGCTCGGGCATGACGAGCGGGGCGGGCGCGTGCAGATTCGGGAAGGCAAGAACGAACTGATCTGCCTCGCCACGGACCCCACCAGGCCTGCCTTCAATGTTGCCTGCTACCACAAGGATCTGGAGCCATTCATGGCACGGGGCCGTGAACTGCTGGCGCAGAAGGTGACTGGAGCAGCGCGCGACAAGATCCGCTTCAAGGAGGTGGAGGACGGGAAGCTCCCCATGCCGAGGGAGCCGCGGACGCTCTACGTGCTGACAGGCACTAGCTTCGACGCCGCCAGCGGGAAGGTACAGGACCCATACCTGCGCTGGGTGATTTACGTGCCTTTCGCCACGCCCCAATCCACCGGGCTTTCCACCAAACCGAGCGAGAGCGCGCCGTGGCTGATGTCCCCTGGGACGGCGGGCGCGCACATCATGATCAGTCCTCCGAAGGCCGCAGCCGGGAAATGAGGCGTGCAGGCGGGCTCGTCGGCCACTCGGGGAGGATCTGAGACTATTGGCCCAGCTTGATGACGACGCCGAAGCCGAGGCGGACGTTGTCCTCCAGAATGTCGGCGAAGCTTCCAATGTAATCCAGTTGGAGACACGCGGAGGGCCAGACGGTCTCCCAGGTTGATATCCAAACCGCCTCCTCCCGCAAGGGCAAAGGAGCTGTCCGAGAATCCCGCGAGATTGCTGTGGCCATTGGCCCGGCCCACCAGGGCGTGGGTGAAGAAGTTAAACTTCCGACTTCTCACCGCAAAGCGCGGACCGGCCATGTATTCATACACGGATGTGCTCGCTGTGACGCCGGGCCAGCCTGGTCCCAGGTCGCTGGTCTTGCTGTACTGCCCCCCAAATCCGCGACGACGCCGAACCACCGGTTCACGTTGCCGCACAGGCTGGCTTGAAAACCATAGGAGTCCTTCCGGGGGAAATCGGCTATGCCTGCCGGAAGGTAAGAGAAGCCGCCGAAGAACTCAGCCCTTGGATGGCTGCGCTGGGCGAATCCAGGCTGCTCAACCACCATCAATAAGAGCAGCGCGAAGAGCAACCGAATCGCCGCATACAGCTTTGAAATTTTGCCCATAGTGCCAGTCTACGGGGATCAGGCTGAAAGGGGAACTGCGGACTCGTGTCTCAGCCTCTCCAAGTGCGCGATGAGCGCGCCCTGGAAAACCTAGGCTTCCGCTTGCCGGGCCGCAACGGGCAAAGGCTGTCGATGGGGTCTCCAATCGAGCAACGGCCTCCAGAAGGTCGAGATCCTTCGGCTTCAAGTCCAGATCGGTACAGACCGAAATCGGCTTCCCGTTGCGCGACGTCCAAGGAAAGCCACTCACTGAAGGCCTCCGCATGGCTCTGGCGGAACGCCTCGTTTGCCTCCTCTCGGCCGTAGATCTCTGACATTCCCCAGTGTTGGTACTCCCCGGTCGCTGGATCGCGGAGAGAGGCGAAGTAGGCCAAACGACCGAATAGGGAGGGGATCCGTGAGAGGGTGACGCGCTGATAGATTCGCCTTGGCCCCGAAATCAACGCTCCGGCTGGAGATTTGCGGCTGTTGAACCGAGCGTCGGCTCTTGTGCACCGGCCGGAAGGACTGCCCTGAGGCATCGAACCAACTGCTGCCGGGCCAGGATTCTGCTCTTCCTGCGAGAGCAGGAAAAAGCTCAACCCAGTGCCGGCCAGGACGAACAGTATTTGCGCGAGTAGAGCATTGTCGGTCATTGAGACGCGGCTTTGTCTGCTCCGCCAATTCCATCGTAGTCACCCTTTCGCAACGGGCCAATGGAACTCATTGGCCATTTCGCTGCCCGCAAATGAGGTCAGACTAAAGTTAACTGGCCTATGGCGTGCTTCTGGCTGGAGGCATTCCCCTGCCGGCGGGACGGGAGGAGGCACGTAGTTCACGAGCTCATCGACTGGCTTCTGCCCGGCCCAGGCGATGCCGCGGAGCAATGTCCGCTCAATCTGGTAATTGGCGAAATTGGCGTAGGTGTGGCCCTGCATCCACACGAACGCCCGGGCAGGCTGACCGCCGGGGAGTGTGTGTTCGTACGTCCAGATCTGCGGCACCACTTCCCCTTGTGGGCGCCAGCGCTCCGAGTCGGCGGAATCTCCACGGTGGCCAGCGGCCTTGATGTCAGGATTCTTCGCCCAGGTCATCAGGAAGAAGGCCTCATCGTAAATCGTGATGTCGGACATGTCCTTCATGATGGGATCCGACTTGTCGACGACGGTGTAACGGATGGGCGCGTCCAAGGTGTAGTTCACCTCACCGTGCTTCTTTGCGCCGCCCACGAGCGTCGCAAAATAGGCCGGATCCGGACCGCACGAAGAGTCGTGGAGAACAACCAGGCCGCCGCCGCGTTTGACGAACGCCTCGAGTGTGGCCTTTTGAGCATCGCTCAAGTAGCCTGCGTCGCCTTTGTAGATCACGACGACGTCGGTATGTTCGAGGTCGGCGCTACTGGGGGGATGCAAAGAGCCATCGACGACGGCCCCATGCTCCGTCAGAATACTGCTCCAGTCAGCAAGAAACAGCGGGTACTCATGCTGACCCACCCCATGGGACTTGATCCCCGCCCAGAGATAGATATGCATGCCATTGGGGTTCTGGCCCTGCGGTAGAGGAGCGCCTGGCCTGTGGCCCACTTGCGCCAAAGCATCGGCTGCACCGCCGCTGCAAGGAACAACAGAAGTAGAGCGCCGGTTCCCGTTAATGGAAAAGATTCGTTTGCCTGTCATATGTCACCCCCGATCATTATCACCTTAAACCTCAGTGGTTGCGGCAGCGCTACTCCTCGTCGGTGACGCAGCCCTGGCTGGCGTTCTTCACCAGGCGGATGTACTTGGCGAGCGTGCCGCGAGTGGCCTTGTAAGGCGGCATCTTCCACGCGTCGCGCCGGGCTCTTAGTTCGGCGTCCGAAAGATCGACGGTGAGCAGCTTCTGCCGGCGTCGATGGTGATCTGGTCGCCGTTGCGGACCAGCGCGATCGGGCCGCCTTCCTGCGCTTCCGGCGTGACGTGGCCGACGATGAAGCCGTGCGAGCCGCCGGAGAAGCGGCCGTCGGTGATCAGGGCGACGTCCTTGCCCAGGCCGGCGCCCATGATCGCCGAGGTGGGCGTGAGCATCTCCGGCATGCCGGGGCCGCCCTTGGGGCCTTCGTAGCGAATGACGATCACGTCGCCCTTGGCGATCTCCTTGCGTTCCAGGCGCGTGGAGCATGTCTTCTTCGAGTCGAAGACCTTGGCCGGGCCCGTGAAACCAGGCCTTCCTTGCCGGTGATCTTGGCCACGGCGCCGTCGGGCGCCAGGTTGCCCCGCAGGATCTGGATGTGGCCGGTCGGCTTGATCGGGATTCGCGAGCGGCTGAACGATCTGTCTGGCCGGGCTTGAGGCCCGGCAGGTCCTTGAGGTTCTCGGCGAGCGTCTTGCCGGTGACGGTCATGCAGTCGCCGTCGAGCAGCCCTCTTCGAGCAGCATCTTCATCACCGCCGGCGTGCCGCCGACGTCGTGCAGATCTTCCATGCACGTACTTGCCGCTCGGCTTGAGGTCGGCGAGGAACGGCACGCGGTCGCTGACCTTCTGGAAGTCGTCGATCGTCAGCGGCACGTCGACCGCGCGGGCCATGGCGATCAGGTGCAGCACGGCGTTGGTCGAGCCGCCGAGGGCCATGACCAGGACCATCGCGTTCTCGAACGCCTGCGCGGGTCATGATGTCGCGCGGCTTGATGTCGCTTTCGAGCAGCATGCGGATCGCCGCGCCGGCGCGACGGCACTCGTCGAGCTTGGCCGGATCTTCGGCCGGAATCGAGGAGCTGTAGGGCAGCGACATGCCCAGGGCTTCGATCGCCGAGGCCATGGTGTTGGCGGTGTACATGCCGCCGCAGGCGCCCGCGCCGGGGCAGGAGTGGCGGACGATCTGGCTGCGTTCCTCGTCGGTGATCTTGCCGGCGAGATACTCGCCGTAGCACTGGAAGGCCGAGACGATGTCGAGCTTCCGGCTCGCCGATGGCGAGCCGGGCTTGATCGTGCCGCCGTAGACCATGAGCGCCGGGCGGTTGAGCCGGCCCATGGCGATGAGGCAGCCGGGCATGTTCTTGTCGCAGCCGGGGATGGAGATGTTGGCGTCGTACCACTGGCCGCCCATCACGGTCTCGATCGAGTCGGCGATCAGGTCGCGCGACTGCAGCGAGAAGCTCATGCCCTCGGTGCCCATCGAGATGCCGTCGCTGACGCCGATGGTGTTGAACCGCATGCCGACCAGGCCGGCGGCGGTGACGCCCTCCTTCACCTTGGCGGCGAGGTCGTTGAGGTGCATGTTGCAGGTGTTGCCCTCGTACCACACGCTGGCGATGCCGACCTGCGGCTTGTTCATGTCCTCGTCGGCGAGGCCGGTGCCGTAGAGCATGGCCTGGGAGGCGCCCTGCGATTTGGGCTGGGTGATGCGGGAGCTGTACCGATTCAGTTGTCCGCCCATGAATGCCCCCTCCCCTAGCCTATCCGATGGAGCCATCATCCGGCGTCCCCCGTCCAGGTGGGCGACAATAGGGACATTGGAGGGGAAGCTATGCTGCGCTCAAACCTGACGCGCATTCTGATGTGCGCTGCGGTCGCTGGGAGCTTCAGCTGCATCATCTCACCTGGCTCGGGCTCAGGATGTGCCCGCGGACTACCAAGCCGTACTTAAGACTCTCGACAGGAAGGGCGATTACAAGGCTAACGTTCTCAAGGTCAACGTTCCCCGCAACGACCTGAGAGTCACCGTTGACGGAGTCGCCACGCCCACTCCCTTTGGATTCGGAGGATGGGTGGCCATGACGAAGGGAAGCGGTGGGATGGACGTGATGATGGGTGACCTCGTGCTCCTCGAAGACGAGGTCAATCCGGTAATGTCAGCGCTCCTGGAGCATGGTCTCGAAGTGACGGCCCTTCACAACCACTTCTTCTGGGAAGAGCCGCGACTCTTCTACATGCACGTGCATGGACACGGCAAAGCGGCAGACTTGGCCGCCAGAGTGAAACCGGCTTTGGACCTTATCGGGCATCTACCCGCGCGCGTGGGTGCTTCCCGGCAAGTGGCGCCGGCGGCGAGCCCAGTTCCGCCGGGCCAAGTGGATGCCGCAAAAATCGCCAAGATTGTCGGTCACGAGGGTGAGCAGAGCGGCTCGGTCTACAAGATTACCGTGGGCCGCGATGACCTCTCGCTCAAGGAGATGGGCGCTCAGATTGGCGCCCGCATGGGCCTCAATTCCTGGGCGGCGTTTACCGGCTCCGATTCCCAGGCTGCGATAGCGGGTGACATCGCGATGCTTGAGGGTGAAGTGCAGCCAGTCCTGAAAGCTCTTCGGTCGAATGGACTTGAAGTGGTCGCGATTCATCACCACATGACCGGCACAAGCCCAATCATCATCTTCCTTCACTACTGGGGAAAGGGCCCGGCAGACAAACTCGCCGCGGGCTTCAAAGCGGCTCTCGATCAACTGGATTAGGCGCAGGTGGCGGAAAGGGGAACCGCGGACTCGTGTCTCAGCTTGTCCAGGTGCGCGATGAGCGCGCTCTGAAAGACCTTGGATTCCGCTGGTTCGGCCGAATCGGGCAGGAGGTGTGGATAGGGCGCCAATCGAGCCACGGTCTCCAGTGGGTCGAATCCTTCAGCTTCAAGTCCAGAGCGGTACAGACCGAAGTCGGCTTCCCTTCCCGCGGCTTCCAGGGAAAGCCACTCACCGAAGGCCTCAGCATGGCTCTGGCGGATCGCCTTGTTTGCCTCCTCCCGGCCGTAGATCTCTGACATTCCCCAGTGTTGGTACTCCCCGGTCGCTGGATCACGGAGAGAGGCGAGATAGGCTAAACGACCGAATATGGAGGGGATCCGTGAGAGGGTGGCGCGCCGCAGATTCGCCTTGGCCCCGAAATCAATGCTCCGGCTGGAGTTCTCCGGATGTTGAAGGGGATCGGAGGATGCCGGCCGGAAGACTGCTCTGAGGCATCGAACCACCTGCTGGCGGGCCAGGATTCTGCTCTTCCTGCGCAGCAGGAAGAGGCTCAACACAGCACCGGCATGGACGAAAAGGATTTGAGCGAGTAGAGCGTTGTCAATCATTGAGACGCGGCTTTGTGTGCTCCGCCAGTTCCATCGTAATCACCCTCGCGCGCCGGGCCAATGGGACTTTTGGCCATTTCTCTGCCCGCAAATGCGGTCAGACTAAAGTTAACTTCTCTGCGACGGTAGTAGAATATGGGGGAGGTGCGGAGATGCAGCCACGTGCGGCAATCGACTCTTCAAGGAGAATGAATGGATAATCGGATGGTGTCGGCAGTCCTGATTGGCGCTGCGCTGGTGGTCCTGGCCCTTTACTTGATGCGCCGTCGCAGGCGAACGAGCCTCTGGAAATAGCTGCCCCAGCCTCACGTGGACGGATAGTGCTCGCGCCAGATCGCTTGCAGCGCAAGGATGGCTGATTTCGGATCGGGATCAGGTTGACCGCCCGCACCACGCAGTAGTTGACGGCCCCCTGCCTCAGTACCTCGGTCAGGTTCGCCTGTCGATCCCGCCGATGGCGACCGTAGTGAGCGGACTTCCCGGACGATGCGGCCCATCCGCTCCAGGCCCCAGCGTGGGATCGGGCTGGTCCTTGGTGGGGGTTGGGAAGACCGGGCCGACGCCGATGTAGTCCGGCGCGAGGTCCCGGGCGCGGCGTTCCTGGTCCTCGTTGTGTGTGGACAGGCCGAAAATCTTGCCCGGCTGTGGCCAGCGGCTCCCGCGCTTCCGTGATGCTCATGTCGGCCTGCCCCAGGTGAACGCCATCGGCATCCGCTTGGGCCGCGATCTCCACATCGTCATTGACGATGATGAGCGTGCCGCTTCCGGCGGTGATCCGGCGCAGCCGAAGCGCATGTTCAAGCACCTCCCGGCGGGGCTTCTTCTTCATCCGCAGTTGCACGTATCGCACGCCCGTATCCACGGCAGCCTGGGCGCAAGCCTCATAGCCGGTCACAGGGTCGGTCAGAACCAGATAGAGTCCAAAGAGCCGGTTTAGGGCGCGGGAGGGTCATGACGCGGCGCGGCCGGCGGTGCGGGGTCTTCGCGATACGCGCGGTACACGTCCCAGTTCTTGAACACGGGCTGCAATCCCTTGGCCCGAGGCGGCGCAGAACGACTCGACGTCGCGGTGGTCATTGCACCTCGAACTGGCCGCCGGACGGGACGGCTGCCGTCGTCATAGCCCCCGACCGTAGTGCGGCTGGCGACGCTCATCTTGCGAAATGCCCACGCCTGCCATGCCGTCCCGGAAACGGCGGCTCTCGCGGGTGGAGAGCACCAGCGGAACGTCCGGCAGGCAGATCCGGAAGGCGAAGATGATCCGCGCCAGGAGGCTCTCGTCGACTGGGAACTCGGCGCGGTAGCCTCCCGGCTCCGGCCGCAGGCGGGGGAAGGAGATCGTGATTCCCGCCTTCCAGAACTTGCGCCGCAGGTGCTGGCGTGGCGAAACAGGCTGAGCGTGTCGAACAGGGGGTCGCTCAAGCCCAGCAACGCGCCTAGGCCAACCGTGCGTATTCCGCCGGCCATGGCGCGCGCCGGGGCGTCGAGCCGATGCTGGTAGTCGCGCTTCGGCCCCCAGCGGTGGCACTGTTCGTACCGCACGGGGTCGTAAGTTTCCTGGTAGATCGTGACCCCGGTGCAGCCGGCGGCGGCGAGCCCGCGGTACTCCTCCGCGGACATGGGAAAGACCTCGACGGCCACGTTGGGGAAATGCGAGGCGGCGCAGCTGGACCGCAGTCGCGCACGTAGTCGAAGCCCGCCGTGGCAGTGCGGTCGCCGGTGAGCAAGCAGGACTTCCTCCAGTCCCAGATTCTTGAGGGCGCTCAGCAGTCTCGCCTCCAGTTCCGTTCGGCGTCAGCTTGCGGCGCGCGATCCTGCGGTCGGAGGCGAAAGCCGCAGTAGGTGCAGCCGGAGGAGCAGTAATTGGAGAGATAGAGCGGCGCGTAGAGCGAGATGGCACGTCCGAAATGGCGGCGCGTGAGCGCCTGCGCGCGTTGGGCCAGGGCTTCCAGTCGGCGGCCCGCCGCGGGCGAAAGCAGAGCCGCGAACTCGCGAATAGCCGGGCTCTTCCGCCCGCAGCGCCTGCTCGACCATGCGCCGGTGGGCTCGCCTGCGCCAGGTCCATCCAGGGGCGCGGTGAGAGCTAATCGGGAGCAAGCGCGGTCACTCGGGTTCCTCCCGCCAGGAACGCGGTTAGCGGGCTGGTGGCGACCGCGGTTCGCTCCTGGGCATCAGCCCGGCGTGCCAGGCGTCCCGGCCGGCCCGGACGGCCGCCGCGAAGGCCCTGGCCATCAGCTCGGGATCGTCGGCCGCGGCAATGGCGCTGTTGACCAGCACGGCGTCGCCGCCCGATCTCCATGGCCTGGGCGGCTTCCGAAGGCGAGCGCAGGCCCGCATCCACGATCACCGGGACCGCGGCGTCGCGGATGATCAGCTTCAGCATGGACAGCGTCGTCAGGCCCTGCCCGCTGCCGATGGCGGCGCCCAAGGGCATGACCGCGGCGCAGCCGACCTCCTCCAGGCGCTTGGCCAGCACCGGGTCGGCGGGCATGTAAGGCAGGACGAAGAAGCCCTCCGCGGCCAGGATCTTGGCCGCCTCGTAGGTTTCGATCGGATCGGGAAGCAGGTGGTGCGGGTTGGGGTGGATCTCCAGCTTGACGAAAGGGCTGCCGCTGAGTTCGCGCCCCAGCAGGGCCGCGCGCACGGCTTCCCTGGCGTCCATGGCGCCGGAGGTGTTGGGCACCAGCGTGATGCCGTCCAGCTCAGACAGCGGCCCGAACACATCGTCCACCGGCCGTCCCGGATGAAAGCGCCGCAGGGCCACGGTGACCAATTCCGTCTCCGAGGCGCGCACGGCGCGGATCATGCTGTCCGTGTCTGGAGAACTTGCCGGTGCCGAGCAGCAGCCGCGAGGAGAAGACGCGATTCCCCAGCTTGAGCCCGTCGTTCATTTCTCTAGCCGCCTCCGGCGAACATGAGCAGTTCCACCTGATCGCCCTCGGAGAGCTTGGTGGTGTCGAACCGGCTCTTGCGCACGACCTCGCCGTTCACCATGACGGCGGTGCGCCCCGGCTCGGCCGCATACTCCTGGAGGAGTTCGGCGAGGCTCCCTTGCCCGTGGTGGCGATATGCCGCACCGTTTACCACAAGATCCATGGATGGCACCTCGGTCAAATGAAAGTGACCCGCTCTGAGTGGCCCGCTTAGCCAGTATTCTACACCAATTCGCGGCGAATCCGGCCGGGCGCGGCCGCTAGACTGACGCCTACTGGACCGGCTCGGGGCGGGGGTTGTTGTCCTGGTAACGATGCTGGAGCTCGCGCGGGCCCCGCGAGGTTTCCGGCGCCGGGCTGTACATGGCCTTGTCCCGCATCCGTTCCCGGTGGCGTATGATTTGGTCCGCGATCAGGCCGCCGGCGCTGCCGATAATGGCTCCGATGAACACGCCATTCGCCCGCCGCGTGTCATGCCGCCGATCGCTGCGCCCGCGCCCGCGCCAGCTCCAATAGCCAACACCGTGCGCTGCAAGGGGTGGTGATAGCGGCCGTCGGGTCCCAAAACGTGTTGATCGGGACCGAGCGACTTGCTCGGGTCCAGCCTGGTGACGAGTTCGTGAAATGTCGTCGCCGTGCGCAGCATTTCACCCAGCATTTGTGGGGTCAACTCCTGCGCCTGCGGGCGGTCAGAGGCAGGTGAAGGGGTTTGCGGTTGGGCCGCGAAAGCGCTCAAGGACAGGCAGAGGCAGACTACCAACGCCAGCGTTACTTGCATGATCGAATCTCCGGTCAGAGATTGGACGCGGGACGGAGCCAATGGGTTGCGTCCTGTTCGAATCAAATTGGAAAGACATGAGTGGTTTATGCTGAATACGGGAGACTTGGATTGGAGAAGCCCAATGACGAAATCTGATTGGATTGTTCGTTTTGCAGCCGCTCCCGCCGCGGTGCTGGCGGTACTCTGCGCACTGGCCGTGCCGCATGCGGCGCGTGGCGCCTCAGCCTATACGCTGACGCCCACCGCCAGCGGCATGGAACTCAAGACTCCGGATGGCCGTGTGGTGTTCGAATACCTCACGAAGAAACCGGAAGGCGTTCCCTTGACGTCGCCGAGCGCCGCGTGCTTCCACCCCGTCAACACGCCGTCGGGCGAGCGGGTGACGAGCATCGCGCCGAACGATCACCCGCATCACCGGGGAATCTTTTTTGCATGGCACGACTCGGAGTTTCACACGCCGGAGGTGGTGAAGGCCGATTTCTGGGGCTGGGGCGCGCGGGCGCCTCGCGAGGGGCGGGTGGTCCAGAATACGGAAGTGAAGCTGGCCAGCGCCGACGACAAGCACGCCAAGGTTGACATCCACAATGACTGGCTGGTGGACGGCAAGAAGATGGGCGACGAGATCGACAGCGTCACGGTCACGGAAAGGGACGGTGTTTTCGTACTCGATATGGAATTCCGCATCGCCCCCCTGTACGAGTACGTGGCGAACCAGAACGCGTTCGGCGGCTTCGACGTGCAGTGCCGGAAGGACGGCGACTCTTACTACTCGACCTTCTATGGCAAAACCACCTGGGCCGAACCGCAACTCCGGAATCCCGGGCTGAACCTGCCGGACCTTCCGTGGTACGACTTCACGATCAGGGTGAAGGAAGCGGCAAGACCATGGGCGCGGCGGTGATCAACCATCTCGGCAACGGGCCGACCACCTGGCACAATATCAGCACCCTGTGGATGCTGAATCCCGTGATTACGGCCGCGGGACCCGTAACGATCCGGCCTGGATCACCCCTGACGCTACGTTACAGGGTTGTCGTCCACGACGGCCCACCCCCGACCTGGGTGATACAAAAGCTCTCCGATGAGTACCGGGGCGGGCGCTGAGCCGGTAATGCTTAAGACGCCGCTCCCGTCGCTGCAATCAGCTTCTGTTCCGCAGCCGCCGCCGGCTCAAACCCGCGAGAGCTACCAAGCCCGCGCCGATCAGTCCGAACGTGGCGGGTTCGGGTACAACCTGTTCAGGCGTAGCTAGCAATCCCACGGACCAGTCGTCCTGGCCGTCGTTGCTGCCCGTGACTGTGCCGGACATGCCGACAAAAGCAATGTTGGAGAAATTGTCGGCGAAGTCACCGCCACTCATGCTGAACAGCCACCCCGAGTTGCCCTGGCCGTTCGACTCAACCTGGGGGAACCCCTCAGTCCTGCCCGCGTAGCTGGCCTGAAACAGCAGGTTCCCGGTTGAACCGTAAAAGTACACCGTGAACGCAGGATTCGAGGTCAAGAACGTGGGGTTACCGCTTGATTGTCCCACCTGGTTCGCGTTGTACAGCAACTGGAATGTGCTGCTGCTGGTGAAGCCAAGCGCGTTGAGGTCAGCCTTGGTGATGACTTGCGATAGGTTCGTGGCGTTACCGCACAGGTCAATGCCGCTATGTACGCCGCACCCGCCGAAATTGGTGCCCAGCGTACCCAGATTGCTGGCGTTTATCGGTGCAACTGCGCCCTTTTCAAATCAGGTATTCTGAAGCGACAGGAGGGTATAAATCGTTCCGAACCCCTGTCCGCCAAAATCCCCCGTGCCGGTGAGCGTGAAAAGGTCGGCATATGCGCCCGTGGCTCCCACGGTCACCAGCAAAATCAGCATCATTAGAACGTTCTTCATGGAATCCTCCCTACAACTAAGAGCATTGTAAGCCGAATCCTGGACAAAAAAGCCGGGTACTATAACTCACATATTTCTGGCAGGTTAATGGATGAGCCGGATAACCGCTTCGCTTGCGGCCGAAACCGCGAAGGAGGGAACTAGTGTTCGGGAAGTACTAATTGCTCTATGCCCAGCGGTACTACCCCCAGTCAACCTGGACTGTCCGGCAGGAGTCGCAGACGGCTCGTACCGTGAAGCGATAACGTCTAACCAACAGAAGAGGCTAAGAAGCCTTACGTCGCCGTAAGATCCAGGCAAGCGCGATCAGGCCGCCGCCCATCAGCGCGGCAGTCGCGGGTTCGGGAACTATTTCCTGCGGGGGCCCGCCCCCCCGGGGACGTTAGTTCCCTCGGTCGTGCCGAACGAGAAGATGGCATTCGTGACCGTGGTTGCGCTCGTGACACCCGGGATTGCAAGCGTAAAGGTCGCACTCTGGCCAATGAAGGGGTTGTGCGGATCGTTCCCGGCGATCGAGCTGTTGGCGCTGGCATACAAGTTTGAACCGTTTGGAGCGCCGACGATCGTCTTCTCGGGCCCAGCGGCGCCGGCGCACAGGTCACACAATCGGAGCCCCGTTACACTGAGACCTCCGTTGGTGGTGCCGCTCTCCAACATCCAGCCAGTGCTGCTGCCGGCCCCTGAGTCGACGTACGTGCCACCGCTGCCGGCAATCGTCCGCAGGGCGGAAACCGAGCTCGAGCTGAGAGTACCTGATGTCTGGCCTGTGCTCAAGTTGAAGGCCAGATCACTGAGATTCTGCACGACGGAGGTAGGGTCCGCTAGAAGGTTTGTCAGGGTGATGACCAGCGAACCGGCACCCGTCGTGAAAGTTGCGTTGCGTTTACTGGCAGCCCCCCAGCTGTCGAGCCAGCAGGCGTGGTAAAGGTAATGAGCGAAGCTTGAGCCGCAGTCAATGCGGCTAGCAGAAACAGCACTCCAAATAGAACGTTCTTCATGGGTCCCTCTCTACAGCTAAGACCATTGTAAGCCCAATCCTGGGCAAAAAAGCCGGGTCCTGTAACTCACATATTTCTGGCAGAGCTAATCAAGAGGGCTGGGAGCCGCCTGTCTGACGCCCACGGTTCCGCAGAGCAGACCGTGTGTTTGCAGCCGTTTACGAGCGCTGCGAACGAGGGTTTTTTCTAGTGCCCGGAAAGTACTAATGGGTCTATGCCCAGCGGTACTCCACCACCCTTGCCCGGGTCCCGTGCTCCCCAGGACTGTGGTCCAATAGAAGTATGAAGTACTCTTGGAATCCAGCTGCGGAGGATCTTTTGCCACACGCGCGGCTTCTCGCCTTGGCTCTTGCAGCGCCACTGTTTTTCGGTGGAACTGCCTCAGCGCAACATTCTCACGGTTATATTTTCGTTGGCGCTGCCACGATCCCTGGTGAAACGGGGTACACGTACTGGCACGGAAACTACATCCATGCCGGCGGTGGAGGCCAGTTCGGAATCGGCGAGAGGTTCACCTTGGGTGGCGAAATCGGCAGTCTGATCTCCACAGCGGAGAGGTTCGGGCGGAATGCGGGAGTTCTTTCCTTCGGTCCGGGCTTCCACTTCACTCGCCGCTCGGGGCGGAAGCTGGATCCTTTTGTCGCTGGCGGGGTATCGCTGCTTGTGGCGGGGGGAGTTGGCGGCATGCTTCACTTTGGCGGCGGCGCCAATTACTGGTTCCACCCCCGAATTGGACTAAGGATGGAGTTCCGCGATCACGTGTCGTATCCGGGAGGAACGAGCTTTCACTTCGTCGGTGGCCGGATTGGAATATGCGTCCGGTAGGCCCGCCGCGAACTTCCGGCTAGCCGGCGTTGGGAACCGCGGGCGGCTTGGCGACGACGGCCGGAGCGCTGGAGTTCGCCTCCGGGGGCCGTGTGATGTCGATGCTGCCCTTGAAATAGGCCCCATCTTCGATCACCACACTCGTCATCTTCAAGTCGCCGACCAGCTTCGAGTTCTTGCGCAGGATGATCCTCTCGGACGCCTCCACGTTCCCGTTTACGACGCCCTGCACGTCCACCTCCCTGGCCACAATCGAAGCCCGAACCTGTCCGTTGGGGCCCACCACCAGTCGATTCTGGCCCAGGTCCAGCCGGCCTTCCATCTGGCCGTCGATCAGGAGATCCTCCGCGCTGCGGATTTCGCCCTTGACCGTGACGCTCCGTCCGATGGTTGTACTCCCCTGCGCGGAGACGGGCGACGTCCGCGATGCCGGCGGAGATGCAACCGTCGCGTGGGACTGGCTGGGAAGCGCAGTCACGCGTGAAGGCATCTCGCCCGGTCTCGGAATCTCTACATCATCTTCCTTGCGTTTGGCAAATATGCTCATGTTGTTGTTTCCAATTCGGGACCGTCCCAGTATCCAAGCAACTCGGCTGCCAGAGCGCCATCAGACTAAGTGCTTGCGCCTGCAAGCGGCGCATGCGCCACGGGCGGCCGGAGAGCAGGCAGAAATTCCATGGGACTGTAGGAATTGCACTATGGTCGTCCGGTCGGCCGGCAGGCGGCAGCGAACTCACCGCCAGGGCGGGGCTTTCCCTGGGGCCTCTCTTAGTGATACAACTACTCTCTGGGCCATTGCCCAGACAAACCATGAGTCGAGAATTGCGTAAAGAGACCAGGCGCCCGATCGCGGGAGAGGTAGGCATCTCCTGGCAGGGACGCCGACGGGCAGATTCAGTTCACGAATGTGAAAGGCGTGGACCTTTCGGATTCGGGGATCTTGGTCGAATCGTCCGCGCCGATCAACGTGGATTCCTTCGTCAGGGTACACGCCGAGCAGTTCGGCTTTACCTGTGCGGCCGTCGTCTGTCACCGCGAGCGGCGTGGGGCGCTGTATACCATCGGCCTGGAGTTTCGTAGGTCGACCCCCCAACCGCCCCAGCAGTCGGCCCCAGAGGAGTTCACGGACTTCTATGAGTTGATGCAGATCAGCCCGGCGGCGGATATGGATACCATCCATCGCGTCCACAGGCTGATTGCCGCCCGCTATCACCCCGATAACATTCATACCGGCGATCTTCAGAAGTTCTTGCTCCTCCAGCAGGCTTTCGAGACGGTGTCCGACCCCACCAAGCGGGCGGCCTACGACACCGAGTACCATTTCCGGCGGTCGGGGCCGGTGCCGCTGTTCGAGCTGAAGGACTTCGTCGTGGGGATCGATGCCGAGACCAACCGCCGGCTAGGGATACTGTGTCTGCTCTACAACCGCCGGCGGGTCAACCCCGATCATCCCGGCCTGTCGATGCTCGAATTCGAACGCCTGATGACGATCCCCCGCGAGCACCTGGTGTTCACCGTCTGGTTCTTGAAGGAGAAGCGCCTATTGCGGACCGACGGCAGCTCGGAGTTCGAGATCACTGCGGAAGGTGTCGAGTTCGTCGAGAAGGCTCTGCCATCGAACCAGCTGATGCAGAAACTCCTCCGCGCTCCCGCCGAAACCTGGCCGGAAGACACACCGCAACAGGGCTGAACGGGCCCGGCGGAGCGGCAGATCGACTCAGCCGCCGTAGGGCATCGGGGGAACTTTTCCGAGCAACCGTGAGTACACGCTCAGGGCGCCGCGGTGGTGCGCGGTGTGCTCCACCATGGCCCATACGATGTCGCTGACGGGTTGACCACCCATGATCGGGCCGGGCGGCAACGGCCGGGCCAGATCCTCCGGGCTGCGCGCGCGGAGAAAGTGAATCGCGTTGGCGTACGCCGTTTCGAGCATCTGGCGAGCGGCGGCCAGGGAGGTCACACCCGCGGTAACCTGGGCGTGTTTCTCGAAATCCAGGTCAAAACCTTCGCGCCGGGAGGCGCCTTCGATGAACCAGTCCAGCGTCTGCGCCGTGTGCGCGACCAATTGCGCGACGCTCATCATGCCTTCCTGCGCGCAAAATTGGGAGTCGGCCTCATCCAGGACCCTGGATGAGCGCTCGAAGAAATCCTTGCTGGTGAGCAACTGGCTGGCGAAGTCATAGGGTTGCAGTTCTGAGCCCATGGACCAAACTATAGCAGGAGCGGCCTATTCGCCAACCGTGCAGGGGATGATCGGATCAGCCGCGGAGGTACTTGTTGAAGAACTCCAGAGTGCGCTGCCAGGCAAGCTTGGCGGCGGCTTCGTCATAGCGCGGCGTCGTGTCGTTGTGAAAGCCGTGATTGGCGCCCTCATAAATGTGGGCGGCGTAGGTCACCTGGTTCGCCTTCAGCGCCTGCTCGTATGCGGGCCAGCCCGCGTTGATGCGCGTGTCCAGGGACGCGTAGTGCAGCAGCAGGGGCGCCTTGATCTTGGCGGCGTCCGCGGCCGCGGGCTGCCCGCCGTAGAAAGGCACCGCCGCGGCCAGATCCGCGCCCATGCGAACCGCCAGCGTGTTGGCGATGCCGCCGCCGAAGCAGAAACCCACCACGCCGAGCTTGCCGGTGCAGTCGGGACGCGCTTTCAGCCAGCGCGCCGCCGCCAGGAAGTCTTCGGTCATCTTCTGCCTGTCGACCTGCCTGAAACAGCTTGCGCCCCTTTCTCGTCGTCGCCCGGGTAGCCGCCGACGCTCGAAAGCCCGTCCGGGCGCGAAGGCCATGAAGTTCTCCGACGGCCAGACGCCGCGCCACATCCTCGATATAGGGATTCAGGCCGCGGTTCTCGTGCACGACCAGAACCGCGGGCAACTTGCCGCTGGCGCTCGGCGGGCCGCACCAGGTAGCCGCGGATGCTGCCGTTGCCTTGTGGCGAGGGGACGGTTGCCTACTCGGCCTTGATGCGGCTGTCGTCTTTGGGGACTTGCTGCGCCCAGGCGTAATTCGGGCGGAGACTCTCCCACAGCCCCATGGCGGTCAACCCGCCCACGGCGAATTTTTGCGCGCCGTCCAGGAAATCGCGGCGTCCGATATCACCGTGAACGTAGCGGTCAAACAGGTTCAACAGTTCCTGTGGGAAATCTGAAGCTGGCTTGCGTGGCATAGTGAAGCAGCTCCCCTGCCCGCGGGAGCGCGATACTTCATCGATGCGCGAAGGCCTAGCGGGGACCCGGCTGGTTATCAGAGTTTACAGGCGCAACGGCCGGCAGGAAGATCTCCGCCTGCTTGTCCAGTTCCCAGGCCAGGTGGTTGATGTAGAGCAGCAGGGCCGGCTCGGGGAATGCGCCGTGGAACTGGTCATGGACGCGCTTCTGCCAGCCGGGTGTCAGCAGTGCGGTGGCGTCCAGGTCCTTGGCGAAGAAGCCGTCCTCGTTGGGGATGCCGAGGAATTCGAGGACGCGCCAGAATCAGATCCAGGTGCGAGAGCAGAATGGCCTGGGCCAGGTCCTTGGCGAACTCCTCGTCATGTCTCGGCGAGCCGGGCCCAGAAGCGGGGAATGGCCTTGCGCAGGCTCTCGGTGTTGAGCTTGCGCGAGGCGGGCGCCGGTCTTGAAGGACTCGAACATCTGGTAGGTCCTCAGCTTTCCCATGGAAATGCCGCGCACCAGGGCGGAGAAATCGTCCTCGCCGAGCTTCAAGAAAATCTCAGAAAGCAGCATCGAGGCCAGCGTAGCACACCGCCTGCGCTACAATGAGGGGTTTTGAGCGCGCATCTATGAACAATCTGGTTGTGTTGGGCGCGCAGTGGGGCGACGAAGGCAAGGGGAAGATCGTCGATCTGTTTTCCGGGAACGGTTCGACATCGTGGCGCGCTATCAGGGCGGCCACAACGCCGGCCACACGGTGCGCATCGGAGAGAAGAAGTTCATCCTCAAGCTGATCCCCTCGGGGATTCTGCGCCCGGGCGTGCAAGGCCGTCATCGGCAACGGCCTGGTGGTGGACCCGGCGGCGCTGATCGCGGAGATCGAGGCGCTGGAGGCGGCCGGGCGTGGACGTACGAGGGCAGCTCGCCATCAGCAACCGCGCGCACGTGATCTTCCCGTTCCACCGCCTGGTGGAGAAGATCTCGGAGGGCCGCAAGGACCGCGTGGCGATCGGGACCACCTCCCGCGGGATCGGTCCCTGCTACGAGGACAAGATCGGCGCGGCGCGGCATCCGCGATCGCCGACTTCGATCGACAGACGCAGGGCTTCTCCGGCGCTTTACGACGCTCTGGCCGAGGACAAGCAGATTCTGGCGCGCGCGTTCAACATTCGGGAGCCGATCGACTTCGACGCGGCATCAAGGAGGAGTACGCGCAGGTTCGCCGAGCGCATCCGTCCGATGGTGTGCGACACGGCGGTGCTGCTCAACCGGCGCGATCGACGCAGGCCAGCGGGTGCTGTTCGAGGGCGCCCAGGGCACCATGCTGGACGTGGATCACGGCACGTATCCCTTCGTGACGTCGTCCAGCGCCACGGCGGGCGGCGTCTCGACGGGCACGGGCGTGCCGCCCGCCCGGCTGGGCGGGGTCGTGGGGGTCGCGAAGGCGTACGTCACCCGGGTCGGCGCGGGGCCGTTCCCCACCGAGGCGCTGGACGCAGCCGGCGAGGAGCTGCGGAGGATCGGCAACGAGTTCGGCGCGGTGACGGGACGGCCGCGGCGCTGCGGCTGGTTCGACGTGCCGCTGATGCAGTACACCTCGATGCTCAACGGATTCGACAGCCTGGCGATGACCAAGCTGGACGTGCTGGACCAGATGGAGCGGATTCCGGTGTGCGTCGGCCTACCGTGTCGGCGGCAGCGAGACCAGGAGATGCCCGCCGACCGCGGACGGAATGCAGGCGCGTAGAGCCGGTCTACGAGAACGCGGCCGGGTTGGCGATGCCGACGGCCGGGATCACCGGATACGAGAAGCTGCCGCAGCGAGGCGCGCGAGTATCTGGAGTTTCTGGAGGCGAGCGTCGGCGTGGAGATCGGCTGCATCTCCACGGGTCCGGAGCGCGATCAAACCATCCTGAAACCGGGCTCGAAGCTGGCGGAGCTGTTGGCAAGCTGATTGCACGGCAGGAATCGAACTATACTGTTGACGGATTCACCGGCGGATATGAGTGAAGGCCCCCAGCGCCGGAAGAGATTCTGGCCAGTTCAACCGGCTGATTCGTGAACTGCTGCGAGGGCAGATCAACCGCAACACTTTCCGGCCGTGGGAAGTGGAATTGCTCCTGGACATCGAGAGCTGCAGCCTGAGGGAGTCGTCCAAGGAGGCCACGCTGCGCCGGTACCAGAAGGCGGTGCAGCGCCAGATCGGCGCGGCGTCCGCGACTCCGATGAAGCTGTCCGAGTACCTGGGACGCAAGTCGGCCGGAATGACGGCTGCGCTATTCTGGACGTGTAGCCTACATCCAACGAGGGATCGAATGACGATGGCTAGCCAGGCCCCAGGAAAGTATTCTGCGTCAAGTTTCAGCGGGAGATGGAGGGTCTGGACGAATCGCCGTTCGACAGCCACCCGCTGGGCCAGCGCATCTACGAGAACGTGTCCAAAGAGGCGTGGCAGATGTGGGTCGACCGGATGAAGATGATCATGAACGAGTACCGCCTGAACCTGGGCACGCGCGAGGCCCAGGAGTTCGTTCTCAAGCAGATGGAGGAGTACTTCTTCGGCGAAGGGGCCGCTGCCGCCGGACTACGTGCCGCCGGAGCGCGGCGCACTCGACCTTTATGATCGCGCGAAGTAAAGGTTGACGGCGCGCTCCAGGTCGGTCCGGGTCATGCGGGGCTGGCGCGCCTTCGTACAGGCTGATCGACACCAGAATCTGGCAGATGTCGGCTCGGATAGCAGGCGCGCAGCACGGTGCGCCCGTCGCGCAGGCAGAGCGACGCGCAGATAGTCCGCCATGTCCTGATCGTAGGCAATGCTCCTTGGCCAGCGCACTGCCGGCGCAGGATCTCGTCGAAGACTCCCGGCGTATACCTCCTCCACCAGGATCTTGTTCTGAATGCGCCGGAGGAAGGCTTCGTCGGCCAGGCTGGCGGGGTCCAGGTTGGTCGCGAAAACCACCATCAGCTCGAAGGGAATCTGGAATTTCACGCCGTAGCGCAGCATCAGGTAGTCCACGTGCCGGTCCAGGGGCACGATCCAGCGGTTGAGCAGGTCGCGCGGCGGGATCAGTTGGCGGCCGAAGTCGTCGATCACCAGGATGCCGTTGTTGGCCTTCATCTGGAGCGGCGCGGCGTAGG
Source organism: Bryobacterales bacterium (assembly GCA_963744775.1). GTDB lineage: Bacteria > Acidobacteriota > Terriglobia > Bryobacterales > Bryobacteraceae > CAVUVG01. The sequence goes on from CAVUVG010000020.1 coordinate 55,922, forward strand.
TGCCCGAAGCTTCGTCCATGCGCAGGTCCAGCATGCTCGGCACCAGCTCGCCGCCGGCGATGATGCAGGGGCGGCGGCACCGCACCCAGCGCGGGTCGTAGTCGAGCTCCTGGTCGTCGGAGTCCAGCCGCTGGTGAACCACGGGGTCGTAGAGCAGGATGATCTGGCCGTCCACCTCCACCGCGTAGGGAATCAAGCACGTCGTCCTCGTAGAGCCGGATCAGCCGTCTCGGCCAGGGAGGTCTTGCCGTTGCCGGTGGATCCGTAGAGGAACAGAGCCGCCTGGGAGATGAGCGCCGGCCCCAACTGATCCAGCAGCGGATCGGTCAGCACCAGGTCGGAGAGGGCGTGACGGAGCTTCTCGCGGTTAACCTTGATCTTGGCGATGCCTGGGCCTTGGTCCCGGCGTGAGTACTGCGCCAGGGGAACCGGGCAGGCGCCGGCGTACTGCGTCATCTGGAAGCGCTCCGCGGCCAGCTGGCGGCCCGGGCCCGACAGCATGAAGGTGTAGTCGTTGCCCACCATGCCCATCACTTCGACCAACTGCCGGTGCCGCATCTGGCGAAAGACGGCTTCCACCACCGGCAGAACCAGCTTCAGCGTCTTGCTCAGCGAGGCCAGGGTGCTGGTCCGCTCGATGAATACGCGGCGGAGCACCAGATCCTGGACCAGGATGTCCGAGACTCCCAATTTCTCCAACGTGTCGGCGGGATGCGGTGAGAACGACAGCGGCCGTCCTCCGGACTGGGTGGCCATGCTCATACTGTCAATCTACATCAGTTCCGCCTCTTTTGCGCCCCAGGTCGTGGATTGCCTGCACAAATCGCGGCTCGGGACCGTCTGAGTTGAATGTGAAGGTGTTTCTTGTCCTGGCTCTGCTGTTCGTCGCCGCCGCCTCTGGCCAGACGCGGTCTCCGAACAGGCGCGCCGCCTCTACAAGGAAGCCCAGAAGGCCGAGCGCGCGGGCCACGCAGTCAGGGCTTATTCGCTGTATTCACAATCTGTTGCGCAAGATCCCTACAATGTCGAGTACTGGCTCCGCAGCCAGTTGCTGCGCCCCCAAGCTACTCTGCAGGCCGGCGTGGGACGAGCTGCGGCGGCGCCCGCCCAGAGCAGCGAAACCCTCCCCACGCCCTCCGGCCCGGCCGCGAGCGCGCAGCCACCCCTGGAACGCGACGCCCAGCCGCCCGTCGAGTTGCGGGCATCGGCGGGGCGCAAAGATCTGGATCTCCGCGCGGATGCCAGGGCCCTGTTCACCAAGGTTGCGGACGCCTACGGGCTGACGGCTGTGTTTGACACCGATTATCCGGCCGGAACGGCATTCAACTTCCGGCTGGCCGGGGCGGATTATCGGGACGCGCTGCGTGCGCTGGAAGCCGCCACGGCCTCCTTCGTGGTGCCGGTGGCTGAACGCCGCATCCTGGTGGTCAAGGACACGCCTCAGAAGCGGACGGAGCTCGAGCCGGTCGTGTCGGTGTCCATTCCGATACCCACCGCCATGACGCCCCAGCAAGTGCAGGAAGTGATGCGCGGGGTGCAGCAGGCCATGGCGCTGACACGGGTGGGCGTGGATTCCCAGCGCGGCGTGATCATCGTGCGGGACCGTCTGGCCAGGGTCCGTCCCGCCCAACAACTCATCGAGCAGTTGCTGCGTCACAGCGCCATGGTCTCTATCGAGGTGGAGTTCCTGGAGTCCGCCGGTAGTTCATCCACCTCCTACGGCGCGTCTCTGCAGACCCTGTTGCCGCTGTTGGACTTCGGCAGACCCTGGAATTCACAGCCCTCAATCCCCGCGGGCTTCGTGAACTTTGCCGTCTTCGGAGGCGGCAAGTCGCTGTTGGGGCTGGGCCTGACCAGCGCTGCGGTTTTTGCCCAACAGAGCTCTTCGGTGGGCCGCACTTTGTTCCGCACGCAAATCCTCTCGGTTGACGGCCAGCAGGCGCGGATGCATGTGGGGGAACGGTTTCCCATCGTCACCGCCCGCTACCTCACCTCAGGTCAGAGCGACCAGCTCTTCCTGCCGCCCACGTTCAACTTCGAGGATCTGGGTCTGGTGCTCCAGTTCACGCCGCACGTGCATGGGACGGGCGATGTGACCCTGGAACTGGACACGGAGCTGAAGGCCTTGACGGGGCAGTCCGTCGACGAGATTCCGGTGATCGCCAACCGCAAGCTCCAGTCGGTGGTGCGTCTGCGCCCGGGCGAGTGGGCCGTCATCGCCGGCCTGTTGAACCGCTCGCAAGCCAGGACCATCAGCGGGATGGCGGGCCTGTCTCGCGTCCCCATCCTGGGTCCGCTGGTGAGGCGTAATACGCGCGATGAAACCGAGAATCAGGTTTTGGTGATTCTGAAGCCTTCGCTGGTGTCTCTACCGCCGGCGGAAACGCCCACGATCCAAGTCTCCGTCGGCCCCGAGCAGCGGCCGCGTCTGCCGCTCTGAGCGCGGACGCTATGGCGTGCCGGCCGACGCAGACGCCCGTGCTTTCTGCCTGGGCTCGGGAGTTGCGTAGTAGCCGGTGCGCGTCCGTGCCGTCGGTCTGTTCGGTCCGTCCACCGCGACTCGTATCTGGCGGTAGCTGCCGTCCAGGCTGGGGTTGGTCGGCGTATAGGCGATCACGTACTGGTTCCGGATCTCGTGGGCTACCTGCAGCGCGATCCGCTCCACCTCCGGCAACTCCTGCGGGAAATAATCGAGGCCGCCCGAAGAGCTGGCGATCGAGTCCAGCGCGCGCTTGGCGTTCCTGGCCTCGCGCCGCATCTCTTCGTCCGGCAGCCCGATGGCATAGATCAGAACCTCGCTCTGCTGGGCCTTTCGCACCAGTTCCTCCAGCGTGATGCTGCTCATGTTGTCGTTGCCGTCGGTGATGGCCAGGATCACCTTCTTATCCAGCTTGCCCTCTTCCTTCATGTAGTCGATGGACATGCTGATGGCGTCGCGCATCGCCGTGCCGCCGCGCGAGTCGATCCGCGCCAGCCCTTCTTCCAACTTGGCGATGCTGCTGGTGAAGGGGCAGTCCAGGTAGGCCTCGTCGTTGAAGTTGACAATGAAAACCTGGTCTTGCGGATGCGACGCCTTGACCAACTGCAGCGCGGCCGCTTCCACCTGCAGCCGCCTGGGCCGCATGCTGCCGCTGTTGTCGACCACGATGCCGAGGGAAACCGGGATGTCTTCCCGCCGGAAAATCTTGATCTCCTGTTCCACGTTGTTTTCGTAGACCTTGAAGGCTCCTTGCGGCAGGTTCGTGATCAGTTTGCCGCTGCGGTCCGCCACGCTGGCATGCAACACCACCAGACGTGATTCCGCCTTGAATACGGGATCCTGCCCGCGGCCCGCGGACGGGATGAATGCCGGTGTCAGGGCCAGCGCCAGAAAAATCTTATTGAGATGGTGCATAATAACCCAGCCGCCAGAATGCCCTCAACGGGGGCAGGCCTCGTGGCTGCATCAGCCGCACCTTCACGCGGCGATACCGGCCGTCCCGTTCCCGATTCGTCGATGAATAGCCCAAAACGTATTGATTGCGCAGTTCGATTCCGATCTTGGCGGCGATGTCCGGCAGGTCGTTCAAGTTCTCCACCGGATACGATCGCCCGCCCGTCTGCTCGGCGATCTCGTTGAGCATGCTGGGGCCGTTCAATTCCTCGGCGGTCCTTCCTCGCGAGCCGTAGGGCTCGTAAATTCCAATGCCATAAATCTGCGTATCCGCTTCGCGGACCAGGTTCTTAATCTCGGTTTCCGTGTAGCGGCTGCTGTTGTCGCCGCCATCGGAAATGACCAGCAGCGCCTTGCGCGGGTTCTTGGAGTGCTTCATTTCGTGGAGCGCCAGGTAGACTGCATCCAGCAGCGCGGTTCTGCCCTTGGACTGGGTGAACGTGATCCGGTTCTGGATCTCCTCAACGTCGACGGTGAACCCCACCGTCAACTGCGGCCTGTCGTTGAACTGTACCAGGAAAAACTCGTCTTCGGGGTTGGCCGCCTTGCAGAACTGCGCCACCGCCTGCCTGGATTTCTGGAGCTTGTTCCCCATGCTGCCGCTGGTGTCGAAGACGATGCCCACCGAAAGCGGGGCGTCTTCGCTGGCGAAGTGCGTGATCGCCTGCTCCACGTTGTCCTCCTGGAGCCGGAAATGTTCCTTCTCCAGGCCGGTCACGAAACGGCTCATCGGATCGGTGACGGTCACGGGGATCAAAACCAGAGTGGTGTCGATCCGGATGTTCGACCGCGGCGTGTCCGGATTCGGAGGACCCAGCGCGCCCGCGCGAGGCACGATTTGCACTCTCGGATCAGGGCTCTGCGGGGAACTTGCCACGTCGTCGGAGGCCAGACAGATCCATACGGCCAGCAGACACGCACCAGCGCCCCAGACCATCGCTTTGCTTGCTGGGATCATGCCCATGAAGGCCCTCCAGCGCACTGTCTGACTAATTTCAAGTATAGCATGGGAGGCTTGATTTCATGGTATGATCGATCGTGCCGCTGGAGATTTTGGGCATTATCCCTGCCCGTTATTCGTCCTCTCGTTTTCCTGGAAAAGCACTTGCCATTATCGCCGGAAAAACCATGCTGCAGCACGTGTGGGAACGGGCCGGGCGCGCTCGAACGCTCCACCGGCTGGTGATCGCCACCGATGACGACAGGATCTTCAGCGAAGCCCGCCGCTGGGGAGCCGTGGTGCGCATGACCCGGACCAGCCACCCGTCGGGCACGGATCGCGCGGCGGAGGTGGCCGCCGGCGACACCGCCGATGTCATCGTGAATATACAGGGCGACGAGCCGCTCATCGATCCGGCCGCCATCGATGCCGCCGTCAACGGCCTGCTGCCATCTTCCAGCGCCACCATGTCGACGCTGAAGAAGCGGATCGAGGAACCGGCCGAGATCTCGAACCCCAACGTGGTCAAGGTGGTCACGGACCTCGCCGGCGACGCCATCTATTTTTCCAGGTCGCCCATCCCGTTCGTTCGCGGCGGTCAGGGCGCGCACTACAAACACGTGGGATTGTACGTCTATCGCCGGGATTTTCTGCTGAGCTATTCCGGTCTGCCGGTCGGGCCTCTGGAACAGGCCGAGAAACTGGAGCAGTTGCGGGCTTTGGAGAACGGATACAAAATCCGGGTTGTCGAAACCGAATATGACTCTGTGGGCGTGGATACGCCCGAGGACTTGGCGCGTGTCTCGGCATGGGTCGAGGCCGGACTGCCGGTGAGATGAACAGGAGCGATGGCTAAATACATTTTCGTGACTGGCGGGGTGGTTTCCTCGCTCGGCAAGGGCATTGGAGCGTCGTCCATTGGATGCCTTCTGGAGAGCCGCGGTTTGAAAGTCGCCCTCCAGAAGTTCGACCCCTACTTGAACGTCGACCCGGGCACCATGAGCCCCTTCCAGCACGGGGAGGTCTACGTCACCGACGACGGCGCCGAGACCGATCTCGACCTCGGGCACTACGAGCGCTTCACGCACTGCGCCCTCACCCAGAGCAACAACGTGACCTCCGGCCGCATCTACGAGCGCATCATCACCAAGGAGCGGCGCGGCGACTATCTGGGGAAGACCGTCCAGGTGATCCCGCACGTCACCAATGAGATCAAGGCCGCCATCCGCAAAGTCGCCTCGGACGTGGACGTGGTCATCCTCGAAATCGGCGGAACCGTCGGCGACATCGAGTCGCTGCCCTTCCTGGAGGCCATCCGCCAGATGCGCCACGAGGAAGGCCGGGAGAACACCATTTACGTGCACGTCACGCTGGTGCCCTGGATCGCCGCGGCGCACGAGCTGAAGACCAAGCCCACGCAGCACAGCGTCAAGGAATTGCGCGAGATCGGTATCCAGCCCGACATCCTGCTGTGCCGCTCGGAGCGTTTCCTGCCTCCCGACGTCCGCGAGAAAATCGCGCTCTTCTGCGACGTCGACATGGATGCCGTCATCACGGCCATGGACGTGGATTCCGTCTACGAAGTGCCCCTGGTCTTCGCCGGCCAGGGCGTGGATGAGATCGTCCTGCGGCTGTTGCACATCGACGCGCCCCCCCGCGACATGCAGCGCTGGGCGGCGATGGTGAAGCGCATGAAGAATCCCTCCGGCGAGGTGAACATCGCGCTGGTGGGCAAGTACGTGGCCTACGAGGATGCCTACAAGAGCCTCAAGGAGGCGCTGCTGCACGGCGGCTTTGGCCACGGAGTCAAGACCAACATCCATTGGATCGACTCCGCCGGCCTGCTCGATCCCGGCTGGCAGCTCAAGCTCCAGCCCTACGACGGCATCCTGGTGCCGGGCGGCTTCGGTGAACGCGGCGTGGAAGGCATGATCCAGGCCATTCGCTACGCCCGCGAACAAAAAGTCCCGTACTTCGGAATCTGCCTGGGGATGCAGACGCTGGTCATCGAGTTCGCCCGCCATGTCTGCGGCCTGGAAGCCGCGGACTCGACCGAGTTCAATCCCGCCGCCCCCCATCGCGTGATCTACAAGCTGCGGGAGCTGACCGGCATCGACGAGATGGGCGGAACCATGCGGCTGGGCGCCTATCCCTGCCTTCTGGCCGAAGATAGCTTCGCGCATCGCGCCTACGGCGTGCGCGAAATCAGCGAGCGTCACCGCCACCGCTACGAGTTCAACCGCGAATATGAGCAGCTCCTCACCTCGCACGGCATGCGCATCGCGGGCCGCACGCCCGACAGCGTCTACGTCGAGATCTGCGAGATCCCGGATCACCCCTGGTTCCTGGGCTGCCAGTTCCACCCCGAATTCAAGTCGCGGCCGCTGGAACCGCATCCGCTCTTCAAGTCCTTCATCGGCGCCGCTCTTCAGTACCGCGCCGCGCGCGAAAGCCAGGACCCGGTCACGCTGAGGCAGATGTCGCATGCCGATTAATCTGATTACCCCCGCGGGCGAACAGATTCATTTCGGCCGGGAGCACCCCTTGGTTTTGATCGCCGGCCCCTGCGTGATCGAAAGCGAGGAGCACGTCCACTTCCTGGCGCGCGAGATCCGGCAGCGGGCCGGGCCGTTCGTTTTCAAGGCCTCTTTCGACAAGGCCAACCGCAGCAGCCTCTCCAGCTACCGCGGCCCCGGCCTTACGGAGGGCCTCCGCATTCTGGCGGGCTTGAAGCAGGCGGGCTGCGCCATCCTCACCGACATCCACGAGCCCTCCCAAGCCGCCCCCGCCGCTGAGGTCGCCGACATCCTCCAGATTCCCGCTTTCCTTTGCCGCCAGACGGACCTGCTGATGGAGGCCGGCCGCACCGGCCGCATCGTCAACATCAAGAAGGGGCAGTTCGTGGCGCCGCATGATTTCCGCCTCGCCGCCGACAAGGTCGCTTCCACCGGAAATGACCGCATCCTTCTTACTGAGCGTGGCACCTCCTTCGGCTACAACAACCTGGTGGTCGACATGCGGGGCTTGGCCATCATGCGCGGGTTCGGCTGGCCCGTGGTCTTCGATGCCACCCACAGCGTTCAGCTTCCCGGCGGCGCGGGGGACGTTTCGGGCGGACAGCCGCAGTTCATCGAGACTCTGAGCCGGGCCGCCGTGGCCGCGGGCGTTGAAGCCTTGTTCGTGGAGGTCCATGAGGCCCCGGAGAGAGCCAAATCGGACGGCACCAACGCGCTGCGGCTGGAATCCTTAGGACCCTTCTGGACTAAGCTGAAGGCGCTCGACGCCTTCCTCAAGCGGCCGGATTCCCTCAACGCCTGAGCCTGCCGCCGCGTCATCTAGGGGAGCTTGTTGTACGCTATGGACATGCCCCAGCGGGACAAACGCCGTGGATTCACCCTCATCGAGCTGCTGATCGTCATCGCCATCATCGTGGTGCTGATCAGCGCCGCCGCCCCCAAGTTCAGCCAGTACTTGATGAATGCCCGGGAAACCGCCGCCATGGGCGCGGTCCGCACCATCCACACCGCGCAAACACAGTACTCCTCCCAGTTCGGCCGATTTGCCGCGACCCTGGCCGAGTTGGGCCCCCCCGCCAGCGGGCAGGAAGGTCCCGCCAGCGCTAACCTGATCGCCTCCGACTTGGCGACCGGGATCAAGGGAGGTTTTAAGTTCACGGTGGAACTGACCCCCACCGGGTACCGCGTGATCGCCGTCCCCGTGGCTTTCAACCGGGACGGCAGGCGCACCTTCTACTCCGACCAAACCATGGTGCTGCGGGAAAACTGGGGGCCGGACGCCGCCACCCCCAACAGTGCCGAGGTCGGCGGCGCCAGCGCGGCGACGAAATAACGCCGGCTGGCCGCGATCAGAAGCTAATCGTCAGATCGCCAAACACGTTGACCCACCGGTCTTGCGTCTCAATGCCCGGAAGGAACCCCAAAGGGCCGCCGTTGGTCCGCACGCGGTAGAACTTGGAAGTGACGCCCACCCGGAAGCGCTGGTAGTGGTCCAGGGCTACGCTGACCCCCGCCACGGCGTAATTTCCCCAGCCGCTGCGCGACTCGCAGACCGGGCACTCGAAACGAAAATCGGACGTGGGCTGGCGCAGCCGCTCGGAGTAACGCGCGTAGACGCCTCCCCCGCCGCCGGAAAACAGTACCCTGCCCTGGCTGACGGGCAGCAACACGCGCCCGCCGAATGGAACCATGTATTGGAAGTCGCGTATGCGCAGGTACCCGAATTCGGTCGGCAGGAAATCGCGCACCCCCGCCGCCCCGAACACGGCATCCATCCCGATATCGGCCTGAAAGTACCGGTGAAAGCGGTAACCGTATCCCGCCGACACGCCGGGCTTGTTCTGAAACAGCCCGGACAAATCGCCGCCCGGGATCCCGGCGCCTAACCCCACCGTGAAGTTGTGCTTCGGGTAGTGCAACTGGGCCCAAATGGGAGCCGCCACCAATAGCAGCACCAGTGTTTTCATACGCCCCCTATGACGCGCCGGCGCCTCCCGCCGTTTCAACGCCAATTCCAATTGTCCATCCCCCGCCACCCAAATGCCAAGCACTCAAAAGACTTCACGCCAAGGCGCGAAGGCGCAAAGGAAAGAAGGGAAAGAAGAGAGGGGGACCCGCGGCGATCGCTCTCATTTCCCCTCCGCGCCTTGGCGTGAGATCTTTCCCCTGAAAAAAGTGCCAAAAAAAAGGGTTCAACCGGCGCGCTTCGGATTACACTGTATGGCAGCCAGGATGGCAGAATGAAAATCCTGGCTCACACCTGTTGCCGAAGCCGTGAGATCAGCGGTTCGGGATACCGTCGCGATCACCCCGGCAGCGGCGATGGAAGGAGGCCGTATGACGCCGCGGTGGCTGCATACACTGATCCTTCTGGCAGTAGCCGGGTATCTCCCGGGCCAGCAACCGAAACCACAACAGAAGCCGGCCACGACCGCCGGCGGCGTGTTTCTCGGCAGAAGCGGAAAGCCCATGACCGGTGCGCGTCTCATCCTTTGCGACACGCGCGAAGACCAGGATTCCTTCCACGGTAAGATCAGGCTCCTGCCCGACGTGCCCACCGCCACTGCCGACAAACAGGGCCGCTTTGATTTCCGGGGTTTCACTCCGGGCCGCTATACCATCATCTACTTGCCGGCGGGCGTGCAAACAGCAGTGCCCAATGAGATTAACGCCGGTGCCCTGGAGGCGGTTGACAAATCCATAGCGCCTTTGTTGGTCCGGTTTGAACTGGGCACCAGCAAAGCCTACGACCCTCGGCCCTGGGGCCCGCAGTTCACCCTTCTCAAAGGCCACACCTTGTGGTCGCTGGGCGCCAAGATGAAGGTCTGGAATGCCACCGTGCGGCGCGGTCAGCAGGGGCCGTTTCTGGAGCTCCGCCGTGGCAGCATCTGGCTCCATGACTTGGCCGACAAGCGCGAAATCAAGTTCGACGCCTGGAGCTTTTGAAAGGAGGTTCGCCGCCAGAAAATTCACTTGACCACGCGATACCCCCCTCGTATCGTCTTAAGATTGTTTGTGGCCATGGGTTGGTAGGGGCTCTTCAGCGCGATGCACTGCTGATAGAACTTGGCCGCATCCGCCAGGTTTCCGAGCTTCTGGTTGGCCACCCCGAGATTGTACAGAGCCCCGGCCCTGATCTCGTCGTTACCCTGGAGCAGGGGAAGAGCCGCCCTCAGCATCTTATCGGCCTCCCCGAACTTGCCCTGAGAACCGTACACCGCGCCCGTCATCCACTGCCCCCACCCCAGGAAATTGTTCTTCCACTTCTGCCAGTCGGCTTCACTGGCCCCCTCCGGCTTCGGCCTGGCGTTGACCATCTCCAGCAGCTTGGAGGAGTAGTCGAGGACCTTCTGCGGCTCCTTGTTCTGGCGCAGGTAATAGTCGCCGGCAATCGCCAGCATCTCTTCGTTGCCCTGGCCCTTGGCGATGGCCTTCTCTGCCACCGCAACCGCGCCCGGCGTGTCGCCGCTCTGTCCCAGGGCCAGGAAATAAGGTCCGTATCCCTGGGCCATGTACTTGCTTTCCGGAGCCCGCTCCTCCAGTGTCTTGAGCAGCTCCACTTTGTTCTTTGCCTCGGGAGTCTGCAGCGCCGTGGCGAACAGCGCGTACTCCGTATAAGCGTCCACTTGATTGGCAAACTCGACACGCTGCTTGAATGCAGCGTCGTCTTCGTCCTGGGCTTTCGGCGCCTGGGCCCGCTTGCGCGCCAGGTCCGAGGACTGGACGGCCCACTTGCGCACCGCGTCGGGGTCCTTCTTCGCCTCGGCCGCTTTCACCGCTGCCAGAGCGGTTCCCAGATCGGCTGGATCTTGCGCCAGCAACTTCTCGGCGGCGGCCATGGCCTTGTCGAACTGGCCGATCTTCGCGCAACTGGCCAGCATCTGGGAGTAGACCCAGGGGACGCCCTCATGCTGGGGGTATTGCGCCAGAAACTGCTCCATCAACGCCACCTTCTTCGCCTCGTCCGGCTCATCCCCCATCTGCTGCAGCAACTGCCCTTCGGGCGTTGCGGGCTTGATAATAACGCTCTGGCGTTGCGCGCCGGCCGGCGGCGCCAGCAACGCTAGGAACAGGACCAATGCACCGGTTCTCATCGTCGCCTCCTCTGCCACCATCGAATATACGCCCAATCGACGTGGCACGGAGCTTTGCGTCTTCGCGCCTTGGCGTGAGATCTCCTACGCCACCCGCACCGTGCGCGTCTGCCCAGGGTTGACCTTCAAGACAACGCTCGTTGAGTATTGTTGCCGCAGGTCCTGTTCTTCTTGGGCCTTGGCCGCTGCGCCGTCCACCAGCAGTTTTCCGGCGCGCACCGGGAAAGTCGCTTTCCACCGTATCGCCGGGCCCGATTCATTGGTGAACCTGGTCTCCGTCGTGCCGCCATGGCGCACGCTGATCTCGTTGTCGAGCACCGGAACCAGCTTCATCGCCGCCCACGATGTCTCCTTCGTCAGGCGAGGCATGGTGCTCACAACACGGCTGGAAGCGTCGGGGGCGATGCCCATGGTTCCCGCGGCCATCGCTCCCACGGCCGCGAATGAGACCTCCGGGTACTCCCGCCCCTTCAAGCTCGGGCTGGTCAGCTCGCCCAGCGTCCGGTACCCCTCGTCGTTGAGTCCCCACTTGTAGAAGGTCTCCGGCAGATGGGACCGCGTCTCGACCCCGAATCGCACGCTCCGGCTGCTCGCGG
>CAVUVG010000020.1:72500-342677 GCA_963744775.1 Bryobacterales bacterium
GCGGGACTTAACCCAACATCTCACGACACGAGCTGACGACAGCCATGCAGCACCTCGACTCCCGTCCCTTGCGGGAAACACCTGTTTCCAGGCGCTTTCGTGAGCCGTTCGAGCCCAGGTAAGGTTCTTCGCGTTGCGTCGAATTGAACCACATGCTCCACCGCTTGTGCGGGCCCCCGTCAATTCCTTTGAGTTTCAGCCTTGCGACCGTACTCCCCAGGCGGCACACTTAACGCGTTAACTACGGCACGGACAGAATGAACTGCCCACACCAAGTGTGCATCGTTTAGGGCGTGGACTACCAGGGTATCTAATCCTGTTTGCTACCCACGCTTTCGTGTCTCAGCGTCAGTGGCGGTCCAGAGAGCCGTCTACACCGCAGGTGTTCCTCCTGATATCTACGCATTTCACCGCTACACCAGGAATTCCGCTCTCCTCTCCCGCACTCTAGCCTGCCAGTATTCGGCGCACCCTCCCAGTTAAGCCGGGAGATTTCACACCGAACTTGGCAAACCGCCTACACACTCTTTACGCCCAGTAACTCCGAACAACGCTCGCTGCCTACGTATTACCGCGGCTGCTGGCACGTAGTTAGCCGCAGCTTCTTCTGCAGGTACCGTCATTATCGTTCCTGCCGAAAGAGCTTTACACCCCGAAGGGCTTCATCGCTCACGCGGCGTCGCTGCATCAGGGTTTCCCCCATTGTGCAAGATTCCCCACTGCTGCCTCCCGTAGGAGTCTGGCCCGTGTTTCAGTGCCAGTGTGGCCGTGTGCCCTCTCAGGCCGGCTACCGATCATAGCCTTGGTAGGCCGTTACCCTACCAACTAGCTAATCGGCCGCGGGCCCCTCCTCCGGCGCCTTTCGGCTTTTCCCTTTCGGAATTATGCGGTATTAGCCCCGGTTTCCCAGGGTTATTCCCCACCAGAGGGTAGGTAACCCACGTGTTACTCACCCGTACGCCACTGTACTCACCAGGTTGCCCCGGCTTTCTCGTGCGACTTGCATGTGTTAGGCGCGCCGCCAGCGTTGATTCTGAGCCGGGATCAAACTCTCGTTTGATCTTTTTGAGTCAATCGCCGTTTCGCTCAAACTTCACAGTTCTCGCGAACTCGACTTGTGCGTCCAACCAGATTGTCAATGATCTTTGCGACCGCCCGGGTATCCCGTAAGGAAGCCGAGCATGCCGCAGGCCTCGAAAGCCGTTTTGAGCGCAAGCCTGCCGCTGCCGCGTTGCACGCGCGGCGACAAGCCTCTGCTCAAAAATTCTTGGGAACTCTAAAGAACTTCAGGAAGTCAACCGGCGAACTTTCATCCGCCGACCCTGCTCCAGTTGCTCTAGATCGTTACCGTTTCTAAATTCTACCACTTCCCGGAATCCAGCGCAAGGGCCACTCTCCGCTTATCCTGCGCCCGATCCCGTTGGCGGCAACCGAAAAGAAAGGATAGCAAACCGGCGGCGTCCAGCGCAAGGGGCGGCGGTCATTTTTCGGGCCGGTAGGTGGCGGTGGAGGTATCGGTCTCCCAGACCTTGACGCTGGCGACGCGGACGCGGGCGTCGTGCAGGCCCTGGCCGAGCTGTTCGCAGAAGTAGCGGGCCATGTTCTCGGCGGTGGGATTCAGGGCGTCGAAGGGCGCGATGTCGTTCAAAAATTCGTGGTCCAGGCGGTCGGTGACGGTGTGCAGCAGCCGCTTGAGCTCCACGAAGTCCACCAGCAGGCCCGCGGCATCGAGCGTTTCGCCCTCCAGCGTCACCTGCACCTTATAGTTGTGGCCGTGGACCTTCTCGCACTTGCCGTGATAGGCGCGCAAGGCGTGTCCGGCGGCGAACGTCTCTTCCACGGAGATTTCAAACATTGAAAAACTTCTCCACCTGGTCCGGTTCCGTCGTGAAGCCGTAGTCAGGCAGGCTGTCGAAAAAGACCTGCCCGTAGCGCTGCTTGCTGATCCGGTTGTCCAGCAACGCCAGCACACCGCGATCCGATCGGCTGCGTATCAACCGGCCGAATCCCTGCTTGAGGGCCAGCGCCGCCCGGGGAATCTGGTAGTCGTAGAACGGATCGCCCCCCTGCTCGCGGATGCGGCGAATCCGGGCCTCGACCACGGGGTCGCTGGGCACCGCGAACGGTAACTTATCAATGATAACAAGGCTGAGCTGCTCGCCCGGCACATCCACTCCCTGCCAGAACGAGGAGGTCGCAAACAGGACGCAGTGGGGCGTGGCGCGGAACTCCTCGAGCAGGGCGTGGCGGGGGCCGGTGCCCTGCATCAGCGCCGGGAACTCGATGGCGAAAGCCAGCCGGTCATAGACCTGCCGCATCTGCTGGTAGCTGGTGAAGAGCACGAAGGCGCGTCCGCGGCTGAATTCGAGGAGACGCCGGACCTCCTCGGACGCCGCGGCGGCAAAGCCCGGGCTGCGCGGGTCGGGCAGCTCTTGCGGCACGTAGAACAGCACCTGCTTGTGGTAGTCGAACAGGCCGGCCACGGTGAGGGTTCGCGAGGCGGCGAGGCCGAGCCGGCGCTGGGTGAAATCGAAGCTGCCCGCCACGGCCAGGGTGGCGGAAGTGAGGACCGCGGTTTCGACCCTGGAGAAGAGGCGTTCGGCGAGGAGCGAGGAGACGTCGACGGGGGTGGCCTGGAGGAAGCAGCCGCGGCCGCGGCGCTCGATCCAGTAGACATAGGCTTCGTCGCGGTTTTCGATCAGTGAGCGCAGATCATCGGCGAGCGCGCGCAGGCGCTCACGCAGCGGCATCAGCTCCTCGGGGGCATCCTTGACCAGCTCCAGAGGCGCGGCCAGCAGTTGGAGCGCGGCGCGCAGATCGGTATAGGCTTCCAGGCTGGTCTGCGGCGAGAACCGGGCGCGGCCCTCGATGCCGTCGAAGTGGGCGAAGAAGCGCAGCGCGCGGTCGTCGAGCTGCTCCAGGGCGGCGTCGAGATCACCCGATCCGAAGCCCTTGCGGCGGGCGAGCGAGGCGATATCACGGCGCAGGTCGGAGAACTGGTAGTTGCTGACCGAGATGCCGAAGTACTGGCCGGCCACGTCTTCGATTTCGTGGGCCTCGTCAAAGACCACGGCGGCGTATTCGGGGATGATGGCGCCGTACTCTTCCTCCTTGACCGCGAGGTCGGCGAAGAAGAGGTGGTGGTTGACGATGATGACGTCGCTGGCGGCGGCCTGCTGGCGCATGCGGGTGATGAAGCAGCGCTCGAACTGCGGGCACTTCTGGCCGGTGCAGAGCTCGCGGCGGGCATCGAATTTGAGCCAGGCGGTGCTGTTTTCGGGGAGCTGGCGGATTTCGGCGCGGTCGCCGATTTGGGTGGTTTTCTCCCACTCGCGGATGATCTCGAAGTCGGCGACCTCTTCCAGGCCGGCGAGGACCGGCTCCTTTTCGGCGTCGTAAATTTTTTGGCGGCAGGCGTAATTGCCGCGGCCCTTCATGTAACAGACCCGGAGCGGGCGGTCCAGGCGCTGCTGGAGGAAGGGGACGTCCTTGAAGAAGAGCTGTTCCTGGAGGTTTTTGGTGCCGGTGGAGATGACCACGCGGCGGCCCGAGAGGATGGATGGGACCAGGTAGGCGAGGGTTTTGCCGGTGCCGGTGCCGGCCTCGACGATGAGGCACTTGCGGTCGGCGAGCGCGGCCTCGACTTCGAGGGCCATTTCGAGCTGGCCGGGGCGGAACTCGAAGTTGGGGTGCCACTTGGAGAGGGGGCCGTGGGGGGAGAAGAAGTGGCGGGTGGTGACGGGCTTGGTGCGAGGGGGCATCGGCGGCGTCAGATTTGAGTGTAGCGGATCGGGGGAAGACCCACTCACGCCAAGGCGCAAAGGCGCCAAGGGAAACTCACGCCAAGGGAAGAAAGGTTTGCTCAGGTAACGCGTTCCTCCCTACAAGGCGCCACATCATCAAGATAGAACTGGGGCAGAACCATTTGAAATCTAAGTTGGAGGGACCCTTGAAACGAATATTCGTCTCGCTGCTCAGTGCGTTCGTGTTCATGTTCGTCTGTGACGCCCAGACCGCGCCGCAAGACCGGACCGATGTTTACCACGTTCACTTCACCAAAGCCGCTCTGGGCAAAGCTGCGCAATTGGGCGACTTTCTCAAAACCCCGGATCCTAAAGCGCCGATGCCGGGACACTACCTCGCCCTCCGCCATCAGGACGGTGATACCTGGGATTACGCGGTGATTCAGCATTTAGGGACCAAGATCTCGCTGGATGCCGCCGGCAAGCCGGCGCCGCCAAGTGCGCGAGACCTGAGCGACTGGCACGGCGACACGTTTGTTAGCGGCCCGCCCTGGCCCGCGTTCGCCCAAGCCATGGGCATCGACGACCAATCGACAGCGAAGACCGCAGCCTCGGTCTACGTGGTCTCCGTGTATCGCGCCGCTCCCGGCCATCGCGATCAATTGGAGAACCTGCTCAAAGAACCGAATCCACGGGGCGGCACCCCTGCCGGTGATGTCCTGTTGCAGCACCTGGAAGGGGGACCCTGGCAGTACTTGACTGTCGTCCGGTACAACTCATGGCAGGACTTCGCCACGAATGAGAGCAACAGCAGGGCGCAAGTGCTCAAAGGCAGCGGCAACTGGTTTCGGCTGCGCGACCACGCGGCGTTTCACACCGACACTCTTACCGACCGTCTAGCTCCATAGGTGGTCATACGCGGATTGATCCTTGCCAAGCCGGGCCTGGACGCATGGGGTTGCTCAGGGTGGCGGTGTTTGCGTTGGCGTCTTTGGCCGGCGCGCAGGAGATCCAGACCGTACAGGTCGCGTCGGGCATCATTGCGCCGACGGATATTCAGAATGCCGGCGACGGCAGCGGGCGGCTGTTCTTCGTCCAGCAGGATGGGGTGGTGCGCCTATTTCGCGGCGGAGAACCGTTTCTCGACATACGCGGCAAGGTGCGCAGCGGCGGCGAACAGGGGCTGCTGGGGCTCGCTTTTCCGCCCGGCTTCGCGCAGAAGCAACGCTTCTACGTGAATTACACGGACCTCAACGGGGACACCGTGATCGCACAGTACCGGGTATCGGCGAATCCTGACAGGGCCGATGCGGCGAGCGAGACCGTGCTGCTGCGTATCGACCAGCCGTTCGCCAACCACAACGGCGGCCAGGTTCGTTTCGGCCCGGACGGCTACCTGTATGTCGGGCATGGGCGACGGCGGCTCCGGAGGCGACCCCATGAACAACGGGCAGAGCCTGGGGACGCTGCTCGGCAAGCTGCTGCGCATCGACGTGGAGAGCGTCCCGGGCAGCATACGGATTCCCCCGGACAATCCCTTCGTGAGCACGGCCGGCGCGCGGCCCGAGATCTGGGCGTTCGGGCTGCGCAATCCCTGGCGGTTCTCCTTCGACCGCGCGACCGCGCGACCTGTGGATCGCCGACGTGGGGCAGAGCACCTATGAGGAGGTGAATTTCCAGCCCGCCTCGAGCGGCGGCGGCGAGAACTACGGCTGGAACCGGATGGAGGGCGCGCACTGTTTCCTGGCCGGGTGCAGCACGCAGGGACTGACGCTCCCGGTGGCGGAGTACGGGCGGGCGGACGGATGCTCGGTGACCGGCGGGTTCGTGTATCGCGGGCGACTGTCGCCGGGCCTGCGCGGCGTGTACTTGTACGGGGACTACTGCAGCGGGCGGATCTGGGGAGTGGAGCGCCAGGGAGAGCGGTGGGTGAACCGGCTGCTGCTTCTACCGGCTTCTCAATTACCACATTCGGCGAGGACGAGGCCGGCGAAGTCTATGTGGCCAATGCGAGTAACGGGACGATCCACCGCATCATCGGGAGCCTCGCGCCGCGATTTGAGGCGGGGGCGGTGGTGAATCCGGCGAGCAACGCCCCGGGGATGTCGCCTGGATCGTTCGGCGCGGTGTACGCCGCGGGTGTGCGGGACGAGGCGGGCATCGCTCAGGCGGACCGGATTCCGTTACCCACCAGCATGGGCGGGGTCTCGGTCACGGTGGGCGGGGTCGCGGCGCCGCTGCTGGCAGTGGCCAACGTGAATGGGGTGGAACAGGTCACTTTCCAGGCGCCGTTCGAAATTGCGGGACGGTCAGAAGCGCCGGTGGTGGTAGCCCGCAACGGAGCGGCCAGCGCGGCGGCGAGCGTGCCGGTGGTCGAGATTCAGCCCGCAGTTTATACAATCGACGGCGTGCAGGCGATCGCAGTACACAACGCGGATTTCACGCTGGCCACGGCTGCGCGACCGTTGCTGCCAGGAGAGCACGCCTTCGTTTACGCGACCGGCCTGGGGCAGGTGACAAATCAGCCCGCAACCGGGGCCGGGGGCCCGTTATCGCCGCTAGCCACGGTCCTCGCCAGGGTGCGCGTCAGCCTGGCGGGGATAGACTGCGAGGTTCCGTATGCGGGGCTGGCACCAACGCTGGTGGGCGTCTACCAGGTGAACTTCCGCGTGCCGGACGGTGCTCCGAGCGGGCTGCAGGACCTGGTGGTGGCCGCCGGAACGGTAAGCAGCGCTGCGGTGAAGGTTGCGGTGCATTAAGGGGCGAGAAGGGGACAGCCTGATCTGCGCGATTTTCTGGGATTTTCTTGCGACGTCGGCGATGGTGGCAGCACTACGTCTACAGATATGCCACGAAGAGAACGTTGTATCGTCGAAGGCATGGCGCACCACATCACCCAGCGCGGCGTCGACCATTGCCCGGTTTTCCAAGCGGACTCGGACCGCCTCACCTACCTCCAATTGCTGCGCGGCAGCCTGGCCGAAGCCGACGTCAGGGTCTGGGCTGGTGCCTCGATGACCAACCACGTTCACCTCGTCATCCTACCCAACCGAGAGGACTCCCTGGCCCTGGTGTTACGTCGACACCCATGGCCGCTATGCACAGTACTACAACGCTCGAAGGGGCCGGTGCGGGCCCTGTGGCAGAATGGTATTTTTCCTGCGTATCGGAGCCAGATCACCTGTGGAAGGCGTTGGCATATGTGGACCTTAACCCGGTGCGCGCTGGAATCGTGGAAACCGGGGAGGAATACCCGTGGTCGAGCGCCCGTGCCCATCGAAGTGGGGAGGACGTGGATCGCCTGCTGGACTTGGAATGGTGGGGCGACCAAGAGGAAGCGCGAGGGTGGCAGGAATTGCAGGGGGACGAAGGAGCGGATCGGGAGTTGGAGCGATGTACGTACGCGGGGCGGCCCTTTGGGCGGCCGGAGTTTGTCGAGCAAATGGGAGAACGATTTGGGCGAAGGTGGGTGCGAGGCCGTCCGAAGAAGAAGGCGGAGGCGGTGCCGGCTGAGGGAGCGGTGGTTGCCGGCCAGGGGATTCTTTTCGGCCAATAGAAAATGCCTCAGATCAGGCTGTCCCTATTTTACTATTTAGGATGAGGGCGTCGAGGGCGAGGCTTTTGGGGATGTTGCGGCGGAGCAGGGACATCAGTTCGTCCACTTTGGCGACGGTGGAGCGGATCCAGTTGAAGGAGACGCGGGAGGCCAGAAGGCTCATCTCTTTGCGCAATTCCGTGTTGCGGATTTCGCCGGAGTTCTGCTGGATCGCCAGAAGGTCTTCCAACAGCACGTAGAGCGTCTTAAGATCGTCTTCGAGCTTGTCCGAGTCGGAGTGGTTCAGCCAGGTGCCGAAGGAGGCCGCTCCGGAGGCCGCCCGCAGCAGCGCCATCATGGCGTTCCGGCGGCGATCGTACTCCTCCAGATCCAGCGAGGCCGCCACGCCGGGACTTCCCGCCGCCAGGGCGATGCGCCGCTCGGGCTGATCCAGGCCGCGCTCGGCCACGAACTGCCGCATCTCCTCGGGCGAGAGCGGCGCCAGGTGAAGGAAACGGCGCGCGAGCGGATGGTGGGCAGCAGATCGTGGGCATTCTCGGCGGTCAGCACCAGAATCAGGTGCTCGGGCGGTTCTTCCAGCGTCTTCAGGAGCGAATTGGCGGCTTGCTCGTTGGCGCGGTCCAGGTGGTCGATCAGGAAGACGCGCCGGATGCCGCTGCTGCGGCCTGAACTGGGCGCGGTCCCTTGCAGCAGGCGCATCTGCTGGATGGAGATCTGCCGCAGCGGACCGTCGGGGGGGAAGGTGACGAAGTCCGGGTGAGAGGCGAACAGCAGCGGATCTTCGGCGCGCTGCTCGGCGGGCCACTTCTCGCGCTCCTCGATCAGCGTCAACGTTGTCGGGCAGGCTCAGGTCGTCCTGTCTCGATCTTCTCCCGGCCGCCGCCAGACGGGCGGCCAGCCGCCGCGCCAGCGTCGCCTTGCCGACACCTTCCGGACCGGCCAGCAGCAGCGTCTGCGGGAGGCGGTCCTGCTCGACCATGCGCTCGAGCGCGGCGGCACACCCTGGGTTGCCGTGAGAAGTCCTCAAACATACAGCCTCTTCGATGCGCCGCGCGACAGCCTCCCACACAGCCTGCGAACGGCTTCCACATCCTCGACGCCCGTCGATGACCACGAAGCGGTGCGGCTCGCGGCTACCAGCTCGGCGTAGGCATCGTGCACGCGGCGGTGGAACTCGATCTCCTGGTCGTCCATGCGGGTTTCGGCAACGGCGCTCGCTCTCCTGCAACGCGCGGTTGCGCGCCTGCGCCCGGGCCAGGCTGGTCTCCAGGTCGATATCGATCAGCAGAGTCAGGTCGCGGCCAAACCCGTGGCAGGCGATCCCGTCGAGCGCGCAGGACCACGTCGCCTCCCAGGCCGCGGCCACGCCCTGATAGGCCAGGGTGGAATCGGTGAAGCGGTCCGAGAGCACGATCTTGCCTTCGCGCAGCGCCGGCAGGATCCACTGCTCGACGTTCTGCGCGCGGCAGGCGAAGTACAGCAGCAGCTCGGCGGTGGGGCACAGCTCCTGGTTGGCCGCGTCGAGCAGGATGCGGCGGACCTGGGTTCCGATGGGCGTGCCGCCGGGCTCGTAGGTTTCGAGCACGTCGTGGCCGGCGCTCGCGGAGCCGCTGGGCGAGCAGGCGCATCTGCGTGGTCTTGCCGCTGCCGTCCATGCCTTCAAAGGTGAGGAAGAGCCCGCGGCGGGGATCAGTCATAGACATAGTGGAGGACTTTCTTGAGATCTTCCCAGGCCTCGCGCTTGGCGGACTGGTTGTAGGGGCGCAGCAGGTAGGAAGGGTGGATAGGTGACCATCACCGGGATGTCGCGCCAGCGGTACCAGTTGCCGCGCATCTTGGTGACGCCCTCCTTGCGTTCGAGCAGCGCCTTGGCCGCCGTGCCGCCCAGCACGCAGATCGCCTTGGGCTGGATGGCCCGCAACTGCCGAGGCAGGAACTGGCCGCAGATCTCCATCTCGTCGGGCAGGGGCGTGCGGTTCTCCGGCGGGCCGGCACTTGACCACGTTGCAGATGTAGACGTCGTTGCGCTGGAGTGGGATGCCTTCCTTGCGCGCGGTGCCCTCGATCATCTGCGTGAGCAACTGGCCGGCCCGGCCCACGAAGGGAAGCCCTTGCTGCGTCCTCGTCGGCGCCGGGGCCTTCGCCGACGAACACCAGCCTGGCCTGCGGGTTGCCGGAACCGAAGACGATCTTGTTGCGGCCTTCGTGCAGACGGCAGCGGCGGCAGTCGCCGATGTCGTCGCGGATGGCGAGTCGAGACCGCTCTGCTGAACGCTCGGGGCGGCTCGGATGAGAGCAAGGTCGCGGAGCGGTGTCCCGATGAGCTGGTTCGGTCTCGACGGTACAGGGTGCGGAAGCCCAGGTCCTGGTAGAACGCGAGATACTGACGCAGCAGCTCCGGGTTCATTGGGCGGCGTGCAGGGCGAGCCGCAGCTTCAGCGCCTCATCGAAGATGCGGTCCGCGATCTCGCGCTTGGAGGCGCGGGGGAGTCGACCACGTCGCCCGTGGCCAGGGCCAGAATCACTTCGTTGGTGTCGGACTCGAAACCCGTGCCGTCCTGCCCGACCAGGTTGCCCACCACCATGTCGCAGTTCTTGCGCTGCAGCTTGCGCCGCGCTTCCTGGCGCAGGTTCTCGGTTTCGGCCGCGAATCCGATCAGCAGGCGGTCGCCCTTCTTCTGGCCGAGTTCCGCCAGAATATCCGGCGTGGGGTCGAGTTCCAGCGAGATCCGGGCGGCGGTCTTCTTGATTTTCTGCTGGGGCACGCTGGCCACGTGGTAGTCGGCCACGGCCGCGGCTTTGATGACGATGGTCGCCGGCTCCAGGTGTCCAAAAACCGCCTCGCGCATCTCGAGCGCGGTGCGCACGTGCACCAGGGTCACACCCGGCGGTGCGGGCGAGATGCACCGGGCCGGAGACCAGGATGACCTCGCGCGCCGCGAGCGGCGGCCGCCTCGGCCAGCGCATAGCCCATCTTGCCGGTGGAGCGGTTGGAGATGTAGCGGACCGGGTCGAGCGGCTCCTGGGTCGGCCCGGCGGTGATCAGCACCGTCTCGCCCTCCAGGTCGCTGGCGCGGGTTCAGCACCGAGAGCACGGCATCCGCGATCTTCTCCGGCTCCGACATGCGGCCGGGGCCGACCGTGCCGCAGGCCAGGGAGCCTTCGTCCGGTCCGACGATGGCGTGCCCGCGCCGGCGAAGGATCTCGAGGTTGGCCTGCGTCGCCGGGTGCCGCCACATGTTGGTGTTCATGGCGGGGGCCAGGACCACCGGGCCGGTGAAGGCGAGGTACAGGGTGGAAAGGAAGTCGTCCGCCAGGCCGTGGGCGAACTTGGCCATCAGATCCGCGGTGGCGGGGGCCACCACCAGCAGGTCGCTCTCCTGCGCCACGCCGATGTGCTCGACGGCGCTGGAGAGGGTCTCCTCGTGGGCGGCGGAGGGGAACAGATCCGTGATGACCTTGCGGCCCGGTGAGCGCGGCGAAGGTCAGCGGCTGCACGAACTGCTGGGCCGCCGCGGTCATGACGACCTGCACTTCGACGTCGCGCTCGGCAAGGGCGCGCGCCAGCTCGGCCGCCTTGTAGGCGGCGATGCCGCCGCCGACACCGAGCAGGACGCGCATGGCGCTACTCCTCTTCGTGGCTCGGGCTCCTCGACCGGAATGGCGCCCGGATCCTCCCATTTCACCAGGCCGCGCCGGACTTCTTCCATGGCGATCACGGTGGGCTTCTTCGAGGTGGTGGGCAGGAAGGGCCGGGCGCCGCCCTGAAGCTGCCGGGCGCGCTTGGCGGCGATGATGATCCAGCGGTACGTGCTCTGTTCCGGATCGTCCGGGATGCATGTGGAGCTTGCTTCTGCGGCAGAACTGTGTCAACCATAGAGGTCTGCGATCATTGGCTCATACCGGTGCCTTCACTCAAACGTGGCCAAAATCGGCCGAATCTCCTCCTCCATCCGGCTCCTCCTGACTCGCTCCGCCTTGACGATCGAAGCCAGCGTGTCCACGGCCGACTCCACATCGCGGTTCACCACGATGTAATCGTACGCGGGTAGTTGCGGATCTCCTCCGCTGCTTCGCGCAGCCGCGCTTGGATCACCTGCTTCCGGATCTTCCGACCGGTCGCGCAACCGCTTGTTCCAGAATCTCGCGGGAAGGGGCAAGAATAAAGATGCTGACCGCATCCGGGATTCGACTCTTCAATTGTCGCGCACCTTGCACGTCGATGTCGAGCACCAGATCCGGCTCCTTCGCCGCTGGGCCTTGTTCGAGGACGCTCCGATGGGTGCCGTAGTAGTTGCCGAAGACCTCGGCGTATTCCAGGAACTCATCCGCGCGCGATGCGCTGCCTCGAACTCTGTCTCTACTAATGTAGTAGTAATTCTGCCGGGCTGCTCCTTCCCGCGGGGCGGCCGCGTCGTGTAAGAGATTGAAAACAGAAGGCCAGGGACCGATCTTCAACAGTCCATCGACGAGCGTGGACTTGCCGGATCCCGGAGGGCGCGGAAATGATGAATACGATGCTCATTCCAGAGTTCAGCGCCTGTTCCCTGATTTTCTCGATTTCCGCCTTGGCGGCCAAGCGCCAGGTCGGTCATGATCGAGGCCGAGATCGCCGAGGCCCGCGGTCTTTCGACAGGATCGTGTTGGCCTCGCGGCCCATCTCCTGGAGCAGGAAATCCAGCTTCTTGCCGACTTCGCCGCCCTGCGTCCAGCAGGCCGTCCAACTGGGCGGCGTGGACCTTCAGGCGGGTCAGTTCCTCGCTGATGTCGCTGCGGTCGGCCAGAATGCGCGGCTTCCTGCGCCAGGCGCTGCGGTTCGACGGAGACGCCGCCGAGCAAATCGGCCAGCCGTTCGTTGAGGCGGGCCTGGAAAGCCGGGAGCGGCCCGCGCGCGAAGTTCCTCGCATGCGGACGCCCGCGTCCCGGATGGCTGCGGCGCGCGCCTTCAGTTCCGCCGCGAGCTCGCTGCCCTCGCGCTCCCGGAAGGCGTTCAACGCCTCCATGGCCTCTTCCAGGGCGGAGACGAGCAACTGCTCGGCCGGCTTCGCTCCGGTGCTCTGTCGCCGGCCTCGCGGAACATGCCGGGCAGGCTCAAGCGCGGCGTTCAGGTCCGGCTCGGCCGCTAAGGCCCAGCTCGCCGGCGGCTTGGCGGAAGGCCGCCAGATAGGCCTCCAGCAGGCTGCGTTCAGAGCACGCAGGCGGCCGGCTGCGAGCGGGTGAGAGTGACCCGCACCTGAAAGTGGCCGCGCAGCGCGCGGCGCTTGATGGCCGCCCGCAGGCGTTCTCGAAGCCATCCAGCTCGTCGGACATGTGGAAGTGGATGTCCAGGCCCCGGTGGTTCACGCTCTTCACGGTGACCACGACTTCGCCCTGCTGCCGACGACTGCTGGACGCGGGCGAAGCCCGTCATGCTGCGAATGCTCATAAGTCCAAGGGCCCGCCGGCCTCCAGGAATTGCAGTTCGTAAAGCTTCTGGTAGATGCCGCCCGCGCTCGCCAGCTCCTCGTGGCTGCCCCTTTCGCGAATGCGCCCCTGGTCGAGGACCACGATCGAGTCCGCCCGCCGGATGGTGGAAAGCCGGTGCGCGATCACGATGACGGTGCGTCCGGTCATCAGAGTCGCCAGGGCCTTCTGGACCAGCATCTCCGATTCGGAGTCCAGGTGGCGAGGTGGCCTCGTCCAGGATGAGGATGGGCGCGTTCTCGAGCAGCGCCCGGGCGATGGCGATGCGCTGCCTCTGGCCGCCGCTGAGCTTCAGGCCGCGTTCCCCGATCACCGTCTCGTAGCCCTGCGGCATCTGCAGGATGAACTCCTCGCAGAGGGCGTTGCGCGATGCTTCGCGGATGCCCCGCATGCTGACGTCCTGCCGCCCGTAGCGGATGTTGTTGGCCACCGTGTCGTTGAACAGGAACGTATCCTGCGGAACGATGCTGATCTTGCCGCGCAGGGAGGCCAGTTGCAGGTCCCTCACGTCGCGGCCGTCGATGCGGACCGCGCCGCCGGTCACATCGTAGAACCGCGGCAGAAGCTGGACCAGAGTGGACTTGCCGGCGCCGCTGGGTCCCACCAGCGCCACCACCTGGCCGGCCTTTACCTCCAGGTCGATGTTCTCCAGCCGGAAGCCGTTGAAGGAGCTGGGGTAGCGGAAGCTGACCCGTTCGAAGACGATGGCTTTCTCAAACCGCTTCAACGGGAAGGCGCCGGGCCGTTCCTGGATCGACTCGGGCCGGTCCAGGTACTCGAAGACCCTTTGGGTGGCGCCGAGCGCCTGCTGGAAGATGTTGTAGATGCCGGTGAGCCGCTTGACCGGCTCGTAGAGCATGCAGCAGGGCGAAGACGAAGCTGGTGAATTCGCCCGCGGTCATGTGGCCCGGCCTTGATCTGCGTCCTGGCGTAGGTCAGCAGTCCCACGATGGTGATGGCGCCGAAGAACTCGATCAGCGGGGAAGCCAAAGCCTGCTGCGCGACATAGCGCAGGTTGCTGGAGCGCAGGCGGCTGGCCGCGTTCAGGAAGCGCCGCGATTCGTACTCCTCCGCCCCGAAGGCGCGCACCACCTGGTGGCCGCTCAGGGTCTCCTGCAGGATCTGGTTCAGCTCGGCCGTGTCGTCCTGGGCGCGGCGCGTGGTTCGCCGGATGCGCTTGCCGATGCGCGCCGTGGGAACCAGGACGAAGGGCAGCAGCGTCAGGCTCGACGACGCCAGCCTCCAGTCCCTCTCCAGGACCACGAAGAGCAGGAACACGCCGTGAAGGTCTGCCGCAGCAGGTCCGCCAGAATGTGGGAGGTGGCCACCTGGATCTTGTCGATGTCGTTCATGATGGACGACATCAGCCGCCCGGTGGAGTGCGACTCGAAGAACTCCGCGCCGTGCCGCAACACTTTGTCGAAGACGCGCTGGCGCAGGTCGGTGACGGCCGAAAAGCCGACGTAGTTGACGAGGTAGTTGCCCGCGTAGTCGAACAAGCCTCGCAGCAGGAAGACCAACAGGATGCCGGCGGCGACCATGGTCCACACATTGTGGATCTAGGACGGCAGAAGGTCGTTCAGGTAGACGGTGCGGTGGAGAAGAGGCAGCGGTGAAGAGCGGAATGGGGATATTGGGGGCAGCGGGGTTCAGGACGCGGTCGAAGACCGGCGCGATCAACAGCGCCATGAGCGTCTGCATGATCCCGACGCCCGCCATCAGCACGACGGCAAGCAGAAGAGGGAGCGCGTACGGCCGGACGTACCGGAGAATCCGGAGGGACTCTTTCATGCCGCGGGCCTCAAGGGTATCCGCTCCAGGGCGGCTTCCATTAAGAGGACGGGATCACTCTTCGATCCGGGCCTCGTCGACCAGCATCACGGGGATGTCGTCCCGGATGGGATACACCCGTTTGCACTGGACGCACTTCAGCCCGTTTTCGTCGGGCTTCAGCTCAACCGGCGCCTTGCAGAGCGGACAGACCAAGATGTCGAGCAGATCCTTACTGATGGCCATAACCGGCCTCCAAGTCTAACATGCGAAGGCGGGCCCAGGGCACACCTTCAGGCTGCCTGCATTTCCGCGCGCGCCTTGGCGACGACCGCCAAGTACTGCTTGGCGCGCTCTTCAACGACTTCGAAGCGCCCTTCCTTGACGGCCTTGGCATCCACCAGCTCCGCGCCCACGGCGACGGCGCAAGCCCCAGCCTTGAGGAAGTCCCCGGCGGTCTCCAAATTCACGCCGCCGGTGGGGATCAGCTCGATCTGCGGATAGGGCGCCTTCAGAGCCTTGATATACTTCGCCCCGCCGACATTCCCGCAGGGGAACACCTTGACGATGTCGGCGCCGGCTTCCCAGGCCGTCAACACTTCCGTGGGAGTCAAAGCGCCCGGCACGATGACCTTGGAGTAGCGCTTCGCCATCTCGATGGTGGAGAGCTTCAGGTTCGGGCAAACCAGGAATTCCGCGCCGGCCAGGATGCAAGCTCGAGCCGTTTCGGGGTCCAGAACCGTTCCCGCGCCCAGGACGATCTTGTCGCCGAACTGCTCGGCGACTTTCTCGAGCGCCTTGATGGCTCCGGGTGTGGTCATGGTGATCTCGGCGGCGCGGATGCCGCCGCGATAGATGGCTTCGATGGCCTTGACGGCGCTCACGGCGTTGGTGACCCGCACCACCGGAACGATTCCGATGTCGATCATAGAAGAAAGTATGTCTTGCTTTTTCATGCTCCTCTGATCTTACCGGAATTGCCGCGAAATTCGCACCTGCTTCACGGGGGAGGTCTCGCCGCTCAGGATATCGACGTCCCTGGGGCGGACCCCCAGGTGCTTTGCCAGCAACGCGCACAGCTCGGCGTTGGCCTTGCCTCGTTCGGGGGGCGCCTGGACCTTGGCTTTGAGGGTGCCGTCCGCCATGAAACCCGCCAGCTCGCTGCGGCTGGACTTGGGCACCACCTTCACTCGAAGATGCAGCTCTCCGCTGGCTTCCAGTTCCCCCTTGAGTTCGCCTAGGGTCACAGCCGGCTCATTCAAAGACGATTTGAGCGATCACCAACTGCGGCAGCGTCTGGTTCCAGCTCTCGGGGATGGTGTCGAAGGCCAGACGGAAGTCCTTGGTGTCGCCTGGGCTCAGCCCTCCCGACCGGCTGCGCACAATGGCCGCCCGCTCGCGCAGGACGACCTGGCCGTAGGGGTCATAGAAGACGCAGTTGATCTCCACGGACCGGAGGCGCCGGGCGCCGGTGTTGCTGATCTTCCCAGTGATCTCCACCAGCGTCTGCCTGAGGTAGGTGTCGGTGCCCGTCATGCCGACGTCGCTCAACTTGAGGTTCCGCACGTAGGCCTTGGCTTCAGGGGTGAGGACCGTCTGGGGCGGCTGCATGGTCCGCGCCTGGCGCTCCAGGTACCAGAAGGCCGCGCCACCGGCCAGCGCAACCAGCAGGATGATGATTAACGCGACCGGGATCTTGCGGTCCGGTCTCTCCACAGCCTTTGCAGGTTCGACCTTCATCTCCCCTACAATATGACATGGATGAAGAGCTATCGAAAAGAACTTTGGTTTGAGATTCCCAGCCGCCGGGGCTTTGTCAACATCACCCCGGAGGTACGGACCTGCCTGGCGGAGAGCGGCGTCCAGGAAGGCCTGGTGCTGGTGAACGCGATGCACATCACCGCCTCGGTCTTCATCAACGATGACGAGAGCGGCCTGCACCGCGACTTCGAGAAGTGGCTCGAGAAGCTGGCCCCGCACGAACCCGTCTCGCAATACCAGCACAACGACACCGGCGAAGACAACGCCGACGCGCACCTGAAGCGCTCGGTGATGGGCCGCGAGGTGGTGGTGGCCGTGACCAAGGGCAAGCTGGACTTCGGCCCCTGGGAGCAGATCTTCTACGGCGAATTCGACGGGCGCCGCCGCAAGCGCGTGCTGGTGAAGATCATCGGGGAGTAGGATAGCTTCCGTCCAAGGGAAGCGATTGTCTATACTCGATGGGGGAGCGTGACGTTTCCATGAATCCGCTGATCTCCAGTCGACTTGGCGAAATGGAGGCGCTGTGTGCGCGATTCCGCGTACGCAAGCTGGCCTTGTTCGGGTCGGCCGCCGCTCGCGAGGTTCAGCGCGCGCCAAGGGACATCGACCTGCTGGTCGAGTTCGAGCCCATGACGCCTTCAGAGCACGCCACCAGCTACTTCGGGCTGCTCGAGGAACTGGAGAACCTGTTGCAGACACGCGTCGATCTGGTCGAATCCGGCGCGATCAGGAATCCCTATTTCCGGCGGGCGGTGGACGCGACGCGGGTCGAGCTCTATGCTGCCGCTTGAGGCGCGCAAGTACCTGTTCGACATCACCGAGGCTGCCGGGCTTCTGCGACAGTCGCCGGTAAGAAGTCGTCGCCTTCGGCAGCTTCGCGCCTCGCCTTGGGCCTACGCGGCGCTCTTGGTGGTCTGGCGGTTGGCGACCGCGGTTGAGGCCACCAGCAGCAGCGGCCGCGCAGGCCGCGGTGACCAGCAGGCTTACGCCCAGGGCCGGGGCGCCGCTCGCCGCCCGGGGATCGAGCAAAGTGCGCAGGGCCGCCTGCGAGTAGGTCAGCGGGTTGGCCGCCATGATGGCGCGCATCCAGCCGTGGGCCTTTTCGGGGGTGAAGAGGGCCCCCGACACCATCCACAGCGGAAACAGAACCAGGTTCATGACGGCGTGAAAGCCCTGGGAAGACTCCATCTGCCAGGCGATGAGGAATCCCAGCAGCGTGAAGGTGAACGAAATCAGGAAGAGCACGCCGATCGCCTGGAGCAGGGTGGACGGGGAAAGCCAGACGCCCGTCAGCGGGCCGAACGCCATGAAAATGAGGCCTTGAATCCAGGCCAGCGTGGCCGAGCCGAGCGTCTTGCCCAGCACCATCGAACTGCGCGGGGCGGGTGAAACCAGCATCGACAACAGGAAGCCTTCCCGGCGGTCTTCGATCAGCGACATGGTGGAGAAGACCGCCGAGAACATCACGGTCAGCGTCAGCGCCCCGGGGAAGAAGAACGCCAGGTCGCCAAAACCGGAACCCATCACCAGCCAGAAGACCAGCGGCGAACCCACAAAGCCCGCAACGCGCGCCTTCTCGCGCCAAAAGCGGAGCAGTTCACGCCACCATAGAGTCGCCACCGGCAGCCAGAATTGTTTCATTCGGCGATCGCGCCCCCGTCTCGTCCAGAAACACATCCTCCAGAGTCGGCTTGTGCAAAGCCACGGACCGTATCGCGCCAGGGAAGGCTTCGACCACCTCCGCGACGAAGCGGTGGCCATTGGCGATTTCCACGCGCAAGAATCCGTCCATGACCGTCGACTCGGCTCCGAATCGCTGGGCCACGCGCTCCCGCAGGCTGTCCGTGTCGGCGGCCTCGAGCACGCACCACGTCGCCGCCGATTCTGGCCTTGAGCTCCGCCGGCGTGCCTTCGGCGACGACGCGGCCCTGGTGCAGCAGAAGCAGTCTGTCGCAGCGCTCGGCCTCGTCCAGGATGTGCGACGTGAGCAGCACAGTTACGCCCTGCCGCGTACGCAGGTCGTCGATGTACTGCCACAGTTCGCGGCGGGCGCCGGGATCCAGGCCGCGTGGAGGGCTCGTCCATCAGCAGAACCTTGCGGCTCGTGCAGCAGCGCCTTGGCGACTTCCACCCTGCGCCGCAAGCCGCCGGACAGGGATTGCACCAAGTCTCCGCGCCGTTCGGCCAGACCCAGCCGTTCCATGACCCGTCTCGCGGCGGCTTGCAGCGTCGTGCCGGAGAGCCCAAACAGGTGGCCTTGCGCCCGCAGGTTCTCCTCCACGGTGAGCTTCTTATCCAGGCTCTGCGACTGGAAGACGACGCCGATGTGCCGCCGCACCTGTCCGGATTGCGTGCCGACATCGAAGCCGGCCAGCGTGGCGCGGCCCGAGGAGGGGACCATCATGGTGGAGAGGATGCGGAAGAGGGTGGACTTGCCGCTGCCGTTCGGTCCCAGCAGGCCGAAGATCTCGTCCCTCGCCGACCCTGAAGGTGACTCCCGTGAGCGCGGTCCGGCCGTCGTAACGGTGCGTGACGTTCTCGACGGAGATCATCCTAGTTGCGCCCCAGTCCCCAAATTAGAGGATCTCACGCAAGGCGCGAAGACGCAAAGTTCCCATAGGATTGGTCTGCCAATGCCGCTCAGGCCCAATGCAAGGCCGGCCGCCCAGTTGCCTCGCGAGCCTCGAACAGTCTACTGTGGACAGATCAAGCGTATGGCCAAGAAACCACGCCCGCTGGTCGCCGTCATCATGGGCAGCAAATCGGATTGGGACACGATGCGCCACACCTCCGAGATGCTGGCCCGGTTCGAGATTCCACACGAGTGCCGCGTGCTGTCCGCGCACCGGACGCCGCGCGAGACCGCCGAGTACGCCGGAAAGGCGGAGCAGCGGGGCATCGAAGTGGTGATCGCCGCCGCCGGCGGGGCCGCGCATCTGGCGGGAGTCATCGCCGGGCACACGCTGCTGCCGGTCCTGGGAGTGCCCATCGAGAGCCAGTCGCTGAAGGGCCTGGATTCGCTGCTGGCCACGGTGCAGATGCCGGGGGGGATTCCGGTGGGGACGCTGGCGATCGGGAAACCCGGCGCCGTTAACGCCGCTCTGTTAGCCGCCGCGATCCTGGCGGCGAGCCGCCCCGCCTTGCGCGAGAAGCTCCGCCAGTTCCGGCAGGAGCAGGCCGAGAACGTGCTCGGGGCCACGCTGCCTTAAGGCAGGCGGGCCGTCTGGTGGGCTACGAGTTGCCAGGCGCCGCCCTTCTTCACCCAGACGTGCATCATCATCAGACGGTCATCGAATTTGCCGGCTGGGTTGACCCCCCACATGTGCATCCTGGCGTGTACCACGGCCGTGTCGCCAAATAGCCTCACGTCCGTGCTTTCATGATCCACGCCTTCGTATTTCTGACGGCCGGAGGTGACCTTGGCGATGTACTCCTGCTTGGTATCCACGATTCCGGTGGCGTGCGCGTAGATCAACTGGTCGTCGAGGATTTTCGCGAGAACGGCGGCATCCCTGGTCGTGATGGCTTGGACCCAGGTCCGCTCCGCCGCGAGAATATCGGGCTGTTGCGCCAGGGCGACACCGGCGAGTACGAGAAACGATGCAAGGAAAAGCATGTTCCGGACGTTAGCAGACGGCAAGTCCGCGTGTCAATTTGCGGGGGAGCGTTACAGACTGCGCACGCCCATGTCCACGACGTCGTCGATGCGCAGGGTCTCTTTGACGACAAACGGTTCGCCATAGCGGGCGCCGATCAGGTTGCCGTAGTAGCGCGCGATGGCGGACAGGCGCTCACGAATCTCGGCTTCGCCGGGGAACAAAGCGGCGCCGCCTTCCACCTCCCCGTATTGAGACTTGTAGCTCAGCAGCGCCGCCATCCGGCGCTCGAACTGCGCGCTGACGTCCACCACGAAGGAAGGCGCGACGCGGGCGTAGACCGATGCGTAGAGGATCTTGTGCGGGCGGTGCGGTTCGGATTGCTCGTCCAGCTTCCGCAGGCCCGCGAGGAAGCAGGCTTCGTAGCCGATCTCGCCGGCGCGGTAATGGTCGGGATGCCTGCTCTCCCAGTAAGGCAGGATGACCACGCGCGGCCGCAATTCCCGAATCTTGGCGGCCAGGGTCAGGCGCGCCGCCAGGGTGTTCTCCAGCCGCGCGTCGGGCATGCGGAGGTTGCCGCGCCAGCCGAGCAGCAGATGGCCCGCCGCGGTCTCGGGCCTCCGCCAGCCGCGTCTCGGGGTTCCCGCGCGTGCCCATGTCGCCGGCCGTCAGGTCCAGCACGCCGGTGCGGTAGCCTTTTTCGGCCATGCGTGATGAGCGTGCCGCCGCAAGTCTGTTCCACGTCATCGGGGTGGGCCGCGATGGCCAGCACATCCAGGGGATTATCCATAGCAGCCGCTCTCACCAGTGCAGCTCAGCCCGGCGCCGGTAAGGGTCGTGCGGCCGCAGCGCCAGGATCAACACCATTCCCGCCAGGAAGCCGCCGACGTGGGCGAACCAGGCGACCCCGCCTTGGGAAGGATCGGAATAGCCGATGCTGCCCACGCCGCTGAAGAACTGAATCGCGAACCAGATAGACCATCATGACGCTGGCGGGGATCTCGACGGTCGTCAGGAAGAAGAAGATCGGGACCAGGGTAACGATGCGTGAATGCGGGAACTTGAGCAAATAGGCGCCCATCACGCCGGCGATGGCGCCGCTGGCGCCGACGGTGGGCAGGCGCGAGTCGCTGTTGAAAACCACATGGACCAGACCCGCGGCGATGCCGCACAGCAGATAGAAGAGCCAGGTACTTCCCATGGCCCAGAATGTCCTCGACATTGTCCCCGAAGATCCACAGAAACCACATGTTTCCGAGCAGGTGCAGCCATCCTCCATGCAGGAACATGGAGGTCACCAGCGCCGTGAGCTGAAACCGGCTGGGGATCAGCGCCGTAGGAGGCCATCAGATGGTTGAGGGAGAACGGATCCAGGGAGATCTGCGTAAAGAAAGATCAGCACGTTGACGGCGATCAGCGCGATGGTGACGAAAGGCTTGGAGTAGCTCGGCTGGGAATCTCGCAGTGGGATAACATAGGTTCGTGAGGGGCGGCGGCGTCTCTATTCCGTAGGGGGCATGCGATACACGTAAATGGTGTGAGCGCGCTGATGCACCACGATTTTCTCGACGCGGTCCGGTCTCCAGCCCATGATCTCGTAGTCGTGGGAAACCACGCGGGCGCCCGGCTTGAGTTGCTTGCGCAGGTTCGGTTTCAGACGCTCATTGGAGAGCCGCATGAGGTAGATGGTCACGACGTCGGCGGGCCGCAGGTTGACGTCCAGCAGGTTGCCTTCGACCACCTTGATCTGCTTGCCCAGACCGAGCGCGTTGGCCTTGTCCGTGGTCTCCTTGACCAGCTTGGCGGAGAGTTCGACGCCCACGGCCATGGCCCCGAACTTCTGCGCGGCCGTGAACAGAATCCGCCCGTCGCCGCAGCCGAGGTCGTAGAGCGTTTCGCCCGGCTTCAGCTCCGCCGCTTCGAGCATCTTTTCGACAACAGGCTCCGGAGTGGGCACGAAGGGCGCCAGGTTATCCGGGGAGATGCGGTGCTGGCCCCAGACCGCGCCGGTCCACAACGCCAGCGCCGCCAACGTCAATGCGGGAGAGACAAAGCGGCGCATGTTCACAGCCCTCCGCGCCGCGACTTTCGGCCGCTCTTTCTTGAATTGCATGATTCGCGAAACCATTTCTCCCACCGCGGCCCACATGTCCCTGGGGCGCGCGATGGTGTACTCCGTCCCCCGGAAGAACCTCACGATGTTGCCGATCGCGTCGCGCCAGGGGTTGGTCTCGGGCTGGAGGTTATAGTTCATGTAGAACACGGGATAGGACAGACTGCCTATCCTCCTTAGCTCCTCCCCAGGGACATTCTCCTCGATCATGGCCTTGGGGCCGGCGAAGATCAGCGCATCCGGGCCGCTGGGCGCCTCGGCTTCCTGATGCATCAGGCTGGCGAGAAACTGGGCCTCCGCATTCTTCTGTCCCAGCCGCTGCAGATCGACCGTGCCCAGATTCAGCGAATTCAGCGCGCTCGGCCAGAGCCGCGTAGTCGACCCGCGACGTGCCTTCCTGCCTGAAAATGACCCGCTGCTCCTGCAGGTTGAAAGCGACGATCGAGAACCTGCCGATCCTGGGATCGCGGGTGATGCTGCGCAGGATGGAGAGCAGAGCGTTCCGGTCCAGGGGCTGAAGAGCGGCGGAACTGGCCTTGGACGGCGCGAAATTGATCAGCACCTTGACGTTCAGAGGGGATGCGCTGTAGTCCCTCTCCACCGGCGGGTCCTGCTGGAACGGTTCGATGTCGCTGGCGGCGACGCGCGCCGGGAGCCAGGGCCAGGCTGACTGTCCTTGTCCCGAGTCCGGAAGAACGGACTCCGCGTCCCAATGGAAGGAGCACACCCTCTCGGCGCGGTCTCGCATGAGCCAGTCGACTTTGTACTTGCCTTCGCCCAGGTCGAAGCTGCCCTCCAGATAGGCCTCGCCCCTGGCGTCCTCTTCGATGGGCGGCACGCGGATACGCTGCGTGAAGTAGGTGGGCTCGTCCTTGGCCGGCCTCCGGCAGCAACACGGAAAATGATGGTGAGCAGATCCTCCTCGCCGGCCAATTCCCTGAGCGGCACGGCTACCTCGAAGCCTGCGTGCATGCGCAGATCGAAGCCCAAGGCGGGCTTGATCGGAGTCACCGTGCAGGGAAGGTCCTTGCGGGGTCTCGCCAGGCTCAAGGTTGGCCCAATCGGTCTGGATCAGCAGGACGTTCTGGCCGCTTGAGCGGCGTCTCCGATGATTTCCTGGGCTGGGGCGAGCGCAGACATGCCATCAGAAAAAAGCTGCCAAGGGTGGCCAGGCGGCGGCAGGAACGTTCTGTGCGTAGCGGCGTTCTCATAGCGCACACAGCACCGCGCGGGTATGTATTCTATTCTACACCCACCGGTCCGATTTGAGGTGGCGGAGGCTCCGGCTTTACCTCGGTAAACTCGGGCCGGCCCCGGTGTGGTAGAGTGCATTTCAGTATGGCATCCCGAAGCGTCAACAAGGTTATTCTCCTAGGGAATCTCGGCAAGGATGCGGAGACCCGATTCACTCCCGGCGGCGCCGCCCGCACGACCTTCTCGATCGCAACCAGCCGGCGGTGGAAGGATCAGCAGACCGGCGAATGGAAGGAAGAGACGGACTGGCACAACGTGGTTCTGTGGCGCCAGGAGAACCTGGGCACCTACCTGACCAAGGGCAAGCAGGTCTACGTCGAGGGCCGCTTGCGGACACGAAGTTACGAGGACAAGGACGACAAGAAGGTCTACACCACGGAAGTGGTGGCCGACGAGGTGATCCTGCTCGGCGGCCGCGGAGCCGACGCCGGTTCCGAGGAGCAGCGGGCGCCGGCGGTCTCCGCGCCGCGCGGCGCGCAGCGACCTCCGGCCCAAGCCGCGGAAGAGCCGCCGGCGGATTTCAGCGCGAGCGACGACGACGTGCCGTTTTAGGGTGGAGCGGGGCTAGCTGTGTGCAGGCCTGGAGGCCTACTCTACGTCAGCGCGTAGCTGGTCCAGGGCTGCCTGAAGCTGGTCGCGCGCGTGGGCATTGCCTTGCCGGGTGGCGGCGGCCACGCCTTGGGCGTACATCTGGCTGGCTTCTCCGGCGCGGCCCAGCTTCTCGAACGTCTGGCCGGCGTGGAAGTAAGCGTGGGCGTGGTCGGGGTTCGCATGCAGGAGAGTTCGAAATTCCGCTAGCGCCAGCTCGTAGCTGCCGGCCTTGACAAGCTCCATGGCCAGCCCGAAGCGGGCCAGTGCGTCAGCGGGGTTCTGGGCCAGGATGTTCTTAAGCGCTTCCACGCGATCAATGGGCATGCTTCCCCATGATAAGATACCGGCGATGGAAGGACGTCCCGTACACGAGTCGGTTTCGGAATACGCCGAGTTCGCGCTGCCGAACGACACCAACGCCTTGGGCACGCTTCTGGGCGGCAAGGTCATGCACCTGGTGGACCTGGCGGGCGCCATGGCCGCCATGCGCCACAGCCGCTCGACGGTGGTAACCGCGTCGATCGACTACATGACGTTCCTGCATCCCATTCGCGTTGGCCAACTGGTGATTCTGCGCTCTTCGGTCAACCGCGTCTTTCGCACTTCCATGGAGGTGGGGGTGAAGGTTTTCGTGGAGGATCTTCTCACCGGCGAGTTGTCCCACACCTCGTCGGCCTACCTGACTTTTGTGGCTATCGACGCGCACAGCGAGCGGTCGGCGGTCATTCCGGTGATTCCGGAGACGGAAGAGGAAAAGCGCCGTTATGAAGAAGCCGGCCGGCGGCGGGAACAGCGGCTGGCGATGAAGAACCGGTCTCGCTAGGCCTTGTACATGTACTTGATGCTGGGCTTGTAGACCAGCATATTGGGACCGTCTTCGCGGGAGATCTTCAAGCAGCTCTTGTCATACCACTCGATGGAGCCCTCGACAGTCTCGCCGTCATTGAGCACCAGGACCATGGGGGTTTTCGCCTGCATCTGCTTGAGGTAGTAAAAACACTCCGCGTGGGTCTGGTCGGGAGGCGCGGACTGTGGCTTTGGACTGCGGCGCGGGTTCACCTGCTCCTTGGGGCCATTCAGGGCCGGGCGGATGAGTCGGCGATTGGCGGTTTCCACAACTTCACTCCTATGATGACGGGTCGGAATAGCCAGAAAATGTGGTTGAATGGGGCTCCGACTTTAGTCTATTGATAGCACAAGCCCCCAGGCCCCGCAAGAGAGAACGGAAGATTCAAGCGGGCTTACAGGCGCAGGCGCAGCGGGATGGCATCCGGGGGAAGATCGGGCGGAGGCGGTGAGAGACGCTCGAAGCCGTGTCGAACGTACATGGCTAAAGCGCGATCCATGATCTGGAGCGTGTGACCGTACAGTTCGCGGTAGCCGGCGGCGCGCGCTTCGGCAATGATCCACTCAAGCAGCGCCCGGCCGATTCCGCAGCCGCGGAATTCCTGACGAACAAACAGCCGCTTGGCCTCGCAGAAACTTCCCTCCAAGGGGCACAGGGCGACACAGCCAGCGGGCTGCCCATCCTTGATGGCAAGCCCTAACCTGCCACGTGGAGGCGAGTAGGCGCCGGGCAACCCGGCCAGCTCCGCGGAAAAACCCTGGAAGCAAGGCGTGAAGCCGAAGGACGTCCAGTACTCCTGCAACAGCGCCCGGACGTACTCCAAATTCGCGCCGCTGGTGACTTGGACGATTTCCATGCGTACGATCAATTCCTTGGGGTCTCAAGCATCTCGGCGAGGACGCGGCCCGTGGAGCCGCTGGGAGTCTCGACTTCCAGGATGGTGGCCAGCGTGGGCGCGATGTCGTTGATGGCGACATCCCGATGGTAGTGGCCCGGCCGGATTCCCGGCCCCATGAAGATGAGAGGGAGGTGCGTATCGTAGCTATAAGCGGCTCCGTGAGAAGCACCCCGGGCGCCGTAGATATAGTAAGGCTCGAGCACGGCGATCACGTCGGCGGAGCGAGCCGGATGAAGACTGTTCAGAAGGCGCAGCCCGACGCGGTCGGATGCGACCTGGCCCAACATCAACTGCGAACGCGTGTAGGCGCGGTAGACGTGAGGTATCTCCATCAGCGCCTCGGCGGCACACGCCTCGACGGCGGCGGCAGCGAGATTCTTCTCGCGGATGGCGGCGCGATTGAGCCAGAAGGAGCCGGAGGAGGAGTCAAGAATCCACTTGCCCTCGCCGAACTTGGCGTTCAAGGCCGCTTCCACCGCTTTGCGGAGCACCGGCTCGGACACGCGCCCGCCGGGCATGCGCCTTTGAGCTTGAACTTCAGCCAGGGGAGAAACGCCGTGATCCGCGGTGAAGACCACCAGCACCGTCCCCGGAACATACCGCTTATCGAGGTACTGGAAGAACTCACCCAGCAGGCGGTCGGTCTGGAGGTTCAGATCGCGGATTTCCGGCGAGTCGGGCCCGAAGGTGTGTCCCACCAGATCGGTCGGTGACAAGCTGAGGCTCACCAGATCGGTTGCATCCCGCGTACCAAGTTGCTCGGCTTCGATCGCACGTTTAGTAAAGGACAGGAGCAGCTCGATGCCGAAGGGGCTGCGCTCGAGCGAGTCGTAGTAGTCCGGCCCCACGACCGGCGGGAGCGTCTTGACCGGCTTGCCGCCGCTGTTCTTCCACACGGCACCGGCGAACTTGTCCACCTGACGCGTCGAGTTGAACTCCTTCGCCCAGGAGGGCAGCTGGGCGAAATAGAACGTGCTGCTGATGAAGTTCCCGGTATCGCCGTCAAACCAGTAAGCGCCGTCGGCCATACGGCCCGCCGGCAGGATGGCCGCGCGGTCTTTCAGGGAGATGCCAACCACGCGCGAGGGCCCCTTGCCGGACATCTTCAGTTCGTCACCCACCGTACTGACCAGCAGCCGAACCGGAGAGGCCCCGGCCCCCTTGCCGCCCCCCAACAAGGCCGAGTTGGGATCGAACACGCTGGCCACGCGGCGTCCGGACTCGCGGTCGAACCACTCGTTGCCCACGATTCCGCTGAGGGACGGGGTAGCGCCGCTCAGAATTGTCGAATGACCAACGGCGGTCACGGTCGGGAAGTGCTGGAGGTGCGCATTGGTGAAGACGGCGCCGGTCTTCCACAGCCGGCTGAAGCCCCCGGTGTACTGGCTCGAGGACCGGGTCAGGTAATCGTAGCGGAACTGGTCGATGGCCAAGACGACCACCAGTTTGGGGGGCGCGCCGGCGGCCCAAAGCGAAGAGCACAGCAGAACAACTGCCCAAAGCAATCTCAGCATGTCAGAGAATCTCCCAAAAATGAGACTACAGGAAAGCGCGCAGCAAGCGGGTCTGCGCCTCCTTGAGGTTGGAATGCGCCGTGTCGAGTTCGGCAATCTTGTCCCGCAGCCGGCGCAGCAGTTGGGTGCGCTCGATGCCGCTCTGAATCACCAGCAGAAGCTGCGCGTTGTCCCAGGGCTTCTCGACGTATTGGTACAAGCCGACTTCGTTGATCGCCTGGATAGCGCTCTGCTTGTCGGCGTGGCCCGTCAGCAGGACGCGAGTGGCCTCGGGCTGCGCCCGCTTGGCCTGGCCGAGAAGCTGGATGCCGTTCATCTTGGGCATCAGGTAGTCCGCCACCACCACGTCCACCGGAATCTTCTGCAAGTACGCGACCGCCTCTTCGGGATCCGTCCGGCCCTGGACATGGTAGTCCGTCTCCAGGTTCAGGTAAGCCCTCAGGCTGGTGATCACCATCTCCTCATCGTCAACAATCAGAACCGATGGCCGTTCGTTATTCTCCACAGAAGCTCCTGTCAACCTGAGTATCTAGCAGCAAGCCACTTCCCGCCGCTGCAATGGGATCCGGACATGGAACGTGGTTCCGGCCCCCTCCTGGCTTTCGAAGTCCATGCGCCCGCCGTGCACTTTGACCACGATCTCCCGCGAGATGGCCAGACCGAGGCCGGTCCCAACACCGGCGGGTTTCGTAGTGAAACCGGGGATGAAGATCCTAGCCTGGTTTTCGGGTTTAATGCCGCCGCCGGTGTCGCTGATGGAGACGCAGACCTCGTCTTCCTCTAAACGCGTCCGCACGGTAATCTTGCCTTCCCCCTCGATCGCCTGACCGGCGTTGATCAGAAGGTTGATAAAGACCTGGCTGAGCAGGTGCGGAAAACACTCAACCTCGGGCACATCACCGAACTCCGTTTCCACCGCTACCCGTCCGCGGAACTGGGTAGCGCTCAGCTTCAGGGCATCGCGCAGTATGTCATGGATGTCGGCCTTCTTCACGTCCGCCTCGTCCACACGGGAGCACGTTTTCAGGCTCCGGATCACCGACGAGATCCGTTCGCACGCGATCTTGTCCACCGAAGCCAGACTCTGAATCGTCTCCAGGAGTTGCAGGGCCTTGGCAGGTGGAGGAGCCGAAGCGGCTGCCGCCTCGCGGAGAAGGCCGAGAATCTTCTCCAGGGAACGTACCATGACTTCGTTGTTGGAGAAGATCGATCCGATAGGAGTGTTGATCTCGTGCACCACGCCGGCCAGCAGACGGCCCAGAGACGCCATGGTGTAGAGCTGCGACACACGGTTGTTGGCCGCTTCCAGCTCAGCTTTCAGCCGGCTCTCCGGCGATCCAGCCTGTTGCGCGCGCGAATCGTCCGCCATGCCGTCCGGACCCCCAAATTCCATTATGGCTCAAGCAACTTCCTGAACCGCTTAACCAGTGTCGAAAAAATCGAGGCCGCGATTTCGAGATTGTCCGAGAGCAGATCGAAAAAGTCGTCGCGGGTGATGCGCAGCAGCTTGGCGTCCTCTAACGCAGTGGCAATTACCGGCATGGGCTCTTCGTCGAAAAGCGCCCACGCGCCGAGCACTTCGTTCTGCCCCGCCACGTGCAACCGCTGGCCGTTCCGGCTGAGCTCGACCGTGCCGTCCAGGATCACGTAGAGGGCGTCCAGCGGCTGGGCCGGGTCCAGGACGACCTTGCCAGAAGAAATCAGCATCTCCTTGGCGATGGAAGCGATGCGGGAGAGCTGCTCCGGCGTGAGACTTCGCAGCAGTTCCACGCCCTCCAAGGCGATGACTTTTTCAACGATGTTCAGTTCGGGCATAAGACCCTCGATTCGCGCGTCAAGCCAGTGCCGCCTGCGCGGAACGAGCCACCGCGCCGACTTCCGCCCCGGCGCCGCGCGCCGCCTTGGCGATGTCTTGGGCCAGAGCGCGCAACCGCAACTCGGCCGCGGCCGCCATGGCGCAAGACAGCAACCATGCATCACCGGAACCCAAAAGCCCCCGAAGCGCATCTTCGGCACTTTTCACTTCGAGCCCGAAGAGGTCCCGCCCGGTCTCGAGCAAGCGTCCCGAGTCGTCCAGCAGGGGCAGAATCACGCGCTTCAAGTCGCGATCCAGCACATTGTCCAGGAATTCCAGGGCCGCGGCGTAATTTTCCCGCTTGCCGTGGTGCACAGCGAGGTAAGCGGCATAAATCTCCTTGGGCGGATAACGCAGGCCGAGCAGCCGGAACAGTCGTTCCAGCGTCTGCCTGAGCCGCTCCTCGATGCTCCGTACCAGGAGTCCGCGGGCCGTGCGCGGATTCGCCTCATCCCGAAGCGGAGCCAGCGACGAGTTCAACGCGAAATAGTACTGCGCCTCCGACAGGATCTGCCTGGTGACAA
This sequence comes from Bryobacterales bacterium, assembly GCA_963744775.1. Taxonomy (GTDB): domain Bacteria; phylum Acidobacteriota; class Terriglobia; order Bryobacterales; family Bryobacteraceae; genus CAVUVG01. Next base: position 101,986 of record CAVUVG010000020.1, read on the forward strand.
AGGCGGGACCAAACTCCAGCCCAGTCGCGGTCTCCCGCAGGCCGTTCAACGCCTTGAGAACCGCGCCCCGAATCGAGAGGTCGGGCTGGTTGATGGAGCGCAGAAGTGTATCGACAGCCCGCTGGTCCGGAACCCGTCTCAATACTCGCGGAATCTGGCGGCGGATGGCGGCCGGAGTATCTTCGTCTTCCAGGATGTCGCCCAGGGTGCCGCAAATCCGTACTCCACAGCCCGCCAGCGCCTCGATGGCCTCTCCCCTCAGCCGCGGATCGGTCAGCCGCCACATCACCGCGGGGACATAAGCACGATTCTTCAGCTTGCCCACGGCGCGGAACGCAGCGACGACCACACGCGGATCATTGTCGGACAGCAAACGGTGCAGGACCTCGGTTCCCTCATCTCCGAGGACGCCCACCGCGACGGCGGCCAACCGCCGCCGCTCGGGGTCCGGATCCTGGGCGCCCCGCGCAAGCCACTCATGCGAGACGAGCTCGCCGAGGATGTCGGATTGTCCGGCGAGCGCCAACAGCGTGCTCTCGGCGACCGCGCTGTCCGGGCGGTCCAAGAATTCGCGAGCCAGCGGAACGGCATCGGGGGAAACTGCCAGCACATAGGGGACGGCCGCCGCAGTGGCGCCCGCGGCTTGCGGCTGGCCGCCGGACCGGATCTCCGCCAGAGCGGCATCCACAAGGCCGGGGAGCCGGAGGGAGCGCGCAAGTTCGTAGACTTTGCTCCGCACGGCCGCCAGGGGGCTGGCGACCAGCTCCTGAAGCACCGGGCTGAGATCGTACCCCGGCGCCTCAGACAGGACCGACAGGGCGTAAGTAGCCTGCCGCGCGTTGCTGCTGCGGGCGGTCTGCTCCAGGAGACGGACCAGCGCGGGGTCTCCCACAGACACTCGGGCGCTTTCCAGGTCGAGCCGCCGGGCCTCAAGCCGCTTTCGAATGGTGAGCAGGTACTCCTTCTGCGCCCGAATTGTGAGCAGCATCCACACGACCGCAAAACCGATCACAAGCAACGGAAGGCCCGTCAGGCTCTTGAAGCCGAATTTCGCCAGCAGAATCAGCAGCACTCCGGCAAGCCCCCTGCCGAGCCGGTCTCCGAACACGTCCACGAATGCCTTGGTGCGATTTCTGAGCTCCATCGGCAGCGGCAAGTAGAGCAGTTCCATCGCCGCCTTGTTGACCGAGTACCGGCTGGCGGCTTCCGTCAGCCGCGTAATGGCAGCCGAGAGCACTCCGGGCCAGAACAACGAACCGAGCGAAGCGACCGCCAGGGAGGTGGGCATCAGTTTCAGCGTTCCACCAACCCCCAGGCGGCTGACCACGACGCCAGTGAAGACAAATTGAAGGATGAGCGTGAGCGTATTTTGGGCGAGATTGTAAATGCCCAGAAACCTAGTGTAGGCGGCAGGGTCCGAACCATAGACCCTGTCGCCCGCCACTTGCAATTGGAACTCCACGAGCTGGTCAACGATGTAGGCGATGACCATTATGGCGGCAATAACCTGCAAATGACGGTGCCGGCCAATGGCTTTGACCATGTCGCCGGTCGAAAAGGATTCCTGCTCCCCTTGGGCCGCATTGGCACGCGAGAGTTCGACCCCGCTGTGCCGGATGGCCAGCCGAAATGCCGCGTAAGCGGCCGCCACGAAAAGCGCGCCGACGAAGAGCAACCGGTAGTTACCCAGCCAGCCCACCGCCGCAGCAGTAAAGACAGCCCCCATCCACCCGCCTGCGATACCGCCCAAGCCGACCAAGCCGTAGACACGCTTGGCCTCCCGGGTAGTGAAGATATTGGCGGCAACCAGCCATCCCTGGGCCACAATCACCACACCGAACAACTGCTGGAAGAGGTTGAAGGCGTAAATCAGCCATCGCCACTCGTAGCGCAGGAGCCAGGAAAACAGAATCAGCACCACCACGGACAGGCCCATGGCGGCAGTGACCGCGGTCCGCAGGGAAGCCCGCAGGGCAAACTTGGTGTAAACAGTGGCGAGCAGGCCGCCTGCCACGGCAATCAGCACATACAGGTAGGGCAGTTCCCCGCTCCCGAAAGTAGTGACGAAAGTAGACCGTGAGATGGGCTTCAGGATGTAGTGGGCGAAGAGAACAAAAAACAGGTAACCCGCCATGGAGAGGGTGCGGAGACGCTCCCCCTCACGAATGTCGAAGGCGTTGCGCCAGAAAGCGTTGACCTTGCGCATGGGTGTCCGGCCGGTTGACTGCACAGCGCTGCGGCGCAGTCCGCGGGGGTAGTTTAACACAAGTCTCCCTTCCTCCCCGCGATGAAGTGGGCTAAAGTAAATCTAAGATGCTGGGTCGCATCCGCGCCTATGTTCTGCCTGGGGACTCAGAGCGTGACGAGGGGTTCCGCCGGGAGATCGCAAGGCTCAGCCTGGAGGGGTTGCGGGTCCTCGGAATCATCGCCATAGCGGTACCCATCTGCCTGCTTGCGGCACAGTTGTATCTGCTGCCCGATCGCACGACATGGCCGCTCAGGATCGCCAATACGGCCTGGGTCGTTGGCGTTGGGGTAGGAGCGAGCTTGATCGCGCGCCTGGATCTGGGACCAGGAGCGTGCCGGCTTGTGGGCTGGGTCTCGGGCTGGCTGGTGGGAGATATTCTGATCGCCTACTCCTTGCTGTTGACCAGAATCAACGGCGTAGCACTGCACTACATTCCGGCGCAGATCGCCACGGTGGTGCTGGTCGCGGTCGGCACGCTTCCGATGCGCCCTCTCCAAACGCTGAGCATGGGCTTGGCCATGTGGGCGTTCAACATTCTGGCCGGACAATATGCGGTCCGGCAGGGAATGGTGGAAACGGTGGATCCCGACGGCACACAGGGCGTGTTCATCCTGATGATCAGCCTGCTGAGCGCGGCGCTATCGGCTCTGTTGTACAGAGAGCGCCTCTCCAACTACCGCGCTCACAGAGAGGCGTTGGAGGCTTCCGAGTCGCTGCACCACGCAGAAACCCGGCTGCTTCTCTCGGAGAACGCGGCATCGCTGGGGAGGCTGGCCGCGGCGCTGAGCCATGAAATCAACAACCCCATTGGCGCCCTGAGGAGCGCCGTGGACACGATCGTCCTGCTGGCGGCCAGACAAGCTACTTCGCCGCCGGCGGAGCACCCCAGGCTGGTTCTGCTTCAAGCGGACCTGCGGCGGTCGATTCACGACTCGGCGACTCGGCTGCAGCAGATCGTGGGGCGTCTTCAGCGGTTCACGAACCTGGACAAGGCGAGCGTCCAGCCGGTGGACTTGCGGGGTATGCTCGAAGACGCGGCAGCCTTGCTCGAACCCGGGATCAAGGGAAACACGGCGGTGGAGATCGACATGGGACCGGTGGCGCCGTTGATGTGCCGGCCGCAGCAGTTGAGCGCCGTTTTTTCCAGCCTGCTGCACAACGCCGTCACGGCCATCCAAAACGGGGACGGGCGGGTGCGGATTACGGTGCATGAGGTAAACTCACTGGTGGAAGTTAGGATTCAAGACAACGGCCGCGGCCTGCGGCCGGAGGAGTTGGCTACGATCTTCGACCCCGGCTTCAAAGTCACCGGCAGACGAGTCGGCACCGGCAATTGGAGCCTTTTCAGCGCCCGGCAGATTGTGCGGGAACACGGGGGCGAGATCCAAATGGAGAGCACCGAGGGCAAAGGCACCACCGTCAGCGTCAGACTGCCCCGCCTGGCGGAGTCCGCACTGGACTAGCGCAAACCTTGGGCGCTCGCCGACAACTAACCTGACTTGGAGCAGCAGCCGAGGGTCCTGATCATCGACGACGAGGAGGCCGCCCGGTACGGGTTGTCCCGTGCCCTGTCCAACATCGGCTACGTCCTGGACGAGGCGGAGGACGGGGTGGCCGCGCTGGCCAGGATCGAGACCTTCCGTCCCGACGTCATCGTCTCCGACATCAACATGCCCGGCATGGACGGGCTTTCCCTGCTGCAGCACGTCAACAGCACTCCCGAGCCGCCGCTGGTGGTGCTGATCACGGCCTACGGTTCGGAGGACATCGCCATCCGGGCCTTGCGCGCCGGAGCGCACAACTACGTTTCCAAGCCGTTCGAGGTCGAGGAACTGCGGCTGATCGTGGCCGGCGCGCTCGACAAGCAGAGGCTGTTGCGCGAAAATCGCCGGTATTACCGGGAACTGGAACGCACCCTAGCGGAATTGAAGGAATCCCAGACGGCCCTGGTACAGGCCGAGAAGATGGCCTCTTTGGGAAGACTGGTGGCCGGGGTGGCGCACGAGATCAATAACCCTTTGGGGGCGCTGCAGAGCAGCGTCAATACGATGGCACTCGCCGCCGGCAAGATCTCCGAGTGGCACCAAGGCGAAGATGGCCGGGATACGTCCAGTTTGCAGCCGCTGCTCGACACACTGGCGGCGGTTGCGGCGCAGGCAGAAGCCTCGTGCGCGCGCCTGGGCGGCGTGGTTGCGAACTTGAGGCGCTTCGCGCAACTGGATCGCGCCGAAGTGCAATGGACAAATGTCCATGCGGGCCTGGAGAGCACGCTGCGCCTGCTGCGGCATGCCTTCGGCGACAATATCGACGTGGTGACCGAGTTCGGCGAGCTTCCGGAAATCAATTGCTCGCCTCGCGAGCTGAACCAGCTCTTCATGAACCTGCTGCTGAACGCCACAGAGGCCATCGAGCGGGCGGGAAGGCGAGGGCGTGTCGTGGTACGCACGTCAGCGCTGGGGGACTGCGTCAGAGTCGAGATCAGCGATAACGGGTGCGGGATTCCCGCCGAACAGCTCGACAAGATCTTCGATCCGGGTTTTACAACCAAGGGCGTCCAAGTGGGAACCGGGTTGGGGCTAGCCATTTGCCACCAGATCGTGCGCGCCCATAAGGGCCAGATCGATGTTTCCAGCCAGCCCGACGAAGGCGCGGCGTTCACGGTCACGCTCCCGCGAAGGCCGCCGGAATAGGTCATGCTGATAGCCGGCACGCTGCGGTTCATGGCTCTGACGCTAGGAGCCTCCCTATCCGTCTTCCTCACGGTTCTGCTGGCGCGGAAGCCGAAGGCGAGGCTGGCAGACCGGCTGCTGCTGTCGTCGCTGGCCGCCCTGGCTATCTGGCAGGCGTCCAGCGCGATCCAGCTTTTTCAGTCGGCGAACGTCGGCAGAGGAGAGTCGGCGTTACATCTGGCGGGCCTCGCGGGAATGGCAGCTGCGCCCTCATTCTTGCTTCACCTCAGCATTGTCTGGGCGAAGGCGACGGGGTATCTGGCACTGCCCGGCTACCTGGTTGCGCCCGCTGATGTTTTGGTTGCTGGCGAGCGGCCGCGAGCGTCCCTATCAAGTCTGGCTGTGCGTCAGTCTTGCCGCGGCGGCGGTTCTTTGCATTACGGCGGCCCGCCACAGCGTTACGCACTATGAGCGCCGGTTCCTGGGAGTGCTCGCAGCGACGCTGCTGGCCATACCTGTTTCGGGTGCGCTAGGAGGCTCCGCATTGGTGGCGGCAGCCGCCGCCGCGCCTGCCGCAGCGCTGGCGTATTTCATCTATCGCTACAACGTGCTGAACCTGATTATCAGCAAGCGGGTCGTGTTTGCGATCGTACTGGGGCTGGTGTTCGCCGTGTATCTGACCGTAGTCAACGCGGTGGTTGAAAACACAGGCCGGGAGTACGCCGCTTTCGAGGATCTGACCAGGCTGGCGCTGATCTTCGCGGCGGGATTGGTATGGCTGCCACTCTACGGGTGGATGACGCGCTTCTTTTCCAAGCGGACGCAGCTTTACACGGACTTCAGCAAGCGCGTGATCGAAGAAGCGGCCCGCATTCTCAGCTTGGGCGAGCGGCTGCAATTCCTGGCCGAAGAATTGGGAAAGAGCTTCAAACTCCACCGGGTGCTCCTGGTGATTCCCGAGGAGCCCGACTTGCGGGGTGAATTCGGCATTGCGGCGGCCGACTCCGCCGCCGTCGAGCGGGCAGCGGAACTGGCTCGCGCCGGCGGCGCCGACATGATACATCGGGACCGGACGGATGACCCCGAACTCAGCTCCCTGCTGGCTCAACTGGGCTTCAACTATCTGTTCCCACTGTGGTATGAGGGCCGCCTGACGGGGCTCTTGTTCCTGGACACTACCCCGCGCCTGTTTCTGGAAGAGAACGAGCCCATCCTGGCCGGCCTCGGCGGCCAGATATCGCATTCGATCATCACTTGCCGGGCGGTTGAAGAGAAGATCGGCCTGGAGAGGGCGCTGGCGACACAGGAGCATCTGGCGAGCCTCGGCAAGGTGGCGGCGACCATCGCGCACGAGATCAAGAACCCACTCAGCTCGATCAAGACTCTGGCCCAGGTGATGAAAGAGGACCCGGAAGTTTCCGACCGCTACAGCCGGGATCTGGGCTACATGATCGGGGAGACGGACCGGCTGAACCGCTCCGTTCAGCAACTTCTCAGCTTTTCGCGTCCGCTGCCCGAACAGCGGGAAGAGTTGGACCTGAGCGACCTTTTGGAGACGATGGCCCAGTTCCTGTCGCGGCAGTGCGAGGGCGACGACATCCACATCCGCACCAGCATCGCCCCGCGAATCAGGCTGAAGCAGGCAAGCCCGGAGGCCATCAAGCAGATCGTGCTCAACCTGCTTCTCAACGCCGTGCAAGCGACGGGGGCCGGCGGCGAGGTGCGCCTGGAGGCCCGGAAGGAAGACGGCCAGGTTCTGATTACGGTCAGCGATGGCGGTCCCGGCATCCCCGATGAAATCCGGCAGAAGATCTTTGAGCCCTTCTTCACCACCAAGCAGAAGGGCACCGGCCTGGGTCTCGCCATCGTGCGGAAAAATATCCGGAATTTAGGCGGGGAGATCCGGCTGGATAGCCCTATTATGGAAGGCAAGGGAACCCGCATGACGGTGAGCCTTCCCGCGCAGTGACAGGCGTGCACAGCATGTTTAACTGGCTAAGAGCCGTTGCCCTGGCGGCGGCGCTCTCGCCCGCGGCGTGGTCCCAGTGGACGCCATTCGCGCCCGAGCAGCTTTCCCGAATTCAGCGGGGCATTCGCGACATCTACAACATGGAGTATGCGCGGGCGACCGGCGATTTTCAGGCCATGATCAAGCAGTCGCCCGACGATCCCGCCGGTTATACCTACCTCGCCTTTACTTACTGGATCCAGGAGCTGAGCGGCAAGCAGGAATTGAGCATCGACCGCTTCGCTGCCTCCGACTTCTTTTCCGAAATGCCCAAGTACTCGCTCAGCGTGGAGCCCGCGATCGAGGCCCGGTTCAGGGAGGCGAGCGAACTGGCGATCCAGAAAGCTTACGCGCGGCTGGAGAAGAACCCGCGGGATCCCGCGGCGCGATATTTGCTCGGCCTCGCCAACGAGAATCTGTGCAGCTTCGAAGCGTCCCTAAAGAGAAGCTGGTGGGCGGCCTTCCGCTACGGAACGAAGACGTACAAGTATCACTCACAGCTTCTCCAGGAACATCCCGAGTTCTATGACGCCAGGCTGGCGACCGGCGTCTACAACTACGTCACGGGAAGCCTGGGTTGGAGTGTGAAGTGGCTGGCCTACCTGACTGGTCACCACGGAAGCAAGACCCAGGGCATGCGAGATCTGAAGACGGCCATGGAGAAGGGTGTCCTGGCTTCCGATGATGCCCGGCTCATGCTGATCCTGATCTACACGCGGGAAAAGAACTACGCCGCGGCGCTGGAGCATATGGGCGCACTGCGGAAGAAGTACCCGCAGAATTACCTGATCCCCTTGGACATGGGAGGCATGGCGCTGCTCATGGGGCAGCCGGCGCGCGCCGTCGGGATCTATCAGGATATTCTGCGGCGGCGGGAGCTCGGAGAACGGAAGTATACCGAGCTGGAAAGAGCCTCGCTGTACAACCGGCTGGCCGTAGCCTTCCGCGAGAGCGGTGACTTCGAGGCTTCCGCAAGTTGGTCTCGGGAGGCGCTGGCGGACAAACGGGCATCTCCGCGAACGAGGACGCTGGCCAGCCTGGAATTCGGGAAGACCTTGGACCGGATGGGGCGAAGGGAGGACGCGCGCAAGCTCTATCAGGGGGTGGTGGCCGCCGAGGACGTGGCTGGTTCCCGATCGGAAGCGCAAGGCTGGCTCATTCGAGCATTCCGCTAAGCCCCGAGCCACTCACCAGCCGCGTTCGACGCCAACAATGCGAAAACCGCCCGGTTCTTTGCGGACGTAGACGGTTACGGCCCTGGTGGAATCGCCGTCGTGGATGTCGGCGGCCAGGTACTCTCCGGAGGAGGCCTCTGGGACAGTGAAACGCGCTTCTCCCGAGAGTAAAGATTTCTGCCGGCTGGCGTTGTCAAACCTCGACCACTGAATGGAGAGGGACCGGGCCGCGGCAATATCGTAGTTGACGCCCAGGTCCACGAACACCAATCGATTGCCCTGAATTTCAAACCTGTCCAGAGGAAGGACTTTCGAGAAGTATGCCCGGCCGATCTTGTTGCGGCGCTCGATGAGGCACTTCACGATCCAGTCTTCCGCCCGCCGGTCGCTGTACTGGCCCGTGCTTCACGATGGCCCGAATCTGGTCATCGCTGAATGCCATCACCTGTTTGGCCGCCCAGAAGGTGTCGTCCGGCAGGCGGTTGTGGAAGGCGGGATTAGGATATTCCGTCTTGTAACGCTCAGGATCGAACATGTGAGACTCGAACCGCCCCACCGAGGGCAAGTCGGGATAACGCGCCCTGGCCCAACGGGGTACATACAAACCGAGGCTAAAGAACTGGAGCGCCGCAGGCTTCCAGGCGAACAACTGTTCGTTGCCGGAGCGGGCGCTGTTGGGCTTGGTGCTGGCGCTTCCCAGAATGGAGCCGAAGTCGATGAGGTAGTGCTTGATGAAACGGAGGCCGTTCTCATCCACCAGAAAGTCGTCGGTATTGATGGCGCGCGAGTCCTCGTGGCCCAGCCAGGCGCAGAAGACAAACAGACCGCGGAGGCTCCGCAGGTGTTCATGCGGCACAACATCGTTGGGGTCGTCCTTCCGCGTGCCGTGGTAACGGAACGGGCCCAACTCTTCTCCGCTGATGCCCAGGCTGGCCACAGCGCGGTAGCGTCCATCGGCATCTCGCGGAACTTTCAGGAGCATTTCATCGATGTCCCGGGACGTCATCGCCCGGACGCGCCCCAGGCGGTCCTTGAGCTGTGACTTGGAAGTCAACTGCAACTGCTCGCGCCGGATCTTGACCAGGTAATACTCGGGAACGTTGTATCCGAGGGCGTGGAAGAACTTGGAACCGATGACGTCGGCGGCGGTCGCCATCTCGGGATTGCTCAGCGGGTCGAACTTCAGCCAATACCTTACGCCCCTGGAGTCGGCGATGACAAATCCCGGAGTAACCCCTTCGCTCTTGACCCGCAGCACACTCCAAGGCCCGGCCGTCGAGGGTGGGTTGTTGCCGGAGCCGGGGCCGCGGACCAGCTCCTCGATGGACATGGGCTTCCGGCCGTGACGGTTCTGGTACCACGCGCCGCCGGGCACTTCGCCGAGCGTGTTGATGCCACGGGCGGCAATCGGCCGCCCCGGGGTCTGACGCTGGCCCGGCTTGGCAAAAGTATTGAGGAAGAAATCGTAGTTGTTGCTGAGCTTTCGAAACCTGGCCTTCTCGATCCGCAAAGGCCGGGGTTCGCGTTCCAGCGGGTCATCGGGATAGAACTTCTGGGCGCAAAGGGGAAACGCCAGCAGCGCCGCCCCTGCCAGGACCAGTCGCGCGTTTCGGCACCCTCTAAAAAACATTATTGAACTTGACCCAGACCTGAAAACCTTCGTGACTGAAGCCCGCGTCAAGCCTCAAGAACACCGAATTGCGGACGTTGAACCGCATGCCTGCGCCGAAACAGCCTTCCAGGTTTCTCAAGTTCCAGTCCGCTTTCCGGTGAAAGACCTTCCCCGCATCCGCAAACACAGCCATGTCGAGACCACTGAATGTCTCCCAACGGTATTCAGCGTTGAACACCATCGAGTTGTCGTCGTAGAACCGAAATGGACGAAAACCGCGAAGATCCTCGGAGCCTCCGACGGTGGGTTGCAGGTAAAAGGGAACTCTCTGGCCGGCCCCGGCATAGCTCAACGCCGACTTGGCGCGCAGCGCGATCACGCGCCGCTCATTGAAAAACGGTATGTACTGCTGAACTTCCAGATCCAGACGCCGGAAGGAGTATTGGTCCAGCTTGCGGTCCGAGTAGCCCGAGTACGAGATCCGATAGTTCCCGCCGCGCCGCGGTCCGCCGGCGTGGTCGCGGTAGTCGTACTGCGCAAACAGACCGCCGCGGAGGAAATCGGATTGCCTGTCGATGCCCGGGGTGCCGGCGGGAGAGTAGATCTTCTCCGCCGAGACGAATCGCGGGTCCGTTCCGGGCCCGACGTTGACCTGCAAATAACCGCCCGTGGCGCCCACTGACAGGTGCCGCCAGGGGATGAAACCACCCGTGAGGTCGTAGCCCGTGTCCTCAAGCCGGAAATTGCTGCGGCCGGTCTTGGCGGAGTCTGGCCCCTGGCCGTAGTACTGCATGCGCGGGAAGTTTCGGTGCACCGCACGAAGGTCCAGGAAGAGGCTGCTTCCCGCCAAATGCGGCACACGTAGCTCCAGGTCATAGAGCTGGTAAGCCTTGAAAGACGCCCGCGCCGACCCGCGAAAAACCAGCCGGCCGCCGGCGAGATCCTCCCGCAGGTACTCCGGCCCGAGGGCGAAGCCCGAACCAGAAGCCAGCCCGCCAAATTTGACGCGAAACCCGGCCACGCCGGCGGTCAGACGTTCGATGATCTTCTGCTGCTCGATGGCCACGAGCATGCGCTCGATCCGGGGCGGATCGTCGGGCTGGACCTGGGGTACCTTTTCCGCCCGGGCCGCTCCGATCTCCGCCTCGCGGGACGGTATCTTCTCCTGCGCGAGCAGGGAAAAGCTAAGGCAGCATCCAGTCAGAAACAGTGGCGCACGCCGCATCGAATCTTCCGCCCTGGCGGGGAGAGGTCCCTCCCCTGGTTCGCTATGGTTTGCGAGCCGGACCGGAGGTTTCCTGGGCCAGCCGCACCTTGGCGCCTTCCAGCTTCCGGTTGATCTTGGCGATCTCAGCCGGGTCCTTGTCGGCCGGGGAACTGGCTTCCCACTCCTTCAGAGAAACCTGCCACTCGGCGATGGCTTCCTTGAACTTGCCGCGCTTGGCGAGCACTTCGCCGAGGTGATCATGCACCGTCGCATCCCGAGACACACGCTCCAGCGAGCGGCGCAGATTGGTTTCCGCCTCTTCCAACCGGTTCATCCGATAGTAGACCCATCCGAGGCTATCCAGGTAGGCGCCGTTGCCGGGTTCGAGCTCCAAGGCGCGGCTGATATGCTTGAGCGCTTCGTCGAGCCGGACGTTGCGGTCCGCAAGCATATACCCCAGGTAGTTCAACACGGCGGCATTATCGGGGTCGATGGCCAGGGCCTTGCGGAATTCGGCTTCGGCGGCGTCGTAGTTCTTCAGGCGCTCCTGCATGGCTCCACGCATGAAGTAGACGGTGCCCTTGTCATCATCCGTGCTGGAGAGCTTCTCCACCGCTTCCAGTGCCTTGCCCATTTCGGCGTAGTTCTTGGATCTCTCCGAGATCTGCGCCAGCGCCAGCCAGGAATCCTTATCCTGCTCCCCGTTAAAGAGCTTCTTCACCTCGGCGGCGGCCTGATCCCCTTTGCCGACCTCCGCGAGAAGAGAGGCGCGGGTGAGGGCCAGCGTGCGGTCGTTGGGGTACTTCCGGGCGGCGGCGTCAGCCTCCTCGACGGCGCGGCTAAAGTCCTTGGCCTGGCGGAGCGTGTCGACAACCTGGGCAGCGGAACGGGAACCCATTTCGGGATCCGTCACCGGCAACTGCTGGAAGACGTCGATGGCCTGCTTGTACTGCTGGTTGGCGCGGTACAGAACGCCAAGCCTCTCCAGCAGAGCGACGCGGTTGGCCCGCTGCTCTGGGGTGTAACTCTTCCGCTCGGTGGAGGCGACCAGTTCCTGCATCCGGGCGATGGCATCCGAATGCCTGCCCTCCTCATCCAGCAGGGTAACCTCGCTATAGCGAATCTCCGGGTTGTCCGGCTCGATCTGCTTGGCCCGGTCGAGAGCTTCCCGCGCCTTGGCGAAATCGCGCTTCTGCCGCTGGATCTGCGAAATTCTCAGCAGCGACTGGGCGTCCTTCGGATCGGCTTCGGCAACTTCGGCGTAGGTCTTGATGGCGTCGTCCAGCTTGCCGGCGAAGAGCAGATCCTGCGCCAGCCCGCGTTTCAGATCCAGGTTGGCAGGCTCCATTTCGAGGGCCCGCTGCAGGACTTCGACGGCATTGGCGTAGTCCCGCAGTTCCTCGTAGGCGCCCGCCAGAGAGGTGAGCGTGCGCAGGTTGGGGTTGCGGTCCGCCACTTGCTTGAGAGTCTCGGCCGCGCGCTTGTTGTCGCCGAGGCCCGAGTAGACCATGGCCAGGCCGGTCAGAGCCTCTTCGCTGGCGGGATCGATCTCCAAAGCTTTCCGGAAGGCCTTCTCGGACTCCACGGAATCCTGTGAGACTTTGTAGAGCCGCCCCAGCAGCACCCAACTGTCTATGTCCTTGGGCTCGACCGCGACGATCATCTTGTACTGCTCGATCGCCTTCTTGAGCATCTCCTCGTTGATGCGGTTGGTCTGCGGGTCGCCGATGAGGCGAGCATAGATGCGGCCGAGCACCCGGCGGGCGTCGACAGCCTGGGGGTCCTTCTTGAGCCTGTCCTCCAGCTCCGAGACGGCGTCCCGTACCTTGCCGGCCTGGATGTACAGGCCCGCGAGTTCCTCGCTCAGGAAGGTAGCCGAGGAATCGGCCTTGATCGCCTGCTTGTAATACTCGATGGCCTTGGAGAGATACTCGCCGCGATTGCCGTAAAGGCCGGCCAACTCGGCATACAGATGCCCCATCGAGAAGTTGAAGTAGGCATCAGCCCGGTTGTCGCGAGGTGGGCCGGCTTGCTGAGCGGCGCCGAGCGCCCACGGCAGGCTGGCCAGCAATGAGATGAGAGTCACGCCTCTTGCTATTGGGTTCATTTAGACACATCCGCCTGCGCCTGCCCCTGATCGCGGAAGGCTCGCTAAGCTCCTCTCTTTAATAGTATACGCCCGAGCTGGCGGCCATCTCTGAGTCCACAAGCAGTCTAGACTGGGACGTGGCGATGCCGCATACACTGGTCGCGATCGTGGGCCCGACGGGCTCGGGCAAGAGCGAACTGTCCCTGCGCATCGCGGAAGAATTCGGCGGCGAGATCATCAATTGCGATTCCCTGCAAATCTACCGCTATTTCGACATCGGCACGGCCAAACTGCCGGTGGCGGAGCGGCGGGGCATTCCGCACCACATGCTGGACGTCGCCGACCCGGATGAGCACTTCAGCGCGGGGGAGTTTGCACGGCGAGGCCGGGCGGTGTTGGAAGAAATCGCCGCCCGGGGACGGCTGCCGGTGGTGGCGGGGGGTACGGGATTTTACCTGCGCGCGCTTCTGGAGGGGCTCTTCCCCGGCCCGGAACGCGACGATGCCGTTCGCTCCCGGCTGGCCGCGCGGGAGGCGAGGAGACCCGGATCGTTGCACAAGCTGCTGGGACGGTTCGATCCCGAGGCCGCGCAGCGTGTCCATGCGCGGGACGCGCGCAAGCTGATCCGGGCACTGGAGGTCTGCTTGCTCACCCGGGGGAGCATTTCGCAGGCCTTTGCCGCCGGCCGCCACTCCCTGCAGGGGTTCCGCTGGCTGAAGATCGGCGTGGACCCGCCCCGGGCCGCGCTGTATGAGAGGCTGAACACGCGTTGCCAGCGCATGTTCGACCAGGGGCTGGTCGACGAAGTGCGCCGTATCCTGCTGTTGGGCTTCCGGCCCGAGGTCAGGCCGCTGGAAGCACACGGTTACCGCCAGGCGCTCCAGTATTTGCGGGGAGATTGCAGCTGCCAGGAGGCGATCCTCCAGGCACAGCAGAGTACGCGCCAGTATGCGAAACGGCAATGGACCTGGTTCAACAAGGAGCCCGGCTTGGAGTGGGTCAAGGGCTTCGGGGACGAGCCGCAGGTCCAGGCCGCCGTCCTGGCGCGTGTGAAGGCGCACCTGGACGCCTCTGCTAAACTTGGCTGAATGTGGCGGTGGATTTTGCTGCTGGGCGCCGTATGTCTCGCCAGCGTGAGTGCGCAGACGGTGGTCGTCCTGCCTTTCTCCAATCATTCCAGCTCTTCGAACCTCGACTGGATTGGCGAAAGCGTGGCCGAATGCGTGCGTGAGACTCTATTTTCGGAAGGAGTCCTGGTGCTGGACCGGGACAGCCGCAGCGAGGGCTTCCGGCGGCTCTCCTTGCGTCCCTTCGCGCCTCTGACCCGCGCGTCCGTGGTCAAACTGGCGGAGGTTCTGGATGCGGAGCGCGTGGTGTACGGCTGGTTTCAGGTCTCGCCGGACGGCGAGAAGTCCCGGCTGCAGCTCTCGGTCCGCGTCATGGACCTCGGCGAGATGCGGCAGAGCCCCGAAGATTCGGCGGACGGGCCACTGGAGGATCTGACCGAAGTTCAAGACCGCCTGGCGTGGCTGGCGCTGCGGCGTCTCACCGATCCCGAAAAGACGCCCACCGAGGTGCAGCTTCGCGGCCGGCGCAAGCCGGTGCGGCTGGACGCGCTGGAAGGCTACATCCGCGGCCTGCTGGCCACCGCGCCCGAGCAGAAGCACCGCTTGTTCACGCAGGCGGCACGGATCGACGAGGGATTTTCCCAACCGCGGTTTCAATTGGGGCGGCTGCTGTATGGGAGCAAGGAGTACAAGGTGGCGGCCGGCTGGTTTGAGCGCGTGCCCCCGGAGAATCCCAACTACATGGAGGCCAGCTTTCTGCTGGGGTTGTGCCGGTATGAAATGGGGGTGTACGACAAAGCAGTGGTGGCTTTCCGCACCGTAGCCGACGCCGTGCCGTTGAACGAGGTTTGGAACGACCTGGGCGCCGCGCAATCCCGCCGCAACCTACCGGAGGCCGCCGAGAGCTTTCGAAAGGCCATTGAAGGGGACCCTGGCGATCCCATTTACCATTTCAACCTGGGCTACGCGCTGTGGAAGAGAGCCGAGTTCGAGGCCGCGGCCCAGAGCTTCCGCGCCGCGCTGGACCTGGCGCCGGACGATGCGGAAGCCACGCTGATGCTGGGACGTTGCCTGAAGAAGACGCCGGTGGAGCAGACCGAGCTTCGCATCAAGGGCTTGGAGCGCCTGAAGTACAACTTCGAGGAGATGGCCTACCGGCAACTGCGGGCGAGCTTGCAGAAGAAGATCAACTAGTACGGGCACGCCGGCGGCGTGCCCCGGTGTGTTCCGCGGCTGAATCCGAATTGGGCACGCCGGCGGCGTGCCCCTACCCCCACCACGGTTCGCCGGGCGCCAGCACCGACTTGAGATAGTCCAGGTTGAAATCCAATCCCAGGCCGGGGAGGCTGGAGACCTGCATGCGGCCGTTCTTGATCACCGGGGCGTTGCCGGCCGCAACCTTGGTTTGATCGGCCGTGCGCCCGCATTCCATCCAAGGGCAGTTGAAGTGAGCCGCCGAGAATTGCTGCGACGCCATGTTCAGAACGAGGCCGCTGACGTTGTGCAGACAGATGGGGATGCGGCGCTGGGCGGCCATGTCGGCGATCATCTTGACTCCGGTGATGCCGCCCGAATTGATGAGGTCCGGCTGGAGCATGTCCACCGCCTGGTTCTGGATGAACGGCATGGCCGCCTCCAGAAGCTCCTGGTTCTCGCCTGTCGAGATGGGGATGCGGGTGGAGCGCCGGAGCGCCATCCAGGACTCGGAGAAGTCCGGCGCCATCGGATCCTCGAAGTAGAGCGGCTGGATGGGCTCTACCGCCTCGGCCACCTTGACCGCGCTGGTGACGTCCAGTTCGCAGTGGCAGTGGACGATGATGTCGATGCCCTGGCCGAGCGCTTCCCGGGCGAGGGTGTAAGCCTGCTGAACCTTGCGCACCTCGCCAGGGCCGAGGCTGGGGATGTACTCCTGCATGTTCACGCCCAGCGCGCTGTGGATATCGACTTTGAATGCCTTGAAGCCTCTCGGGTCTTCAAGCATGCCCTGCGCCCGGACCTTCCAGGCTTCCCTGGTCCAGAAGTCACCCCCATTGGGGCAGTGCGAGTACAGCGGGATCTCCTCGCGGAAGTTGCCGCCGAGCAGCTTGGAGACGGGCTGGTTGAGGATCTTCCCCGCCAGATCCCAAAGGGCGATGTCGATGCCGCTGAGGACGCGGGTCTGCCGTCCGCGCTGGGGATAGGCGTAGAACATGTTGTGGAAGTGGACACGAATGGACAGCGGGTCCTTGCCGATGAGCCCCAAGTGCGGGAGCCGGCCGCGGTGCAGCCCGTCGATGACGTCTCTGGCGAAGGGGCCACTGCCGCCGCAAGGGCCGTAGCCGGAGATGCCGGCATCGGTCTCGATCTTGATGAGTGTCCCTGGGTCCCTGACCTGCATGGCCTTGATGGCCGTGATCTTGACCTGGTTGCGGGCCGGCGCGGCCAGCGCCTCGTAGCGGGAAAGCGAGGCGCCGATGGGCAGGGCCAAAGCCGTCTGGACAAAACTGCGTCGCGTCATCATCAGTTTCAACCTCCTACGGAACACGCCACTATAACCCAGCGCGGCGGGCAAAAGAAATTCTTGACATCTTTCCATATTTCCAGTATTGTAGAATTATGAAAATATCGGACGACTCGGTCATCCGTTACGCCGACATGCTGGCGGCGATGGGCGCGGAGCCCCGGCTGCGGATTATGCGGCTGCTGCTCAAGGCCCATCCGGACGGCCTGATCGCGGGGGATGTCGGGACGGAGCTGAAGATCCCGGCCTCGACGTTGTCGCACCACCTGGACAAGCTGAAGAACGAAGACCTGGTGCGGGCGCGGCGCGAGGGCACCTTCCTGCGCTACACGGCCAACACGGACGGGCTGCGGGAGCTGCTGACGTTTCTGTACGCCGAATGCTGCGGCGGAAACCGGCCTCTGACGGTGGACGAGATCGTACCCATGAGGAGAAAGTCATCATGAACATCAAGGAAGCTGTGAAGGATAGATACGCCAAGGCGGCGCTACGGGTGGTGGGAGGCGGCCAGGGCTGCTGTGGAACCGGGGCGCCCAGCCAGTGCTGCGACGGTCCGATCACCGTCGATCTGTATAACGAAAATGAGAAGGCGGCCTTGCCGGAGACGGCGGTGCTGGCCTCGCTGGGGTGCGGGAATCCGACCGCTCTGGCGCAGTTGAACGCCGGTGAAACGGTGCTCGATCTGGGCTCCGGCGGCGGCATCGACGTGCTGCTCTCGGCGAAGCGGGTGGGACCCACGGGGAAGGCTTACGGCCTGGACATGACCGACGAGATGCTGGCGCTGGCGCGCGACAACCAGCGCAAGTCGGGAGTAGAGAACGTCGAGTTCCTCAAAGGCGAGATCGAGAATATCCCACTGCCAGAGGCCAGCGTTGACGTGATTATCTCCAACTGCGTCATCAACCTCTCCGCCGACAAGGACCGCGTACTCCGGGAGGCGTTCCGGGTGCTGAAGCCGGGCGGCCGGTTCGCCGTCTCCGACGTGGTGGTGCGCGGCGAGATTCCGGCCGAGGTGCGCCGGAACGTCGAACTTGTGGGCGGGCTGCATTGCCGGGGCCTTGGAAGAGGAGGAGTACCGGTCGAAACTGGCGGCGGCGGGTTTCACCGCCATTGGGATAGAGCCGACGCGGATCTACAAAGTGGAGCAGGCACGCGAGTTCCTGGCAGCCAAGGGCATCGACGTAGATGCCATGGCGCCGCTGGTGGACAACAAGTTCGCCAGCGCCTTCATCCGGGCCAGGAAGCCGGTCTGAAGGCGGGCCCAGCCGTCGGGCAAATATTTAGGCGATTTTTTATCCGCTGACGCCACTACTGTACTGTGAGCGGATCATGACGCCCAAATTTGTTACCGCCATTTGCCTGGCGCTGCCGTGGTGGCTTTCGGCCGCCGAGCCGGAAGCCCTGAAGATCCGGGTTGTCGACTCCAGCGGGCCGGTGCAGGTGGCGGGCACGCGCACGGCGAAGTTGCTGAGCGTCGAGCTCAGCGATGAAAACGGAAGTCCGGTGGCGGGCGCGACCGTCAGCTTTCGCTTGCCCGCCTCCGGCGCCAGCGGCGTGTTTTCGAGCGGCGTCAACCTGGATATCGTGACCACCGGAGCGGACGGCAAGGCTGCCATCGGCGGGGTGCGATGGGGCAAGACGCCCGGATCCTTCGAAGTCCGCATCGCAGCGGCCAAGGGCCCACTACGGGCCTCGGCTGCTGTGCAGAAAAGGTTATTGGCTCCCGCCGTCAACGGCCAGTTGGCTCTGGCCAGGCTCAGCGCAGGCCGCAGCAGGCGAAAGGTGGTTCTCCTGTTGGCGGGCGCAGCAGCGGGTTCCGTGGCGGTCGGGCTGGCGATCAGCCGCCGAGCTGGCGGCGTAACCGGGGCCGCCACGGAGAGCCTGAGCGTGGGCGCACCCACGGGGATCACGGTCGGGGGACCCTAGTGAAGTGGGCCATTCCGGTCTTACTTGCCGCGGCCGTGGCGCTGGCGGCAAGGCCGGGCATCGCGCCGCCGCAGGCCGGGTTCATCCGTAACGGCGCCGGGGAGCTTCGCCCGGTGCTTGGTTTGGCTGGCAGTTTCGTACTCGGAGAGCCGGTTGCCAGCGGCGTGCAGTCGGCGGCTTTTTCGGGCCGGACCGGCCTGGCGAAAACGCGCGACACGCTGCGCGCCTTCGACGCTGAGGGGCGGCTTTTGGGTGAGATGCCGGTCGCCGAGGGTCCGGCGCGATTCGCGTTCTCGAGCGACGGAGGGGAGGCCGTGGCCTACCTGCCGGAAACTTGCGAGACAATCCGCTGGAGAAACGGAAGCTTTGAGCCTGCCTACACGCAGGATTGCCAAGCACCGGCTTCTCCTGTGTCGGCGGACGGCGACGAATTGATCTGGCGCCGGCCGGACGGGACCGAGATGCGCACAAAGCTCGCCGGCCCGCCCCTGTGGATCGAGCAGATGGGCGACGGCTGGTTCCACGTCTGGGAGTCCGGCAGGCATTCCGCCGTACGCCTGAGGGATGACCGGCTGGAGATTTACCGGCTGCCCGGGTCCGCGCCATGAGTAGGGGGATCTGGGCGGCAACGCTGCTGCTGCCGTGGACGCTCGCGGCACAGATGCAGCTCTTCGTCGTCGGGCAGGGTGTGGAACAGCCCGCCGGCCAATCCTACGAGGTGGGCACCGTGTTCTCCGGCGCCATCCTGGACACGGCCTTCCGCCTGCGGAACTCGTCGCTCTCACCGGTCTTGTTGTTTGGCCTGAACGTGGCGGGGCGCGGCTTCACCTTCGCCAGCCTTCCGGAACTGCCTCTGCAGATGGCTGCAGGGGGGGCCGTGGATTTCGCCGTGCGCTTTCAGCCCCCGGAGGCGGGCGCCTACGTCGCCTACCTGAATATCAACGGTGTCCGCACTATCTTGACAGGCACGGCGATACCCGCGCCGAAGCCTCCCAAGCCCGAGATCAGCATCCAGCCCCAGGCGTTGCGCGGGGGGCAACAAGGCCAGGTGAAGGTCCGGCTGGGGGAGGCATCCAGCGTTTCGACCAGCGGCGAACTCTCGATCGAGCTGCGGCCAACGGCGCCCGGCAAAGCCGAAGATCCCGCGGTGCTGTTCCCCGCTACCGGGACCCGGCGCATCGCCTTCACGGTCACGGAAGGCGAAGAGTTGGCCCGCTTCGGCGGCCTTTCGGAGACCGAGTTTCAGAGTGGCACGACAGCCGGCTGGCTGGTCTTCACGGCCCAACTAGGCCCGTACACCGAGGAGTTGACGGCCGTCGTTCCCAGCGAGCCCGTTATGGTGGACAGGGCGGTCTCCACGCGCGTCCCCGCAGGCATCGAAGTCCAGGTCACCGGCTTCGACACTTCGCGCTCGGCTTCCCTGCTCTCGTTCACCTTCTTCGATCTGGAGGGACGAATCGTGGCGCCTGGCCAGATACAGGCCGACGCCTCGCGTGCGTTCCAGGATTACTTCGGAAGGACTGAATTCGGAAGCATGTTCACGCTGCGCGCCGTATTTCCGGTCTACGGCAACAGTTCGCGGATCGCGGGAGTGGACGTGGTGCTGAGCAATTCCCTGGGCAACACCCGGACCGGACACGTTTCCATTCAGTGAAGCATTCAGCGCGCGCCCAGGTGCAACGCGACGATGCCCGCGGTCATGCGCTCGAACGAAACTTCGCGAAAACCGGCGGCCTGCATCTGGTCCGCCAGTTCCTCGGCGCCGGGAAACCGATGCACGGATTCCGGCAGGTAGGTGTAAGCTTCCCGGCTGCCCGAGATCATGCCTCCGATGAGCGGCAACACCCGGCGCGAGTAGAAGTCATAGAGCGCGGCGAAGATCTTCTGGCGCGGCCGCGAGAACTCCAGGATGGCGGCGACGCCGCCGGGGCGCAAGACGCGAAGCATCTCCGCGAGGCCGGCCTGGTAGTTGGCCAGATTGCGAAAGCCGAAGGCCGTGGTAACCAAGTCCAGGGAAGCGTCGCGGAAGGGGAGCCGCAACGCGTCCCCTTCAAAGACAATGGATCGGAGATTCTGCCGGGCGGTCTTTTCGCGGGCGATCACCAGCATGGGGTGACAGAAGTCGCAGCCCCAGACTCGGACGCCACGCCTGGCTTCCAGCGCCAGCATCAGGTCTCCGGTCCCGCAGCACAGATCCAGCACCTGGGCGCCGGGCCTCGCCAGCGCCTGGTCCAGGCGGTCGACCGTGCGGCGGCGCCAGCCGCGGTCGGCGTTGAAGGAAAGGAGGTGGTTCAACAGGTCATAGCGGCGCGCGACGGAGGCAAACATCCGGCGCACCCAGCGGCCGGCCTCCGAATCATCGGTCGCGCCCGGGGGCCTGGTCCCTGGCGTGAAGGAAGGAATCATGCCAAGGCCGCCCGCGCCGCCGCGAGAACCGCCCCCTGGTCCACGCCGGAGACGATTTTCACCTGCCCGATGCTCTCCGGGAGAACGAAGTGTACCCGGCCTTGGAGGGTCTTCTTGTCGCTCGCGAGGCGCGCCACGATATTGCCGGCGGCCACGCCGTCGAGCGAGGGAATGGGCCCGTAGGCGTCGATCACGTCCAAAATGCGCGAGCCTTCCGCGTCCGGCAGGGAGCCGGTCATTTGGGCCAGATGGACGGCGGCTTTCATGCCGAACGCCACGGCTTCGCCGTGCAGGAAGCGCGAGTATCCGGTCTCGGCCTCCAGGGCGTGCCCGTAGGTATGGCCGAAGTTGAGGATGCGGCGGAGATCGCTCTCGCGCTCGTCGGCCGAGACCACTTCCGCCTTGATTCGCACCGACTCGCCGATTATGCGCTCCAGAATCGCTGGGGATTGGGCGAAGACCTCTTCGCGATGCTCTGCCAGGAGCTGGAACAATTCCGGGCTGCGAATGACGCCGCACTTGATGACTTCGTACAGGCCGGCGCGGTATTCACGGCCGGGCAGGGTGGCCAGCACGTCGGGATCGATGAGGGCGGCCAGCGGCTGGTGAAACGCCCCGACCAGATTCTTGCCGGCCACCAGATTCACGCCGGTCTTTCCGCCGACCCCGGCATCGACCTGCGCCAGCAGCGTGGTGGGCGCCTGAATCACCGGAACTCCCCGCATGAAGACGGCTGCCAGGAATCCGGCCACATCGGTGACGATGCCTCCTCCCAGCGCCAACACGATACTGGAGCGGTCGCCGCCACGGAGCACCATCTCCTGGGCCAGGTTCTCGACCTCCACGAGCCGCTTCTTTTCCTCGCCCCCCGGAAAGTAAATGACCTCAAACGCGCGCCCCGCCAGGCCGCGTTCCAGAGTGCGGCCATAGAGCGCCCAGACATCTTCGGAGGTGACGACGAAGAGCTTTCCAGCCTGCTGGGGAACGAAGGCGCCGGCCCGCGCCAGCACACCGCGCTCGACCACGGCCGGATAGCTGCGCTGGGCGGTTTTCACTTCGTAGGACGGCATACAGCCGTTGTACCATGCTCGGAATGCTAGAATCGCAGTTTGATGACTGCCGATTTCCTGGTGGTCGGCGCGGGTGTGGCTGGGTTGCGAGCCGCGATCGAACTGGCAAAGGCCGGCGAGGTCGTGATCGTGGCCAAGGACAGTCTTCGGGAATCCTCTTCCGAGTATGCGCAAGGCGGGATTGCCGTAGCCCTCAGCGACGACGATGAAGTTGAACTGCACGAGCAGGATACACTCGCCGCGGGCGATGGTCTGTGCGACCGGGGAGCGGTGCACGCGCTGGTGGAGGAAGGCCCGGCGGCGATTCAGCAATTGATCGAGTGGGGCGCCGAGTTCGATCGCGAAGGGACGAAGCTGGCCTTCGGCCGCGAGGGCGCTCACAGCCGCAGCCGCATCCTGCACGCGCAGGGCGACTCCACCGGACGCGAGATCTCGCGGACCTTGTATCACAAGGCCGCATCGCTGAAGAACGTCCACTTCCGAAGTTTCACCGCCATCACGGATCTGATGGCCGACGGCGGGGAAGTCTCCGGCGTGATCGCCTGCGATTCGAACACGCGCCGGCTGGTGCCGCTTTCGGCAAGGGCGGTATTGCTGGCGACCGGCGGGCTGGGCCGGATCTACACCGAGACGACCAATCCGGACGTGGCCACCGGGGACGGCGTGGCCGCCGCCTACAGGGCCGGAGCCGAGATCAGCGACATCGAGTTCGTGCAATTCCATCCCACCGCGCTGCACGTCGAGGGCGCTCCTAACTTCCTGTTGTCGGAGGCGCTGCGGGGCGAAGGCGGTTACCTGCGGAACGTGTGCGGTGAGCGGTTCATGGAGCGCTTCCACCCGCTCAAGGAACTGGCTCCGCGCGACGTGGTCTCCCGGTCCATCGTGGCCGAGATGGAAAGAACCGGCAGCCAGCACGTTCTGCTGGACCTCACGCACTTGCCCGGGGAGCACGTCAGGACGCGGTTTCCCCGGATTTATCAGACCTGCCTGAAATACGGTGTCGACATTTCGAAGGACCCCGCGCCGGTGCGCCCGGCCGCGCATTACGCGATGGGCGGCGTCCGGACCGACCTGGAAGGCCGCACCAGCCTGCCGCGTCTGTTCGCGGCCGGGGAGGTGGCTGCCACGGGCGTCCACGGGGCCAACCGGCTGGCCAGTAATTCGCTGCTGGAGGCGCTGGTCTTCGGAGCGCGGGCAGGAACCCGAATGAGCGAATGGGCCGGCGCCAAGGTCTTACGCCCGGCCAGTCTGCACCAGCCTGAATTTCCGGAGATTTCCGAAGATGAGTTGCGGCGGCTGACTACGCAGAAGTGTGGAATTATCCGGTCCGGTGAAGGGCTGGCCGCCGCCCGCGACTTTTTGCAGTCCATCCCCATGCGCCCCTGCCAGTATCCCAACCGCGGCGTGTTCGAGCTGCGCGGGATGCGGGAGGTGGTCTACATGATCGCCTGTTGCGGCCTGGCCCGAAAAGAGAGCCGTGGCGCGCACTACCGGATCGACTATCCGGTGAAAGACATTGCCTACCAAAAGCACTCCCGCATCACCAAGAACAATGAAGTCGCCTTCTTCTAGAACTCCCGCGGCTCGCGGCCCGCGCACTTTGCAGGCGAATGCCGTGCTGTGCGCGCTGCTGTTTCTGGCGGCGATGCCCATGACGCACGTGTCTCCCATGGCCGCCCTGTGGGCGACTCCCGTGATTCTGCTGGCCGCGATGCTGATCGCCTGGGCGGCCGAGTCGGCGCAGTTCTTCGTGGCCCAGGGCTTCGCGCTGGCCATTCTGGCGTGGCTGCAAACGCTGCCGGAGTTCGCGGTCGAGTTCGTGTACGCCTGGAATCAACAGGTCCCCTTGCTGCTGGCGAATCTGACGGGCGCCTTGCGGCTGCTGACGGGGCTGGGCTGGCCGATGATCTACTTCGTAGCCGCCTACTTCTATCGCAGGAAATATGGAAAGCCGCTCCGTGAGATCAGGCTGGAGGATGACCACTGCGTGGAGGTCGTGGGCCTCCTGGTTCCCCTGGCCTACATCGTGATCGTGTGGGCCAAAGGCTTCGCTGAACCT
Organism: Bryobacterales bacterium; assembly: GCA_963744775.1. Lineage (GTDB taxonomy): Bacteria > Acidobacteriota > Terriglobia > Bryobacterales > Bryobacteraceae > CAVUVG01. The sequence continues at coordinate 126,022 of CAVUVG010000020.1, forward strand.
GATCGACGCCGCGATCCTGATTCTGATCTACGTCGCCTATCTGCTGGTTCTGCGCAAGATGCCGCCCCAGGAGGCCGAGCGCGTCGAGGAACTGGAACTCATCCCGCGCACCATCGTGAAATCCCGCGCACACATCCGGAACCTGCTGATCATTGGCTTCTTCATCGGCGGCGGGCTGTTGATCTACGTGGCAGCCGAGCCATTTTCGCACGGCCTGCTGGCGGTTTCCCTGGCCCTGGGCGTGCTCGCCGTTCGTCTTCGTCCAGTGGGTGGCTCCGTTCGTTTCCGAGTTCCCCGAGAAAGTGTCGGCTTTCTACTGGGCGCGGACCGTGCATCGCGCCCCCATGGCCTTGATGAACATGGTCTCCAGCAACATCAACCAGTGGACGCTGCTGGCCGCCATGCTGCCTATCGTGTATTCGATCAGCCGGGGGACGCCCTCCAGCATTCCGTTCGACGATCACCAGAAGCTGGAAATCCTGATGACGCTGGGCCAGTCGCTGGTGGGGATGCTGTTCCTGGTCAACATGAAATTGACCTGGTGGGAAGCGTCCTCGCTGTTTTCGTTGTGGTTCATCCAGTTCATCTTCTCTCCCATGACGCCGGGCCCAGGCTTCTTCGGCTTCATGGCCACTCACATTCACTGGTACGTGACCGTGGCCTATCTGGGTGTGGTTCGCGCTGGGGTTATTGCGCTACATTTTCGGCCGGAGACAGATGGAGGCTTTTCATTTATTTGGAGTGATGTGGCGGCGCCACGTCCGGCCTCCTTCGGCCCCTGCGGTAAAATAGGACAGCCCATTCCCATGAGCGCGAAAATACGTTCCACAACAGTGCTTTGCGTCCGCAGAGACGGCAAGGTAGTCATGGCCGGCGACGGCCAGGTCACATTCGGCCAGGAGATCTTGAAGGCCTCGGCCCATAAGCTCCGGCGGCTGTATCACGGCAAGATTTTGGCCGGGTTCGCCGGCTCCACGGCCGACGCCTTCGCCCTGTTCGCCCGCTTCGAGTCCAAGCTGGAGACGCACGGCGGCAACCTGGCGCGCAGCGTGGTGGAACTGGCGAAGGACTGGCGCACCGACAGGGCCCTGCGCCATCTGGAAGCGCTGCTGCTGGTGGCCGACACCGAGAGCACCTACATCGTGAGCGGCAGCGGCGACGTCATCGAGCCGGACGAGGGAGTGGCCGCCATCGGGTCCGGCGGGCCGTTCGCCAAGGCCGCCTCGCTGGCGTTGATGGCGAACACTCCACTGGGCGCGCGCGAGATTGCGGAGAAGTCCATGGAGATCGCCGGAAAGATCTGCATCTACACGAATCATTCCGTCACCTACGAGGAACTCGGCTAGCCATGGTCATCTACCTTCCCAGCCAGTCAACCGGCGAGGCGCCCGCGCTCGACGAACTGACCCCGCGCGAGATCGTCCGCGAACTGGACAAGTACGTGATCGGCCAGGCCGACGCCAAGCGGGCCGTGGCCATCGCCCTTCGCAATCGCATTCGCCGGCAACGGCTGGAAGCGGAAATGGCCGAGGAGGTGGTCCCGAAGAACATCCTCATGATGGGGCCCACCGGCGTGGGAAAGACCGAAATCGCCCGCCGCCTGGCGCGGCTGGCCAACTCGCCATTTCTGAAGGTGGAGGCCAGCAAGTTCACCGAGGTCGGCTACGTGGGCCGCGATGTCGAGTCCATGATCCGCGACCTGGTGGACATCTCCATCGACATGGTGCGGGAGGAGCGTCTGGACGAGGTGGCCGACCGCGCCGAAAAGAACGCCGAGGACCGGGTGCTGGAGTTGTTGATGCCGGCGCAGCCGGAATCCACCGAGAGCGTCGAGCGGACTCGCGAGAAGCTGCGCGAGAAGCTGCGCGCGGGAAAGCTGGACGACCGCATGGTCGAGGTGGACGTGAAAGAGCGCGGTCCGACCTTCGAGATTGCCACCAACATGGGCGTCGAGGAGATGGACATCAACCTGAAGGACGTCCTGCCGGGGCTTTTCTCGGGGCGGAACCGAAAAAGGAAGATGCGCGTCAGCGAGGCGCTGGATTACCTGAACCAGGAAGAAGAACAGAAGCTGATCGACATGGAGCAGGTCACGCGCATCGCCCTGGAGCGCGTGGAGCACAGCGGCATCATCTTCCTGGACGAGATCGACAAGATCGCGGGCCGCGAATCGGGCCACGGGCCGGACGTGAGCCGCGAGGGCGTGCAGCGGGACATCCTGCCGATCGTGGAGGGGACCACGGTCAACACGCGCCACGGCTTCGTGCGGACGGATCACATCCTGTTCATTGCGGCGGGCGCTTTCCACGTCTCCAAGCCCAGCGACATGATCCCCGAACTGCAGGGCCGTTTCCCCATCCGCGTGGAGCTGAAGTCGCTCACCGAAGAGGATTTCATCCGCATCCTGAAGGAGCCCAAGAACGCGCTGGTGAAGCAGTACCAGGCGCTGCTGGAGACCGAGGGCATCAAGCTGAACTTCAGCAGCGACGCGCTGGCCGAGGTGGCCCGCTTCGCGGCCCGCGTCAACGAGAGCACGGAGAACATCGGGGCGCGGCGCCTGCACACGATCATGGAGAAACTGCTGGAGGAGATCTCCTTCGAAGGCCCCGACCTGCGCAAGAAGACGGTGAAGATCGACGCCGTGTTCGTGCGCAAGCAACTGGCGGAGATCGTCAAGGACCAGGATCTGAGCCGGTACATTCTTTGAGCTGATGCCATTCTTCCGGACATGCCTGCTGGGGTTCCTGCTGGTGCTGGCCGGGTGCGGTTACGTGGGGGATCCCCGGCCGCCGGCTCTGGAGATCCCGCAGAAGGTGACCGACCTTCGGGTCCAGCAACGGGCGGACAAGGTTCTGGTGGACTTCACGGTCCCCGCGCTCACGACAGAAGAAATGGCGCTGCGGCTGGACAGGGTTGAACTGCTGGCCGGCGCGGATGGCGAGGACAAGCCGCTGGATACGAGCAAGCTGAAACCGGGGCCCGCGCACCTGGAGTTTCCGGCAGCCGCCTGGAGGAGCCGCGAGGTGAGCTTCCGCGTGCGAATCTTCAGCCGCAAGGGGAGAGACAGCGGGTGGTCGGAAAGCAAGAAGCTCACGTTGATTCCGCCGCTGGAGGCGCCGTCGGGCTTGAAGGCCGAAGCCGTCGCCGAGGGGGTCAGGCTGGCATGGACCGGGCCGCCCGGCGCGCGAGTTTCGAATTCGGCGGCGCACCGAGGGCGCGGCACCCGCCGCAGAGGTAGCGACGGTCAGCGGCCGGGAGTGGGTGGACCCGGACACGCGCTTCGCGGTGACTTACGAGTACACGGTGCAGGCCGTGGAGAAAGCCGGCGAGTCGTTTGCGGAGAGCGAAATTTCAGCGCCGTTCTCCATCACGCGTGTGGATAAATTCCCTCCGGCGGTGCCTCAGGGCTTGATGGCGCTCGCGGCCAGCAGCAGCGTGGAGCTGACCTGGGACCGGAACACGGAGCCAGATCTTCGCGGCTATTATGTTTACCGCGCCGCCGGCGACGGACCGCTGGAGCGTGTGGGCGGCCTGCTGGACGCGCCGGGTTACAGCGACCGGGACGTCAAGCCGGGGACTCTTTACAGGTACGCCGTGGCTTCACTGGACGAGTCGGGAAACCAGAGCGGGCCATGCAAACCGGTTGAGGCGATGCTGCCCTGAGAGGATGCGAGTTATGGAACCAAGGATTGCTTTTTGCTTCGAGAACGTCGAGCCGCGGCTGCTGCCTTCCTGCCGCCCTTCGAAGATCGTCTGCGTGGGGCGGAACTACCTGGAGCACGCCAAGGAACTCGGCAATCCTGTCCCGAGCGAGCCGCTCATTTTCCTGAAGCCGCCATCGTCGCTGATCGCCTCCGGCGAGCCGATCGTCTATCCCGCCATTTCGGAATTGCTTAGCTACGAGGGAGAACTGGGGGTGGTCATTGGCAAGCGCGCCCGGCGCGTGAAAGCCGCGGACGTCGACGAGTACATCTTCGGCTATACCTGCGTGAACGACGTCACAGCCCGCGACCTCCAGAAGAAGGACGGCCAGTGGTCGAGGGCCAAGGGCTTCGACACCTTCTGCCCGGTGGGCCCCTGGGTGGTTCCGCGCGCGGAAGTGGACATGGAGCGGCTTGAGAATCCGCACCCTGGTAGACGGCGAGGTCAAACAGGACGCGCCCATTCATGATATGATCTTTCCCGTTCCGGTCCTGATTGAGCACATCACCCGATTCATGACCTTGGAACCGGGCGACCTGATCGCCACGGGGACGCCTCCGGGCGTCGGCTCCATGGTCGCGGGCAACGTCGTCCGAGTGGAAATCGAGGGAGTCGGAGTGCTCGTGAACCCGGTCGTTCGCGAGTAGGAGCGTGGTTTCACCCACCCGAAATCGAGGCTGCGGCGCCGCGCTTGGGGCATGCAGCGCAGCCTTGGGAGAGGAATCCCCAGCGGGGTTCTAACTCGGGATAGAAGTAGATCGTAAAGTCTAGTTTTTTCAGACAGATAGAGCGCATAATCCAATTTCATAGTAGGCATTGGGTGAATGCGTGTCCGGGCGGTCCGGCATGGACTCAAAAATGCCCTATTTGATTAGCACTCTCATTGGATTGATTCTAAGATGAACAGACCCAAAGTCACCATTGATGGCAACGAAGCCACGGCCTACGTGGCGCATCAGATTAACGAAGTTATCGCGATCTACCCGATCACGCCCTCTTCCAACATGGGAGAGTGGGCGGACGAGTGGTCAGCCAAGGGCCAGCCCAACATTTGGGGCACGGTGCCGACCGTCGTCGAAATGCAGAGCGAAGGCGGGGCCTCGGCCGCGCTGCACGGCGCGTTGCAGGGCGGCGCGCTGGGCACGACGTTCACGGCGTCTCAGGGCCTGCTGCTGATGATCCCCAGCATGTTCAAGATCGCCGGGGAGTTGACGCCGGCGACGATCCACGTCACGGCTCGCACGGTGGCGACCCACGCGCTGTCGATCTTCGGCGACCACGGCGACGTGATGGCCACGCGCAGCACGGGCTGGGGCATGCTTGCCTCGGGCGGAGTTCAGGAAGCGATGGACATGGCCCTGATCTCGCAGGCCGCGTCGCTGGACTCGCGCATCCCGTTCCTGCACTTCTTCGACGGCTTCCGCACCTCGCACGAAGTCGCCAAGGTCGAGCAACTCACCGTGGAAGACCTGCGGGCGATGATGGACGAGAAACTCATTCAGGCGCACCGGACGCGGGCACTTTCGCCGGAGCACCCGGTGCTGCGCGGAACCTCTCAGAACCCGGATGTGTTCTTCCAGGCGCGCGAGACAGCCAACCCGTTCTATCTGGCCTGCCCGGCCATCGTGCAGGAGATGATGGACAAGTTCGCCAAGCAAGTGGGCCGCCAGTATCACCTGTTCGACTACGTGGGCGCGCCGGACGCCGAGCGCGTGGTGGTGCTGATGGGCTCGGGCGCCGAGATCGCGCACGAGACCGTCGAGTATCTGATGGCGCAAGGCGAGAAGGTCGGCGTGCTAAAGGTCCGGCTGTACCGGCCGTTCGCGATCGAGAGCTTCGTCGCCGCCCTGCCGGCCACAGTCAAGACCATCGCCGTGCTGGACCGGACCAAGGAGCCCGGCGCCGCGGGCGATCCGCTGTACCAGGACGTGGTGACCGCCATCGCGGAAGCCGTGGCGGCGGGCGTAACGCCCTTCAAGACGGCGCCCAGGATTCTCACCGGACGATACGGTCTGTCCTCGAAAGACTTCACGCCGGCGATGGTCAAGGCCGTGTTCGACGAAGCCGCCAAGGACAAGCCGAAGAACCACTTCACGGTCGGCATCAACGACGACGTCACGCACACCAGCCTGGATTACGATCCCGAGTTCTCGACCGAAGATCCGCGAACGGTTCGCGCGCTTTTCTACGGGCTGGGCTCGGACGGCACGGTGGGCGCCAACAAGAACTCGATCAAGATCATCGGCGAGGACACCGACAATTTCGCGCAGGGCTACTTCGTTTACGACTCGAAGAAGGCCGGCGCCGTCACGATTTCGCACCTGCGTTTCGGCCCCAAGCAGATCCGGTCCAGCTACCTGATCGGCCAGGCCAGTTTCGTGGCCTGCCACCAGTTCTCCTTCCTGGAGCGGTTCGACATGCTGAAGGCGGCCCGGCCTGGCGCCACGTTCCTGCTCAACAGCCTGTACGGGCCGGACGAGGTCTGGGACAAGCTGCCGCGCAAGGTGCAGCAGCAGATCATCGACAAGAAACTGAAGTTCTACGTGATCGACGCTTATGACGTCGCCAAGAAGACCGGCATGGGGGTGCGCATCAACACCATCATGCAGACCTGCTTCTTCGCCATCAGCGGCGTGCTTCCGCGCGAAGACGCCATCGCGGCGATCAAGCACGCGATCGAGAAGACCTACGGCAAGCGGGGCGAGTCCGTGGTGAAGAAGAACTTCGCCGCCGTGGACGCTTCTCTGGCTCACCTGCACGAAGTGCAGGCGCCGTCCGCCGTCAGCAGCGCGTTCGACATCCGGCGCGCGGTGCCGGTGGAGGCTCCCGAGTTCGTGCAGAAGACACTGGCGCAGATCATCGCCGGCGAAGGCGACAGCGTGCCGGTAAGCCTTATGCCGAACGACGGCACCTTCCCGACCGCGACCGCGCAGTGGGAGAAGCGGAATATCGCTCTGGAAATACCGGTCTGGGACGAGGTGCTCTGCATCCAGTGCGGCAAGTGCATCCTGGTATGCCCGCACGCGGTGATCCGCGCCAAGGTTTACGATGAAGCGCTGCTAGCCGGGGCGCCGCCGACTTTCAAGTCAGTCCCGGCGCGCTGGAAGGAGTTCAAGGATAAGAAGTACACCCTGCAAGCGGCTCCCGAGGATTGCACGGGCTGCGGGCTTTGCATCGAGGTCTGCCCGGTGAAGAGCAAGACCGAGGCCAAGCGCAAGGCGATCAACATGGCGCCTCAGCCTCCCATCCGGGAGCAGGAGCGCGCCAACTGGGAGTTCTTCCTGACGATTCCGGACAACGACCGGCGCGAGCTCAACTTCACCCAGGTGAAGGACAACCAGTTGCTGCGGCCGCTGTTCGAGTTCTCCGGCGCCTGCGCCGGCTGCGGCGAGACCCCCTACATCGAGCTCATGACCCGGCTGTTCGGCGACCGGGCCGTCATCGGCAACGCCACCGGGTGTTCCTCGATCTACGGGGGCAACCTGCCGACCACTCCGTATTGCGTGGACGCCAACGGCCGCGGCCCGGCATGGAACAACTCGCTGTTCGAGGACTGCGCGGAGTTCTCCATGGGAATCCGGCTGGCCATCGACGCGCAGAACAAGTTCGCCAAGGACTTGCTGCGGACGCTTTCTCCCCAGCTCGGCGACGAGATGGTTTCAGCCTTGCTGAATGCCGAGCAGTCGAGCGAAGCGGGCCTGGCCGCGCAGCGCGAGCGCATCGCGCTGCTGAAGCAGAAACTGGGCGGCCTGGGGACGCGCGAGGCGCGCGATCTGGCAGCCGTGGCCGACATGCTGGCACGCAAGAGCGTGTGGGGCTTCGGCGGCGACGGGTGGGCCTACGACATCGGCTACGGCGGGTTGGACCATGTACTGGCTTCCGGAGCCAACGTGAACCTGCTGGTGATGGATACCGAGGTTTACTCGAACACGGGCGGCCAGATGTCCAAGTCGACGCCCATCGGCGCGGTGGCGAAGTTCGCCTTCGGCGGCAAGTCGAAGCCGAAGAAGGACCTGGGCATGATGGCCATGTCCTACGGCAACGTCTACGTCGGACGGTTGGCGTTCGGTTCCAGCGACATGCAGACGGTGAAAGCCTTCATGGAGGCCGAAGCCTACGATGGACCGTCGCTGCTGATCTGCTACAGCCACTGCATCGCGCACGGCTACGACCTGATTCACGGGCTCGACCAGCAGAAGGCGGCGGTTCAGTCCGGCTACTGGCCGCTGTACCGCTACAATCCGGATCTGGCCAAGCAGGGCAAGAATCCGCTGACACTGGATTCCAAGGCGCCCGCGCTGCCGCTGGAGAAGTACATCTACAACGAGACGCGCTACACCATGCTGGTCCAGAGCAATCCGGAAGCGGCCAAACAACTGCTGGGCATGGCGCAAGAAGAAGTTGCTAAACGATGGAAGCTGTACGAGCACCTGGCCTCGATGCCGGGCAACGGCAAACTGCAAGAGGCGATCGCTCAGGAGGTGAAAAATGCTTGACTTGACTACCACGTATCTCGGACTTAAGTTGAGGAACCCGCTTGTGGTTGCTCCTTCGCCTCTGAGCGAACAGATCGGGAACATTCTTCGGATGGAGGACGCCGGCGCGTCGGCGGTGGTCCTGCATTCGCTGTTCGAGGAACAAATCACGATCGAGAGCCAGCATCTGGACAAGGCGCTTTCGGCCGGCACGGAGAGTTTCGCCGAATCGCTTTCCTACTTCCCCGACATGACGCGGTACAACCTGGGGACGGACGGCTACCTCGAGATCATCCGAAAAGCCAAGCAGGCGGTGAACATTCCGGTCATCGCCAGCCTGAACGGGGTATCGACGGGCGGCTGGATCAAGTACGCGGTGGAGATGGAGCAGGCCGGGGCGGATGCCCTGGAGCTGAACATCTTCTTCGTGGCCAATGATCCCCATCTCACCTCCGAGCAGGTGGAGGAGATGTACACCAGCCTGGTGAGCCACGTGAAGGCCAGCGTCAAGATTCCGGTGGCGGTCAAGCTGGCGCCCTACTTCAGCGCCATGGCCAGCATGGCGAAGAAACTGGAGCACGCGGGCGCGGACGGCCTGGTGCTGTTCAACCGCTTCTACCAGCCGGACTTCGATCTGGAAGCGCTGGATGTGAAGCCCACGCTGAGTCTGAGCAGCTCCAACGAACTGCTGCTGCGGCTGCACTGGGTGGCGACACTGTTCGGCGAGATCAAGGCCGACATGGCGGTGACGGGCGGCGTACACACGGCGCACGACGTTCTGAAGGCGATGATGGCCGGCGGGCGGGTGGCGATGGTGGCCTCATCCATTCTGAAGCACGGGATCGAGCACATGGAGACGATCCTGGCCGATCTGCGGGCCTGGATGGAAGAGCACGAGTACGAGTCCATCCATCAGATGCAGGGCAGCATGAGCCGCCAGAGCGTGGCGGATCCCGGCGCTTTCAGCCGGGCCAATTACATGAAGGTCCTCAGTTCCTACGCAGTTCGATCCGCAGTGCAGTAGTGTAGTAGGGGCACGCCAGCGGCGTGCCCCTACACCTTTTTCAGAAGCGGTACTTCAGGCCGATCTCGATGACGCGCATGGGATTCACGCTGGTCACGTCCATGTGCCCCACGCCGGTGCGATAAGAGTTATATACCACGAGCGGATCAGTCTTGCCGCTGGCGATCGTTCGAGCGGCGTTCGCCTCGGGCGTGTTGTAGATGGTGAACCCATCAGCGTAGGTCTTGCCGTTTGCCTTATACGTGATCGAAGTTTCGTCTATATCGGTTCGCCGCACCTGATTGAAAGCGTTGTAAAGGCTGACGCGCAGCTCGAAGCGGTGCTTCTCGGCGATCTGTATGTTCTTGATGATCGAGAGGTCGTTGGCAAATGTTCCGTATCCGAACATGTAATTCCGCGCTCCGGTGCCATCCGTCTGGGGGTAGAAGCCCGGCATAGAGAAGACAGTCGGATCGAAACGGTGGGCGAAGCTGTCCGAATTCGCGTATGGGTCGCCGTTCATCACGAGACGCGGAGTGAGGTCACCTGTCCCGAGAAATACGTTGCCCAGGCTGACGGTGCTGGTGGTGTTCGCCTGCTGGATGCTGTACCCCGGCGAGTAGCGACCCCCGCTGAAGAACGTCATCATGTGGGCGAGACTCCAGCCATCGAAGACGCGCCGGCCGAAACTGTTGCCCATCCCAAGCATTCTGGAAATCCCGGGAACGTCGTAGGTGTAGTTGATGTTTGCCACGTGACGCCGCTGGCCGCCATCGTCGAAGCCCGAGTAGTCCTTCCACTTGTAGTCGTACAGCCCCACGTTGCTGGTCTGGGTCCACAGCCGAGCCAGCGTGTAGGCGAACTGGAGGGTGAAACCGCTGCCGAAGCGCTTGTTGGCACTGAGCTGAAACGAATCGTACCTGCGGTTGCCGACGTTGGCGTTCATGTTCAGAGTTCCTAGACCGTAGAACTTCCGCATGACGTTGCCGTCCATGGCGTTGCTGCCGGGCAGCGCCGGGCCGGGATTCGATGAGGAAATCGGTCCATAGAAGTTGTACCCGGTGCTTCGCGGGTCCACATTCTTCGGGTCCCACAGCGTCCCCAGCGGAATCGTGTTCCGGTTCCACTGCATGGGCTGGTGGCGTTGCAGGTTGCCGATATAAGCTGCCTCGACCACAGTGCCGAACGGCATCTCGTGCTGGAAGGAAAGGCTGTAATCGTAGGTGGTCGGTCTGGGACCGCCGCCCTCGTCGCGGGTCCCATAGGACCGGATCTGGATCGGGCTCTGCCCAGCGGAAGTTGTTAGCAGATCGAGTGTAGTTTGGGTGCGGCGTACGATGTTGGCCAAGCCGTTCGAGAAATCGTTGAGGGACTGCGCGATGTTTTCGCGATTGTACGCCCAGCCGAACCCGCCGCGAAGCACGGTCCTGCGGTTGCCGCCGGGCGACCAGGCGAAGCCGCCGCGGGGGGCGAAGAGAAGCCAGTTCGGTTCGGGAAGTCCGGCGCGGCCGACACCCGGGATCACCGAGCGCAAACACGCCATTCAGCGGATCACCTGAGCCGGGGACGAGCGTGTAGCGCAGAACTCCAGCCACCGCTTTAGGCAGCGGGCTGTCGGGGAAGGCTGGATCGATGATCAGATCTTTGTTCTTCGGGTCGGGGATGTAAATGCGCGGCGCTTTCGAGCGATCATACTTGCTGGGCAGGAAAACCGCATCCAACGAGTCTTTTGGATCTCTCTGATACTGTGAGGGAACGTGGTACACGCGCAGACCGAAATCGAGCGTCAGGCTGCTGGTGACCTTCCAGGTGTCTTGAATATAGAAGTGATAGTCCCTGTACACAGAATTCTTGTGCTTGAACCCTTCGATCTGTGCATAGGAGTTCAATGCTCCAAGCAACAGGTTCGTCGGGCCGTAGTTTGTGTCGTACGGGCTAGTGCTACTGGCGCCGAAATTATAGGTGCCGTGAACGTCGGTGGTCGTATCCCTCTCGACCTTGGTGTCCTCGATAAACTGGCCTCCAAACTTCACGAAATGCGATCCACGCGTCCAGGAAAAGACGGTGGAGAACTGGTACTCGTTGGCGATCGCCGTTGCGGGAGTCCGGTTGCCATTCCAACCAGGATAACCTGTGTTACTGACTTCCGGCAGCCACTCGTCGAAAGGCATCAGAGAGGGAAGATCCTTGAGGCCGTAGGTCGCCCGCCTGATTCCGTCAGGGTCAACTGGATTCCACTGCACGTTGTCGTAGCTCCAATTGAACATGCTTTCCATGATCAGGCTCGGCTTGATCATCCGGGTAAGATTGCCCGTAAGAGCGCGGTCGGGACGAGGCCGTTCCATCAAAGCTCTTGTGAGATTGCCTCCGCTAAAGCCGGTATTGCGGTTCTGTTCGGTGCCACCATCGTTAGTGAAGCGAACGTAGGCTCGGGTGTTATCGGTGATGTTCCAGTCGACCTTTCCCACATGGCCAAAACGCGGCACCTTATGCGTAAACCTCAGGACATAATTGTTGTCGAGGTTGGAGGGGTTGTTCGGCTCCGGGTACATGTTCATGATCGCCTTGCCGAACGGCGTTATCTGCGACACGGGCAAGGTTCTGTTCGGCAGGGGTATGGCGTTGCCCGCAGCCTGGCTGCCCTGCACGTAAATAGTGGGCGCGAGCCGCTATTGGAGATGGTCTGGGAAAAATCACCGTTGCGTTCCAGCGCCGTAGGTGTTCTGCTGTGGGTAGACACCTGGCTCGGATTGGGAGTAATTTTCATAATTGTAGAAAAAGAAGAGCTTGTTCTTCTTGACCGGCCCGCCCGCGTTGCCGCCAAAGTAGTTGTAGCGGTAGCGATCCCTTAGGGTCGCCAAGATAATTGTTCTCCCACGAGTTGGCATTTAGTGCCTCGTTGCGGATGTAATCGAACAGAGTCCAATGGTAATCGTTGGAGCCCGATTTGGTCACGACATTGATGACGGTGCCGCCCCGTATTCCATACTCAGCCTGATAATTATTGGTGAGCACCGATACTTCTTCAATGGATTCGAGGCTAGGGGCGACTGTCGTCTTGCCGTCGCTGCCCTGGTCCACGATGCTGCCGCCGTCCAGGTTGACCTGCGTCTGGCCAGACTGTTTGCCGTTCACTTGATAATCAGAATAGCCGTAATAGCCTTGTTCCCGGCCATTGTATGCGTCGCTATTGGTGGGATTCGTACCTGGAATGATCTTTAGAAGCGTGGCCCAATTGCGCCCTTGAAGCGGCATGGATGCGACCTGCCGCGCCAGAACCGTCTCGTAGCGGACGGGCGTTTCCTTCACCAGCAACTGTTCGGCCGTAACGGTCACTACCGTAGCGGTTCCTTGGCCAACCTCCAGAACTACCGCACCGAGCGAGAGTTGCTGGAAGGCATTGATACTGATATTCTCCAGTCTCTTATCCCGGAATCCGGCGCGCGTGACTGTGATCGTGTAAGATCCGACAGCCACCGACGGGAAATTGAACAGCCCGATGTCGTTTGTGGTCACGGTGCGAACCGCCTGCGTGGATACCTCCTGCAGGCGTACAGCAGCGCCGGGGACAACGGCGCCGCTTGGGTCCTGAACCGTTCCTGAAATCAAGCCCAGCCCGGCCTGACCGAATACCAAGCCTGGGAGGGTTAGACAGGCGAATGCAAGAAAAGCAATGCGTGCAACTCTTGCCATCACTATCTCCTTGAAAGGGACTAACGTCTTTGGCTTCTGACCGCCGTCAAGTATACATCAGGCTGGCTCGGTTCGTGCCAGGTTTTTTTAAAGAAATTTAATGGATGGGCTTATCCGAAGGAGCAGCAGCGGCAGGACGGCAGGCCACCAAAAACGATGGCCTGCCCCACCAAAATCAGAGTTTGGCGACCTGACGGGCGAGCACGGGCCGGAGGGCGAGGTTGACCAGCACCATCAGCAGGGCAAAGCCGGGGAGCACCAGGAGCGCGGTCTTCAAGCGCGTGTCGTCGCCGCCGGCGATGGCGCCCACGATCTTGGAACTAACCGCCAGCCCGATCCAGCCCGAGGTGATCACGATGCCCATGGCGGTGGCCGTCGCCTTGGGAAAGGCGTCTGCTGTCATGGCCAGCGTGGTCGGAAAAACCGGCGCCATGGCCAGGCCGGCACAGAAAACCGCTACCCAGGCTACCGTTGAGTCGTTAGTCTGCAGGGTGAGCCAGGTCGTAGCCGTGATCAGGATCGAGGCGGCCAAGGTGACATTCGGCGCCGCGGCCCGGATCAGAATGCGGGAAACCACGACTCGCCCGACGAGTATTCCGAGGGCGAAACCCAACGAGAGGATCGTCAGCGCCTGGCTTTCAGCAATGCCTTGCGAGATCAGATGCTTGGCCAGCCAGTTCCACACCCCTACCTCGCAAGCCACGTAGAGAAACATGAATAGCGAAAGCAGATGCAGCGCCGGATCGCCCACGACGGAGCCGATCTCAGAAAACTTGAAACCGCGCTCTCCGCTGGGAGCCGGCATGGCGGTCCAGATATGCACCAGGAGCGTGACGGCGGTCAACCCGGCCACCAGATAGCACATGCCCACGGCGTTTCCCGCCAGCAGATTGCCTGCAATCAGGGGCGTCAGCAGCCCGCCCAAGCCGAAAAAGAGGTTCAGCAGGTTGAGCGTGGAGGCCCTGCGCGCCGCATTGATGTCGCTCACCAAGGCATTTGCGGCGGTCACAATGATCCCTCCGCCCAGACCCAGGAGAAACATGAGGCCCATGATGGCTTGGTAGCTGCGCACCAGGGGAAGTGGAAACAAGGCGCAGACAACCAGGAAGAGGCCGAGCAGCAGCCCCACCTTCTTCCCTTTGTTATCGATCAGCGGCCCCACCGACACGGAAGCGATGATGAGACCGAGCGCCTGCGCCAGAGCGACGTTCCCGCTCTGCTCCGGGGTGAGGTTGAAGCCCGGCAGGAGCGTGCCGAGCATGGCCGCGATCATGCCGTATACGAGAATCGCCAGGATGGCGGCGACAATCAGACGTCCGGATTTTACGGAGGGCAAGTGGATTCTCCAGGCTATGAGAAGCGGTAGCGGCCGGTCTGCTCGTTCCAGTAGATCTTGCGATTATTCCGGTAGGAGAGGGTCGCCAGGTGACCCGGAATGGCGGCCATCTGGCCGACAGTGGCAGGCGCGATCGACCTTGGCCTTTCCCTGAATGGCATCGAGGAAGTTGCGGATATGACGCTCCACACTGACGTTGTCCATGGTGCGGTCCGTCATGTGGACCTCTTTCCGGGCGGCCACACTCGCCGGCGGCTTGCCGCCGAACTTCTGCGGATAGAAGTGTAGCTCCGAGCGGTTGAGCACCTCGATGGTGCCCTCATAACCCATGAACTGCTCCCCGTAGCCGTACTGATCGTTTCCAAAGAAGCAACTGTAATTCAGGTGGAACTTGTCAGCGTATTCGTAGATGGCGCTGAGCGTGTCGGGGGCCTCGCGGTCATCGGGCCCGCCCCAAGTGTAAATGCCGCCTGACGACATGCAGGAAACCGGAACGGTCTTGTTCAGGACATAGTTGGCAATATCCGTCTGGTGAACCAGCAGGTCGGTGGAGATGCCGCCGGAATAGTCCCAGTAGTTGCGCCACTGGAAGTAGCGCTGCTTGTTGAAGGGGCGCTTGGCGGCCGAGCCGAGAAATTTCGTCCAGTCGGTATTGGACTCGTCGGTATCGGCCGGGATCACGTAGCGCCACGGCGCGGGAGTGGTCGGCTGGGGAAGTTGCGATACCAGAAGGCGCGCACGTAATGCACGTCGCCGATCATGCCTTGCTCCACCATTTCCTTGGCCTTCTGGTAGAAGGGGTTGCTGCGGTTCTGCGTCCCCACCTGGATGACCTTGCCGGATTCCTCGGCGGCCTTGACGATCTGGGCGCCCTCTTCGATCGTGTGGGCGATGGGCTTCTCCACGTAGATGTGCTTCTTCGCCTTGATGGCGGCCATCACCATCGGGAAGTGCAGATGCTCGGGCGTCATGATGAAGACGGCGTCGATGGACGGATCAGCGAGGAGCTCGCGATAGTCCACGAAGGTCTTCGGGCGTGTTGCCGCCCATGGTCTGAACGCGGTCCTTGCCACGGTTCAAGTTGCCCGCGTAGGTGTCGCAGACCGCCGCGAACGGTCG
Organism: Bryobacterales bacterium; assembly: GCA_963744775.1. Classification (GTDB taxonomy): domain Bacteria; phylum Acidobacteriota; class Terriglobia; order Bryobacterales; family Bryobacteraceae; genus CAVUVG01. The sequence continues at coordinate 141,350 of CAVUVG010000020.1, forward strand.
ACCAGTCCGGGAGACCCCTGGTAGAGCCTGTCCATGCAGTAGTAGCCCCGCGTGCCGGCGCCGATGAAGCCCGCCTGGATCGTGTCTCTGGCTGCCCGGGAGGGCAGGACCGCGGCCGCAGCCGCGGAAGCCGTCATAAAAGTTCGTCGCGATAGGTGGTTGGACATAGGATGACCAACTCCAGAATAGTCAATTTCGGATGCCCACGCCAAGGGGCCGTCACCCGGTCAGCGTTCATTCGCCTTGAGGATCTTCTTGCGCAGGCGGATGGAGGCGGGAGTGACTTCGACGTACTCGTCGTCGCGGATGAACTCGATGGCTTGTTCCAGATTCAGGATGCGCGGGGGGACCAGGCGGATGGCTTCGTCGGAAGTGGAGGCGCGCATGTTGGTGAGCTTCTTCTCCTTGACGATGTTCACGTTCATGTCGGCATCGCGCGCGTTCTCGCCCACAATCATGCCCTCGTAGACTTCGGTCGTGGGCGTGACGAAGATCTCTCCGCGCTCCTGCAGGTTGAAGACGGCGTACGCCGTGGTCCGGCCCGGGCGGTCGGCGACCAGCGAACCCGTGGGCCTGGTTGGCATGTCGCCCTGCCACTCGATGTAGCCGTCAAACAACGAGTTCATGATGGCCGTGCCGCGGGTGTCCGTCAGCATCTCCGAACGCAGCCCGATCAGCCCGCGCGAGGGAACGTGAAACTCGATCCGCACGCGCCCCGAGCCATGGTTCACCATGCGCGCCATCTTGCCCTTGCGCTTGCCGAGTTTTTCGATCACCACGCCGATGAACGGCTCGGGGCAGTCGATGACCAGCAGTTCCAGAGGCTCCTGCAGCGCGCCGTCGATGCGCCGGGTGAGGATTTCCGGGTTGCCCACCGCCAGCTCGTAGCCCTCGCGCCGCATCATCTCGATCAAAATGGCGAGCTGCAGCTCGCCCCGGCCCATCACCTTGAAGGCGTCCGGGCCGCCGGCCTCTTCGACGCGAATGGAGACGTTGGTCAACAGCTCCTTTTCCAGGCGCTCGCGGATATGCCGTGAAGTCACGTAGGTGCCCTCGCGGCCAGCGAAGGGCGAGGTGTTCACGGTGAAAGTCATGGCGATGGTGGGCTCATCGATGGGGATATTGGGGAGCGGCGCCGGCGTGTCGGGGTGCGTCACGGTTTCGCCGATGGTGATTCCTTCCACGCCGGCGATGGCCAGGATGTCGCCGGGGCGGCCCACGGTCTCCTCGACGCGCGACAGGCCCTCGAACGAATAGAGCCTGGTGATCTTCGTCCGCTGCAAGGAGCCGTCCAGCTTGGCGATTCCCACCTCCTCTCCCAGCCGCAGCGTGCCGGAGAAGACGCGGCCAATGGCCAGGCGTCCGAGGTACTCGCTGTAGTCGAGGTTGGCCACCAGCAGTTGGAGCACGGCGTCGGCGTCGCCGGACGGGCCGGGGCAGTGGGTGAGGATGGCTTCGAACAGCGGCCGCAGATCCGCGGATGGGTCATCGGGCGACGTCTTGGCCGTGCCCGCTTTGGCGTTGGTGTAAATGATGGGGAACTCGAGCTGCTCCTCGGTGGCCTCCAGGTCGATGAACAGGTCGTAGATCTCGTTCAACACGGCCTGGATGCGCGCATCCGGCCGGTCGATCTTGTTGATGACCACGATCTGCGGCAGCTTGGCCTCCAGCGCTTTCATCAGCACGTAGCGCGTCTGCGGCAGAGGGCCTTCGCTGGCGTCGACCAGCAGCATCACGCCGTCCACCAGCTTCAGCGCCCGCTCGACCTCGCCGCCGAAATCGCTGTGCCCCGGTGTGTCCACGATGTTGATCTTCACGCCGCGGTAACGGACGCCGGTGGTCTTGGCCAGGATGGTAATGCCGCGCTCGCGCTCCAGGTCGTTGGAATCCATGACCCGCTCCATGACGGACTCGTTGTCGCGAAAGATCCCGCTCTGATGCAGCATGGCGTCGACCAGGGTGGTCTTGCCGTGATCGACATGCGCAATGATGGCGATGTTGCGGATATTCTCGATCCGCGCGTGGGGCTCAGGGGCAGACGCACACTCAGAGCCGGCCGTGATGGGGTTGGTCACACTCCTATGGTGACACGGCGGAGCCTGCCGCCGCGACCTGAGAGTCCTAGAATGAAAGTAAGGATCGGAGGGCTGGCTGCGTGAACCTAAAGAATCTCAGGCGTGTTCTGTCTTCGGCGCCGGTTGTGGCGGCGCTTCGTTGTGTGGACTGGTGGCCCTGCAATCGCCCGCGAACCCGCCCGCGGGCGGCAGCGTGCTTGAAGGGCAGGCCGCCTTCACGGACTACCGGCAGGAGAAACCCGGTGTGATCCGGAAGATCACCGTTGCGGATTTGCCGAAGCCATATCAGACGGAGTCCGCCACCAACGGGCCCCGGGTGGCGGCCCGCCCGCCCGACACCTGGCCCCAGACGCTTCCAGGTTTCAAGGTGACGCTCTATGCCTCTGAGCTGGAAAACCCGCGGCTGCTTCGGCCGGCGCCGAACGGAGACCTGTTCGTCGCCGAGAGCGGGCCCGGGCGCATCAAGGTGCTGCGCGGCACCGGCGCGGATGGCAAGGCACAGACGGTTTCCGTGTACGCCAGCGGATTGAAGCGGCCGTTCGGTATCGCGTTCTACCCACCGGGGCCGAATCCCAGGTTTGTCTACGTGGGGAACACGGACTCGGTGGTGCGCTTCCCGTACGAAAATGGGGATCTCAAGTCCCGAGGCCCAGCCCAGGTGATGGTTGCTGACATTCCAGCCGGCGGCGGGCATTGGACGCGGGACATCGCGTTCTCCCGCGATGGGAGCAAGATGTTTGTGTCGGTGGGGTCCCGTTCCAACGTGGACGACACCGACAGTAATCCCGCGGAGCATCACCGCGCTAACATCTTGGAGTTCAACCCGGATGGCAGAGGCCGGCGGGTCTATGCCTACGGAATCCGGAACGCGGTGGGGATAGCGGTTCATCCGGAGATCGGGAGAACTGTGGGTTTCGGTGAACGAGCGCGATGGACTGGGCGACAACCTCGTGCCGGACTACATCACCCATGTTCAGGAGGGCGGTTTCTACGGCTGGCCCTGGTACTACATGGGAGGCAACCAGGATCCGCGACACCAGGGAAAACATCCGGAGTTAAGGAGCAAAGTAATCACGCCCGACGTTCTGCTGCAGCCCCACCTCGCCTCATTGCAGATGACCTTCTATGACGGGCGCCAGTTTCCGCCTGAATATCAGGGAGACGTCTTCGCGGCCGAGCACGGGTCCTGGAACCGAAGCGTGCGCGCGGGCTACAAGATCATCCGCGTTCCGCTCAAGAATGGCCGGGCCACCGGCGAATACCAGGATTTCGTGACTGGCTTCGTGACGCCGGGGGGCGATGTATGGGGCCGGCCGGTGGGCGTGGCCGTGGCCAGGGATGGCTCGCTGATTTTCACCGACGATGGGTCCAACTCCGCTTGGCGGGTCAGTTACGCGGGAAAGTAGCGGCATCAGAGGAGCTACTTTCAGGCATAAATTCCACTGGAAATCCGGCTGGATTCTGATATGCTTCTTGCAGTACGTCACAAGGAGGGCCCCGTGGCGGACCGACTTGATCACCCGCAGTGGAACTGGTTGGAGTCGGAAGAAGAGATCTGGAGTGGATTCCGAAAGTGGGAGCGGTTCAAGCGGGATTTGCTCTGGCTGTTAATCGGCCTGGTGCTCATGGTGATAGGAAGTATCACGGGTTTCCCCGGACGCATGTTCACCTCTGGGTGAGGTTGACCCCACCGTCCTGAGCGCTCGCGGCCACGAACGGGATGAAGCACACCGCTATTCTGTTGATAGACTGCCCGGACCGGAAGGGAATCGTCGCCGCTATCGCGAACTTCCTCTACTCCCACGGCGCCAATATCTTGCACGCCGACCAGCACCAGGACAACGAGCTCCAACTCTTTTTCATGAGGGTCGAATGGTCGCTGGACGGTTTCGACCTGGAGCCGGCCGCGTTTGAGGGACAATTCCTGCCGGTGGCCCGCGAATTCCACATGCACTGGCGCCTGGAGTATTCCTCGGCGCCCGCGCGCATGGCGATTTTCGTCTCCCGCGAGCAGCACTGTCTGCTGGACCTGCTGCACCGCCACCAGACTGGCGAACTGCACTGTGAGATCCCGTTGATTATGAGCAACCATACCGACGGACGCTCGTTCGCCGAGTTTTATGGGATTCCGTTTCAACACGTGCCTGTCTGCGCTTCCGGAAAGAGCGACGCCGAAAGCAGGCAACTGGCGCTGCTGGAGGAGAACCGGATCGACCTGGTGGTACTGGCGCGCTACATGCAGATTCTGTCGCCGGGCTTTGTGGCGCGCTACCCGCAGCGGATTATTAACGTGCATCACTCCTTCCTGCCGGCCTTTAGCGGGGCGCGTCCTTATCAGGCCGCCTTCCGCCGGGGCGTGAAGCTGATCGGCGCCACCAGCCACTACGTGACGGACGCGCTCGACGAAGGCCCGATCATCGAGCAGGACGTGAGCCGCGTGTCGCACCGCTACGAGCTCGCAGATTTTGTCGAGAAGGGGCGCGACCTGGAGCGGATGGTGCTCTCGCGGGCGGTGCGGTGGCACCTGGAGCACCGCATCTTGTGCTACGCCAACAAGACCGTGGTCTTCGACTGAACGCGTCTTCTCGGTGTGCTAAACCGCCCGGACGCCGCTGTCGGACTCTTTGCGGAAGATGGCAATCGCTTCGATCTCAACCAGCAGATCCGGCCTGCACAATTTTGCCTGGATGCCGGTGGATGCGGGAGCGGATCGAGGCCCTGCGCCTGGTAGAAGGCCGTGCGCTCTTCGTTGAAGCTGGCGTAATCGCGATCGATGTCCCGCAGATAGCAGGTAGTCCGGACGATCTCTTTCCAGGTCGCGCCCTCGGCTGCCAGCAATGCCGTGATATTTTCGAACGTGCGCCTGGTCTGCGCGCGCAGATCGCCCACATGCAAGGTCTCTCCGTTGGGGCCGACGCTGGCCGTGCCGGAAATCAGCAGCACCGTGATTGCGCCGAAGTCCAGGCGCATGCCGCGCGAAAAGGAACTGGGCTTCTGGTAATGGTATGCCTCGTTCAAGACCTCCGGCGCGCTCATAGGTCGTTTCTCAAACCTTGTCGCGGCCGAGATCTCGTCTAGCACTTCTTTGATGATCATCACAACCTCACTTAATGCGAATTCCCTGGCACATCACTGGCTTCGACCCTGATGGGATTGCTGTATCAATTCTCCGGCACACTCCCCAAAGAAGGCAAGGTCGACTTCTCCCCGCAGGCGTTGCCGGCGTCATCCCGGTCTTCATTTCTTCCTGACCGTCTACAATGAAAGATAGGGGCACATGGCTGGAGAGCGTTCCATGGACCTCCCATTCTATTGGCGGTGGCTCATCCGCGCGGGGAGTTGGATTGTGCCCGGCCCAGCCCGCCAGACTTGGCGCCGGCGCGGGAAGACGAGGTCCGCGAGTATCTCAGCCTTGCTCCGGGAGCGGGGCGAGCGCCGTGGCGCCTCCCGGCTGAAAATTTTCCAGTACTGCCGTGGCGCGTTCGCCGGCGCCGCCCATGAGCGCTTCCCGGCCGGCGATATGCGCCCACGGTTGCAGCGGGCCGCACGAGGGCCGGGCTTTCTCTTCTCGTGGCAGGGCTTGTTTCTACTGTCCGTGGTTCTGGGGACGGGCCTTTTTTCCGGACTGCGCGCGCTGTACAGCCGGCTTCCCTATCGTGATCCGGACCGCCTGGTGGCCTGCTACCAAGTTCACTTTCTCTCGGCTTCCTGGGGGTACAGGCCAGGTATATCCGTCCGTGGCAGAGCAGCAGCAAAACGGTTGTGGATCTGGCTGCGTATGAAGTGCGGATGTTTCGCCTGGAGCGGCCCGGCTCCTTGGAAGGAAAACGTGGACGGCGCTCTCGTTACCCCAGGGTTCTTCGGCCTGCTGGGAGTCCAGCCGGAGGGAGGCTGGGCGCGACCTCTGCCGAGCTTTGCGGGGGAGACACCCGTTCTCCTGAGCCACGACTTCTGGCAGCGCCGCTTCGGCTCAGACTCGCGTGTGACCGGCGCGAAGATAACTGTGGATGGGAAGGCGTGCCGCGTCGCCGGGGTTCTGCCGGCGCACTTCTGGTTTCGATCCCGCAAGCTGGCTGTCTGGGTCCTGGCGCCGGACCTGGTCCGGCCCAGTACTCAGCCCCGCTTGGTGGGGGCGATTGGACGGCTGCGCCTGGGGGCTACTGCGCCCGAGGCCCGGGCGGAGCTTGAAGGCATCGCTTGGCGCGCCAGCAGGTTCCGCGGCGGGGCCTTGAGGGTGGTGCCGCTGGCCCAATCCCTGCGGCCGGCCCTGGGGTTCGTCCTCACGGGATTGGCGGGGGGAGTGCTCCTCGCGGCTGGGATTGCGCTGATCCAATTCTGGCGGTCTTATCGAAGGAGGCGGGACGAGTTGGCCGAGCTCTTGCGGTACTGGTCCTTTTTCACCGTCAAGACATTTTTCATGCTTGTGGTTTTGGCTCTGCTGTGCGCCGAAACAGCCTCCCGCAACGCGCTGGGAGTTCACCCCTCCAAGATTTTCCTCGGCCTCTTCATCGACTGGGCCAGCATCCTGGGGGCGCTGCTGATCTTCCGTTGGTCGATACTGGATCAGTCCCGGCGGTGCCCTGTCTGCCTGCGACGCCTGGCGATGCCGGTTGCCTCCGGCTCCTGGGGGAGTTCGCTGCTCGCGCCGCCCAGCACGGAACTGCTCTGCGACAAGGGACACGGATCTCTGCTGGTAGACGATTCCCACACGGCTTTCGGCGAAGTCCGCCGCTGGATCGCACTGGACGACTCCTGGCGGGAATTGTTTACAGCGGACACAAGGTAGCAGCCTCCGTGGGTCGAGCGAAGTACTAGACTTGCCTCCCCCGGCGCCTGGCCGAAAGATAGGCCACGACAAGCTCGGAATTCGGGTACATTATATTAGACCACCATGAAACCTGAAGACCCCAGACGGGGGAAGCGTTACGAGGTGCGGTTGGCCTGCCGGGTAGAGTCCCTTTCGGGTGTGTCCGTGAAACTGTCGGGCGTGACGCTGAACGTGAGCCGGTCCGGCTTGCTCGCCTCCTTCGACGCCTCCGACGCCCCCACACCGCAGGTAGGGCAGACCGCGCGCATCCTGCTCGAGTTGCCACCGGCCGGAGACATCGGAAATCGCTGTGTCGAGTGCGGTGGCCGCGTGGTCCGCACTGGGGACAGCGGCGATCCTCACAGTTTCGCATTCGAGTTCCGCCGCATCCAGTTCCGCTCACTGGCCACCGCGTTACTCGGAGCCTAGAAGGCAGCCTCCCTGGTATACTTGACACTGTCGGCAGCCGCTTCAGGCAGACCTGAGAGCGGAGAGCCGGCAAGATATTTCACAACGATCACCAACGGGCCAGAAATGCACGGGAAGGCGGTGTGAAGCCGCCACTGCCCCGCAACTGTGAGCGACAGGGTGTATGGCCGCGCGGCCACTGTTGAATCGGGAAGGCCGCGCAACCCTCCAGGGAAAGGCCAAGTCGCGAGTCAGGAGACCGGTTTCTGGCTGGATGAGTGATGCGTTCCGAGGGGGAACGTCTCATGCACAAACATCTGCTCCTGTTTTTCCAGTTTCTGATTACATCGCTGCTGCCTCTGCGCCCAGCCGCCGGGCATTCAGGGCATCGTTCTGGACCCCGAGGGCAGCCCATTCCGGGCGCGCGCATCGAGTGCGCCGGCGCGGCAGCCGTCACCGGATCCCGGCGGGCGGTTCAAGATCGAGGGCGTGAGCGGCTGCCAGGCCGTCGTCTCGGCGCCGGGCTTTGAGGCGCGCAAGGTCGAACTGGAGGCCGGGCGCGAGCCCGCGGATCGAGCTGGCCATCGCCGGCGTCACCGAGCGAATCGTGGTGACCGCCACGCGCCACCAGGCCACCGTCGAGGAGGCCGGGGTGGCGGCGAGTGTATCTGACGCGCGCCGACCTCGGCCAGCGCCAGTTCCCTGCTGTCGCCGACGTCCTTCGGGAGATTCCCGGTCTCCAGGTGACGACCACCGGCCGGCCCGGCAGCCTCACTTCCGTTTTCACGCGGGGCGCTCAGACGCACCGGCACGCTGGTCTTGCTGGACGGCGTCCCGGTGAACGATCCGGGCGGTGAATTCAACCTCGCCGGCCTGGCCAGCGGCGACATCGACCGCGTGGAGGTGATCCGCGGGCCCGGAGAGCGCGCTGTTCGGCGCCGAGGCCGCGGCCGGCGTCGTGCAGTTGTTCACCCGCCGCGGCGATCCCGAGAGAACACGGTTCCCGCGCGGTTCACTTTCCTATGAGCGCGGCAATTTCGGGAGCGGAGCCTGGAGGGCGGGCCTGGCCGGCGGGTCGGGCCATCGCCTGGATTACTCGCTCCACTCCGAGCAGTTTCACACCGCCGGGGAGTTCCCCAACGACGGCTACCGCAACACCAGCGGGCAGCGCCAACATCGGACTCCGTCTCTCAGCGGCCACCCAGCTTCGCGGGGTTGTGCGCATGGCCGATTCCGTCGTCGGCGTGCCCGGCCAGGTGGCCTACGGCCTGTTCGACTTTGACGCCAGGGAGACCAACCGCGATTCGTCGCTGTCGCTCCGGCTGGACGACGCGCGCGGCAGCCACTACGTCCAGCAGCTTTCCTTCGGCTACCACCGCATGCGCGACCTCTACACCGACAGCCTGATGGACGGCCCCTACCAGCTGGCGGCGCTGGTGCGGGATGTGCGCAGCGCCGCCAGCCGCGAACCTACCTGGTCAGCCTGCTGGATCCCGGCCAAGCTGCCTGCCGACGGCCCCGCCGGGGACGCGGCTGGTGACTCAGGACGTCACCCTTTACCCGCTGTTTGAGCCGTTCCTGAGCGCCACCTCGCCGCAAGCGCCTGGGCTACCAGGGGAACTTGACTCGCCTCCAGCGCGACCCTGGTTTTCGGCTATGACTACGAGCGCCAGGAAGGCGACATTTCGGCACGCACCGTGGCCCGCGACAATCACGGCGTCTTCCTGCACGGCCAGCAGACCTTCTCTGGGCGCTTGTTCCTGTCCGGAGGAATGCGCCTGGAGCACTCCAGCGCCTACGGCCGGAAGCTCGCGCCGCAGGGGCGCCGTGGGTTACTAGCTCGCCGGCGCGCACGGCCCGCTCTCCTCGACGTTTCTGCGAGTCAGCGCCGGGCGAGGCATCACCGAGCCCAGCTTGCTCCAGAACTTCGCGCGCGACCCTTATTTCACGGGCAATCCGGACCTGCGGCCGGAGAAGACCACCAGCTATGAGGCCGGCCTGGTGCAGGAGTGGTTCGGGAGGCGCGCCCGCACCGAAGTGGCCGTGTTTCACAACTCCTTCGACGACCTGATCAGCTTCGTTTCGCTGCCGCCGCCCGTTTGGGGAAGCTGGCGCAACGTGGATGCCAGCCGCGCGCGCGGCCTGGAACTATCGGGCCGCGCCCGGCTGTCCGGGAGCGTTACGCTCACCGCCGCTTACACCCGTCTCTGGACGCGGGTCATCCGCTCCGGCTCTCCGGCCAGCCCCTTCTATGCGGTCGGCCAGGAATTGGCCAGGCGGCCGGGCAATTCCGGCTCGCTGTCGCTTGTCCGTGACGCCGCGGCGCTGGTGGCTCCAGGCGGGCGTCGTGGCTGGTGGGCGAGCGGCAGGATTCCGACTACTATCTCGGCGTGAACAGCAATCCCGGATACCAGAACGTGTATGCCACCGGCGGCTACCGCCTTTCGCAGCACTTGACGCCGTTTTTCAGCGCCGACAACCTTCTGAACAGCCGCTACCAGGAGGTCCTCGGCTACAGCAGCCTGTCGCGCAGCGTGAGGGGAGGCGTTCGCGTGGAATGGTAGCGCGCCTCGCTCATCCTGTCTATGGCTCGCCGCGGGCTGCTTCGCGCAGCCCATGCGGATTGTCTCCACGGCGCCGAGCATCACCGAGATGCTCTACGCCCTGGGCCTGGGCGACCGCGTGGTGGGCGTGACCACCTTCTGCCACTACCCGCCCGAGGCCGCCCGCAAGCCGAAGATCGGCAACTATCTGCGCCCCGACGTGGAGGCCATCCTGGCGCTGCGTCCGGACCTCGTGATCGCCGAAAGGAGCATGATCCGCCAGGCGGTGTCGCTTCCGCAAGCTGAAGCTCAAGGTGATGGAGGTGGACGACGCCACGATAGCGGGCATCTAGAGTCCATTCGAGTCATCGGCCGCGCCACCGGGGCGCAAGCGCGCGCCGAGGGTTTGTGCACGGAGATCCGAAACAGTCTCGAGAGCTTGCGGCAGCGCACGCGCCGCGCTGCCACGCCCCGGGTCCTGTTCATCGTGGGCCGGACCCCGGGCAGAATCGAAGATCTGATTGCCGCGGGCGGCTCGTCCTATCTGAGCGAAGTGATCGAAGCCGCCGGCGGCGAGAACGTCATGCACGACACGGCTGTGGCGCTACGCCAAGGTGGGCCTGGAGGAAGTGCTGGCCCGAGACCCGGACGTCATCATCGACATGGGCGAGATGGCCCAGACCGTGGGCATCACCGAGCGGCAGAAGCGAAGCGGTGGTGGCCTTGTGGCGGCGGTACCCCAGTCTCAAGGCGGTGAAGAATCATCGAGTTTTCGCCGTGGCCTCCGACATGTTTGTGGTGCCCGGACCGCGCGTCACTGAGGCCGCCAGGCTGATCGCCGCGCTGCTGCACCCGGAGGCGAAGCCATGAGCGGCTCGTTTTCCCTGCGGGGTGTCGGCATGCGCTACAACAGCGCCGAAGTCTTGCGGCCCTCCGCGCTCGATTTCAGCCAGCCGCAGACTGGTGGCCATCGTGGGCCCCAACGGCGCCGGCAAATCCACGCTGCTGGGGATCATGGCCGGCCTGCGGCCGCACTACACGGGCCACTGCCTTTACGGCGGCAGGGAGGTGCGCGAGTGGCCTCGCCGCGCCTTCGCCCGGGAAGTCTCCTTCGTCCCGCAGAGCGTGCGCATCGAGTTTCCCTTCACCGCCGAGCAGGTCGTGATGATGGGCCGCACGCCCTATTGCGACGGCATATTCGAATCGCCCGAAGACCACGTGGCCGTCGAGCGGGCCATGGAAACCACCGACACGCTCCCGTTTCGCGGCCGGGATTTTCGCTCCTTGAGCGGGGGGAGAAGCAGCGCGTGATTCTGGCGTCGGTGCTGGCCCAGTCGCCCCGGGTGCTGCTGCTGGACGAGCCGACCACGTTCCTCGACCTTCAGCACCAGGTCTCGATTTACCGCCTGCTGCGGGATCTGGCGCGGCAGGGCCTGCTGGTCGTCGCCGTCACGCACGATCTGAACCTGGCCGGCGCCTATTCCGATCGCCTGCTCGTCATGCGTGCCGGAGAGATCGTGTACGATGCGGCGCCGCTCGAGGTTCTGAATCCGCGATGCCATCCACGCGGTCTTCGGCGTTGACGCCGAGGTCCACCAGACGCCGGCCGGCAAGCCCTGGATCTCCTATGGTGGTTAGGCCAGCGACCGGACGCCGCTTCTGGCTGACGCTGGCCTTGTCCGCGGGGCTGGCCGTCGCCGCCGCTGTGCCTCCTGCCTCTGGTGGGTTCGGCGCACATCGACTACGCCCGCGCTTTCGCCGGGCAGTCGCCCGATGCCGAAATCCTCTTCTACGCCCGCCTGCCGCGCGTCCTGCTGGCGCTGCTGGCGGGCGGCTCACTGGCGGTCGCGGGCGCGCTGTTCCAGGCGCTGCTGCGGGATGCGCTGGCCACGCCCTACACGCTGGGCGTGTCGAGCGGCGCTTCTTTGGGCGCCGTCATCGCCATCTCCGCGGGGTGGCGCCTGATCGCCGGCCTGCCCGCCATTTGGGTGGCGGCGTTCACGGGCGCCGCGGTTGTGCTGCTGCTGGTGCTCGGCATCGCCAGCGAAGGACGGCGCATGTCGTCGTTCACTTTGTTGCTGGCGGGGGTGACCATCAACAGCATCTGCCTGGCCTGCATCCTCTTCCTGCAATACATCGCCGATTTCGGCCAGTCGTTTGCCATCGTGCGCTGGCTGCTGGGCGGCATCGAAGCCGTGGAGTATTCGACGCTGGCGTGGCTGGCGGCCGTGGTCATCCCCTTCGCGGGATACCTGTTCTGGAAATCGCGGGACTTGAACCTGCTGGCCGTGGGCGAGGAGTGGGCGGCGGCGCGCGGCGTCTCAACCTCGCGTCTGATGTTCACGGCGTACCTGGCCGGTTCTCTCGTCACCGGGACGGTGACGTCGCTCACCGGGCCCATCGGTTTCGTGGGGCTGATCGTGCCGCACGCGCTGCGGCTCCGGCTGGGCGCCGACCACCGCCTGCTGATCCCCTGCGCCTTCTTCCTGGGAGCCGCATTTCTGGCGGCATGCGACACGGTGGCGCGCACCATCCTGGCGCCCACGGAGGTTCCGGTGGGCGTGATTACCGCCATGCTGGGCGGGCCCTTCTTCATCTGGGTGCTGCGGAGCAAGCGCCGGAGCCTGTGGCTGTGAGCCGGCGTGCAGAGTTTACAATAGGAACTTGATCAATAGACTTGTAATCGCCAACCTCAAGCACCGGCCGGTGCGAACGCTGCTGAGCGTCCTGGCCATCGGCGTCGAAGTGACCATGATGTTGACCCTGGTGGGACTCAGCGAGGGCATGCTCGAGGACTCCGTCCGGCGCGCTCGCGGCGTGGGCGCCGACATCATCGTACGGGCGCCGGGGACTTCCTTGATCAGCCTCAGCTCCGCCTCGATGTCTGCAGAAGATGCTGGCTTACTTTGCCGCGCAGCCGCACGTGAGGCTGGCCGGCGGCACCACGGTTTACCCCATCGGCGGGATCAACACCGTGACCGGCATCGATCTGGACGAGTTCAACAAGATCAGCGGCGGCTTCAAGTACCTTTCAGGCGGCCCGTTCCGCAAACCCGACGACATCATCGTGGACGACTTCTACGCCAATCAGAACAAGCTGGCCGTGGGCTCAACGGTGAGGCTGCTGAACCGCGACTGGCACGTCAGCGGCATCGTGGAACCCGGCAAGCTGGCGCGCATCGTGGTCCAGCGTCATGAGCTCCAGGACCTGGTCGGCGCCACCGGCAAGCTGAGCCAGATCTTTATCAAGCTGGACAATCCCGCCAACACTGACCAGGTGATCGCCGCCCTGAAGAAGCAGTTGCCGGATTACCCCATGTACTCGATCGAGGAGCTGACGTCGCTCTATTCGGTGAGCAACGTCCCCGGCCTGAGCGCGTTCATCGGGGTGATCATCGGCCTGTCGATCGTGGTGGGCTTCCTGGTGGTGTTCCTCTCCATGTACACGGCGGTGCTGGAGCGCACGCGCGAAGTTGGGATTCTCAAGGCGCTGGGGGCCTCTCCGGGCTACGTGCTGGACATCATCTTCCGGGAGACCGTTCTTCTGGCTGTGGCTGGGTCGGTGATTGGAATCCTGCTGACCTACGGCAGCCGCTGGGCGATCATGACGCTGGTCCCCTCCTCACTGACGCAGAAGATCGTGCCCGAGTGGTGGCCTATCGCGGGGGCGATCTCCGTGGTGGGCGCGCTGCTCGGTTCCATGTACCCCGCCTGGAAGGCGGCCCGGCAGGATGCGATCGAGGCGCTTTCCTATGAGTAACGGCGAGATCGTCATCCAGGCGCGCGAGCTGCGCAAGGTCTACCGCGTGGGCGACGTGGATGTGCAGGCGCTGCGCGGGGCGAACCTGGACGTGATGCGCGGCGAGTTCGTCTCCATCATCGGTCCGTCCGGCTCCGGCAAGTCGACGCTGTTTCACATCCTGGGCGGGCTGACGCCGCCGACTTCGGGGACCGTCTTCATCCACGGGAAAGACCTGCGAGCCATGTCCGAGTCGCGGGCGGACCGAGTTGCGGAAGAAAGAGGTTGGGTTCGTCTTCCAGAAATACAACCTGCTGCCCACGCTCACCGCCGCCGACAACATCGCCATCGCGCGCCACATCGCCGGTGCGAAAGACGGCGAGGACCCGAAGTTCCGCGAGGTGCTCGAACTGCTCGGAATCTGCGGGCGGCTTGCACCACAAGCCCAGGGCGCTGTCGGGCGGCGAGCAGCAGCGGGTGGCCATCGCGCGGGCCATCGTCAATCACCCTTCCATCCTGCTGGCCGACGAGCCGACGGGGAATCTGGACACCGAGAACTCGAACATCGTATTGAGGGTGATGCAGGACCTGAACCAGCGCCTGGGCCAAACCATCCTCATGATCACGCACAACCCCGAGGCGGCCGCCTTCGGTCACCGCACGGTGCGGATGCGCGACGGGAAGGTTGTGGGTTGACGGGCGGTATCTCTCCGGTCCGCGCCTGGTGCGGTATCGGCGTCGTCTTCCTGCTGTGCTTGACCGCTTCGCTCGACTTTCTGGAGGTGATGACCGCCAACTACCGCGAGCACCCCGATCCCTGGGGAGTGGCGCAGCAGGAAGAGAGACTGGGCGCACTGCGGGCGGAGCTCGGAGCGCCGGCCGTCATCGGCTACTACTCCGATGTTCCGTTCCGGCGGGACAACAATCAGGCTATTTTCTTTTCGGCGCTCTACACCGTGGCGCCGCACCTGCTCGCTCCCGATCGGGTAAGCCCACAACCCGAACTGGTCCTGGGTAATTTCCATGAGCGGCCGGATCTCGCCGGGCTGGAGCAGCAGCACGGCCTGAAGCTGCTGAAGAATTACGGACGCGGTGTGATGCTCTTCCGCCAGGAGAAGAAGTAGCCATGGGGTTCCTTCCGTTCCTGGCATGGGTCCTGTCTGGCTGGTTGTTGGTCCACTGGGTGAAACCCGTCAAGGGACGGGGGCCCGGATGGGCGGTTATGCTGCTCGAAGCGGCCCTCGGCGCGGGGGCCGGAGCGGGCCTGTCCTCCCTCCTGTATTTCTTGCTGCTGGTAGCGGGGGTGGCTTCCTCCGGCGTCCTGCTGCTGCTGGATGCCCTCGGGCTCCTGACCCTGGCAGCGCTGGCTTGGAGGGCGCGTGACGGGGCTCCGCGTGCCGCGGGCCCCGCGAAGCCGGCCGCTCCCCGTTTCCGATGGACTTGGGTGCTGGTCATTCTTTTCGCGGCCTGCCTGCTCCCGATTCTGGTTACTGAGTTGAGGATCTCGCAGGCGAACCCGCACGGAGGATGGGATGCATGGGCCATCTGGAATCTTCGCGCGAGATACCTGGCGGGTCCGGGCGAATCTTGGCGCAACGCGATGTCGCCTCTGCTCACACGCACTCACCCGGACTATCCTTTGCTACTGTCGGGCTTTGTGGCGCACAACTGGAAGGTAGCGGGCCAGACGCCACCGGATACAGCCGTGCCCATCGCCGCGGCTTTTCTGTTCGGCGGCTGCGTGGCGGCGCTACTGGTGGCCGGACTGGCGTTGCTGCGGGGAACCAGCTTGGGTCTGCTCGCGGCATTGGTGCTCCTGGCCAATCAGCAGTTCCTTCAACATCTCTCCTGGCAGTACTCGGATGTACCGCTATCGCTTTACTATCTGGGGGTGCTGTTGCTGCTATTCATCAGCCACACGGGACGCGCACCCCCGCCGTGCACTGGTGCTGGCGGGGCTGTTTGCGTCCCTGGCTGCCTGGACCAAGGACGAGGGAATCGCCTTCTGCGCCGTGATCATGATGTGCATGGCCGCCTGGGAGTGTTGGCAGGGCCGCTGGGGCTGGCTGCTGCGAAGCCTGCCCTGGTTTGTGGCGGGTGCTTTGCCGGGGCTGCTCGCGGTGGCGAGCCTCAAGCTCTGGCTTGCGCCACATGCCAACCCCACGGTCACGCAGGGCGCGTCAAAGGCCGCCACGCGCGTGTGGATGGCCGAGCGCTGGTGGTTCCTGCTCCAGGCCTTATTCCAGGGGCTGGTGGACCTGGGAGTGGAGCTCTGGTCGAATCCTATCTTGCTTTTGGCCATACTGGCGGCGGCGCTCGGCGTGAGCATTCCAGCCGGCTATCGAAACCTTGGGTTTTCGGGGCGGCGGCGGTGGGAACCGTGCTGGCCTGCTACTGTGTCGTGATCCTCTCAAATCCCACTCTGCTCGGGAACCGGCGGCAGACGCCGCTGGACCGCATGTATACGCAGCTTTGGCCGTCTTTCTTGTTCTTCGCTTGCATGCCGCTGCGGCCGCTGGAGCACATGGCCAGCGCGGTTGAGGCTCCGGTGAAGGCGAAACGGACCAAGAGGCGATCCGGTTAAGCCTGGCTTCGCCGCCGCCCTGCCAACCACACCAGCAGAATCAAACCGGCCATGAGCGCCACCCCGATGGCAGCGAGGTGCCAGGCGTGCGCGCGCACCCAAGCCATCGAATGCGCGCCAAGCTGCGAGCCGAGGTAGGCCAGGCCGAAATATCTGGGGATGCGCGCGGCCAGAACCACCAGCAGGAACGAAGCCGGCCGCACGCCCAAGGCGCCCGCTGAAATGACGAAGGCCTTGGTCGGCAACGGGATCGGCAGCAGCGTGGGAACAAAGACCGTCACCAGGCCATAACGCTGAAGCCAAGCTCGCAGCCGCAGCGCCTTACCGGTGCGCACCCGGCTGTCCAGATACTTCTGGCCGCCTTTGCGTGCGATATAGAACAAGATCATACAACCGGCGGCGGAGCCCACCGTAGCCAGCGCGGCCGCGAAGTAGGCCAACGAGGGTTTCAATACCGCCAGGGCGACTATGAGGGCATCCACGCCGGCGGGCAGCGGAATCCCCGCCGAGTCGAGCACTGCCAGCAGGAACAGTCCCGGCAGCCCCCAGGCGATGAGTGATTGAGCGATGAAGCGCAGTGGGTTCTCCGACGCGAAGGAATCAACCTCTGAGGTTAGCAGACCGCTGGCTGTTGACGACCGACGAAGCGGCGTTAACCTTTGTTAATCACGACCTCCCCGGTCGCTCTTGCCGGGGTACTTTGACCCAGCCCCGGGCGCGCCTTCCAAAAGCCATAGGCGTTAAGCCGCCCGCGGTTAAGAGATTGCATGGAAGGTGAGGATAACGCGCATTCGCTGCCGCTTGCTGCTCCCAAATTCCATAGCAGCGAGGTGAGCCAAAAAGCGGCTAAACCGAACCCCATCTTTTACTTGCAAAAGATCGAAACACAGTGTATTTTGAAGTGTGCGAGATCCGGAACTCTTGTTTTGACCAAGGTGGAGGATTGTGCACGAAGGAGAGAGATAGTCTATGAACATCATCTTACGCACATCAAGCAGGGTTGCAGTGACGTTGCTTTTGATTGCGTTTTTGGTTGGGTTTGCGTTCGCTCAGGAGCGTTCCGGCGAGTTGCAGGGCGTTGCTAGGGACCAAAGCAAGGCCGTTGTGCCGAACGTGACGGTGACCGCGACGAGCAGGACGTCCGCCCGTGTGACCACGACCACAACGGGGAATGACGGAGTCGTTCGTGCTCCGCGCGTTGGAACCGGGCCGGTATTCGGTGAGGTTTGAGGTTAAGGGCTTTACTCGGTGGAGTACCCGGACGTGATTGTTGTGGCGGGCAGGGTGATTTCCCTGAACGCGGATTTGGCGGTCACGGGCGGCCAGCAGACGATTGAGGTCGTCGGCGAGGCTCTCTGATCGACACAACGACGACCACCGTTGGCCACAACGTGATGCAGGAAGAGTTCAGCCGCCTGCCAAAGACCCGCAGGTTTCAGTCTTTGGCAGCCGCTTCTCCTTCCGTGAACGCCGGCAACCTGGTGGAAGGTGGCATTCAGGTCAACGGCGCCAGCGGTTCGGAGAACCAGTTCGCCGTGGATGGCCTTTCGACGAACTCGCTGATTGAAGGGCAGTCGCGTCAGGATGCCGCCTATCGAGATCCTGGACGAGATTCAGGTGAAGACAGCCGGCATCGAGGCGCAGTACGGCGGCGCGCTCGGCGGCGTCATCAGCGCCATCACGCGTTCCGGTGGCAACTCGTTCCACGGCGATGTGCACTATTATTTCTCCGGCAGCAAGCTGAACGCCGGCCCGCCACAGCGCATGTTGATGGACCCCAGCGATCTGATGACCATCTCCATAATCACAGGATACGGAACAGCCGTCCAGCCAGCATGAAGTCGGCTACTCGCTGGGAGGGTATTTCATCAAGAACCGGCTGTACTTCTTCAGCGCTGCCTCGCCGAGATGGACTGACGAGAAGCGGAACGTTCTCGCCTCCGACAAGACCCGGTCGATCTTACCAGGGACACGCAAAACTGGATGGCGTACAACAAGGTTTCCGCCGACGTGACCAGGAACATTCGCGCCACGGTGGGTTACCTTTGGACGCCGAGCAGCCCGCAGGGACATTTGCCGGGCTACAACTACTACGCAAACCAGAGCACTTCCGTCGGTCGCGTCGCTTAAGGCGCTACCAGACGCAGGGAAATTTCAGCCCCCAGACCAACTACAACGCCAGCGTCGACTGGACCATCTCCCCGACCACGCTGCTGAACGTCAAGGCGGCGCGGTTCTGGGACAATTACAAGAAGCTCGGCGTTCCGAACCAGAGCGCAATCGAGTGGGGCGAGCCTTCCACAGGCATCGCCGGTTTGGACCCGTCCTTGCAGCAGCCGAAGGGTTACACCACGATACCCCGCACGCAGACGACCCTGTTCGATCTCGCGACCCGCAACCTGATCCAGGCCGACCTCTCCAAGTTCATCAGCCTGGCGGGTCAACAGCACGATTTCAAGTTCGGCATCGGCCGCCAGAAGAACGTCAACAAGGTTGAAAACGGCTATCCCGGCGGCGGCTATATCACATTGAATTGGAACGGCTCCCTGGCGCTGCCCAACGGGCAGACGGCGACGCGGCACGTACGGCTACTACCAGGTGGATGACATCGGCACGAAGGGCTCGACAGGCGGGACCATCGATCACTTCTACTTCCAGGACCGCTGGAGAGATCGGGAGCCGCCTGAGCCTCGATCTCGGCCTCCGGTTCGAAAAGGAAGTGATCCCCTCCTTCCGCCGCGACATCAAGCCATTCGCCTTCGAGTTCGGGTGGGGCTCCAAGATCGCCCCGCGGCTGGGCGGCAGCTTCGACCTTTTCGGCAACGGCAAGGTAAAGATCTACGGAAGCTGGGGCCGGTACTTTGACTGGGTGAAGTATGAGCTGGCGCGTGGAACTTTCGGCGGCGATGTGTGGCGGACGTATTATCGGCCGCTGGATTCGATCGACAAGAACTACATTCTGGGCTTGAGCGGCACCAACCTGCCCGGCAACAACCTATGGCCCACGGCGTTCCAGGATTGGCGCATTCCGGCGTTCGGCGCCGAACAACTCGACCCCAACATCCGGCCGATGAGCTCCTACGTGGTCAATGTCGGGCATGGAGTACCAGGTGGCTCCGCAGTTGATGGTAGCAGCGCGGTACATCCATAACTCCCTGCGGACCACCATCGAGGACATCGGGACACTGGTAGACGGCAGTGAAGTCTACATCTATGCCAATCCCGGCTAGGGACTCGCGAAGAAGAGTTCGCCGAGCAGCGCATTCGTCAAGGCGTTCAACATACCCAAGCCGAAGCGCGACCTATGATGCCCTGGAACTCTCCTTCACGCGGCGCTTTGCGAGCCGCTGGTTCGCCAGCGGCAGTTACGTGCTCAGCCGTCTGTGGGGCGATTACGCCGGGTTGCAGAACTCCGACGAAGTTCTCCCCGCCTCTACATACCGGGGATCCGCGGTTTCGCAGCAGGCGTCATCGTCGCCCTTCCGGCCCGGAAGCTCCGCAACACGCGCCTACGACCTGGATTACTACATGTACGATGCCCATGGCAATCTGGACGTGACCGGCCGCCTGGGCTCTGACCGGCCGCACGTTTTCAAGCTCTACGGCGCTACACGCTGCCATCGAAGGCCGGCGAGACCCAAATCGGCGTCAACTTCCGCGCCGCCAGCGGGGTGCCGATCACAACCTATGTGCAGGATACCCACAACATTCCTATCATGGTCAATGGCCGCGGCGACATGGGCCGCAGTCCCTTCGTCACAACACCGATCTACTACTCAGCCACAGCATCAGGGTGGGTGAGACCAAGCGAATTCGACTTGAGTTCAACGCTCAAAACCTGTTCAACCAGAAGACCTCGCAGTACACCTACAACTATTACAACCGTTACCGCACCCCCAGCTCTGGCATGAACATGGGCTTCGACTTCACGAAGGGCTACGACTATAAGGCTCTGGTGGCGGCATCCCCGGACGCGGAGAAGGCCACTGGCGCGTTGATCCCGCGCTTCGGCAAAGCCGACAACTTCGGTCTCGGTTTTGTCGGCCGATTCGGCATCAAGTTCGAGTTCTAGACCCGTTATAGCAACAAGCCCGGCTGGCTCCTGCAAGTGAGTCAGCCGGGCTTTTTTTTGGTGGAATCGATTCAAGAGGCCAGCATCTTAAGCAGCCCCGCCTCGTCGATCACCGCGACGCCCAGTTCGCGGGCCTTGTCCAGCTTCGAGCCGGCCTCATCGCCAGCTACCACGTATGTGGTCTTCTTGCTGACTGAACCCGTCACCTTGCCGCCGGCGGCCTCGATTTTGGCTTTGGCCTCGTCGCGCGTCAGGTGTGGCAGCGTCCCCGTCAACACGAAGACCTTGCCCACCAGCGGCCCGCCTGCCTTGCGGACCACCGCTTGCTCGAACTTCAGTCCCGCCTCCCGCAGCCTGCGCACCAGTTCCTGGTTGCGCGGCTCACGGAAGAACTGCTGGATGCTTTGGGCGACTTTGGGACCGACCTCCTCGGCCTGCTGCAAGGTCTCCTCATCCGCCGCGGCAATCTTGTCCAGACTCCCGAAGGTGTCGGCCAGGATCTGGGCCGTGCGCTCCCCGACGAATGGAATCCCCAGGCCTGAAATCACCCGGGGCAGCCCGTTTTTGCGCGAGCGGTCAATGTTCGCGGCCAGCTTTTCGGCGGACTTCTTGCCCATGCGCTCCAGTGGGATGAGCGCCTCGGCGGTGAGCCCATAGAGATCGGCGACACTCTTCACCAGGCCGCGATCCACCAGTTGATCCGCCAGCGCCTCGCCCATGCCGTCGATGTCCATCACGCTGCGCGCCGCGAAATGCAGGATCGACTCCTTCAGCCGGGCCGGACAGTTGGTGTTGATGCAGCGGCTGGCGGCCTCGCCTTCCTGACGTACCACGTGGCCCCCGCACACGGGGCATTGCTTGGGCATGCGGAAGGCCCGCGGGTTCTTCCCCTTCTCGACCACGCGCACTACCTTGGGGATAACGTCGCCGCTGCGCTCGATCAGCACCGTGTCGCCGATCTCGACCCCCAGCCTGCCGATCTCGTCTTCATTGTGCAGCGTCGCCCTGGAAACCGTGACCCCGCCTACCGTGACGGGTTTGAGCCGGGCCACGGGTGTCAGGCCCCGGTGCGGCCCACCTGCACCTCGATGGCTTCCACGACGGTGGTCTGCTGCTGCGCGGGGAACTTGAAGGCGATGGCCCAGCGCGGGGCCTTGGCCGTCCAGCCCAACTGGCGCTGCTGGGCCACGAGGTCTACCTTGACCACGATGCCGTCGGTTTCGTAGGGAAGCTGCTCCCGGCGCTCTCCCCACTCGCGGCAGAACTCCACGAGTTCCTCCACATCCGGCACACAACCGGCGGTGGGGATTCACTTTGAATCCCAGCTTCTCCAGGGCCTCCAGCGATTGCCACTGGCTGTCGTAGTGCGGCGCCCCGTCCGTAAACAGGAAGTAGGCGAAGTAGTCCAGGCGGCGGGAGGCGGTGACGGAGGGGTCGAGCATACGAATGGAACCGGCGGCGGCGTTGCGGGGATTGGCGAAGCGGGGCTGTCCCTCGGCCTCGCGCTCCAGGTTCAGCCGCTCGAACGCGCGGCGGGTCATCACCACTTCGCCACGGACCTCAAGGGCGGCCAGGTTGGTCGCAATGCGCAAGGGCAGCGGCCGGATGGTGCGCGCGTTCCCGGTAACATCCTCTCCCTCCACGCCGTCTCCCCGCGTGATCGCCTGGCGGAGAGCGCCGTCCTGGTAGTGGACCGCCATGGAGAGACCGTCGAGCTTCATCTCGGCGACATAACGGAAGGGCGCGCCGCGCAACAGCTCCCGAACCCGGCGGTCGAAGTCGCGCAGTTCGCCCTCATTGAGCGCGTTGTCCAGGCTCAACATGGGCGAAGTGTGCCGCACCTTGACGAAGCCTTCCCTGGGCTTGCCGCCGACCCGCTGCGTCGGCGAATCGGGTGTGGCCAGCTCGGGATGCTGCCGCTCCAGCTCCTGGAGGCGCCGCATCAGGGCGTCGTACTCGGCATCGCTGATCTCGGGCCGGTCGAGCACGTGGTACAGGTGCTCGTGATGCCTCAGGCTGGCGCGCAGCCGGTCGATTTCGTCCCGTGCGGAGCGATGGTCCATTGGCGTCTATTATAATTGTCACATCGCTACCTACAGCAACGCCTTTCTGATTTACAACCCTTCGGCGCGAGGCTTGCAGGGGCGGGGCCTGCAGCGCGTCGAGCGGGCGGTCGCGGCACTCCGCGAAGCGGGACACAAGCTCACCGCCACAGCCACGCGGGGGAGCGGCTCGGCCGCCGGCATCGCGCGCGATTGTATCCGCGAGGGCGCAGACCTGATCCTGGTGGCCGGCGGGGATGGAGCGATCAACGAAGTCCTGAACGGCATGATCCATGAGGCCGTGCCCCTCGGCATCCTGCCCGCCGGCACCGGAAATGTGCTGGCGACCGAACTGGGCCTTCGCGGGCCCATGGAAGACATCGCCCGCCGCGTGGGGGAGTGGATTCCGACGAGGCTCTGCGCCGGCCTGCTGACCTCGGACATCGGCCCGGTCCACCGTTACTTTCTGATGATGGCGGGAGTGGGTTTCGACGCGCGGATTGTGACCCGGCTCGACCCCGGGCTGAAGAGGAGTCACGGCAAACTCTCCTACTGGATCACCGGATCGAGAGAGCTGGGCCGAAAGTTGGACGAGTTCGAGGTCCGCCTGAACGAGAAGACGTCACGCGTCACATTCGCCCTGGCCAGCCGTGTGCGGAACTACGGCGGCAGCGTGAACATCACCCGTCACGCCGGCCTGCTCCGCGACGATTTCGGGCTGGCCCTGTTCGAAGGCCAGGATACATTTCGTTACTTGAAGTATCTGGCCGGAGCGCTGTTGAACCGGCTGGCCCCCATGAGCGGCGTCTCCATCCTGCACGTGAAGTCGGCCGAGTTTCATCCCTGCGGCGAGGTTCCGGTTTACGTGGAGGTGGATGGGGAGCTCGCCGGGCAGCTTCCGGCCAGGATCGAGATCGTGCCCGACGCCTTGACGCTGCTCACGCCAGCGGGCGCGCTGTCACCTTGAAGGGACTCCGCCTATGGACAACATCACGCACACGCTTTCCGGGGTGCTCCTGAGCCGGGCGGGACTGAATCGGATTTCGCCGCACGCCACGCTGCTGTTGGTCGTGGCGGTCAACATGGCCGACCTGGATGTGCTCGCCGCCTTCACCGGCCCAACCGGGTATCTCCGCTACCATCAGGGGGCCAACGCACTCGTTGGTGGCGATGCCCCTGCTGGCGCTGCTGGTCGTGGCGCTGGTGCGGTTGTTCAGGCGCAAGAAGTTCTCCTGGGGACGGGCCTTTTTGGTGGCCCTGATCGGCGTCGCCTCCAATCCGCTGTTCGACCTCACTAACACTTACGGGGTGCGGCTGCTGTGGCCCTTCTCGGACCAGTGGTTCAACGCGGATTTCATTGCGATTGTGGACGTATGGATCTGGGTGCTGTTCGGCGTCGGGCTTGCAGCGCCGTGGCTGAGCGGGCTGGTGAGCCGCGAGATCGGCGCCCGGCCCTCCCCGCCCCATAGAGCGGCGATCGTAGTCTTATGCCTGCTCGCGGTCTACGGCTTCGGGCGGTTTCTGCTTCACGAGAGGGCGGTTGCCGTGCTGGAATCCAGAATGTACCAGGGCGAAGCCCCGCTGCGGGTCGCCGCGATGCCCACGCCGGCGAATCCCTTCCGCTGGGTTGGCCTGGTGGAGGGCCGGGCCTTCATGGAAATGCATCCAGGACATGAACCTGATGGAGGAATTCGACCCCTACAGGCGGCGCCATCTACTACAAACCGGAATCGCGGGCCGCGATAGCCCGCGCGAGCCAGACGCAAGCGTTCCGGGTCTTCACGGCTTTCTCGCAGTGGCCCGCGTGGAGCGTGACGCCTGTCGCGGATCCGGAAGGCGCAGTGATGGTGAAGGCAGCGGACCTGCGTTTCGGCCCGCCGGAGAGCTCGCACTTCGCGGCGGCCGCGGTGGTTGACGCCGGCGGCAACGTTCTCAGATCCTCTTTGGGTCATTGACAGGCTGGAGGTCCCATGGAATATCCGATGCACATTGGCGGGCGGGAGGTGGTGACAGGCCGTCCGCTGAAAATCGAACTGCCTTACGACGGCTCCGAGGTTGCGACGGTCTACGAAGCCGGGGCAGAGCAGGTGGAAGCGGCGGTCCAAGCGGCACACGACGCCGCACGGGTGATGCGCGAGCTGACCCTCGACGAGCGGGCCGCCATCCTCCGCAGCGCACGCGACAAGGTCCTGGAGCGCAGCGAGGAGCTTGCCATGGCCCTCAGCTCGGAGAGCGGCAAGCCGATTCGGGAGGCGCGCGCCGAGGTGGGCCGGGCCGCGGAAACGCTGCTTTTCTCCGCCGAGGAAGCGCACCGGCTGTGCGGCGAGGTGATACCGTGCCGACGCCTCGCCTTCCGGCAAGGGCCGCTGGGCGATGACCTTGCGCGAGCCCGTGGGCGTCATCGCCGCGATCACCCCCTTTAACTTCCCGCTGAACCTGGCGATGCACAAGATCGGACCCGCCATCGCCGCGGGCAACGCCGTGGTCCACAAACCCGCTTCGGCCACGCCAGTCACCGGCCTGATGATGGCCAGGATCTTCGAGGAGAGCGGGCTGCCCGCAGGGCGCGCTGAACGTGATCACCGGTCCCGGCGGGCTGGTGGGCGACCTCCTGGTCAGCCACCCCAAGGTGGCGATGATTACCTTCACCGGCAGCCCGGAGGTGGGCCTGCACATTCGCAGCCTGGCGGGGATGAAGCGGGTGACACTGGAACTCGGCTCCAATTCGGCGGTGATCGTCGAAGAGGACGCGGATCTTGACGCTGCCGTTCCCCGCTGCGTCACCGGCAGCTTCGCCAATTCGGGGCAGGTCTGCATCTCGGTGCAGCGCATCTTCGCCCACAAGCGCGTCCACAGCGAGTTGCTGGACCGCATGGTGGACGGCGCCGCAAGCTGCGCATCGGCCATCCGCACGAGCCCTCCACCGAGATCAGTTCGCTGATCACGGTGAAGGAGGCCGAGCGGGTCGAGGGATGGATCGAGGAGGCCGGCCGCGCCGGAGCGAAGGTGGTGACCGGAGGCGTCCCGCCGCCGCGCCACCGTCGAGCCGGCGGTTCTCAGTGAAGTGCCGCGCGCAGGTGAAGCTCTCCTGCAAGGAGGCTTTCGGGCCGGTGGTCGCGGTAAACTCCTGCGGCAGCCTGGAGGAAGCCATCGAGATGGTCAACGCCTCGGAGTACGGCTTGCAGGCCGGCATCTACACGCGCGACATCCAGAAAGCGTTCTGGGCGGCTCGCCAGGTCCACGTGGGAGGCTTCCTGATCAACGAGGTGCCCGCCTACCGGCTGGACCAAATGCCCTACGGCGGCGTCAAGCTCAGCGGCATGGGCCGCGAGGGACCGAAGTACGCCGTGGAAGAGATGACCGAAGTGAAACTGGTCTGTTGGAGGTGAGCAGGGGGCTCGATCCTTATCGCGCGTCCAACTGAGGATTCCGGGCTCGCACAATGGCCTCCACCTGGAAAGCAGGCCCCAGAGAGTAGGCCAGACTGGCGACGAGCCAGACAAAGAAGCTCACGTAAGAGTACTGGCCGGGCAGCAGCCCCCGGTTCATGGCCCAGGCCCCTGCGTCGCCGAAGGAAGTCAAGAAGATCGCGATGGTGTATGAACCCCAACAGGCGCCTATGAGGCCGTCACCCATGTCCATGACCGCGCGGTAGAGCAAGACTGCCTCCACCGTGAGCAGTCCGAGCAGCGACGGCGCCACCCAGCCGGCCACCTTCAAGATGCCGGCGGGCTGATTCGGCTCCAACAACCAGCGGAACATGTCGGAGAACTGCATCACAAAGAAGACCCCCACCGGCAGCAGGAGGGCAATTGCGGGCAACCCTGGCTTGCGCAACAGGCCGAGTTTCCGGTAAATCTTCAGAACCATCAACAGGCCCACGGCCATCAGCGCCATGCTGGCGAGATTGCTGACCAGCGCGCCGGAAGCGGACGCAACCGCCAGGCCCATCAAGCGGAACGCTGAGGCCGCCGTAATGAATGCCCAGGCGATCCGCAGGGGTTCTCCCCGGTCAAACAGCCGCCAGCAGACCACAGCCAAGAGGCATTCGACGATAGCCAGGCCGGTGCGGAAAGGGAACCCGCCGTACCGGAAGAAGTGTCCGAAAGCCTGCCCCTCTCGAGTTGCAATCCAAAGGGCCACCGAGCCGGCCCCAAACAACACCAGCCCCAACGTCATCAGCCAGATCAGGCTTGACGCGTTGGCGGCGAGGCGAACCATGACACCGCAGCGGCTTGGTTGCTCAAGCCTCATGTCAGTGGCCGCCGATGCGCTCATGCTCAGCATAGTCCCGCGTCCGCCTTAGCTTCCAGTTCGTAGTTGAAAATCAGCACAGAGGCCGCCCTCCGACCGAGCAATACTTGGGCAGTTCGAAAGATCTCGGCGCGAAGGCTCGGGCCGCCCGCCGGAGACTGCTCAAGGAGCATTAAAGGATAGAGACCGAGATAGGGCTTGAGCCGGGCCACCAGCCGCAGATAACCCTCCTGATGGAGATGTTCCGGCAGTGCGACGAGATCTCATCTCTCAGAGCCGACGAGCCGTGACTCTGTTCATGGGGGCTCGGGTTTCGGCAAGCTTTACCGAACTTCGATCGAGGACGCGCCGGATCCGCTCGGCTTCCTTGCGGCATTCAGGGCACGCCAGAACATGCCGCGTGGTCCACACCAGCCAACGCTCCTCGAGTTCACCCTCATGCCAATCCAGCAACTGTACGAAACTCGGATGGCGAGGGCTTGTGAAACGGTCGCGCATTTGCCGCCAGAAACCAGCTTTCATAGTTCATCCACTCCCCGCCCTAATGCTGTCTGCGTCTTTTTCACGGCCCGAGCGAGCAAAGCGCCTACTGTTCCAGGCCTGATCCGCAGCGTTATGCTGATTTCCTTATAGTCCAGGCCCTCCAGCCGGAGCTGCAGACACTCCATCTCGCGAGGCGAGAGAGCCGCCCGGACCCCCTGTGCCAATTCTTTTCGCCACAAAAACGCTTCGGGGTTCCGGTGCCAATCCGGCTTCTCAACCGCGGCCTCAATGCCCGTGGATGATCTGGAAATCGACCTTTGTGTCTCATTCAGCAAGAGATTGCGCAGCACGCGGTACAGCCAGGCCCGCGGATTGTGGATGAGCTGGTTGTTCTTAAGGGCGACGAAGAAGCGCAGGAAGCAGTCCTGAATCGCGTCTTCGGCCATGCGCCGGTCACGGGTGATGGTCAGGGCATAACGGAAAAGTCCAGTTGAGTTTTCCGTGTACAACTGCACTACAAGGCCTTGCAGCGCCCTCTCGGCCGAGCCGGGCGGAGACACCAAGCCGTCTGCGCAAAGTGTGTTTGTATAAGTACTCACCGAACTTTCAATCGCCTGTCACCTTATTATTTATTATGTGAGCCGCTTTGCCTAGACCACTTTGGATAACGTTAACTTAAGTTATGAGAGGCCCGGTCCACTAATACCATGCGCATGCCCGATGAAACTTTCCGTAAGAAAACCGGTTGGTGGCGTAAAGAAATTCCGCCTCCCATCTGTCTTGCATCGTGGACCGCCACGGGCCGAGGCCGGTGGCGGCACCGGAGGAGACCAGGTTGGCACGA
Source organism: Bryobacterales bacterium (assembly GCA_963744775.1). Classification (GTDB taxonomy): domain Bacteria; phylum Acidobacteriota; class Terriglobia; order Bryobacterales; family Bryobacteraceae; genus CAVUVG01. The sequence continues at coordinate 169,201 of CAVUVG010000020.1, forward strand.
ATCGGCAGCAAACGGCCCAGGGCAGGGCAAGCGATCATGGAACTGTCGTTGCTAATGCCCTGGATCTTCTTTCTGTTCGTGGGCGCGCTGGATTTCGGTTTCTATTCCTACGCTCTCATCTCAACACAGAATGCGGCGCGGATTGCGGCGCTTTACACGGCCCAATGCGAGGGCACGGCGGCGGACCAGGCGACGGCGTGCTATCGCGCCCAACTGGAGATGGCCATGATGCCGAATGCCAGCCAATTCGTGGGCGGCTGTCTCGAGCGGCCCGCTGCGGGTAACGGCCACCCCCTTCACGGATTCCGAGGGGCTGTCCGCCTCCCGGGTTCTAGTCACCTACCAAACCGTGTCCATGATCCCCATCCCGGGGCTGGTCACCGGCCGGCTCACCATCAATCGTGCCGCGGAAGTAAGAGTATTCGGAGACTAGAAATGCTTCACAGGAGATCTTCGAGGGCCGGAAACTCAATCATCGAATTCTCACTCGTGGGGATTCCCGTGATCTTCCTATTGATCTCCGTTTTCGAGGTTTCGCGGGGCATGTGGATGTATCACACTCTGGCCAGCGCGGTGAAGGAAGGGGCGCGTTTCGCCATGGTCCACGGCAACGACTGCAACCTCACGCCCAGCAACTGCGCGGTCAGGATTCGGGATATTTCGCAGCGGATCAGAACTTACGCGATAGGAATGCCCCCGAGCGAGATCCGGAATGTGACATTCACTTCGCGCACCAGAACCGTGGTGTGCGCAACCTTGGCGAATTGTCTCGCCACCGGCGGGCAGGGCAACACCTTCTGGCCTGCCGCGGCGCCGGGCGCCGCGGCCGACGCCGGCGGCGAGTCGATGATGGGCTGGGTAGAGGTCAATGCGCGGTACTCCTTCCGGTCCGCGATTGCGATGTTCTGGCCGGGTGCGGGCCGCGCTCAGAGTTTCGGGACATTCGTTCTGCCCGCCAGTTCGCGCGAGGTAATCCAGTACTGAAGGCGGTGATGGGATGAGACAAGCGTTTTCCAGGTCGCCCCAAAGAGGCCAGGTTCTCATCATGGTGACCGTCGCCCTGGTTCTCATGTGCGGGATGCTGGGGTTGGTCATGGACCTGGGCTGGTCGTACTTCACGAGGAAATCGGCGCAACTGGCGGTGGATTCGGCGGCCCTGGCAGCGGTCAGGATGGCTCGGAACGGAGCCCCCACCGACAGCATCTCTTGCGGGGTTAACAACGTCAGTTGCGCGGCCACGCCCCAAGACTGCTCCGCCATCAGCGGCGGCAACCTGCAAAGCGCCTGCGTCTACGCGGCGAGCGCGGGCTTCTCCAGCAGCGATGTAATGCAGACTGTCACCGTGCAAGCCTCGGACGAATTAACGTCACCCACCGTTGCAGAAAACTGCGGACAAAGCAGCGCTCTGGTTCGCCACCCACCCACCGCCGGCTGTGTGAATACATTCTATTGGGTGACCGTCAGGGCATCGCGGAGGATTCCGCAGCTCTTCTCGGCCATACTCGGAAATAAGGAAATGACAGCGGGCGCGCGCGCCACGGCCGCTGTGGCCGACTACGTTCCGAACGCAAGTCTGTGGGCGCTCAACCGGCAAAATGAGGTGCCTGTCGTCGGCAGCGGCGGCATGGGCAACGACATCTACGTTTGGGGGAACAGCGAGCTTCATGCCGGAGGTATCATCCTGGCATCCAATTCGACCGGTGCGGGCTCTCTGGGCGAGGCGGGAGTCGTTGGAGGCACGGGTCTGGTCTCCGGCAATACGTCCATTCGCGGGGAAGGCTGGGTGAGCGATCCCACGAAATTCGATCCGCCGCCCGTAAACGGATTTGCCGACCTCCCGATTTTTGACGACCCCATGCGTGGGAAAGGCCAGCCTCCGGCGCCTACGGGACTGCCCGAGGTGGCGCTTCTTAACGGCGCCCTCGGCGGGGGGAATTGCAGCAACCCTCCGGTGTATTCGCCAGCCTCCTACTATGCCGTCGACAGCAAAGGGGTTGCCACTGGCGCTCCTATTACCCTGGGCGGGTGCGCGAAGTTCTCGGGCAGTGCCGGCAGTTTCGGCAATTTCGTGTTTTACGGTGGCCTGAACCTCGGCTCCAACGCGGTAACCTTCAGCCCCGGCCGGTACTTCCTGGCCGGCTCGAGGACGGGCACGGTCCTTTCGTTACCCAACGACGCGATCATGCAGGACAACACGGCCCTGGACTCGGGAGGCAATTCCGTGCCGAACACCGATGCCGGCGAGATCTTCGTGTTCACGGACGCGAATTACCCCGGCCTGCAGGTGCCGGCCCTGCTGGCGCCGGTGCGCGCCGCCCTCGATTTCGGCGGGATTTACACCCAATCCGGCAACAAATTCGAAATGAATCTGCACGGGCTCAACGCCGAGAACGGCACCATCCCGCCCGAGCTGGAAACTTTCGCGCCAACCGTCTTCTGGCAGGATCAAAGGAACTCCCCCATCCAGTACACCACCAGCGGCTATGTCAGCTACGACGGCTGCGGGAGCGGCCACTCCCTCGACAACCCGTGCCCGAACAACGATCCGACCGTGAAACCCACTATGATCCTGCAAGCCAGTCCAAAACTGCAACTGTACGGTTTGATCTATCAGCCCCGCGGCGCGGGCATCGAGTTTCAGGGTAACGCCCACATCCGGGCGCCCCTTCAGGTGATATCGGGGTCGGTGAGTCTTCAGGGAGGGAACACCCTGGAGCTCCAGCAGCTCTCGAATCCGCTGCGGCGCAGAATCATCGCCCTGGTGGAATAACATCGATCGCGCGGCGCCGCGCGTATTTTGCAGTGAAGAATTTCACTCGCCTGAAAAAGCTACTCGCAGAGTTGACACTGCGGACCCTCTCTCCCAGATGATGGCGGCAGCGCCCATCCGCTGCCCAGTCCATAAACCCTGCCACTTCAGCCACCGTTACACGGGTGACAAATTTTCATGCTACGGCCCACGAAGTGCTACGCACGTGGGACATGTCGCCCGAAGGGGCGCGCGAATTGGGTGAAGTCTTGCCCAACGCGGACGACGCGTTCATGAGCAGTCGATTCGCATGACATTCAACGGGGAGGGAAGGACATGAGATTGATTCGGCACACGGGAGAGATCAAACGGTTTAGGCCGTTAATCGTAGCGTTCCTGATCTTGGTGACGGCAGGCTACCTGTTATCGACCAGCACCTATTACAACACCTGGCTGGGAGTGTACCCTTCGTCAACCTCTGGAAACGCGGGTTGTGAATTGTGCCATGACGCCGGCCGGAATTTCCTGAACGGGTATGGTCATGCGATCCAGCAACAGGCTGGAACCAGTATCGCCGCCAGGATCCAGGCAGTGGCGGGCCCGAACTCGGATTCCGATCCGGGTGGTTTCACCAACCTGCAGGAAATCAACGCGAACACCCAACCTGGGTGGACGGTGGGGACAAACACCGTCTATGACATCGGGGATGGAACGCCTTCGACCCTGGCGGCTCCAACGAATATCGGGACTCTGGATCCGCCGGCCACACCGCCTCCCAGCGCACCTGAGATCGACGTTGCACCTCTGGCCCTCGACTTCGGAGCAGTGACTGTCGGGAACACCCAGACGCGGAGCACGACGATCAGCAATACGGGCAGCGCAGCCCTCACGATCAGTTCACTGACAATCTCGGGGAATAGCGATTTCGTCTTGAACAGCTCAACGCCAGCCACTCCCTTCGACATCGCCGCGGGCGCGAACGCGACAGTCCAGGTGAACTACACTCCTGGCGCATCGGGGAGCGACAGCGGTCAATTGACGATTGCGAGCAACGACTCGAACGAGGCGTCGATTGTGGTCTCCCTCAACGGGAGTGGCACAGCGCCGGCGACAGTCTGCAACATCAACGCCACCCCCCTCTCACTGAATCTTGGATCCGTGCAGACGGGACAGAGTGCTACCCAACCGGTCAGTATCGGCAACACGGGAACCGGGGCCTGCACTGTCACGGGATTGTCGGTTACTGGCGCGGAGTTCAGCCTGAGCGCCTCAACGCCGGCGACGCCTTTCACGATTCAGCCAGGCGGTTCCACTAACGTGCAAATCAGCTACTCGCCCGTGAACACCGGAGCGGACAGCGGCTCGCTTCAGGTCAACAGTAACGACCCGAGCAAGCCTAGCGTCACGGTATCGCTCAGCGGAACCGGTGTCCCGGCAGCCGCGTGCACCATCGCCGTCTCTCCCGCGTCGCTGGCTTTCGGGACAGTCGGAGTCGGCCTGTCGGCGACCATGTCCGCACAGGTGCAGAACACTGGGTCCGCCTCGTGCTCCGTCACCAGCCTGAACGTGACCGGCTCGGGCTTCTCGCTGGGTTCCGCGGCTCCGTCGCTTCCAGCCACGATTGCGGTGGGTGGTTCGATCAGTGTCCCGGTCAATTTCTCACCGGCAAGTGCTGGTGCGGCCAGCGGCTCTCTGACCATTGGCAGTAACGATCCGGCCACGCCGTCCTTCAGCGTCCCGTTGAGCGGCTTAGGGCAGGTTTCGAATCCGGGAACTTGCACCCTCACGCTGAGCGCTGCAACGCTGGACTTCGGATCGGTCGCTATCGGCACGCCCGCGACGCGGAGCGTATCCCTGGGCAACAGCGGCGGAGCCGACTGTTCGGTCATCTCGCTGAACACCAGCGGAGCAGGCTTCGCCCTAGGCGCGAGTGCGCCCACGCTTGCCATTCCCCATATCGCCAGGCGGATCCGTATCCGTGCCCGTGACCTACACGCCGGCGGATACCAGTCCTGACACAGGCAGCCTGGCCATCGGCAGCAACGATCCGGCTCAACCCACGGCCAACGTCGCCTTGACAGGTACGGGAGTTGCGGCGGCGGCCTGCAGTATTCAAGTCTCCCCGGCGGCTCTCGATTTCGGCGCAGTGCCGCTCGGGTCCAGCCAAACGCGGACCACAACGGTCACCAACGCCGGAAACTCCAACTGTACGGTCAACTCGCTGGCCTTGGCAGGCGGTTCGGAGTTGGCCCTGGGTTCCAGCGTCCCGGCGCCTCCGGTCACGCTGATTCCAGGCGAGTCTCTGGCCGTGGCCGTAACCTACACACCAAACGACGTGGGCAGCGATGCAGGCACCCTCACGATCGGCAGCACAGATCCTGGGCAGCCGACTGTCGTGGTGAGCCTGGCGGGTTCCGGGGTAGCGACTCCGTCCGCATGCAGTGTTTCCGTCAACCCGCTCGCACTGGATTTCGGCCAGGTGAGCGTCGGTTCCCAGGCCACTCTTTCCACCACGGTCACCAACAACGGAGCGAGTCCGTGTACCGTGAATTGGCAGATGTCCGCCGCTACCAGCGCGGATTTTGCTTTCTCCGCGGGGGGAGCAAATCAACCGGCGACCGTCCAGCCGGGCGGAAACGTGAATATTGCGGTAGTCTACTCGCCATCCAATGCGGGTGACGACAGCGGCTCAATCCAGGTCAGCAGCAACGATCCGTCCGGACCCGTTGTGGCCGTTTCGCTGACGGGCAGCAGCGCCGCATCCGGTGGCGCCGTGGATCTGTCCATCGTCAGATTCAACGTCACTCCGAAAGTCAAACTTTCGAGCAGCCAAGCTACCGAGTCAGGAACGCCAAGGGCGGGATGAGGAGCGCGAGAGAGGCCGCCGTAGGGTCTGGATAAGGCTGGTTGTGGAAAATCGCAGCCAGACCACTCAGTCGCGCTCGGCCACAGTAGTTGGCGTACAGGACGGCGTCGAAGTCTATCGTGAAACCAAGGCAGTCAGTGCACGGGGCCAGGGCGGGCGTCGTTCCTTCCTGTTCCCGCCGTACACTCCGACCGCTGTTGGAACCATCACCTGGACGGTTGTGATTGAGGAAGGCGGCGGTGTTACCGACACGGCCTCTGACACAACCGAGGTCACCGGTACTGTCGCACCTTCGCGGTCGGATGATGATGGAGACACCATTGAACGAAAAGAGAAAGAGTCGGACCACCGGACTGAGGACCGTGATGAGGAAGAGTCTCATGGTGGTTCCTCTGATCACGACGAGTAGTTCCTATTGCGCTTGACGTACCTTCGGGCGAGGGTGCCAGCCGGGCCCTCGCCCGTTTCTTTGTCCCGTTCTTCCAGCCTTCCGCTTGCTATCATGGCGGTTGCGAGGTCAGCCCCATGAGCGAAGAAAAGCACCGTCCCTACGTTCCTGAAAACCTCCAGATGCGGGAATTCACGCTCCGCGCGGTTCTGCTGGGTTTGGTCATGACCGTGATCCTGGGCGCCGCCAACGCCTACCTCGGCCTGCGGGCCGGCATGACTATCGCCGCGACTTATCCGGCCGCCGTCATCAGCATGGCCGTGCTGCGCCTGTTTCGCGGCTCCATTCTCGAAGAGAACATCGCGCGAACGGTGGGTTCCATCGGCGAATCGGTGGCCGCCGGCGCCATTTTTACCATCCCGGCCTTCGTGATTGCCAAGGCCTGGCCCTCGTTCGACTTCGAGCATGCCTACTGGAAGTCCAGCGTGCTGATGCTGGTGGGCGGCGTGCTCGGCATCCTGTTCGTCACCCTGTTGCGCCGGGTGATGGTGGAGGACCGCGAGTTGCCGTTCCCGGAGTCGTTGGCGGCCTCCGAAATTCACAAAGCTGGACAGCGCGGCAGCCAGGCGGCCAGGATCCTGTTCTACAACATGGGACTGGGAGCATCGGTCTACTTGCTGGGCGTGGCGCAGTTGTTCGCCGCCAGCAAGGAGTTTTTCATCCACATCGGACAGTTGGGCAAGAGCGCGGTACGGCTGGGCGCGGCGCAGGACGCCAATTCCGTCGGGGTCGGCGGCGTCACTATGGCGTCCGCGCCCGGAATCAGCCCTGCCTACCTGGGGGTCGGCTACATCATTGGCCCGCGCCTGGCATCGCTGAACTTTTCCGGCGGCGTAGTGGCCTGGGGCCTGCTGGTGCCGCTGATCATCTACTTCCTGGGGCCGCAGCTTCAGTCGACGCTGCCGCCTGGCGCCGCCGACGAATCCTGGGGCGGACTCGCCACTGCCATCTGGCGGTTCATCGTCAGGCCCATCGCCGTCGGCGGGATGCTGGTGGGGGCCAGCTACACGCTCTTCAAGATGCGCAAGAGCCTGGCGATCGGCATGAAGCGCGCCGTCTCCGACCTGAAGAAGGCCGGCGGGCAGGCGCCGGCGGCCAACCGCGCTGACCGGGACCTGGGGGCTAAGACCGTCTTCGGCGGGCTTGCCGTCACGCTGATCTGCATGATCGCGCTCTACTCCTATTTCTCTGGAACGGTTCCCGGAGGAGTGGTCGCGGCGGTTGTGATGCTGGTGCTGGGCTTCTTTTTCGCGGCCGTGTCGGGGAACCTGGTGGGCATGATCGGTTCCTCCAACAACCCGATTTCGGGGCTGACACTGTCCACCTTGATTGTCGCGGCGCTCCTGATGGTCACCATCGGCGTCTCCGGGATAAGCGGGGTGGCCGCCGTGCTGGGCGTGGCGGCAGTGGTCTGCGTTTCCTCCGCCGTCGCCGGCGAGATGCTTCAGGACCTCAAGGTGGGCCACATTCTGGGAGGGACGCCCAGAAGCATGCAGATGGGAGACTTTCTCGGTGTTTTGGTTGCCAGCGCTCTGCTCTACTTCCCGCTGTTGGTCCTGCACCAGGGCAACATCAACGCCGGCGGGACCGGCTTTGGGGACAAGGAACTCTCCGCCCCGCAAGCCGGCTTGATGGCTTCGCTGGCCCAGGGCATCGTGGGCGGCGACATGCCCTGGCCGCTGGTGGTAGTGGGCATCTTCATGGGTCTGGCGCTGATCATGGTGCAGGTGCGCAGCCCGATGTTGTTCGCGGTGGGCATGTATCTGCCGCTGGAGACAACCTTTGCCATCTTCCTCGGCGGCGTCATTCGCTGGGCCACGGACACCCTTCGGGAGAAACGCGGATTCAACGAGGCGCAGAAGGCGCGAATCGAAAATGCCGGTGTGCTCACGGCGTCCGGGCTGATAGCCGGGGAGGCCCTGGCGGGACTTCTCGTGGCGACGTTCCGCTTCTTCGAATGGCCCCTGCCGAAAATCTTCGCGTCGCCTTCGATCCTGGCCGGCTTCGCCGTGCTGCTGCTGCTGGCCTTCGTGATGATCAAGGTGCCGCTGGCCAACGCCGGACATCCCGACGAGCCCGCGCCGCCGACGGCGATCATGTAGCAATCGGCACGGCATGTCGCTCTGGGGCCGGGTGTGTCATCCAAAATCGCTGGCGGTGGGTGTGGCTTGCGCCGCTCTGGCTCTTAGCTGGCAAGTTCTGACGGTTCACTACAACTACGGGGGCAACTGGACCGCCCTTTTCTGCACCGGCGGGATCCTGCAAGTCCCACCGGATCTTGCCAGAGAAAACATCTACCTCTTCCCCGACAGCAGCGGCTACGACGGACAGTTCTACCACTATCTGGCCCATGACCCGTTTCTTCAGAGGGGATTCGACAAGTACATGGATGCCCCCCGGCTGCGCTACCGGCGGATACTGGTCCCGGCGGCGGCTTACCTGCTGGCGGGGGGCCAGGATCGCTTCGTGGACGCGGCGTTCATGGGCGTCATACTGCTCGCGGTTTTTCTGGGCGCGTGGTGGCTCAGCCGCTACGCCGGGCTCCAGGGTTGGCATCCGGCCTGGGGACTCGGCTTTCTCCTGGTTCCCGCGACTGTCATCTCCATCGACCGCATGACCATCGATCTCACCTTGGCGGCGCTTACCGTAGGCTTCGCTCTCTACGCGCGGCTGGAAGAAACGTGGAAGGTCTGGGCGGTGCTGTGCTGCGCCGCGCTGACGCGTGAGACGGGCATCCTGCTTCTTGCGGGCTACGTCGCATACCTGTTATGGCAGCGGCGATTTGCCTGGGCCGCATTCTCCGCGACAGCCGCGATGCCCATGCTGGCGTGGTACGCCTACGTGTACCCACGAGCGATCGGCGACCTCCCCATCTACCATACTGGTCACCAGCTTCAGCGCAGGGTATTCAAGCCGCGACTGCTCTACACCGTCCAGTACGACCTGCCGGACGTGCTTGCCCGCACCCTCAGAACCCTGGACTGGCTGGTGATCGCGGGGATCGTCCTGGCGTTCGTGTTGACGCTTTGGTTTGCGCTGAGACGCCCGCATGCGCCTGAGTCCTTCGCCGGCCTGATGTACGCGCTGATGCTGCTCCCGACTGTGCTTCTGGTCAGCCTGCACGACCCCTATACATATCCGCGGATCATATCGCCTCTGCTCGTCCTGGTTGCTTTGCAGGGTATCTCGGGGAAGGTCCGGCTCGGGCTGCTGCCGGTGGTTCTGGTCTTGTTGCGCCCGGCGGTACAGTTAGGTCCCCAGGTTCTGGGGGTCCTTCGGGGGCTTCTCGGGCGCTGACGGCACGACTTGAACGGTCCTCTGCGGGAACGGCATTTCGATCCCCAGTTCGTCGAACCGTTTCTTCAGCCGGCGGTTCATCTCTCGCCCGACGGCCCACTGTTTCATCGGCGGGGTCTTGATGCGCGCCTTGATGATCACCGCCGAGTCCGTGAAACGGTCCAGACCGAGCACTTCCAGTGGCTCCAGCATCAGCGGCTGAAACTCTTTCTCCTGCATCAGGCGCTCCGCGACCTCCCGCATCGCCTCCAAGACGCGATCCGTGTCCTCTTTGTACGCCACGCCTATATCGAAGACATAGTAGGAGTACTCGTGGGTCATGTTGGAGAGGGTTTGAATCGTGCCGTTGGGGAAGACGTGCACCGCTCCATCCAGGCTGCGCAGGATCGTCGTTCGCAGGTTGATCTCCTCGACCACGCCGCTGGTCCCGTTGATGACCACCACGTCGTTAATGCGAATCTGGTTTTCCATCAGGAGAAACAGCCCCGAGATTACGTCTCGAACGAGGTTTTGCGCGCCGAAGCCGATGGCCAGGCCGAGCACGCCGGCCCCGGCCAGGATGGGGCCGATGTCGAAGCCCGCTTCTCTCAGCGTCATCGCGACCGCCAGCACCCAGATGCCCACCGTGATGGTCTTCCGGAAAATGGCGCCCAGCGTCACGGCGCGCTTCTCGAGTTCGCCGTTCTGTGCTCCGCCGTGGCGCAGCATCAGCGACACGATGCGGTTCTTCAAGCGGGGAATCGACTTGCTAACGATCCTGGAGGCTACGAACGCGGCAACCAGGATCAGCAGAATGCGAATCGCATGCTGCGCCGCGTAGTAGAGGGTCTCGACCGTCAGTTCCGCGAAACTACGCATGTTTTCAGGTTATCAGCAAACGCCGCAGCGCTAATGGCTTCTCGTAGTGGACAGCGCTGCCGACAGCTCTTGCGCTGCCCCGGGCCATGAGACTGTCATGCGCACGATGATCTTGCCGGAGCAATTCTGGAGACGGACAAGCGTCGAACGTTGGCGCTCATGCCCGCCGGATCGATCTTCACATAGAACGCAGGAAGCGGGACGCGATCATCGATTTCGCGCCGGCAGGCCAGCGGTAGACATGGCGGCGCTCGAACATCTATGCAGGTCGATGACCTCGCGCCGGGGCACGTCGAAGGTGCGTGGCGAACTCGAGGCCGCGATTCATGTCGAACGCAGGGCTGGTAGTACTCCTGTCGTGGAGCACGGATATTCGTCCCGGCGCCACGTATGGCCGACAAGATAACCGCGCGCGGTGTTCGGCGCCGTGACCCAGGACAACGGCGCGAAGTGTCCATGAGGATGGCTGCATGATCATGGAGTTGGATTCGCGGGCACGGAACGCAGGTCCGTGAGACGCCGCGCAAGAGCGACGGCGCCATGGGCCAGGTGAAGTCCTCCTGGAGTCCAGGCGGACGGCAAAGGCCGGGCTTCAGCGAGATGCGCGGGTCCTTGCGCGATGCCCACAGTCACCGGGGTCATTCTCCGGCTGGAAGAACGGCGAGCCAAGAGTGAGATGCTCAGCCCAGTTCACGGGCCGGTCGAAGATCCAGGTTTTCGAGCGTCTGTCCACGTAGATGACGCTCTCGCCGTCTACGACGAACGTGCGTGTGAAGGTCCCTTGCACGATGGGCAGCTTGACCAGAAATGTCATCCTCGATGACATTGCCCTGATTGCCGGAGGACACCATCTCACCGGTTGCTGATCGGCTGCCGGCACGCCCAGCCAGCGCATGCTTGTCTTGGAAACCGGTACCGAGCCGCACAGACGGCCTCGGTCGCGCGTCGTGGGGGATACGGATGACATGTTCTACGATGCCGCCAAAAGCCGGGTCTACGTGATTGGTGGCCAGGGCTTCGTGGATGTCTTCGAACAAAATGTCGCCGATCGCTATGGCGACGGTAAGTCCGCTCGTCATCCGACAGGACTCCCGGCGCTCGACACGGGGCTCTTCGTGCCAGAGTGGCGGAAAGCTCTTCGTTGCTGTCCCGCGCCGGAGCGAACGCCAGAGCTGCGAGTTCTCATCTCACGAGATCCAGTGACCCGTGAGGAAAGCTCAGATTATCAGCATGCAGTCGCCATAGGAATAGAACCTGTAGCCGGCTTCCACGGCGTGCCGGTAGGCGTTGAGTGTCAATTCCTTGCCGGCGAAGGCGCACACCAGCAGCAGCAGACTGCTGCGGGGAAGATGGAAGTTGGTCAGCATCGCCCCGGTAGCCTGAAACTGGAAGCCGGGGTAAATGAACAGACCGGTTTCGCCGTGCGCTTCCTCCAGGCCGCCTCGCTGCATGGCCGTCTCGATGGTGCGGACAGCCGTGGTGCCAACCGGCACCAGCCTGGCCGCCGCGCGCATCTTCCGCGCCTCGTCCCCGGTGATGTGGAAAGTCTCGGAGTGCAGTTGATGCTGTTCCAGGGCGTCGCCGTGGATCGGCTGGAAGGTGCCGAGCCCGACGTGCAAAGTTACGCTGGCGGCCGCTGCACCGGCCGCGCGGCACGCTTCCAAGACCTGCGGGGTAAAGTGCAGGCCCGCCGTGGGCGCGGCGACAGAGCCGGTTTCCCGGGCGAAGACGGTTTGATAGCGCAGGCGGTCTTCCGGCGTGTCCGGCCGCCGGATGTAGGGCGGCAGCGGCACGTGCCCGACTTGTTCCAGGCGCTCGTAGATGTCGTCTCCACAGTTGAAACGGACGGTGCGTTCTCCATAAGCGCCGCGGGCCACGACCTCAGCCTCCAGTCCCCCGCCGAAGCTGACGCGCTCGCCCACACGCATCTTGCGGCCCGGGTGTACGAGCGCCTGCCAGGTTCCGGGGTCCCCGGCTGCCGGCCGCAACAGAAACACCTCGACCTCGCCGCTCAGGTACTCTTCACGCTTGGGGTTATTCTTGCCGATAGGAAGCGCCGCCACGCCGGCGCGGCGCCCGTACAACCGCGAGGGAAATACCCTGGTGTCGTTGAGCACCAGGCAGTCCCCTGGGCGGAGAAACAGCGGCAGCTCGCGGAAGTGTCGATCTTCCCAGCGCTGCTCGCTTCCTGTGGAGGACCAGCATGCGCGACGCGGCACGGTCCTCCAGTGGCCGCTGTGCGATCCGGTCCTCCGGCAAGTGATAATCGAATTCAGAGAGCAGCATGGCTTGCGACAGTCAGGATAACAGCTTGCGCATACTCGGCATCGAATCTTCGTGCGACGAAACCGCCGCCGCGGTGGTGGAAGACGGCGTGCGCATTCTATCGTCCGTGGTCGCCTCCCAGCTTTCGACCCACGGCAAGTACGGCGGCGTGGTGCCAGAGCTGGCCTCGCGCGAGCACCTGAGGGCCATTGTGCCGGTGGTGACCACAGCCCTGGAGCAAGCCGGCGGCGGTTATGACGCGCTCGCGGCCGTGGCCGTCACCTCCGGGCCCGGCCTGGTGGGTTCGCTGCTGGTGGGGATGACCTACGCCAAGGCGTTGTGCTTCGCGCACAAGCTGCCGCTCATCGCGGTGAATCACATCGAGGGGCACATCCATGCCGTGGTGATGGAAGCGAGCCAACGCGGCGAGCCGGTCGGATATCCCGCGCTGGCGCTGGTGGTGAGCGGCGGGCACACGCACTTGTTCGAGGTCCGGGAGGGCTTTCACTACCGGCTCTTGGGAAAGACGCGCGACGATGCGGCGGGCGAGGCCTTCGACAAGGTAGCCAAGCTGCTGGGATACAGCTACCCCGGCGGACCCATCATCGACCTGCTCGCCCCGCACGGGGATCCTGGGGCGATCCGGTTCACGCTGGCGAAGATGAAAGGCAACGCGCTCGATTTCAGCTTCAGCGGCCTGAAGACCGCCGTCCTGCGCTGGACCGAGCAACGCGATTTGAGCTCCGAAGTCCAGGCCCGCCGCGCGTTGCAGCGCACCAACGCGTATCCCACGGTGGAGCAATGGCTGGCCCTCACGCCTAAGCCGACGCTCGATCTGCTGGCCTCCTTCCAGAGAACGGTGATCACCGAGCTGCTGCGGCGTGCCGTCGCCTGCGCCGAGCAGATCCAGGCGCGCTGCCTGGTGGTTTCCGGTGGAGTCGCCTGCAACTCGGGGCTGCGCACGGCCGCTGAGGCCCTCAGGCTTCCGTACCCGGTGCTCTTCCCCTCCCCCGGTCTCTCCACCGACAACGCGGCGATGATTGCGGCGGCCGCCTTCCCAAAACTCAAACGCGGCGAGTTCAGCGATTACACGCTGGCGGCGCGTGCCAACCTCACTCTAGCGTAGGATTAAAGTGATGAGTCCCAATCAACCGGGCGAACAGCCCAAAGATCCCATTCCCGGTGTGCGACATCTGATCGCCGTCGGTTCCGGAAAGGGGGGCGTTGGCAAGACGACCGTTTCCGTCAATTTAGCGGTGGCGCTGGCCAGACTGGGCCACAAGACCGGCTTGCTCGACGCCGATGTCTACGGTCCGAACGTCCCTCTGATGATGGGAAGACGCGACATGCCGGAGGTGCGGCACGAGCGCATTCAGCCCATTGAGCAGTTCGGCGTGCAACTCATGTCGATGGGCTTTCTCAACCCCGGCGATAAGCCGCTGATCTGGCGCGGGCCCATGCTGCACAGCGCGATGCAGCAGTTCATTCGGGGCGTGGATTGGGGAGAGCTGGAGTACCTGATCATCGACCTGCCGCCGGGCACCGGCGACGTGGCGCTCTCGCTCATTCAGACCGTGCCGCTCACCGGCGCCATCGTGGTCACGACGCCATCGGACGTGTCCCTTGAAGACGCTCGCAAGGCCGTACACATGTTCCGCCAGGTGCGCGTGGAAATCCTGGGGATCGTCGAGAACATGAGCTACCTGGTTTGCCCGCACTGCGACAAGCGCGTGGACGTGTTCAGCTACGGCGGCGGCCGGCGCACGGCGGACGAAATGGGCGTGAACTTCCTGGCCGAGTTGCCCCTGAACCCCTTGGTCCGCGCGGGAGGCGATTCCGGCCGTCCGGTAGCGCTGGGCGATAACAAGGACATCCACACGGCCGATTTCCTGCGCCTGGCTGAAGCCACCATCGCGCGCATCGCCGAGGTTGGGGGCCCCAAGGGGCCGACGATCGAAGTGGAAGACTAGCCTGCGCCGGAGCCTGATTGCTCGCCGCGGTATGTCCAGGCGGCCTTGAGGTAGTCGCGGTTCATGCGCGCGATCACTTCCAGCTTGATGGACTTCGGGCAGACGGCCTCGCAGGCGCCGATGTTGGTGCAGCTTCCGAATACTTCCTCCCGCATGGCGGCTACCATCTTGAGCGCCCGCGAGTCGCGCTCGGGCTGACCCTGAGGCAGCAGGCCCAAGTGCGCGATCTTGGCGGCGACGAACAGAGACGCGGAAGCGTTGGGGCAGGCGGCCACGCAGGCTCCGCAGCCGATGCAGGCAGCCGCGTCCATGGCCCGTTCCGCCATCTCCTTGGCCACGGGGATGGCGTTGCCGTCCGGTGCGCTGCCCGTGGGGACGGAGACGAAGCCGCCGGCGGCCATGATCCGGTCAAAGGCGCTGCGATCCACCACCAGGTCCTTGATCAGGGGAAAGGCGCGCGCCCGCCACGGTTCCAGGTACAACTCGTCGCCATCCTTGAAGTGACGCATGTGGAGCTGGCATAACGTGGTCCCGGGCTGCGGCCCGTGCGCCACGCCGTTGATCATGAGGCCGCACATGCCGCAGATGCCTTCGCGGCAGTCGTGGTCGAACGCCACCGGGTCTTCGCCCTTGTTCATCAGGTCTTCGTTGAGAACATCGAGCATTTCCAGGAACGACATGTCCGGGTTGGCGTTGCCGACCTCGTAGCGCACCATGCGGCCCGGAGCGCCGGCACTGGCCTGCCGCCATACATGGAGGATGATTTTCATCACTTATAACTCCGTTGCGCCGGTGCGACGTACTCGAACTTAAGCGGCTCGATGTGCCGCTCGGGGCTTCGCCCCGCTCCTTTGTACTCCCAGACGGCGGCGTGGGAATAGTCCTGGTCGTTGCGCAGCGCCTCGCCGTCGGGCGTCTGGTGCTCCTCGCGGAGGTGGCAGCCGCAGGATTCATCGCGGGCCAGCGCGTCCAGGCAGATCAATTCGGCCAGCTCGAAAAAGTCGGCCACGCGTCCCGCCCTCTCCAGGCACTGGTTGAACTCCTCGCCTGAGCCCAGGACGTTCACGTTGCGCCAGTATTCCTCCCGGAGTTCGGGGATCCTCGCCAGAGTCTTCGCCAGACCCCCGGCGTTGCGCGCCATCCCGCAGCCCTCCCACATCACCTGGCCAAGTTCGCGGTGGAAGGAATCGACGGTACGTTTGCCTTTGATCGCCAGCAAGCTCCGGGTCATGCTGCTGACGCTGTCTTCGGCCTGGCGGCAGGCGGGGTGGGACTGCGTCACCTTCTCCAGCTTCGTGCTGGCCAGATAGTCCCCGATCGTATAGGGCGCGATGAAATAGCCGTCGGCAAGCCCCTGCATCAAGGCGCTGGCCCCCAGCCGGTTGGCGCCGTGGTCGGAGAAATTCGCCTCGCCAATGATGAAGAGGCCTGGGATGGTGCTCATCAGCCGGTAGTCCACCCACAGCCCGCCCATGGTGTAATGCATGGCGGGATAGATCCGCATCGGGACCGTGTAAGGATCCTCACCCGTGATCCGCTCGTACATCTCGAACAGATTCCCGTAACGTTCCTCGATGGTGCGCCGGCCCAGCCGTCCGATCGCCTCGGAGAAGTCGAGGTAGACGCCGCGGCCAGTCTCGCCGACGCCGCGCCCCTCGTCGCACACCTGCTTGGCGGCGCGGGAAGAGATGTCGCGCGGGGCGAGGTTTCCGTAGCTGGGGTACTTGCGCTCCAGGTAATAATCACGTTCCGCCTCGGGGATCTGGTCCGCGGAGCGCTTGTCGGCGGCTTTCAACGGCACCCAGATCCGGCCGTCATTCCGCAGCGACTCGCTCATAAGCGTGAGCTTGGACTGGTAGTCGCCGGTGACCGGAATGCAGGTCGGATGGATCTGCGTGAAGCAGGGGTTGGCGAAAGCGGCGCCGCGCTTGTAGGCGCGCCAGATGGCCGTCGCGTTCGACCCCTTGGCGTAGGTGGCGAGGTGGTAGGTGTTGCCATAGCCGCCCGCCCCCAGAACAACGGCATCGGCCAGGTGTGATTCGATCTTGCCGGTGACCAGATTGCGGGTCACAATGCCGCGGGCCTGCCCATCGACCACAATCAGGTCGAGCATCTCGGTGCGGGGAAACAGGGTCACGCGTCCGGCGGCCACCTGCCGCAGCAGGGCCTGATAAGCGCCGAGCAGCAACTGCTGGCCGGTCTGGCCGCGGGCGTAGAAGGTCCGGGAGACCTGGGCGCCTCCGAAGGAACGGTTGGCCAGCGTGCCACCGTACTCGCGGGCGAACGGAATCCCCTGGGCCACGCACTGGTCGATGATATTGACGCTGACTTGGGCCAGGCGGTAGACGTTGGCTTCGCGAGACCGGAAGTCACCGCCCTTCACCGTGTCATAGAAAAGGCGAAAGACGCTGTCGCCGTCGTTCTGGTAATTCTTGGCGGCGTTAATGCCCCCCTGTGCCGCGATGCTGTGGGCGCGCCGCGGGCTGTCCTGGAAGAAAAAGCTCTTGACGTTGTAGCCCAGCTCAGCCAGCGTGGCCGCGGCCGAGCCGCCCGCCAGGCCCGTCCCCACCACGATGACCGTGTACTTTCGCTTGTTGGACGGGTTGACCAGCTTCATGTCGAACTTGCACTTATCCCAGGCGCGCTCGATCGGTCCGGAGGGAATCCTGGCATCCAGTTTCATGCTCGTTCTCCTCAGATGTGAATGAGACCGGTAAGCACCGCCACCGGAATGGAAATAAAGCCAGCCGCGACCAGAATCGCCAGGCCCGCCGAGAGGCGCTTCAGCAACGGCGTGTAGCGCGGGTGGCTGACTCCAACCGACTGGAGCATGCTCCAGACGCCGTGATAGAGGTGCATCGCCAGGACCAGCATGGCGGCGATGTAGACGATGGAGACGGCAGGAATCTGGAAGCCCAACACGACGTTGTCATAGGCGTCGAGCTCGCGGAAGGGAAGGCCCGCGGCTCCCACGGTCAGGTGCAGCACGTGGTAGACGACGTAAGCCCCGAGCAGCGGCCCTGTCCAGAGCATGGTGCGTGAAGCGTAGCCGGGCGGCACGCGGTCCGTCCTCAGATAATCGATCGGCCGCGCCTTGCGCTTGAGCAGCCAGAGTTGCACCGCGGTGATGATGTGGAGGGATACCGCGGCCAGGAGCACGATGCGCGCGAACCATAGCAAGACAGGGTGCGCGTGGAGCAATTCCGCGTAGCCATTGATCTGCTCGCGCCCCGCGAAAACCTGGAGGTTCCCGATCATGTGAGCCACGGCATAACCGGCGAGCATCGCGCCGGTCACGGCCATCACAGCCTTCTTGCCGATGGACGCACGATAGAACCCAACGGCACTGCCAATCCCTAGCTCCAATGTTGTTGAGGCCATACAAAGTACCCAGCGACGCTTATTGAGGACATTCTATACGATCCGGGCCGCTGCCGCGCGCTCCCGGTCGATCAAGGCCTGTTTTCTCGAGAGGCCCCAGCGGTAGCCGCCTAGCCCGCCCGTCGTCCGCACCACGCGGTGGCAGGGAATGATTACGGCGATCGGGTTCGTCGCGCAGGCGCGGGCCACGGCCCGGACGGCCTTGGGCGATCCAATCCCAGCGGCGACCTCACTGTACGTCCTGAGTTCGCCGTAGGGAATCGACCGCAGGTAGTCCCACACGGTCATTTGAAAAGCCGTAGCGTGCAGGTCGAGCGGAAGATCGAGGCGCGGCTGGCGTCCCTCCAGATGGGCGGCCACAGCTTCCACCCAGGCCCGCGGGGGCTCGCCGCCGGCGCCGGGATGCTCACCCAGTAGCGCCGGCCTTGAATCGCCGAATTGGGCGAAGCAAATGCCGCGGTCCGTCGCGCCGATCATAAATGGACCCAGAGGCGACTCGATGACGGCGCATGCCACGCTCACCCCTTTGCCGGTTCCCACACTGGCAAGCGTACCTGATCCTGCGGTTCACTGCTTGTTAGACTGAGAGCACGCGGCGCCGATGTCGGTCATTCATTTGTTTTATCTGCTGGTTGCACTCTGGCTCGCGGGCTGCGGCCCGGGGAGCGAGCCCGTCCTCGGCGAGGGCTTTGTCGCTCCGGCCACGCTGAACCTCCGCAAGGAACTGGGGCCGCGCCAACCCTCGGTGGCCACCGTCCAGCACGGCCAACGCGTGGAGATCCTCGCCAAGAGACGCCGCTTCGTTAAGGTCCGCACACAGTCGGGGGCCGTGGGCTGGATCGACGGCGGGCTGCTTTTCAGCCCGGAACAGATGGAGGAACTCCGGGCGCTGGGCGCACGGACGGCGAAGCTGCCCTCGCATGGCGAGGCCACAGTCCTGGACGCTCTGAACGTGCATACCCATCCCGACCGGCTGTCGCCCAGCTTCCATCAAATTCGGGAAGGCCAGCACGTAGCCGTGGTCGAACACCGCCTCATCACCGCGGAGACACGCAAGCAAGACTGGACGCTGGTCAGGATCTCGCCGGCGCAGGCGGGCTGGGTCTTGACGCGGAATCTGTACATGGCCATTCCCGACGAGGTCGCCCAATACGCCGAGGGCCATCGCATTACCTCGTATTTCCCGCTCGGCGAGGTGAGGGATGGCGACCTGGTGAAACATGACTGGCTTTGGACCACCATCGCCAAGGGCCTGGAGCCGTACGAGTTCGACAGCTTCCGCGTGTTCGTCTGGAGCTTACGCCGGCATCGCTACGAGACGGCCGCCATTGAGCGGGGCCTCAAGGGATACTTTCCCGGTGGAGGTTCACAGCGACCCGGGCACTCCCGCGAGCTTCTCCCTCATCGTGGAGGATAAGACCGGCACTGCGGCAGCGGCGGACCTATGCGTTCCAGGGCTTCCGCGTTCGCCTCGTGGCAAAGGAGCCGTGGAACCCCGAGCCTCAAATTTCCGCGCCCGCCGACACCAAGTCCCACGGTTCAGGCCGGTTCGGGCCAGTCCTTTCTGGACCGCACAGCCCAGCGGCTCGCCGCCTGGCGGCGCCGGCTGCTAGGCCGTTAAGCTCGGATTCACCTTGTCCAGATCCAGGAACATACGGATGTGGGGGTGGTCCGACTGTTTCGAGGTCCGCCACCGGACCGGCGAAGATCACGGAGCCCTCGTGGAGCACGACCACGCGATCGGCCACCCGGCGCATCAGGTCCAAATCGTGTGTGACCACAACCGCCGTGAGGTGCAACTGCTGCTTGAGCCGCTGCATGAGACCGATGAGGAGGTCCGACATGATCGGATCGACCATGGTGGTGGGCTCGTCGTACAGCACGCACTCGGGCTGCGCCGCCAGGGCGCGGGCAATGGCCACGGCCCGCCTGTGCCCCGTGGACAGGTCCGTGGGGTAGGCGTCCCGGTACTCCAGCAGGTCAACCATGGAGAGCAGGCCGTTGACCACGTCTGCTTTGTTGCTCTGGTCGTAATCCTCTCGTAACTCAAGGGAAAATAAGACGTTTTCGCTGACGCTGAGGGAGTCGAAGAGGGCCCCGGACTGGAAAACCATGGTGACTTTCCTCCGAATGCGGCGCAGTTCCGACTCCGGCAAGTCCGTGATATCTTCGCCGGCGACGATGACACGGCCCTGGTCCGGTTTCAGGAACCCCATGAGGTGCGCCAGGGTGACCGATTTTCCCACACCGCTCCGGCCGATAATGGCGACGGTCTCGCCCCAGGCGACGTGGAAGCTCACATCGTCCAAAACGGGCTGATCGAACGTCTTATATACGTGGCGGAACTCGATGTATTGTGGAGACTGCTCGCTCATGGGCACCGGCCGTCGGCCGCCGGCGGGCGGGGCCGGCGGCTTTCATGTAAGAATAATAGCATCGGAGAGATGGCTTTTCCGGTTATAATTCCATAAAACAGGAAAATGCGTTACTGTTTCAAAATCGCCGGGTTTTGCGCGCTCACGGTGGCCGGCCTGGCCGCGGCGAACCTGGACTTGTTTCCCCGCGAGGCGACCTCCGTGGTTCGCGTGGACCGGCGGACGGGAAGGCTGGTGCGCGCCGTGGTGGCGCCGCCGCCCGTGGGGAATCGCGGGGTGGCATCCGCGGACACGGCCGTCCCACTACTGGTGGAACAGACCGCCAGGAATCATGAGCTGGACCCGCTGCTGGTGCATTCGGTGATCCAGACCGAGAGCAGCTACAACCCGTTTGCCGTTTCGCCGAAAGGCGCGCAGGGGCTGATGCAGTTGATGCCGTCCACGGCCCGGCGGTTCGGGGTCAGCAACAGCTTCAACGCCGCTCAGAACGTCGAAGGCGGCGTGCGCTATCTCCGCCACTTGCTGGATCTCTTTCATGACGAGAAGCTGGCAGTGGCGGCCTACAACGCCGGCGAGGAAGCCGTAATCCGGTACGGCGGCATTCCTCCGTACCCCGAGACTCAGAACTACGTCCGCACGGTCAGCGGGAAGTACGCTAGCGCCAGGAAGTCGAAGGCCGCGGCGTTTCCGGTCAAGGTGGCCGCGGCCGTGCCCCAGGAGCCGGTCTACCGGCCCATCGAACGCTTTATCGACGCGCAGGGCACTTTGTATCTTCGCACCAGGTAGCTGCATGGCCCATCCGCCCTCGTTCCACTGGCGGGTCTTGAAAGCGGCGGCGAAGCCGGCCGCTGCACTACTCATTCTTGCGGGGGTCATGCCTGCCGCACAGGAACCGGCGCGCCCGGAGACGAAGCTGTCGGTGACGGCAGTCCGCCACTGGTCGCTGGGAGAATCCACCCGGGTCGCGATCGAAGTATCCGGTGAATTCGAGTATCGCTACGACCGGCTTTCCGGCCCGGACCGGATCTATTTCGACATCGCCGGCGCCAGGTCCGCGCTGAGCCAGCAGCGGCTATTCACGATCCCGGTGGGCGACCGTCTGCTGAAGCAGATTCGGGTTTCGGAAACGCAGACAGGCGCGACTCGGATAGTCTTCGATCTGGAGGTTCCGGCCGATTTCTCGGCCTCACAGCTGGCGAACCCGGACCGGCTGGTGATTGAGTTGCGCCCGCGTGGCAACCAGCCGCCCCCGGAAGCCCAACCCCGTTCCTCAGTTCCACCTACCCCCGTCGCGTCGTCCCCAAAGCCGGCGCTCGCCAAGAGCGAGCCGCCGCCAGCTTCCACGGCGCCAGCCGCAGAGGAGCGAGTCCCACTCCCCGCCAAGAAGATCCGGACCGGCGAGCGGTCCCTGGTCCGGGCTCTGGGTCTGAAACTGGAGCGTGTGGTGCTCGATCCCGGCCACGGCGGGCACGACACGGGCACTATCGGGCCTTCCGGCTTGACGGAGAAGGAACTGGTGCTGGATGTGGCGCAGAGGCTAGGCGCACTGATTGAAGAGCGGCTGCAGGCGGAGGTCTTCTACACCCGCGGGGATGACAGCTTCGTCCCCTTGGAAGAGCGCACCGCACTGGCCAACCAGAAGAAAGCGGACCTGTTCCTTTCGATCCATGCCAACGCCGGTTTGGCCACAGCCACCGGATCGGAAACCTACTATTTGAACTTCACCACCTCCAAGAGCGCCATGGACCTCGCCGCCCGCGAGAACGCCAGCTCCCAGAGGAGCATCCACGAACTGCAGAATCTCATTGAAAAAATTGCACTTAAGGACAAAGTGGAGGAGTCTCGGGAGTTCGCCGGAAGGATCCAGACGGCGTTGTACAGGGGAATGGCCCGCGCCAACGCCGCCTCCCGGGACCGCGGGGTGCGCAAGGCTCCTTTCCTGGTGCTGGTAGGCGCGGCGATGCCTTCGGTGCTGACCGAGATCGACTTCCTCAGCAACGCCCGGGGGGAACGGCTGCTCAAGCGCCCCGATTACCGCCAGAAGATCGCCGAGGCCCTTTATGCGGGCCTGGCTCAATACGCCTCTACGCTCAGCCGGTTCCAGGTGGCCGAGAAGAGGGCCCCCTGAAGCGCCTCCTGTCTTCGCTATTCTGAACGCATGCGCGTACTGGTTTTCCGCCACGTCCCCTTCGAACATCTCGGCCTGATCGCACCGGCGCTGGAGTCGGCCGGCATCCAGTTCGAGTACCTGGACCTCTGCCAGCAACGCGGAAGCCAAGGCCGATATCGAGGGCGCCGCAGGGCTGATCTTCATGGGCGGGCCGATGTCCGCCAACGACGAATTGCCCGGAATTCGCACCGAGCTGGCCCTTATCCAACAGGCCGCCGCCGCCGGCACGCCGGTCCTGGGCGTCTGCCTGGGCGCCCAACTGATCGCCAAGGCGCTGGGGGGCAGGGTGTACCGCAACCCGGTCAACGAGATCGGCTGGTATCCGGTTTGGTGGTGCGAAGCCGCCAGCCGCGACACCCTGCTCGCGGGCCTCTCCGGCCCCGAAACCGTGTTCCACTGGCACGGCGAAACCTTCGACCTGCCTCCGGGCGCCGAGTGGCTGGCCCGCTCGGAAGCCTGCCGCCATCAGGCGTTCCGCGTGGGGGGCGGCATCTACGGGTTCCAATTTCACCTGGAGGTGACGCCGGCGATGATCGCAGACTGGGTCGACCAGGAGCTCAATAGCGGCGATGTGCGGCAATTGGAAGCCCTTCCGGACCCGTACACCAACGCCCACAGGCTGAGCCAGCTCTCCAGCCTGGTGTTCGGCCGTTGGGCCGCTTTGGTGAAGGGAAAGGGGGGCGGCCGGCGAAGGCAGAAAAACCTCTTGCGGGCTGGACTCCGAAATTAATAAGATAAAACAGTGCTCAATTCTGCGCCTAAGGGGGGCAGAGGATGATTTACTCTCGGTCCGCAGAGTATGCGATTCGCGCTTTCGTCAACCTCTCGCGGGTTAGCGAAGGCAAGTATGCGATGGTGAAGCACATCGCCCAGGAAGAAGGCAATCCCGGCTCATTTTCTCGCGAAGATTTTGCAGCAGCTCGCGCGGAAGGGGCTGCTCCGCTCCAGCAAAGGTCCGACCGGCGGTTTCAGTCTCCGGCGCAAGGCCGAAGAGATCTCGCTGATGGACATTGTGCAGGCGCTGGACGGGCTTAACGACTACGAGAAGTGCGCCAGCGGCCTCGCCGAGTGCAACGATGACGCGCCTTGCGGCATGCACGACTCCTGGAAGGCGCTGCGTTCGCGTATCATAGAATATCTGGAGCGCACTTCCATCGCCACCATTCAGGCGGCGCTGGATCAGAAGCGGCAGGCGGTGGCCAAACCGCGCCGCAGCCGCCGTGCTGTCGTCAAGAAATAAGCGGCCTCCCGAGGGGGCCGGCGGGGTGGAAGAATGAGCAATTCCGTGCTGGTCCCCATGGTGGTCGAGCAGACCGCGCGAGGGGAACGCGCCTACGACATCTACTCCCGGCTCCTCAGGGAGAACATCATCTTCCTGGGGACGCCGATCGACGATTCCGTGGCCAATCTCATCATCGCCCAGATGCTGTTCCTGGCCGCGGAGGACCCCGAGAAGGACATCTCGCTGTACATCAACACGCCCGGCGGTTCGATCACGGCCGGCCTGGCGATATTGGACACCATGCGCTTTGTGGAGCCCGATATCGTCACCATCTGCGTCGGTCAGGCCGCCTCGATGGGCGCGGTGCTGCTGGCGTCGGGGGCCAAAGGGAAACGCTACAGCCTCCCCCACTCCAGGATTCTCATCCACCAGCCCTCCATGAGCGGGCTCGCGGGCCAGGCAACGGACATCGACATCTACGCCAAGGAAATCCTGCGCATGCGCGAGAGCTTGAACCAGATGCTGGCTGAGGCGACGGGCCAACCCGCCGACAAGGTTGCGCGCGACGTGGACCGCGACTACATCATGGATCCGCAGCAGGCGGTCGACTACGGCATGATCGACCGCGTCATCACCAGCCGCGACCTGTCACCGGTGGCGCGGGTCTAACGCGTGCGGGTGCGCCGCATCAACCTGCTTTGACTTTAGTGCCTCGCTAACCTTGCGCACCAGGACTGCGGCAGCGAATGGCTTGGGCAGGAACGCCGCGTCTTGATGCAGACCTGTATCGAGATCACCCGACATGAACAGGGTCGCAGTCCCCGGGCGCACGTTGCGCAGCCTGCGGTGCAGTTCCCGGCCATCCAAACGCGGCATCGACAGGTCCGTCAACAGCAGGTGGATCGGCCCTGGATGCTGGGCGGCCAGCTCGAGAGCCTCGACGCCGTCCGCGGCTTGGAGCACATTGTAGCCGTGTCTCCGCAAAACCTCGGCGGCCAACGCCCGAATCCTTTCTTCGTCGTCCGCAACTAGAATTGTGAACCCGCCCACCTCGGCGGCATTCTGTTCGTGGCCGGGGGAGCTGCTTTCCCCTTTGTGCAGGTAGAGAAGAGCATCCGCCCTGGCGAACAGCTCCTCGCCCGTCTCTCCAGGCTCATGTTGCGCCACGCCGAAGCTGGCTGAAACAGCGATGCGCACGGTCCCTCCGGCGCAATTCATCGCGTATGGCCCGCTCAGGTGCTCGGCAACCAAGCTGGCCTTTCCGAGTGCCTCCGGCAACGCCGAGTTCAATACAACCAGAAACTCGTCACCGCCCCAGCGGCAAGCGACGTCATCGGACCGAAACTGGCTGGTCAAGCGATTGGAGAAAGCCTTGAGGACGTCGTCTCCGACGTGATGCCCGTGCCGATCGTTCACCTGCTTGAAGTTGTCCAAGTCGAACAATATGATGCAGAAGGGCCGGCCCGCCTGGATTCTGCGGAGCATCAACTTCTCCGCCTCGCGGCGGTTGGCGAGACCGGTTAAGCAGTCCCTGGCGGCCAAGCTCTCTGCTTCTTGAAGGCGCCCCTGGACGGCACGAAGCTCACTCCGCATTTCCTCGGCCGACACGGTCTCGTCGTGCTCGATGGAATCCGCGCAACTCTTCAGATCACCGACAATCTCGGTCAGGCGGTCGTGCATCAGGCTCAGGTCATCCGACTCCGCGACCACCTCCAGCTCTCCGACCAACTCTCGAAACTTGCGAGGAGTGGTGATCGCCTTCATCGGCCATCGCCTGGCGGCTTGAGCTTAAGTTGGTATGTGCTATCTTCATGGCCATTCCCTTCGCCCTTGGAGGCCGAGTGCCTTTAACAGCACGCCATGGTCCAGTGCGAAACCCTCCCTTGGCGGCTGTAAAACACTGAGCCCCCGTGACTTTAGATGCAACTCCGCAGAGCCTGGGATGCAAAGGCTGCACGTGAAATGCGAAACTTGCCGTTCCCCGATCGTCCAAAGCCACCTTCTTCTACATAGATGAATTGCCATAACCTCAACTCCAATAATCCCTATCCAGACTGCGGTATTGCACCGCCTCGGCCACGTGCTTGGCGGCGACGGATTCCGCGCCGCCCAGGTCGGCGATGGTGCGGGAGACCTTCAAGAGGCGGTCGTGCGCGCGGGCCGAGAGGCCCATGCGGCGCACGGCCATTTCGATGGTGCGCTCGCCGGCCTCGTCCAATTCACACAGCTTGCGCAGCAGGCGGGCCGGGATCTGGGAGTTGTAGAATCCGCGCGCCTGCTGGATGGCACGGGCACGCTCGACACGGCTGCGGATGCCGGCCGAAGACTCGCCCGCCTCGCGCGAGCGCATCTCCTTGTAGGGAACCGCCGGCACCTCGATATGCAGGTCGATGCGATCCAGCAGCGGCCCGGAGATCTTGCTCAGGTAGCGCTGGATGATCCCGCCCGTGCACCGGCACTCCCGCGTCGTGTCCCCATGGAAGCCGCAGGGACAGGGGTTCATGGCCGCGACCAGCATGAAGCGCGCCGGAAACGACAACGTCATGCTGGCCCGCGCGATGGTCACCGAGCCGTCTTCCAGCGGCTGGCGCAACAGTTCGAGCACGTTGCGCGGGAACTCCGGAAACTCGTCCAGGAACAGCACCCCGTGGTTGGCCATGCTGACCTCGCCCGGCCTGGGGATTCCCGAGCCGCCGCCAATCAGCCCCGCGTCGGAAACCGTGTGGTGCGGCGCGCGGAACGGCCGTTCGAACAGCAGTCCCGCCCCCTGCGGCAAGGCCCCCGCGACACTGTGAACCTTGGTGGTCTCGATCGCCTCCTCCAGCGCCAGCGGTGGCAGCAGGCCCGCCAGCCGCTTGGCCAGCATGGTTTTGCCGGACCCTGGCGGGCCGATCATCAGCACGTTGTGTACGCCGGCCGCGGCCACCTCCAGCGCCCTCTTGGCGGTGATCTGGCCGCGCACGTCGCGGAAATCCAGGGATGACCCTAGCGTCTGTTCGCCCGCCGCCGGGGCCGCGGAAGCCGCGGTGAACTGCTCGGGCCGCTCCAGCAGCGCCACGACCTCGGACAAGTGCTGCACGCCGAACACGCGCACGCCCTCCACCACCGCCGCCTCCGCCGCGTTCTCCTGCGGCACCACCACACTCCCCAGGCGATGGTCGCGGGCACAGGCGGCAATCGACAGCGCGCCGCGCACCGGACGGATCGTGCCATCCAGCGACAGTTCCCCCACCAGCAGGTGCCCGTTCGCCTTGGGAGCCCGGCCCATCGCCCCCAGTATCCCCACCGCCATGGGCAGATCGAACCCCGCGCCCTCCTTGCGTACGTTGGCCGGGGCCAGGTTGATGGTGACCGCTTTATTGGGATAGCCGAAGCCCGAATTCAGCAGCGCGGACTTGATGCGCTCGCGGCTTTCACGCACCGCCGTGTCCGGCATGCCCACGGTGACAAAATCGCGGGCGCTGCCCGAGGCCCACAAATCCACCTCGACATCGATCAGGTGCGCATCGATGCCATACACAGCGGCGCTGCGAGTGCGGAAAAGAGGCAATAGAAAAATTAGTGGCGGGAGCGACGGTTGTCTCTCAGGCAAACTGCGGCGCATGACGGAGACAAGAAGGTATACTGCCAGCGATGCCCAACAACCCACTGCCTGTATCCACCATGAAGGATCCCGCCAGCTGGCTCTACCCTCCCATCGAGCCCTACAACACGGGCCGCCTCCGGGTCTCACCCGTCCACGAAATTTACTTCGAGGAAAGCGGCAACCCCTCCGGCAAGCCGGTGATCTTTCTGCACGGCGGTCCCGGCGGCGGTTCCGATCCCAAACAGCGCCGCTTCTTCCACCCCGAAAAGTACCGCATCGTGAATTTCGACCAGCGCGGCTGCGGCAAGAGCACGCCCTACGCCTCTCTGGAAGCCAACACCACCTGGGACCTCGTGGCCGACATCGAGATGGTCCGCAGGCACCTCGGCATTGAGCGCTGGCAGGTGTTCGGCGGATCCTGGGGGTCCACCCTCGCCCTCGCTTATTCCCAAACTCATCCCGATCGCGTCACCGAACTCGTCCTCCGCGGCATCTTCCTCCTCCGCAAGCAGGAAATCGACTGGTTCTACCAGCGCGGCGCGTCGGTCCTCTATCCCGACGCATGGGAGCCGTACCTCGCCCACATCCCCGAGGCCGAGCGCGGCGATCTGCTCTCCGCCTACTACCGCCGCCTTACCAGCGATGATCCGGCCGTGCGACTCGCGGCGGCGAAGATCTGGAGCGGATGGGAGGGCGCCACCTCCAAGCTCCTGCCCGACGCTGACTTCGCGGGCCACTACGAAGAGGATGAGTTCGCCCTGGCCTTCGCGCGCATTGAGGTCCACTACTTCTTCAACAAGGGTTTCTTGGAAACCGATGACCAATTGCTGCGCAACGCCTCGCGCATCCGCAGCATCCCCGGGGTGATCGTGCAGGGCCGTTACGACGTGGTTTGCCCCATGGAGAGCGCGTGGGCGCTTCACCGTGCGTGGCCCGAAGCCGAACTCATCATCACCCCCGACAGCGGCCACAGCGCGTTCGACGCCCCGAACAGCCGCGCCCTGGTTGCGGCCACGGACAAATTCGCCGGCTGAGCGCCACCCCGGCGCACCTTCAGAGCAGCGCGCAGGCTTCCTCGAAGTCCAACCGTGGGTTACGCGGATGCAGCCGTGAATGATCTCCATACCCGATATTGCACAGGAAATTCGAGCGAACGTGGGTCAACGGGAAAAACTCCTGATCGCAACCTGCGGTTTCCTTTCCCGCCCCAAAGAACTCCGCATCCACTTTTGCGTTGTCAAAACCAGACATGGGCCCGCAATCCAGCCCGAGCGCACGCGCGGCAAGAATCAGGTACGCACCCTGGAGGCTCGAATTTCTGCGGGCGGTTACATCCGCTAACTGGGGAGTGTTTTCGAACATGGCTTTGTAGCCTGGAGCCTGAGGAAACAGGCTTGGCAGCTTATCGTAGAAGCGAACATCGAAACCGACGATAACCGTGACAGGGGCTGTCAGCACCTTCCCCACATTGGGCGGAGCGAGCGCGGGGACGAGCCGCTGTTCGTGAACGGCGAACGGCAGGTGCTGGCCCGCTATCCCAACTACGATCCCGACGTGCTCATCTTCAACGGCTGGTCTCCGGACGCCATCAGCAAGGAGCGTGCTGCGCGCTGGCAGGACCCGCGCGGTGGATTTATTCACGCCATGCACCGCAGCCATGTGGGGCGATTTCCATTACGTCATCACAGGGAAGGATGCCGCGGGAAACGTCGCCTACGAGGGCGGCTGGCAGAACAACCGGCGGATGGGCATGCATGACAGGTATCGCTTTGTCGAGAACATTTTCGAGGAGCTTGACGCGCCGCACGAGTGGTTTCTGGACGAAAAGACCTCCACCCTCTACTACTACCCGCCGAAGGGACTCGATCTGGCTCGCGCCAAGGTTGAGGTGGTAGGCCTGCGACACCTCATCGAGTTCCGCGGTCTGCAGAAATAGCAACCGCGGCGGGACAGCCGGGTTTGCGCTTGTAGCGGCCCCCACTTCATACAACAAGGAGCCCTTGCTGCGCAGCGACTGGACTACCTACCGGGGCGGAGCCATCTTCTACAACGGCAGCGAAGACTGCTCGCTTGGAGGACTCCGTCGTCGATCAGGTGGGCGGCAATGCTGTATTCGTCAACATGTACAACCGGCGGGTGGCATATCCGCGGCTGTCGCATTTGGCGCGCTGGAGCCAACGGATTTGCCTTTGTCGGCGACCCAAAGGCTGTGCGCTAGCCCCCTGTTCGAGTACGCCGAGCGTCAGAGCCTCAAGGATATCGACCGCAAACCGGGCCCGCAAATCGGACAACGATCCCCGTCGAATGCCTGGTGGAGGATACGCTGATCCACGAAACGGGCCGTACCGAGAAGCAGACGGCTGGCGTGCAGATCTCCATGTCCGAAGACATCACCGTACGCCACTGCTCCATTTACGATGTGCCGCGGGCCGGTATCAACATTAACGAAGGGACCTTCGGAGGCCACCTTGTCGAGTACTGCGACGTCTTCAACACGGTCCTGGAGACCGGAGACCATGGCTCGTTCAACTCCTGGGGACGTGACCGCTATCTGGGGCTTAAAGGATATCGACCTGAACACAGTCACCCTTGGGCGAGAACCAGTACCCTGCCGATGTTCGACATTGATGAAGCGAACGTCTTCGCATCAACGCGCTGGCGCTGCGATCACGGCTGGGACATCGATTTGGACGACGGCTCCACGCAATTACGAGATCTACAACAACCTGTGTCTGAACGGCGGAATCAAGCTACGGGAAGGCTTCTATCGCCGTTGTGAAAACAACATCATGGTGGGCAACTCCTTCCACCCGCATGTGTGGTACCGGCAACAGCGAGGACATCTTTCGTCACAACATCGTTTTTGGACAGTACCGTCCTATACGGGTGAACAAACCGTGGGGCAAGGAATGCGATTACAACCTGCTGCATCGCCCTGGCGCGAATGACCCCGAGCCGGCTGTGGTGTTGCAGGGGCAGAGCGGCCTGGATGAACATTCGCTGATAGCGGATGCGGAGTTTATCGACCCGGCCCTCCGAGATTATTGTGTCAAGTGGTCAGCGCTCTTTGGCTTCAGGAACTTTCCGATGGACCAGTTCGGCGTTACCAAACCCTCCCTGAAAGCCATTGCCAAGACACCGCAGTTGCCGGAGCCGAATGGACCGCAACCGGCCACGCTCCAATCAGCCCGCGGCAGGACCACCTGGGTGTGGGCCGGTGCTCCCGTCCGTAACGTCGTAGGCCTGGGCGAGGTCTCGGCAGCCGGTCTGCCAGGAGAGGTCGGCGTGCTTGTGCTGGAGGTGCCCGCTGGAACAGTGGCCGCAAAGGCCGGGATAAGAAGCGGCGATGTGATTTTGCGGGTGGACGGCGAGGCTGTCGTCTCACTGCAAGACCTTCAACGCTTGTGGAATTCCCGCCATTCGGGCAGTAATCCCGAGGTGACCTTCAGCCGCGACCAGTCGCAGCGCAAAGTGCTGATTCCTCCTAAGCAGTCAGTGTCCACCTTTAGACGGGTTATGCGTGCAGCCTGGTATATGATAATTTGAACCGCGAAGTTCAAGGAAGAGACATAAGAGGAGAGATGAACTGATGTTAGGAAGGTTAATTCTTGCGTCGCTGCTGCTCACCAGCGGCCTCAGCGCCGCCTCGCCATTCACCATGCACGGCTGGCAATTTCACGAATACAATATTCCTCACGTCAAGGAGGCGATCCAGAAGGCGCCGGAATATGGCGTGAATTTATTCATTTTTTCGCACGGACTGTGGGACAACACCGAAATCCCCTTGAGCAATCCGGCCTGGGTCAAAGACATACAGTCCCTGGGCGCGGAGGCGGACAAGCAGAAGATCCCGTGGTACATCTGGACCCACGAATTCGACAACATCCCCGAGCGGCTGCGCACACCGCAGAAGCTTGATCCTAACGACCCGAGGCTGTCGCAGGCCGGCATCTGGTTTTCCTTCCGGCTGGGAAGCCCGGTCAATATGGACAACAACCCCGCGCTCTGGGAGTATCTGACCGCCCGCTACGAGAAACTCTTTGCGGCGTTTCCCACAACTGCCGGGCTGGTGCTTACCTTCCACGAGAGCGACCGCAAGATTTTTCGCAACGGCGAAGTGATGTCGGCACAGACGGTGCCCGAGCGCATCGTCACGGTGACCCGGTTTCTCTATGACATCTGCAAGAAGCACAACAAGAAGTTGATCCTCCGCGACTTCTTCTATGAGCCCAAGGAGATGGAATATTTCGCGGCTGCCATTCCCAAGCTGCCCGATGACGTCATCCTGATGGGCAAGGACACCGTACACGAATTCCATCCGTACTATCCGCCCGATCCGATGCATGGCAACGTAGGCAAGAAGCCGCAGATCATTGAATTGGATACCGGAGTGGAGAAGGCCCTGTCCAGCCAAGGCCACTACGTCCAGGCCGACTACATCCGCCGCTATGTCCTGCGCGCACGGGAAAAGGGGATGGACGGCGCCGTCGGCCGCGCGCATTTCTTCGGGGATGATCCCTGGAACGACACGCACGATATCAACCTCTATGCTCTGGGGCGGTTTCTGAAGGACCCCGACCTGAGCGTCGACACGGTGTTGCAGGACTGGGCCAGGAAACGGTATCCCGCCGAAGCGGCCCCCTTCATCGCCTCGGCTTTGAAACGCACCGAATTCATCAACCATAGCGGACGCTATTTCCTGGGCTTCTGGCTCACCAGGGGGCTGGGCGGTGATTGGGACGACTATGTTTTCTACTTCAACCACCTCCTGCTGCGGTCCAACGCCAAGTGGACCAACGATCCCAAGGACAAGCAGCTCGAACAGGCGCTCTACTATCCCGACAAAGCCACTTTCGACAAACTCGTGGCTGAGAAGGACGAGGTTCTCCGCCAGGTCCGCGCCAGCATGGCTGACATGCGACTGGCCGGGCGCTACCTGACGCCGCAACAGCGCGAACCACTGGATGAAGGCTTCCGCTTCCTGCTCAACGCCGCGCAACTCGAGAAGGAGTGGACACGGGCCTACTTCGGCATGCGAATGTACATGAAACAACCGGCCGAAGAACCCCGGAAGATCGTCGCGGATGCGCTCGCGAACCTGGAGGCAATGGGTGACCAGTTGCGGGGAACCGTCAGCGGCCGCCGCGGCTCCGAAGGGGGCGGGCGTCCTTACAGCATCGACGAGTTCGCTCTGGAGATGCGCTGGCGCATGGCCAACCGGATTCGCGCCATCGAAGAAGACAACAAAGTCCTGAAGGACACGGCGCTGATGATGGAGGTCCAGGCGCAGTAGCTTGGGCTATAGTCTCACTGGATGCGGAAGGTGTGGCGGCTCTCGCAGGCCTGCCCGCCCACCTCGTCGCGGGCGGTAATCACTAGCGTATATTCGCCGGGGGTTGTCTTGGGCTGTACGCCCAGGCTGGCAATCCCCGGCACGTACCGCTTCGGGTAGAATGGCGCGTCCTGTTCCACGGCCGCTTGCGGCTCCGAGAACAGCACCTTGCCCGAGGGGCTCACGATTGAAATCCCGTAGGACACGTCGATGCGGTTCTTCTCACCCAGCTTGAAACCGGTGATGTCGAACCGCGCCCACAAAGTATCTCCGGCCCGGTAGGCCGCAACCGCCAGCGGTTCACGGTCATCTTCCGCGCGCAGAAAGCGAACATTCCTCACCACCAGCGTGTCACTCGACTCCACCTGCCTGCCGCGGACTTCAAACGGAGTGTCTGCTTTGGCCTCCTGACTCGAGGAAGCGTCCGCGACCCAGGCTGCGATCTTGAACTTCCCGGGCAGCGCATGCGGGGGGATCACGAAGCTGCGCCGGACTTTCGGAAGCCACTCCTTGTCTTCGCTCGGCCAGTTCCGTCTCCAGTTTTCCCGAGGTCTCTTCGACCAGATTTATCCCCTCGGAATCGGTCACCTGAATTCGATAGTTCAACTGAACCTTCCGGTCGCCGGAGACGCGGTATCCCGTGACTTGAAAGCTGAAGAAGACGGTTTCCCCCGCGACGAACTGGTGGCCTTCCGCAACCGGCGGGCCGTCTTCAAACTGCTGAACGCCGGCGTTGGCGATCAGAAGCGGCTTGGCGGGCGCCTGTGCGGGGGCGGCGGCCTTCGCCAGCACAGCCAGCAGGATCCAGAGGCGCATAGGCCCTCAGCGCGCCGCCTCGGCGGGCGGCAGATATTCCGATCCGGATTCAAGCCGCACGGGAACCTGAATCAAAGCGATCCTGGCATCCTCGGGATCAAAAGCGTCATCGGTGACCCGCAGGTGATAGTCTGCCCTTGGAGCATCGAACAGGATCCAGCCGTAGACCGTCTCCGCGGGCTTCAGTTTCCGAAATACGCCGAGCCAGTCCTCCACCCCTGCGCCATCGGTGAGTTCAGGGTAAGTCCGGCCTCCGGCGGCAACCAACGTTGCCATGGGGACAGAAACCTCGCTGGCCCCACCGTTGGTCACGCTCAAGCGAAGAAGCATAAACCTGTTGTCAGGCATCCGCGCGGCGGCGCCTTCGCCAAGTCGCGCACTCCAACGGGATTCGATGACGCTGTAGACGACAGAGCCTGCCTCTGCCCGTTCTCCCATGGGGTAGGTACGCACGGACGGCCGGTCCCGCGAGCAGCCTAATGCGAGCAGGCAGCATGTCGCGGCCAGCGTCAACAGAATTACAGTTGTGAGAGGGTATCCAGAAGACGCGCGCATCTTAGTCATCGCACCTTTGGCTACATGCTATCAGACTGGCTGGCTTTCCAGTAGGATGAAAAGCAGTATGTCGGAAACCTCGCCGGCCATCCGGCTGCTTGACGTGAAGAAGTTCTACGGGGAGAAGACCGCCGTCAATGGCCTCACGCTGGATGTGCCGCGCGGCTGCTTTTTCGGCTTCCTGGGGCCCAATGGCGCGGGCAAGACGACCACCATTCGCATGCTCATCGGTCTGGCTCCGCCCACTTCCGGCGGCATCGAACTGCTGGGCCTTCCGATGCCGGAGCGCGCGCTGGACATCAAGCGGCGGATCGGTCTGGTCCCCGACGAGTCCCTTTTGTTCGACAGGCTGACCGGGCCGGAATTCCTGGAGTTCGTGGGCCGCATGTACGGGCTGCCCCGCACGGTTGCCCGCGAGCGCGCCGGTGAACTGCTGGCCCTGTTCCAACTGGACACCGAGACGAAGAAGCTGATCGCGGCCTATTCCAAGGGCATGCGTAAACGCGCAGCCATGGCCGCCGCGCTGATTCACCGCCCCGAGCTGTTTCTCCTGGACGAGCCCTTCGAAGGAGTCGATGCGGTCGGCGCCCGCCTGATGAAAGACATCCTGTTGGACCAGGTCCGTCAGGGCGCGACGGTCTTTCTCACTTCGCACGTGCTGGAGGTGGTTGAACGGCTCTGCGACAGGGTGGCCATTATCCACGAGGGCAGGCTGGTCATGGAGAAGCCCATGGCTGAGCTGCGTGACGCGGACGAGACGCTGGAGGACCTCTTCGTCAGGACCGTCGGAGCGGAACGGTCCACGGAGAAACTGGACTGGCTGTGAACGTCATGCCCGCCCAGATTCGCGCCATTCTTTGGGCGCAGTTCAAGGTCATGCTGCACTTTCGCGGCGGCGCGGTGGGCGCGGTGTTCTCCGGCCTGATCGCGCTCGTCTGGTACAGCCTTTGGGCGGGCCTCGCGCTGCTGCTGGCGATGCTGGCCGCGAATCCGGAACGTCTTCCGCTCGTGGAAGCCTCGCTGGCCGGGTTCCTGGCTCTCGCCATCGTCTACTGGCAACTGTCGCCGGTGTTCATGGCCTCGCTCGGAGCGTCGCTGGACCTCAGGAAGCTCGCCCCCTATCCCGTCACCCCAGGCAAGCTCTTTGCCGTGGAGGTGTGTCTGCGCCTCAGCACGTGCATCGAGATCCTGGTGGTGGTGGCGGGCGTGGCAGTGGGGCTTTTCCTGAATCCCGCCCTCCCGTCAGGCGCCGCTCCCGCCGCGCTCATCCTTTTCGCCTTGTTCAATCTCTTGCTGGCGTCCGGTCTTCGCTACCAGATCGAACGCTGGATGGCCCGGCCCTTCCTGCGGGATGCGATCGTCTTTCTTCTGGTGATGGCCGCTGCCCTGCCGCAATTGCTGGTGGCGACGGGAGTGCCCGCCACGCTGCGGCAGGCAATCACCGTCCTGTGGGGTCCCTGGTGGCCGTGGTCGGCTGCTGCCAGGCTGGCCCTGGGACATGCGCCGGTGGCGGCCTGGGCCGCGATTCTGGCCTGGACGGCGGCCGCCTGGAGCTACGGCCGGTGGCAGTTCGGGCGCAGCATGAGACTTGAAGAAGCCGGTGTCGTCTCGGTAGCCCGGCTCCCCGCGCGGCGCGGATCGCGGCGCGAAGGGCTCTACCGCCTGCCCTCCAGAGTTCCTTCCGGACCCGCTCGCGGCCGTCGTGGAAAAAGAACTGCGTTCGCTGGCCAGGTCGCCCCGCTTCCGCCTGCTCTTCCTGATGGGCTTCAGCTTCAGCTTCCTCGTGTTCCTGCCGTTTCTGCGCCGCGGCGCATCGCCCATGGGCCGTCCGGAACCGTATTACCTGAGCGGCATTTGCTGCTATGCCCTGCTGCTGCTGGGGGACGTGGCTTTCTGGAACATATTCGGACAGGATCGCGCAGCCGCCCAGCTCTATTTCTTGCAACCACTTCAGTTGAGAACGGTCGTGGCCGGAAAGAACATCGCGGCGGGGATCGCGGTGCTACTGGAGGTCACCGGCGTCGTTGCGGTATGGGCCGCGCTGCGCCTGCCCGTAAGCCCCGGCAGAATCATGGAGGCGTATCTGGCGCCGGCGATCCTGTGCATCAGCTTCATGGCGATGGGAAACCTCGCCTCGGTGTACTTCCCCCGGGCGGTCCGTTCGGAGAAGTCGACGGGAGCGGGCTCCTCGGGACGGTTTCGGGTCCTGCTGCTCCCGCTCCTGCCGGTGGTTTCGCTCCCGGTGCTGCTGGCCTATGGAGCCAGATACGCCTTCCGCAGCCAGTTCGCCTTCTATGCACTGCTGGGATTCGCGGCTGTGGTGAACTCGGCGTTCTACTGGTTCGCCCTGCAAACGGCCGTCGCCAAGGCTGAAGAGCGCAAGGAGAAGCTCCTGGAAGCGCTCAGCCAGAGCGAAGGCCCGCTGCAGCTAGCCTAAACCAGCGAAGAGCCGCCGGTTTACTTCCGGGTCTTGAGGCCGGAGCCGGAACCGGCGTACTCCGGTTGCACGGTGACCACGCCGAAGTGGCGATCCACATCCTCGCGGTGGGCCGCCATCATCCACAGGAAACCGACCTTCCCGCTGGGGCAGGAGACGTTGGGATGGTAGCCGCCGGGCATCAACACGATATCGCCTTCCTTCACGAAGGTCACCAGTTCCGGCGCATCCACGTTGGTGTATACCATCTGGATGCCGAACGATCCGCGGGGCATGTCGATGTAGAGGTACGCCTCTTCCAGCATCTCGGTATGCTCGTGCGGCGGCCATGAGGCCCAGTTGCCCGGCTTGATGAAGGTCACGCCGGCCAAAAGGCGCCCGCCTTTCACGTTCTCGCCGATCACGACGTTCACAACGCGCTCCGAGGGAACCTGCGTCGCGGTGAAGTGCAGCGTCGGGTCTTTCTGAATTTCCGCGAATGAGATGAACTGCACGGGATAGGAACCCTGGACCGGGGACCCCATCTCGGCCAGGTCGCAACCTTCGCTGGAGGGCGTCACCACTACGTCGGAACCCGGAGGCATGTAAAGCCCGTCATACGGCGCGAGTTGATACGTGCTTCCGCCCACCTGAACGGCCGCCTTCCCCTTGAGGCAGATGAAGCCGGTCTCGCATTCGGCCGTGTTGAACGACACGGGCTTGTCGCCGGCGTCCAAAACGATCCGCCCGTAGGACAGATATTTCATCGGCGTGACGCCGGGCGCCACGGCGCGCGTGCGGCCCTTCTGCTTATCCGTGCCGCGGAACACGCAGCTCTTTTCACTGATAAGATTCGACATGTTGGTTTCCTTCTCTGATTGCATTATTAATTACCGCCCTTCGCTCGGGATTCCCCTTCCAGCCTCAGAAGAGTCTCCAGAAGAAAGTAGTGCCCATAAATCAATGGCCTGTCGGTCGGCCGCATGGTCGAGGCGTGGCGCAGAATTCCAACCGGGCTCGAGTCACCCGCCGCGACCGGCGTCAGATACCGATCGATCAGAGACCTGGTGATCATCTCCGCTTCGCTTCGATAACGCGCAGCCCGCGCGCGATCCTGCTCCTGCTCGGCAAGATGCAACAGCCCGCCGGCCATGATGGCCGCCGCCGAGGTATCCCTGTTTCGGAAATGCACGCCCTCGTCCACAAAGTCGTACCAAGTCACGCGGTCTTCGGGCAGCCGGTCCAGCATGTAGTCCGCGATCCGCTCCGCCACTTGGAGAAGTTGCGGGTCACGCGTCTCCCGGTAAGCCACCGCATAACCGTAAAGGGCCCATGCCGCGCCGCGCGACCAGGTTGTGTCGGCGGCGTATCCCTGATGAGTGTGCGCAAAGACACGCGTCAAGGGCGCGGCGTTGTTCGGGAACGGCGTCTTGAGTCCTGAAGACGTAAATTCCTGCCGGTTGTCGCCGGGGTTGTAGTGGATCGACTGAATCACGGAGCCGTCGGGACGGATCAGCCACTCGGCCGATTTGAGCGCGTGCTTCCGGCCCAGCTCGAGCCACTGCTTGTCGCCTGTGAACTTTGTCGCCCACCACCAGATGTGCAGGTTCATCATGGTGTCGATGATGGTGTCGTCGCCGTTCACGGCCCAGGACGCGATGAGCCCCATCGAGGGATTGTACAACTCCTTCAACCTCTCCGCCGCTCGGATGGCGCCATCACAGTACTTCTTGTCCTTGGTCAATTCACAGCCAAACGCTGAGGAGTAGTAGTACAGGAACCCCGAATCGTGATTCACCAAGGGCTCTCCGCCCAGCATTCTGATGTTCCACAACTCGGCCCAGCGGCGATATTTCTCGTCCTTGGTGAGGCCGTAGAGTTTCCACAGCTCGCCCATCCAGAAACCACCGGTCCAGAAATGCCCGTTCTGGGGAATCCACAGGCCGGTCTGGTTGTCAGACTCGAGGAAGAAACCTTCTCCGACCGAGCGGCGCGCGGCGCCGGGAGCGGTCTTCTCGATGATGGGCGCGAAGGCGGCAG
Source organism: Bryobacterales bacterium (assembly GCA_963744775.1). Lineage (GTDB taxonomy): Bacteria > Acidobacteriota > Terriglobia > Bryobacterales > Bryobacteraceae > CAVUVG01. The sequence continues at coordinate 207,547 of CAVUVG010000020.1, forward strand.
CGGTCCGGTCCACCTCGCTGCGCAGCAGAGCTATGGCCTCGGAGTAGGTCTTCTTCCGCGCCGGCGACAGAGTATCCGGCGGCGCCGACTGCTGGCCGGCCGCTTGCGAGAGCATGCGCACAGTTGCCGGCCTGGCCAGGCGCGCGCCCAAGTCCATAACGTAGCGGCGAAACTCCGCGTCCGACTGGATGCCCGTAGGGGGCACCTGCAGCGTGCCGTTCCGGGCCCGGTCGGCAGCGGTCTCGGCGGAGACTTTCATGTCCTCGGTCCGTTCCTGGTCCCAGGCCGCGGTCACATGCCAGTGCGCCGAGCCCTCCTTCAAGACCACCGGCACCAAATGGTTCGCCGGATCGGGCTGCGCAACTCCGGCCTTTCCATCACCAGTCCCGAAAACCAGGAGCGCCAGCCCGAGATTCTCATTCGGGAGATCACGCGTCCCCGCGTTCGTCCCCTGCTCCACAACCTGGGGGCCCCAGGTCGTGACGACGCGCACATCCGCCGCGCCATCCAGCGGGCGATTCAAGTCGGCCGTGCCGGGCTTCTTTGGCAGCGTGGCCACCAGCGTGAGGCCCTCGGCGCCCTTGGCGATCACGCGGTGGTCGAAGCCGCGCTCGCCTGCCCATTGTGTGAACCGGCTGACCAGGTACACGGTGCGCCCTCCGATTTTCCAGTCCTTGTAGGTGATCTCCACGATGGCGCGAACCGGGCCGGTCGCCACGATCCGATACTGGCGGTCCGCCACGTCCGCTACGCCCTCGGGCTTTCCATTCACAAGGGCGCCGACCGAGCCGATCCCTAATCCTTTGCCGATCAGGTAGATGTCCCGTGCCAGGGGCGATTCCGCATGGTAGATATACTCAGGCGTGGCAAACAGGTCGAGGTAAAGTCCTGGGCGGCGCTTCCCATACAGGTCGATGGCGTTCCGCTTGTCGAAGTACAACCGCCATGCGGTTTCCTCCGACTCCCAGGCCGGCCCGTCAAATTTCATCGTGAATTTCGCGTACGTCCGAGCCGGGTGGCTCACGCGCAGCCGCGCAATGGTCTGCGCCTCACCATAGGCGATGGTCACGATCTTGGTCTGGCCGGGCTGCAAAGGCGATCTGAAATGCGATCTCGTCCAGCGTCCTGTCCCCGTCGATGTCGTCCGCCTGCGAAACCAGTTCCGTCGTTTGCAGGACGCCGGCATCGGCTTCCAGCGTAGCCGTGTCGGTGCAGACAACGATGGCCGAGCTAGGCGAGAAGTCCGGGGCGATCTTCTTCAGCTCAGCCACGGAAAGCACGATGTTCTCAGACAGCCTTGGGGCCGTGCCAGGATTCGTGACCGCGAGCTTGAGGACCTTGAGCCGTGGCGCGGCCAGGGCCGCGACGCCCTGAGAGAGGGCAAGGACTACCGTCAAGTTAAGAAGCCGTCTCAGCATGTGTTTCACCCTTCCGGATATTATCTCTGTTCTTCCGGTCCTACAACAGCGTGGCGATCGCGCGGCAGACCTTCCCCTGGGATTCGGCAACGCCGGGATGCGTGAGCTGCCCCTGGTACGTATTGACGCCCTCCCGGATGCTCGCATGCTCCCGGCACGCCTGCTCCAACCCCCGGTTGGCCAGCTCCAGCAGATAGGGGAAGGTCGCGTTGGTCAGCGCGAAGGTGGAGGTGTGGGGCACGGCGGCCGGCATGTTGGAGACGCAGTAGTGGAGAACGTTGTCGACAACGTAGACCGGCGCGGAGTGCGTGGTCGGCCGCGATGTCTCAAAACAGCCGCCCTGGTCGATGCACACGTCCACGACCACGGCCCCGCGCTTCATTTTGGAGATCATCTCGCGCGTGACCAGCTTCGGCGCGGCCGCACCGGGGATCAGAACGGCTCCGATCACCAGGTCGGCCTGCCGGACCGCCTCACGGACCGTCCACACGTTGGAGGCGAGAGTGACCACCTGGCTATTGAAAATGTCGTCGATCTCGCGCAGGCGATTGAGGTTCTTGTCGATGATGGTGACGTGCGCCCCCATCCCGTAGGCCACCTTGGCGGCGTTGTGTCCGACTACCCCGCCGCCGAGAATCGCCACGTTGCCCGGCGCCACTCCCGGCACCCCGCCAATCAGCAACCCCCGCCCCCCGCTGGGCTTTTCCAGATAACGCGCCCCGGCCTGCACCGCCAGGCGGCCGGCCACTTCGCTCATGGGCGTCAGCAGCGGCAGCGAGCCATCCGCTTCGCGGATCGTTTCATAGCCCACCGCGTTCACCCGCGTCTCAAGCAGCCGTTCGGTGAGTTGGGGCAGTGTCGCCAGGTGCAGGTAGGTGAACAGCGTCAGATCCGCCCGAAAGTAGGCGTACTCCTGGGGCTGAGGCTCCTTTACCTTAACCACCAGGCTGGCGCGGCCCCAAACCTCCCCGGCCGTGGCGAACGATTCGCGCGCCGGCTTCCACGTATTCCGAATCGGTGATGGCGCTGTCCAGGCCCGCGCCAGTCTCGACCAGCACTTCGTGGCCGGCTTCCCGGAGACCTACCACGCCGCTGGGCACCAGGCCGACCCGGGCCTCATGGTCCTTTACCTCTTTTGGAACTCCGATGGTCACGGCTCCACCTTGGTCTCGGGAGGAGGCGGCGCCAAACCGTTGGGCGATGCCGGCCCCTTTGGCGGGCCTAGACCCAGCCGGATCAGGGACAACGCGTCCAGCTTTCCGGTCGCCTCCAGCTTTTGATCAGCCTGAAATTTCTTCAACGCCGCCTCGGAATCCGGCTCCCATTTGCCCGTGGCGGGCCCCTGCAGGTACTGCTTGTCGATCAGCGCCTGTTGAATCTGAATGTACCGCTCAGGGGTGGGTTGCTGCTGGCCGCTCCGCCAGCCGGCGGCGCGCTTCTTGGCCGGCCGCTTTCTCTTCGCGGTCGACTTCTTGGCTGTGGACTTCGTGGCCGGAATGGTCTTGGGAGCAGCCTTTTTGGCAGCCGTCTTCTTCGGGGTAGTGGCCTTCTTGGGCGTGGAGCCTTTCGGGGCGGAGGTCTGGCTGACCGCCAAACCTAAGCCCAGGCTCCACACCAAAAGGGCCGCAAAAACTGTCGCGCGTAGCGGCAAGTCTCAGTGTATCAAGGCGATTCTAAAACTTGCTCGGCAGCGTGCCGGCGACGTAGAGAGTGTTCCACTCTGGCGTTCGGGTCCCTCTCCTGGTCAGGGATACGGAAGGACGCAGCACCCGGAAGGCAACCTTGTCCCCCGGCTTCAGAGTGGCCTGGATACGCCGGACATCATCCACGGAGGTGACCGGCTGCCGGTTGATCTCGGTGATTACATCATCGGACCGCAAGCCGATATCGTCCGCGAAGGAGGCCGCATCCACGTTCGTGATCACTACGCCTCCCTTATCCGGGAATCCGGAGTCGCTGCGCTCGGTGGCCGTAAAGGGACTCACGCGAATGCCAAACTTCACGTCGGAGCCTTCGCTGCGCTCGGAATCACCCGGACGCTGCGTGCCGAGGCGATCGGCCCAGATCTCGGCCCGGTCGCCGATGGTCACCTGCATGTCCATTCTCTTGCCCGCCCGAATGACGCTGATCGCGGCCTGCGAGCCGACCGGCGCTTCGGCTACGGCATTCACCAGATCGTCCCCGTTCCTGATCGTCTTGCCGCTCACCGAGACAATCACATCGCCTTCTTTCAGGCCCGCCTTATCCGCGGGGCTGCCGGAGGTCACCGCGCTGACGAATGCGCCTTCCTTGGCGCCATAGACTTCGAGCAGCTCAGGCTCGACGTTCGTCTTGAGGCTCACGCCGATGGATCCGCGGGTCACCTTGCCGGTCTTGATGAGCTCGTTGTAGACCTTGACCGCGGTATTGATCGGGAGCGCGAAGCCCACTCCCTGGTAGCCGTTGGTGGAAGTGGCGATGGCGGTGTTGATCCCGATGACCTCGCCGTTGATGTTGAGCAGCGGCCCGCCGCTGTTGCCGGGATTGATGGCCGCGTCCGTTTGCAGGAAGTGCTGGAACTGGGTGCCGGGAAGGTCGCGCTGCTTGGCGCTGATGATACCGGCGGTCACCGTGGCCTGCAACCCGAACGGGGAGCCGATGGCCACGGCCCAGTCGCCGACTTGGACCGCATCCGAATTGCCGATCTTGGCCGCATTCAGCTTCCTCGGGGCATCGACTTTGATCACGGCCATGTCCGTCTCCCGATCCGTGCCGATCAGCTTGGCCGTGTACAACGTGGTGTCGCCGTTAAACTTGACCTGAATCCGGTCGGCCTTATCCACGACATGGTTGTTGGTGAGGATGTAGCCGTTGGCGTCCACCACCACGCCCGAACCGGTGCCCTCACGGCGCTGCTGCTGAGGGGTCATATCCTCGAACGGGCTCTGTCCGAAGAAACGCCGGAACATGTCGAAGCCCTGGTCGTCTTCCTCGGTTTGCGGCGCATTTCGCTGCCGGTTTTTGGCCGAGGGCGTCTGTTTCGGGAGGTAGTCGGTCGAGATGTTGACCACCGATGGCTCCAGCCGCTTGGCGAGCTGCGAAAACGCGGTGGACAACTGGACCGGGTTCGGGATAACCAGCGGCGTCGCATCCGGCGCAGCCTGCCCCTTCTGGGCGCTGACACTTGTGTTCAGCAGCGTGCCGATGACGATCCCGAACGACAATGTGAACACCAGTAACGTGAACGACAACAGCTTCTGCTTGCGCAACATTTCCCGAATACTCATATGCTTCCCCTTCTCAATGCCTGTTCTTTAATTCCATTATAAGACAAGGACTTATGTGCCCTACTAGAATGGATGCCCGCGGCGCCACGCGGGTTTCAGTTCCGCCAGCACGACTCCCGAAAGGATCAGGATGCCGCCTGACACGGCCCTGGCGGACAACCTTTCTCCAGCAACCAGATAGGAGGTAATCCAGGCGAAAACGGGCTCCAGTGCAATGATCAGCGCCGTCCTGGTGGCGCTGGTGTGCCTTTGCGCCCAGGTCTGAACCGAGAACGCCAGCGCCGTCGCCAGCAGCCCCGTGACCGCCAGCGCAATGACCAGCCCCGGGCTCCACCTGACGTGAGGCACTTCGACCCACCAGAACGTACTCAGCGCGATGACGGCCGCCGTAGTCACTTGTCCCAGGCTCAGCAGCTCGAGACTGCCCTTGGCGGAGAAGTGGCCCAGCACTACGATGTGAACGGCGAAACCCAGCGCGCATACAACAGTCAGTAGCTCCCCGAACTTGAAACTCAGGCTTTCGCGCTCCAGAGTCATCAAGCCCAGACCAATCGTCGCCAAAGCGACGCCCAGCACCTCCGCGAGGTGGGGCACATTTCTATGGACGAGCGAAACGAGCAAAGGTACCAGCACGATCGAAAGCGCGGTAATGAACGCGGATTTCGAGGCGCTCGTATATCGCAGTCCCACCGTCTGAAAGAAGTACCCGCAGAACAGGCACAGACCGGCCAGAAAACCGCCGGTCAGAGATCGCCGGACGTGACTGAGCCCTGTGTAGCGGCCGGTGAAGGCCAGCGCCAGGGCCACCGACGCCAGGCTGAACCGCAGGGCCAGAAAGAGCAGCGTGGAGACGTCGCCGAGCGCCTCTTTCACCAGGACGAAGGTCGCTCCCCAGATGAAGACGACGAAGACCAGCGCCAGGTCCGCCTTCCAGTTCGGACGGGGACCGCTGGGCGTCATTCTTCGCCCCGGGCCAGGGCGGCATTCCGCATCAGCAGACACAGGGTCAGCATGATCCGCTTCAGACCCAGGTCGCGCCCGCCGGGGTGAAACCATTCCGTGGGGGCGTGAGCGCCCCCGCCTCTTGCCGCCCGCGCCGATGGAAAGCGCCTGCAAGCCCCTGGAAAGCGGGATGTTGGCGTCGGTGGAGGCGCAGTTGGTGCGGGACCGGATGCCCAGGTGGGAGTCAACCGCCTTCAGAAAGTTCAAGATGGAAGCGTTGTCCGCGAGCCGGCCCCCCGGGCGGGAGCCGATGGGGCGGGCCGCCGCCGTGACCCTGCCGTTGACCGCGCCGGCGTTCTCCAACTCCGCCGCCCGCTCCACGGCCGCGGCCAGCAGCGCCGAAAGCTGTTCGACCCTGTCCCCGCTCTCCGAGCGAAGGTCGACCTTGGCGCGCGCGGACGAAGGGATCGAGTTGACGCTCGTTCCGCCTTCGATCACCCCGAAGTTGTAGGAGGAGCGCTCGGCTTCGGTCGCCTTGACCGTGCCCTGCTGCTCCAGAAACCACGCCATCGCCCGGCCCAAAGCATGCACCGGATTGGCGACGCCGAAATCGCTCCAACTATGCCCTCCCGGCCCGCTGAAGGTCACTTCAAACCGGCGGCTCTCCAGCGCCGAACAAGTGATCTGGTCCGTGGCCGGGCCGTCGAGCACCAGGAAAGCCCGCGCCTCGGCGCCTTCGGGCGTGTCTTCACAGAAGTGCCGCATGCCGCTGAGGTTCCCTTCGCCTTCCTCACAGACATTGGCGAGCAGCAGCAGGCCGCAATGCAGCTGTTCGAGCGCGGGCGCCGCGTCCAGCGCGCCGGCCACCCCCAGCAGCGCGGCCAATCCCGCGCCGTTGTCGGAAACCCCTGGCCCGCGCAGCGTGCCGTCCGGGTCGATTCTGACCTCCTCGGGCGAGCGCGGTGCGTAGACCGTATCCAGGTGCGCCGACACCACCACGCATGGCTCCTGAGCCGCCTTCCGCGGGCGCGCCACCACGTTCCCCGCTCCATCCAGGCGAACGTCGCAGCCCAGCTCGCGCAGGCGCGAGGCCATCCATTCGGCGCGTGCCTGCTCGAAGAAAGTGGGAGCCGGGATGCGGCACACCTGGAGGTGCTGCGAGTCAATCCACTGCTTCTGGTCGGTGAACCAGCGCAGGCACTGGCGGACCCCTGGGGCTTCCGCCAGTTCGGCGACGGCCTTCAGGCCCGCCCGTTCGAGGGCACTAGTCATTCTTTACCGTAGGCGGCCTTGGCCTGCTCGGTGACAGTCCAGAGGTGCAGGCGCCGCCATTCCATCTCCACCGTCTTCTCCGGCCGCCATTCGCCCATGTCGAAGCTGTGCGAGACGATGCGCGTGCCCACCTTAAGCTCTTTGAGCAGCTTCGGGCGGAGCCTCAGGTTCACCTCGGGCAACAGGTACAACGTCACCACGGTGGCATCTTTGATCTCGGCTTTGAACAGGTCCCCCTCGACGAACTTGGCGCGGTCGGTTACGCCGGCCATGCGCGCGTTTTCCCGGGCCTCCTTGATCCGCACGGGATTGAGATCGACGCCCCGGCCCCGGGCGCCGAACTTCTGCGCCGCCATCACCACAATGCGCCCGTCTCCACAGCCCAGATCGACGACGAAATCGCCGCTCTTGACTCCGCCGAGCTTCAGCATGGCTTCGACGACATCGGAGGGAGTCGGCACATAAGGCACGTCCCCGACCTGCTCCTCATAATACTGCGCGGGCAGCAGAGCGGCCAGGACGAAAAACAAAGCAGCGTATCGTCTGACAAGTTTCACTGGGCTGGATTTCATGGGTACCTCGCTCCTGGGACAGATGCTTCCATCCTACCTTTCTTTTCCAGGAGTGCGGGTACTCTGGGGAGTGGGATAACCGGCGAAGCAGATTCCGGCAGGGCAACAGGAGGATGAGCCTGGAAGAAGTCAAGGAGGCGGTCCGCCATCTCTCCGAGGCCGAGAGGATGGCGCTCGAAAGCTGGCTCGCTCAGGAGTGGGACGAGGAGATCAAGCGCGACTTCTCGCTCGGCGGTGCGGGCATGGCAATGTTGGCGGACGTGGACGCTCAGATCGAGGCCGGCAAGGTTGATCGGTTCAAGGTTATCCGGCCACGTGGACCGAAATCTGCGGACTCGGGGCAATCTCACATCTTCCCCGCCCCCGCTTCTTAGCGCTCGAAGTTGACTGACCAGACGTCGGCTTCGGTGGTGCTCACGCTGAAATAGATGTTGCGGTCGTCGGGGCTTACGGCGAAGCCGCGGCGGGCGACTTCCTCCGGCGCAATCGAGAGTACTTCGTGTGCGCGCCCGGATTCGCTGTCCAGGATGTGAAGCCTGCCCCGGTCATGGAAGAGCAACCGGCGGTTGTCGCTTAGCCACACCGGGTCTGAGCCAACCTCCGTCAGCTTTCTGAACGTCCGGGAGGCGAGTGAGTAGAGGGCAATGCCCTCGCCGCGGTTCAGGAAACCAGCCAGCGTCCGCCCATCCGGTGACCATGACCAGCCATTGAAGAGCTGGCCCTGGTCGGGGAACGGCGGCAACTGCTGAGCAGACTGGGACGCCCATGGCTTGCCGGCCTCGAGGATGAAAGTGTTCACGCCAAAAATCGTGTAGGCAAGAAGTTTGCGATCCGGGCTCCAAACAGGCCAGGCTACGTTCTGTCCGGCCAGTCTCGTGACCTGACGCATCTCACTGCCGTCCGCCTCGATGGTCCAAATTTCCCAGTCCCCGCTGCGCTTGGAGAAGAAGGCGAGGCGCTTGCCATCCGGCGACCAACGCGGCCCGCGGTTTTGCTGGCGGCCGCTGGTGAGCTGGCGCAGGCCGGACCCGTCCACGCCCATGACGAAGAGGTCTTCCTGCTGTTCGGTGGAATTGAAGGCCAGCCACTTGCCGTCAGGGGACAGCGCCGGCCGGGATGCTCCTTTGGAGCTCTGCGTGATCTCCTTCGGCTCATTCAGAACAGCCTCCCCTACAGGATCGAACCTGACAGCAAGGAGCCGGCCCGTCGTGACCTGATGCACGTATGCCATGCGCCGTCCATCGCGAGAGAAACTCAGGTGCGCGGCGTAAGGGGCGGGCGCCCCGATGGGTTCGGGTGCTCCCCGGGGTTCTCCCGTGCTTTCCTTCATCGGCACGCGCCAAATCCCCATGCTCCCGCTGCGGTTGCTGCAAAAGTAGAGATAGGATCCGTCGGGGGACCAGACCGGGTTCCAATCCAGGTACGCATCCCGCGTGACTCTGACGGGCGTCCCGCCGCCGGCGGGAATGGTCCAGATGTCGCGCTGGCCGTCCAGGTCAATGGCCCAGTAGGCGATGTAACGCCCGCCCGGCGACCACCGCGGCTGCACGGCGTCTCCCTTCCACACCAGCCGCTTGCGCCCCGTATCCAGCTCCACGGACCAAAGCCGGCTCAGGCTTCCGCTGCGGTCTTCCGGACGGGTGATGCTTTCCTCCGCAAAGAGAATCTGCGTCCGGTCGGGAGACCAAGCCGGGTTGTATCCCGAATCGCTAAGGCGCCTGAGGCCGCTCCCATCGGCGCGCATCACGAAGACCCCGCCGCCGGAGCGGTCGGAACGAAAGGCGATCTGCTTGCCATCCGGAGAGAAAACGGGCTGGGTATCGTCCTCGGCGGAATCTGGCGTCAGGTCCGTGGACTCGTTACTCCCCACCTGCCTCAGATAGATGTCCCAATTCCCGGAGGCCTTGCTGGCGTACACCACGGCCGCCCCGTCCGGAGAGAGGGAAGGAAACAGTTCCGCGCCGGCCTCCTCCGTGATTTGGGCGAAGATCCTGCCGTCCATGGACAGCCGCGGCTGCCTCATGCCACGCCAGATGAAGCCCAGCAGGAAGACGAGCCCCACCGCCACCACCAGCGCAGCGGCCAAGGCGAAATTGCGCCGCCGCCGGTTTGCCGGGCGCGCGGGAGCGTTCATGATCACTGAAGACCCGGTACTCGCCTCCAGGGCGTACACGATGTCCCGGGTGGAATGGAACCGGTCCTCGGGCGCTTTCTCCAGACAGCGCCGGATGATGCTCTCGATCGCGAAGGGAACGGGGCCGCTGCCTTCCGACGGCGGGGGCGGATCCGACGTCAGGATGGCATTCATGGTCTCGACGGCAGAGCCCCGGTGGAAGGCGGCGCGGCCGGTCACCATCTCGTAGAGCAAGGCTCCGAAGGAAAAAATATCGGACCTGTGGTCCACGGGGTTGCCGCGAACTTGTTCCGGCGACATGTACGAAGGGGTGCCGACGATCTGCCCCTCCATCGTCAGCGGACCGCTGTCATGCCCTGTTGGCTGGGCCCTTCGCGCCAGGCCGAAATCCAGCAGCTTCACCAGCCCCTCGCGGGTGACCATGACGTTGCGCGGCTTGAGGTCGCGATGGACGATGCCGGCCGCATGCGCCTGTGCCAGCGCGCCGGCAATCTGAATGGCGTAGGCGAGTGCCTGCTTCAAGGGCAGGCCCGCGGGGGGTATGACCTGATCCAGAGACCGCCCCTCGACATACTCCATGGCGATGAATTCGATGTTGCGGTCGGACCCGACATCGTATACGGTCACGATATTGGGGTGGTTGAGGCCGGAGGCGGCCTGGGCTTCGCGCACGAACCGCTGCTTGCGCCCCTCATCCATGAGCTGCCCCGGGGGAAGGACCTTCAGCGCCACGGGGCGGTTCAATCGCGTGTCCTGGCCCCTGTAGACAGCGCCCATGCCCCCTTCACCCACCTTCGATTCCACGCGGTAGGGCCCCAGCATTTCGCCCCGAGCCAGCTCCGGCAGAGGCAACTGCTGCAGTACACCCCAGACCGGGCTGTCGAATGTTCCAGTGTCAACCTTCAGCAGCCGGTCGACCTCCTGCCGGAGCTCGGAATCGTCCGCGCAGGTCTCCTGGAGAAAAGCGGGCCGCTGATCTGCGGGCAGGTCCAGGGCAGCGCCAAAAACCTCCTTGATCCGGGCCCAGCGCTCGGGCGTCATTCCCGGCGGCTTTCCGGCGAAAATTCCAGCCGCAGCCAGGCCTTGGCCATCGCCCAGTCGCGCTTGACGGTCCGGGGTGCGACAGCCAGAGCCTCAGCCGTCTCCTCGACCGTAAGACCGCCGAAGTAGCGCATCTCGACCACGCGGGCTTGCTGGGGATCGAGCTGGCCGAGACGCTTGAGCGCCTCGTCCACGGCCAGCAACTCTTCGGATGGCCTGATTTCCGCGGCGGGCTCATCGCCGGCCAGAGTCACGGGTTGCGATGCCCCACCCCGTTTCATGGCCACACGCTGGCGGGCGTAGTCCACCAAAATCCGCCGCATGAGCTGCGCCGCCACAGCCATGAATTGGGCCCGGTTCTGCCATCCGGCGCGCTTCTGCCCCGCCAGTCGCAAGTACGCTTCATTGACCAGCGCCGTGGGCTGAAGGGTGTGGCCCGCGCGCTCATCGCGCAGGCAGTGCGCCGCCAGGCGGTGCAGCTCGTTGTAGACCAGAGGGATCAGTTTGGGCAGGGCGTCGGGGTCGCCGCCCTTCATCTCGGCCAGCAACAACGATACTTCGCCTGGTCCTTCCTGCATAGCGATCTCGCCGCGGCCCCCCATTTTACCTCGGAATCTCTGTTTTTGGTGATATTTGGCCCCTACTTATCTCGATTCCCGCGTTCTAAGTGGAGGTTGATATGCGCTCGTTTGCTCTTGCTCTACTCATTCCGGCCGGTTTACTGGCGCAGACAGGCCTGACCAATGTCTCGGCGGCCAGTTATCAGGGGCCGGCCGCCGCACCCGGCTCGATTGTCGCTGCCTACGGCGCGAACCTTGCGGCCACTACGGAAGGCACTGCTTCCGCGGCGCTGCCGCAGAGCCTGGCGGGCACCTCCATCAGGGTGAAGGACAGCGCCGGCGTGGAACGTACCGCCGGACTGTTCTTCGTATCGCCGGGCCAGGTGAATTACCTGGTTCCGGAGGAAACGGCCGCCGGCCCAGCAGTCGTGACAGTCGTCAACGGGCAAGGCGCGACCATTCAGGGCGCCCTGGCGGTGGGAAGGGTAGCGCCAGGCCTGTTCTCGGTGAATGGGGACGGCAAGGGCGTTGCGGCTGCGACTGCGATCCATGTCGCTCCCGATAACGTACAGACTTACAGCGCGGTCTTCAGCTTTGATGCTGCGCTGCAGAAGTACGCGCCGGCGCCGATCGACATGGGCTCCGCCACTGATCGTGTGTACCTGACCCTCTACGGGACGGGGATTCGGCACGCTGCCAGCGTCAGCGTGACCATCGCGGACCAGGCAGCGCCAGTCTCCTGGGCAGGAGCACACTCGGTGTACGCAGGCCTGGACCAGGTCAACGTGGAGGTTCCCCGGAGTCTGGAAGGCCTCGACGAAGTAGCTGTGGTGTTGACCGCGGATGGTGTGCGGGCGAACCCGGTCACGGTCCAATTGTCATGGCATGAATGGCTAAACCTCGACTTCGAGACCGCCACGCGCTGGCGCCCCTCGAAGTGGTATCTGTTCAGCACCGGCTATGAGCTCTACGCGGACGAGACCACCGCGGTTTCCGGCAGTCAAAGCCTGCGGATTCAGAACTTCAGCGCCGTGCCCCCGGCGTTCGGCGGGGCCACAGGGATTTTTCCCGTCGAACAGGCGCGCGGCAGACACATCCGCTTCAGTGGTTTTATCAGGACTGAGGGGATAACTCGGGGATGGGCCGGATTGTGGATGCGAGTGGACGGCGCTTCGGGCACGCTCGGGTTCGACAACATGAGCGACAGAGGTCCGAGCGGAACTACGGATTGGAGACAGTACCAGATCGACTTGGATGTCAGCCCGAACGCCACTGGGATCAATTTTGGAGTCCTGCATACTGGCGACGGAACCGCCTGGTTCGACGGCCTGACGATCGAAATCGGCGGCGTGCTCTACCAGGAGGGAACCGCTCCCTATAGTGGCGAACCGTCTGCCGCGATGGTGGACTGGGTGCGGCAAACTGCGAACCCTTTCCTCACGCCGCTCGCCGGCCACGGCTTGGATGACCTCGCTTTCGTCAAAGGCATGGTGGGCGACGCGAAGATCGTCGGACTGGGCGAGGGCACTCACGGCACCAGCGAGTTCTTCCGGATGAAGCACCGTCTGCTGGAGTACTTGGCCACCGAGATGGGCTTCAATATCTTCGCCATCGAAGCCAACATGCCCGAGGCTTACCGGCTGAACGATTACGTGCTCTACGGCCGCGGCGATCCCAAGCAACTGCTCAAAGGGATGTACTTCTGGACCTGGAATACCCAGGAGGTGCTGGACATGATCTTGTGGATGCGCCAGTTCAACGCATCCGGGAAGGGCCAGCTCCAGTTCACTGGATTCGACATGCAATACAGTGCTGTGGCGATAGACAACGTTCGAACTTTCGTCCAGAAAGCGGATCCGGCCTATCTGGGGACGCTCGATGCCGCCTACACGCTGGCCAAGTCCGTCGGATACAACCAGACTTCCGGCGCCGAGGCGGCGGCTGAGGCGGCCCGTAGCATCTGGCAGTATCTGGAACAGCAGCGCTCCGGCTACCTGGCGAGCTTCTCCGCCGATGAGGTGGACTGGGCGATCCAGAACGGCAAAATCGTCGAGCAGGCCACGTACGTGTTGGTCGCGGGCAGCTCCTATCGCGATGCCTGCATGGCGGCCAATTTCGACTGGATTCTCCAGCACTCACCTCCCGGTTCCAAGGCCGTCATCTGGGCGCACAACTACCATGTGTCGCGGACAAGTGGCGCGATGGGTTCGTATCTGGCGGCGAACCACGACAAGGATTATCTGGTCGTAGGGCAGATCTTCCACGAGGGGACCTACAACGCCGTTGGGTCCGGCAGGCTTGGCGTCAATACCGCCACGCCGTCATTCCCCGGAAGCATGGAGTACGTATTCCACTCCACCGGCATACCGCAATTCGTCCTGGACCTGCGAAAAGCCTCGCGAGTCGACCCTGGGTCGTCGTGGCTGCTGGGCGAAGTTGAATATCGATCGATCGGCGCTGTCGCAACCGACGGTTTCTTCAACATCAAGCAGCTGCCCAACTACTACGACGCCCTGGTCTTCTTCGACCACACGACGCCGACGGCCTTGCTGCCGTAGGCGCATGAGGAGGAGCAGCCCAATGACAGGGACACGAGCTTGCACCTTGCTGGCGCTGGCGCAGCCCAGCCGCCGCAGGAGGAACATGACGTATTACCAGAATTGCCGGCAGGACGCGGGCGTTTTCTCCCCAACTTACCCTCCAGAAACGCCCGCACCCGCCGGCACTCCGCTAGGGAGCGTCCAGCTCCCTAGCGGTCCGCTGACAGACTTGAAGAAGGATTATCAGGAGGCTTTCCATGGGCAGAATTAATGGCATTTTCGAAGCACCTAAGTCGTTCTCGCGCCGGAGCCTGCTCGCAGCCGCGGGCGCCGGGTTGTTAACGGGGCCTCTGGCGGCAGACGCGCAGAACCTGCTTGCCGCTGTTGATCCCACCGCGGTTCAGCCAACCAGCACATTCGCTCACATCACCTATGGCTTCGGTGGGGTCGAGATCTGGACGACGAGTTTCGTATTCATCAATTCCGACGCCACAGCGTCTAGCGTCCAACTCCTCACATACTCGCCTGACGGGAGCCCCTTGGCGGTACCTGTAGTTGGCGGCACGACTGATTCACAGCATGTGTTCAACATTCCCGCGGGCGGGACCGTCCAGGTGGATCTGGATGAGTACGCTTCCAACAGCATCATCAGGGGTTGGGCAGGGGTCATCCTCACAGGGAACGTTCGTGGCCAGGGGATCTTCAAGCAGCGCGTCTCAGGCCGGCCGGACTTTGAGGCCGTCGTGCCGATGCTTACACGGAGTCAGCCTGCGTGTATCATCCCCTTTCCCACTCCGCTCCCAGCGGTGCTTGCGATGCCGTTTGACAACACGGCTGGATACGTCACTTCAGTCGCGTTCGCCAACACTGCCACGGCTGCCCGGACGCTCGATCTGGAATTTGTAGATCAGAGCGGCGTACAGATCTTCCTGGCGCACGAGCCGATGCCTGCCCACAATCAAATTGCTTTTGAGACTACAGGACGCTACCCAGCTCTTACGGGCAAGAAGGGATGGATGCGTGTGCTGAACTCCGCGTCCGACTTTACGGCCCTCGGCTTTCGGTTCAACCCCTCGGGTGCATTCACCACGTGGCTGCCGGTGCTTGGCTGAAGCGCTTTCGACAAGCGAGGCCGACCTCCCCGCAGAGGCTTGACCGGCTCCTTTCGAGTGTGTAATTATTCAGTAGAGTGAATAAAACCTCAATGAACGGAGTCCCCAAACTGGCCGCCGGGGACGTGACCTGCGACCTGGACCTCACCGCCGGGGAAGTCTGCTCCCTGCTCGATCTGGCGCTGGAGGTCAAGCGGAATCCGCGTGGCTACGCGGATGCTTTGGCGGGGAGCTACCTGTCGCTGCTGTTCGAAAAGCCGTCGCTTGCGGACGCGGCTGACCTTCGAGCTGGCGATCCGGCAGTTGGGCGGCAGCTCGATTCTGAGCACGGGGCCGGTCGGCGACCGGGAGCCCGTCAAGGATGTGGCGCGAAACCTGGACCGCTGGACCAACGGCATCGTCGCCCGAACGTTCTCGCAGACCACCATCGAGGAACTGGCGCGCTGGTCTGGAGTCCCGGTCATCAACGCCTTGAGCGATCTGTACCACCCCTGCCAGGCGCTGGCGGACGTGCTGACGCTGAAGGAGCATTTCGGAGAGCTGCGCGGGCTGAAGCTGGCCTTCGTCGGCGACGGCAACAACGTGGCGCACTCGCTGATGCTGACCGCGGCGCGGCTGGGCGTGAGCGTGGCGGTGGCCACGCCGCGAGGCTACGAGCCGAAGCACGGAGATCGTCGCGACAGGCCGAGGCGCTGGCCGCGGCGGCGGGAGCTGCCGTCACGGTCACCAACGACCCGGACGAGGCCGTGGCGGGCGCCGACGCCGTCTACACCGACGTGTGGGCCAGCATGGGGCAGGAAGACCAGAAGCTGCAGCGGCTGAAGGATTTCGGCCCTACCAGGTGACCGGGAAGCTGATGGCGCAGGCCAAGCCCGACGCGGTCTTCATGCACTGCCTGCCGGCCCAGCGCGGCGAGGAGGTGACCGACGAGGTCATCGAGTCGCCGCAATCCGTGGTGTTCGACCAGGCCGAGAACCGGCTGCACGCCCAGAAGGCGCTGCTGCTGATGCTGCTGGCCTCAAGCGGGAGATCGTTAATGCTATGAAAAACCTAAGAAAGTCGCGCTCGCCTACTCCGGCGGGCTGGATACATCCATCATCATTCCGTGGCTCAAGGAGAACTACCAGTGCGAAGTCGTGGCGGTGTGCGGCGACATCGGCCAGGGCGGCGAGGAACTGGCGGGCCTGGAGCAGAAGGCGCTGAAGACCGGCGCCTCGGAAGTCCACGTCGAGGACATGCGCGAGGAGTTCGTCACGGACTACCTGTGGCCCATGGTGCGCGCGGGCGCCGTCTACGAGCACAAGTACCTGCTCGGAACCTCCGTGGCGCGGCCGCTGCTCGCCAAGCGGCAGGTCGAAGTCGCGCTGAAGACCGGCTGCGACGCGCTGGCTCACGGCTGCACCGGCAAGGGCAACGACCAGGTGCGCTTCGAGCTGACCTACAAGGCCCTGGCGCCGCATCTGCCGGTGATCGCGCCCTGGCGCGAGTGGGACATCAAGTCCCGCGAGGACGCGATTGAGTACGCCGCCAAGCACAAGGTCCCGATCTCGGCGAGCACCACCAAGATCTACAGCCGCGACCGCAACATCTGGCACATCTCGCACGAGGGCGGCGCGCTGGAAGACCCGGCCAACGCCGCGCCGGATGAGATCTGGATGCTCACCAAGAGCCCCAAGGAGGCGCCCGACCAGCCCGCCGACGTCACCATCGGCTTCGAGGCGGGCGTGCCGGTCTCGGTCAACGGGCAGCACTACGTCTCCGGGGTCAGCCTGCTCGAAACGCTGAACCGCATCGGCGGCGAGCACGGCGTCGGACGCATCGACCTGGTCGAGAACCGCTTCGTCGGCATGAAGTCGCGCGGCTGCTACGAGACGCCCGGCGGCACGCTGATCCTGGCGGCGCTTCCGCGAACTGGAAGCCCTGACGCTCGACAGGAGCATCCTGCACTACAAGCAGAAGCTCTCGGTGGACTACGCGGAGCTGGTCTACAACGGCTTCTGGTTCACGCCGCTGCGCGAGGCGCTGGACGCCTTCTTCGAGACCACCAGCCGCACCACCACCGGCGAAGTCACCTTGCGGCTCTACAAGGGCAACATCGAGCCCGTGAGCCGGAAGTCGCCCTACTCGCTGTATTCGCTGGATATCGCCAGCTTCACCATGGGCGCCAGCTACGACCAGAAGGACGCGCTGGGCTTCATCAACCTGATCGGCCTGCCCATGCAGATCCGGGCGGCCGTCGCGAAGAAGAAGTAACGCCATGAAACTCTGGGGTGGCCGCTTCGAACAAGGTCCGTCCGAGGTCTTCGAGCGCTTCTCGAATTCGCTGGCCTTCGACCGGAGGCTGATCGACGCCGACATCCGCGGCTCGCAGGCCTTCGCGCGGGCGCTGGAGCGGGTGGGCATTCTCACGGCGGAGGAACGGGCGCGGATCGTCGAAGCGTTCGAACAGCATCCGGGAGGAAGCGCGCCACCCCGCGTTCTTCGAAGGGGCCAGCGACGAGGACGTACACACGCTGGTCATACGGAAGCTGAAGGAGAAGGCCGGCGCGCTGGCCGACAAGATTCACACCGGCCGCAGCCGCAACGAGCAGGTATCGCTCGACACGCGGCTGTGGCTGCGCGAAACGATCGACCAAACCCGCGCTTTAGTGGCCGGGCTGATGAGCAGCCTGCTGGATCTGGCAGGGCGCTACCCGGACGCGGTTCTGCCGGGCTTCACGCACATGCGGCGCGCCCAGGCCGTGCTGTGGCCGCACTACCTGCTGGCCTGGTTCGAGATGTTGGCGCGCGACTGGGAGCGGCTCGGGCAGGCGCGGCGCGCGGCGAATCTGATGCCGCTGGGTTCCGGGGCGCTGGCGGGCAGCGGCTTTCCCTTCGACCGGGAGGAGATCGCCCGCGACCTGGGGTTCGCAGGCATCACGCGCAACAGCATGGACGTCTCGGCCGACCGCGACTTCGCGCTGGATTTTCTGCACGCCGCCGCGCTCACCATGCTGCACCTGAGCCGGCTGGCCGAGGACTGGATCCTGTATTCGAGCGAAGAGTTCGGCTGGCTGGAGCTGGGCGACGGGGTGACCAGCGGATCGAGCCTCATGCCGCAAAAGAAGAACCCGGACTCTCTGGAACTGATCCGCGGCAAGTGCGGCCGGGTGCTGGCGAGCTACAACGCTCTCTGCGTGACCATGAAGGGGCTGCCGCTCACCTACAACCGCGACATGCAGGAGGACAAAGAGCCGCTGTTTGAGGCGGCCGATCAATTGGCCGGATCGCTCGAGATGGCGCGGGCGGTGGTGGAGTCGGTCAAGCTGAGTCCGGAGAAAACGGCGGCTGCCGCCGAGGAGAGTTGGGTGGTGGCCACGGATCTGGCCGAGGCGCTGTCGCGGGCGGGCACGCCGTTCCACCAGGCTCACCAGCTCGTCGGGCGGCTGGTGCTGGAGAGCGTGCGGCATGGCAAGCAGCCATCCGATTGGACGCCCGAGACCCTGGCGGCCTTCGCTCCCGAATTTACCCCGGAAATGGCGCGCCTGTTGCGCCCTTCCGAAGGCATGAAGACCAGAGAGGTCCCCGGCGGCACCGGTCCGGCCTCGGTCTCCAAGGCGCTGAAGGAAGCTGGCGAACGGTTGAGAGAAATGTCGTGAACAAGAGTTATCGACAAGGCCAGATCCTCAACCTCATACGCAGCAGAGCCATTCGCACCCAGGAAGAACTGGCGCGCGGATTGAAGGAGCAGAGCATCGCCGCCACCCAGGTGACGCTTTCCCGGGACATACGCGAGCTGGGGCTGGTCAAGACCGTCGAGGGCTACAGGCAGTTGCCGGCCGAGCCGAGCGGGCCGGAATTTGCCATAGTGGCCGCGGAGTTTCTCCTGGATGTGCGCCTGGCGCAAAACCTGGTGGTGCTCAAGACCTCGCCGGGCAACGCCAGTACGCTCGCGGTTGCTTTGGACCGCGCGCAATGGCCGGAGGTCACCGGCACAATAGCGGGCGATGACACGGTTCTGGTGATCTGCCCGGACGAGCAGCAAGCAGAGGCAGCCTGGCAGGAACTGCTGCGCCTCCTCCGCTAGAACACCAGCCTGGCGCCCAATTGGAATGAGCGGGCATTCTGCCCGACTACGTTGTACTGACCGAACGTCGGGCTGGACAGAACCGCGTCGGCCTGCTGGAAAGACGTGTTATTGAACACGTTGTACATTTCCGCCCGGACCTGGAAGTCCAGCCGCTCTCGAAGATAGAAATTCTTGTAAACGTTCCAGTCGAAGTTGCGCTCGCCATTCAACCGCAACACGCCGCGCCCCATGTTCCCGAAGTTTCCCAGCAACGGCTGGGACAGCCCCAGGCTGGCGGCGTAGGAGGAGATGGCCTGCGCCCCGTCGGGAATCGTTGTCCCTGTGATTACGCCTGGCATGCCCGCCGGCCGCCAGTCCACTGTGACCGGACCGCTGACGTTCGGCCGGACGGCTGCACCGCCGCCGAGAACCGTCAGCGGGGTCAGGGTCCGTCTCGCCCCTGAATCCAGGGTGACTGGAAAGCCGCTGCGAAAGCTCGATATGCCGGAGAAAGCCCAGCCGCTGAGCGCCGTCTTCACGATCCGGCTGGAGGCGCTCTTGAAGAAGGGCAATTCCCAAGTGTGCGTGACAACCACGCGATGCCTCAAGTCGAATTGCGAGGGGCCCCGGTTGTTGCGGTTGTCGCGGGGATTCTGCTGGTTGGGGTTGTCGTTGATGAGGACACCAAGCACGTCCGAGCCGTCGTCAATCGACTTCCCGAAGGTGTAGTTGGCATTCAGGAAAACACCAGACACCGAAATTCCGCTGGGCCTCGAACTGCGCGGAGTGGTAAATGGAATTGGCCGAACTTTCTACATAGGAGATGCCGTTGTACCGGCGATCAATCCGGTTGCTGTAGAGTGCGGGATTGCCGGTCATGCCCGTGAAGGACGCCGTGAATTGACCAAGACGCGCGGTCTCGTCGGCCACACTTGTGGCCGGAGCGACCGGCTGTGCGACCAGATTAATGTCGTGCGTCCGCATCAGGTGCGTGCCCTTGGCGCCCACATAGGAAGCCTTCAGTACAAAACCGCCGACATCATGCTGGAGACCAAGATTGAAATGCTGGACCTGCGGGTTATGCAAGTTCTGGGCAATCGCTGGGTTGACCGCGCCGAAATTCAACACGGTTGTGCTCAGCTTGCCCACCTGCGCCTTGGCGTCGCTCTGCACCTGGGCATTGCCGGCCACGATGTTCGCCAGGCTGTTTGCGCCAGTGAAGCTGGCCTGCCCGGTCAGCTCCGCGGCGACGATGAACGGGGGCAGGAAACGCTGGTTCGTGATGGGGCTCATGAAGATGAAGTCGTAAGCGATGCCGTAACCTCCCCGAATCACCGTCCTGTGACTGCTCCCCACGATCCAGGCGAAGCCCACGCGGGGCGCCCAATTGTGGTTGCCCTTGAAAGAAGGCTTTCCCAGTTCCAGAAGTCCGAACGGGCCGGCTCCAGCATTTCCGTACGCCTGAGTATTGTCCAGATTGAGGTTGGAGATGATGCCGTTGGCCTCCTCCGGCCCGCCCGCATACTCGTAGCGGACCCCGAGGTTCAGCGTCAGGTTTCGCGTAAGCTTCCAGTCGTCCTGAAAAAACGAATACAGGTTCTTCACGCGATTGGAGCGGGCGGAGTCGCCGAGACGCTGCTGGAAGCGCGAGGGACGGCCCGCGGCGAAATCGGCCCAACTGGGGTAGGTCAGCACCGGCCGCACCGCGGAATCGAGGACGCTGTCGGCCCGAAGGTAGTAGTATTCGAAGCCGCCTTTGAAATTGTGCGCTCCGCGCACGAAGGACAGGTTGTCCGTGAACTGGTAGGTATTCTGATCCCGGCCCTGGGGAACACTCTCCCACACGCCGAAGCGGTTGACCTCGTTGTTGCTGAATTGGACTCTTGGCCCCAGCGGATAAGGGGTGTCTATGGCGAAAGCCGCCTCGGCGCGCCCGAAGCCAAAGCGAAACTCGTTCACCACCGAAGGTGAGAACAGGTGAACTTCCTGCAGTGTCGCCTGCTGCGGATAGCCGGAACTCTTGATTCCGAAACCAGGCAGATTCGTGGAAAGGAAAGTTGCATTGGGACTGGCCGCCGTGATCCTGTAGCGTGAGTACCGGCCCCAGAGCATGTCCTTCTCGCCGATATGCTGGTCGATTCGGGCTGAAAGTTGATAGGCGTCGCTCACATCGGCCGCCTGCGTCTGAATCCTGCCGGAGGGGTCGCTGGGCAACTCGTATTGAGCGATGAGGGCCTTGGCCGTGGGGTCGGTCACCTGAGCCAACATGGCCGGTGTCGGCACGCTCGCGACACGAGTGGCGCCGGCGCCGCGCTGTTTGGCTCCCTCGTAGGCGAAGTGCCAGAACGTGCTGTTCCGGCCGTCGTAGAGGCGGGGAATGAAGACCGGGCCGCCCGCCTCCAGGCCATAGGCGTTGTAGCGCAAAATGTTCGTCTTGCCCGTCTTGTCGAACCACGGCCGGCTGTTCAGCTTGTCATTTTGGAAGTATTCGTAAAGCTCCCCGTGCAGTTCGTTGGTGCCGTTCTTGGTCAGGTAAAGCACCTGCGAACTTGAGTTCCGGCCATACTCAGCGGTGAAGTTGTTGGTAATGATCTTCACCTCCTTGATGGCGCTGAAGTTCAGCGCGCCCAGAACACCGTTCGTACCGGTCACGGCCACGTCGGTGGCAGTGATGCCATCAACCGTGATGTTGTTTCCCCGCCCGCGGCCGCCGTTGGCATTGAAACTGCCGGGCCCAAGAAATGAATTGTTGGGACTGACGGGCGCCACGCCTGGAGCGGTCGCCGCGAAGTAATCCGCGTAACGTCGCACGGGAAGGATCTGAATCTGCTCGCCCACAATGCCTGTCTGGATTTGCGCATTCTCAGAGTCAAGCCGCAACACGACGCCTTGCACCGTAACGGTCTCCGTCATGACGCCGACCTCGAGCTTCAGTTGCACGGTGGTGACTTCAGCGGCTTTCACCAGGGTCTGCGTGAGAGCCGCTTTGAAGGACGGAGCCTCCGCCCGGAGCTCGTAAATTCCGATACCCAACAGGCCGAAGGCAAAACGGCCCTCTTCGGTCACCTGCTGCTCCCGGGATATCCCGGTCTCGACACTCTTCAATGTGATCTTGGCTTGCGTCACAGCGGACCCGGATGGGTCCAGAACGACACCGCGGACTTCACCGGTGATCTGCGCAAAGACCGCCGTGGCGGCGAACAGACTGATCAGGCAAATTGAAACCAAATACCGGCCGGCTTGCATGCCTCGTCCCCTTTTCATGGCCAACACGAACCGAGGACCATATTCGCACAGGGAAGTCTTAATTTTCAGAAGGCGATGCCCAGTTCGGCCTGGAATGTGCGCGGGGCGACAAAGTGCGTGCCGCTGAAGGTCGACAGGAAGTTATAGAGCGCCACCTGGTTGGTCAGGTTCACGACCTCGAAGCGGAGCGTCGTTTTGACCGGATCGGTGTGGAACAGGTTGTCGCTGCCCGTGGCGATGCTGAAGATGTGCCGCGGCGTGATTCTGGGGGGATTCCTATCGGGGTCCGCCGTGCCAGCCGCGGGAATCCGCAGCCGCTCGGCGCCGTAGCTGGGCGAACCGCACGAGGTAATCGGGTTCGAGGGCGTGGCGCTTACTCCGCCGCAAAAGAACCCAATGGCCGCCTGCTGCGCGGCCGTGAGCGTGAGAGCCGCTTGGAGGTCCGGCACAGCTCCGGCGATCAGCCCGCTGTCATAGCGCCAGGTGAAGGAGATCCACGGCCCGGCTTTGGGGCGCTGGTATCGGAGGTTTGCGGTCTGCTGGAAGACCTGGTCGTGGTCGATGCGGAATACGCCCGTGTTTAGCGGCGAGTTGAAGATCAGGCCGCCATTGGAGGGACCAAAGTAGCGCGCGCGGGTGTGACCCATGGTGACCAGCACCTGGATGCCGTGGAGGCTGGGCGTGCTGAGCCGCACCGCGACGCCGTCGATCTTCGATTGGCGCCAGGAGATCGGGAACTGGATGGGAGTATTCAGCAGAGCGCCGAAATCGAAGGCATTTTTGGTGAATTTCCAAAAGTAGTCGGCGTCCACCCTGAGCAGCCGGTCCACGCTCTGCTGTATCCCGACGTTGTATTGGTTGCGTCTCCCGGGCTGGATGGGAATAGCGTCTACCCCGCCGAAAACGTTGGCTTCCAGGCCTCCCTGCCCGGTGGCGCTGGATAAGATCAGGTTTTCGTTGTAAGGTGTCTCCAGCGTGCGGGAGTAGGCCGCGCGCAACACCGTTCCCGTTCGCTTCGCCAAGTAGGAGACACCGAGGCGCGGCTGGACGCCGTTGGCGTCACTTAGGCCCTGATAACGATCGATGCGAAGACCGGCCGTGAGATTCAGGTTGCCCAGCACCATGGAGTCCTCGCCGAAAAACGCCGCTTGGTTGATGTTCGTCTTTCCGGAAAACTGCAGTAACCGTCCTCCGCGGGTGAGGTCGAAGGGCGCCAGCCCGGGTTGCAGGCCGAGGTCAGGGTCGGTCACCCCAAGGGTGAAGCGCTCATGCAGCCGCGTCTGCATCAGTTGCAGGCCGAATTTCAAAGTATGCTTGCCGTGCACGTGCGAGACATCGGCCTTGGTCCCCCAGTTGCTGAGTGACCGCCTTTGAGAGACGGTAGCCGGTGTGTCGTCGAAGGGGTTGCTGCTGGGGTAGTAGTTGACGCGGTCCTGGCGAAAGAACGTGTTCACGGTGAGCAGAGTGGACGCGCTGAAGATGTGCTGAAAGCCGGGCGCCAGGTTGAGTGTCAGGACCTTCTGCCGCTGGTCCTGCCCGGGCTGGTCATAGGTATTGGGCGTCTGGAACCAATTTCGCGCGCCCAGCAAATTCAGGTGGAATGCATCCGCCGTCCGCGGCCGGTAATCAAACCGGTCGAAGATCGTCTGGTTGTTTCCGGCGGCGTGGATGGGTCTGAACTCCGGCGTATCCAAAAATCGTCCGGAGCGGATTGTATTGACCGCCAGGAAATTGCCCAGCTTCGCGTTGCCAAACCCCAGGCTGCCGTCCTCCGAGATCGTCCCGAAGGAGCCATATTGCGCTACGAAGCTGCCGGAGGGTTTCGCCTGCCCCACGGCTGAGCGGGTGACCGCGTTGAGCACCAGGCTGGTCTTATCCCCATATTCGGCGGGGGGCGCACCGGTGATCACTTCCAGCGACTGGATGGCGTTCAGAGGAATTTGCGTGGAAAACTGTTTGCTCTGCTGGTCGCTCACGGGTTGGCCATCGATGGAAAAGGTGACTTGCGCGTGATCGCCCAGCGGGTGGAAGAAGCCGTTAGAGTCGGCGGCCACGCCCGGCGTGGACAGAGTGACCGCGTTACTCAATCCCGAGCCTGGCGAACTGGCCGGCAACATGGCGTACGTGCTCTTGTCGACGTCGCTATGGGCGTAAGGGACATTCTCGACCAGATCTGCTCCGAAAGCCTCCACGTTGACGGCAGTCTGCCCCGCGGCGATCACCAGCGGAACGCGGATGGTAACCGGGATCGCGCCGCGAACCTGAAGATCTTGGCTATACTCCGCGAACCCGGGCGCCTTGACGTCCAGATGGTACGGATTGGGGGGGATGTTGTCGAAGCGGAAGCGCCCCGCGGAATCCGTGGTTGTGGATCTGTGGTATCCGCTCAGCCTGTTCACGATCTCGGCCGACGCCCCCACGAGGACCGCTCCGCTGGGATCCACGACCGTGCCTTCCAAAGTTCCGGCAGTCACCGCCGGTTGCGTCCACGCCCAGAAAGGACACCCAAGTAAGAGTAACGGCGTGAGTAACCATCTATTGTGTTTTGCTGGCATGCTCGCCTCCCATGTAACCTGCAATCCGTGCTGAATTTCGGCCATGGACCGAAGAATAAAACTCGGTAGAAGTACATTGGACGGCAGGCTAAGCCGGAGGCGGACGGGAATAGGCTTCCGCCGTGGCTGCATCCCGCAGGTACAGGACCTCGGGGATCACAGCGCGGCAGGCAACCTCGGCTGGCGGAGCCAAGTCGGGCGCTTCAGCGGAAGGGAGCGGCGGGAGGTGACCCAGGAGACAGACAGTGCAACAGTGCGCCCGTCCCAAATCGTGAGGATGGGAGTGCGGAACCGCACTGGCGGCCAGAAACACCCCGCCGGCGACAAGCAGGATCAACGCCGCAACTACCCTACTGAGGCCCCTCCTGGAGATCACTAATTCGATTGTAGCAGGGCTTGCCGCAGCCGAACCAGTAACTTAGTTCGGGATAATGAGGCCCGAGCCGCCGGCTTCGGCCGGATTCAAATCAGGGGGCTCGGAGAACTCCTGGCGGAGAAAGTCGATGAAGGCCCGGCCGCGGGGGCGGCCGTTGTGGCGCAGGAATTCCGTGCGCTGGAGCATGACCAGCACGCGGAGCACGTCGGCATCCCGCACCGTCTCCATCCCGAGCCGTTCCTTCAACTGCGCCCGGAACTGATCCAACTCCTCCCCCAGGCGCTGCTGGATGCCCGCCGCCAGCGGGTTTGCCGGACGCGTCTCATAGATCAGTCCGGAGCCGAGGGTCTGGTACGTGCGGGCGAGCGCGTCCAGCGCCTCACGCACGTCCGAGTCAATGATGCCGGACGAGCTCAAGGTGATCTTCAACAGGGCCTGGCAGGCGAAGGTGAAAAGCTCCGCGTGCTCCCGCAGGAACCGCTCGTCGATCTCGACGTCCGGGCTCGGTAGCTGCTTCGGATCGGGCTCGGGCGTCTTCTCGTGCAGGCGGGCCTCGCGGAGGTAGTCACACTCCAGCGGGCAGTCCACGGTCACCTCCCGCGAAGTGCCGCAGCACAGCGGGCAGATCTCGCCGCGCACGCCCGGACAGTAGCGGCGAGGCCGGCGGGTCTTGCAGATGGCACAGCTCATATCTCACCATTCTCCACGATCCTTTGATAAGTGCGGCGGCAGAAGCCGTCCGTCATGCCCGCGATGTAGTCGCAGACGACGCGGTGAGGGGCCTCGCGCGCGGCGAGTTCGTCGTAGGGAGAGGGAAGGCGGCCGGGGCGCTCCAGGAAATACTGGAAGAGGTTGGCGATCATTTCGGCTGTCCGTCCTCGTTCCTCGAGCAGCGCCGCGGAGAAGTAGACCTGCCGGCGCAGGAAATCCTTGAGGTCCGCGCTGGCGCCGCGCGCCACGGGTGAGAAGCCAGCCACGCGGGCGGGATGGAGACGCACCTGTTCCACGTCCGCCAAGCCGGCTTCCGCCGCAGCCGAGCAGGTACCCTCGATGAGGCCGGACACGAGCAAGTCGATCAACCTCCGCAAGGCCTCCTGAAATCGGATGCGGTCGTCGGCCCCGGGAAACTGCATGTTGACGCTCTCCAGGATGTCCGCGTAGGCCGGAACCTCCTCCGCAATGCCGGTCAGGCTGAACATCCCCGCCGAGAAGGCGTCGTCCAGGTCGGCCGTGTTGTAGGCGATCTCATCGGCCAGGTCGATCAACTGGGCTTCGAGCGGCGGCCGGAGACCGGGCAGATATTCGTCCAACTCGGGGAATTCCCCCGGCGCGAAGTCGCGGCTGTGCTTGGCGATCCCTTCGCGGATCTCGAAGCTCAGATTGAGTCCGGGGAAGCGCGCGTAGCGCTGCTCGAAGGACTCCACAATCCGCAAGGAGTGGAGGTTGTGGTCGAAGCGGTCTCCCAACCGGCCCATCTGCCGGTTGAGTTCCTCCTCGCCCGCGTGAGCGAAGGGCGGGTGCCCGATATCATGCACCAGCGCCAGCGCCTCGGTCAGGTGTTCATTGAGATCCAGCACGCCCGCGGCAGTGCGCGCGATCTGAGCAACTTCGATGGTGTGCGTAAGCCGGTTGCGGAAGTGGTCGGAGAACGCCGGCGTGAACACCTGGGTCTTGTCCTCCAGCCGCCGGAAGGCGCGCGCGTGTACGATGCGGTCGCGGTCGCGCTGAAACTCGCCGCGATAGGGGTGTGGAGGCTCGGGGTAGCGCCGGCCAAGGCTCTGCTCCGCGTGGAACCGGAGACGGGCCAGGCTTAAGTCCATGTGAGGCGCCGCTACTTGTTCGCGCCCAGTTCGGCGAGAGCGGCGGTGGCCGCACGGCCCACGGCGCCCGGCGACGCGCGAAGGGGCTCCAGCAGCTTGCGCGCCTCGTCCGGCTTGGTTGGCGCCAGCAGCCTGGCCAGCGCGAGGGTGGCCTCCTCCTTGGATACCAGCAGGCTGGGCTTGGCGATCAAGGCACGTAGCGTCTTGTCCGCATCCGCCGTCTTCCCCTGGGCCGCGTCAATTTGCGCCAGAGTGTACTTCGCCAGCGCGGCGTAATCGGTAGCGCTCGAATCGGCGGCCACCTTCAAGAATCGGGCCGCCTCGTCGAATTTTCCCTGATTCAGCGCCAGCGCCCCCAAGTAATACTGGGCGATGGTAGCTTCGTCGGATCCGGAATGCCGGGTGGCGAGCGCCGTGAGTGTCTGGGTTACGGCCCGTTCCTTGTCAGCCTGCGTGGAGAAGGTCTGGATGCCCGGCGCGGGGCTGGGCCCCACGGGCGCTTCCATGGTCGCTATGGCTGCGCGCAGTTCCTGCTGACGCACGGTGTGCTGGCGCCGGTTGTAATAGAACAATCCAGCAACCAGGACCACGACGGCCAGAGCAATCGACCCGTAGAGGACGAGTTGCCTCTTGTGATGTTCCAGGTACTCGACCGTATGGCCGACTTCCAGCGCAAACTTATCCTTCTTCAGTTCCTTGCGAGTGAGTCTATCCACGGATACCTCAGGGAAATATTTGATGCTAGCATATCCAGCCGGCCGGCGGTTTCAGCGCAGGGAGATCAGCCTCTTGCGGACGGCGAACTTCACCAACCCCGGAAGGTTGTAGATGGCCAACTTGCTCATCAGATTGGTCCGGTAGGTGCTCACAGTCTTGGGATTGATGTCCAGCCGCTCGGCTATGTCCTTGCCGCTCAATCCTTGCACCAGTAGATTGAGCACCTCGTGCTCGCGGCCGCTCAGTGTTTCGTAGGACGCCGGCCGGGGCGTGGCCGGGGCGCCTCTGAGAACCTCCCGCAGTTGGAGTTGCGGCGAGATATAGAGGCTACCGCCCAAGGTTGCACGCAAGCCGTCCAGCAGGCAACGCGCCGGATCGCTCTTGAGGAGGAAACCGTTGGCCCCCGATCGCACAAGGTCATGAACCGTTCTCAAGTCGCGCCGCGTGGACAAGACCAGAATCCTGGGAGATCTCTCCGCCAGGCGGATCCGCTTTACAACGGTGAGCGTGTCCAATCTGGACAGACCCAAATCCAGGAGGGCGACGTCGGGCGCCAGGGCCCGGATCATCCGCAGCGCGCTCCGGCCGTCCGCACAGCGTCCGATGACCTGGAACTGCCGCGTACTCTCGCAAATAGCCGCCAGACCGTCGCAGAACAATGTCTGCTCATCGGCCAGGACCAGAGTGATCTTTTTCGGCACCCGCCCGAATCCTTGGGGCCACCGGCGAGCGATCCGCGGCCCTAGGTGAAGCTGCGCAGCGCGGTCACTTCGCTGTCGAAGACTTCAAAAACGGTGTAGAGCTTCGTGATCTGAAGCAGGTCTTGCACGCGCTTGGTCAACCCGAGCAACTTCAGGGTCCCGCCGTTGTTGGTCACGGTCGTGAATCCTGAAACCAACTCGCCGATCCCCGAGCTGTCGATGTAAGACACCTCACCGAGATTCAGGAGAATCTTCTTGTTGTTCTTGGAGACCAAGCCACGGATCGCTTCTCGAAGCGTGCTGGCGCCCTCTCCCAGAGTGATGCGTCCAACGACATCAACCACGCTCACATCACCGACCTGACGGCTCGTCACTTGTATACTCACAGCCTCATCCTCCTCACTGATAAGTTCCTCAAGAGCTACGACTCATGCGTCAAGCGCTTCACCAACTCGACTTGGGTACCGCGCGGAGTCAGCCGGCGCACCTGAAACTCGTCAACAAACGCGCGGACCAGCAGCAGCCCCCGCCCCGACTGGTGGAGCAGGTTCTCCTCAGCCAGCGGATCCGGCAGCGAAGCCAGATCGAAACCATTCCCTTCATCGCCAACCGTCACCGTGATCCGGTCCTTCGACCCGGAAACCTGAAAATGGACCTTCTTGTGCGCGCTGTAACGGTTGCCGTGCACCACGGCGTTGACGACAGTCTCCCGAACGGCCATGTTGAGCTTGTACAACTCCTCCTCAGGGAAACCCGCTGCCCGGGCCACTTTCAAGACCAGGCTCTCGGCTTCCTCCACGCTTTGCAGCGCCGAATCCAGGAGCGTGTCAACGCTGCTGGCCTGTTGGTCGGGCTGGTTACCCATGGTCGCTTCAAAGGTGATCCCGGCAACGCAACAACGCAGCCAAGTCGAATCGTTACAATAGAATAGTCAGACTCGAAAAGTCAAGGAGAGGGAATTCGCGGAGTGAGGACGCAGAGCGCTGAACTGCTGGACTTCGACGAGCTGAAACGGCTGCTGGGGCGGTACGTTTCAAGCCCGCTGGGGCGCGCCGAACTGGATAAGGTGGAGCCCGGCACGGAGCGGTCCGCCCTGGAAGCAACTCTCGCCGAGACCGCCGAAGCGATGGAGTACCTCCAGGCGGCTTCGCGGCCGCAGACCGCGGGCCGAGGCACCACGGCGCGTCTGCGGTTCGACTCGCTTCCGGATCCGGCCGAAGCCCTGCAGCGGCTGCGCATCGAAGGCGCCTGCCTGGAGGCCAAACAGATCTACGAGCTGACCGAATTGCTGGACGCCGCCTCGGGCATCCGTCAACTTCTGGCCTCCGTAGCCCCACGGTTTCCGAGGCTGGCGCAGCGCGCCCGGCAGATTGGGGAGTTTCGCACGGTGCTTGCGGAGCTCGCCGGCAAGATTCTGCCGGATGGGACTCTCGCCGATCACGCCAGTCCTGAACTGACCCGCCTGAGACGTGACGTCGACCGGCAGAAGAAGCTGATCCAGGACTCCCTGGAGAGGTTCCTGCGGTCGCACCGGGAAGAAGGGGTACTGCAAGAGGAGTTCGTGACGATCCGCAACGAGCGCTTCGTGGTGCCGCTCATTGCCGGCCGCCAGCGCAAGATCGACGGCGTCATCCACGGCGCCAGCGGCAGCGGACATACGCTGTTCGTCGAGCCGCTGGAAACCATCGAGCTGAACAACGCGCTGGTGAACATCACGGATGAGGAGTTGCGCGAGGTTCACCGCATCCTGCGCGAAATGACCGCGCATCTGCGCCAGTATCAGGACTCGATTCAGAATGCGGCGGCGGCCCTGGCGGAGATCGAACTGCTTTTTGGCAAGGCGAATTTCGCCTCCGATTTCGATTGCGTGATCCCGCGATTCAGCCCGGAGGGCGCGCGCCGGTTGGTTCTGAAGGACGCGCGGCATCCGCTGCTTCAGGACGTCCTGCGCCGGCAGAAGAAGCCCGTGATCCCGGTAAGCATGTGGCTGGACGGCGACGCACGGACCCTCCTGATCAGCGGCCCGAACACCGGCGGCAAGACCGTCGCGATGAAGACCGCCGGACTGCTGGTTCTGATGGCGCAGGCGGGCCTGCCGGTGCCCTGCTCGGAGGCTGAGATCCCGTTGTTCCGGCAGGTGCTGGCGGACATCGGCGACAACCAGTCGATCCAGGAAAGCCTGAGCACGTTCTCGGCGCATATCGCGCGGATACGGGAAATGCTGGAGGCAGCCGACTCGGACTCGCTAGTGCTGTTGGACGAGTTGGGGCGCGCCACCGACCCCGAAGAGGGCGGCGCGCTGGGCATCGCCGTGCTCGAAGAGTTTCGCAAAGCCGGGGCGTTCACCCTGGCCTCGACCCATCTGCTCGCCCTCAAGATTTATGGAGCCAACACCCCGGGCGTAGTCAACGGGAGCATGGGCTTCGACGATCTGACCCTGGAGCCGACCTACATTCTCAAGCTGGGCGCTCCGGGCAAGTCCGCCGGTCTGGAAATTGCGCGTCATCTCGGCATGCCGGAGGCCCTGATCGAGCAGGCGCGGCAGCGGCTGGGCACGCGCGAAAGAGACATTGCGCAATTCGTATCGGAGTTGCACCGGCGGTTGGAGGAAGTGTCCGGACTGGAGAGTCAACTGCGCGAGCAGAAGGAAGCGCTGGCCGCCAAGCAGGAGAGCCTGGCGCGGGAGTGGGCGGCGCGGGAGTCGGCGAAGTTGAAGGAACTCGAGCGGCGTTGCGACCTGGTGCTGGAGAAGTTCGAAGCACAAGCCAGCAGAGACCATCGAGCGGATCGCCGCCGAAGCCGGGGGGCAGCGGAAAGCGGCCGGGCCCGCATTGAGGCAGGTCGCCAAGCTCAAACGTGAATTGCGGGAGGAAGTCGAGACCACGGTTCTCTCGACCCGGGATGAGTCCCGCCAGGGAGAGCTGGCGCGGCCGCAGATTACCGAAGGCGCCCGCGTCAGAGTGAAGGGCATCCGCGAGCCCGCGCGGGTCCGCAGGAAGCTGGCCGGCGGCCTGATTGAGGTCGAAGCAGGGTTCATGAAAGTTCAGATCCCGGAGGACGACGTGGTCGAGGTGCTTCCCGCGACCGCCGGCGCGGCGCTGCCCCGGCATGTCACCTTCGACACGGCCCCGCTCGACAGCGGGTCGGTGCGGGAGATCAACCTGATCGGCCAGCGCGTGGACGAGGCCCTGCCCCAAGTGGAAAAATTTCTGGATAACGCGATGCTGGCCGATGCGTCCAGCGTCCGGATCGTCCACGGTCACGGGATGGGCATTTTGCGGCGCGCGATTGCCGAGCTTCTCGCCAAGCACCCCAACGTGGAGAAATTCCACGCGGCCGAGCAGAACGAGGGCGGCGCCGGCGCGACGATCGTCGAGCTAAAGGGCTGATTGAGCGATTGAGAGACTTTGTGATTTTGTGAATTAGGAGCGGCCCGGTGCGCGACCCCCAAATCACTCCGCCGAAAATCTGGTTTCAACAGAGGCAACACGGGGTAGACTGTAACTGAGCCAGAAGGCCAAAATGAGAATCCTGGTGTCAAGCCATGAAGCTACGCCGACATGATGCCGTCGCTGCCCCGGCCAGCGCCGAGAAACCGGGGTTGTTAGATCGCCGCTCGTTCTTGAAAGTCTCCGCACTCCCCTCTCTCGGCAGCCTTATCATCATCCCGGGGCTCCCCGGGCAAACAACGCCGCTTCGGCCGCGGGCACTGCGCCTACGATCCGATTGACCGTCCTCGGCGACAACGCCGTCGCCCGGCCCGGCGTCAAGGCGGTGTGGGGGTTCGCCTGCCTGGTCGAGGCGCGCGGGCACACGGTGCTGTTCGACACCGGCGCCGACCCTGCCGTGCTCAAGGACAACCTCGCGGCGCTGAAGGTTGCTCCGGCCAGGATCGAGGCCGTCGTCATCTCGCACTACCACGGCGACCACACCTGGGGCGCGCCCGGGCTCGGCAAGCTGCCGGGTGTGCGGGCTTTCACTCCGCGAAGTCTTGAGGGGCATCCGAAGGAGACCGCGGCGCTGCAATCGGCCGGTCTCAGGCTTGTGCCGGTTTCGCAACCGACACCCTTGTTTGAAGGCATGACGGTCAGCGCGCCGCTGCCCTTCGAAGGGATGATCCCCATCGGCAGGTCGGGCCAGGCATTCACCGACAAAGTCTGGGAGCAGTGCCTGACCGTCGAAACGCCGGCCGGGTTGGTGGTTATCGTAGGCTGCTCACACCCGGGCATCCTGCCGATGCTCGAGCAGGTGAAGCGGCAGACCGGCCGCCCCCTGCACTTCGTGATCGGCGGGTTCCACCTGCTAGGAAAGGCCCGATGCCGAGGTGCGCCAGATCGCCACTGCCATGCAGGCGATGGGGGTGGCGCACGTGAGCGCGACACACTGCACCGGCGAGGCGGCCGCCCACGTCTTCCGCGACGTCTTTGGGGACCGCTACGTGAGCGCTGGCGTCGGCGCCGTAATCGATCTACCTCTAGCCGCGGCCGGTGTGCGATTTGTTCCGTCTGCAGTTACAGCGCCTCCAGTACTTGAGCAGCGTGGCCCTGAGGCTTCACCTTCGCGAAAATTTTCTTGATTCTGCCGTCTTCCCCAATCAGGAATGTCGTGCGCTCGATGCCCATCACCTTCCTGCCGTACATGTTCTTCTCTTTCCAAACACCGTAGGCCTGGGCGGCGGTCTTGTCCACGTCGCAGAGCAAGGTGAAAGGCAACTCGAACTTCGATTTGAACTTCGACTGCGCGGTTGGAGCGTCCGGCGAGATTCCAATAATCACTGCGTCCAGGCCTGAGAAGTCAGCCGCAGTATCGCGGAACTCGCAGGCTTCGGTGGTACAGCCCGGTGTACTTGCGCGCGGGTAGAAAAAGAGAACTACGTTCTTGCCCCTGAGCCGGGAGAGCTCAAATTGCGCGCCGTTGTCCGCCGGGAGCCTGATATTCGGAGCAGCCTCGCCTTCCTGGATCATTCGACCGGGACCTGTGTTCCTTTCTTCCTTTGCGCGCGGGATAGGTGCTCGATGCGCTCATCGATCAGGGCCCGCATGCCTTTGAGGAACTCGACGCGCGCGTTCCTCAGGTGGCCGGCGGCCGCCTCGGAGCGGCACTGGAGCAATTCGGTCAGCCGGGGGCCCATCCCCATGCACATGCAATCGCACTTGGATTCCGCGGCTTGAGCAGCAGCTTCCTTCCTCCTCATGATGGAACCTCCTTCATCTCCACAGTCAGGAGCTTGTGATCCAGCCTGGCCCGGGTGGGGGTCAAGCCGGCCATGGAAGTAGGCAGCCCGATGTGGCGGCGCAGGCTGCCAATCTCGACCACCAGTTCATCGCCTTTCTTAAAAAGCCCGATCTCGCCTTTGGTGGCAAAAGGCAAATGCAGGCGCACCTCGTAACGGCCGTTCTCCTTGACAAAGCTGAACGGCTTTTCCACCCGCGTCAGGGCCGCCGGGTCTTCGCCGTTCGGATAGAGCACCGCCGCCAGTTTTTCGAGCCGTTCCGCCCCCAGCACCTCGGCGGTGAACAGCGGAACACGTTTCACTCTCACCGGGGCGAAGTACTCTTCGATCTCGCCGAGGATCTCTTCCTGGGAACGCAGCCAATGGGCGAAGTAGGCATCCTTCACCTTGGCGGGCAGAATGCGGTTCACGATAACCGTGTCCACCGTCAGACCGTGCAGGGAAAAATAGACGAAGGCCCGCTGTGTTTCCCGTAGGACCATCTTCTCCGGGTTGGTGGCCAGCCGGACGCTGGTGACAGACGGGTCCCCCAGCAGCTCCTCGATGCCATCCAGCTTGCCGAACAGCTCCTTGATGTTGGCGAAGTAGCTGTCGGCGGGAAGCTCCACCGGGGAAACCCTGTTGGCAAGCGGTCTTACGGCCTTGAGCAGGCCGCGCTGGTAGGGAAAGATGTGCTTCATGTACCACTCGAGCGTGGTCGGCATGCTGACGAAGCGCAGAGACTCCGCTGTCGGCGCACAGTCGAGCACGATTACGTCGTAGCGGCGCTCGCGCCGGTACTGATTCACGTGCATCATGGCGCTGAGTTCTTCCATCCCCGGGAGGATCGCCAGCTCCTCTGCCTCCACGTCGCCGATCCCGGTGGTGCGCAGCACCGCGACCACATAGGCGGAGATGTCCTTCCAGTGACGCTTGATCTCCTTCTGGATGCTGACTTCCTGGATGGCGAGGTTCTCGCGGATCTTGAGCGGGTCCCAAGTCTGGCCGTGGAACAAGCCGGCATCGAGATCGAACGAATCGGCCAGGCTGTGCGCGGGATCGACGCTCATGACCAGCGTGGAGTAGCCCAGTTGTGCCAGCCGCACCCCTGTGGCCGCAGCCAAGCTGGTCTTGCCGACTCCCCCCTTCCCAGTGAAAAGGAGGATTCTCATGTCTACATCATACGCCCGGTCCGCAGGGAGTACGTTGCCATGCGGACCGGCTCGGACCAGCGCTGCCTCCTAAATATTTGCCAGCGCCAAGTCGAGAAGGGACTGCACGGCCGGTGAGGGATCGGGGCCATTGTTGCGCGCCGCCTTCGACCGAAAACAGCCCTTTGTATCCGGCCTCTTTCGCAATCCTGAAGCATTCCGCTGAGCTGAACCTCTCCGGATCCAGCCGGCAATGGCTGCTGCCCGACGTCATACGATACATTACGGGCAATCCCGCTGCCCGTGCCTCTGCGTCCGGAAACCACAGCCAATCCGGATTGGCATAAATCCCGGCGGCCTTGATGACTTCAACCACCACTTCCCAGGGCGCGGAGTACGTGGGCTGCGGAGCGGCAGCGGCTGGTGCGCCGGCACGGGGTGGAGCGGGAGTAACCATACCCGGCGGGTTGGTGCGAGACGAGCCGAACCCACGAGTCTCCATGGTCATGAAGACCTTCTTCGTCTTCGCGTATGCGTTAATCGTCTTCAGCGCCTCGATCGCAGTCTGCCGAACCTCCGGCGCCAGAGAGCCGTGGTTGACCATGACACGCGGACAACCCAACGCCACAGCATGGTCGATCCATTGCTTGGTCAGGTCGATCGTCTCCAGCCGGCGCGTCGGGTCCGGGGTCGAGATGTTCAGATTTCCGAATTCCACGTTGATCTGATTCATCTGCGATTGTGCTTTTTTCAGCCGGCTTCGGAACTCCGCCAGGTACCCGGGTTCGGTCGAGGCAAAGTGAGAGTGCTGCATTTCAATACAATGGATGCCATAGCGTTCGGCGACCATACCTGCAAGGTCCAGGACGTCGACTGTTCGCTTCGGATCGTCGGGCGCTGTGGCGTTCTTGAGGATCGAGCCAAAACAAAGACTCATAACCGAGATGCGCTTCAGTTTGGCTTGATCGGGGCGTTGCCCCCACGCGCTGCTGGAAGCGGCGGCCACGGCAGAACCGATGAGAAACAGACGTCGCTTCATGACGGGCGTCTCAATTGGGGTTTGGTTATTCGATTTTGTCATTTCTGATCTCCAGGCAATAAGTTGGCAAAACAGACTACGCCAAACAGCTCTTGACGTAGGCGAGGCACTTCTTAGCTTCGGCGATGATGTTCGAGCCCTCGGGAACCGGATACTCCAACTCCAGGTTCGCGGGAAACGGGTATTTTTCCTTCTTCATGAGCTGGAGCACGTCCCTGATCGGGGTGTCGCCCGTACCCCAGATGGCCACGTTGGGGCCATGGTCCTTCTTGCGATCCTTGATGTGCAGATTCGTAATCTTGGCGTGGTGCTCTTTGATGAACGCCACGGCATCGTAGCCGGACGCGGTGAAGTGGCCGATGTCAAGATTGACGCCGTTGTACTTTCCATACCCCATCAAGGTGGCGTAACTTTCAAGAGTGGCGGTCTGGTTGGGATCGTTGGTCGCGTCGTGGCCATGGTAGCCGACCAGCAATTTGTGCCTGTCGGCGACCGGTGCAATGCGCTTGGCCATGGTGAGTGTGGTGCTGGTCGTGATCCCCTTGACGCCGAGCGCTTCAGCCATCTTAAAGCCGTATTCGATGTCTTCATCGTTCATGGTGTCCTGCATGTTGTAGCAGAGCAGGCCGAGATTGATTCCGGCTGCGTCGAATTTTCGCCTCACGGCTTTCCAAGCACCGGCGTTCGTCGTTGCGCGCCATTGCGCGATTTTCTTCAGCGCCGCTTGCCTCCCGGCTTCTTGCTCGGGCGTCAACGGCACGCGGCCGCCGCGTCCACGGCTCGCGCCACCGCGGCCGAAGCTGGGCATGGGAGGCGCGCCTGCCAGGGCTTCACAGTGATTTGACATGAGCTCCGCCTCACCGAGTCCGATTTCGACATAGGCCCGGATGATCGCTTCCGGGTCGGGACTGGCGATGGTGTTGAAGCTGTAAGTGATGGCGCCGACCTGTACGCCGCCGAATTTGGAGTCGATCCTGTTCGCGCCCAGCGCCTTGGCCAGGGGCAGGGACGCCAGTGCGATCTTTCCGATATCTCGTCTCGAATATCCCATGGTGCTCCTTCCCATACCCCCTTCAATTAGGCGAGTACCTTGCCGCCCATTGTATACCCGCTCAGCCTCAACGATATGATGTAAACAGCATGCGCTACCGGAGTCTGGGCAGGACACTGTTGCAGATCAGCGAGATCGGCTACGGCACCTGGGGGATGGGCGGGGATGACTGGCGCGGCGGTTCGGACAAGGAGTCTCTCGCCGCGCTGCGGCGCGCCATCGAACTCGGGCTGAATTTCATCGATACGGCGCTGGTCTACGGCGAAGGCCACAGCGAAAAACTTGTCGGGCAGGCCTTGCGCGAAACCTCGAACAAGGTCCATGTCGCCTCCAAGGTTCCGCCCATGAACCGGAAGTGGCCGGCGCGCCCGGGCGTGGGCATCGAGCAGGTCTTCCCTTACCACCACATCGTGGAGTCCACCGAATCCAGCCTGCGGAATCTTGGCCTGGAAACCATCGACCTGCAACAGCTGCACGTGTGGAACCCGGAATGGGCGGGCGAGGGCGAGTGGTATCGCGCTATCGAGGATCTCAAGAAGGCCGGCAAGGTGCGATTCGCGGGGATATCGGTCAACTCCAACGATCCCGACTCGGCCCTTAGCCTGGTGCAAACCGGGTTGATCGACAGCGTGCAAGTGATCTACAACATCTTTGACCAGCGGCCGGTTCTGAACTTGTTCCCGCTGTGCCAGGAGAAGCGTGTCGGCGTGATCGTGCGCTGCCCGCTGGATGAGGGCGCCCTGACGGGAACGATTACCGAGAACACTCATTTCGATGACGGCGATTATAGAGCGCGGTATTTCCGCGGAGACCGCAAGGCCCAGGTAGCGGAAAGAGTGGCGGCGATCCTGGAAGATCTGCCGGACGCGGGGGGCACCATCGCGGAGATCGCGCTGCGCTTCTGTCTTTCGCACCCAGCGGTCTGCACGGTGATCCCCGGCATGCGCAAGCCCAGAACGCCGAGGCGAACTGCTCCGTCTCCGATAAAGGGCCGTTGGATACAGAGGTGCTGGAGGTATTGCGGCGCCATGCGTGGGATAAGAACTTTCGCAGTTAGCGTGATTCTCTGGGCGCCTCTCTCGGCCCAGATCCCCGACTACTTCCCGTTGCATCCCGGCAACCAGTGGGTCTATCGCTGCAGCGGCTTGTGCGGAGAGCCGCTTGCCGTCCTGGGGATCACCCAGGTGGAGCAAGTGGGCGTGAACCGGTACTCGCTGTTGGAGGGTTTCGGCGGACGAAAGGCCTGGCTCAGGCAGGACGAGAACGGCAGGCTTTGGGCCCTTGATCGTGGCACTGGCGAGGAGAAGCTTTGGTACTCCTTCTTCACGCCGGAGGGAATCAGCTACGACACGTCCTTGGATCCGTGCTCTCGCAAGGCCATGGTGTCCTCCCGAAATGCGAGTCACGAGGGGCCCGCCGGCAAGCACG
Source organism: Bryobacterales bacterium (assembly GCA_963744775.1). GTDB lineage: Bacteria > Acidobacteriota > Terriglobia > Bryobacterales > Bryobacteraceae > CAVUVG01. Next base: position 245,748 of record CAVUVG010000020.1, read on the forward strand.
ACGGACTGGTGCAGATTGTCTATCCGGGCGGCCCGTGCTCTGACGCGGGACTGTCTGAGGAACTGTTTCTTCAGTGGACAGGATTGCTGCGCCGTACCGAGACCACGTTTGCCGGCCCGAGGACCTATGAACTGATCTACGCCCGTATCGGTGGCGCGACAGTGATTTCACAGCCGGAGCTTCACTTCTCCCTCTCGCTGGACCACCGCGTCTACACCGCCAACGCCAGCGTGCCCCAGATGAAAGCCCGGCTCAGCATGCGCAACAGCACCAGCCATGCCGTGCCTCTGACATATCCATCGGGCCAGCGCTACGACTTTGAACTGAAGAACGAGCGCGGCGACATGGTCTATCGCTGGTCGGACGGGAAGGCGTTCACCATGGTCTTCGGCGAAGAGCAGTTCGGGCCGGGCGAGAGGAATTACGTTGTGGTCGTGAGGCTGGCGGACAAGGATGGAGCGCCCTTTGCGGCCGGCAGATATACGGCCACGGGTTGGATCACGACCGCTGGGCAGCGTCTCTACTCCGCGTCGGTGGGCTTCGAGATCCGGCACGTACACTAGGAGCTCGGGTTATATTGGGATGCAAGGGTTTCGCCGCATCCTCAACCAACTATGCCGGAAAAGCCGTACGACCACAACCAGATCGAGTTGAAATGGCTCGAGCGCTGGCAGGACGCCGATTTCTTCAAGGCGGAAGACCTCTCCTCGCGCCCCAAGTACTACCTGCTGGAGATGCTGCCCTACCCCAGCGGCACGCTGCACGTCGGCCACGTCCGCAACTACACCATCGGCGACGCGCTGGCGCGCTACAAGTGGATGCGCGGCTTCAACGTGCTGCACCCCATGGGTTGGGACGCCTTCGGGCTGCCGGCCGAGAACGCCGCCATCGCCAACCAGCGCCACCCGCGGGAGTGGACGCGCTCCAACATCGCCTACATGAAGGAGCAGCACCGGCGCTACGGCTTCAGCTACGACTGGGGCCGCGAGATCTCCACCTGCGAGCCCGAGTACTACCGCTGGAACCAGTGGTTCTTCCTGCAAGATGCTGGAGCGCGGCCTGGCCTATCGCAGCCAAGGCCCTGGTCAACTGGTGCCCCCAGTGCGCCACCGTGCTGGCCAACGAGCAGGTGGTGGACGGCTGCTGCTGGCGCCACGAGACACCGCCGTCGAGCAGCGGGAACTGGAGCAGTGGTTCCTCAAGATCACCGCCTACGCCGACGAGCTGCTGAACGACATCGGCAAGCTGGAGGGCGGCTGGCCCGAGCGCGTGCTCATCATGCAGCGCAACTGGATCGGCCGCTCCGAAGGCGCGGAGGTGGATTTCCGGCTGGCCGAAACGGGCGAGCCGATCCGCGTCTTCACCACGCGCGTGGACACCATCTTCGGCGCCACCTGCATGATCCTGGCGCCCGAGCACCCGCTGGTCGCGCGCCTGGTCGCGCGGCGACGGCAAGGCCAAGGTCAAGCGGATGATCGACGACCGCGCCCGGCGCGATCCCGGCGACCTGGTCAAGGAAGGCCTCTTCACCGGCCACTACGCCATCAATCCGTACAGCGGCGAGAAGGTCCAGATCTGGGTCGGCAACTTCGTGCTGATGGGCTACGGCACCGGCGCCATCATGGCCGTGCCCGCGCACGACGAACGCGACTTCGAGTTCTGCACCCGCTACGGCATCCCCATCCGGCCCGTCATCCGGCCGGTGGACGGCGAGCTGGCCGACAGCGGCCACGATGAAGGGCGCCTTCGTCGACGACGGCGTCTGCGAGAACTCGGGCGAGTTCTCGGGCCTCGCCAGCGAAGAGGCCCGCCGCCGCATGACCGCCAAAGCCGAGAGGGAAGGCTTCGGCAAGGGCAGCGTCACGTACCGCATTCGCGACTGGGGCATCTCCCGGCAGCGCTACTGGGGCACGCCCATCCCGGTCGATCCACTGCGAGGCCTGCGGCATCGTGCCCGTGCCGGAGAGCGAGTTGCCCGTGGTGCTGCCGCTCGACGTCGAAGATCACCGGCGCGGGCCGTTCGCCGCTGGCGAACGTGCCCGAGTTCGTGAACGTGAAGTGCCCCAAGTGCGGCGGCGCGGCCCGGCGCGAGACCGACACGATGGACACCTTCATCGATTCGTCCTGGTACTTCTACCGCTACTGCGACGCGCACAACGACAAGGCGCCGTTCGATTCGGCCAAGATCGCCTACTGGTTCCCCATCGACCAGTACATCGGCGGCGTCGAGCACGCCATCCTGCACCTGATCTACTCGCGCTTCTTCACCAAGGTGATGCGCGACCTGGGCCTGATCGCCAACGACGAGCCCGCCACGCGCCTGTTCACCCAGGGCATGGTGATCAAGGACGGCGCGAAGATGTCCAAGTCCAAGGGCAACGTGGTCAGCGCCGACGATGCCGCCCAGCGCTACGGCTCGGACACCGCGCGGCTCTTTGTGCTGTTCGCCGCGCCGCCCGAGAAGGACGTGGACTGGCAGGACGCCGGCGTCGAGGGCATGTCCGCTTCCTGGGCCGCGTCTACCGCTTCGTCACGCGCAACGCCGCCGCGCCACGGCGGCGACGGTTCCGCCGACGCGAAGATCCTGCGCAAGCTGCACCAGACCATCCGCAAGGTCACCGAGGATTTCGATTCGCGCTGGCACTTCAACACTTCGCTCGCGGCCATCATGGAACTGGTCAACGAGCTCTATGCCGCCGAGGCGGAACTCTCCGCCGGCGCCATGCGCGAGGTGCTGGAGAAGCTGGTGCTGCTGCTCGGGCCCTTCGCTCCTTACGTCGCCGAAGAGATGTGGGAGGAGCTGGGCAAGACCGGCCCGGTCTTCAAGCAGGCCTGGCCGGACTTACGACCCCGAACTGGCGCGCGAAGAGCTGGCCGAGGTGGTGGTCCAGGTCAACGGCAAGCTGCGCAGCCGCATTCACCTGCCGTTCGGCACGTCGAAGGAAGAACTGGAGCGCGCGCGCGCTAGCCGACGAGAAGGTCCAGCCGCTGCTCGAAGGCAAGCAGGTCGTGAAGGCGATCGTCGTCCCCGACAAACTGGTCAATCTTGTGGTGAAGTAAGGACGAACTCCTGCTGCGTTGCTCCAGCCGCTGCGGATGGTGCGCAGGCGCACGCGGTGCGCGCCGGGCGTCGAGGTTCGCCGGGAGCCGGGAGTTGGTTTGCCAGGCGCCTCTCGCGCAGATCCGTCAGGAAGAGCACCGGCTCCTCGGCCCCGTCGATCTCCAGGATGATGTCCTCGCGCGCGAGGCCGGTCTCCGGCGTGGTGAACCAGCAGATGAGGTACTCGTTCCGGTAGCCCTGGAAGACGCGGCGTCTCGGTGACGCTGTTCTCATGTGGGTCAGCACCGGAGCCGGCCGGCGGCGTTCTCGGCGGGACTTCGCCCTCCCGCCGCCTGCCCGCTCGCGCGGCGGGCTGGTACGTCATCCGCTTCTCGATGCGGTAACGCCTCGCTGTAGGGGCTGTTCACGGTCCGGACGCGAACCTCGTGCGGGCCCGGCTCGAGCCACGGCGGAATTCGGAAGTTCACCTGCCATCCGTTCGCGCCCCAGGTCCGCGACCACCAGAGCGGGCACGCCGTAGCCATCCACCTCCGCGCGGATCTGGCCGAGCGTCAGCGCCCTGCTCCGGGCTCTTGAAGTACAGGCAGACGTACTCGTCCTTGCCGTGATGGAAGTAGATGTCGTTGGTGCGGTTGTTGATGGCGGCGTGAATCCAGGGCGCGGGCTGGCTGGGGTTCTGCCGGCGGCGGCTCCCAGTGCCGCCAGCAGGTCACGCGCGCCCGCCCGCCCACCACGCCCTCCAGCCGCACCCGCGCGAATCCCGCCGAGCGGCACATGGCCAGCAGGCACTTCGTGTTCGGGCCGCACCAGTTGTCGACCTGCCCGCCCAGCTCGGTGGTCTCGTAGAACTCGAGCAGGTTCGGCACGGCGCTGGAGTCGTCCAAGGGGGCCGCGCCGTCGGTGACGTAGGACTCGACGAAGGCCGCCTCCTTGGTGACGGAGCAGATCTTCTCCAACCCCAGCAGCGGATGGCGCAGGTGGTAGAACACGCCGAAGAACAGCACGTAGTCGAACAGGCCGGTACGCTTTCGGGGGACAGCTCATCCACATCGAGGATGCGCTGCTCCGCCTGGGAGCCGAGCAGCTCGCGCGCCGTCCGGAACTCTTCGAGCTCGACGCAATCCATGGCGACGACCTCCGCGCCGCGCCGCTCCATTTCGAAGCTGCACCAGCCGGTCCAGGCGCCGACATCCAGAACGCGTTTGCCGCGCAGGTCCTCGGGGATGGGGAAAGCGTTCAGCCGCTCGCGCAGCTCCTCGACGCTGTGGAGGCCCTTGATGACCTCGCCGCCGGGGAGCTCGATGCTGTGGAACCAGCCCTTCTGGACAGGTACGCAACCTGATCCTGGATAATTTCCTGAAATCGAGGGTCTCCCGCCAGCCGTTCGCCGGGCATGAAAACATTGTGCCAGGAAACGCGGGGCTAGGGTTTCACGAAGGCCGATAAGCGAAGTCCCAGACCTGAATGTTGCGCTGGCCGGCCGTATATTCAACCACGGCGTACTCGCCGGGCTTCAGAGGCTCTTTGGGCCAGATGCGGTAGAGGTCTGCATCGAGCTGCCGGTTGAAGGTCTCCACGGGCTGGTCCTCTTCCAACAACTCGTTTGTCACGGGCGCGATGTGCCAGGTCTGCACCACGCGAGAACCCTTTTTCGAGCCCAGCTTCAAGATGGCGAAGCGTTCGTTGAGACTCATGCGGAAGTAGAACTCCGGCTCAGCGCTGGTGACGATGTTAGAGGAGCGCTCCCCATCCAGCTCGACGGTCAGCTTTCCGGTCACCACCGGCACCGGAGTCAGGATTTTCAGGACTCTGCGCCCCTGATTGGTGACGGCCTTGGATTCGGCCTGCTTGATGGGCGTCAAAACGGCGCCACCGATGAGATAGACGCCGGGCTCCTGCGGCACGCGCCCCAGTTCCTCGCGCTGGCGGCGGTCCGCCTCGTCCTCGGCGGTCAGGGCCTTGGTTTCCTCTTGGAGCGCAGCCTGGTGCTGCTTCAATTCGGCTTCGGTTCGCTTGAGGTCCGCCAGCTCCAGGGGGATTTCTTCCCACTCGCTGCGTTCCACGCTGTAGAACCGCACCCGCTCTTGGTCCACCTTATACTCGCGGACCACGTGGTAGGTGCCGTCCTTGAGGTAGAGTTTGAAGTTTGCGGCCAAGGCGGCGAGGGCCGTCAAGAAGACGACTGCGGCGAGCTTCCCCAATTTCGGACGCACTCTGCCTTCATTGTAGACTGGGTACTGGTGTTGAAAATGATCACTCGAATCCTGGCAACCGCGGCCATCGCGGCGCTGTGCATTTCGGCCCTGCTGGCACAAGCGGGGAAGCAGAGTCCCGCGGGCGACCCCGTCAAGGGCAAGGCTGTGTTTGAACAATGCGCGGTCTGTCATGACGCGGCCAGCGACGCGAAGAAGCTGGGGCCTGGTCTGAAAGGCCTGTTCAAGAGAGCGAAGCTGGAGAACGGCAAGCCGCCAACGGAGGCCAATATCCGGGCAGTGATCGACGCCGGGGGCAACGGCATGCCGCCTTTCAAGGCGATCCTGAAGCCCGCGGAGCGGGACGATCTCATCGCCTACCTGAAGACGCTGTAGCGAATCGGGCGTCCGGTCAGGTACAGTATAAAGAGGCGTTCGCAGCAGTCTAGCACCGCAGCATCACCGTCCCCATCGTCTAGCCCGGCCTAGGACATCGCCCTTTCACGGCGGTAACGGGGGTTCGAATCCCCCTGGGGACGCCCGAAGTCTCTCTCTGCCATTCCTACCGCACTCCTGCATACTCCTGTAAAATATTTGGGCTTGCCCCGGTTCCAAATCCCGTTTCTGAGACAAGAAGAGAGGCGGGAAAAGTACCGACTGTAGTCGCTTCTTGTTCGTAGCCGGGGAATGCTCCCAGAGGGCTGCCGCATTGGACATAAACCAATCGGCAAAGTCCGGCAGGGATTGGAGTTGCTCAGCGTCAATCAGTGATTCTGATAGCTGAGCTTGGGCCTTGTCGATTGCGGCTCCAACTATCAGCATTTGGGCGTCGTATTCGGGCTTCTCCAGTTTCCCATCTATCAGAGCTTCCACCGTTCTTGCTTTTCTCGCCTTCCAGCGCCTCGATGCGAGTTCTCACCTTGGCGGCAAGCTCTTCCTGTCCAGCTGCCTTCTGCTTCCAAACGTCCATTACGATCTCCCTGAAAGGGGTATTAGCTGCACGGCCCGCAAGTCGTTGAACAGGGTTTCGAGGCCAGAACCACGGCCGCTTCGGCGCTTGAGCGGGCGCTAGCTGATCTTGTTCCGGTCTTTCCCTTTCACAATTCCGCCAAGCTTAGATGACAACGGAATCGGAGGCAGGCCTATTTTGGTATCGCTGACTCGATGGCAGCTGGCGCGTCCGCAATCGGCTGCTGTCCAAGATCCTTATGGAGTTCGTTGATGTCGAACAACTCCTCTGTGTTGATCTGCCCTGTTGCCAGGAGATGCTCGATTGGTATGCGCGGCGAATGAACCAGAAAGTATCGCCTTGCTCCGGCGTTGTGGACGGAAATAAACCGCTTCTCCGCAAGACTGTCCAGGTGAGGCGTAAGGTTCTGCGGCTGCTGAGGCCCAAGTCATGCACAATCTCGTCTAACGGGGGGTAGCAGATTCCAAACCGACTCGCCCTGAGATGCAGGTATATCAGAACCCGCAGCTCGGGAGCGGTCAAATGTGGAAGCAGTTTGCGAAGCATAATCGGCAGAGGGACGAAGCCCTTCTGCTTTGTGTCGAACACGAGTTGCTCCGCATCGGGGAAGAACTGTCGCCGATAGCGCAGGTCCTTCGGTTCTCGCTGCTGTGGTTGCGTTGCGGTGTCTTTACATCATCTTCCCTCCAGTATTCGGGTTTCGCTCTTGCCATGGGTGTGTATAATGGGGCTGGCGACTGAGTGTGTCTCTGAGGACCGCCAGCCCCAGGCTCATAGAAGTCAATGGTGAGAGTGAAGCTGCCCAAGGAGATGGAGAACTTTCACCCTCCCTCTATTGACAGTGCGTATGCGTATTAGCATTCACAGGGCCTCCCTTCTGTAGAAGTAGACCCGTCCGGTGCGAACGGGCGGGTCTGCGAACGACCAAGAGACTGTCTGTTGCCGCTCAGCCCCAAGGACGGCGCAGGGGCACCGAACTCAGGTTTGATCGACGTGTCAACAGGGAGGTTCACATCCGTATTCTAACACCAACTTCATTGATCTAAAACCAGTGTTTGCATAGATGTACCCCCTACTACCCCCTTGCCTATCAATACTATTCACAATACAGTTAGATACAGAGTAATACAATTAATACAGTTAAGCCAGTTTTGTGCCATCGTTGTCGGCTTCTAATAAATTCTTTAGAATCATAAGTTTACAAAATTTGCCTGGATTATTTCGGTAATCATACCGTAATTTGTCCAGACGATTTCATCCATCAGAGAGCACCCTATTGCATCCTGCTTCCCTCGGCGCGGACGAGGGCTGACCACGGCTCGTCGGCGAAAAAAGGTCTTGACACAGATCGCTGGGCCGGGGCTGGTGTCTCCTTGCCCTGACCCGAAGGGAGCCTGCCCACGTTTCGACAGCGAACCAGCAGCAAGGCGACAAGACTGTGAACCACCCGCATGGAAAGCCTTCCCGCAATCGTCCTCTTCGCTCTAAGGTCGTTGTCATGCTCAGCGAAGAGCTGCGATGACGCAGTCGGATACCGTAACCCTTGAGCCTATGCCTCACAATGAGATGATCCATCGTGATTCAGAGAATCTCGAAATGGAGTAACAACGACAACAGCGGCGATCTTCCTGACGGCCTCTGCAATAGGTCAGCATCGCCTGGAATTCTGTTCGGTCCACAGACCTCCGCACTTTCTCCTTCGGAAAAGACGGGCAGAACGTCATATCCGGCATGCTCACAGTACTTGCGACATGCCGCCTGTTGAGTCTCAAGGCTGAAGTTCGAGAGCTGGTCCCGGGTGCTTGACTCTGACAGTGCAGCACTGCTCCGTTTGAGAGGGGCAGGATTCTCGGGCATACGTGGCCCCTAGCTTAGTTCTGATGGCTGAGGTCCCCCGGCTCTCCGAACTGCTGTCCTGGCCTCGCAGTAATTAGGACTAAGAGGATGGGAGGATGTAGTCCCGTTGCACGCTGAAGCTGGCGTGTCCGCAATGGCCGTCCATGCATCTTCAAGGGCAGTGAGATGCGGTAATATAGGAGCCGAATTAAGGACTTGCTGCCTGCGACATCAATCCCGGCGTCGGACGCCCTTTCCCATTGGGGAAACCTCAGCAGCATTGGCGGTCTGGCCGTGTCCCTTCTGGGATTGCTGGTTTCAGTTGCGGGTTTCATCCTGACCTTAAAAGCGGTCGCAAAGTCAAAGAAAGCGGCTGAAGATGCACGACACGCCGCAGAGAACGCCCGAAGTGAGATTCTGCGTTCAGATACCATTATTGAGCTGGCGTCAGCCATGACCACCATGGAGGAAATTAAGCGTCTGCAACGCCAACAGGCGTGGCCGGTTCTCCCTGATAGGTACTCTGCGCTACGCAATGCTCTGACGATAATCCGAGCTACCCGACCAGGACTTTCCGAAGACCATAAAGCTGCCCTACTCGGAGCCATTGAGCAGTTCAGGTCCATCGAGACCAAGATTGACCGCGCTCAGGCGGCGGGTCAAACCGTGGGTGACATGCCCTCTTGGAACAGGGCGGTGTCGATTCAACTCGAAAAACTAACGGAGGTCCTTGCATTGATAAGGACAGGACAAGATAGGCCGATAAACTTCACATCTTCGTGCGAACCCTCAAGGCGCGAACCGACGAGGGCAAAGTCAATTGGCAACCGACTGTAGAGGAATCTGTCTACCAGGCAGCATTTTCAAACTACCTTGTCAAGATCTGGATGAGGCCGAGTAGCTACGAGGAGGGAGAAGACGCTTGCATTGCCATCCTAAACAGAGACGGCAGCGTTATCGAGGAATTTGACGACAGGGCATTGGGCGAAACCGGATTCAGGAGTTCATCCGCGCTGATGCGGGAACTTTACCGCCGCGCAAGACGTAGAGCCATGGGCCTGGACAAAGCCCTGGATGAGATGCTGAGCGCACTTGGCCCTGCGGAGCCGGAACCCCTACCGGAACCACTAAGTGAATCCGCCCGCGACGACGATGTTCCGTTCTAGGCGGGGCTGGGAGGTCGGGCTAGTCGCGTCCTCTCCTTCGTCTGCACTCAAGGGATGGGGATGCTCTGTGCGGCTTCCTAGCGCTTTCCAGGGACGACTAGCCAGCCGTCATTCAGCACGTTTCGCCCGGGTACAGGCCATCCGGCGTCTGGATAGTTGGCCGCACAGCCCGCCAAACTTCCCGGCATCATCGCAGATTCCGCAGCCAGGCGTGCTCCCACGCGGCCTCGTACATCGCCACGATGTTTTCCACGGGTATGTCGAGGAGCAGGTGCTGAGAGGGAGCAATCGTGAAGCCGCCATACGGCCGGAAGGTTTCGACACGCTCGCGCACCTCGCGCCGCACGTCGTCGGGCGTGCCGAGAGGCAACGTGTTCTGCGTGTTAATGGAACCGTGGAAGCAAAGCTTGCCCCCGTAGCGCGCCGCCAATTCGCGGGGATTCATCCCTGCCGCCCCCACCTGCACGGGTTCCAGGATATTCAGCCCCATCTCCATGAAACGGGGGATAAAGCGGGCCACGCTTCCGCAGGAGTGGTGCATCACCAGCTTGCCATGCCGCCGGCCAACGTCGTAGATGCGCTGCAGATACGGCCGCACCCATTCGTCGAACATCCGCATGCTCATCATGGGCCCGCTCTGGAAGCCGTAGTCGTCGCCGGTGAAGCAGATGTCGATGTAGTTGCCGGCCTTCTCGAACATGATCTCCGAGGTGCGCTGCATGAAGCCCGTGGTCTTCTCCAGGATCGCGCGCGCGACCTCCGGCTTGTCGTTCATGAGAAGAAACCAGCGGTCCATCCCGGTCAGTTCGCAAGCCGCCTCGAAGAACCACCCCCAGGCGCCTCCGAGCACGGCGTATTCCTCGAAGCTGGCACAGTCCTCGGTGTATTGGTCGTAGTCCCACATATCGGCGCTGGGCCAATAGGGATAAGCTTCCACTTCGGCGATCGAGGAAACACCCGCCAGCGGGTGAACGATCGGGTAGCCGAAGTCCCCCACGCCGGTGCGCGGGATTCCGAAGTAGTCGGTGGCCCGGCCTTGGGGGTCAACTAGCGGAAAGCCGATCCAGTTGGGCTTTGGGTAGCGGAAATCGACGTGCAGTTTCTCCATCAACGCCAGATCGTCCGCGACGCCGAAATGCTCGCGCAGTTTCGCATACACGGCCGACTCGGCGCAGAAATCGATGGTGAAGCGATCGACCGGCTGAAACGTGTAATTGCGAAGCACTCTCTCCTTGGAGGTCATGGCTTGCCCTGCAGGACCGTCAAGTTGCAGTTTGACGATCGTGTCTACTGGGTGGCGCCGCTCGGCCGGAACACCAACCTCGATTCCGGATTCGCTTTGCTTGAGCGCGGCGCTGCCGCCCGTAAGGACGGTATGCCGGACGATTCTGCGCGGGATCGCTGGCAACGTTATGGTATCGGACGGCCAGCGGAGGATGTGCAGGTAAATCACGTTTCCTTTGTGCGTGCTGCCGCCCCACCAGTTCCCTTCCGCCAGCGTGAAGCCGCGGGCGTTCGGCGGCCGCTTCTTCTCGTCGGGCGCGATGAAGGGACCGCCGCGCGTGGCGTAGATGCTCTCGCCGTACTTTTTGAGGAACGGCGCCCATCTCGCGCAGGCGCGCGCGTGCGATTCCTCGATCAACCCGTCGGGCGGGGGCCAACATTGAATAGCAGGTTGCCATCGCCTATCGCGCAGCAGACCAGCCCGCGCAGGCACTCCTCGATGGAGCGCAGGGTCATCGTCGGGCTTGTAGGCCCACTGGCGGCCGACCGTGGCGCATGTCTCCCAAGGGCGCATTGTTCTGGAACATGCCGATGCGCTGCTCGGGCGTATCGTATCGGCCGGGATGCCGGCGCGATTGTTGATGACCAGGTCGCGGCTCCAACTCCGCATCATGCGCGATCAGCCGCAGCGCGTCCCAATCTTCCGCTTTGCCGCCAAGGCCGTCGAAGAACCACATGCTGGTCTTCCCGTAGTTGGTCAGCAGTTCGCGCACCTGCCCGTGCAAGTACTCGATGTAGCTGCCGGTGCGCCTCGCCGTTGCGGTAGTCGGGATGGTGCCAGTCAGGCTGCGAGTAGTAGACGCCCCAATCGATGCCGCCGCGGTGACAGGCATCGGAAAGCTGCTGCACGATGTCCCTCCGATAGGGCGACTCGGGGCTGGTGATCTTGTAGCTAGTGAGCTTGCGAGTCGAAGTTGCAGAAGCCATCGTGGTGCTTGCTGGTGAACACCATGTACTTCATGCCCGCGTCCTTGGCCAGTCGCACCCATTCGTCGGGGTCGAACTTCACGGGGTTGAACTTCTTATAGAGGTTGTCGTACACCGCAACCGGAATCTCACCGGTCTTAGCGTCGTTGCGGCCGCGCCGCTCGCCGCCGCGGGACCAGCCGATTTCCGTCCCCACGAGACTCACTGGACCCCAATGGATGAACATGCCGAAGCGCAAGTCCTTCCACCGTTCAATCATCCCTTCGGGCGCGCCCGGGTCGTCGCCGGCCGGGAAGTTTTCAGCCCGCGCCAGCAGCCCTGCAGCGAACGGAAACAACCAAAACGTGCGCCGGTTCATGCCATGGCTCCTTTCTCTGCCGGCTGGAAGTGGGTACCCTACATGGGCCTGCTATAGCCCTGACGCTTGTACCTCTCCAGCAGGCTGGAGAGCCTGTCCACAATGTTCGGATACTGCTGGTAGAGGTTGAAATGCTCCTCGGGGTCCTTTGAAAGGTCGTACAGTTGCCCGGCCGGTCCACCGGGAGCCTGCTCAACCCGTTGGGGCGGGCTGAAGCCGCCCGATCCTAGCCCCAGTTCCAGTTTCCATTGACCCTGGCGAATGGCGAACATGCCCAGATGCGAGTGGTGGACGACGGCGTCGCGAACCGGCGCGGCGCTCATGCCGAGCAACTCCGGTAGCAAATTGTAGCTGTCCTCTCCCGCGTTGCGGGGCAGTTCTTGCCCAGTGATGGCCGCCACTGTCGCCATCAGGTCCGTGAGGCAGCCAAGATGATTGTTCACCGTGCCCGGACGGATGTGGCCGGGCCACCGCGCGAGAAACGGAATGCGGTGGCCGCCGTCCCAGATGTCCGCCTTTTCGCCCCGCCAGGTCGCGTTTGCCAGGTGAGCGTACCTCGCTTTGTCCTCCAGCTTCCAATCCGCCCCGTTGTCGCTGGTGAAAACGACCAGTGTGTTCCCGGCCATTTTGGTTTCTTCGAGCACGCTCAACACCCGCCCGAGCGTAGCGTCCACCTGGGCTGCAAAATCGCCGTACAGGCCCGCTTTCGAGCGTCCCAGGTAAGGCTCTTGAGGCAGCCACGGCGTGTGCGGCGCGGTGAGGGCCAGGTAGAGGAAGAACGGCTCGGACGGTTTGGCCGCGCGTTCGCGGAGGATGGACACCGCCTTGTCGGTCAGGGTCGGCAGCACTCCAGGGAAGTCGAAGCGCGGCGCCATGGGGCCCGGCCGCCAGAATACGCCGCGCGGCTGATCCATGCCGGCGGTGGTTGAAGTGGGCTGTTCCACCACCCGGTCGTTTTCGAAGTACAGGTAAGGATCCATGTCGAGCGAGGCCGGAATCCCGAAGTAGTAGTCGAAACCGTGATCGCGCGGCCCCGGCCGGAGCGGCTGGGTGTAATCCGCCTTTTCCCTGTTGCCCAACCCGAGGTGCCATTTGCCCACCCCGGCGGTGTAGTAGCCACGCTGCTTCAGCATTCCGGGGACCGTCAGTCTGCCGTCTTCGATCAGGTTGGGCGAATAACCCCAAAGGACGCCCTCCTTCAAACGCGAGCGCCAACAGTACCGGCCCGTCAGAATGCCATAGCGCGTGGGCGTGCACACCGCCGAGGGGGAGTGCATGTCGGTGAAGCGTACGCCTTGTCCGGCGAGCCGGTCGGCGTTCGGCATAGGCACCGCCGACATGCTGTTGTAGCAGCCCAGGTCGCCCCAACCCAGGTCGTCGGCCAGTACATAGATAATGTTCGGGCGGCTCTCCGCCGCCGTGAGGGGCGCAGCCAGGGCAGCGGAACCAGCCGCCAGCGTGCGGCAAAAGGACCTTCGATGCATCGTGCTCATGGAAGGCCACCTCTCCTGGGTGGTGGGGACTTCCATTCTAGCCTCCCCGGAGCCGCAGCGGAGATCGCGGCTTGCGATATCTTTGTAGTGGTCAGCGTTTAGGAGGATACACCATGAGTGCTTTTGAGAAACCGGAGAAGTTGAGTTTCGATCGAAGAGAGTTCTCCAGCATAGCCCTGGGGGGCGCGGCACTGCTGGCTTCTGCCGGCAACAGCTCTGCCACGCTTCGCCCGATCCCGCCGGGCATCAAGATCGGAACTGGCGGGGGCCAGGCCTCCGAAGAGAACTTTCGATACCTGAAGCAGCTTGGGGTGACATGGGTGAGCCTCGGGGCGACGCCCGAAACGGCCACCGCCGAGGGCTTCACGAAGATCAGGCAGCAGTGGGAGGCCGGCGGCCTCAAGGTCTATAACATCGGAAGTGGAGTCGGGCCAAGCGGCAGCCTCCACAACATGCCGGAGGTCACGCTGAATCTCCCCGGCCGCGATCAAAAGATCGAAGAATACCTGAACTACCTGCGCTACCTCGGCAAAGCCGGCATCCCTTACACCACGTATGCCCACATGGGGAACGGTATTTGGTCGAGCGGCCGCGCGACGACACCCCGCGGGTATGATGCCAGGGACATGGATATGGCCAGCCCCAACAGGAGAGGAAACTGGGGCGGAAAGACTTATGCGGAACCGCTTTCCCACGGCCGCGTGTTCACCAAGGAGGAGATCTGGGACAACTACGCCTATTTCATTAAGAAGGTGGTTCCGGTGGCGGAAGAGGCGGGCGTCCGGATCGGGATTCATCCTGACGACCCGCCGCAACCGGTACTGGCGGGCGTCCCGCGCTGCATTTTCGGAAATTTTGAGGGCTACAAGAAAGCCTTGGAGATCGCAAACAGCCCCAATGTGGGCATGTGCCTGTGCGTGGGGTGCTGGCTGGAGGGCGGGCCTCTGATGGGCAAGGACGTGGTGGAGACCATCAAGTACTTCGGCGGCCGGAAGAAGCTCTTCAAGGTCCACTTCCGGAACGTGAGCGCGCCCCTGCCCCATTTCACAGAGACTTTGATGGACGACGGCTACTACGACATGTACAAGGTCATGAAGGCGCTGGTAGACGTCAAATTCGAGGGAATCGTGATCCCCGATCATGTTCCAGGAGTGGGGAGTACGGCCGGCCGGGGAGGTCCGGCGGAATTCCGGCCCAACCCCGGCTTGGCCTACAGCATCGGCTACATGAACGCGTTACTGAAGACCATCGAAAGCAACAGGGGTAGAGCATAGGCACCGCGGGCGAAAGCTAAACTGGGTTTAGAACCCATTGGAGGGGGCAGGAGGATGATTTATTACGGATCGAAAGAACTCGCCCAGAGCTTTCGCACGGTACGGAAGAACACCATCGCCATAGCCGAGGACATTCCTGAGCAGCACTACGGCTTCCGGGCCGCGCCTGAGACGCGAACCGTGGCACAGACGCTGGTGCACCTGGCGGTGTCGCCGCGTTTCCACGAACAAGTACACCTCATCGAGCGGCGAACCACGCTCGATGGGTTCGACTTCTTTCCGTTCTTTAGCGCGCTGAGCGCCGAGGAACAGGTGGAGCGTTCCAAGGCGGAGATCACCGGCATGCTGCGTACAGATGGCGAGAAGTTCGCGCAATTGCTGGAGGGATTGCCGGAGAATTTCTTGAGCCAGCAAGTGGCTTCCCCGCAGGGTTTGATGCCGCCCAGCAAATCCCGCTTCGAGATGCTCCTGAGCGCCAAGGAGCACGAGATGCACCACCGCGCTCAGCTCATGTTGATCGAGCGACTGCTGGGCATCGTGCCGCACCTGACGCTCCAGATGCAGGCGCGGATCGCCGCCATGCAGGCCAATCCAGGGAAGGTGTAGTATCCGGGACTGTTTGTGAAGCGGAGCCCTGCTCCGCTTCACAAACTCCGCGAACAGCGCAGCGTCAGCCTTTCTTCTCGGCACTCGAATATTTGTTCAACACGTTGAGCAGGCCGGACGCTGCTGAAGGCAGCGCAATGTTCTGTTTGACGATGTCGCGGTTCTCAATTCTCTTTCCATAGAGAATCTGATTGGCGTCCAGGTCCTGACGCATTGTGGCGCCTTGGAGGGCAATCCCTGCGAACACGCCCCGGCTTCTCGACCACGAGAGGATCTCCGCCCTCATCATCGCATCGGTCTGAGCTGTGGCGGAGCGGCCCACCGGTCCCGCTGCCAGTTCGCCTTCGCCGCCCAGCGTGAACTGGCTCGATAGCAATTTATCAGCCCCGCGTGCGTTCATGACCAGCAGGATGACATCGGTTTCGGAGGCGCCGATCTGGAAGCCGACGCTACCGCCCTCCACCCGCACCGCGCCCGGAGCCGACCAGCCGTGCCCATTGCTCGCGCGGCAAGACACAAAGCCTCTCCCGAACTTTCCGCCGACGATGAAGGCTCCTTTCTTCAACCCTGGCACGATGGCGATGCAGTGAGACTTTTCCAGAAGATCCTGCGGAATCCCCTTGTCAGGCGTGGACATAATCTCCGAGAAGACTTCGGTCGCGGCCTGAAGCCGCTGCTGCGGCGTCTCATCGGCCCTTAGCTGAACTGACCCGAACGCCGCAACAAGCGCGGCGCACAGCATTGTTGTTACAGACGTCAAGTGTCGATTCATATCATGGATCTCCTTCTGCTGAATCGACGGCAATCGGACTTCCAGGTACCACACGCTTTGGATTCCATAGAGGTTGTGGGACCAGTCCTACCGGGTCCCGTGTGTAAGTTGTGCCTGCGAGCGAAGAAATTTCCGAGTGGGTGTGGCCGTAAGTCCGCGCCTGACACTGCGCCCCGCCCCGGAACGCCAAGAGGCATCAAAGTTGCAAGGACAGTTTGAGAATCGCAGAGGAATAGGAGGTATCAGATGCTGTGGACCATTTTCGTCGTACTGCTGGTGCTGTGGCTATTGGGCATTGTGACCTCGTACACTCTCTACGGCTACATTCACCTTCTCCTGGTGATTGCCCTGGCGGTACTGTTGATCCGCCTGATTCAGGGCCGCCGAGTCTTGTGACACGTGTCACTACTCCACCGCGGCGATTTGACCTCTGCCTTCCCCGACCTGCTGCCGCCACATCGCGGAGTAGAGGCCTTTGTTCGCCAGCAGTTCGGCGTGGCGGCCGAACTCCACGATGCGGCCCCGCTCGAGCACGTAGATGCGATCGGCGTGCAGCACGGTCGACAGGCGGTGCGCGATCAGGCAGGTGATCGCGTCGCGGCTGACCGCGACATCCCGGATCGTCTGGCTGATCTCGTCCTCGGTCAGCGAGTCGAGAGACGAGGTCGCCTCGTCGAAGACCAGCAACTGCGGCCGGCGGAGCAGCGCCCGCGCAATCGAGAGCCGCTGTTTCTCGCCGCCGGAGACTTTCACGCCACCCTCGCCGATCACCGTGTCGAGCCCGCGGTCCGCGCGCCGAAGCAGGCTCTCGACCGCCGCCTGTCCCAGCACCTCAAGGCACTCCTCATCGGTCGCCTCCGGCCGCACGAAGCGCAGATTCTCGCGGATGGTTCCCGAGAACAATTGCGCATCCTGCGTCACGAACCCGATCCGCTCGCGCAAATTCTCGATGTCGACCTCGTCTTCCGCCGTCCCGTTGTAGTAGATATGCCCCGTTTGAGGCCGGTACAGACCCACCAGCAGTTTCACCAGGGTCGTCTTCCCCGCCCCCGACGGTCCCACGAAGGCGATGGTCTCGCCGCGGGCCACCCGAAACGAGATCTCCCGCAGAGCCGGCACGGAAGCCGACTGGTGCTGGAACGAAACGTTGTCGAAGGTGAGCGTCTCCAGCAATCCCACGGTCACCGGCCGCTCGGGCCGCGGTTCAGGCGGCAGGGCCAGAATCGCCTCGAAGTTCTGCAGCGAGACTTCCGTCTCGCGATACACGTTGATCACATTGCCGAGTTCCTGCAGCGGGCCAAAGATGAAGAACGAATAGATGAAGAGCGAAAAGAACTGTCCGACGGTGATCCGCTGCGTGAAGATCAGGTACAGCATCAGGAACAGGATCAACGTCCGCAGCAGGTTCACGCAGGTGCCCTGCACGAAGCTCAGGCTGCGCAGATAGCGCACCTTCTTCAGCTCCAGCTTGAGGATGGTGGCCGTAGTCCCGTTGAGGCGCGCAATCTCCTGCTGCGCCAGCCCCAGGCTCTTTACCAGTTCGATGTTGCGCAACGACTCCGTTGTCGCCCCCGCCAGCGCCGTCGTCTCGCGGACAATCTGCTTCTGGACTTCCTTGATCTTGCGGCTCAAAATCGAACTCAATCCGCCCAGCAGCGGCACCGTGAGCAGATACGCGGGCGCCACGGACCAGTGCACGCGCGAGCGCATAGATCGTCACGAAGACCAGACCGATCAGCGTCGTGAACACCATGTTCACCGCCACCGAAATGAACTTCTCCACGTCGGTGCGCACCTTCTGCAGCTTGCCCAGAGTCTCGCCGCTGCGCTGGTCTTCGAACAGTGCGTAGGACAGTTCCAGCGAGTGCCGGACGCCGTCGGCGTAGATGCGCGCCCCTACCTGCTGCGTGATCAGGTTGACGAAGTAATCCTGGAAGTTCTTCGCCACGCGGGATACAAAGGCGACTCCCACGGCCGCCCCCAGCAGGACACTCACCCCGCTCAAGAACTGCGCGCTGGAATACTCGCGGTAACGCGTGGCGTAGGAGTCGATGATGTGCCGGAAAATCAACGGGTCCAGCAGGGAAAAGACCTGGTTGACCGCCGCCAGCGCCAGCGCCGTCGCCACCAGCTTCCAGTAGTGCCGCAGATACCGGTGGAGAATCAGCATGGTAAGAGAATCCGCCCCTCCTCGAATACTCTTATTGTCGCCTGAACGCGGCTGGTTGGGGTCTGGCTCAGGCTGAGTCGGGCAACAGGAACTTGCGCGGGTTACCCGCGGCGGCGGTCAGCGCTTCGGCGGCCAGGTAGCCGCTGCGGACTGCGCCTTCCATAGTCGAGGGCCAGCCCTGGCGGGTCCAGTCGCCGGCCAGGAAGAGGTTGTTGAAGGCTGTCGGAGCGGCGGGCCGCTGGGCTTCCAGTCCGGGGACGGGAACGAAGGTTGCCCGGATTTCCTTGATGACGTGGCGCCTTTTCCAGGGTCGCGGCGCGCACCTCGGGGAGGAACTCGGCCAGTTCGGCCAGCGCCAAGGCGATGACTTCGTTGCGGGGCATTTCCACCAGAGTGTTTGAGGCGCTTACCACGAGCTGCACGTAGCGCCCGCCTTCCATGTTGAACAGCCACTGGATGGTCCGGTCAAGCAGAGCCGCGTGAGGCAGGTCCGTGATGGACCGGTCGAACCAGAGATGAATGCTGGTGATCGGGGAGTGACGGAACGCGGACAGGTCCAGGCCCAGTTCCGGCGCCACCGCGCCGATGCGTTCGAAGGGCAGCGCGAGACGTACCAATCGGCATGGAGCAGCTCGTCGCGGAGTTGCACGCCGGTGACCCCGGCGCCTTGGAATCGAATCCGCTCCACGGGGGAGCGCAGCCGGATGCTCACCTGCCCCAGATTTTTCCAACGGCGCCGCTGCCAGGGCCATTTGAATGGACGCCAGGCGGAAGACTTGGAGCCCGTGCCTGGCAGCCATGACGTCGAGCTCCGCATTGAGGGCGCTCACCAGGACCGGCCGCCAGAAGTGGGCGATGGCGTCCGGGGGCTGGCTCTTCTCGTTCAACCAGTCGAGCATGGTGATGCGGTCCAGATCCGGCCGCCGATCCCAGTCGCGCTTGATGGCGGCCAAGGCCCGGACGATGGCAATTTTCGCACTGATGCTGAGGAACGGGATCCTGGCGAAAGACAAAACTCCCGGGCGCAGCTTAGAAACTCGGCCTCCCGGCTCGATGAAGTTGAACTCGCGGTGGAAGCGGATCTGGTCAGCCACGCCCAGCCGCTCGTAGAAGTCCAGGAGATTGACGCAGCAGCCCAGCAGGATGTGCTGGCAAGTCGTCCGCGGCGCGGCCCCCCAGGAATCCGCGCGATTCCAGCAGCGTCACGCGATAGCCGGCGCTATCCAGCGCCACGGCCGCGGCCATTCCCGCCAGGCCGCCTCCGACGACGATTACCTCAGGCATGAGAAGTTCGGCGGGCGTAGAGTCTGACCACGTTTTCCATCAGGCGCAAACCGCAATCGCCCTGCATGGTCAGAATCGATTCCGGATGGAACTGCACCGCCTCGATGGGCAGTTCGCGATGACGCACGCCCATGATGACCCCGTCTTCGGTTTCGGCGGTGATCTCCAGGCAGGCGGGCAGCGACTCCCTCCGCGCGAAGAGCGAGTGGTAGCGGCCCACGGTGAACTTCTCGGGCAGCCCCTCGAAGACTCCAGCCCCTTGGTGCACGACTACCGAGGGCTTGCCGTGCATGGGATAGTCGAGCACGCCCAACTCTCCGCCGAAGGCCTCCACCGTGCCCTGCAGGCCCAGGCACACGCCGAAGACCGGGATCTTGCGGGCGGCGGCGTACTTGACCAGGTCCGGGACGCCGAAGTCGGACGGGCGGCCCGGTCCCGGCGAAATCAGGATCAGGTCCGGGGCCAGCTCGGCGATCATTTCCAGCGGGAAACCAGCGCGGTAGGTGGTCACTTCGCACGCCGGTCTGCCGCGCATAGTTGGCAAGGGTGTGGATGAAGCAGTCGTCGTTGTCGACCAGCAGCATGCGGGCGCCGGTGGCGGGACGGGCTTTCGCTCCACCTTCGGTTTGGGCTTGGCTGGCTGGCCTTGAATCGCCCGGAAGAAGGCGGTGGCCTTCATGCGCGTCTCTTGTTCCTCCAGTTCCGGGACGGAGTCGTAGAGCAGGGTCGCGCCCACCGGGTAGGCGGCGATGCCGTCCGCCCAGGTGCACGGTGCGGATGTGGATCCCGGTGTTCATGTCGCCGTTGAGCGAGAGCATGCCGACCGCGCCGCCGTACCAGCCGCGCGCGTCCTTCTCCAGGTCTTCGATGGCCTGCGCGGCGGCCTTCTTCGGAGCGCCGATCATGGTGACGGACCACATGTGCGTGAGGAACGCGTCGAGCGAGTCGAAGCCCGGCGCCAGCGTGCCCTCCACGTGATCCACGGTGTGGAACACGCCGGCGTAGGATTCGATCAGGCGGCGCCCGATCACCTGGACGGAGCCCGGCACGCAGACGCGCGACTTGTCGTTGCGGTCCACATCGGTACACATGGTCAGCTCGGATTCTTCCTTGGGGGAGTCGAGCAGCTCCCGGATGTTCTGGGCGTCGCGCAGCGGGTCGCCGGTCCGGCGGGCGGTTCCGGAGATGGGGCAGGTCTCCACCCGCTTGCCCTCGACGCGCACGAACATCTCGGGCGAGCAGCCGATCAGTTGCTCGTTGCCGAACTGCAGGAAGAACTCGTAGGGGCTGGGGCTGGCTGCCGTCAGCTTCTGGAACAATTCCGACGGGCTGTCCCGCGTAGGGAGCGCGAAAGGTCTGGCGCAGGACGACCTCGTAGTAGTCGCCGCGCTTCATCCCCTGGCGGACCGTCTCCACCTTGGCCATGTACTCTCCCGGCGCATGGTCGCTCGTGATTTCGCCGGGCGGCTGCGCGGGAGGCGGGGCCAGCGTCTCGCCCTGCCGGTCCAGGGCCAGTGTCGAGCGGCCGTCCTTCTCGAAGTCGTATTGATAGCGTTCGATGCGCTCCCGCTTGCGGTCCATGAAGTAGATGTCGTCGCACAGGAAGAGGTGAAGATCCTCATGGCCGGCGCGCGGCAGCTTGAGCTGGATGGGATCGAACTGGAACAGCAGGTCGTAGCCGAAAGCGCCCACCAGGGAGAGGCGCGGGTCCCGGACCGGGCGGAATTCGTCGATGAGCGTCCGCAGGATGGAAAAGGCCGAGGGCTGCTTGCTTCTCTGCTCCTCGGGGAAGAGCTTCGGCAGGGGTTTCAGGCGACCGGTGAGCGCTGGGCCTCGATCGTCGAAGGACTCCCAGTGGGGGTGCCCGGCCAGGATGGGGAACAGGATTTCATTGATCATTTCGCCGCGCAGGTTCAGCGGGCGAAAGACCATCTCGCGGCCGGTGGCCACGATCTCCAGCGGAGGCTGGACGGAGGCAATGTCCCAGCGCGAGTACCTGCCCGGATACTCGTACCCGGAGGAAAGATAGATGCCCCTGTAGGTGTCCAGGTCGCGCAGCAAGTGGTCCAGCCCCTTGCGATAAGGGACTTTCGAAATGCTGCGGAGAACTCGGATCCCGTGCAGGGAGGAATGCCAGGACTGCCGCATGAGACGACCTCGGAAGGGGAATGAGTCACCAGGATAGCACGGGGGTGCGAAGCTGAAGCTACGTTACGATGCGTCGCCGAGAGCTTCCAGGTCAGCCTTGTCCTGGGCACGTCCCGTCGCTCGCTTGTTCTTCATCAGCGAACCTCGGCCGATGAAAGCAACGGGCAGATTGTCGAGTTCGGAAGGCACCCGATCCTGCCACACCTCATCGAAGTCTAAGCCAGTGATGGAGGTGAGCAGGTCGATGCGGTTCGGCGCCAAGCCCAGCTGGATCACACGGTTAGGCTCAAGGAAGTCAGCGGCGGCCAAGCCGACGGAACTGAAGCCGAAACCCGCAATCGCCCTGGTCAGTTTCTGAGCGTTTTCCAGCGAGGGGCGCACCAGAATATCGATGTCGCCCGTGTAGCGCGGCAAGCCGTGGAAGGCGAGGGCGAAGGCCCCCACGATGACGTACTCAACTTCGTTGGAGTTGAGAGATTCGACAAACTCTCTCAAGTCTTTCGGAAGACGCATCGCCCTCCTTTCGGGAGAGGCTTATCAATTCCAGGAGGATGTCCAGCCTTTGCTGCGGCGTCAGCCGGCGGTAGTAGTCCAGGCTCGCTTGACGGGCTTCCTCGTGACTCGCGAACTTGGCCCAGCGGCGCTCCACGCATTCTATCTTAGCGCGCACGACGACTATGGTATGGTTGCCTGAGATCGAATTCCGCCCATGAGAATCGTTGCGAAAGCACCCTGCCGCATTGACCTGGCCGGCGGCACCCTGGACATCTGGCCACTGTATTTGTTTCACCCCGGCGCGGTCACGGTGAACTTCGCGGTGGAGGTGTATGCCACCTGCAGCGTTGGGGAGCGGAGGGACCGGCGCATTCGATTGCGGTCGGTGGATCTGGCGGTGGAGGAGTCCTTCGAGTCGGTGGACGGGCTGCAGGCGGCGAAGCTGCCTTTGCCGGCGCACCTGTTGAGGTTCTTCTCGCCGGTGCAGGGAGTCGACATGGTCACCAACTCCCAGGCTCCGGCGGGGGCGGGCCTGGCGGGGTCCTCGGCGCTGCTGATCGCGGCGGCGGGCGCGCTGCGGCGGTTGACCGGTTTTCGGTGCGGGAAGGAGAAGCTTCGCGAGATCGTCCAGAATGTCGAGGCGCAGGTGATCCGCGTGCCCACTGGTTGTCAGGACTACTACCCGGCCCTGTATGGCGGCGTGAACGCGATTGAACTGGGGCCGGGCGGGATCCGGCGCCAACCGATCGAGATGGACGCCGGCGATGTCAGCGAGCGGTTCGTGCTGGCCTACACCGGCGCGCCGCGCCAGTCGGGGATCAACAACTGGGAGGTCATGAAGGCGCACATCGACGGCGACCGGCGCGTGCATCGCAACTTCGAACGCATTGCCGCGATTGCCCGCGCCATGCGCGCCGCGCTGGAGAAGGCCGATTGGGCGGAGGCCGGACGCTTGATGCGCGAAGAGTGGGAGCATCGCCGAAAGAACGCTCCCGGCATCAGCACCGCCTCTGATCGACCGGCTGGTGAAGGTGTCGCGCAAGCAGGGGGCGCGTGGGCGCGAAAGTCTGCGGGGCAGGCGGGGGCGGATGCGTGGTCTTCCTGGTGGAGCGGGGTGCCAAGGCCAGGGTCGAAGCGGCCATCGAGGCCCAGGGCGCCAGGAGCCATCCCCGTGCAGGTCGCCCAGCGCGGACTGCGCGTCGAGGTCATGCCAGAATAGAAGGCGAAATGCCGAACGAAAAGCTGGCACGGCTGGTTGGCGTGGCCCTGCGCGTGGGCGCCTTCGCGCTGCTGGCGATTGGCGGCATGTACTTGTTCGGCTGGTTGCTGACGGCCTTCGGCAACTATCTGCTGGCTGCCGCGGTGGGCGGCTTCCTGGCCGCAGTTGTTGCCACCGTGCTGGCGATGCGTATCTTCGAGCGGGCCAGCCTGGCGGACATCGGCCTCAATTGGAACCGATCTTCGGTGCGTAATATGCTGGTGGGCCTCACGGGCGGCGCGGGGGCCGCCTGTATCGTACTGGCCGGACCCGTTCTGTGCGGCCTGGCGGAGTTTGAGGCCGTCGCCAGGCGCGGAGCCGCACTGGTACACTCTGCTGTTCGTCACCGGGGTCCTACTGTTCGGCGCGATCGGGGAGGAGATGCTGTTTCGCGGGTATGCGTTTCAGGTGCTGGTCGGCTACCTGGGGCCCTATGCGACGGTCTTACCCTTGGGCGTTCTGTTCGGGCTGGCGCATGCTTCCAATCTGGGCGTCACCACCTTGGGTGTCGTGAACACCATGGCCTGGGGCGTCCTGCTGGGATACTCCTTCATCCGCAGCGGGGACCTGTGGCTGCCCATCGGCCTGCACTTCGGCTGGAATTGGGCCTTGCCGCTGTTCGGCGTCAATTTGAGCGGGTTTACAATGGATGTAACAGGGCGTGTGTTGCACTGGAAGATCGGGCCGCTGTGGAGCGGCGGGGCGTATGGGCCCGAGGGGGGCCTGCTCACGTCGTTGGTAATAGTGGCGCTGTTCGTCTACTTGTGGAAAGCGCCGGTCCGCCGCCAGGTTCCCTTCCTGCTGCGCCACTCCGAGGAGGTCTGAATGGGCCGTGCGCCGGTCTGGCTGCTGCCGATGGCATGCCTCGTGCTTCAGCCCGTGGACGCCGCAGACCGCAAGCTGACCTCCGAGGAACGCATCGAGCTGATCCGCGGCCTCACCGCGGAGCAGGCCACCGCCAAGACCCTGCTGCCGCGTTCGAAAAAGCCGCTGGTCGTCGATAGCAAGGGGACCTTCGATCAGGCGCAGTGGGAAGCGCTGGCCAAGGCAAACGGCCCGGCAGCCCGCGCCGGAGACGTCCTGCAGATTACCAAAGTGAACATCGAGGACGACCGCATTGTGTTCGAGATCAATGGCGGGTCGCGATCCGGCCCCAAGTGGTACGAGCGCATCCAGGTGGGCACGGGCGGCCGCACGTCGCCGGTCGGTTCCGGCTCGGGTTCGGCTGCGCCGGCAGGCACCAACCTGGCCCTGGTGTTCCCCGGCCAGATTCCCCCGTTGACAGCCGCCGAGACGAAGAAGATGCTCGCCCCCGTACTCGACTTCAACATCCGCAGCGCCGCCGAAAGTACTTCGAGACTCTGCCGCCGGAGGTGCAGCAGGCCGTCAAAGATAAGAAAGCCGTGGAGGGCATGGATCGCGAGCAGGTCATCCTGGCCCTGGGGCGGCCGGACAACAAGATCCGGGAAACCGTGGACGGCGTCGAGTTGGAAGACTGGATTTACGGCAAGCCGCCGGGGCGCGTGGTGTTCGTGACGTTTGATGGCGGCAAGGTGGTGCGCGTCAAGGAGGCCTACGCGGGCCTCGGGGGCTCGGTGGCCCCGCCTCTTCCCTCGCCCCGTTGAGAGCGGGCCGCTTTGTTATCATTGAGGGTTAGCATTTTCTATCCCATCACCCAGAGAAAGCAGGAGATTACTCGTTTATGGCAATCAAGGTAGCAATCAACGGCTTCGGCCGCATCGGACGCAACGTGGTCCGGGCGGCCCTCGGCAACCCGGCGATCGAGTTTGTGGCGGTCAACGACCTGACCGACACCAAGACGCTGGCCCACCTCCTCAAGTACGATTCCGTGCTCGGACCGATCCCCCAGACAGTGAAGGCGGAAGAGGACAGCATTTCGGTGGACGGCAAGAAGATCAAAGTGTTCGCCGTCAAGGATCCGGCGCAGCTCGACTGGAGCATCGCTGGGCGCGCAGATCGTAATCGAGTCCACCGGCAAGTTCACCGATGCCAAGGCTGCGGCCGCGCACCTGAAGGGCAGCGTGAAGAAGGTCATCATCTCGGCGCCGGCGAAGAACGAGGACCTCACCGTGGTTCTGGGCGTGAATGAGAAGGACTACGATCCGGCCAAGCACAACATCATCTCGAACGCCTCCTGCACAACGAACTGCCTGGCGCCGCTGGCCAAGGTACTGCATGAGAAGTTCGGCATTCTCAAAGGGTCGATGACCACGATCCACAGCTACACGAACGACCAGAACGTGCTCGACTTTCCGCACAAGGACCTGCGCCGCGCCCGCGCTGCCGCCATCAACATGATCCCGACCACCACGGGCGCCGCCAAGGCCATCGGGCTGGTGATGCCCGAGCTCAAGGGCAAGCTCGACGGCTACTCGATGCGCGTGCCGACTCCGGACGTATCGGTGGTGGATTTGGTGGCCCTGCTGGCCAAGAACACTACGGCGGAAGAAGTGAACGCCGCGCTCAAGGCCGCCGCGGAAGGCGCGCTGAAGGGCATCCTGGCTTACACCGAAGATCCCGTGGTGTCGAGCGACATGCTGCACAACCCCAACAGCTCGATCGTCGATGGGCAGATGACCAAGGTTCTCGACGGGAACCTGCTGAAGGTGGTTGCCTGGTACGACAACGAGTGGGGCTACTCCATGCGCGTTGTCGACCTGGTTCAGTTCCTGGCCTCCAAGGGCCTGTAAGTTAGCGAAGGTGGAACGTGGGGCGGGACACCCCACGTTCCACAACCCACGTCCCACGGAGGCATATGGCCAAGATCCAGCGCGCCCTCATCAGCCTCACCGACAAGACCGGCATACAAGAGTTCGCCCGGGGACTGTCGGAATTCGGCATAGAAATTCTTTCCACTGGCGGAACGGCGAAAGCCTTGCGGGATGCGGGGTTGACGGTCCGCGACGTCTCCGAGGTGACCGGCTTTCCCGAGATGCTGGACGGCCGGGTGAAGACCATTCACCCCCGAATCGCGGCCGGCGTCCTCGCCATCCGCGGCAACCGGGAGCATATGGCGGCACTCTCGGAGCACGACATACCGGTCATCGACCTGGTGGTAGTGAATCTCTACGCCTTCGAAAAAGTGGCCGCAAAGCCGGGCGTCACCGTGCCTGAATTGATCGAGAACATCGACATCGGCGGCCCCACGCTGATTCGGGCCGCATCGAAGAACTACCAGGATGTCGCGGTGGTCGTCTCCCCGAACGACTACGGGCCGCTTTTGGACGAGATGCGCGCCAGCGGCGGCCGGTTGTCCCCTGCCACGCGCTGGCAACTGGCCCGCAAGGCGTTCCGCATGACCGCCGACTACGACCGCGCGATCAGCGCCCGGCTGGCCTGCATCGAACTCGGAGAAGGCCACTTCGAGGACCGGCAGGCGGCGCTGCCCGCGGTGCTCGATCTGCGGGCGGACCTGGCGCTTCCGCTGCGCTACGGCGAGAACCCGCACCAGTCAGCCGCGCTGTACTCGAACCGGCTGAGCGGCATCGCCGGCGCGGAGCAGCTTCAGGGCAAGGAGCTTTCCTACAACAACCTGGTGGACCTGGACGCCGCCTGGCAGCTCGTCACGGAATTCGCTTCACCCGCGGCGGCCATCATCAAGCACACCAACCCCTGCGGGTGCGCCGAGGCTGGTTCCCTGGTTGAGAGCTACCGCAAGGCATTGGAGTGCGATCCGATCTCGGCTTTCGGCGGCGTGCTGGCGTTCAATCAGCCGCTGGATGATGAGACGGCTCTGGAAATCTCCAAGACTTTCGTCGAGGCCATTGCGGCGCCCAGCTACTCGGCCAAGGCCCTGGCAATCCTGGCGGCAAAGAAGAACCTGCGGCTGCTGAATGTGACCAATCCCGCTCCCGACGCCGTGGTGGTCAAGTCCATCAGCGGTGGATTTCTGGCGCAGACGGCGGACCTGCTCAAGCTGGACCGTTCCAAGGCACAGGTCAGGACAGAACGCGCCCCGACGCCAGAGGAATGGACGGCGCTGGAGTTCGCCTGGAAGGTGGTCAAGCACGTCAAGTCGAACGCCATCGTCTTCGCCCGGGCGGGACAGACGGCGGGGGTCGGCGCGGGCCAGATGAGCCGCGTGGATTCGGTGAAGATTGCGGCCATGAAGGCGGTGCTTCCCCTGCAAGGAACCGTACTCGCCTCGGACGCCTTCTTCCCGTTCCCGGACGGCCTCGAAGAGGCTGCCCGCCACGGGGCCACGGCGGTCATCCAGCCCGGCGGCTCAGTCAAGGACTCGGAGGTGATCGCCGCCGCCAACCGCCTGGGCCTGGCGATGGTCTTCACCGGCGTGCGCCATTTCCGGCACTAGTGCCGAGACGCCATTTGGCGCTATAATTGACGACAGAATGGTCAACGAGCTTCATTCCGTCGTCGAGGAACTGGGCGGCGCAAGGGTCTTGCACAGTGCGCCGCGCACCGAGGCTGACCTCCGCGCGGTGATCCGCGAGGGCCTTCCGCAGGCGGTGGTAGCCGAGGTGATGCATTCGGCTGGACTTACCCTCAAGGAACTCGCCGCGAGCCTGGACCTCTCCCCACGGAGCCTGCAGCGACGCCGAGGCGAAGGGCGTCTGGCCCGCTATGAGTCGGATCGCATCTACCGTTTGGCCCGCATCGTAGCCCTCGCCAAGCACTACCTCGGCAACGAGGATGCGGCAAGCCGCTGGCTCAAGCGGCCCAATCGGGCGCTTGGCGGCGGCGCTCCCATTCAGTTGGTTGACACGGAGCTGGGCGCGAGGGCGGTCGAGAACGTGCTTGGCCGGATCGCCTACGGCGGCGTAAGTTGACGCGGGTCTACCGAATTCTGCGGAAACCTTTCTCGGCGAAACCGTTCGACGGGGAAGGCGCCTACCGATTCGGTGGTCGATGGTCCAGTCCGGGCACCCGTCTCGTCTACACCGCCGAGCATCTTTCGCTGGCCATGATCGAGTACTTCGTGCACCTCGATCAAGACGATCTTCCCAAAGACCTGGTGCTGTCGGCGGCGGAGATTCCGGCTGGCGTCTCGCGCGTGTCAGTCGCCTCAGGCCACCTGCCCGCGGACTGGCGACAGCATCCGGCGCCGCCGGCGCTGGCTGCCATCGGCGACACCTTCGCCCAGGAATGCGGAGCAGCGGTTCTGATTGTACCTTCCGCTTTGGCGCCGCCGGAATCGAACTGGCTCATCAATCCGCAGCACCCAGAATTCCGCAGGATCCGGGTGCGTCCCCCGGAACCGTTCCACTACGACCCCCGGTTCTCTGCGTAGCGGGTGCGCTACCGGGCTTTTTGCTTGACGTGGGCCTCGGCGCGGGGTCCCGTCGCCAATCCCAGCTGTTCCAACAAGCTCAGCAGGTTCCAGTCTGACCACTGTTCCTGTATTTTGGCCCGATCGATTTTGAAGATCGTGGTGCCGGTCACCGTGGCCGAGCGGTTTGTCGGCGGCATCCCGAGGAACGGGGCGCGGTGAGTGCCACGACCCGTCCAATGAATCACAACTTCATTGCGCTCGGCGATCACATCGTCGAGAGTGAAGTGGAGGTCCGGAAATCCGGACCGGCACGTTTCAACATGCTCCTTCAAGCTGTCCAGGCCGCGGGTCAAAGTCGGGAACACGGGATCGTGATAGCGGCAGTCCTTGGCGACAACCGCATCCATCATCCCCACATCACCGCGGTTCCAGCAATCTTCCATGAATCGGCGCGCGATTGCTTTGTTCTCTTCAGACATCTCTTGCCCCTCCTAAGGCAGAATTATAGGCTCGTCCCGATGGCCCGGCGCACAATTCTAGCCAATGTTTACAGAGCAACGCGCAGAACTTGCGGATTCCTTAGTTTGCCTTCCGCTTAGCCACCAGGCGGACGGCGCTGCGGCTGGGGATGGCGGGGGGCGTGAAGGCGGCTTCGATCACCGCGGCCTGTTCCAAGAGATGGCGCTTGTGCGAGCCGGCCGCGGGGCTGGCGCTCTCCGGACGCCCGGCGTAACGAATGGTTCTGTCGTCCGGGGCGAGCAGCGGCTGCAAACGTTCGCGCACGAAGCGCCACGGCCCCATGTTTCGCGGCTCCTCCTGCACCCAGACCAATTCGGCTGTTTGCGGGTACCGCTGCAGAATCTCCGCCACTTCTTGTTCCGGGAACGGGTACAACTGCTCCAGGCGCACGATGGCGACCTGCTGCGCTTCGCGCTCCTCGCGCGCGGCCACTAGATCGTAGTAGATCTTGCCGGAGCAGAACAGCAGGCGCGACACACCGGGCGGTTCGGCCAGGCCGTCGTCCAGCACCTCCTGAAAGCTTCCGCGGGTGAACTCGGCGGCCTCGGAAATCGCCCGCGGGTGGCGCAACAGGCTCTTGGGAGTGAAGATGACAAGCGGCTTGCGCACGCCGCGCCGGTCCGGCCCGCCGCACATCTGGCGGCGCAGCAGATGGAAGTATTGGGCCGGCGTGGTGCAATTCGCCACTTGCATGTTTCTGCCGGCGCAGAGGGTGAGGAAGCGCTCGATGCGGGCGCTGGAATGCTCGGGGCCCTGGCCCTCGTAGCCGTGGGGCAACAGCAATACGAGGCCGCTGGGCTGGCCCCATTTGGCCTCGGCGCAGGAGATGAACTGGTCGATCATGATCTGCGCGCCATTGGCGAAGTCGCCGAACTGCGCCTCCCAGATGACCAGCGTCAGCGGATCGGCCACGCTGTATCCGAACTCGAAGCCGAGCACGGCGTATTCGCTCAAGGAACTGTCGAACACGTCAAACCGCGCCTGCGTTTCAGACAAGTGCTTGAGCGGGACATGGGGATGACCGCTTTCGTAGTCGCAGTACACCAGGTGGCGCTGGCTGAAAGTGCCGCGTCCGCTGTCCTGGCCGCTCAGCCGGACTGGGGTCCCTTCCAAAACCAGGCTCCCGAACGCAAACGCCTCTCCCAGCGCCCAGTCGATGGGGCCGCCGGATTGAAGGACCTCGCGCCTACGTTCGACGAAGACGCGCAGTTTGGGGTGCAACCGGAAGCCGTCCGGGAAGTCGGTCAGGCTCTCCACAATGCGCGCCAGAGCCGCCTGGTCCACGGCCGTGCGCGGGCAATAGGGGAGCAGCCCCTGGTCCGCCACGGGACTGATTTCCTGGATCTCGAACCGCTCGGCGTGCGCCTCTGTTTCCTGAAAGGCATCGTCGAGTCTCCCTGACGCTTTTTGGCGCATGCGCTCCACGTCCTCCCGGCCGAGCAGCCCTTCCCTGACCAGACGCTCGGCATAGAGGACCGCCACAGAGGCGTGGCTCTTGATCTTGCGGTAGAGCAACGGCTGGGTATAGCTGGGGTCATCGGCTTCGTTATGTCCGTAGCGGCGATAACAGAACATGTCGATGACCACGTCTTTACTGAACTGCTGGCGGTAGTCGAAAGCGATCTCGACGGCGCGGATGGCGGCTTCGGGGTCGTCGCCGTTGACGTGGATGATGGGCGCCTGGACCGTGCGGGCCACGTCCGTCGAATAGGGCGAGGATCGCGCCTCCTCCGGCAACGTCGTAAAACCAATTTGGTTGTTGATGATGAGGTGGATGGTTCCGCCGGTCCGGTAGCCTTCCAGTTGCGAGAGATTCAGGGTCTCCGCCACCACCCCCTGCCCGGCGAAGGCGGCGTCGCCGTGCACTAGAACGGGAATCACACGCTTGCGTTCGGTGTCGCCGAGCCGGTCCTGCCTGGGCCGCACGATGCCCTCCACAACCGGATCGACCGCCTCCAAGTGGCTGGGATTGGGCGCCACTGACACGGTGATCACGCGGCCCGATGCCGTGGTTCGCTCGCCGGTGGCACCCAGGTGATATTTGACGTCGCCCGATCCCTGGATGCTGGCAGGGTCAGGGTCTCCCTCAAACTCGTGAGAAGATCTGGGTAAGCGGCTTGCCGACGACGTTGGCCAGCACGTTCAAGCGTCCGCGGTGCGACATCCCGATCACCACCTCGAGGGCGTCCCCGGCGGCGGCGCGGTCCAGCAACTCCTCCAGGATGGCGATGGCCGCTTCGGCGCCCTCCAGCGAGAAGCGCTTCTGGCCGACGAAGCGCGAGTGCAGGAAGTGCTCGAACTCCTCGGCGTCAACCAGCCGCTCGAGAATCCGGACGCGGGTCTCGTCGGGAAGCGGCCAGTTGTTGGCAGCGGGCTCCATGCGGAGCTGCAACCAGCGTTTCTGATCCGGGTGCTGGATGTTCATGTACTCGCACCCGATCTTGCCGCAGTAAGTCTGGCGCAGCGTCTCGAGAATCTCCCGCAGAGTGGCCGAGCGGCTGAGGCGCCTCTTCGCCGATGGCTTCTCCCAAACTTCCGGTCAGAAACTTGCGGTCCAAGTCCCAAATGGTGAGGCCGTAGGTGGCGGGATCCAGCTCAGGATGATAGTTCGGCTCCGAGCCGAGCGGGTCCAGGTCGGCGATCAGGTGCCCGCGGACGCGATAGGCGTTGATGAGCTGGAGGACGGCCGCTTCCTTGGCGATCTCCGCGGTGCGAGCGTCAGCGCCGGGTGCGGAGGCGGGGCGATCCGGTTCCCAGCGCACGGGCCGGTGCGGCATCTTCAGGTCGGCGAAGATCTTCTCATAGAAGCCCTCCTCGCCCTGAAGCTGCGACTGGACCTTGGCCAGAAACATCCCCGACTCGGCGCCCTGTATGATCCGGTGGTCATAGGTGCAGGTGATCATCATCACCTTCCCGATGCCCAGCATGGCCGTCACCTCAGGGGACGCGCCGCGGTATTCGGCCGGGTAGTCAATGGCGCCGGTGGCGATGATGGCGCCCTGGCCCGGCATCAGGCGCGGCACGGAGCCGGCGGTTCCGACGGTGCCGGGGTTGGTAAGCGACACGGTCGTGCCCCGAAAGTCCTCTACCGTCGAGCTGTCCCGCCCGGGCGCGGGCAATGAGCGTCATCGTAGGCGATAAGGAACTGCTGGAAATCCAGGTTGCCGGCATCCTTGAGGTTGGGTACGACCAGGGACCGGGATCCTGCCCGGCCGGCGAGATCGATCGCGATTCCGAAGTTGATCCCCGGCGCTGGATACGGAAAGCCTGGCCGTTGTTTTCGGTGTAAGCCGCGTTCAACGCGGGGAAGGCCTCGATCGCCTTGAGGATGCCCCAGGTGATCAGGTGAGTGTAGGAAACCTTGCTGCCGCCCTGCAGGCCGCGGTGGAGGTTGATGATGCGGCGGTTCTCGTCAACCACCTTAACCGGGATGATGCGCTGCGAGGTGGCCACCGGGATCGACAGGCTGGCCGTCATGTTCTCGACGATGCGCGCGGCCGCTCCGCGCAGAGGGACGAGCTCATCGCCGGGGTCCGCCGCCGGCGGAGGAGAGACGGCCTCGAACTGTTGCCGCCAGTCCGGGTCGATTTCCTGGCGGTCGTGGCGGTACCGCTCCCGAAGCTCATCCTCGAGCCAGCTATTGATCCCAGAACCAGGCATAGGCGACGTTGTAAACCATGATAGCGGAATAGCCCGGCCGGATCGAGTACAATCACGCTGAATGAAGATCCTGGTTTTTTCGGACATTCACGGGGACTACCGCGCGCTGGAACGGCTCATGAAGCTGGAGGCGGACTACTACTTCGCCGCCGGGGACCTGACGAGCTGGGGGCGCGGGCTGGACCGTTGCGGAGAGATCCTCCGCGAGCGCGCGGACCGGGTGTACGTCCTGCCCGGCAACCACGAGTCCGCGGACGCCACTTCCGCCCTTTGCGGCAGGTTCGGTTTGCACGATTTTCACGAGCGGAGCTTGGAGGCGGAAGGCCGCCACATCGCGGGGCTGGGCTACTCCAACCCCACGCCGTTCCACACGCCGGGCGAGTACACCGAGGAGCAGATGGCCCAGCACCTGGCGGGTTTCGCCGGACTGAAACCGCTGGTGCTGGTTTGCCACTGTCCGCCTCTGGGAACGCCGTTGGACCGGGTGCGCGAGGGGGTTCATGCCGGCAGCCGGGCGGTTCGGGAATTCATCGAGGAGCATCAGCCTGAGATGTTCTTCTGCGGCCACATCCACGAGGCCGGGGGAGTCGCGGCGCGGATCGGGGAGACGCGCTGCTTCAACGCAGGGCCCCAAGGCCGCCTGGTGGACTTTGATAAAATTGAAACCGTATGACGATCGAAGAACTCGAACGCGAATACACTCCGCTCCGCCAGCAAGCAGACGCTGTGCGGAGCTATCTTTGACTCCCCCACAAAGAAAACCCAACTAGCGGAAATCGAGCAACAGGTCTCGGCGCCCGACTTCTGGAATCAGCCGGAGAAGAGCCAGAAGTTGATGCAGGACCGCAAACGCATCGAGGAGGCGATCACCAACGACGCCTACATCCGCTCCATGACTTCGGACCTGGAGACGCTCTTTGAACTATCCCGCGAGGGGGAGCCGGTGCTTTCCGAGATCCAAAGCGAGGTGAAGAAGCTGCGGGAACGGCTGGCGGAGCTGGAAACGGCGATGTTGCTGGCCGGCGACAATGACGCGCTCAGCGCCATCGTGACGATTCACCCTGGAGCGGGCGGGACCGAGAGCCAGGACTGGGCCGAGATGCTGCTGCGGATGTATCTGCGTTGGGCGGAGCGGAAGGGATTCCCGACTGTGGTCACCGACCGGCTGGAAGGCGAAGGCGCGGGCATCAAGTCGGTGACCTTCGAGGTCAACGGCGAGAATGCCTACGGTCTGCTGCAATCCGAGGTCGGCGTTCACCGGCTGGTGCGGATTTCGCCTTTCGACGCCAACGCGCGGCGGCACACGTCGTTTGCCTCCGTTTTCGTTTATCCGCAAGTGGACGACGAGATCAAGATCGATATACGTCCCGAGGATCTGCGCGTGGACACTTTCCGTTCGAGCGGCGCCGGCGGCCAGCACGTCAACCGGACGGATTCGGCCATCCGCATGACGCACCTGCCCACCAACATCGTGGTGCAGTGCCAAAACGAGCGGTCCCAGCACAAGAATCGCGCCAGCGCCCTGAAGCAGTTGCGCGCCCGTCTTTACGAACACGAGATGGCGAAGAAGCGCGTCGAGGACGACAAGGTTGAGGCCGGCAAGCTGGACATCAATTTCGGCAGCCAGATCCGCAGCTACGTCCTGGCGCCTTACCGCCTCATCAAGGACCACCGGACCAAGCTCTCGATCGGTGACGTGGATCGGGTGCTCAACGGCGACCTGGATGAGCTGATCAAGAGCTTCCTCGCCTTCCGCAAAACCGGCAAAATCGCCGGCGACGGCAAAGAGGAGCTGCCGGAATAGTGGCCAGTGGTCAGGTGTCGAGCGAGGAACTGACGCGCGCCGCGGCGCTGATCCGCGCGGGAAAGCTGGTGGCGTTTCCGACCGAGACGGTCTACGGGTTGGGCGCCAACGCGCTCGACGTGGCGGCGGTGGAACGGATTTTTCTGGTCAAGGGACGGCCTCACACCAGCCCCCTGATTGTGCACGTGGATTCCGTGGAAATGGCGCGCGAACTGGCCCTGGAATGGCCGGCCGAGGCCGAGGCGCTGGCCCGTCATTTCTGGCCCGGGCCTCTGACGTTGGTGCTCCCCAAGCGTGGGGTCATCCCCGACATCGTTACGGCGGGCCTTTCGAGCGTCGGGCTGCGCGCTCCAGCGCACCCGCTGGCGCTGGCGCTGATTCGCGAAGCCGGAGTGCCCATCGCCGCACCCAGCGCGAATCCTTTCGCGCGCCTCTCGCCGACCACGGCGCAACACGTTCGGGATACGCTCGGGGATACGTGTTGACTGGATCCTTGACGGCGGCCCATGCACGGTGGGTATCGAGTCCACGGTCCTCTCGCTGGCGGTTTCTCCTGCCGCAACTGCTGCGGCCCGGCGGGGTGTCGCAAGCCCGAGATCGAAGCTCTGATCGGGCCGGTGGAACTCGCCGGACGCATCGAAAACGGCGCGCACCCCTCTCCCGGGATGCACCGCACGCACTATAGCCCGCGGACGCGATTGGTGATTGTCGAAGCAGGGCTCGTCGCTGCCCCCGGGACGCGGCGTGTATCTCTGGCGCGAGCGCCCGGCGGATGCCGCCAAGTGCGTCTCCATGCCCCGTGACGCGGCCTCCTATGCGGCTGTCCTCTACGACACGCTGCACCGCGAGGACCGCGAGGGCTGGGACTGGATCGCAGTGGAGGAACCGCCCTCCACGCCGGAGTGGGCGGGCATCAGCGACCGCCTTTGGCGCGCTTCCTAGCCGCCCAACCACTCTTGAAGAAGATTCGATACTATGGTCAATCACCACCATGACACGCTATCGATGGTTCATCCTGACGCTTATTATTTCTGGTCACCACTAATAACTACCTTGACCGGATCGTCTTCTCGGTGCTGATTCCCATCATTCGGGAAGATCTTCATATCTCCACCGAGCACTATGGATACATCACCGGGGCATTTCAACTGGCCTACACCGTGGGCTTCCTGGCCATGGGCAAGTTTGTGGACCGGTTTGGATCGCGCATCGGCTATTCCGTCTCGATTGTCTGGTGGTCAGCCGCCGCCTGCTTGCACGCTTTTGCCCGCTCGGCGATACAGCTTGGCTTCTGGCGCGGTTTGCTGGGCTTCGGTGAAGCCGGGAATTTTCCCTCCACGATCAAGTCGGTTGCCGAGTGGTTTCCGAAAAAGGATCGCGCCTTCGCGACGGGAATCTTCAACGCCGGCACTAACGTCGCGTCCATGGTTGGTCCGCCTCTTTTTGTGTGGATGGCAGGCCATTTCGGATGGCGGGATTGTTTCCTGATCACGGGCTCGGTCGGATTCATTTTGGCGATCATCTGGTGGTTTGCCTACCGTCTGCCCGAATTCCATCGTTCGGTCAACAAGGAGGAACTGGCCTACATCCAAAGTGACGCGGCCGAGGATGGTGAGACGGTAAAAGTCGGCTGGGCGGCAGCTTTGAAGTACAAGCAGACGTGGGGTTTCGGCATCAGCAAGTTTCTCACCGATCCTGTGTGGTGGTTCTATCTCTACTGGTTGCCGCCGTATCTGTTCGACGTGAGGAAGTTCAACATGACCGAGGTCGGCTGGGCGCTGCCCGTGATCTACCTCATGGCGGACTTCGGAAGCGTGGGTGGCGGTTGGCTCTCCGGCTTCCTCATGCGGCGCGGATGGAGCAACAGCAAAGCGCGCAAGACGGTCATGGCCATCTGTGCCTGCTCAATGCCGCTCGGCGCCCTCTCGGTCTTCGCGCCGAATCCGATTTTCGTCATCCTGGGCAGTCGGTATCGCGACGGCCGCGCACCAGGGCTGGTCGGCGAATCTGTTCACGTCGACTTCGGATGTGTTCCCTAAGGGGGCGGTGGCGTCCGTGGTGGGGATCGGTAGTTCGATGGGCGGCCTGGGTGGCGTGATCTTCTCGTCGCTGCTGCCCGGCTTCATCATCTCGCACTTCGGCTACACTCCGATCTTCCTGATCATGGGCGGCATGCACCTGATTTCGCTCTTGATTTTCCAGTTGTTGATGGGCCGAATGCAGTCGCTTCGGACGCCGACGCCTACCCTGCCGGGGATTTAGTCGGGGGTCAAGTACTGGTACTACGTTATCTTATTGTTTACTGAAGAACTATTGTCTCCCGTACCGGTGCGGCCGAGCATTGTAGATGACTGTCGCCTGAGAACTGCCGTCTGGTTCGCGGCGTCGGACTAAAGCTGTATATCCGGCAGGAGGGACGCAAGTGAGACACGAGTGTTTCTGGAGCGATGAAAGCGGGCAGGATCTGATAGAGTACACACTGCTGTTGGCGATGGTTTGCCTGGCGTCAGCGGCTCTCTTTATGGCCAGTGGCGATGCCACCAAGAGCATCTGGGCGGCCACGGGCAACAACCTGAACTGGCAAGTGGCCGCCAAGTCGGCCGCAAGCTAGACCGGACTCAATCGGAAAACGGGAGCCGCGAGCGGACAGCCAGCATCAGGTCGTGTTCCTGGCCTTCCCGCGCGTGGCTGTAGTAGCCCACCCGCGTGCCGGGCCCGAAAAAGAAGACCGCCCCAGCCTTGACCGGATGCCGCGCGTCCTGGCCGTCAGCCGTCTTGCCCGCCACCATGTCACCGCTGCCGCGCATCAAAAGGTAGATCTCCTCTTCGGCCGCGTGGCTGTGCGGGATGTTGGTTCCGCCCGGAGCGAAGTCCATGATGAAGAGGCTGCTCATTTCGGAGGCTGCCGACAGCTTGTCCCGTGTGCTCGTGGTCTGGCCCATCAGCAATTTGAATTGCGTGGTGGGGCCATGCGACCCCAAAACCTGAAGCGCGACGTCGCTGGCGGTGGCCAGGAGCAATTTCGGGGTGGGCGCTACCTGCCTGCCGGCAGGGATCTTGTAGCCCATCACAAACACGCGCAGGGGAGCGTCCGACGGGTTCGCCATCCCGTGCTTGACCCTGATGGGCAGATACATGAAATCATCCTTCTTGACCGGCACCCTCTGATCCTCATAAAGCAAGGTCCCGTTACCCTCAAGGATGTAGTAGAGTTGCTCCTCAGCCGGATAGCTGACGATCGCGCTCCTGCCGCCCGCTCCGACAGTAAGTTCACCGCAGCGCGCTACGCTTTGAAGCTTGTCCGCTTCCTGTATCACCGGCGCCGAAGAGGGGCTTATAAGACACGGCCCTGGCTTTGAGCCGTCAGGTCATCCGGCCGCGGCTTGACTTCCGCGAGTTCGCGCCTAAGAAAGAATGGATCGGCTGCCAGCAGGCAGGCTGAAGCCAGAAAACCAATCGTAATCAGTCTGGTGAAGAATACCCTGCGCATGCACCCTCCTGAAGCTCCAGAGTACACCCACTTATCGCTTCACACAGCGGACTCGCGCGGATTGACTCACTAGGCTCTGTGATCCCGGTCCTTGACCGGCGGATCCTGTTGGGTCAGGATCTCCCGCACCGCATAAATCCGGCGGCCCTGGCTTTCGAAGTACGTTCGCACCAGGACTTCGCCCAGCAAGCCGGTGGTGAACATCATCAGACCGGCCAGCAGCAGCAGCGAGGCGGCCAGCATCAACGGGCCGTGTTCGACCAGGATTTCGTGGCCGGTCAGCTTCCTCAGCAGCAGATAGGCCAGCATCGAGCCGCCCATAGTGGTTCCCGCCAGGCCCAGTTTTCCGAAGAAATGCATCGGGCCGCGTGAAGTAGTTGAGCAGGAACTTGACGGTCAGGATGTCGAAGAGAACGTGGAAAGTCCTGCCGAGCCCATAATGCGAACCGCCGGCCGGCCGCACCGTGTTGCGGATAGGCACTTCGGCAATCCGGGCGCCGTAGAAGCTGGCCAGCGCCGGGATGAAGCGGTGCAGCTCGCCGTACAGGTTGATGTCTTTCAGGATCTCGGCGCGGTAGGCCTTGAAGGTCGTGCCGAAGTCGTGCAGCTCGACTCCCGAGGCCTTGGCCATCAGCCAGTTGGCGATGCGTGAGGGCAGCCGGCGGGTCAGCGCGTTGTCGATCCGGTTCTTGCGCCAACCGCTGGCGATGTCGTAACCCTCGTCGATCTTGGCGAGCAGCGCCGGAATATCCTCCGGATCATGCTGCAAGTCGCCGTCCATGCGAGACGATCACTTCGCCGCGGGCCTCGTGAAAACCCGCGGCCAGCGCCGCGGTCTGCCCGAAGTTGCGCCGCAGCCGGATAACCTTGAGCCGCGCATCGGTCTCGACCAGGTTGGAGAGCAGATCGAAGCTCCGGTCGGTCGAGGCGTCATCCACGAAGATGATCTCGTAAGGTCTCCGGATCGACTCCAGCACCTTCGTAAGCCGGTCATACAGCGGCAGCAGCGCCGGCTCTTCGTTGTGAATCGGGATGACAATCGTAAGCATGCCTGGCCCTTCAGTCTAACAGGATACGAAAACCTCAAAACACGCGGCGCGCCTATCCAGCGTACAATTGACCTCATAAGGAGGAGGATGCATGGTTTCCCGAAGAGAGATTCTTAGTGTGCTAGGCGCTCTGCCCGCTGCCAGTGTGCTCGGTCCGGGGCGGCTGTATGCGCAGGCTGCCAGCACGTTTCCCCGGCGCATGTTGGGCCGCACCGGCCGCATGGTCGCCCCGTTGGGCCTGGGAGGACAAGCCTCGCTGCAATGGACGAAGCCCGGCATTGATCCCGCTGACTACATCGTGCGCGCCGTCCAGCTCGGCGTCAACTACCTCGATTCCGCCAACGGATATGGCCCCAGCCAGGTGAACTATGGCGAGGCGTTCCGCCGCCTGAAGGTGACGCCCGCCGTCTCGGGCTACGATGCTGCCTTGCGGCAGAGCCTCTACGTCGCCACCAAGACCAGCCGCCGTTTTTCGCTCGATCCTGCCGCTACCGGGGCCACGGCCGTGGAGGAGCTTAAGCGCTCCATGACCCAGATGTTCGGCGACGGTAAGGGAAGCATCCCCGACGGAGCCTACCTGGACGCCATACAGATCCACAACCTCACGACGCTGGAGCAGGTGGATCAAATCTACGAAGGCTTCGCGGAGCGGACTTCGCGGCGGCCGGAGCGCATCGGCGCGCTGGCGGGCCTGCTTGACTATCGCGACGGCACTAACTACACCGGCCTGAATCCGGAAAACCGCCGGTACGTGCGCCATATAGGAATCACCGGCCACCTTAGCTCCAACGTAAATATGACGGCACTGCGGCGGGATACGGAAAACATCATCGACACCCTGCTCGTGGCGCTCAACCCCAATGACCGGGCCTGCTGCTCCCATCAGTACAACGTGCTGCCGCTGGCGGTTGCCAAGGGCGTCGGCATCATCGCCATGAAGATCTTCGCCGACGGCACGTTTTACGGCAAGGAGCCGCGTTTTTCGAGGACTCCCGCGGATGTCAACTTTTCGGTCGGGAAAGCCGGACGGCGTCTCCTATTCCGACCTGGTGCGCTACCCGCTGTCGCTCCCAGGGGTGGCGGTCGCCATAATTGGGACCGGGTGGACCAACCGCGAGAAGCCCGAAACCGATCAGTTGGTGGCCAACCTGGCGGCGGCCTTGAAGGACATGCCTTCCCAGGCGGAGCGGCTCCGGATCGAGAAGGAAACCGAGACGCGCTACGGAGCGGCGGCCAACTACTTCCAGGAGAAGACCAGCCTGGTGCAACCATCCGGCGTCCAGACCAAGCGCGACGGGGACCGCGTGATCGTGGAGTGGAACACCGCCATGGCGGGCCGCGACCCGATTCGCTTCTACGAGGTACGCGCCGGGAACCGCGCGTTGCTCTCGCTGCCCTTCCGGCCACAACTCACGAACGCTCCGTACTCGGTCACGCTGCCCGCGGCTTCGATCGGCGGGGACAGCGTCACGGTTGTCGCTGTCTGAGTGGTACGGAGACATCTCCGAGTACGCGTGACAGACCTGCGCAAGCCGGCGTCTGTCTCCTATACTTGGATTGAGATCACCGTTCGGGAAAGACACACCCGGTCATGCTTGAAATGAGCGCCGTCTGGTTGCGCGTCGCGGCGGTTCTGTATTCCCTCGGCCTGTTGCACGCCATCCTGATGGTGCTGCGGAGGCATGCGCGTGTTTTTCAGCCGGCGTTGTGGTCGTTTTCCGTGGGCGTGGTCCTGCACATGGTATCCATCGTCGAGGAGACCGTGTGGAGCGGAAGTTTCCCCCTCCACAACTTCTATGAGTCGGCCTCCTGTGCGCGTTCCTCATCGCCCTGGTGTTCCTGTTCGCGTACTGGCGCTACCGGATCCAGACCATGAGCGTGTTCCTGTTCCCGCTGGTATTCGTCCTGACACTGGTGGGGAGCCTGAGGGCGCCGGTCGGCGGATTGGAGCAACCCGGCGATTCGCGACGCCTGGCTGGTGGTGCACGTGCCGCTGGTCCTGGTGGGCTACGCCGCGCTGCTGGTGATGGCGGCGGCCTCGATCATCTACTTGATTCAGGAGCGGCACCTGAAGAGCAAAGGCCGCAGGAGTGCTGTCGGACCGACTGCCGCCGCTGGGCACGTTGGACGAACTGATCACCTGGTCAACGGCCATCGCCTTCGTGCTGATCACGCTGGCGGTAGTCGCCGGGAGCACCTGGGCCTTGATCGAGTCGGGCACGCGCTGGATCGGCGAGCCCAAGATCGTGATCTCGCTGCTGACCTGGGGCATGTATCTGGTGATGGCCTTCCTCCGGGTTACGGTGGGATGGCGGGGGCGCAAGGCGGCCTACATGGCGATCCGGTCGTGGTGGCTGCTCCGCGCTGACATGGGTGGCGCACGTGGGACTGCGCAGCCTGTTCGTTCCATGAAATTCTCGATCACAGGACTGAACCACAAGACCGCGCCGGTAGAGGTGCGCGAGCAGCTGGCGTTCGATGAAGGCGCGCTCGCCGGAGGCGCTCCGCGAGCTGAAGTCGCGCGCCGGGTTGTCCGAGGCGCTGATCCTTTCCACCTGCAATCGCGTGGAAGTCGCGGTGACCACCGGCGATGAGGCGGACCCGCGACTCCCAGGTGATCGACTTTCTTGCCGGGGCGCGGAAAGTGGAAGCCGGGTCCCTGGCGCCGCACCTTTACCATCACGAGGGACGGGAGCGCCATCCGCCACATCTTCCGCGTGGCGGCCAGCCTGGATTCCATGGTGGTCGGCGAGCCGCAGATTCTGGGGCAGATGAAGTCGGCATACGCGCTGGCCAAGGCGCACGGCGGCGTCGGCGGCTTCCTGGAGACCGTTCTGACGCGCGCCTTCAGCGTGGCCAAGCGCGTGCGCACGGAGACCGAAATCGGCCAGAGCGCGGTCTCGGTCAGCTTCGTGGCCGTGGAACTGGCCCGCGAGATCTTCGGCTCGCTGGCGGGCAAGAAGGTGCTGATCATCGGCGCGGGAAAGATGTCCGAACTGGCGGCCCGCTACCTGCACCGGTCCGGCGCGGACCAGATCTTCGTCACCAACCGCACGCACGACCGCGCCGTCGAAATGGCGGGGCTGTTCGAGGGCTCGGTGGTCGAGTACAACCGCTTCATCGCCAACGCTGCCCGAGATCGACATCGTCATCACCTCCAGCGGCGCCCCGCACTACATCCTGCTCAAGGAGGAGATGAAGCACGTGATCGAGGCGCGCCGGAACCGGCCGATGTTCCTCATCGACATCGCCGTGCCGCGCAACATCGAGCCGTCGGTCAACAACCTCGACAACGTGTTCCTCTACGACATCGACGATCTCCAGAGGGTCGTCGAAGAGAACCGCCAGGGCAGGCTCCAGCACGCCGAGCAGGCCGAGCAGATCATCGCCGAGGAAGTGGACCGGATGCTGGCGCGGCTCAAGGCCCGCGAGGTCACGCCCACCATCGTCCGCTTGCAGGAGCAACTCGAGCAGTTGCGGCAGGCGGAACTGGAGCGGCTGCGCGCGCGGCTGGGCGCCCTGACGCCGCAGCAGGAGGAGGCGCTGGAGGCGCTGACGCGCGGGCATCATCGCCAAGATCGCCCACGCCCCCATCGCCGAACTGCGGAAGCACGCCGGCGAGCCGGACGGCGTGCAGACCGTCGAGCTGATCCGCCGGGTGTTCCGGCTGGAGGAATGATGCTCACCATCGGATCGCGAGGCTCGCAACTGGCTCTCTGGCAGGCGCGCTGGGTCAAAGGCCGCCTGGAGGAGTTGGGCGAGAGCTGCCGCATCGAGATCATCAAGACCACCGGCGACAAGATCACCGACGTGCCGCTGGCCCAGGTCGGCGGCAAGGGTCTGTTCACCAAGGAGATCGAAGAGGCGCTGCTGCGCGGGCGACATCGATCTGGCCGTCCACAGCATGAAGGACCTGCCGACGCTGCTGCCCGAGGGCCTCATCATCGCGGCCGTTCCCGAGCGAGAAGACCCGCGCGACGCCCTGGTCGGCCGCAAGCTGCACGATCTGCCGGCCGGCTGCAAAGTGGGAACCAGTTCGCTGCGCCGCGCCGCGCAGTTGCGCGCGTTGCGGCCGGACCTGAAGGTTGAATCCGTCCGCGGCAACCTCGACACGCGGCTGCGGAAGCTGGACCAGGGCCAATACGACGCCATCGTGCTGGCCGCCGCCGGGTCTGAAGCGCATGGGCTGGGACGACCGGATCGCCGAGATCCTTTCCACCGACTACATGTGCCCGGCCGTGGGGCAGGGAGCCCTGGCCATCGAGACGCGCGCCGATGGCGGTCCCGGCCAGGAGGTCTGCGCCGAAGCTCGATCATGCCCGACACGCGCGCCGCCGTCACCGCCGAACGGGCCTTGCTGGCCGCTCTGGGCGGCGGCTGCCAGGTTCCCATCGGCGCGTATGCCACGCTGGACGGTGGACGAGTTGCACCTGACCGCCGTGGTTTGTACCCCGGACGGCGACCGGCTGCTGCGCCGCAACGCGTCGGGACCGGCGGAGGACGCCGAGGAATTGGGCCGCGAACTGGCCAGGACCCTGCTGGACGCAGGCGCGGACGAGATTCTGGAGGCCGTCTATGGCGGCTCCTGAGCTGCCCCTGGCCGGCCTAAGCGTGGTGGTCACGCGCGCGCAGGGATCAGGCCCGCGAACTGGTGGCGAAGCTCGAAGCGCTGGGCGCCGAGGTGATCGAATTCCCCACCATCGAGATTCGCCCCGCCGAGGACTACCGGCAACTCGACGCCGCCCTCGCCGATCTTCGCGCCTACGACTGGCTGATCTTCACCAGCGCCAACGGCGTGCGGTTCTTCATGGAGCGCCTGGAGCTTCGCGACCGCGACCTGAAGTCGTTCCGCGGCTCTGTCTGTGCCATCGGCCCGGCTACCCGCAAGGCGGTGGAAAAGACTCGGGCTTCAAGTGGATCTGATGCCGGAGGAATACGTGGCCGAGAGCCTGGTCGCCGCTTTTGCCGGTCATGATCTCGCCGGCAAGCGAATTCTGCTGCCGCGCGCCGCGGTGGCGCGCGATCTGGCGCCCGCCGAGCTCTCCAAACGGGGCGCGCGCGTCGATGTGGTCGAAGCCTACCGCACGGGCGTGCCGCTAAACATGGGGGCCCGCGTCCGGCAGGTGTTCTTCGGCGACCGCCAGCCCGACTGGATCACATTTAC
This sequence comes from Bryobacterales bacterium, assembly GCA_963744775.1. Lineage (GTDB taxonomy): Bacteria > Acidobacteriota > Terriglobia > Bryobacterales > Bryobacteraceae > CAVUVG01. Next base: position 289,979 of record CAVUVG010000020.1, read on the forward strand.
CAGCTCTTCGACCGTGACCAACTTCGTCCAGGCCGCCGGCAGCCACGACGCTGGAGGGGGTGAAGGTCGCCTCCATCGGCCCGGTGACTTCGGCCACCGCTCGCAAGTACGAAATTCCGGTGACCGTCGAGGCCTCTACTTACACCATCGACGGTTTGATCGAGGCGATGGTCCGGGCTTCCTGCAGAGTCCGTCGACGAGTTATCAGCGCAGCGACCGGATGTCGATTCCCAGGTTCAACGATAGCCAAGCCCGATCCGCAGTCAGCACGGGCACGTTCAGCGAGACGGCCAGTGCCAGGCAGGCACGATCACCCAGAGACAGACAGGTCCTCCGCGTTCGCTTCTGAGGCGTGCCATCTCACGCGCGTGCCTATCGTCTGCCGGAACACAAGCAGCGTTGTCCCGTCGACCCTTGCCGGGCCATCCGCTCAGCGGCTTGGTCAACATCCTGACCGTGATCGGAGAGCTTGGAGAGCACTTCGGCGTAGTTGACCGCGCTGATGGCGCAGCCCTCGACCAGTGCGTTTGAGACCGCCTCCGCGCCCGGCTCCCGAACGAAATGCCAGCAAGGCGGAGGCGTCCAGAACCGTCTTGGGCGGCGTCAATGCTGCTTCTCCCGCGCGGCTTCCAGCCGCCTTTCGGCGATCAGCTCCTCGGAAGGACGCACCCCTTTGGAGCCCGATCGCTGGAAATTCCTTGGCAGCCTTGCACCTGCTGGCGAAGGCCGACAATGCGGATTTCGCCGGAATCCTCAGCGATCAAGACCAGGCGGTCGCCAGGGTGCAGCCCCACGCGTTTGCGGATCGAGGCCGGCAGCACAATCCTCCCACGTTCGCCAAGATGAACTTCGGTCTGCAGGGGTGGGATATTGTCAATCCTCGTGGGCCACATACGAAGTCTTACCACAGGAACTCATTTTTCCCGCTCGCTGTTCCGAGCTTCCTTCATGAGCGGGCCGTAGATCTCCTTGTCGAACGGCACGCAGCCGGTGGGAAACTGGCCCAGGGGGTGCTTTCTGCGGCGCATGAGGTAGGTGCAGAAGGTGACGGTCTTACAGACGCGCGCCTCGTCCAGTTCTCCTGTCCGGAGCGCGTCCTGGGCGAAATCGGGATAGGCGATCGAGTTGCGCCCCGCGCCGAAGATGCGGATGTTGCCGCGCTCGATGTTCCGCGCCGCGGCGTGAATCATGTAGCGCTGCAGCCAGCTATAGCCGGTCCCAACCATGGGCAGATCCGGGAAAGTGCGCTGCAGCTCGCCCGCAATTCTGAAGTGACGGTCGACGCCCAGGAGCGGGTGCTCGGGAGGTTCGTAATTGCCCTCGTCGGGCTTCTCGAACGGCCTGCCAATGTGGGGGTTGGTGTAAGGAGACCCAAGGGAAACGTTGAGCAATTGAACGCCCCACTCCTTCACCCATCCCACGAATTGCTTTACCTCAGTGAGGTCTTCCTTCAAAGGATCGTCGGGATCGACGCCCCAGCCGAACGGATAGGGCAGCGGGTGCTCAACTGGGACGCCTATTTTGGTGGCCGGGTCGATGCTGAAGGGCAGACCGTCGAAGCAGCCCAGGCGCATGCACAGCATCAGCCGGTGGCCGGCCGCGGCGCGGATCTTGCCAATCACGTTGCGGAAAAAGCGGGCGCGGTTTTCGAGAGATCCTCCGTAGCGGCCCTCCCGCAGCCTGGCGGACAGCAGTTCGTTCAACAGATAACCGTGGACGGCCTTGATGTCGATGGCGCGGAAGCCCGCGTCCAGGGCCAGCCGGGCGGCCTCAACGTAGTCGTCCTCGAGTCGTTCCAGTTCGTCGTCGGAGATGACCGGGTAATCCGGCGGAAGGCCCGTCTTCTTGTCGAGAGCGGGATTGTGGCAGGCGATGATGCGCCGGGGCACGCTGTAGCGGCCCGAGTGCGTCAGTTGCAGCACATCCAGCAGATCGTCGGAGGTGTCGTGGTGTTCGGCGTGCTCCCGCCGCACGGCCTCCAGCAAGCCGCGCGAAATCCGGCATGGTTTCCGGCCGCAGCCACAACTGGCGGGTGTTGGCGCGGCCTTCCCCGCGCACCGCCGTGGCTTCAAACCAGATGAGCTTGGCGCCGCCGGCGGCGAAACGGCGATAGCGGCGCCAGGTCAGCTCCCCGGGTCTTCCGTCCAGGTCGCCGTCGCACCCTTCCATGGGATGAACGGCGATGGAATTCCCCAGCGTGAACTCGCCGATCCGAACCTTGCGCGCAAGGATGCTCTTTACGCGCTCCGGGTCGTGCTCGAATTCGAGGTGAGCCGCGCCCGCGTCCCTAGCGCCCTGTTCCAGTTCCGCCAGCGCCTTGAAGTCGAAGTGCCTCATCGGCTGGTTCTTTCTCCTTCTTAGGCAGCAACGAGATCGATATCCCGCTCAGGATGCCCACTGCAAAGACGATGTACAGCGGCGTGGTGTAACTCCCAAAATACTGCTGCAAGGCGGCGGTGAGGACGGGAAAGCCGGTCTGCGTGATGGTGTTCGCCGGCAAAATGATGGCCATGGCGCGCGGCAAAGTGGTCAAGCCGAACTGTTTGGCCGCCATCAACGGAATCAGCATGTAGTCGGCGCCCATGGCGAAGCCAAACAGGATGGAGAAGACCCAGGGGTTGACCGGCGGCCGCACGGCTAGCAGCAGGGGGATGGTGGCGGCGGACAGGAAGTAGCTGATCGCCATCACCCACTTGATCGGAAACTTGTCCGAAAACCCTCCGATGAGCAACCGCCCGCCGATGCTGGACATCAGGATGGTCATCGACGCGACCTGCCAGGTGGCATTCAGCAGCATCTGGGCCTGGTTCGGGTCCGTGATGCTCTTGTCGAAGTTCTCCTGGAAAACCAGTTTCATCAGGAAATTCACCGCGCCGATCGAGCCGATGGAGCACATGCTGCCGAAAACCAGCAGCCAGAACGAGTACCGGCCGGTAAGGTCCTTGAAGCTGCGCGGTTTGGCGGAGACTTCGGCGGGGGGAGTCGCGTCGCCGTCCGGGATATTGGCCCTTCTCGGCCGGTTTGTCGCGCAGTACGAAGAAGGCCAGCGGCCAGGCCAGCAGCACCAACGCCCCGATGATCCTCAACGCCAAGTGGAAGCCCAGCGCTTCAGTAAGCGGCCTCACCAGGAACGAGCCGAGGAATCCGACCAGGCCCACGCCCACATAGAGCACGCCCATGGCCTTGCCGCGGTTCTTCCGGAACCAGTTGGCGATGATGATCTGGTGTGGGATGGGGCCGGCCAGAAAGTACCCCACGGCCCAGATCACCCAAATGCCCCAATAGATCCAGATGTTCGGGCCCATCACCGACCAGCATAAGAAGGCGATGCAGTTGAGCCCGGTACCCACCACGATCAGCTTGCGCGGGCTGAAACGGGGCACCAGAATAGGACCCACCCAGAGCGTCAGCATAGCGGCGTAGAAGAAGCCGCGCGTGATGTCCACGGCCCGCCATCCATAAGTCTTGGCGAAGTAGTCGTAAAAGAACGGGATGTTGTAGTAAGGCAGGCCGACCGAAAGGCCGAAGGTGAAGAACGCCGCGGCCACAACCCACCACCCGTAGAAAGTCTTCTTCATGGGGCTGAAAACTCCTTAATGAGACAATATCGACTTATACCACGGGGCGGGCGGCGCGCGTTCACAGACTCCGAAGGTGAAACCCTCCGTCCACGTTCAGCACCTGGCCGGTCGAATAGTCCAGGAGCCCGTCGGCGATGGCGCGCACCGCCAGGGCGATGTCGCCGGGTTCGCCCATGCGGCGCTGCGGCAGCAGGCCGCCCGCGATCTTCTCGTCGTACGTCTTCTCCACCGCGGCGATCATGTCGGTGCGCACAATCCCGGGCCGGATCTCGAAGACCTTGACGTTGTCAGCCGCGAGGCGCTGCGCATACAGGGCGACGGCCATGCTCAGGCCCGCCTTGGAAATGCAGTACTCTCCCCGGTTGACCGACGCCGTGTAGGAAGAGATCGAGGTGACGAAAACGATCCGCCCTCCTCCCTGCCCCAACATCCAGCCCGCGGCCTCCTGCGTCAGGAAGTAAGGGCCCTTGAGATTGGTCCCGATCAGTTCATCGAAGCTCTCTTCGGTGGCCTCCAAAATGTCGCGGCGCACGCGGGGAGCCATGCCCGCGTTGTTGACCAGCAGATCGAGCCGTCCGAAGCGCTTCCGCGTGAACTCGATGAGCGCCTTGCGGTCCGCGGCCGAGCTGACGTCGCACTGGAAAATGTCGACGCCGGTTTCGGCCTTCAAGGATTCCGCCGCATCCAGGCGTCCTCTGTAGGTGGCGACGACGCTGTGCGTCTTTGACAGCTCGCTGGCGATGCCGCGCCCGATACCGCGGCTGGCCCCGGTCACAATCGCAACAGGCATGCTCGTACCTTCTTCCGCCATCACCGCTCTCGACCCCGTTCGGATTCCAGCGCCCAGCGGGCGAAGCGTCTGCCGCTCTCCAGCGCCTGGCGGTAGGCCGCCGCGCGCTCCGAGGACGTCAGACTGGCGCCGATCCGGTGGTACCGGTCCAATCCCACGCCGGCCACATAGGTGCCCGCGTAAGCGATCGACGCCTTGGGAATCAGTCCCTGTCCGAATGGAATCTTCCCCGCCAGCTCACGCGCCAGCGCCCGCCAGCCGAAGGCGCCGGCGACGATGGCCCCGATCTGTCTCTTCTGCTCCAGGAAACCCACCGGACTGTCGCTGGCGGCGGCGATCAGGATCGCCATGCGCACCTGGTTCAGTGTGAGGACAACGGTGTCGGAGGCGAACTCGCTCGCCGCCCACCCCAGGGAGAAGATGTTGGGGATTGCAGACGGCAACGCCGTGAACAGCGCGAAGAGCGCGTTTTCCCTGGATATGTCGCGAATGATTCCATCGACCACCGGTTTCCGAAATGGAAACAGAGTCCGGGCTAGCGGGAGGGCAAGATCCTTCCGCTCCTTAAGAATTTCGCGAACTGTCCGTTCCGGATCGCTGGCATAGAACGGAAAGGCGCCGGGGGTCTCGGGGAGGCCTTCCTCAAGGATGACCAGATCGTAGTGCGAGGGCCGGCCCGGGTCGCCCACGCGATGCAAACTCTCGAAGATCTGCAGGCGTTTGCGGCGGGAGATTTCCGGCGGCGCAAGGAAATCTTCCATGGCGGTCAGACTCCGGCCACTGATGGCAGCCAGGCCGATACTCAGCGGACGCGCGGCATCCTGGCGCACTTCACCCGGGTTCAGGTGGCGGATCGCAGTTCGTAGCTGCCGCAAAATGAGCGTCGCCATGGCGCAGTCAGAACGGTTCCCGTGGGCCCATCATCCGAAACACTACCTTCGGCTTCCTACGCCATTCTACTCCCAGGCCGATGCGCTCCACAGGAACTCGCGGCGAGAAGTAACGCAGGATCACCTCCGTTGTCGGGTGGAAATCCAGCGAGGGAGCGACAAGCAACAGGCGCGGCGCTTCCCTTGTTAGCGCGACTCCAGGAAAATAGCCGCGCGCGGAGAACTCGTCGCGCTCCAGGTGCCATCGAACACGCACCCAGTAATCCAGTGCCTGCAGCGGCAGATGCACGTCCTCGGATGCCTTCACCTCCACCACCACCAATCTGCCCGTTCTTTCCACCGCCAGCAGATCGAGCACGCCGCGTTCGCCTCCGGCGAAGGCCGGCACCTGTCCATAGACGGGCGCGGGCAGCAGGGAGGAGTCGATTTCTTCCAGGTGGGACCGGATTTGGGATTCCAGCCAGCGCTCTGGTTGGAGCCGGTATAGGGGATTCTCGCGATCGGGCGCCTGCGGCGAGCGCAGACGGGCCAGCTCGCGCGCGATGGCCTCGATTTCCGGAAGGTCCTGCTCGGCAGCCGCCGTTTTCCGCGTCAGCCCGAACTCAAGCGTGTCACCGGCGCAGCGCGCGAATTCCAGACCCCGCACGCACAGGCTCAGCGAACCGCTGCCCCTGGAGATCCGCTCGACGTGCGGCCCTCGTCCCAGACGCTCGGTCCAGTTCAGGACCCGCCCGCTGAGTCCCGCCGTTTCGTCGCGGGCAGGTTCCAGGCGGGTGTCGACGTTCCCGTAATCGCGCAGGTCCACGAGTTCGGCGTAGCCTTCCGGCGAATACACGTACACCTGAAACCGCGCCGCGGCAGGATCCAGGAACCGCAACCGCAGGCAAGTCGCGCGCTCCCAGCCCTGCGGTAGAAACACCGCCAGCCCCTCGATCGTCAGCTTCGGCTCCCTTTGCCTGAGGTAGTCCAGCCAGATGAGCCCGCAGCTCAGAGCGCCGTCAGCATCGCCTCCGCCTGGCGGCGCGCCCATCGCCGCCAACCCCGACCGCCCCTTCCGTAACAGAGCCCGAGGGTAGATTCGGGACAGGCTGTGTTCCAGGTCCTGCTCCGTGCTCAGCTCGGCGATTTTCCAATCGGGAAATTGTCTGGCCAGCAGGCGGCGGAACTGCTCGCGAAACGACAGGCGCTTCTCCTGCAGAGAGATTCCCGCCAGGATGGTCTTGCCAGGTCGAGCAGTAGCACTTGGCCCTCGCGCCTGGGGAACTTCTCGATCACCAGCGTCCAGCTTTCCGGGGTTCTCCTGCTTGACGCCGGTCACCCGGCGGACAAGGTTGCGGGTTCGGTCCCAAACCTGGATGGTGAGGCGCTGGCCGTTCCAGTCCACCAGGAAACAGCCGGGCGCTAGCGGGAAATGATCTTCCCCGGGTTCCAACAGTGCAGGCTGACGGCTGGCGTTGAGAAAACGCTCAATCGCCGCATGGGCCTCGGCAGGACAGCGCCCGCCGGCCCCTCCGGCGGAGGGAGGCATTCGTACCTATTATAGAATTACACACGTGTTGAGACAGAGACTGGACGAAGTGGAAGAGCGCATCGGAGGGGCGGCCTTGCGCGCGGGCCGGCGCCGGGAAGAGATCACGCTGGTGGCCATCACCAAGCTGTTCCCGGCCTCGGCGATTCAGGAAGCCTACGCGCTGGGGGTCCGCCACTTCGGTGAGAACTACGTCCAGGAGTTCGAGGGCAAAGCGCGCGATGTCGCCGAATTGGCGGGCGCACGATTTCCATTTCGTCGGGCACTTGCAGTCGAACAAGGCGCAGCGCGCCGCCGAGTTGTTCCACGCCATCGAAACCATCGACTCGCCAAAACTGGCGGCCCGGCTCAGCGCCGCAGGAAGGCCAGTTGGAGGTCATGCTCGAGGTCAAGCTCAGCGCGGAGACAGTCCAAAGGCGGCGTCGATCCTGCCGCGCTGCCGGCGCTCATCGACGCCGTGCGGGGCTGTCCCAACCTGCGGCTCACCGGCCTGATGACCATGCCTCCGTGGTCGGATGACCCCGAAGAATCCCGCCCTTATTTCCGGCGGCTCCGCGCGCTGGCGGAAGAGCACGGCCTGGCGAGCCTCTCGATGGGCATGTCGCAGGACTTCGAGGTGGCGATCGAAGAAGGCGCCACACACGTCCGCGTCGGCACCGCGCTGTTCGGCTCGAGGAAGCGAGAGTGACCGCCGGCTTTCATTCGCCCCTGCCACCCGCCAGGACTGGAGTGGCGGACTACGCGGCGTCGCTGCTGGAGGCATTGCGGCGGCGGGGTGAGATCGAGGTGGACTGCCCCGACTGCCGGCGTCAGTCTCTATCACATCGGCAACAACCAACTCCATCGGGAGATCTATCGCCGGGCGCTGGCCAGGCCCGGCGTCGTCGTGCTCGCACGATGCCGTGCTGCATCACTTCTTTCTGGGATGCCTGGAGCGGGCCGATTACCTGGAGGAGTTCGTCTTCAACTACGGCGAGTGGAATCGCGGCCTCGCGGCGGCGCTCTGGGAGGCCCGGGCGCACTCCGGGCGGATTCCCGCTACTTCGACTACCCCATGCTGCGGCGCATCGCCGAGGTTCTCGCGCGCCGTGATCGTCCACAATCCGGCTGCCGCGCGCATGGTGTTGGGGCATGCGCCGGCACGCCCGGGTGCACGAGGTGCCGCACCTTTTCGCGCCGCCTCCGGACGTCTCCGGCAGAAGAGGTCCTGCGGCTTCGCCAGTCGATGGGCATCGCCCCGCAGACGTTTGTCTTCGCTGTTCTGGGATACCTGCGGGAATCCAAACGGCTGCCGGTTGTGCTTCGTGCGTTCGATGAGGTGCGCCGCCAGGGCGTCGATGCGGCGCTTCTGGTCGCGGGAGAGTTTGTCTCTCCGACCTGGCCCGCGCCGTGGCGCCCCTTCTGGCGCGGGACGGACATCCGTCCGCATCGGCCACTCTGCGGATGATGATTTCTGGCTGCTGGCCGCGGCCTCGGACGCCTGCGTCAACCTGCGGCATCCGGCGGCCGGAGAGACCTCGGGCATCACGGTCCGGCTGATGGGACTCGGCAAGCCCGTCATTGTGACCGAGGGCGAGGAGGTTTCCCGGCTTCCCGCGGATGCCTGCCTGCGCGTAGCCCACGGCGTTGCCGAGAAGGATGAACTCGTTCAACACATGATTTTGCTGGCCCGCGTCGCCCGAACTGGCGCGCGACATCGGCCGCCGGGCGGCCGCTCACATCCGAGAGCACCATGACATCGAAGCCGTGGCCGATACCTACTGGGAGATCCTGTGCGCCTGCCGCGACTGAGTCTGTGCATCTCGCTGCTGGCCGCTCTCCGTCGCCTGGCCGCAGGCGCTGGAGAAGCAACTTCATCTCCGCGTGCCCATGCGCGACGGAGTGGAGCTCAGCACCAATGTCTTCTTCCCGGGGCGGCGCCGCGTCTGCCCGCCATCCTGGTCCGCACGCCATACGGCAAGGGGGCGGACCTCGCCGGCACCTACCGCCTGTTCGTGGAGAACGGGTACGCGGTGGTGGTCCAGGACGTGCGCGGCCGCGGCATTCGGAAGGCGACTTCCGCCCGCTGGAGCAGGAGGTGGCCGACGGGCACGACACGCTGGATTGGATCGCGGCGCAGCGCTGGTCGAACGGCAAGGTCGGCATGGTGGGAGGCTCCTACCTGGGCATCGTCCAGTGGAAGGCGGCGATTTCCGGCAACCCGCACCTGAAGGCCATCTCCCCGGCGGTCTCGGGCTCCGACGAGTACGAGGATCGTTTCTACTCCAAGGGCGGAGCCTTGAAGCTCGGGCACCGTCTGCTGTGGTTGGCCGAGAACATGCGCGCGCCGGGGTTTCCGCGGCCCGACTTCCGCAGTTCGTCCTGCACCTGCCCCTTCGGACAAGCGATCGCGCCGCGGCGGGCCAGACCATCGACGATCTTCCAGACGGCCCTCGATCACCCGGCCTACGACTCGTTCTGGGAATCGATCAGCACGCGCGCGCAACTGGAGAAGGTGCGCGTGCCGGTGCTGGCCTTCGGGGGCTGGTACGACAACTTCGCCGAGAACGATCTGGAGGCTTTCAGCCGGCTGCGGGCGCTGTCCCGCGAGGCGCGCATCGTGATCGGGCCCTGGGCGCACAACACGCTCCTACCAGTTCCGCGGATTCGACTACGGCCCGGCAGTCCGTGCCCGCGATCCGCCGCATGCAATTGGAGTGGTTCGACCGCTGGCTGAAGCTGCGGCCGCCGAAAAGGCTGGGCCGCGCCGGCGCGACTTCTTCGTGATGGGCGCCAACCGCTGGCAGCGCGAGCGCAGTGGCCGCCCGCGAAGCTCGCGAGTGCCGTGGTACCTGGCGAGCGGGGGCAAAGCCAACACCGTATATGGCGACGGCCGGCTCGGAGAGACCAGGCCCGGCTCGAGTGACGCCGGACCGTTTCGTCTTACGATCCTCGCAAGCCCGTGCCCACCATGGGCGGCGCGGTCTGCTGCGACCCCGCCGATCTTCCCCTGGGGGCCGATGGACCAGCGGCCGGTCGAGAAGCGCCGCGACGTGCTGGTCTACACCAGCCCGCTCCTGAAGCGCGACCTGGAGGTACGGGGCCGATCAGGGTGGTGCTGTACGCCTCCACCACGGCGCCCGACACGGACTTCACCGCCAAGCTGGTGGACGTCTATCCCGACGGCCGCGCGGTGAATTTGTGCGACGGGATTCTGCGGCTGCGCTATCGGGAGTCGCTCGAACGGCCCAAGCTGGCAGCGCCCGGGCGAGGTCTACCGGATCACGTTCAGGCCGGCGTGACCAGCAACGTCTTTCGCAAAGGTCACCGCATGCGGGTGGAGATCTCGAGCAGCAACTTCCCGCGCTTCGACCGCAACCCGAACACCGGCCGGCCCGTCGCCGGGGAGACGGAGCTTCGCACAGCCACGCAGACTATCTATCACGACGCGGACCGGCCCTCACACGTGATACTGCCGGTAATACCGTAGGGCCCCGCCCGAGTTCATGCCTTGTCTGCCTCGGCAAGCTCCAAGGCCCGGGAGGCCAGCCGCCGCAAGTCGGACAGCTTGGTTTCCGGGCTGGTAACGACAATCCGCAGGTACCGGCGATCTTCGACCACGGCTGTGGAAAGGTGAAAATCGCCGTCAGCCAGAAGCTTGTCGCGCACGCGCAACTGCGCTTCATCATCGCCCGCCACGCGAAAACAGAGGATGTTGCACTGCGGCTCCACGGGACACTCAAGCCCTGGGATGCCGCAGAAGAGTCTGTAGGCCTCGAGTGTGAGATCAAACTGCCTCTCAATGTAGTCGGCGAGACCCTTCTCGCCCAGGGCCGCGAGGACGACGAAGAGCCTGAACCCGAGGGCGGCTTTGGTGCATTCGACCGTGCGATGCAGCGAATCGAATCCTGGCTGTTGCTTTCTATGGAAGAGGTAGCTCGCATCCTGATGGAACGCGGCGTCGAGCGCTTTGGCGTCCCGTACCAGCAATGCGGTGCAAAGTCCTGGTGTGCGCAGGAGCTTGTGCGCATCCCAAGTCAGCGAATCGGCCAGCTCAACGCCATCCAGTCGCCAACGGTGCTTCCTGCTGAGTAAGGCGCTCGCCCCGTGCGCGCCGTCAACGTGCAGCCAGAGGCCGCGCCCCCGACAGACCTCAGAAATCTCGCGCAGCGGCTCGTAGACGCCCGGTTGCCGTGCTACAAGCGTTGGCGACCAGAGCAAAAGGCCGTTTCTTTCCGGCGTCAGCCCGCTCTAACGCTCTTCCGATCTCCTCGCCTATTGCGTGCGACGAAGAGTCGACGGGAAAGGAAAAGACGTTCTCCTCTCCGATTCCCATGATGCCCGCCGCACGGGCCACGGAGTAGTGGCAGTCCGCCGAGGCGATCAAGGCCAGATCACCCCGGCCTCCCTTGGTCCAGGTGGCGCTGTCGAAATGGCTGCGCGCGGCGACCAAGGCAGTCAGATTCGCCAGCGAACCGCCGTGAGTCAGCACGCCGCCCGAGGTGCCAGTCCATCCGACCTTGGACAGCAGCCAATCGATGACGAACGCTTCAATGCTCGCGGCGGCAGGCCCCATCTCATAGATGGCCATGGGGTTGTTGGTGAAGCCCTCGACCAGCGTTGCCAGCGCCGCCGCCGGATGGGGCGCGGCGACCTGGTGTGCCAGACTGCCAGGGTGGTGCAGGCGCACCGTCAGTTTCAGGTAGCGTTGGACGAACTCTGCAAGTACCTTACCGCTCAGAGTCCCTGTCTCCAGAAGACCCTGGAGATCCAGTTCCTTCACGATCTCGTGTACCGGGAGCTGGTGAACAACTGGAGGTTCGCCCGAGGCCGATTCCCGATAGTATTGCTCCAGTTCTTCCGAAACAAGCCGGACATCTTCCAGAAAGCTCATGGTCCCTTAGACTCGGAATTCAATCCTAACACCGGCTGAGCGCCAGTTTGGCCCCATTTTTCCCCGCTTTCCGCGTTATATGGGTAGAGGCATAGTATCAGAAGATTGGAGGCTGTTATGAAGGTCATTACATCCGCGATCCTGGCTTTGGCGGTTCTCCTGGTGCTGGGTGGCCTGCCGGCCCTGGCGCAGGATGTCATTTCCGCGCAGTCGGGGCTCATCAACTTCAGCCAGGGTCCCGTCCTGCTGAACGACCGGGCCCTACAGCCGGCGAAGGGGCAATTCCCGCAGATGAAGGAGCAGGACACGCTGCGCACCTCGCGCGGCCGGGCCGAGCTCCTGCTCAATCCCGGGGCGTTCCTCCGGGTAGGCGACAACACCACCGTCCGCATGACGTCCACCCACATTACGGATTCCAGGTTTGAGCTGCTAGCGGGGACCGTGGTGGTGGAAGCCGCCGAACTGGCCAAGGACAATGCCATCACGGTCACCTGCGGAAAAGCGACAGTCACCATCCTGAAGCGGGGTTTGTACCGCCTGACGGCCGAACCGGCCGGGCTCAAGGTTTTCGACGGCAAGGCTCTGGTCGAATCCGGCGGCCGTCGAGTGGAGGTGACGAAGGGCAAGATGGTGGCCTTCGATGGCACGCTGGCACTGGCCAAGTTCAACCGCAAGGAAACCGACAGCCTGGACCTGTGGAGCGGCCGCCGGTCGGAGTACCTGGCGAGGGTGAACATGGTCACGGCCAGGTCTCTCTATGGCTACAGCGGCCCACGCCTGAGCATGAGCGGGTGGGGCTGGAACCCCGCTTACGGGGTGTACACCTACATCCCATTCCGCGGGATCTACTATAGCCCTTACGGATACTACTACTACAGCCCGCGTTCGCTGGAGCAGGCAGACAGTCGGAGAGAATCCGCGAGTTGGGCCGGCCCATCCGTCGCGCCGAGTGGCGCGATCCACGGAGGGGGCGGCTACAGCTCCTCGGGTGGTTCCAGCAGCCCGGCCGTCGCCGGCTCGTCGGCTTCAGGCCCTGCACCGACCATGTCGGGGGATCGCGGAGCTTCGAGCTGCGCCTCCCTCAGCGGTTAAGTAGACGCTTAGTCCACCGTGACGTCCGCGTCGGCCAGCCCTAGCCGGATCGCTTCGAGGTTCTTCAGCGGCGCGCCGTCGTAGTGTCCCAGCGACAGGCCGTCGGCCCCGCACTCCGAAGAGATCACCACGCCACGCCGGATCAGTTCCGGCGTCGCCTTGGGGCGGATGCCGATGGCCGAGAGGAAGGGTATCTCGTCGCCGGCCGCCGCGCGCACGCTCAGAAGAAACTGCCGCTTGTTCTCCAGCCGCTGCGCGGAACCCGATTGCTCGGAGTAGTCGCTGGAGCGAATCGACCCGAGATACGGTCTCAAGGCGCCGAAATCGATGCCGCTCAGCTCGAAATCCTGGTAGATGAACGCGTTCAGCCGCAGATCGATCTTGGGGTTGATCTTTCGAATGGCGGCGTGTACGTCCTGGAAAAGCCGCGTGAGGGAGGCGCGGCGGAATTGCAGCCAATCGAACATCTCGGGGTGCGCCAGCAGCATGGCCACGGAGGTCATGTTGGACGCACGCAGAACGGCCAGTCCGGTGCACTTCCTCCGGCCCCGCGTGATCGAGCATGTTCGCCAGCGGCAACATCGCGCGCCGCACCGCCTTCAGGTCCAGTCCCCGCGCCTTGGCGGCGGCCTCGCAGCTCGGACAGAAGCATCCGCCGAGCGAGGCTTGCAGGATTCGTTCGGCGGGCGTCACCGTGCCGCCCTCGCCCCAGGTCTGGTAGCCGAATGTGCCCGGCTCGTGCTGCTCGTCGCCGATTCCGGCGGACATCCGCAGCCGGCCCGAGGCGAACGGCACCAGGCAGGTTTGGACGAAATCCAGGTCGTAGTTCTTGACCAGGTCGGTAAACAGCGCGATCAGGTATTGACGCGCGTCGGGATTGTTCGAGCAGATCAGTTGGGCCAGCGGGTTGCCGTAGATATCCCGCTGCACCACGTCTCGATGCTCGCCGCGCGCCCGTTCCAGATCGAGCACCGTGTGCGAGATCTCCGCGCCGGTCTTCCAGCCGGACTTGCGCGCCGCGGTGACCAGCATCTCCAGCCAGTCCTTGCCCTTCAGTTCGTCCCGGTCGCTGGTGCGCGGCTTGATCTTGGTGTCCTTGTAGTTCTCCAGACGGGGTTGCCAGTAGGCGCGGCTGTCTTCGGGAAAGTAGGTTTTCCGCTTGGGGTTGTGAGGGTAGTAGAAGTCGGTGAGCGGTCTCTTCTCATAGTGCATGAGCGCGACAAGGTAGGCGCTGTTCACAGCGGCGGTCTCGCGCAATGTCTCCAGGGGCGGCTCCACTCCCTCGTCGAGCAGGTCCCAGGCATAAAGGCTGGCTGCGATTTCTGAAAACCGTTTGAGCGCCCGCCGGCGCGCGGCCGGCCTGGCGGGCGGCGACTGGGCTGAAAAACCGGCCCAGGGCAGCGCCAGCAGGCCGTTGAAAATTCTTCTGCTGAGCATGGAACCTCCTTAGCGACGCTCCACAGTATAGCCAACCTCAGGGCGCTGCCACGGAGGTGGGCTTCACGTTCCAGCCCTCCACTTCCACGACCATGGCGAGCGGCTTGGCGCCCCTTTCAGGAACCTTAGCTGCGTATGTCGCCGTGACCTGGCGGCTCTCTCCGGGCAGCAAGGGGAAGTAGTTGTCCTGCCACAGGACGGGTAGCACCTCATCGCCGTCAGGTCCCGATTTGACCTTGAGATGAACTGCGAGCGCGATGGCCTTGGCCGGGTTCACCACGGTCACCGTGGTGATGAGGCTGGCGCCCTGTGGTTGCGACTGAGCGGTCACTTTCAAGTCAACCGGCGGCAGACTGTTCAGCGCCGTGTAGTCGGCGAAGGTCTTGGTGGGGGTGCGGTACCAGTCGGAGTTCTCCCAATCGAGCGTTTCGGGTTTGGTGGAGAGCCAATAGAAATTCCGGCTGACCGGATTGCCTGACGCATCCGTGAGCAGAAGGCTCACGAAGTAAGTGGAACTGAGACCCTTGATCTCCGGCAGCGTGAAGACGCGGGTGCTGCTGTCCTCGGCGACATCCACCGAGACCTGCCTGGAGAACTTCTCGGCCATATCGATGCCATACACCTTGGCCGCGACTCTCAAACCCGGAAACGGCTTGTAGTACGAATTGACGACCACCACCGAGGCGTCGTCGTAGGAGTACTGAACGTGCAGAGGCTCGCAGCCTTTCTTGGCGCCGAAGTAGCCGCCGCCGGGGCGCAGGTACCAATCGTACAGGTGCCAGATTACGCCCGGCCAGGCGTTGTTCAGCATCCACTGAATCACCCCCGTGGATGTGTATTTGTTGCGCCCGAAGGCTTCAAACATGGCACGCTGGCCTTCGTAGGCCATGAGCTGCGATTTGCGGGCGTATTCCTGCGCCGAGCTCGCCTGCCCGTAGCGCGCGTAGAGGGCTTCATTAAACACCTTCAGGTTGCTGAATACTCCTCCGCCCGCGTGATAATCCCACCAGGAGTTGATGGGCCACAGGCGCTCCTCGGGAAGCATGAGACGCAGGCTCTCGATGGGAAGCGGCGCGGGCCCGGGGCTGGTTTCCGTGTTAAAGCCGTGCGCGCCGCCGAACTTCGTATCCGTGAGCCAGTAGGAGGGCGCCACGTACTCGTACGGGCCGGTCATTTTGAGCCCGGTCGGGCCGGTCACGGTGGACCGTTTGGCGGTGGCGGAGGACTGGTAGGGATTGGGCCACTCGACTTCCTTGATGATGTCGAGGTACATCTGCTCGATCTTGGGTGTAGGCGGGTTGTCGCTGCCATTCAGCCAGGCGAAGACGGAGGGATGCCGCGCGTGCCGCCGGAGCTGGTCGCGGAGCGCTTCGGCGGAGATGATCTCGTCTTCCTCATCCCAGCGCCCCCATTGTTCCCAGTGATCGCAGCAACACCAGCCGGCCAGGACCAGGATGCCGTACTGGTCGCACAGGTCTAGGAAGTGGTCGTCTTCGAGCTTGCCTTCCAGCCGCACGGCGTTCAGGTTCATATCCCGGACGTAGTTGAGATGGGCCTCCTGGCGCTCCGGTGTGGAACGCAGGAGCATGTCGAAGGTGTAGCCCGCTCCTCGGATCAGGATGTTCTTCCCGTTAATGCGGTACAGTCGGTGCCCCTTGGCGTCGATCTCGGAAGTCACCTCGCGAACGCCGAAGCGGATGGAGCTCGAATCAGAGACTTTGCCGCCGGTTTCGAACCGCAAATCGAGCGGATACAGATTCTGCGGCCCGGTCTGAACCGGCCACCATAAGCGCGGGTTCGCCACCTTGAGTTGCGGGAATTGGTCGGGCGTGAAATGGACGACGCGGGTCTCGTTCGGGTTGAGACGGACCGGCTGGGAGAACTCGATATTCTCGATCCTGCCCTTCAGCACGCCTTCGACGGCATGGCTCTCCGCGTTCTTCAGCTCGGCCCTCACGGTGAGCTGAGCCAGATCGGCGGTTGGCAGGTTGAGGCGCGTGGTGACGCTCGGGAAACGCACGGCGACCGGGCCGGTGGCGCTGATCCAAACATCGCGCCAGAGGCCCATATTCTTGTCGGGCGGCTGCGGGTTCCAGTCAACGAAGGTGATGGCGAGATCCTGCGGGAGGGACGGAAACACCTCGATGGCCAGCGCATTAGTCTCACCCGGCCTGGCAGCGGAGGTGACGTCGAATTCGAATAGCCGCCATGCGCCTGCCAGCTTATCGGCGGAAGCGACCTGGTGGCCGTTCAGCCAGACGTTGGCGCGGAAATTGATGCCATCGAAACCCAGCCAGACGGTCTTGCCAGTGTAGCTGGCCGAGAGCTTGAACTCCGTGCGGTACCACCAGGCAGGCCGGAACGGGCTGTCGGGCGGCATGGGTACGCTGGAGAAGTTTGTGGAGATGGCATACGAAGTCCCCGGGATGGACCGCAGGTTCATGCCGTAGTAGGGATCGGGATACACGCGGTCCAGCACCAGCGCGCTCAGCACGGTGGAGGGCAGCGTGGCGTCGTACCACCCGCGCGGCCGGAACCAAGTGGTCGAAAGTGTTTCGCCGGGCTCGTGCACCGTGGCCGACGACTGAATCGCCCAGCCTTGGCGCAGCAGCATCTTGGGGACAATGTTGGTTTCGGGCTGTGGCGCACCAGCCAGACTGAGGGCGGCGCTGAACAAGAAGATTCTCAAACCGAGCATGGGTGGATCTCCCTAACGAAGTCTATCCCACAACTCTCCCCTTGGATATACTTGAGAACTCCGGGATTCCAAGGACATCAAGATTGAAGTGATGGCGACGCAATACGCGGTTGCAGCAGTGGACATCGGGGGAACCAAGATCGCCGCCGGCATCGTTGACGCAGGCGGGCGGCTCGTCGCTCGCCGGGAATGCCTCACAGAACCGAAGCGCGGGCCTCGTTCCGGCCTCCAGCGCACCGCGCGCATGTTACGAGAGCTTGCCGCCGGCGACGGATGCGCGTTCGAGGGCATCGGCATCGGTTGCACCGGTCCCGTGGACCCGAGGGAAGGCATCATCGGCAAGGCCGACACACTCCCCGGCTGGGAAGGCACCAACCTGGCGGCCGCTCTTTCGGAGGAGTTTCAGATGCCCGTGGCGGTGGAGAACGACGCGGATGCCGCGGCCTTGGGGGAAGCGACGGCCGGCGCCGGCCGCGACGAACCTATCTTCTTGTATGTCACGATCAGCACGGGCATCGGAGTCGGGATTGTTCTGAGTGGAAGGTTGTATTACGGGACCGGTGCGTCGCATCCGGAAATCGGGCACCACGTGATTGAAGCCAGCGGCCCGCTCTGCTATTGCGGGGCCAGGGGCTGCTGGGAAGCGCTGGCCAGTGGTCCGGCCATGGCCGCGTGGGCGGCCGAAAACGGCTTATCCACCGGAGGCGGGAGTGAGTTGACCGCTGAGGCGGTGTGCGCGCTGGCCGCACAGGGGAACCCGGTGGCGATCGAAGCGGTGAAGCGGACGGGTTACTACATTGGTGTTGGCCTGGCAAACCTGATTTCGTTCTTTTGCCCCAGCGCCATCGCGCTGGGCGGAGGACTCATGAAGAGCGCGGATTTGTTTTTGCCGCGAGTGCATGAAGTGATCCGTACGAACTGCACTCTGGTTCCGTACGAACTCGCGAGAATTGTGCCGGCTGCCCTGGGCGCGGATGCCGGTCTGGTAGGCGCCGCCTGCGCGTGGCGACAAAGGTTTCAAAGAACAGCGGAGCAGCCTTGATCCCCACTGAACAACTGGTGAAATTCGACTACGTCCGCGATGTGCTGGGGCAACCCGAAGCGCTGGAGCAGACCCGGCGATCGCTTGAGTCTTGCCCGGCGCCCCTCGATCTGGCGGCGGGCCTGGAGGCGGGCCGCTTCAAGCGAGTGGTGCTGACGGGCATGGGCGCCTCGCTTCACGCGCTCTATCCGCTGCATCTGCGGCTGACCGGACACGGGGTCAACTCCTTGCTGGCGGATACGGCCGAGTTGATTCACTACATGCCCTCGCTGCTTGGGCCGGAATGCTTGTTGATCGCCGTCTCCCAGTCGGGCCGCAGCGCCGAGATTGTGCGGCTGCTGGAAATGGCCCGGGGCAAGCTTGCGGTCATCGGTGTGACCAATTCGCCAACTTCGCCGCTGGCCCGGGATTCGGATTTCGCCGTGCTGACTCGGGCGGGCGAGGAATCCACGGTATCCTGCAAGACCTACGTGGCCTCTTTGGCCGTCCTGGAATGGCTCGGCGGGGCTTTGTTGCGCGCCGACCTCTCCCCTTTGAGTGACGCCTTGGAGAATGCCGTGCAGAGCACGCGAGACTACCTGGCGGCATGGAAAGCGCATGTCGACTTCCTGACGCAATTCCTGTCGGGGGTGAACCACTTGTTCCTGGTGGGGCGCGGGCGCTCGCTGGCCGCGGCGGGCGCGGGAGGTCTCATCCTGAAGGAAGCCGCGCACTTTCACGCGGAGGGAATGGGCAGCGCGGCGTTCCGCCATGGACCTCTGGAGATGGTCGGGCCGGATGTCGCCGTGTGCGTGTTTGCCGGCGATGCACGCACTGCAGCGTTGAATCGCAGCCTGGCGGCCGACGTGTCGCGCAGCGGCGGCAAGGCCGCATGGATCGGCGAAGATGGGGTCACGGATACGTTCCGGATCGCGGCGACGTCCCCAGAAACTCGCAGCATCATGGAGATCCTTCCGGTCCAGATGATCTCGCTGGCGCTGGCGGCGAGGTCCGGACATGAACCGGGAGTGTTTCAGCACCTCGGGAAAGTGACCACCGTGGAATGACGACCACCGTGCCTCCTGTCCCCCGCGAGAACCGCAGCCTGAAGCTGGTTGGCCTGGTATTCCTGCTGTTTTTCCTGATCTCTCTGCTGACCAATATCATGGGGCCGCTGATCCCCGAGGTCATCCGCAGCTTCCAATTGAGCCTGGGGGCCGCGGGTCTGCTTCCCTTCGCGTTTTTTCTCGTCCTACGGGCTGGTCTCCATCCCCGCCGGCATGCTGGTCGAACGAACATCGCCCAAGAAGGTGCTCCTGTGGGCGCTGGCGCTCCAGGCCGCGGGAGCTCTGCTGTTTCCCTCCTATCCCCTTTACGTTTCGGCGCTGGCTTCGTTCTTTCTGATCGGGATCGGAGCCGCGGCGCTTCAGGTGGTTGTCAATCCGCTGCTCCGCGTGGCGGGCGGCGAGGAGCACTTCGCCTTCAATTCCGCCCTGGCGCAGTTCATATTCGGAGCAGGTTCATTCCTCGGTCCGCTGCTGTACTCCTACCTGGTCCTGAACCTGGGGCGGGAATCACCCGCGCCGCTTTGGCTCCGCGCGCTTGGATGCTCTCACTCCGCGTGCTCTCCCCTGGGTTTCGGTGTTCTGGGTTTTCGCGGCTGGCAGTCGTCGCCGTGCTGGCGGTTACCGCGGCGGTCCGCGTGCCCGAGAATTGTCCAGACGGAAGAGGAAAGCGCCGGTTCGTGGGACAGCCATCTTCGGCTCTTCAGGATGCCGGTCGTCTGGCTGTACTTCATCACCATCTTCCTGTACGTCGGCCTGGAGCAGGGGCTGGCCAATTGGATGTCGCAATTCCTGTTCACCTACCATAACGTCGATCCGCGCACGACCGGCGCTCTGGCGGTGTCGTGGTTCTGGGGGACCATGACGCTGGCGTGCCTGGTGGGACTGGTTCTGCTCAAACTGTTCGACGGCAGGCGATTGCTGATCTGGATGTCTCCGCGGCCGCCATAGTCACCTTCACGATCGCGGTCGCCGGGCCGGCGCGCGCTTCTCTGATTGCGTTCCCGGCCATGGGGATGTTTCTCTCGCTGATGTGGCCCATCGCCTTCTCGCTGGGCCTGAATTCCCTGAGCCACTCGCACGGCGTCTTTGCCGGGATCCTCTGCTCGGCGATCGTGGGAGGCGCCATCCTCCCGCCGTTGATCGGCCAACTGGGGGACCACTTCGGCCTGCGCGCGGGGATGCTCCTGCTCTACATTTCGATGGGGTGGATTCTAGGCGTGGGCTTCTGGGCGAAGCCGCTGGTCAACAATGCGACCATCCGTCCCTGAGGTCAGCGTATGAACGGCGCGGAATCACTACTGCGAACACTGGCGGCGAACGGCATCGAACTGTGCTTCATGAACCCCGGCACGTCCGAGATGCATTTCGTCGCGGCGCTCGACCGTGCGCCGGGGGTTCGCGGCGTGTTGTGCCTGTTCGAGGGCGTTTGCTCGGGCGCCGCTGACGGCTACGCCAGGATGAAGGGCACTCCCGCGGCCACGCTGCTCCATCTCGGGCCCGGCCTCGCCAACGGCCTGTCCAACTTCCACAATGCGCGCAAAGCGCGGTCACCCATCGTCAGCATCGTGGGCGAACACTCTTTGAAACACTTGGAGCACGACGCGCCGCTGTCGGCCGACATCGAAGCTTTCGCCCGCACCGTTTCGAGCGACGTGCGCGTGGCGACGAGCCCTTCTGACGTGGGCCAGGCGCTGTCGGAGACCATCGCCGCGGCGATTGCTCCTCCGGGCCAGGTCGGCACGCTGATCGTTCCCGCCGATCTGTCCTGGTCGGAAGGAGGCGTGTGCGGCCCCATCGTTCCCCGCCCACGGCGAGAGCCGCCGCCAGAGGAGCGCATCCGTGAGGCCGCCCGGCTGCTGCGATCGCCAGGCACGGCACTGCTGCTGGGCGGCACGGCGGTGAACGACAAGGCCCTCGCCGCCGCGGGCCGGCTGGCGGCGCACACCGGCAGCGGCGTCTTCGCGGACCGCAATACGGCGCGCCTGGCCTCGGGCCGCGGCCGTTTCCACCCGAAGATTGTTCCCTATTTTCCGGAACCGGCCCTGGCATCGCTGGCCGGCGTCCGTAACCTCATTCTGGTGGAGACGCAGGCGCCTGTTTCCTTCTTTGGCTATCCGGGCACACCGAGCAGCCTGCTCCCGGACGGGATGCGCGGTCTCGGTGTTGGCCGACCGCACACGAGGACGGCACCGCCGCGCTCGAGGCGCTGGCCGAGGGATACGGGGCCGCGGACATACCTGCCCCCCGCCGCCCTCCTGCTCCCCAAGACGGCGCTCTGTCTGTGGCGGCCGTCGGTGCAGCCTTGGCGGAGTTCCTGCCGGATTCGGCGATCGTCTCCAATGAAATGGTCTCCTCCAGTGAGGGCGTAGTGCCGTATCTTGCCGGCGCCGCGCCCCACGATCAATTGCCGGTGACGGGCGGCTCTATCGGCCAGGGTCTTCCAGTGGCGCTGGGCGCGGCACTGGCCTGTCCCGGCCGGAAGGTCATCGCGCTGGAGGCCGACGGCAGCGCCATGTACACGCTGCAATCGCTGTGGACGATGGCTCGCGAGAAGCTGGATGTGGTGACCGTGATCTTCGCCAACCGCCGCTACGCGATTCTCGAAATCGAGATGCGGCGGACGGGCGCGAACGGATTCGGCCCGGTTGCCGAAGAGTTGATCGACATCGGACGCCCGGACCTGGACTGGGTCAAACTGTCCACCGGCATGGGCGTGCCCGCCGTGCGCGCGGCCACCGCGGCGGAGTTCAGGGCGCAGTTCCGGGCGGCAGTCGAGTCCCCCGGGCCTTGCTTGATCGAAGCCGTGCTGGCCGAGAATTGACCAGCGCGGGCTAGGTGGTCCGCTGCATCTCGTCGAGCCACTTCAACTGCTGCTCAGCCGAGTCGTGTAGCTTGAAAACCCGCTTGACGGATTCCGGCTTCTCGCCGCGGATGTCGATCTTCGACAGGTCGTACTGGCCTACTCCCAGTTGCGCCGCGTACTGCAGGTAACCCACGGCGTGAGGCGGGATGCCCATCGTTTCCAGGCCCACCCTGTCAACGGCCATGTAATCCATGGATGCCAGCGCGACGTGCATGGGCACCAGCGTGCCGTTGGAAGGACCGTTGCCTTCCATCCCATCAAAGCCATCGATGACCGCCGCGCCCCAGTTGGTGCTCAGCCGGCGGGCGGCGATACCCATGTTGTAGTTCATGGCGTGGAAGTTGGGCGCTTGGGGGGTCGGCGCCGGAGCGCTGCGGGCGTGGAACTGCCGCTTGTCGTGCCACTGAGGCGTTTCGCCGGCCACGCTGTGCAGCGCCGAGCCGATCACCATGTTCTTCACGGACATGGTCGCCACAACCGCATTGTGGGTCTTCAGCATGGCGGAGCTGATGATGAAGGCATCCGGATCGAACATCCGCGCCGCCAGACGTACCGCGAGGGGGCGGATGTTCCGGTCCACGATGGTGAACAGCTCGTACTTTCTTTCGCGGTTCAGATCCACCAGGCTGATTTGCCGCGGCTTGTACTCCTGAATCAATTGCGCATACTTGAAGTTCTCGAAGCCCTCCAGCGTCTCGGCCGCGCTGGATTCGACGAGGACCACGGGTCCCTTGAACCGTGGCGCCAAGTAGTCCAGGATGCCGCGCAGCGCGTCTACGTGCGTCGCCGCGAGCTGGTTGGTGGTCGAGACGTTGTTTAGCTTGATGACGACGTACTTTTTCCGCCGGAGCGCCGGCCGGACTTCCCGGTCCACGGCCAGAAGGGCCTCAAGAACGTTCTTGCGCCGGTCCGCACCCTTGACCAGGGAGACGACGGACCTTGCTTCCACCGGAGAGACCGGAGTCAACGGAACCGCCTGAGGATACTGCTGCTGCCCGTGAAGCCGGACCTGGGAGGCCGCTCCGGCGAGCGCACCGGCTCCCATCACGCCAAAAAAGTTCCTGCGCGAAAAATCCTTCATGACACCTCTCCCATTCAATGGGTTCTCCGACTCTCGGCATTATACACCCGTCCTCGCGAAAGACGGGTTTCGAGACGCTTGTCGAGACGCTTGGCGGGTTAGCGGCTGATACAGGAATATCAGCCGGTCTACAACGTGTGCGAGGCGGCGCCGTACGCAGGCGAAGTATGCTTGGCGCCATTCTTATATGCTCGCGGAACGGGCCGGCTCGCCAGGTAGGCCAGCATCTCCCGGTCCGTAAGCGCGCACTGGGAGGATGTCCATGCGGCCGCTTCGGCGACCTCCAACTCCGCTGCCAGCAGGTGCAAGCAGATAGCCTGGGCCCTCCTGCATTCCGACGCGGTGTTTCGTGAACAGCGCCAGATCGGCGTCGACAGTGAATGTCCGCTTCTCCGCCCCGGGGGTGACCCGCTCAAACAGATAGGCCCGCATGTTCCCCTTGTGCTCGAAACCGATGTACCGCAGGCGCGTGATCTCCAGGCGCTTGGGCAGCCGGCTCAAGTCTTGGGGCGTCCGCTGCACAACGACGTTCAGCGCCTTGGGACACCTGCCTGCCTCCAGGTCGAAGCTCACCACCTGGCCGACCGCAAGAACGGGGAGATCATATGCCAGCACCGCGGATGGGCAAAAGTCAACGACCAGTGCCGTCCTGTGCCGTGATGACGCCCGATCCGCTTCCCGAGTTCAATCGCTTGATGGTTCCGGTCAATGAAGGCTCCTCATTTCTCCGCTTAGTGAGAGCGGGCCCTTGGCCTGTCCCAAACGAGTCCGCCGGCGCCGTTGTGAAGTCAACCGCCCTTGGATTACCAGCGGGGCGTGCGGCGCTCGCGCGATCCGCCGCCACCAGTCTTTGGCTTGGCCTCGTTCACGGTGAGCGCGCGTCCACCCGAGTCTGCGCCGTTCAGTCCATCGATGGCTCGGTCGGCTTCTGCCGGGTCCGTCATCTCGACGAAAGCAAAGCCCCTCGAGCGGCCCGTATCGCGGTCCGTCACCAAGCTGACACGATCTATGGCTCCGTACGGTTGAAAGAGGGACCGGATCGAATCCTCTGTCGCGCCGAAATCCAAGTTGCCTACAAAAATGTTCTTCACGTTAGTCTCCTTAAGTCATTTGAGGGCGGGCTATTCCAGGCGAGGAGAATTACGGCCCAGTTTGGCGGGGCGGTCAAACGCACTCTAAGTATAGCAGCTTTCCGTGGATTGACCTATCGGAATTCGGTAGCACGCCGATTATCTTAATACTCCCGTGGTAAGGAGGACGTGCGACGCGTAGATGGACCATCCGCGGCGCCGGCTTGCCATATGGCTTGCTATGATGGGACCAATGCCCCGCAGAGCGGAGATTTCTGGCCGGATACTGATCGTCGATGATGACGCCAGCCAGCGTACCGCTTTGGCCGCCATACTCTCGGATAACCACTTTGAGACAGAGTTTGCCTCCGACGGCCAGGAAGCGCTGGAGCGGCTCACCACCTTCAATGCGGATGTTATCGTTGCGGATCTGGTCATGCCGCGCATGGACGGCTTCGAACTCCTCAGGCACTTGCAAGAGCACGGCGATCTTACTCCGGCGATCGTGCTCACTGGATTCGGCAGCATGGAAAAGGCGCTGTCCGCGGTGCATGACCTCAAGGCCTTCTGGTTTCTGGAAAAGCCCGTGGAACCGCGCGCCTTCAAGATCCTTCTGGAGCGCGCGATCCGTCACAAGCGGGCTCTGCGGAAAACGGATGAGCTGCAGCGCGAGTTGAGGGTCCGAGGCGTACTGGGAGACATGGTAGGGGCCTCGCCTGCCATGCAGGAGATCTTCGCGATCATCCGGCAGGTGGCGCCCACCTCGGCGCCGGTCTTGATCAGCGGAGAGACCGGCACGGGCAAGGAACTGGTGGCGCGGGAGATTCATAAGCTCAGCTCCCGCGGCGACGGCCCTTTCGTCGCGGTCAACGCCGCCGCGCTGCCCGAGACTCTGATTGAGAGCGAGTTGTTCGGCCACGAGAAGGGCGCGTTTACGGGAGCGATGGAGCGTTCGGCGGGCTGTTTCGAGCAGGCCCACGGGGGCACCTTATTTCTGGATGAGATCGGCGAGATGCCGCCATCCACGCAGCCCAAGCTGCTGCGCGCCCTGGAAGACTTGCGGGTGCGAAGACTGGGCGGCAAGAGCGAGATTGCAGTGAACGCGCGGGTGCTGGCCGCCACCAGCAATGCCCTGGAAGCGCGTTTGCGGGAAGAACTCTACTACCGGTTGAGCGTCTTTCAAATCGTGCTGCCTCCGCTGCGGGAACGAAAAGAGGATATCCCGCTCATTGCGGAGGTCATGATTCAGATTCTCAACGAGAAGCATGGGACCCGCGTCTCGGGTCTGGATGCCGCAGTGCTGGACCTGTTTCGCACCTATGATTGGCCCGGCAATGTGAGGGAGCTGCGCAACGTGATCGAGCGGGCTGTGATTGTGGCGACCGCCGGCCTGCTCCGGCTGGATCACTTTCCCGCTCCGGTCTTCGGCGCGAGATCCCGCCGGAAGACAGCGCCAGCGTCCGTCAACGAGAGTGCGGTGATGCTCCAGCCCGGCCAGCCGCTCACCCAACTGGAAGAGGCCTATATCAGACTCACCCTGGATCACGTGCACGGCAACCGTAAGCGCGCCGCCGAAATGCTGGGGATCAGCCTGCGCACGCTGCAGAACCGGATTGCCGCGCTGCGCGAAGAGGAAAAGGCCGCGACGCCGGACTCCTGACCGGGGCGCAGCGGCACGCAAACTTTGGGCCATGAGCGGCAGCAATTTCCGCACTCTGGTGCAGGTATTGCATCTCGGCCACGGTGAATCTGAAGCCGGTTGGCTGCCGTCCACTTGTCCCTGAAGGCGCTCATCGAATGGCCTCGCACGTGCGGGCTTCCTAGAGACTCAGCCATGTGACGGCCCGGCACCAGGCAGCGTGAAGAAGTTCCACATACATAGGCGGCGGAGTTGCATATTTTCTCGCATCAGCCAAGGAGAAACGGGCAATGAACGCGGCAAATACGACAACTTTCAAACCGGCGCAACTCGATCTACTGGCTATCAACACGATACGCTTCCTGTCGGTTGACGCCGTGCAAAAGGCCAATAGCGGCCATCCGGGCATGCCGCTGGGGGCCGCGCCCATGGCCTATGTGTTGTGGACCCGGTTTCTCCGGCATAATCCCATCGATCCGCAATGGTCCAATCGGGACCGTTTCGTCCTGTCGGCCGGCCACGGTTCGATGCTGCTATACAGCTTGCTGCATCTCACCGGCTATGATCTGCCTCTCGACCAGATCAAACAATTCCGCCAATGGGGCAGCCTTACGCCCGGTCATCCCGAGCGCGGCATGACGCCTGGCGTGGAAACCACCACCGGCCCGCTCGGCCAGGGATTCGGCAACGGCGTGGGCCTGGCGATTTCGGAGGCTCATCTGGCGGCACGTTACAACCGGCCGGGGTTCGAGATCGTCGATCATTTCACCTACGGGTTGGTCAGCGACGGCGACTTGATGGAGGGTGTGGCTTCCGAAGCGGCCTCGCTGGCCGGGCAGTTGGAACTCGGCAAGCTGATCTACCTCTTCGATGACAACCAGGTGACGCTCTCCGCCGGCACGAACATCGCCTCTCACGAAGACCACGCGCAGCGCTTCGCAGGCGTATGGCTGGCACACGCAATCGGTGGAGGACGGCAACGATGTGGAGGCGATCGACCTGGCTCTGCGCGCGGCGCGGAACGAAACGAGGCGCCCTTCGCTGATTCTCGTCCGCACCCACTTGGGCTACGGTTCCCCGAACAAACAGGACACCTTTGAAGCGCACGGTTCACCGCTTGGGCGCAGAAGAGGTCAAGCTGACGAAGCAGAACCTGGGCTGGCCTGTCGAGCCCCTGTTCCATATCCCACCCGAAGCGCTCGCCCATTTTCGCGAGGCCCTGCCGCGCGGTCAGCAAGCGGAGTCGGAGTGGCGGGATCGATTCTCCCGCTACGCCGCGACATATCCCGACCTGGCCCGGGAGTTTCAAGAAAGGATGCGCGGTGAATTGCCCGCCGGTTGGGACGCGGACATTCCCGTTTTTCCGGCGGACCCCAAGGGGATGAAGACCCGCGTGGCTTCGGGAAAGGTGATGAACGCGATCGCGCCCAAACTTCCGTCGCTGATGGGCGGCTCGGCGGATTTGGATCCCTCGACGCATACCGCGCTCAAAGGCGCGGGCGATTTTGAATCTTCCGAGCGGGCCGCGGGCGACACTCAAGGCTCGAGCGGCGGCGGCTGGAGTTACGCTGGGTGCAACTTGCACTTCGGTGTTCGCGAACACGGGATGGGCTCGATTTTGAACGGCATGGCCGTGCACGGCGGCATCATCCCATACGGCGCAACGTTCCTGATCTTCTCCGATTACATGCGCCCACCGATGCGGCTCGCGGCCATTATGGAGCAGCGGGTGATTTACGTCTTCACGCATGACAGCATTGGACTGGGC
The DNA here is from genome assembly GCA_963744775.1 of Bryobacterales bacterium. Taxonomy (GTDB): domain Bacteria; phylum Acidobacteriota; class Terriglobia; order Bryobacterales; family Bryobacteraceae; genus CAVUVG01. Next base: position 317,377 of record CAVUVG010000020.1, read on the forward strand.
GAAGACGGGACCACTCATCAACCTGTCGAACAACTCGCCAACCTGCGCGCCATTCCGCGCCTGGTCGTGATCCGGCCCTGTGATGCCAACGAAACCGCCTACGCCTGGCGCGTGGCGATCGAGACACAGGACCGTCCGGTCGCGTTGGTCCTGACCCGCCAGGATGTGCCGACCCTGGACCGTAGCCGCTACGCCTCCGCTGAAGGCTTGAAGCGTGGAGCATACGTCCTGGCCGAGGCGGCCAGCGGCCGGCCGGAGATCATTCTGGTCGCGGCCGGATCGGAAGTGGGTCTGATCGTCGAAGCGCAGCGGGAGCTGGAAAAGCAGAATATTCAGACGCGCCTTGTGTCCATGCCCAGTTGGGAGTTGTTCGAGGCGCAGGCGGAGGAATATCGCCGCTCCGTGTTTCCCCCGCTGATCCGCGCGCGGCTGGCCGTGGAAGCCGGAGCGACGCAGGGATGGCATCGCTACGTCGGCGATCTTGGCGACGTGATAGGCCTCGACCACTTCGGCGCGTCCGCGCCCGCACCGGTGCTGATGCGCGAATACGGGTTCACCGTTGAGAACGTCTGCAAGCGAGCGCGAGCCTTGCTGGAGAAGAACCATGCCTGATTCGCCGAAACGCATCGGTGTCGCCGCCGATCATGGAGGATTTGAGTCGAAGCAGTATCTGGCCGGGATGCTGCGTGAGGCTGGCTATGAAGTGGTCGACTTTGGCGACAGCCAGCCGAAGCCGGATGATGACTATCCGGATTTTGTCGTGCCCTTGGCCCGCGCGGTTGCTCGCGGCGAGGTGGATCGCGGCGTGGCCGTCTGTGGCAGTGGCGTGGGTGCCTGCATTGCCGCCAATAAGGTGCCGGGTGTGCGGGCGTGCCTGGTTCATGAGATTTTTTCAGCGCACCAGGGGGTCGAGGACGACGATATGAACCTGATCTGCCTGGGCGGCCGAGTGGTCGCGAATACGCTCGCTTGGGAGTTGGTCAGAGCATTTCTGCACGCACGATTCAGTGGCGCCGAGCGTCACCGTCGTCGTCTGGCTAAAGTCGCAAAGCTGGAAAGCAGGGAGTCAGAGTCATGAGCAGCAACCCTTTGAAACGATTGGGAGCGCTGGGCCAGGCCGTTTGGCTGGACTACATCCGGCGCGACCTGATCACCAGCGGAGAGCTACGGCGTTTGATCGAGGAGGATGGACTGCGGGGGATGACCTCGAACCCATCCATTTTTGAGAAGGCGATTACGGGCAGCCACGACTACGACGAGGACATTCGTGCTCTGGCGCTCGAGGGAAAGGGAGTCGAGGCAATCTACGAGGCCCTCAGTGTGCGTGACGTGCAAAGTGCCGCTGACGAGTTCCGGCCCTTATACGACAAGACCGACGGCAAAGATGGATATGTGAGCCTGGAGGTCAATCCACACCTGGCGCACGACACCAAAGGCACGATTGACGAAGCTCGCCGGTTATGGGCCACGCTGAGCCGGCCCAACGTCTTCATCAAGGTGCCGGCCACGGCCGAAGGACTGCCCGCCATCCGGCAACTCAGCAGCGAAGGCATCAGCGTCAACGTGACGTTGCTCTTTGGGTTGCCGCGATACCGGCAGGTGGCGGAAGCATACATCGCCGGGATCGAAGCGCGCGCCGCGCAAGGAAAGGCCGTGAATCATGTAGCTTCGGTGGCCAGTTTCTTTGTGAGCCGCATTGACGCGCTGGTGGATCCGCTGCTGGAGAAGCTCGCCGCGCAGGGCGGTGAAAAGGCGGATCTCGCGAAAAAGGCGCACGGACAAGTTGCCATCTCCAGCGCGAAAGTGGCCTATCAAATCTACAAGGAAATCTTTGGCCATGATCGGTTCAAGCGATTGGCCGGCGATGGCGCTCGCGTTCAGCGGCTGCTCTGGGCCAGCACCAGCACAAAGAACCCGGACTACAGCGATGTGAAATACATCGAGGATCTGATCGGACCGGACACCATCGACACGATTCCGCTCGAGACTCTCGAGGCATACCACGACCATGGTGATCCGAAAGCCCGGCTGGAACAAAATGTGACAGAAGCCAGCGCGATCCTGGCGCGATTGCCGGAACTGGGCATCAGTATCGACGAGGTGACACAGCAACTGGAGGACGAAGGCGTTGAGAAATTCAACCAGCCGTTCGACAAGCTGATAAAGACCTTGGCGCAAGAGTCGTCACGCATTGTACGGTGAGGTATGAACCTGAGCCCTCTTGCGGGAAAACCGGCCGAAGCGTCGATGCTGGTGAACGTACCCAGACTCATCACGGCCTACTACACGGAGACGCCTGACCCTTCTGTGCCGGAACAACGGGTTGCCTTCGGCACCTCGGGGCATCGTGGGTCGGCATTCGACCGGGTTTTCAACGAATGGCATATCCTCGCCATCAGTCAGGCGGTTTGTCAATACCGGGCGCAGCAAGACGATCGATGGCCCACTGTTTCTCGGCATAGACACGCATGCGCTCTCGGTCCCGGCTCTGGCCAGCGCCCTGGAAGTGCTGGCAGCCAACCAAGTGGAAGTCATGCTCGCGGAGGGCGATGAATACACGCCGACCCCTGCCATTTCTCACGCGATTCTTACGTACAACCGCGGGCGCAAGACGGGACTAGCCGACGGCATCGTCATCACGCCGTCACACAATCCGCCCCATGACGGCGGCTTCAAATATAATCCCCCCAACGGCGGGCCGGCGGAATCCACCATCACTGGCTGGATTGGAGCGAAGGCCAATGAGTTTCTCGAGAATGGGCTGCGGGGGGTGAAGAGGACCTCTTTCGAGAAAGCGCTGCACGCCTCCACGACGCACCGGCACAACTACCTGGACGCCTATACCAGGGATCTCAGCAATGTGATCGACATGGACGCCATTCGCGGCGCGAAGATCAGCCTCGGAGTGGATCCGCTCGGCGGCGCCGGGGTCCACTACTGGGGACCGATTGCCGAGCGTTACGGGTTGAACCTCACGGTCGTGAACGAGGCCGTCGACCCGACCTTTCGTTTTATGACCGTGGATTGGGACGGCCAGATCCGCATGGACCCCTCCTCGCCCTATGCGATGCAGAGCTTGATCGGCCTGAAGGATCGCTTCGAGATCGCCTTCGCCTGCGACACGGACCATGACCGGCACGGGATAGTCACCAGAAGCGGCGGGTTGCTTCCACCCAATCATTACCTTGCGGTCGCCATCTTCTACCTCTTCCAGCACCGGCCGAATTGGGCCGAGGGGGCGGCGGTGGGCAAGACCGTGGTGAGCAGCCAGATGATCGATCGCGTCACGGCGAAGCTGGGCCGTAAGCTCTACGAGGTGCCGGTTGGTTTCAAGTGGTTCGTGGATGGCCTGCTCGACGGCTCGCTCGGCTTCGTCGGCGAAGAGAGCGCGGGGGCTTCTTTCGTCCGCCTGGATGGCAGTGTGTGGACGACAGACAAAGACGGAATTGTCCCGGCCTTGCTCGCGGCGGAGATCACGGCGCGGATGGACCGCGATCCGGGCGAAGTCTACCTCGAACTCACGCGCGAATTCGGCGAGCCTGCTTACGACCGCGTGGAAGCTCCGGCTACACCGGAGCAAAAAGAGATTCTGGGAAGACTCTCGCCGCAGCAAGTCCGGTCCACAGCTCTGGACGGCGAGAAGATCCAGACCATCCTCACACGCGCGCCCGGCAATGGGGCTCCTATCGGCGGACTGAAGGTGGTGGCGGAGAGCGGATGGTTCGCGGCGCGCCCGTCAGGGACTGAGGACATATACAAGATCTACGCGGAGAGCTTCCGTGGAGCGGATCATCTACGCCGCATCCTGGAGGAAGCACAGGCGATCGTCAGCGAGGCTCTAGCGGTGTCGGAGCTCCATGGATAAAACCCTGTCTCCCGAACTCTTGCACAAGATGGACGCTTATTGGCGCGCCGCCAACTATCTATCCGCCGGCCAGATGTATCTTTACGACAATCCGTTGCTGAAGCGGCCGCTGGCACTCGCGGATGTGAAGCACATGCTGCTGGGGCACTGGGGCACGACCCCCGGGCAGAACTTCATTTACGTGCACTTGAACCGGGTCATCAAGAAATACGACCTCGACATGATCTACGTCTCGGGCCCCGGGCACGGCGGCCCGGCCGTCGTGGGCAACACCTATCTCGAGGGCACTTACAGCGAGATCTATCCCGACATCAGCCAGGATGAGGCCGGGCTGCGGAAGCTCTTTCTTCAGTTTTCGTTTCCCGGGGGGATTCCGAGCCACGCCTCGCCGGAGTGCCCAGGCTCAATCCACGAAGGTGGCGAGCTGGGCTATTCGCTCAGCCATTCGTTCGGGGCGGTGTTCGACAATCCCGATCTCATCGTCGCCTGCACCGTCGGCGATGGCGAGGCGGAGACCGGTCCGCTGGCTACCGCATGGCATTCGAACAAGTTCCTCGATCCCGCAAGCGACGGCGCGGTGCTGCCCATCCTGCATCTGAACGGCTACAAGATTTCCAACCCGACTGTCCTCGCCCGCATCACCCGCGAGGAATTGGAGCAGTTGTTCCGCGGCTACGGGTGGACGCCCTACTTCGTAGAGGGGCACGAGCCCGATCTGATGCATGCGGCCATGGCCTCGACGCTCGACACGGCGGTGGAGCAAATCAGGAACATCCAGGCGGACGCCCGCATCCACGGCAGCCTAGCGCGACCGCGCTGGCCGATGATCGTTCTCAATTCACCCAAGGGCTGGACGGGGCCGAAGATGGTCGATGGCCTGCAGGTGGAAGGCACCTTCCGTTCGCACCAGGTGCCCCTCAAGGACTTTGCCGCCCACCCTGAACACCTCAAGCTGCTCGAAGACTGGTTGAGGAGCTACCGGCCGGAGGAACTCTTCGACGAGCAGGGCCGCCTGAAAGCGGAACTGGCCGAACTTGCGCCCCAGGGCCAACGGCGCATGGGCGCGAATCCGCACGCCAACGGCGGCATACTGCTGCGCGACCTGCGGATGCCGGATTTCCGCGCCTACGCGGTGGACGTGCCTTCGCCGGGGGTGCGCGGCATCGGCGATACGCACGTGCTCGGGCGTTTCCTGCGTGATGTGGCGAAGCTGAACAGCGAGCAGCGGAATTTTCGGGTCTTTGGCCCTGACGAGACGCTCTCCAACGGGTTGGAGTCCCTATTTGAGGTGACCCTACGCCAATGGGACGCCGCGACTGTGCCGAACGACGAATTCCTTGCGCCCACCGGCCGCGTGATGGAAATTCTCAGCGAGCACCAGTGCGAGGGCTGGCTCGAGGGCTACCTGCTCACCGGGCGGCATGGACTCTTTAACTGCTACGAGGCGTTCATCCACATCGTGGATTCGATGTTCAACCAGCACGCCAAGTGGCTGAAGGTCACCTCGCACCTGCCGTGGCGGCGGAAGATCGCCTCACTGAACTACCTGCTCGCCTCGCACGTCTGGCGCCAGGATCACAACGGCTTCACACACCAGGATCCCGGTTTCATCGACCTCGTCGTGAACAAGAAGGCCGAGGTCGTGCGTGTTTACCTTCCGCCGGACGCAAATTGCCTGCTGTCGGTGATGGACCACTGCCTGCGCAGCCGCCATTACGTCAACGTCGTGATCGCGGGCAAACACCCGGCGCCGCAGTGGCTGACGATGGACGCCGCCGTCAAGCACTGCACCCAGGGCATCGGCATCTGGCAGTGGGCCAGCAACGACCGGGGCGTAGCCCCCGACGTGGTCATGGCCTGCTGTGGCGACGTCCCCACGCTGGAGACGCTCGCCGCTGTCTCCATTCTGCGCGAGCATCTGCCCGAGTTGAAGATCCGGGTGATCAACGTCGTCGATCTCATGAAGCTGCAGCCGCAAACCGAGCATCCGCACGGGTTGAGCGACATGGATTTCGACGAGCTCTTCACCAAGGACAAGCCGGTCATCTTCGCCTTCCATGCCTACCCGTGGTTGATCCACCGGCTGACCTACCGCCGCACCAACCATGACAACATCCACGTCCGCGGCTACAGGGAAGAGGGCACTATCACCACACCCTTCGACATGGCGGTGCTGAACGATCTGGACCGCTTCCACCTGGTGATGGACGCCATCAACCGTCTGCCGCAAACCGGCGACCAGGGCATCTACCTGAAGCAGCAGCTCAAGGACAAGCTGATCGAGCACAAGCAGTACATCGACAAACACGGCCAGGACTTGCCGGAGATCCGGAACTGGAAGTGGGGCGCGACCAACGCAGGCAAACCGGACGACCCCAGATGAAAGGGACGAAGATGAAGATCAATTCAAAGGATTTCCGTGTGCGGCCCGGAGCGAACGTCAAACTCAGGGAGTGGCCGACGATTGTGACGCCCTTCTGCAAATCGAAAGAGCGGTATCAAGAACTGCTGGGGGAACACGTTAAGGCCTTGAGCTCGCTGCAACGCCTGCATTACGCGTCCAACCGCTATGCTTTGCTGCTGATCTTTCAGGGGATGGACGCCGCCGGTAAGGACGGCGCCATCCGTCATGTCATGTCCGGGGTCAATCCGCAAGGCTGCCAGGTATTCAGTTTCAAACAGCCGAGCGCCGAGGAACTGGAGCATGATTTTCTCTGGCGCACGACGTGCCGGCTTCCCGAACGCGGGCAGATCGGCATCTTCAATCGTTCCTACTATGAGGAGGTGCTCATCGTGCGCGTGCATCCGGAACTTCTCCGCAGCCAGCAGTCGGCCGGATGAACCGCCTCACGCGGAGACCATCTGGAAGGGCCGGTATCGTTCCATCGTGGACCTGGAGGAGCATCTCCACCGCAACGGCACCCGGATCATCAAGTTGTTTCTCCACTTGTCGAAGAACGAACAGGCCAAGCGCTTCCGCGAGCGCATCGATGAGCCGGACAAGAACTGGAAATTCGGCTCCTCGGACATTCGCGAGAGGCAGAGTTGGCCGCTCTACATGCGGGCCTATGAGGCGTGTTTGAGTGCCACGAGCACCGCCAACGCGCCCTGGTATGTCGTCCCTGCCGACGACAAGAAGAACGCCCGGGTGATTATTTCCCAAATCGTCCTCGATGTGTTCAGTGAACTCAAAATGGCCTATCCCAAGACCACAGCAAAACGTCTGCGGGAATTGAAAGCCATCCGCAAACTGCTCTGAAGGCCAGACGCCATCGACGACACTTGCACCCATCGTGGTGGCCCGCTTTCTGACGGGGAGCTTGATGGTAAGGAAGTCACCTGCCCCTGGCACGGGGCCGTGTTTGACGTGACCACGGGCCAGGTGTTGCGACCGCCTGCTCCCCGAGGGATCTCCAGCTATCGCACCCGCGTAGTGGGCAACGATGTCGAAGTGGAGATTTAGTTGACAGAAATCACTTGGCGCCGGTATGCGCGTGTTATGGCATCTGCGGGAGTACCGTCAAACCTGCTGTGAGCCGTCAGGAGGCGTGCGAAGGCCGAGCGGCGGGATGTGGTCGGCGCGAGAATTGCTGATATCCCGGGCAGGAGGATGCTGATGAAGGCTCTCATCTATCAAGGGCCGGGTAAGAAGGCGCTGGAGGAGCGCCCGATCCCTGAAATCAAGGCTCCCACCGACGCAATCGTGAAGATCGCCAAGACGACGATCTGCGGCACCGACCTGCACATCCTCAAGGGCGACGTGCCGACTTGCAGCCCCGGCCGCATCCTGGGCCACGAGGGCGTCGGCGTGGTGGAGAAGCGCGGCCCGGCGTCACCACGTTCCAGCCGGGCGATCGCGTCCTGATCTCCTGCATCTCCGCCTGCGGCAAATGCGAATACTGCCGCAAGCGGCATGTACTCGCACTGCACGACCGGCGGCTGGATCCTCGGCAACGAGATCGACGGCACTCAGGCCGAATACGTGCGCATCCCGCATGCCGACACGAGCCTCTATCGGATCCCCGCAGGCGCCGACGAAGAGGCGCTGGTCATGCTGAGCGACATCCTGCCGACCGGCTTCGAATGCGGCGTGCTCAACGGCAAGGTCCAGCCGGGCGACGCGGTGGCCATCGTCGGCGCCGGGCCGATCGGCCTTGCCGCGCTGCTGACGGCGCAGTTCTACTCGCCCGCCGAGATCATCATGATCGATCTCGACGACAACCGCCTGCAGGTGGCCAAGCGCTTCGGCGCGACGGCGACCGATCAACAGCGCCGACGGCAAGGCCGCGGAGACGGTCATGAAGATGACCGGCGGGCGCGGCGTCGATACCGCCATCGAGGCGGTGGGCATGCCGGCCACCTTCATCATGTGCGAGGACATCGTGGCGCCAGGCGGCACCATCGCCAATGTCGGCGTGCATGGCGTCAAGGTCGATCTTCACCTGGAGCGGCTTGTGGGCGCGCAACATCACGATCACCACGCGACTGGTCGATACCGTCACCATGCCGATGCTGCTCAAGACCGTGCAGTCACGCAAGATCGACCCCAAGCTGCTGATCACCCACCGCTTCAAGCTCGACCACATCCTGGACGCCTACGACACTTTCGAGCGGGCGGCGAGCACCCTGCGCTCAAGGTCATCATCGAGGCGTAGTTCCTGACCGCGTTCCAAGACGATTTCGGCGAAAGAGAGGATAGACTTATGGCGGATGAGATTCGACAGGTCGATTACTACTACACGACCGTTCCGGATAAGCCCGGAGAGGCCGCCCGCATCCTGGCAGGGCTGCACCGGGCCGGGATAAACCTGCTTGGATTCTCCGGGTTCCCTCAGGGAAAGCGGCAATCCCAGTTGGACTTCCTGCCCGAGGACCGAGCGGCTTTCACAAAGGCGGCAAAAAAGCTCGGGCTGAAACTGAGCAAGAGAATGAGCGTTTTTCTCGTCCAGGGACAAGAGCGGCCGGGCGCGCTGGGGGAAGTACTGCTCGAGAAGCTGGCACAAGGCTGGAATCAACGTCACCGCCGTGCAGGCGGCCTGCGCTGGCTCCGGTCGGTACGGAGGACTGCTCTGGGTAAAACCTCCGGACCTGCGCAAGGCTGCGAGAGTCCTTGGGGTGTCGGGGGCAAGAACCGCTCCGACGCGCGATATTGTTGACGAAGCCTCTGAGGATTCATTCCCGGCAAGCGACCCGCCGTCTTGGACCCCCTGAGGGCATCGGTCCTTGCTTAGCGATTTGGAGCCACTTCACGAACGGGAATCCGCACTTCATACGCGCGCTCGCCCTCCGGTGAAATGAGCTCGAAGGTCCCTCCGATACTGGGTCGCCCTGACTGTCCTCCTAAGAATGTGGCGGATACCTGCTTTACCGGTCCGCGCAAGACCGTGTCCGCTTGTTGCCACAGATAGCTGCCTTCTTCGAGCCGCGTGGGGACGCCGATTCGAAATCGCAAGTCCATCGTGAGCATCGATGAATCCGCCACGAGAATCACCTTCGTGCGCAACACGTCACCGTCGCGATAGCCCGTCAGCGACCGCAATTGGTGAGATGGCAGTTCGGTGCGGTCCGCGATACGTTCAAGCCTTGGAGACTCGGGCCGGCCGCAGGAAGCGAGCAACAGGGTCGTCACCACCACGGACGTGACGGCGTATTTCATATCGCCCCAAACCCCAGTATGGCGGAACGGGCGGTTCAGCGGGAGCAATCGTCCCGAACTCGATGCAGTATGGACGTGATGTCGTGAGAGGGCTGAATGCTCCATGACGTGCTATGGAGGTCGAATTCCGATCTGGTGCAGTCCTGCCTGGCGCACCCCTTCGTGCAGGCCCTCGGCGAGGGCACGTTGAAGGCGGATCTGTTTCGAGACTACATCGCGCAGGACGCGTTCTTTCTGCGTGCCTTCGCCAAGGTCTACGGGCTGGCGCTCGCCCGCAGCAGCGACCCGGAAATCATCGCTTGGTTTTCCGAATTGATCGGCGGCGTTCAGGAAGAGCTGAAGCTGCATCGAGTTTATGCGGCTGAGTTGGGGATCGACCTGGAGCGCGTGGCGCCGAATCCGGCTTGCCGCGCCTACACGGAGTTCCTGGTGCGGACCGCACGGCACAGTTCCTTGGCGGAGACCGTTGCGGCGCTCGTTCCCTGCATGTCTCTCTATGCCTTCCTCGGCAAGGAGCTTGCGCCAAAATGCGGCCCGCAGCATCCTTACCGGAAGTGGATCGAGACTTACAGCAGCGGCGAGTTTGCACAACTGGCGAACCGACTGGAGTCGGTGCTTGATCGGGTGGGCACCGATAGCAGAGAAGTACGGGTACGCCTATCGGTATGCTCTCGAATGCGAGCTCGCTTTCTTCTCGGCCTCGCTGGCGGCAGTGATTCACTTCGGCGCGATTCACGCGCCTGCCACTGGATGCGCATCTTGCCGCGTGGCCCTTCTACCTCAATCAGGACGTGCAGCGAGACCAACGATCTGTGGCGGCACCAGTTCCAAAAACGTTGCCGGCGCCATCGTCGGCGGCGCCGGCGCAGGGGCGGTTTTCACCATGCGCTTTTTTCGGCTCTCTCCGTGTTGGCCATCGCGTTCGCGTCGATTGCTCATTTTATGCCGACTAGTGAGTGTACTTCGTCCCGCCGGCGAGGCTAGACTGGGACAAACGACCTTCCGTTCATTCACGATTTCGCTGAAATTTGCACTACGAGGCGTGAGGAGAGCATGGCATGAGGACAGTTGGTCGACCGCGGGTTCTCAACATTGCAGACCTTCGACGTGCGGCCAAGAAGCGATTGCCGCGCGTGGTGTTCGATTACATCGACGGAGGCGCCGAACAAGAACTCACCATGCGCCAGAACGTTCGACGCGTACGAGATGATTACCTTTCGGCCGCGATGCGCAGTGGCGACTCCGCAGTGCGATCTGCGGACGACCGTGCTGGGAACGCCTCTCGAACTCCCGTTCCTGCTGGCGCCGGTCAGCAGCCTCCGCATGTACTACCCGCGCGGCGAGGCAGTGGCAGCGGAAGCCGCGAGCGCCGCTGGAACAGTGTATATCCAGGCGACGCTTTCTGGATGCGGGATCGAGGAGGTGAGGGCCGCATCGAAGCGGGCCGCTCTGGTATCAGCTTTATTTGATCGGCGGCCGCGATGTCGCGAAGGCCGGCATCGCACGCGCGCGGGCGGCTGGGTTTTCCGCACTCGTGGTGACCATCGATACGCCGGTCGCCGGATCGCGGGAGCGCGACGTACGAGACGGGGCACAGCGAACTCATCAGCGGAACACTCGTGGTCAAAGTTGCCGTTCGTGGCGCAGGTGCTGGCGCGGCCGCGATGGCTGATGGCCTACTTGGAAGATGGCGGGCTGATGAACCTTCCGAATGTAGCGCTGCCGGGAGGGCCAATGCCCTACGCAGATGTTGGCAGGCTGCTGGCTCAATCGGCCGTCACCTGGGACGACCTGGGTTGGATTCGCGAGGAGTGGAAGGGCCCGATCATAGCCAAAGGGGTGCACACGGCGGAAGACGCCCGCCGAGCGGCCGACCGGGGTGTCGACGGGATCGTCGTGTCGAATCATGGTGGCCGTCAACTGGATGGCGTTGCCGCGACCATCCGTGTCTTGCCGGAAGTGGTGGCGGCCGTCGGTGACCGGATCGAGGTGCTTCTGGACGGCGGCATCCGCCGCGGCAGCGACATCGTCAAGGCTCTGAGTCTCGGCGCGAAGGCCGTGCTGGTGGGCCGCGCTTACGCATACGGACTCGGCGCTGCGGGCGGCGCAGGCGTTGCGCGCGCAATCGACATCTTGCGAACGGATATCGTGCGCACGCTCAAACTGCTGGGCTGCCCGGGATAAATGAAATTTCGTGTAGCCGATTAATCTACGGTTCCCGATCAGGGAATCCTGGGTGCGTCATCCGCGCCGGGTCCAAGAGTCTCCGCACTTCCTCGCTGTTCAACCCCAGCGTCTCACGTGCCACTTCTTCGATGGTCGTCCCCGTCGCGAGCGATTCCCGCACGATTTCGGCGCATCGATCATAGCCAATCCGGGGCGCTAGCGCCGTGACCATGGCCGGGTTCTTTCGCACGGCATCGGCCAGCCGCACTTCATCGACCGTGAACCCCGCGATCGCCTTATCTGCCAAGGCCCGCGTCGCAGCGCCGAGAAGTCCGATGCTGCTTAGCAGGTTCCATGCCACCAAGGGCTGCATCACATTGAGCTGGAACTCGCTGGATGCTCCGGCCATCAGAATCGCCGCGTCGTTACCGATCACCTGGGCGCAGACCATCGCGACAGCCTCTGGAATCACCGGATTCACCTTGCCGGGCATCATGCTGCTGCCCGGCTGCAACGCCGGCAAGGTGATCTCACCAAGGCCGGCGGCCGGTCCGCTATTCATCCATCGCAGATCGTTGGCGATCTTGAGGAGCGTCACGGCGACGCCGCGAAGCTGGCCGCTCAACTCCACGGCGTCATCCTGGCTACTCATGCTGGCGAAGTAGTTGGGGCTGACCGTGAAGGGCAAGCCCGTCGCGGCTGCCATGCGCCGCACCACGCGGGCGCCGAATTCCGGGTGCGTGTTGAGACCAGTGCCCACGGCGGTCCCGCCGATCGGCAATGCCGACATGGAAGGGATAGCCGACTTCACCCGTGCGCCTGCGTCGCGTACTTGAGCTTCCCACCCGCCGACTTCCTGGCTCATGCGAATGGGCACCGCGTCCATCAGGTGCGTTCGCCCAGTCTTGACGATGCCTTCCACGGCAACCGCCTTCGCCGACAACGTGTCTGCCAGGTGAGCCAGCCCGGGAAGCAGGTTTCCAACCAGCTCGCGCGTCGCGCTAACGCGAATCGCCGTCGGAATGACATCGTTGCTGCTCTGGCCGAGATTGACGTGATCGTTCGGGTGTACGTCGCGTCCCGCGAGCCGGGTGGCCAGTGACGCGATCACCTCATTGGCATTCATGTTCGTGCTGGTGCCGGACCCGGTTTGGAAGATATCTAACGGGAACTGTGAATCGTGAAGGCCGTCCTCCACTTCTTTTGCCGCGGCGGCAATCGCCTCGGCCACATGGGGATCGAGCAACCCCAACTCGGCATTGACCGCGGCAGCCGCTCCCTTGATCATTGCCAGCGCCGCCAGAAACCGGCGTGGAAAGCGGATCCCGCTGAACTGGAAGTTGATGGCGGCACGCTGCGTCTGTGGGCCATACAGCGCGTCGCGTGGAACTTCCACTTCTCCGAGACTGTCTCGCTCCGTCCGCACCTTACGCTCCCTCATACACCCCTCCCATTCCATTCTCCTCCTTGCCGCGTGGAAGCCAGTTGGACCGATTGCCGCCGGCTGAGGATGCCGAACTCGATCAGGTTCTGACCGTCCTTCGGCGCCTGCCCCGCCGTGGATGCCTGGTGCTTGATCGGGCCCCCGGCCGCGTGGAAATTCTCGAACGAATACGCCGGGTGAAAGACGAGTGCGTTCATGCATGCGGGCTCGCGCAGGCGTTCCCTGGCGTGCGGATCTACGCGATATAGTAGTTGCGGGTGTGCCTGCTCTCACGCAACAAAGAGAGATTGTCTTCTACGATGGGCATTGCGGACTGTGTCATCGCGGGGTGAAGTTTGTCTTGAGGCGTGACCGCTCGGGAACGGCGTTCCGATTTGCCCCTCTGCAGGGAGAAACATTCCAGGCGAGAGTTCCTGTTGACCGGCGCGCCAATCTGCCCAAGAGCATAGTCGTGCAAACCCGTGACGGCTCGCTGCTCATACGCTCGAATGCCTGGATTCATATTCTTCGGCGACTGGGAGGAGGATGGAAAGTAATGGCGGCGTTCATGGCCGTAGTTCCGCGGCCGCTGCGTGATGTGGTCTACGACTTCGTCGCGCGCATTCGCTATCGTGTTTTCGGACGGCGCGACGATCTGTGCCCCGACGTCCCGCCCGACCTGCGCGCGCGATTCGATCCGTGATGGAGGCGATCATTTCGACCCCCTCATCTCCTCAACAGTTTGAAGGCGTGGTTCCACGTGTTCGTGCGGGCGCCGTGGAGGACCCACACCAGGCACATCGCCTCAAGGTAGCGCGAGCTCTCGACGCCGCCGATATCGACGACGCCCCAGCCGAAGTCCGAGAGGATGCCGGCGACTGTCTTCTTGGCCTCGTCGTGATTGCCGCAGATGAACATGTCCGGCGGACCGCCCGGGAAGCTGGGGCGGAACATGTGGGCGCTGCCGACGGTGTTGAAAGCCTTCACGACGTGAGCATCCGGCAGCAGCCGCTGCACGCCCTCGCCCGCCGAGTCGTTTCCAGCCACCGCCAGCTTCGGGGGCATGACGCCCGAGAAGTCCAGCGGGTTGGTCGTGTCGATGACAACCTTGCCGCGGAACTTCTCCAGCCCCGCGCTGCGCAACGCGCTCTCGTTTGCGACGCCGAGCGTCGCCAGAACTACGATTTCGCCGTAGGAGGCCGCGTCGGCGAACGTGCCGACCGACGCCGTAGCCCCCATCTCCTTCGCCCAGGCGACGGCCTTCTCGTTGGTCGCGCTCCGTGACCCCATCTTCACGTTGTGGCCGAGCGTGACGAACGCCTTCCCGATCGCCCTGCCTACGTCTCCCGTTCCCAGTACGCCGATTCTCATGGGTCCCCCTCCTCCTCGCGGCCGCTCCACAGGCTGCCTATATACCCAGTCTAAAGCCGGGCGCGGCACCGACGCAGCCCTGGCATGTCAAGGTGATCCGCGCGCGCGCGCATGGCACGCTGCAATGTCTCGCGATTAGCTCGTCCGTCGATGTAATCCGCTTCCCAGAACAGCAGCCGTTTAGCGCCCAACTTCTTCGCCAGCGCGAAATCGCGCTCGAAATCGGCCACGCCCTGCGGCACCCAGGCGTAAAGCCAGAGAGCCACCTTGCCGCCGGTCTCTTTTTTCAGTGCTTCAAATGCCATCTCCGGAGTTCCGTTCAGGTAGTAGCCGGCGGCCACGGCTTCATCCAGCAGGCCTGCGTTCGCCCATGTGCGCATGTCCAGCAGCATGCCGCGGAGGTTCCCGTCGATCTTGTCCTTCATGCCGCGGTAACACCAGGGATGGGCACCCATCACGGCCAGCGGCATCTTCGGCTTGGCCGATTTCATCATGCTCCGTACCGAGCGCATGAACGCGGTCACCGGCGCCGCGCGGTGGCGCACCCAACGGTCGTCCCCATTGTCGATTCCGTGGGGATCCACGCCGTACTTCTCGCGAAAGCCTTTCACCAAAGGCTCTTCGTAGCCGTAGTTCGCCACGCCCTCCGGGTCCGTCTGCGGATTGTCGCGGACGTCGCCCGTTCGCAGGAAATCCAGGAAGACGCCGTCGATCGCGTAGTTCTCCACGACTTCGCGCACGATGGTCAGCTTGTATTCCCGCACTTCCGGAAACGCGAAGCTTAACTGGCTTCGAAAGAAGGAGCCGTCGCGCCTCCGCCAGCGGTACTCGGGATGCTTCAGGCTGAAATCGCTGCGGGCGCCCCAGCCGTGATCGTCCTCGTTGATGGACACCCAGGCGTGAATCTTCAACCCAATCTGATGTCCGTAGCGCACGGCCTCCGCCAACGAATCGAACTCACTGTAATCGAGCGAAGCAATCTTGTCGCTCAAAGCCCGCATCTCTTCCGCCGTCATCTTCGGGTAGTATCTGCGGAACAGTTGCTTGTCGGCGTCCGAAACCGGGTTATAAAACCAGTCATACTCGAGGTGTTCCGCCGGAGTCACCACCTTACTCTTGTAAGTGGACCTTCCGGCATCCAGTACACGCCAGTAAACGTGCTTCCAACCGGATGCCTTGCAGGCGTCCAGCATGTGGTGGACACCCGCCGGGCCCCATTCGACACCGGGCCGCAGCATCCAGTCGGAATGCGTGAGAGGAGCGCTCATCTCCAGCTTCGCCGGATCGGCGGCACCGAGCATGGCGGCTCCCGCTGCCATCCCGGCCAGCCATCTCTTCCATGTACCGCCTCGAAGTGTTCGCATCATCATTCTCCTCTCGTTGGAAGCGCCCCAGGCTGCTCCTGATAGCGGCGCAGCGCCGCGCCAGTCCCTGCGTGGTGGTGCGGGAATATCGCGCCGGCTACGTAATCCGGTGGCCGGACGCGGCTCCGAAAAGCCCGGCCCTAAAGCCGAGTGCAGCCGTCCGCGATTGTATTAGGTTACCAATTCACGAAGTCCGCGCTTCAGATGGCGCTCATTCAGGGACATCAGGTAGTCCACGGATTCCTGGCGGATCCTACCGGTCACTCGTTCACGGTAAGCCTTGAGTAACCGCGCAAATGCTGCGCACTTCCTACCAGTGCTTCAAGGTGTTGCGATCCACGTCGCGGCCAGAAACACGATCGTCGCGACCGCGATTCCGGCAATAGCATCGGCGGCGAAATGATATCGCCCGGCGAAGGTGCCGACGGCGATCCCGGAGGCGAGCGCCACGAACAGCAAACCGGCGGGCCACGGCGCCAGGACCGTGAGCACCAGCGCCGCCCCCGTCGAAGCTGCCACGTGCGCGCTCGGAAACGTATTCGCGTGAATGCTGGCATGGCGCAGAATCCAGAGATTGAACGCCCGAACCGGATTGGGAGGCAACGGCTCCAGCCAAGGCTCCGCCAGCATTCGCGGGGGTAGCGTCTGCATGAACGGCAACATTCCATATGAAAGGTACGTCGACACGAGCACCACTGTCCAGAAATAGTCCGCGTGCCGCGCCAGACGCAGCAGATAGAGCGCGCCGACGCTCATCGGAATCATCGGATAGCAGAGCAGGTAGGAGAGTTCGAGGTAGGTTGCGATCCACTTCCGTGCGAGGCGGCGCGAGAGCCAGCGCATCAGCGGCGCGACTATCCGCTCGTCGATCCGTTCCAGCCGATCCTGAAGTCTCTCGTCAACCCGCAGGAAGAACTCGCCGGCCTGCCAGTAGACCAGGAGCACGAGCGCCGCGGGAAGCCAATCCCGCACCACCGAAACGGCCAGCGGCGGAAACAGTCGCGGCAGCAGGCAGGCGCCGGTAAGCGTAGCGCCGAGCCCCACGAAGCCGATGCCGGTCACTTTCGCTCGCCGGCGCCCCGGCAGCGCGCGTACCCAGGCCAGCGAAACAAAAAAGGAAAATACGACAATATGGATCCACTCCGCCGTGCGCATATCAGCGTTAATCGTAGCGAATCCAGCCGTCGGGCAGCCAATGCCGATCCGGCGCTCCACATCTGCTCCTCGGCGACGTGGCGAGATCCGCCTCCGGTCGGTTGACGCATCCGGAAGTTGGGCGACGCGACGCCGGCTTGCAGTTGCCCGCTCCTGTGCTATTGGCCCGGCAGGGACGCCAGGCGCGCGATCGGGTTGAATGCCGCCCGCCGCCACCCGCCAGAATTGCGCCACCTTGACAGACCGGTAAATCCAAAATGGGCGATCTGGAATCGCAATAGCCACCGGGCTGGCCTCATCGCCGTTGTTCGTGCCGCGGTAGAGTCCCCGGCTACGTCGTACTCGATTTCGACGGCGACACCGTGTGGGAAACCTATCACGTGCCCAACCACATCGGCCGGCTAAAGGCGCAGCTCTAAAAAGTGTGGACTGTCTGCGTCGCGTATGCACCCACGGCGCAATCGCAGGCTAGGTCCTTGTGGACGTGTTCTTCGGTCTGCGGGCCATTTTGTGTTCCCGCCCGGCGCTCGCGGCTCAAGCTGTGTTGAGTTTATGTCCGCACGGACACGGATTCATGGCGGCCACCAGCATGAAGCGGGCAGGGAAGGCCAGCGTCATCTGCGAGCGGGCCAGCGTCACGCCGCCTTCTTCGATGGGCTGGCGCAACAGTTCGAGGGCATTGCGCGGGAATTCGGGCAGCTCATGGAGAGACAGGACGCCGTTGTGCGCCAGACTGACCTCGCCGGGGCGCGGCGTGCCGGCTCCCCCGCCGAGCAGGCCGGCGTCGGAAATGGTGTGGTGAGGCGCGCGGAAGGGCCGCGTGGTGAGCAGTCCGGCATTGCGCGGCAGAATGCCCGCCACGTTGTGGACCTTGGTGGTTTCGAGAGCTGCCTCGAAAACCAGCGGCGGTAGAATCCCGGAGGGCCGATCATGAGCACGTTGTGGCTGCCGTCGCCTCGGCCGCAGTGTTCGCGTGCATGCGCGCCGCTCCCGGGGACGAAAGGCGCGAAGCACTCCTGCTTTGCGAGTGCCTCCGGACGCGACGGCCAGCTCGCCTGCGCTGGTTCCCGCGGCACCCCGCCCGCCAACAGATAGATTATTTCCACCCTTGTACCGAACCCTCGGCTCGCTTAATACTTGATTTTTAAGTACAGAAACCCGATAATCTGTTCATGTTTGCATTGAGGGGGGTAGTCTGGGTTGCGCTCGTGTTGCTTGCGTTGCTGTCCGGTTGCAGGCCATCGGAGAAAGCCAGGATTCAAGCAGAACTGGAATCCTTGAAGGCCTGCGAGGAAGTTCTCAAATCCGGCTTCCTGCCTATCGCCGGTACACGCGATGCGCGCTTTCAGGGCAAAGTGGAGGAGATCACGGCCAAGTGCCGCGGCGGCGCGAGCGCCGTTGGATTCCGCTCCACGCCGTGGGTGGATTGGGCCAACTACTGGGGCGCTGGCGGGCCCTCGTCCAAAGCGCCCGCCTTCGTCAAGCGGGCTCGTCATCTCGGCCCGAATGGTCGCGGCGTCGATGGCGCCTTGATGGATCTGGAGTACCAGCGGATCGAGCTCATCAAGTTCAATCTCTTCGATAACAACAAGACTTACGAGACTTACGTCACCGGGCGCAGGGGCGTCGGCGGCCCGGCGATCAAGACATGGCCCGAGTTGCGGCTGCCTCCCGGCCACCCGGACTATGCCAAGGTGGGCGGCGCCAAAGAACAGGTCTGCCAGGGAGACCTCATCCGCGCTCGCACGCTCACCGGCATCTGCAACGACATCCGCAATCCGCTCATGGGTGCAAGCGGTCAGTTGTTCGCCAGGAACGTCGAGTTCGACGCCACCTTTCCCGACCTCGGCCGCAACCAGCTGGTCAAGAACCGGCACGGCGGCCGCATCAGCCTCTTGCAGCCCGATCCGCAGGTTGTAAGCCGCAAGCTCTTCACCCGCGCGCAGTCGGCTCCGGGCAAGTGCAATGACGGCTACGGCCTGCCAGGTTACTCGAAAGACGCCGACTGCGACTACAAGAAGGCGCCCTTCTTCAACGTGCTGGCCGCCTTCTGGATCCAGTTCATGACGCATGACTGGTTCACCCACCTGGAAGAAGGCCACAACGCGCCCGAGTACATGAACACGGGCTGCACCAGCGAGGACGCCAAACGGCTGGGCTGCCGTCCCGACGACCGCATCGACAAAGCCTATGTGGCCGAAAGCGGCGAGCCGGGTACGTTCACACACCAAGGGAAGGAGTATCTGAAGCGCGCCCCCAAGACGTTCAAGAACAACAACACCGCGTGGTGGGACGCGTCGCAGATCTATGGCTACGACGAGCGGTCACGGAAGCGCGTGAAACGCGATCCCAAGGATCCCGCCAAGCTGCTGCTCCAGACCCTGGCCGGCCGTTCCGGTCCGGGAGATAAGCTCGGTTACCTGCCTGTCTTCGAGGCCGGTGATCCCATCAACCCCGAGTGGCAGGGCCAGGAAGCCACCGCCTTCCCCGACAACTGGACCATCGGCATGAGCTTCTATGCACAACCTCTTCGCCCGGGAGCACAACGTCTTCGTCGATGAGTTCCGGAAGCAGGCCGCTCTCACGCCCGATGCCGACTCCGGCCTTCGCAATCCCACCAGGCCCGATCAGGTCATCCGCTACAGCGACGTCTCGCGCCGATGAGCTCTTCGAGGTCGCCCGGCTCGTAATCGCGGCCGAGATCGCCAAGATCCATACCATCGAATGGACCACGCAGTTGCTCTATGACGAGCCGCTCTATCGCGGAATGAACGCCAACTGGAGCGGCCTCTTCAACCCCGATAGCGGCGTCGCCACCGCGCTGAGACAGATCGTGGCTCGCAACTTCGGCACCTCCGACAACGTCAAGAAGGCCACCCAGTGGTATTGCGTGTTCGCCGCCGGGCCAGGCATTTTCGGCCTCGGCAGCAAGGTCTATGCCGGGGACCCGATCTTCGCCGCGTTCGACCGCAATAAGAAAGACATCTGGGATCTGAAGAACCCGGACCACGTGAACGGCGGCATCAACCACTTCGGCTCGCCGTTCAATTTCCCGGAGGAGTTCGTCACCGTCTACCGGCTGCATGCGCTGGTGCCGGACCTCATCGAGTACCGTGAGCTCGAGAAGGACCCCAACCGGATCCAGAACAAGATCCCCGTGGTGGAGACCTTCCGCGGCAAGGCCACCGATGCCATGCGGCCCCGCGGCATGGCCAACTGGGCACTCAGCATGGGACGACAGCGGCTGGGCCTGCTGGCTTTGCAGAACCACCCGCGCTTCCTCCAGAACCTGAAGATGACTCGCCTGCAGTCCCCGACGCAGCAGATCGACGTGGCCGCCCTCGACCTCATCCGCGACCGCGAGCGGGGCGTCCCGCGCTTCAACGAGTTCCGCCGCCAGTACGGACTGCGGCAATTGACGAGCTTCGACGACTTCATCGACCAGCACCTTGCCCCTGGCTCCGCCGGGCGCAAGGAGCAGGAAACGCTTGTCGATACCCTGCGCGAGGTCTACGGCAGGCACAAATGCGACGCCTCGCTCGTCATCACCGACCGCGCAGATGAATCCCGACGGATCACCCGATCAACGATTGCCTCGGCCAACCGAACGGCAGCATGGTGGACAACGTCGAGGACCTCGACACGGTGGTGGGCTGGCTGGCCGAAACCACCCGGCCCCACGGGTATGCGATCTCGGAGACCCAGTTCGTCGTCTTCATCCTCAACGCCTCGCGGCGCCTCTTCAGCGACCGCTTCTTCACCTCGAGCTTCCGCCCGGAGTTCTACAGCTACCTGGGAGTGGATTGGGTGAACCACAACGGCCCGGGTCCCGTGCAGATGGAATCGGGCAACCCGAACGGTCATGCGCAGCCCGTCTCCCCGCTGAAGCGCGTGCTCTTGCGCACGATTCCCGAACTCGCGGCGCAGCTCCAGGGCGTGGTCAACGTCTTCGACCCGTGGGCGCGCGATCGCGGCGAATATTACTCGCTTGACTGGAAGCCGCGACCGGGCGCCGAGTCAGACGAGTCGTTTGCGAAGAAGTAGCCGGCGAGGGTGCAGGGGTTTCTCAGGAGGCGGTCGTAAGAACGATCAGGCCACTTCTGCGTACTGGAACGCTTAGCACGCGGGCGAGATCGACCCTCGACGGCCCGCAAGAATCTCGATGCCGACGATGCGGTCGTCCTCGCCTAGTTCGAGAACCACGTCGTCCGAGATGTCCTTGTTGACAACCTGGGTGGCCTCCGGGTCCAAGCAGATGTAGAGCAGATCGGCGGTCCTGTGGTAGGTAATCGTCACGTTCCTGCCTCCCACTCCCCGTAGGTGAAAGCCGTCACCGTGATCATTGTTCCTTCCTCTTCAACATACACGACTTTGACCTTCTTTTGTGCATATGGGCGCCCTCGCCACAACGAACCGAAGGGGAAGACCTTCTCCTTTGCCAGCCGTCCATCCGCTGCCGGAACTGGCCGGCCGCTGCAAAGGACGTCCACAGCCTCCTCCTCGGAGACGCCTCGAACCGGCATGCGCCTGCGGGTGTGAGGATCAAAGCGAATTGCCGTCACATCAACTCCAGTAGTTCCGGTCCAGGCTGCGGTACTGTACGGCTTCTGCAACATGTTTTGCGGCGACGGAGGCCGAGCCGCCCAGGTCGGCGATGGTGCGGGAGACCGCTCGGTGTCCGGAGGCAGGTCCCACGAAGCGATTCGACGCTTGGGCGGAGGCGGAATAGGCCGCATCAGGGCCCGGATGGCGTCAAAACGACTCTGAACTGAGCGTCGTATTTCTTCTCTATTTCAGCTACCTTGCGGCCAAGGTCCTTGTTGCCTGCCAACATCTCCCGCAGCCGCATGAAAGCGCGGACAACCTGAATGCTAACGAGAATGCCGTGGGGCTATTCAGCACGCTTGCAAGCATCAACGCGCCATGCTCGGTAAAAGCATAGGGCAGAGATGGAGAGTAATCAGAGTCGGGCGAGGTGGTCGCAATTTGCGACCACCTCGGCCTTCTCCCGCGCCGTGAGCCGGAACATGAAATCGCTCGGGAATCTCGACTTGTTGCGTTTCACCTGCTCGTTGAGACGTCTGGTCGGGACTCCGTAGAGAACCGCCAGATCCGCATCCAGCATCACTCTCTGTCCGCGGAAGAGCAGGATCCTTTGCTCAATCGCACTCAAACTTGACGAGTGAATTCGGCGGCTGCAATCCTCCCCCTCAACTCCAGTAGTTCCGGTCCAGGCTGCGGTACTGCACGGCTTCGGCCACGTGCTTGGCGGCGACGGCTTCCGAGCCGCCGAGGTCGGCGATGGTGCGGGCGACTTTCAGGATGCGGTCGTGGGCGCGCGCGGAGAGGCCCATGCGGCGGACGGCCATCTCGAGCGTGCGCTCGCCGGCGTCGTCCAGCGCGCAGAGCTTGCGGATCGTGCCGGCGGGATGCGCGCGTTGTAGAAGCCGCGCGCCTGCTGGACGGCGCGGGCACGCTCGACCCGCGCGCGGATCTCGGCCGAGGACTCGCCCGCCGCCGTCGCCGCGCAGTTCCTTGTAGGGCACGGCGGGCACCTCGATGTGCAGGTCGATGCGGTCGAGCAGCGGCCCGCGAGATCTTGCCCAGGTAGCGCTGGATGATGCCGCCGGTGCAGCGGCACTCGCGCTGGCGTCGCCGTAGAAGCCGCACGGGCACGGGTTCATGGCCGCCACCAGCATGAAGCGGGCGGGAAGCGAGAGCGTCATGTTGGCGCGCGCGATGGTCACGGCGCCGTCTTCGAGCGGCTGGCGCAGCAGTTCCAGCACGTTGCGCGGGAACTCCGGCAGCTCGTCGAGGAACAGCACGCCGTTGTGCGCCAGGCTGACCTCGCCGGGCCGGGGCATGCCCTGCCGCCGCCGATCAGGCCGGCGTCGGAAATGGTGTGGTGCGGGGCGCGGAACGGCCGCTCGAGCAGCAGGCCCGCGCCCTGCGGCAGGACGCCGGCGACGCTGTGGACCTTGGTGGTCTCGAGCGCCTCCTCGAAGGTCAGCGGCGGCAGGATGGCGGCCAGCCGCTTGGCCAGCATGGTCTTGCCGGAGCCCGGCGGGCCGATCATGAGCACGTTGTGGCCGCCGGCGGCGGCGACCTCGAGCGCGCGCTTGGCGGTGGCCTGGCCGCGCACGTCGCCGAAGTCGAGCGCGACGGGTCGGACTGCGCGCGGAGCTCGGCCGGCGGGCGGCGACGGCGGGAGTGAACTGGTCCGGGCTGCTCCAGCAGACGCGACCGCCTCGGCCAGATGCCGCACGCCGAAGACGCGCACGCCCTCCACCACCGCCGCCTCGGCGGCGTTCTCCGCCGGCACGATCAGGTTCGCGAATGCCGTTGCGCGCGCGCGCACACCGCCATCGGAAGCGCGCCGCGCACCGGCCGGATCGCGCCGTCGAGCGACAGCTCGCCCACCAGCAGGTGCCCGTTGGTCTTGGGCGACCGCGCCCATGGCGCCCAGGATGCCCAGGGCCATGGGCAGGTCGAAGCCCGCGCCTTCCTTGCGCACGTTGGCCGGGCGCCAGGTTGATGGTGACGGCCTTGTTGGGGTAGCCGAAGCCGGAGTTCATGAGCGCCGACTTGATGCGCTCGCGGCTCTCCCGCACCGCCGTGTCGGGCATGCCGACCATGACGAAGTCGCGCGGCGTAGCCGGACGCATACATGTCCACCTCGACATCGATCAGGTGAGCATCGATGCCATAAACGGCGGCGCTGCGGGTGCGGAAAAGCGGCAATAGAAAGGTAGTGGCGGGAGGGACGATATCACGCAAACTCGCGGCTCCGCGCCTATCTGACTGGCTGGCGCCTTGATCATTAAGAGTTCAATGGGGATCGCGATCACGCAACGGCTGGCAAGCCCATTCTTCTCGACCAGCGATAGCAGCTTGAGCGAGGCCCCGGAAGGCCGCTTTTCGCCCCGCTCCCACTTGCTGACAAAACTGCTGGTCACATTCAGGTAGTTGGCGAAAACGGTTTGGCTGACGTGCTCTTTATCCCGGATGGCCTTGATCTCTTCAGGCTTCAATGGCCGGATCGGCGTAAGGCAGGCATCATCGAAACGCCGCATCGTCTGTTTGTCGATGACCCCACCAACGTGCAGGTCCTCCATCATTTCATGGATGGCCGCCATGGCGTCGCTTTTGTACTTTTTGCTCATTCGCTTTTCACCTCCACAAAATCGCCTCTCTTCAACCGCACCGCGAGTGCGTTCTCGGTCAATGTCAGGATGATCTTTGCGGCTTCCTTGAACTGTTCCTGCTCATCGTCATTGATGTTTGCCCGCCTGGCTCTTGGCGAACCCGTACACGAAAAATGCCTTGGCTCCGCGCCGGAAAAGGATGATGGTCCGGTAGCCTTTCGATCTTCCCTGTCCGGGTCTGGCGATCCGCTGTTTGATGACTTCACCGCCAAGGTCGGCGTCGATCTGGCCCTTTTCGGCCCGGGCAACAGCCTCACGCAAGGCCGCATCCGCGATCCCTTCCTTTCTGGCAAAGCGTTGGAACCATCTGGACTTGAAGATTCGCACTGTTGCGGGGCCGCCGAGCCAGACGCCCGCCTCTGCGACCCGGATGGTGCCCGCGACGGAACGCTCATTATGCGCAAGTCCAATGAGTGCTTTGGCCGAACGGGCTTGGTGTATACTGACCTGGAGCCGAAGTCATTCAGAAGACCCGGGGGCGCCGTCATTCTCAGCTTGTTCAAATCGCCTCGGTTCTCCGATCCTCAACTCGGCATGCTGGAGCGCTCGCGCGGCCTGTGGCGTGGATCTATCGCTCTTTATCCAAGCGTGATCGTTCCCCTCGCACTTGCTGGAACGCGCACTGAACCCGACCAAGCCGCGCTCCGCGCAGCCAGTGATCTGATCGCACAGTTCCCGTCGTTGCGCATGTTAATCGAAAAGGCGCTGTTCGAGCACTACGAACCTTATGCCCAGGCGCTGGCTGCGGGCGAACAGGAAGTCACCGGTGAGCCGCTGCCAAAGCTGACTGACCCCAGCGAAGTCTGGCCGCACGTTTCGCCAGTCTTCGTCTCCGTCACGCCGCTCAGTGGAGTGCTCACCACGGAACTGGGCATTGCGGTTGCCTGGGACGAGGAGCACACCCTCGGCGCTCGTTTCCAGGCGGGCAAGTTTGTGGAGCTTTGCGGTAGTGTGCTGTCTCCATGAGAGTCAAGCGTTAGCTACCCGGAAAAGGCGAAGCGGTTTGCCTGGCTGGTCTTTGGTCCATTGTTGATGGCGCTGCTGCTGCCGTTGGGATAGTGCTGCAATCCTGGGCCGTGTCCAGGATCCCGTAATC
>CAVUVG010000021.1:0-288007 GCA_963744775.1 Bryobacterales bacterium
CTCGGAGCGAACGTCCGCACGGTCCGTTTGCAGGGTGGCAGCTAGGGCGGAGACTTCAAGCTTTCTGTAACTGCGCCGACTTCCAGCGCGGCGTCCACGCGGACGACCGTATTCAGACGCACGATGATGTCCTTGGCTGCGTAAGCGCGGAATCCATCTTTGGAAATGGCGACCTGGTAGGTCCCGGCCGGAACAGTGGACAGCGTGTATCCCCCGGTTTCATTCGTCTTGATTTCGCGAGATTGATTGGTTTCCGTCTGTGTCACTTTCACGACAGCACCTGGCACCGAAGCGCCGCTGGCATCCGTAACGCTGCCGACGATGGAACCGTATAGGACCTGTCCTTTGGCCCGTTCTGCGTGGAACATCACCAGGACGATACTGAGCACCGCGATTGTCCGAAATATTCTCATTGGAATCTCCTTCTGAGACGAACGCGAAAATGCCCGAACACCCCCCCTACTGTCCACCGTCCCTTCGGCCGCGCGGAGCGCATCGCTAGAGAGCACGGAGCAGCTCTCTGCAGCAGGTACGCGGTGATAACCACAAGACCACCGCATGCTGACCGATTATCGAGACCGGCGTCGTTGCCAGATATGTAAGTCGATGGAGGGCGGGCTGTCAAGTAAATTTGCACGACAGCAAATTTGCACGAGTGTCGCGGCAACGTGAGAAGATCCCCAACGGGCAAAGTAGAAAGTTCCCCTTGGCAGTGACGACCCTGAAGAGGCGCAAGAGGAACTTTGGATGACGGCAGAGGATCGAGATCGGGTCAAGGTGATCCACGAGATTGAGAAAGGGCATATCAGCCAAGCGCAAGACGCTCGGGAGTTGGGGGTAAGCGGGCGCTGGATGAAGAAGTTGGTGGCACGGGTACGCCAGCAAGGGGATCGCGGCGTGATCCACCGACTGCGGGGGCGGCCGAGGAACTGGCCGCGGATTACCAGATTCAGGTGAGCAAAGAGACGCTACGCCAGTGGCTGGTGGAAGCCAAGCTGTGGCGGGTCAAGCCCGAGCGAGTGGATCGGGGGTGCATGTTTGGCGGCCGCGGCGAGAGCGCTGCGGGGAACTGGTGCAATGGGACACCAGCGAGTACGATTGGCTGGAAGGGCGGGGCGAGAAGATGTATCTGATCGCCATGATCGACGACGCCACCAGCCGGGCGCTGCGGGAGATCGTCGTAGGTGATCGAATCGGGCACGCCCTGGCCTGGTCCAACGCGCTTCCCTAAGTCTACCGAGCCGCGACGGTGTTGAAGCGCCGGGGTTTGGGCAAAAGGCTGCCCCACAAACGGAAAAACCGCTTTTCGTTGAGACCGTGCCGATCGAAGCTCAACAGGCCGGTTACTCGATCTTCTGGCCAAAGGCCGACATGCGCTTGGTTAAGACCGTCCTCGGGTACTCGCCCGAACCACACAGCTTGAAGGAGCCGGAGTCCTGTACCAGTCGCCGTCAGGCGCCAGAGGCCCGGACTGTAGATCAGAGAAGCGTATCGCCTGCAATGGCGTCCTTCCCGAAGATGGCACGGATCAGGTCCTTGCCCGCCGCCTCTTTCCGGACGCGGCCCTGTTCCTGGATGGGCAGCACTGCTGCGCCATGGACGGTCTGCTGGTCCAGCGCCTCGCCGGGCCGAAGCCCGGCGGCGGGCTGAAAGCCCCCGCGCCGACGGCGTGCCCCTACACCCTCTAACGGAATTGGAGGGTGACGGCGGCGGTGTGGGACTGGTCGTCGAGCTTGACGGCCGATTTGGTCGCCAAGGTTGTCGAAGAGCCCGTCTTCGGCGATGCGCGCCAGAAAATAGTCGGGATAACCGGCGTCGAAGGGCGCGCCGGGCTTCATGGCCCACCGGCGCCGGATTTCGGCTTCCCGTTCATCTCCAGTCCGGCGACCACAAGCTTGCCGAAGTGGAACTGAGGGCCCTGGTCCACATGAACCACGAGGTCCAGGGTCTTCTTCTCAAGGTGCAGAGTGCGCTCGACCCGGAAATCGGGCTTGAGGTAGCCGGTGCGCCGCAGGCGATTCCTGACCCGGTCGATGCCGGCGTCGATCTCGGTGAGGTTGGCGATTCCATCCGTTTTGAAGGACGCCGCTTTTTGAAGCTCCGCCTGGGGGAGTCCCTCCACCGCCAGACGCACTTCACCGAAGTTGAAAACCTCGCCCTCATCCACCGACACGGTGACAGAGACGCCCTCAACATCCTTGGCTTTCTCCGCTTCCACCTTGGGGAAGGCGGCGCGAACCCTGCCGCGCGCCTCGTAAAGGGGAAGCACGCTGGATTCCAGCAGCGCGCGAAATCCGGTTTCGGTGTACGCGGACCCAATCGCCACCCCCGCAATCGCATCCAGGAGCGCGTCAGCCGGGATGACGCTGTTGCCGGTGAAGCGGACCTCGGCGACACGAGGCGGCCCGCCGACGGGGCTGAAGATTACGGCCCACTGGTTGGAACTGTCCAGCGCCAGCTTGCCGGTCACGGCGGTCTTCCGGTTTTGGGCGGCGAGCCAGGCTTCGATGGCTTTGGCGTAGCGTTCGAGCAGCGGAGGGGAGGCGGGAACCTGGTCGCGAAACAGCGGATCGGATCTCCTAAGGGCGTCCTCCAATTCCTTGGCCGAGGCCTCCAGCCGCTCGAAGCGCAGCGGATAGACCTCGGGAATCTCCTGGATATCGAGGGTGACGGCGATTCCCTTCCCCGAGGCCGCGGCCTTGAAGCGATAGCCGGCTCCGGCCAGAACGCCGGTCTGCATGAGCCGCTGGCGCACCGCTTCGAACTCCTGCTTGCCCGCCGTCTGGCCGGTCTGGAGGCCCGCGACGGAAAGGATGTCACCGGCAGAGTAGCGCTGATTGCCCTCGACGGCGAGGCTTTCGATGGGCCAGCGGGTAGGCGGCTGGAGAGGCTGCAGCCACAGGAGCACCAGGAGCGGGATCACGCTTTCATTGTATGCTGTGCAGGAATGATGCTATCGGATGGATTTAATCGCAGCGAGCGGGCTATGCTCGGCCGGCTTACCAAGCCCGAGAAGATCCAGCGCTTTCTGGACGAGCTGGGATACAACAAGGAGCCGGGCGGGCCAACCTGCCGCTCTCCGCGGCGGGTGCTGGCGGACGGGATCGCGCACTGCATGGAAGGCGCGCTGATTGCGGCGGCGGCATTGCGGGTGCAGGGGCATCCTCCGCTGCTGGTGGATCTGGAGGCGGTGCGGGATGACGATCACGTCCTCGCCGTGTTTCGCCAGCGAGGCCACTGGGGCGCGCTGGCCAAGTCCAATTACGCGGGCCTGCGGTTCCGCGAGCCGGTCTACCGCACGCTGCGCGAACTGGTGATGTCCTACTTCGAGCACTACTTCAACCTGGCCGGGGAGAAGACGCTCAGGCGTTACTCGCGCCCCGTGAACTTGAAGCGGTTTGACGGCATGCACTGGATGACGGCTGAAGAAGACGTGTGGGAGATACCCGAGTACCTGGTTGACATCGCGCACACGACGCTGTTGACGCCGGAGATGGAGCGCACGCTCAGCCGGATGGACAAACGGCTGATGGCCGCCGGTCAGGTGGGAACTGTGAAGTAGCGGCGGGGCAACCAGGATCAGATCCCCGGCATGAAGATCCGCAGGATGAAGAAGCAGAGCGCCGCGACGAACGCGGCGGCCGGGATGGTCAGGACCCAGGCCCATACGATGTTGGCGGCGACGCCCCAGCGCACAGCCTTCACCCGCTGGATGGAGCCCACGCCGGCGATGGCTCCCGCGATCACGTGCGTGGTGGAGACACCAACCTTCAAATGCGTCGCGAGGAGGATGGATGCCGCCGCCGCTGCCTCGGCGCAGAAGCCGCTGCGTGGGCGCAAACGGGTAAGGCGCGCGCCCATGGTGTGCACGATGCGCCAGCCTCCGGTCAGGGTCCCCAGCGCGATCGCCGCGTGGGCGGCCAAGATGACCCAGATGGGCACATCGAATGTCTTCAGGTAGCCGGCGGTCACCAGCACGCCGGTGATAATTCCCATGGTCTTCTGCGCGTCGTTGGTGCCGTGCGCGTAGCTGTAGATGGCGGCGGAGACGAGCTGGAGCTTGCGGAAATAGACGTCCATCTTTTTGGGAGAGAATCCCCGGAACGCCCAGTAGACACCAACCATCAAGGCATAGGCCACCACCAGGCCGATGATCGGAGCGGCGACCATGAAAATCAGGGTCTTGATCCAGCCGCTCACCACGATGGCTTCCAATGAATGGCTCACCCCTCTCAGCACGGTCACGTGCGCCATGGCGGCGCCGGCATAGCCTCCAAACAGAGCGTGGGAAGAGCTTGTGGGGAGACCGAACCACCAGGTGATGAGGTCCCAAACGATCGCCCCAGCCAGGCCACACACGATGACATAGGGCGTGACCACCGACAGGTCCACCATTCCCGAGCCGACGGTCTTGGCGACTCCGGTTCCGAAGCTGAAGGCGGAGACAAAGTTAAAGAACGCCGCCCACAGGACGGCCTGCAAGGGGGTCAGCACGCGGGTGGAAACGATGGTCGCTACCGAATTGGCCGCGTCATGGAAACCATTGATGTAGTCGAAGACGAGGGCTACGGTGATGATGAGGATAACGAGGAGTAATATGGGCATGGCCGCGGGCTAGCTGTTCTTCACGGCGACACCCTGCAACGCATCGGCCACGTCCTCGCAGCGATCGGTGGTCGCCTCCAGGACTTCGTAGACTTCCTTCAGCTTGATGAACGCGATGGGATGGATGTCGCTCTGGAACAACTCCGCCAGGACGCGCCGCACCAGCTTATCCGCAGTGTTCTCCAGCCGGTTGATCTCGATGCAATGCTCCAGCAACGGCTTGTTGGCGTGCAATGCCTCAAAGGCCGCCACCAAGGCGCGCGCGCAGCCCTGGACTATTTCACACAGCTCCACGACCGCCGGAGGGATAGGCTCCAGGCGATAGGCGGCCATGCGGTAGGCGGCGTCCTCGATGCCATCCAGCACGTCGTCGAGGCTGGAAGAGAGCGAATGGATGTCTTCGGGATCGATGGGGGTGATGAAGGTCTGATGGAGGCGCGTGAGGATGTCATGGATGATCTCGTCGCCCTTGTTCTCGATCCTCTGGATCTCCTCGGCAGCCGCGCCCAAGTGGGCATTTCCCGCACGCGCCCCCTCCACCAGCGCCTTGGAAGCTTCCGAAATCAGGTGCGCCTGTTGCAGGAACAATTCGTAGAATTTTTCTTCTCTGGGCAGGAATCTCATAATTTCTCGGACGAAGGAATCAGCGCCCGGACAAATCCAACTAAAGAATCTCATTTTCCCATTCCCGGGAGGGCGGGGTCAAACATGACGGCACGGGGGTCAGGGGTGGCCGCCTTCCGCGCCCATATCCAGATAGCGGGGATCCAGCAGGCGGCCGAGTTCCAGGTTGCCCATGGCGGCGAGCATGGTTTGCTTGAGGTGCGGGTAGTCCTGTTCCAGGCGGGCGAACAGGCCGCGCAGCGACTCGCGGACCGTCCCGGTTTTCTGCGAGCAGCCGCAGGGGACAAGGGGCGCGCCCAATAACTCAACAAAATCCCTGGTGAGTTGCTCGGTTACAAACACCAGCGGCCGGATCAGGCGGAACTCCTTGTCGCGCGACCAGGTGATGGGCGGCAGGGCGCTGATCCTTCCGGTGAACAAGGCGTTCCGGAGAAATGCCTCGCAGAAGTCGTCGGCCGTGTGCCCGAAGGCGATGACTTTGGCGCCCAGACCGCGCGCCACCTCGTAGACGGCCCGCCGGCGGTAGCGGCTGCACAGGTCGCAGCCGTGGCCGGGCTGCTCATCGATCAGCCGTATGGAGGGCTTGTCGCGGTAGTAGGTCCAGCTTACCCCGCGCTGCTGCAGGTAATCGGCGAGCGGCTGAATCGGGCGCAGAAACTTGCCCTGCTCCACCGTGAAGGCGCACACGGAGAATTCGACCGGCGCGCGCTGTTGCAGCCGGAGAAGCACTTCCAGCAGGGTGAGGGAATCCTTGCCGCCCGAAAGCGCCACCGCGACGGTGTCGCCATTCCGGATCATCCGGTAGCGGGCGATGGCCTCACCGGTTTTGTGAAGGAGAGTCTTTTCGAGGTCCAAGTTCTATTATAAGAAGCGGCACATGATGTCTCTCGCACGCCAATCCGCCTTCCAGGTTCTGCTCCAGGTCGAGGGAGGCGGCTACGCCTCCGACCTGTTGCGTTCCAGCACCCGCGAGTTTGATTCGCGGGACGCCGGCCTGGCCTCGGAAATCGTTTTCGGGTGTCTGCGCCTGCGCGGCCAGCTCGACTTCCTGGTCGAGCATTTTTCAGGACGCCGGACGACGCGGCTGGATCCAGAAGTTTTGATCTCGATGCGCATGGGGGTTTTTCAGCTGCGCTATCTCGACCGGGTCCCGGCGCACGCAGCGGTGGCCGAAAGCGTGGAGATGGTGAAACGCGCCGGCAAGCGCTCTGCCGCGGGCTTTGTGAATGCGGTCCTGCGCAAGGTGGAGCGCGGGCCCGTGGTATGGCCGGACCGCCCCACCGAGTTGTCCCAGCCGGCGTGGCTGCTGGAACGCTGGGAGCGGCAATTCGGCCCCGCGACCGCGACCAGCATCGCGCGGGCGTTTCTGAGGCCGCCCGAGACCTTCGTGCGCATCCCGCCGGGCGCGGCTCCAGACGGTATCGAGGTCGAGGCGACGGAAATTCCGGGTTGTTACCGTCTGGTCAAAGGGGACCCCGTGGCCTTTCGAATCCAGGACATAGGCTCGCAGGCCGTGGTGGGGTTGCTGGACCTGCAGCCGGGGTTGACGTACCTGGATGTCTGCGCGGCTCCCGGGAACAAGACGGCCCAGGCACTGGAGCACGGCGTACGGGCCGTGGCCTGCGACCTGCACCACAACCGCTTGAGGAACCTGAAGAACCTGGGCTGTGGCCTGGTGGTGCTCGATGGCACTGTGCCGCTCCCCTTCGGGACACGCTTTGACCGCATCCTGCTGGACGTCCCCTGCTCGGGGACGGGCACCTTGGGCCGCAACCCGGAAATCAAGTGGCGGCTCCGCCCGGAAGACCTGGCGGATTTACACCAGCGACAGGTGAAGCTGCTGGCCAACGCCCTGGTTGTGCTCTCGCCGGGCGGGAAACTGGTCTACTCGACGTGCTCTCTGGAGCCGGAGGAGAACGAGGCGGTACTCAAAGAGGTTCTGGGATACGTCCCAGAACACAGGTTGCAGCGCATCCCCGGCCGGGATGCCGGAGACGGGTTCTTTGCCGCTATGATAGGATCGGTTTAGTTCTATCCATGCCTGAAATCGTCCCATCCATTCTTTCCGCCAACTTCGTAAGACTGGCCGAGGATATCGCCCGCGTCGAAAATGGCGGCATCTCCATGCTGCATATAGACATCATGGACGGGCACTTCGTCCCCAACATGACCATCGGACCGCCGGTGGTGAAGTCCATTCGCAAGACCACCAAGCTGACGCTGGACGTGCATCTGATGATCACGAATCCGGACCAGTTCGTACCCCTATTCGTGGAGGCTGGCGCGGATCAGATCTCGGTACACCAGGAGACCTGTCCTCATCTGGACCGGACGCTGCGGTTCATTCAGAGCGAGGGCGCGCTGGCCGGCGTGGTGCTGAACCCCTCTACCCCGATTAGCATGTTGGAAGACGTGCTGGAGATCGCCGATTTTGTGCTGATCATGAGCGTCAACCCGGGGTTTGGGGGCCAGAAACTGATTCCGAGGGCCGTGGAGAAAGTGAAGTCGCTGGCGGCCAGAAGGCGGGAATTGGGGCTGAAGTTCCCCATCGAGATCGATGGCGGGGTGACGATGCAGAACGTGGGAGACGTGATCCGGGCCGGCGTGGATTGGGTGGTGGCCGGGGCCAGCGTTTTCCTGACTCCCGACCCGGCCGCAACGGCCGCCGAGATGCGGAGGATCGCGGAAGAGGCGGCTTCGGTGCGGGTATGATTGTGAGCCGTAGTGGGTGCGCTATGCCGAGAAAACCAGCCAGGCTTTTTTACTGGTCCGTGA
This sequence comes from Bryobacterales bacterium, assembly GCA_963744775.1. Taxonomy (GTDB): domain Bacteria; phylum Acidobacteriota; class Terriglobia; order Bryobacterales; family Bryobacteraceae; genus CAVUVG01. The sequence continues at coordinate 8,005 of CAVUVG010000021.1, forward strand.
CGACCTTGTTGACGGCGGGTCTTCTCACTTCTTGCGGTTTCCGCAAGAAGTACGAGAACCCGATCACCAAGGACACCTCGCAGCCGGACAAGATGCTGTTCGACAAGGCCATCAGGGACATCGAGCGCGGCCGCTTCGACGTGGCGCGCATCACGCTGCAGACCCTCATCAGCACCTACGACACCAGCGAGTTCCTGGCGAAGGCCAAGCTGGCGATTGCCGATAGCTGGTTCCGCGAGGGCGGCAGCAACGGGCTGGCACAGGCCGAGGCCGAGTACAAGGAATTCATCCTGTTCTATCCGACGCTGGAAGAGGCTCCCGAGGCGCAGGAAAAGATCTGCGGGATCCACTACCGGCAGATGGACAAGCCGGATCGTGACACCGAACAGGCGCTGCGCGCGGACGAGGAGTGCCGGAACGTTCTGGTCAATTACCCGAACAGCAAGTTCGCTCCCCAGGCCCAGCAATACGTCCGGAACATTCAGGAGGTGCTGGCGGAGCACGAATACAGGATCGGCAGCTTCTACCACACCAAGGGATCCTTCCCGGCCGCCGCCGCCCGGCTTCAGGCTCTGACCGAGCACTATCCGCTGTACAGCGCAGCCGACGAGGCGCTCTGGAAGCTGGCGGATGCCTACTCCAGAATGCCCGCCCGATTCGCGGACAACGCGGCGGGCGCCTATGCCAAGATCGTCCGGGAATACCCGCTGGGCACCTTCGCGGACGCCGCCAAGAGGAAGCTTGAAGAGATGGAACGGCCGGTTCCCGAGGCCGACCCGGTGGCGCTGGCGAGGATGAAGTACGAACTCGCCAACCGGCAGCAACCGGGGATGATGAGCCACTTCTGGGGCATCTTCCGCAGGAATCCCGACGTGGCCATGGCCGCCAAATCCGGCACGCCCGCCATGACGTCTCTGCGGCCCGCGCAGCCGGTCAGCATTCCGGCTCCGGCGGCCGGTGGCGCCCTCGGCGTGGACGTGACGGCGTCGACGGTTTCTTCCGATTCCACGGCTCTGGATACCCAGCCGGACGCGCGCCAGAACCCGCCGGGGGCCACGCCGGAGGCAGGAGCGATGCCCAGCCAGGCTGCGGATCTGCCAACCAACCGGCAACCCGACCCGAAAAAGAACCAGAGCCCCAAGAAACAACAGAAGAAGTAGCAGCGTCCCCATGAGCCGCATACTCCTGGCTGACAATAGCCCGCACGCCCAGAGGATGGGCCAGATGATCCTCCGCGAAGAGGGCTTCGAGGTGGTCACGGTGACGGATGGAGAGACCGCCGTCCTGCGATTGGCCGACGTCGACCCGGATGTCATCCTGGCCGACGTGTCCTTACCGCGGCGCAGCGGGTATGAAGTTTGCAGCTTCGTCAGGGACCACCCGGCGTTTTGTCACGCGCGCGTGATTCTGACGGCCGGCGCCATGGAGCCTCTGGACGAGCAGGAACTGCAACGTGTAGGGGCGGCGGGGAGTCTGCGCAAGCCCTTTGAGGTCAGCGCGATGCTGGAAGCCGTCAAACCTCTGGCCGAAGCCGCGCAGGCGGCACGCCAACAGACGACCCACGAACCGGAGGTTCCAGAGCCAGCGGCCGCGCCCGAGCAAGCGGCTAACGCTGCGCCTGAGCCAGCACCCCAGAAAGCCCCTGCCGCCGACCCCGAACGCGTTCGCGCCGCGGTTACGCTGGCGGTGGACGCCGCTCTGCCCTTTCTGATCGACGAGATCACACAGAGGGTGCAGACTGCCCTGGAAGACGATTCCCTGAAGAGTTAGTTGCCGCTGTGACGCAGACCGCGCTGAACCCGGCGCGTCGCCCGTTCGCTGACGAGATCGGCGATCTTGGTGAGCAGGGCCGGCAGGTCCTCAGGCTCGATCAGGACCGAATGGTTGGGCTTCCGGTTCGAGTTCTTCGGGGTGGGGGTGTCCTGGTAGGTGGTGATCAAAGCGGTGGCCGGTCTGTAGTCCATCAGCCGGGCGTGCGCTAGGACTTTCAGGCCAGACTCGGGTGATTCCATGTGCAGATCGGTCAGCACCAACTCGTATTCGGATTCATCCAGCTTGCCCACCGCCTCCGCCGCCGAAGCCGCTGCATCCACATGATAACCGCCGGCCTTGAGGACCGTCTGCAGGGTCAGCCTGGAGGCGGGATCGCCGTCCACCAGCAGCACGCGTGCCAGTTCGACGACCTGCCGCTTGGGCAAACTTAACTCCTTGAGCATGTCAACTGCCTTCCTTCTACCTCTACCCTCAACTATAACCCAGAACCGCGAAAGCTCAGCCGCGATCTTGGCAAATTCTTATACTATTACTATAGTTTCACGCTACTACTGGAATCGCTAACCCCCAAAGACGCAGGCGTTACACCCCCAACGTGCTATCCTGTCAATGAATCGCCCACGTATTCTGGGAGCTTGCCTTGAGAGTCGGATTCATCAGCCTGGGATGCCCCAAGAATCTTGTCGACACCGAAGTCATGATGGGGCTGCTCGTCTCGCGGGGCCATGAGCTGACGCACGCTGGCGGGCGAGGCGGACGTCATCGTGGTCAATACCTGCGGCTTCATCGACGCCGCCAAGCAGGAGTCGGTGGATACGATCCTGGAGATGGCCGAAATCAAGCGGGGCGGGCGGGCGAAGCGGCTGATCGTCACCGGCTGCCTGGTGGAGCGCTACCGGCAGGAGATCCGGGAGCAGGTCCCGGAGGTGGATGCGGTCTTGGGGACCAACGACGTGGAAGGGATCCTGGCCGCCTGCGAGGGGCGAGCCGAGAACCGCGAAGACGCCCGGCCCTACCTTTACAGCGACCTGACTCCCCGGGTGCTGTCCACGCCCCGGCACTATGCCTACATCAAGATCGCCGAAGGGCTGCGACCACCGCTGCACTTTCTGCGTGATCCCACAGTTCCGAGGCAAGTTCCGAAGCCGCAAGCCGGACTCCGTGGTGGCCGAGGCCGTGGCGCTGTTCGCCCAAGGCGTTCGGGAAATCAACCTGGTGGGCCAGGACACGACCTCCTACGGCGAGGACCTGGGGATAAAGGATGGGCTGGCCGGCCTGCTGGCCAGCCTGGGGCGAATCGAGACCCCCGAGCAGAAGTGGATCCGGTTCCTCTACGCTTACCCAAACCGGATTACCGGGAGGCTCCTGGACACCCTGGCCGAGCACGCCTCGCTGGTGAAGTACATCGACATGCCGCTGCAGCATTCCAGTCGCATCCGTACTGAAGCGCATGCAGCGCGGCTCCAGCGGCGAGGCTTTTCTCAAGCTCATCCAGCGGATCCGGCGCACGGTACCCGGCGTGGCCATCCGGACCAGCATGATCGTAGGTTTTCCAGGCGAATCCGCGGGCGATTTCGAGGATCTCTGCCAGTTCGTGGAAGCCGCCCGGTTCGATCACCTGGGGGTGTTCTCCTACTCCGATGAGGAGACCAGCGGGAGCTACGGGCTGGACGGGAAGGTGGACCGCAGGACGATCTACAATCGCCGGCGGAGACTCATGGCGATCCAGCGGAAGATCTCGCGCAAGCGCAACCGCGGCCGCGTGGGCGAGGAAGTCGCCGTGCTGGTCGAAGGCGCCTGCCCGGACACCAGCCTGTTGTGGGAAGCCAGAATGGCGACGCAGGCGCCGGAAATCGACGGCGTTTGCCTGGTGAACGATTGCGCGGGGAGTCCGCCACAGCCGGGAGAGATCCGCCGTTTGCTCATCACCGAGGCTCACGACTACGACGTGGTTGGGACGATACTGGAGGATAGGGCGAAGGTGAAGCCCGACCCGTTTCCGATCATGAGCCACAGGGTATGAACTGCCCCATCTGCAAGAAGGAAGTCGCGCTGGGAGACCCGGACATGCCGTTTTGCAGCGAGCGGTGCAGACTCATCGATCTGGGGAACTGGGCCTCCGGAAAGTACGTAATCTCGACGCCCGCCGACGACGGATGAGGAAACCGACGAAGGCCAGGGGGAGCAGGGTGAGCAGTAGACTCTCGCGTTGCCTGGCCCCTCCGCTGGCGACGTTCTTCGGGCTGGGCCATGCGCCCGTGGCTCCCGGGACAGCCGGCTCGGCGGGCGCGCTCGCCATCGCGGTGCTGCTGGTCGAGTACCACGGCTGGTCGCAGGCCGACTTCGCCGTACTGGCCGCGTTGTCTTTGGCGCCCGGCATCTGGGCGGCCCACGCCGCCGCGGCCGCCTGGGGAGACAAGGATCCCTCGAAGGTAGTGGTGGACGAGGTCATCGGGCAGTGGATTACGATTGCGGGCGCCACCACCTACAACTGGAAAAGCTGGCTGGCGGCATTCCTCTTGTTCCGGTTTTTCGACATCGTGAAGCCGCCTCCGGCCAGGCAGGCGGAGCGCCTTCCCGGGGGCCTCGGAATTGTCGCCGACGACGTCGTCGCCGGCCTGTTTGGCGCGCTTGTTTTATTCGCAGCGGGATGGTTCAATCTTTATTGACAATGGCAATACGCAAGGACTCGGGGCAGAGGCCGCAGATCGACGAGGTTTCTCCGCAGGCCGCCATCGCGGGCGGAGAGATACAGATCCGGGGCCGGGGATTCGCCCGCGAGCATCCTCCACGCGTGACACTGGGAGATGTGCCGGCGCAGATCGTGGTCGGCTCGGACTCGTTCGTTATCGCGCGCGTCCCCGATGGAGTGTCCGCGGAGCAACTGACGCTGGAGAACGGCGGACGCACGGGCTCCCGCTGGCCGTGCCAGATTGGAGTCCAGATCGCCGACAGTCTGCATCCGGTGGCGAACCCCGCCGTGGACGCCCAGGGCAATATATTCGTGACCTTCAGCGGCTCGCGCGGCCAGAAGACTCCCGTGGCCGTGTACCAGGTGGAGTCGAAGGGCGGCCTCAAGCCTTTCATCTCCGACCTGATGAACGCCACGGGGCTGGCCCTGGACCGTGAAGGGACCCTTTACGTCTCCAGCCGCTTCGACGGCAGCGTGTACAAGGCGCTGCCTGACGGGAGCTTGTCGGTGCACGTGGAAGGGATGGGCGTGGCCACGGGGATAGCGTTCGATGCCGAGGAGAACCTATACGTCGGCGATCGCAGCGGGACGGTCTTCAAGCTCGGACGCGACCGTCAGATCTTCGTCTTCGCCACGCTGGAGCCGTCCATAGCCGCCTACCATCTGGCGTTCGGGCCAGGCGGCTACCTCTACGTCACCGGACCGACCACCTCCAGCTTCGATTCGGTGTACCGTATTTCGCCGGCCGGGGAGACAGAGGTCTTCTTCCGCGGGCTGGGCCGCCCTCAAGGACTGGCCTTCGATAGCGACGGCCGTCTGTACGTGGCGGCCTCGATCGGCGGCCGCAAGGGCATCGTGCGGATCGACCAGGAGCGCAATGCCGAGTTGTTTCTTTCCGGCCTGCATGTGGTCGGCCTGGCGTTCACCCCTTCCCGATCGATCATCGTGGCCACCACCAACAGCCTCTACCGCGTGGACGCGGACATCCAGGGGAGGCCGCTCCACTAAATGAACTGCGAGATCATCGCCGTCGGCTCAGAACTGCTGACCGCCGACCGGCTGGATACGAATTCCCTTTTCCTGACGGATCAGCTCAACGCACTGGGGGTGGAGGTCGTTGAGAAGATGGTGATCGGCGACGATGTGGCCAGACTCGCCGAGGCGTTGCGCGGCGCTTTATCACGCTCCCAGATCGTCATCCTGACCGGCGGGCTGGGCCCCACCGAAGACGACGTGACCCGGGAGGCCGTTTCCCAGGCTTTGGGGCGGCCGCTGATTTACCACCCGGAGATCTTCGAATGGATCGAGAAGCGGTTTCAGCGGCTGAACCGAAAGATCGCCGAGAACAACCGGCGCCAGGCCTTCGTGATTGAGGGCGCGGAAATTCTGCGCAACAACAACGGCACCGCGCCGGGCTTGTGGATCGAGGAAGGCGCTGGCGTGGTGGCGCTGCTGCCGGGGCCGCCGGGCGAAATCAAGCCCATGTTCGAGGAGCAATGCCTGCCGCGGCTGAAGCGCCTGGTTCCCGAGCAGGTCATCCGCACGCGATTCTACAGGGTTGCCGGCATGCCGGAGTCCGACCTGGATCAGCTCATCGCGCCGGTCTACAAGCAGTACTCCAATCCAGTGACCACGATTCTGGCCGCGCCGGGCGACATCCAGATTCATCTGCGAGCGCGCTGCGCGGACGAGGGTGGGGCCGAGGCGCTGCTGGCCGAGGTTGGACCGCGAATTGAGGCGCTGCTGGGCGACAAGATCTATTCCCGCAACGGCGACCCGATGGAGGCGATCGTGGGAGAGCGGCTGCGCAGCCGCGGCGCCACCCTCAGCGTGGCAGAGAGCTGCACCGGTGGAGCGCTGGCCGAGCGGATCACGTCCATCGCCGGGAGTTCGGACTACTTCGTGGGCGGCTTTCTGGTTTACACCGACCGCCTGAAAACGGCCATGCTGGGAGTCGATCCGGGCGTGCTGGAGGAACACGGCGCGGTCAGCGATGCCGTCGCCCAGGCCATGGCGACCGGCGCGCAACAGCGCACCGGCTCCACGTATGCGCTATCGGTCAGCGGAATCGCAGGGCCCGGCGGCGGATCGGAAACCAAGCCGGTGGGCACCGTGGTGATCGGACTGGCCGGAGCTGACGGCTGCCGCGCTCACCACTTTCGCTTCCCCGGCGACCGCGCCCGCGTCAGAGGCTTCGCCGTTCAGGCGGCCTTGGACCTGCTGCGCAAGGCGCTGGGCTGAAGAGCGTGAACCGCACCACCGCTGTCACAACTGCTTCAGCGCCATGATGGCCCGCCGTATCTGGCCATCGAGCGCATCGAGCGCCCGCATCACTGAAGCGGCCTGTTCTTGCGCCTCCTGCCAGCGTCCGGCCTCCACGGCCTCGCGTATTCCGGGAAGCGTCTTGGCGCTGTAGCCGGTGTACAGGCCCGGCGCGTACATCGCGTTCTTGTACCACGGCCGTCCCGGCAGCCCTTCAGCCAGCACCAGCTCGCGCTCGGAGCGGTAGAGCAGCTCGTTCAGCCGGACCAGCCTCTCCCTGCGGGCCTGCGCCGCCTTGGGCACAGCGTTCACCAGCTCCAGTTCGTATCGCCTGGCATCCGTTCCCACAAGCGCCAGCCTGGCCTCGACCGCGGACAGGTCCAGCTTCCCGCCTTTGGCGGCAGCCAGCTTCTGGATTTCGGCGACGTAGTTCCTCACCTCGCGAGCGAAAGCATAGTACTCGAAGGGCAGGATGGGAGCGTCCGCCAGGCGCACGAGCGATGTCGTCATCACCTGCGTCAGCGCCTTCCCGTAGATGAAGCCTGGATCGCCGAACCGGCTGTACCAGTGGAAAGAGTCGTAGATCGAGTGATAAACACCACCGGAGTCTCCCCCGAGAATCCGAGGTTCATCACGGAAACGCCGGCGTGGTGAACGAACGCCGTGTAGTCGGAGCCGGCGCCGGGCGCGGAGACCTGGAACTTGGCGGAGGATCATCCCGCGTGTCGCTCGCCGCGCGCGTCCGGGGGACCTGAAGCAGCTTCCTGCCGCTGAGCGGGTCGGTAATGTCGTCGAGAACCCCACGGATGAAACGCTCCAGCAAGGGCGAACCGCCCGCGTTGATCCAGCCCTTGCCGTTGGCGTCGGAGTTAAGGTAGACCACGGCCTTGGCGTCCAGCTCGGGCAAATGCTTCTCGAGCCACTCGGTGGAGCCCACCAGCCCAAACTCCTCCGCGTCCCAAAGCGCCAAAATGATGGTGCGCTTGGGACGCCAGCCGTCCTTCTGCAATGCCGCCAGGCTCCGCGCCGTCTCCAGCACCACAGCCGCACCGCTGGCCGGGTCGCTCGCCCCGTTGACCCAGGCATCGTGGTGGTTGCCGTACACAATCCACTGGTCGGGGAACTCGCTCCCCGTGATGGTCGCGATCACGTTGTGGACCGGCCGGATCTGCTGGTCCGACTCCGCCTGCATGCTGAGTGTCGCCGGCCCCGGCCCGATGTGGTAAGTCAACGGCAGCGCCCCGCGCCACGACTCGGGCGCAACCGGGCCGCTCAGGTTCGCCAGCAGCGGCTGGGCGTCCTCATACGAGATGGGCAGCACGGGGATCTTCAGAAGCGTGCGAGCTTCGGCGATCGGCAGGCGCTTGGCGCCCGGCTCCGAGGCCCAACCGGGCGTCAGCGGATCTCCCACATACAGCGGCATGTCCATGACGCTGCCGCGCTGCACCCCTCCGGCGGGCCGGTATGGGCCCTGGGGATAGACATCGCCCTGGAAGTAGCCGTCGTCCCTGGGGTCGGAATAGATCAGGCAGCCGACGGCGCCGTGCTCGGCGGCGACTTTGGGCTTGGTGCCGCGCCAACTCCCGCCATAGCGCGCGATGACGATCTTGCCTCTTACGTCGATGCCCAGCTTCTGCAGCGTCTCGTAGTCCTCGGGCACTGCCGTAGTTCACGTAGACCAGCGGCGCGGTCACGGCGCCCGAACCCGAGTAGGCGTTATAGGTGGGCAAGTTGATCGGGATCGGAGGAGTCCGGGTCTTGCGGGATGGCGGGTTCGGCCAGGCGCGCCACGGTAGCGGACGGGCGCGACCATTTCCAGCCGGCGCTCCGTGGGGTACGGCAGCAACGCTTCGAAGCTCTCGATCCGCGCGTCCAGACCCCACTCTTTCAGCAGCCCGAGGGCGTACTCCGCCACCTTCCTGGACTGCGGCGAGCCGGCCGGGTGCGGCTCGCGCGGACATCTTCTCGGATGTACTCCCGGATGCGGCCGGCTCGGCGACCGAGCGCGGCCTTCTGCTCGAGCTGCCGCTGCGGCGTGCCACTGGCTCGCGCGCGATAGCCGCGGATGGGCGCCTGCGCTTGCAGCGGCGGCAGGACAGGAGCAGGCCCAGCACGATCATTGCGTTGAGTCTTAATTGCTTCATCGATTTGATTACGCCAGATTCAGAAAGGCGAGAAACTCGGCCGGATCGCGCGTCAGGCCCGCGAAAGCTGGCGATCGACCTTCCCGTCGGAGTCGAGGATGGCGTAGAAAGGGATGGCGACGGTGGCGAATCTTTCGGTGAGGACTTCTGGTTCTGCTCGGAGGCGGCGTCGGTGCCGTCGGTGTAGAGTTCCACCAGGATGTAGTTGCCCAGCGCCGCGGCGATCTCCGGCCGCGGGAACATGTTGCTCTTCATCCAGTGGCAGTTGGTGCAGGCGTAGCCGGTGAAGTTCACGAAGATGCGCTTGCCTTCGGCGCGGCCCTCGCGCCAGGGCCTGCTGCGTAGTCGTTCTTCATCCAGACCAGCTTCTGGCCGGGCGCAGAGCGGGACATAGGCGTCCAGTTCGCCGAGCCGTCCGCCGAACATCCCCGGCAGCAGGCTGAAGGCGAAGACCAGAAACGCGGCTCCCGACAGCAGCCGCACCAGCCCGAGCTTCTCGTCCGCCGCGAATGCCCTCCAGCCGCAGGAAGCCGAGCAGGTAGAGGCCGGGCAGCGCGAACAGCACCACCCAGAGCCGCCAGGAATCGCTCGCGCGTCAGGACGTTCCACTGCAGCACCGCGTCCACGTTGCTCAGGTACTTGAGCATGGCCGCCAGGATGACGAAGCCGAGCACGACCTTGACCCGGGCCATCCAGCCGCCGCTCTTGGGCAGCCGTTCCAGATACGATGGGAACAGCGCCAGCAGGAAGAACGGCAGCGCCAGACCCGAAGCGAAAGCCACCATCCCCGCCAGCGGCCGCATTCCTCCGCCCGAGACCGAGCCGGCCAGCAGCGTGCCCACGAAGGGTCCCACGCAGGCGAAGGCGGTCAGCGAGAAGGTCAGCCCCATCAGCAGCGTTCCGAGGATGCCGCCGCGCTGGGAGGCGCGGTCCATGCTGGTCAGCACGCCCGACGGGATGGTGATCTCGAAGGCGCCCAGCAGGCTCAGCCCGAAAACCAGGAACACCAGCGCGATGAAGCCGTTCACCCAGGGATTGGAGCCGAGTTGAACGACTGCCGAACGGACCCAGAATGGCCGTGGTCACCAGGCCCAGCGCGGAGAACAGCACGATGATTCCCAGGCAGAAAACCAGCGCCTGCAAGCAGCGCCCGTGTGCCCGCCTGCCGGTTCAGGAAGAAGGACACGGTGATGGGGATCATCGGGAAGACGCAGGGCGTGAAGATCGCCGCCAGCCCGAAGCCGAAAGCGAGCAGCAGGAACGCGCCCAGACCCTGCACATCGCCTCGCCCCCGGCTTGCTGGAGCGCGGAGCGCGGCTTTGCCGGGCTCGAACAGGCTGTAGCCGGCAGGGATGGTCGGTGCGGCTGCGGGCGCCGAGGGATCGACGCGCAGCGGGCGCGGACGCCGTCTTGCGCACGGGCAGCAGGCACTGCTTGGCGTCGCAGGCCTGGTAGCGGACCTGGGCGGCCAGCTCGACCGGCACCCGCGGGCGCATCCGGCGTGAGGTCGACCTCGAGCAGGAAAACAACTTCTTTCTCAAATGTCTCGGTGTCCAACTTGAAGTTGGGATCGAAGGTGACGACGGGCTGCGGCTGGTAGACCTTATACCCAGCGACGGCGGGATTCTCCGCCAGCCGGACGGCTGGTGGGAATGGGCCCCGCGGGCGTGGAGAGCGAGTACAGGTGCCAGCCGGGCTCGATCCGGGCGGTCAGCCGGGCCAGCACCGTGGAACCGGGCGGCGCCGCGGACGGCTCGACGCGAGAGCGACCACTGGACCGGGTCGAGCCTCTGGGCGAAGACACGCAGCAGGCAAACAGGAGAAACAGGCACGCTGACGCGGCGCAGCTTCACGTTAGTCGGCTTGGGCGGCAGCCAGCGCGGTGGCGGACCAGCGCTGCAATTCCGTCTCGATCCGGTCGTTGATCTGGCCGCTGGAGAACTGCGCCGCCACGCGGATGGCGTTCTTGATGGCGTTGGCGTTGGAGCGGCCGTGGCAGATGATGCAGACTCCGCGGACGCCCAGCAGGGGCGCGCCGCCGTACTCGGAATAATCCAGGCGCTTCTTGAAGTCGGCGTAGGCCGCCTTGGAAAGCACGTAGCCGATCTTGCCGGCGATGGTGGCTTCCAGCGACTGCTGCAGCATGTGCTTGATGACTTCCACCAGGCCCTCGCTGACCTTCAGGGCCACGTTGCCGATGAAGCCGTCGCAGACGATGACGTCGGTCTCGCCGCTGTAGACGTCCCGGCCCTCGACGTTGCCGATGAAATTCAGCGGCAGCGTCTTGAGCAGGGTGAAGGCCTTGCGGGTCAGGTCGTTGCCTTTGTGCTCTTCCTCGCCGATGGAGAGCAGCCCGACGCGCGGGTTCTCGGTGTGGAAAATGACGCGCGAGTAGATGTCGCCCATGACGGCGAACTGGGCCAGCATGCGCGGCGTGCAGTCCACGTTGGCGCCCACGTCCAGCATGACGGCGGGCCTGCCGTTGAGCGTGGGGAAGGCCTGACGCCAGCGCCGGGCCGGTCCACGCCCGGCAGCATGCCCAGCACCAGCTTGGCGGTGACCATGACCGCGCCGGTGTTGCCGGCCGAGACCAGCCTTGCGGCCGTGCCGTCGCGCACCAGCCGGCAGGCCACGCGGATCGAGCTGTCGCGCTTGCCGCGGACGGCTTTGGCGGCGCTGTCCTCCATGCTGACCCGCTCGCTGGCGTGGACGATCTGGATGGGAAGCCAGCGGGCGCCGTCGTGCTTGGCCAGTTCTTCGCGGAGCTGGTCCTCCCGCCCGACCAGGATGATCTTGACGCCTAGGACCTGGCGGCCCGGATCGCGCCTTCTACTTCGGTCTTGGGCGCGTGGTCGCCGCCCATCGCATCCACAGCGATTGTGACCATGGCAGGGAATATGTCCCTCAGCTCTGAATCGGGCTATTCCTGCGCGACTTCGATGACTTCGCGGCCCTTGTACATGCCGCAGTGCGGGCAGACCCGGTGCGGCAGTTTGGGCTCGTGGCAGTTGGGGCACTCCGAAAGGCCGGCCGGGCGCAGGTGATCGTGCGCGCGCCGGGTGGACGTGCGTCTTTTCGAGTGTCTTCGTTTCGGATTCGGCATGAATTCAGTTTCCTTTTCAAAAAATCGTTGACGGTAGCGCCGGCCTTACAGGTCGCGGAGGGCGGCCCACCGGTCGTCCGGCGCCTTCAGCTGGCAGCCGCACTGCGACCAGGTTGCGGTTCTGTCCGCAGACCGGGCAAATGCCCTGGCATTCCTCCCGGCAAATCCTCTGCATCGGGCAGGGCGAGCAGGATCTGCTCCCTCAGCACGTCCTCCAACTCCAGCCCGTCGCCCTCGTAGAAATCCATCTCGGCTGTCCCCGGCATCCAAGGCGACTTCCCCGTCCTCCGGGCTGGCCTCGACGGGCTCATAAAACAGATCGAAATCCACATCCAACCGGGTAGCTGGCGATGCCTCCAGGCAGCGGTCGCACTCGGCCTCCATCTTCACGGCGAGATGCCCCTGAATCCGGATCTCCCCGTCCGTGTGCGGCAGCAACTCCGCGCTGTCCGGCGGCCTGCAGCGGGCCTGCCTGCCGGAGCTTCTGGTCCAGGAACTGGATCTCGCCTGGCGGAAAGGTCTGATCGAATTCGGACCTTCCGCAGTTCCATCTCCTGTAGGCTCAAGAACATACACGTCTTTCCCGGCAGCGGCCCCGGGCCAAATCATCATTATAGCGAGTTACAGCCGGCCCTAGCTATCGCCGCGGAACGCTCCCAGCAACTTCTCGTAGGTGACATCGAGAGTTTCGGGCAGCACACGGGTCTCGCCGACGGTGGTCATGAAGTTGGAATCGGCGGGCCAGCGCGGCAGCACGTGCATGTGGATGTGGCCGGCCACGCCGGCCCCTGCGCACTCGCCCACGTTCATGCCGATGTTGAATCCCTGCGGCTTGTAGACCGCCCGCAGGTGACGCTCCGCATGCCGGGCCAGAGCCATCATCTCCGGAGAGTCTCCTCGGCGACGGTCCTCGAGCGTGGCCGCGTGCTCGTAGGGAGCGATCATCAGATGCCCGGTCGTGTAAGGGTAGAGGTTCAGGAGCACGAAAGTTCTGCCGCCCGCGGTACACGACGTAGTTCTCCGCGTCGCGGTCCTCGGCAGCCTTCTCGCAGAAGATGCACGCGTCGGAGGGGCTGGCCTTGCTGACGTACTGGTAGCGCCAAGGGCTCCAGAGATGATCCATGCTGCTGCCAGACGGCTGACCGCCGCGGCTCACTAGGCATCGCACCGGCGCGAAGGCGTGTCGCCGGGGACGACGGCTCGACCCGGCCGTCCTCGTTCACCAGGTCCTTGAGTTCCTTGCTCGGCTTGAAGTAGGGAATGCGCTTGGCCGGAACTTCCACGCGCGTGCCGGTCTTGGGATTGCGTCCGATGCGGGCCTGCCGCTCCCGCGTCCGGAAGCTGCCGAAGCCGCGGATCTCGATCTTGTCGCCGGTCCGCAAGGAGCGCACGACGCTGTCGAAGATGGCTTCCACGATCACCTCCGACTCCTTGCGGGTCAGCTCGACGACCCGCGAGACTTCTTCAATCAGATCCGCTTTCGTCATCGTCTATTCTCCTTCTGCAATCTCCCAGGCCGCTGCGTTGCCACGACAGCGTCAAGAGTGCGTCTCGCCCTGCCCCTTCAGATTCATCACTTCCTCGATGGTCATGGTGGCGGCCGCCGCCTGCCTCTGGTAGTCCTCCAGGCGGCTGCGCTCCTCGTCGTCCGCCACGGCCTGCATGCTGAGGCCGATCTTCTTCTCGGCCTCGTTCAGGCGGATGATCTTGAACTCGAACTCCTCGCCGATGGGCAGCGCGGGCTCATCGCGTCCGCGCTCGGCGGCACTCGGAATCTCCGAATTGTGGCACAGCGCTTCGATGCCCGGGGCCAGTTCCACGAAGACACCGAAACTGGCGGCGCGGCAGGCGCGTCCGCGCACGACGTCGCCCACCTGGTGGGAACGGAAGAACGTCTCCCAGGCATCGGGTTGGAGCTGCTTGATGCCCAGCGACAGGCGCCGGTTGGCGGCGTCGATGCTCAGGATGACCGCCTGCACCATCTGGCCCTTCTTCAGCACTTCGGCGGGGTTCTTGACGCGCTTGGTCCAGGACAGGTCGGACACGTGCACCAGGCCGTCGATGCCCTCTTCGATCTCGATGAAGGCGCCGAAATCGGCCAGCTTGCGCACGCGGCCTTCGACCACGGACCCGATGCTGTAGCGCGATTCGACCGTGGTCCAGGGGTCGGCTCCAGTTGCTTGATGCCCAGCGAAATGCGCCGCGTCTTTGGTCTGCACCCCCAGCACGACCGCCTCGACCTGGTCGCCGACCTTCACCACCTTGGAGGGGTGCTTCAGCCGCCGGCGACCAGGTCATTTCCGAGACGTGGATGAGCCCTTCCACGCCGGGCTCCAGTTCGACAAAAGCGCCGTAATCGGTGATGCTGACCACGCGGCCGATGACCCGGCGTGTCGACGGTGAATTGCGCCGCGGCGTGCTCCCACGGGTCGGGCTGGGCCTGCTTCAGGCCCAGCGAGATTCGTTCCTTCTCCCGGTCGAACTTCAGCACCTTGACCGTGATCTCGTCGCCGAGTGCAGCGCTTCCGAGGGATGGCCCACGCGGCCGTGCGAAATGTCGCTGACGTGCAGCAGTCCGTCGATACCGCCCAGATCCACGAAGGCGCCGTATTCGGTGAGGCCCTTCACCGACTCCGGTGACCAGCGCGCCCTCCTCAGCGCCTCCAGGACTGCGTGCTTGCGCGTCTGGTGCTCCTCTTCCACCGCCAGCTTGCGGGATACGACCACGTTGCCGCGGCGGCGGTTGAGCTTGACGACCTTGACCGCGATGTCCTGGCCGATCAGACCGTCCAGGTTGTGCAGCGGGTGCACGTCGGCGTGGGAACCGGGCATGAAGGCCTCCACGCCCACGTCCACGGCCAGCCCGCCCTTGATGCGTCCCAGAACGCGGCCCGAAACCAGCAGGCGCTCGCGGTAGGCTTTCTCCAAGTTGTCCCAGCTCCGCAAGCGGCTGGCTTTCTCGTGCGAGAGGAGGATGTAACCCTCCGGCTCCTCGCCGCCGCGGTCGATGACCACATCGATGGTGTCGCCAGGCTGCACCGTGACGTTGCCGTCGGGCTGGGTGAACTGCTGCGATCGGGACCAGCCCTTCCGACTTGTAGCCGAAATCCACGATCACTTCGTTGGGGGTGACCTTGAGCACGTGGCCTTGGAGCACTTCTCCTTCAGCGGGCGGCGCAAAATGGCTGTAGTCGTCGATGAGTTGCTCGTAATTCATCGTCTCGGGCGGAATTCCGGGGCTTTCCGCACCTCATCGCGATTAACGGCCATGACCAAGTCTCCAGGTCGAAAGCACTACCAACAACCGGACGAAGCCGAGCGACACGTGAGCACTAAGGTATCGTGAGGTTCCGCCCACAAGCCATTGGTAGATAAGTACGTTAAGAACTATATCGAAGCGGCTGGCGGTTGTCAACCGGAGGGGGCCTTGGGGTCAGAAACTAAAACGAAGGCCGGCCTGGACCAGCCGCGACATCCCAGGAAGCAGGCCGCGGGCCCGGTCGGATATGTAAAGCTTATCCGTCAGGTTCTTGGCCGTCAGGAATGCAGTAGACCGCCATTTCTCTATCGGGAAGTTCAACGTCCCGTTCCAGATGGTTTGGCCGGGATCCGGCCGCGTTGGCCATCCGCTGAAGAATCCAGGTATTGAGATCGTCGGAAAACTGACCACCGGTATGCACCGCCTCGATGAGTGCGTTAAAGCCCGAGGCGTGAACGTAGCCAATGGCCGAATCCAGCAATTGGGCCGGCGCGTAAGGCAACCGGTTGCCGGTCACCTGGACGCCAGCGAAGCCGGTCACATTGCTAAAGCGTGTTCCCGCGAATTCAGCGATCCCCAGCCACGTGTAGGCCCCGCGCAGGTACGTGCTGTGCCTTGTGCCCAGCATGCTGCGCCAATCCAGGCGCCCACTGAGTTCGGCGCCCTGGTGCGAGGTTTCACCGGCGCTGGTGAGGACGGCGCCGGTCCCACCCGCCACGCTCGCCGGTACGATCTGGTTTTCGAACTTTATGCGGAAGAACGCAGCCTCGAGCGCGGCTGCGCGGAACGGCCGCGCGCGCACACCCGCCTCATAGTTCCAGCTCATTTCAGGAGCGAGGTCGATTGAACCTCCCGTGCTGTTGCTGATGACGTCCTCCACCCGCGGAGGCGCGAATCCCCGGTGTACGCCCGCGTACGCCGTGAAGGCGGCGCTGGGGTTGTAGGAGACGCCAAGGCCGGGAATCCATTGGCTCAGTTGCGTCCGCCCGCGTACGTCTAACAGCCGGTTCAGTCGGCTGTAGCGGACGTGCTCCAGCCGCAGGCCCGGTGTCAGTGCCCACTTCCCCACCGAGAAACGGTTTTGTAGAAAGCCTGAGTACGCCTTGACCGCCCGCTCGTTGTTCTCCACGACCGGCCCCGTGCGCGCGTCCGGGCGGTCGCCATTCATCTGTACGCGATCCTGTTCCTCGAAATGGGCGCGGAATCCCAGTTCCAACTGGCCAGGAAAGCCGAAAATGTCCGTGCCCGTCCGCAACCGCGGCTCGACGCCCCAGGTCAGGTAATCACGCAGGCGCCCCTCGTTGCCGCAGGTGGTGTTCAAGTTCGCCATGCCTCCGCACAGCGGATCCGCTGCATCGTTGGGCCGCTGGCCGGAGTTGCTCGACTGCCGCCACCAGTCGCGTTGAAAGCGCTGGCCGTAGGCCGTCGTGGCCAGCACCGTGCTGCCCGTGAAGACATACATGTGGGTAGCGGCCGCTCCGTACCGGTTGAAATCGAGCGTGTCATTTCGGAAGGGGTTCGCGCGAGGGTTCTCAAGCCATTCCGGCCAGCGCAGCCCCGAGTAAGTGAGCCGTGAATCCTCGCCATAGTAGTTCGCCTTCAGGGAGAGCGACTGTCGCAAGCTCAGGTTGCGCAGTGCCTTCACCGTCGCGTCATGGAGTCCGAAGCGCGTATTGTCCCGAGTCCCGGCACCCTGCTTCCGCATATAGTCCATCAGGAAACCCGTCCCCCGCAGGCGTCCGCCGTACCGAAGGTGCCCATTGAAGTAGTCGTGGTTGCCCCCGATGAGGGTGACCGAACCGGAACTGTGTTCTGGCGGCGCCGGAGTGAGGTAGTTGATGACTCCGCCCACCGTGGAAGGGCCGTATAGGATCTGCCCGGAACCCTTCACGACCTCGATCTGCTCAAACCGGTCCACCGGCGGGTGGTAGTAGGAGGCGTTGTCTCCGTAAGGTGCATAGGAGACCGGCACACCGTCCTCCAGCAGCAGCACCTTTGAGGAACGCGTCGGATTGAGCCCGCGAATTCCGATGTTGGGGCGCAACCCGAAGCCCTCCTCCCCGCGCGTGTATACCCCGGGGACCAAACGGAGGGCCTCGTCGCAGGTGAACGCGCGACTTTGCGTCAGCGTCGCGGCATCGATCCGGCTCACTGCTCCCGGAATCCCGCGATAGTCCGCATCACCGCCGGCCAATTCATGAGCGTGGATAACGACCTGCTGTGCCAGTATTGCTAACTGCAATTGAATGTCAACTGTTTTGAGTTCACCGGACGCGATCCGGATCGTCCGTTCGTCCTCCGCGAAACCCTCGGCGCGCGCGCGGAGCAGATACTCCCCGGCGCCAACGCCTCCAAACCGGAATGTCCCGTCAGTCGCCGTAGTTTGGATGAATTCCGCGCCGGTGGCGTTTAACCGCAAGACAACCGATCCATTTCGGATCGCGGCCCCCGCGGCGTCCACCAAGCGCCCCGATACCGACCCGGTTGACTGTGCCGCCGCGCAACACGCTAAAAGAACGACGGCCAGCCCCGCTGGCCAGATTCGCTGGATCATGAGTGCTCCTTTTTGCAACTTAGTTGCAACAAGGAATCTAGTCTACAACGGCTGCTGCCGCCTGGCAAGCGGCGCTCCTTGGGGGGAGACGATGGACGCTACGCTATCGACAGGGAAGGCTGGCACTTGGCCAGCACGTAAGGTCCTTCGGGGATGACGGCAATGGTGGAGCCGGGCGCCAGAGATTTCGCCAGCGCTTCCACGGCTTCCGAGGGCGTGGGAAGTGCCCTGCCCCAGAGGGTGGGGTAATACTCGGCCGGCAGCCCTGGCACGTGGTAGAAGACCTCGGCCTGGCTAATGGCCAGCGCCAGCTTCTCCAGCTGCCACTGGTCGATGACCACCGGCGCCGTCTCAATGTGCGTCATAAACTCCTTCCAACTTGGGAAGGTTTTGAGCTGCTCCCGAAACTCGGGGGCGCCGGGTCCTTCCTGGCAGGCTCCGAAAAGCAGAATCTTGCCCCCAGGCTTGAGAATGTGCGCCGCGGCGATAATGCCCTTGACCGATTGATAGAAGGTCAGGTCCAGCGGGTATCCGGCTCCGGTGGTGATGACGGCGTCCACCGGCTCGTCCAGCAGTTCCAGCATCACCTGTGAAACGAACTCCGTGCCCCGGCGGTGGGCCTCGACAGGATCGCCCGCGAACACGCCGGCGATCTCGCGGTCGCGGTTCAGCGCGACATCCAGAATGAAGTCCTGCCCCGCCATGCGCGCGATTTCCAGGAACTCCTTGTGCAGCGGGTTGTCCACAATCGAACCTTCAACCGCCCGCGGGTCTCGCATGAACTTGGGGCTGTGCAGCACCAAGATAGTTTCCCGGGCCGCCAGCCCGGGGACCACCAGCTTTCGTCCGCCCGAATAACCCAGCATCAAGTGCGGCTCGATCAGGCCCGAGGTCAGACGCAGGTCGGCCGAAAGGAACCGTTCATCGATGTAAACCGGGGTGCCGGAGGAAGTAACGCCGAGGTGGCGGTGCGTAGAGAGTTCGCGGGCATTGTGATTTCCCCAACGGTAACGGGAAGCGATCTCCGGACCCAGGATCTCGGAAACCTCGGCGGCGGTCGCCTGGCGATGCAGCCCCGTGGCGATTAGAAAAGTGACGCCTTCCGGTGGAATTCCACCGCGATGCAGCCGGTCGAGTAACGGCGGAAGAATCCGCCGATAAGGGACCGGGCGGGTGATGTCGCAGACCGAAATGGCAGCAGTCTTTTTCCCTCTCGCCAGTACTTCGAGGGCCGCAGTACCATGCGGCGCATCCAGCGCCTTCTCGATGGCCCCGGCGTCATCGGGCAATGGCTGGGCGGAGCGCGCCTCCAGAAACCGGTATTGGAAGCCCTCGGGGAGCTCCAGGTCAAGCCCATTCCGGCCGAAGGAAATATGCGCGCGCATAACGACAACGTAGCACACAGGAGCCCTCTCGCCGTGGCACCAGGATTGCTTCCGAATTGGAGCAAAGGAGCCTTAAATCCATGTTGGTAACGGCGGTGATTGCGGTTCCTGTACACCAGCGGTGAACAATCGTCCACTGCCGGAGAGCGGGACATGCTACAACGGGTAGTCATGAACCCTGCCCTGCCTCGCTCTCCATCTTCAGGCGCTCGTTGGATCCCGCTCCTGATCGCCGCGTTCCTGGTGCTCTCAGGCGCGCGCCTGGCCGCCAACTTCGTCATCGAGTACCA
The DNA here is from genome assembly GCA_963744775.1 of Bryobacterales bacterium. GTDB lineage: Bacteria > Acidobacteriota > Terriglobia > Bryobacterales > Bryobacteraceae > CAVUVG01. Next base: position 27,467 of record CAVUVG010000021.1, read on the forward strand.
GTGGTGGAAGGAAATGGAGCAGGTGCCCACGTGGGTCGAGATGCTGATCTACGGCATCGCCCCGGTGACGGTCGCCACGCTGATCGCCTTTATTGCCTTGTGGATCGCGCACGCGCGGGCGCTGGCCTTCGCGGACTCGGGTTTCAAAGGCCATCGGATTTACGCCGTAGTGTCCACTCTGGTACTGCTGGGATTGTCGTGGGTGCTGGCGTCCGGCACGATCGACACCTGGACGGTTGTGCGCTACTTCGGAGGGCGTCACATTCCCGCCGAGGCAACCGGCTGGCGCGATTCGGTCTTCGGGCTTCCGCTTCGCTTCTATCTGTTCGACCTGCCCTTCTACACACTGCTTCGGCAATACTTCCTGGCGCTGGCGGTGCTTTCGGCTCTGGTCTACTGGGTGGCCGCACGCGGCTGGCAACTGGTGCGGCAGTTCCCCGAGATGCAGGAGGCCGGGCAGATTGACCCTCGCCTGTTCCGGCTGGAGGGCGCGCTGGAATCCCGGTTCCTGCGCGGCGTGGCGGCGGTGGTGTTGCTGGCACTAGCGCTGCAGTTCTACCTGGGCCGTTACGAAATGCTGTGGCAGGACCACGGGTTCATGGTCGGCGTAGACTACGTCTCCGAGAAGATCACTCTGCCGCTGCAATGGGTGCTGATCTTCGCCTGCCTCGGGGCGGCTGTCTTCGCGTCTATCGGCCGCTGGAAGATGGCCGGGGTGATGGCGATCGCCTTCGTCCTCAGGGCGCTGATTCCCACTGTTGTCTCCGCGGTCTACGTGAAACCGAACGAGATCTCGATTCAGCGTCCCTACATCCGGACCCACATCCAGGCCACGCGCAGCGCTTTCAATCTGGAGAAACGCGCGCGCGAGGCCGAGTACGCGGCCAGGCCGGAGTCGTCCATCGACGTCAACAAGCACAAGCCGTTGTTCGACAACGTGCGGCTGTGGGACTGGCGCGCCTTCCACGATACGGTCACCCAGATCCAGGCCCTGCGACCCTACTACGTGTTCGCCGATACCGATGTGGACCGTTATGTCATCGACGGCCAACTGCGGCAGACTTTGCTGACGCCGCGGGAGCTGGATATCCGGCAATTAGCCGCCGGATGGATCAATCGCGCCTTCATCTATACGCACGGTTACGGGACCGTGATGGCCGAAGCCAACCGCATCACCACCGACGGCCTTCCGGTCCTCTTCGTGCAGGACGCGCCGCCGCAAATCAAGACCCAGAGCCTGAAGCTGACCCGGCCGGAGATTTACTACGGAGAAGTGGTTCACGAGCCGGTCTTCGTGCACACAGCGCAACAGGAATTCAACTATCCTTCCGGCGACAAGAACGTCTTCTCCACCTATGAAGGCAGCGGCGGATTCCCTGCCTCTTCCCTGCCCATGCGCCTGGCGGCGGCCCTGCGCGAGGGCGATTACAACATCCTGCTGACGGGTTATCTGACTCCCCGGAGCAAGATGATGATCCGCCGCAACGTCCGCGCGCGCGTGACCGCGCTGGCCAGCTTTATCAATTGGGATACTGACCCATATCTGGTGATGACCGAGACGGGGCGGCTGGTGTGGACACTGGATGGCTACACGACATCAACCGCGCACCCCTATTCAAGAAGCATCAGCGTGGAAGGAATTGGGGGCATCAACTATATCCGGAATTCGGTGAAGGCCACCGTCGACGCCTACGATGGCACGGTGCGCCTTTACATCTTCGACCCCACGGACCCGATCATCCAGGCCTACCGGCAGATCTTTCCGAACCTGCTGTTGCCGGCCTCGGCCATGCCCGCGGACTTGCGGGCGCACGTGCGGTATCCGGAGATTTTCTTCAGAGCGCAGGCCGAGATCTACCGCACGTTCCACATGCAGGACCCGCAGGCTTTCTACAACAAAGAGGATTTGTGGGACATCGCCCGCAACGTGCAGGGCCAGGACACGCGCCCGCAAACGGTGACCCCCACCTACGTCGTGGCCACGCTGCCCGGCGAGACGCAGGCTGAATTCCTGCTCATCATGCCATTCACCCCGCGCAGCAAGGACAACATGATCGGCCTGATGGTGGCGCGCTGCGACGGCGAGCACCTGGGCGAGCTGGTCTTCCTGCAGCTCTCCAAGCAGGCGTTGATTTACGGCCCCATGCAGATCGAGGCGCGAATCAACCAGGATCAGAACATCTCCAAGGACCTGTCGTTGTGGAACCAGCAGGGATCCAGAGTTCTGCGAGGGCAGATGCTGGTGCTTCCGGTGGAGGATACGTTCCTGTACGTTGAGCCGATCTACATTCAGGCCGGCGAGGCGCGCATGCCGCAATTGAAGAAGGTGGTGCTCGCCATGGGCAACACGCTCATCTACAGGGATACCTACGAGCAGGCGCTGGCGGAGTTGACCGGCATGGAATCCCAGGTGGCGGCGGCGCCGGCCGCGGCCCCGGGCGCCGCAGCGGTCAAGGTAGTCTCGCCTGACTTGCAGATGCGGCTGGACAGAATCCGGCAGCATCTGAGCCGCTATCGTGAGCTGACCGGACAAGGCCGCTGGGCCGAGGCCGGCAAGGAGATGGATGCCGTCGAATCAGAGATCCAGCGGCGGTGAGCCGCCAACGAGGCCTCTAGTTTCGATCGGCGGGCCGCCGGTTAAGGCGCGGCATACAGTGAAGGACCCCGTCTGCCAGATGGACGTCGATCCCGCTACGGCTGCCGGGAAGTTCGACTACCAAGGGCAGACCTACTACTTCTGCAACCCGCGCTGCCGGGAGCGATTCCAGGCCGACCCGGAGAAGTATCTCGGCCCGCGTCCGGCCCCGGCACCACAACCCGAGGGCGTTTATTACACCTGCCCCATGGACCCAGAAGTCCGGCAGATCGGCCCGGGCGTTTGTCCCAAGTGCGGGATGGCGCTGGAGCCGGAAGTCGCGTCGGCGGTCGAGGAGGAGAATCCCGAGCTGACCGGCATGACTCGCCGTTTCTGGATCAGCCTGCCGCTGACTGTGCCGGTCTTGGTCATCGCCATGGCGGAGCTGCACTTGACCTGGCTCGAGATGCTGCTGGCGACGCCGGTGGTCCTGTGGGGTGGTTTTCCTTTCTTTCAAAGAGGTTGGGCGTCAATTGTGAACCGAAGCTTGAACATGTTCACGTTGATCGCCATGGGCACCGGCACGGCTTACCTCTACAGTGTTGTGGCGACCCTCTTACCCGGAATCTTCCCGCCCTCTTTTCAAGGCCACGGCGGCGGACCCGCGGTCTATTTCGAGGCGGCCGCCGCGATCACCACGCTGGTGCTGCTGGGCCAAGTGCTGGAACTGAAAGCGCGGGCGCGGACCGGCGGCGCGATCAAAGCGCTGCTCAACCTCGCGCCGCAGACGGCGCACTTGCTGAGCGACGGCGGCGTTGAAGCCACCATATCCCTGGAACTGGTCAAGCCCGGCAACCGGTTGCGCGTCCGCCCGGGGGAGAAGGTGCCGGTCGATGGTGTGGTGCTGGAAGGCAGCAGCGCCGTGGATGAGTCCATGCTGACGGGCGAGCCAGTGCCGGTGGAGAAGGTCTCGGGCAGCAAGGTCACCGGAGGCGCGCTGAACGGTTCGGGCAGCTTCGTCATGCGGGCGGAGCGCGTAGGCAGCGAGACCCTGCTGGCGCAGATCGTGCGGATGGTGGGGGAAGCGCAGCGCTCGCGGGCGCCGATTCAGCGCCTGGCCGATGTGGTGTCGTCATACTTCGTGCCGCTGGTGGTGCTGGTGGCCGCCATCACGTTCGCGGTCTGGGCCCTGGCCGGACCAGAGCCGCGGCTGGCGCACGCGATCGTCAATGCCGTGGCGGTTCTCATCGTGGCCTGCCCGTGCGCTTTGGGCCTGGCGACGCCGATGGCGGTGATGGTGGGCACCGGCCGTGGCGCGATGGCGGGAGTCCTGATCAAGAATGCCGAGGCGCTGGAAGTGATGGAGAAGGTGGACACGCTGGTGGTGGACAAGACCGGCACCTTGACCGAAGGAAAGCCGCGGTTGGTTTCCATTACGGCGCTCGCCGGCTACGACGAAACGGAACTACTGCGGCTGGCGGCCAGTCTGGAGAGAGCCAGCGAGCATCCGCTGGCGGGCGCCATCGTCGCCGCCGCGCGTGAGAGGGGGCTGCCGCTGGTGGAGCCGGCCGGCTTCCAGTCCTTGCCCGGCAAGGGCGTGACCGGCACGGTGGATGGCCGCAGCGTTGCGGTGGGCAATCAAGCTCTCACCGGAGAAATGCGGGCCGGCGCCGGCGATGTCAACGTCAACGTGGACGGCAAACCCGCCGGTTCGATCTTCGTCGCCGATCCAATCAAGGACTCCGCCCGCGAGGCCGTGCGCGCGCTCCACAAGAGCGGACTCCGCATCCTCATGGTGACCGGGGACCGCCGCGTGACGGCCGAAGCTGTGGCGAGCGAACTGGGGATCGACGAGGTGAGAGCCGGGGTTCTGCCCCAGGAAAAAGGCGAAGTGGTCAAGCAGCTGCAAGCCAGCGGGCGTATCGTCGCCATGGCGGGCGACGGCGTCAACGACGCGCCGGCATTGGCGCAGGCTCAGGTGGGAATCGCCATGGGCACGGGGACGGACGTCGCCATTCAGAGCGCGGGAATCACTTTGCTGCGGGGGGACTTGCGCGGGGTGGTGCGCGCCAGGATGCTCAGCCGCGCCACCATGCGGAACATCCGGCAGAACCTCTTTTTCGCTTTCATCTACAACCTGCTCGGCGTGCCCATTGCGGCCGGGGTGCTGTATCCGTTCTTCGGCCTCCTGCTAAGCCCCATGATCGCCAGCGCGGCGATGACCTTCAGCTCGGTCTCGGTGATCAGCAACGCGCTGCGGCTGCGAACGGTCAAGCTGTAGCGCAGGCCTCTCACTGAAAGTAAAGCCGGTCGATTTTGGCGGCCAGGATGAAGTCGCTTTCGGTGAGGCCCTGGATTTTGTGGGTAAAGGTCTTTACGCCCACCAGACCCCAGGAGAGCGTGATGTCGGGGTGGTGGCCTTGCTCTTCAGCCACCTCGCCCACGCGGTTGACGAAAGCCAGCGCGCCCCGGAAGTCCGGGAACACAAAGCTCTTCTCGATGTGGTGCTCCTCGATCACTTTCCAATCGGGAAGTTGCGAAGAGAGCTGGCGCAGCGCATCCCCGGCGAGCGGCGGCACGCCGCCCTTGCAAGGCACGCACTTCTTGTCGGCGAGATTCGTCACTTGAGCTCCACCCATATTTCTCCCTTCCTAACCTCCACCCGATGTCCGCCGTCATAAACGGTCAACTGATCCGGTTCCCGATCGGGCTCTGCTGGGTGAGCCGGGTTCGCCACGTGTACCGCAGCCGTCGCGCGGCGCCGTCGCCCTTCTCGACCAGGCGGTCGTAGAGATGCCGGGCGTCGTCTCCGAGGTCTTCGGTTTTGCGTCTGATCAGCCGCCGCGTCTTCAGCCCGGACTGTGGAGCGAAAAGGAGAGCTACTCCGGCGCCGGCCGCACCTACAGCCAGCACTGTACCCAGATTGCGCACAACACGTCTGACTTTCATTGGTGATCCCCTCCTATACCCGTTATTGTAGCCCGTCTTTAGGCGGCGATTTCCGCCTGGTGGACAGAAGCCAAATCAGCAGCGCAAGGTAGACCACGGTGAGGGCGCTGTAGTTCAGGAGCATGAACCCGGGCCGCGCCCACGAGATTCCATTGAAGCGGTAGGACGAAATGGGCCAGAGGAACGGCGTGCCATACATGCCGGCGCGGTGTGAGGGAATGTCGATCAGGATGTGCATGGGCCAGCCCAGCATGACCCAGACCGGGCGGCGGCGTACCAGCCAAATCAGCGCAAACACGGCGGAGAAGATCACCAAGCTGTGGGTGTAGTGGTACAGCTCGTCCGGCCGCAGGTAGACGGGCAGGGCCTCGCGCAAAGCGGGGTTGAACAGTCCCGGCGTAGTGGAGGCATCGCCGAAAAGCCAGATCCAGGCCTGAAGGATGAATATCGGGCTGAAGGCGCCCAAGTCCGGCGACACCCCCCACAGGACCAACCACGGCCACCGGAACGGCTTGCGGAGTTTCTCATTGGCCGTGATGCCCGCGGCGCTGGTCCAAAGAGCATGCGCAAAGATGTCCATTGCCTACGTTCGATCCTTTCGAGACCACGCGCCACGACAGCGGCTGCAACTACCTTCTTTGATGTAGAATACCCCTTGCGCCAGGGACCGGAGCGGTCCCGGGGATCACTATGAGCGAAAAGCAGATTCGCGGTGTTGTGTCCAGAAGAACCTGGCTGGCGGCGGGGGCTGCGGTGTTGGGCGCCGCCGCGCGAGGATCGGCCGCGCCCGCACCGGCGACCGGCAAGTTGAAAATAACGATCTTTTCGAAGCACCTGCAATTTCTGAAGGGCGAGGAACTGGCAAAGGGCGCCGCCGAGATCGGCTTCGATGGAGTCGACATCACGGTCAGGAAGGGCGGGCACGTCGAGCCGGAGCGTGTCGGGCAGGATCTGCCGCCGCTGGTCGGCCTCATCCGGAAGCACGGTCTCGAGGTGCCCATGATCACCACCGACATCGTGCACGCCGGCTCGCCGCACGCCGAGGCCGTGCTTCAGACCATGACGGAACTGGGCATCTCCAACTATCGCTGGGGCGGTTTGCGGTACACGATGGACCGGCCGATCGACCAACAGATTCGCGAGTTCAAGCTCCTGGCGGCGAAACTGGCGGAGCTGAACGGGCGCTACAAAGTCTGCGCCATGTATCACACGCATTCGGGCGTGAACCTGGTGGGCGCATCGATCTGGGATCTGCTTCAGATCATGGAGGGCCTCGACCCCAGCCGGGTGGGCGTCAATTACGACATCGGGCACGCCACCATCGAGGGCGGCGTGGGCGGCTGGATCAACAGCTTTCGCATCACGGGCCCCTATCTGCGCGGCGTCGCGGTCAAGGACTACACCTGGGAAAAGGACGCAAAGGGAAATTGGCGAACGCAATGGAGGCCGCTCGGCGAGGGCCTGGTGCGTTTCTCGCAATTCCTGCCCATGCTCGCGGCAGGCCCGGTTTTCCGGGCCGTTCCAGCACCATCTTGAGTTCCCGCTGGCGTCCCCCGGCTTGCAGCCGGCTGATCCGAAATACAAAGAAGAGGTCTTCGCAACCATGAGGCGTGATTTGTTGAAGCTGCGGCAATTGCTGGGAGAGGCGGGACTGGCATGAACAGGCGAAGATTCGTTCAGGCGGGCGCCGGCGCGCTGGCCGCAGCCCCATGGATCGCCTGCTCCAGGCAACGGACGGGTATCCGCGTTGAACACGTATCGTTCGCCTACGAAGATTACATGTATCGCACGCCCATCAAGTTCGGCGGGGCGATCGTGGACCGGGTGACGCTGCTCAACGTGGATTGCGTGGTGCGAACCCCGGACGGGCGGACGGCGAAGGGCTTCGGCTCCATGCCAATGGGCAACGTCTGGTCATTTCCCTCGCAAGTCCTGAAGTACGACCAGACGCTGGGCGCGATGAAAGCGCTGGCCGGCAAAATCGCCGCCGTAATGAATGGCTACAAGGAATACGGCCACCCCATCGACATCAACGTCGCGGTGGAGGCGGCGTTCTTCAAAGCCGCGGCCGAGGTTAAGGCAGAGCAGCAGCTTGCGGAGGCCATCCCGCCGCTCTGCACGCTGGTGACGGCGAGTCCCTTCGATGCCGCGGTCCACGATGCGTTCGGAAAGATTCATGGCCGCAGCACGTACCAGACCTATGGGCCGGACCTGTTGCCCAATGATCTGTCGCGTTACCTCGGCGCGGATTACAAGGGCCTCCGGCTGAACAGCTTCATCTCGCCGCAGCCCAAGCCCACGATGCCCCTGTACCACCTGGTGGGCGCGGTCGATCCCCTGACGGACGCCGACAACAAGAACCCGATCAAGGACGGCTTGCCGGAGACGCTGCCCCAGTGGATCGAGTACAACGGGCTGACCCACATCAAGATCAAGCTCAATGGCGACGATCTGGCCTGGGACGTGAATCGCGTACTGAGCGTGGACCGCATCGCCACCCAGACACAGGCCAAGCGCAAGGTCGCCCAGTGGTATTACTCGCTGGACTTCAACGAAAAGTGCCGAAACGTCGGCTATCTGCTGGAGTTCATCCAGAAGGTGAAGGCGGGCAGTCCGGCGGCGTTTGCGCGCATTCAGTACATTGAGCAACCGACGGCTCGCGACCTCCGGGCGCACCGCGAGAATGTCATGCATGAGGTTTCCAAGATCGTCCCCGTAGTGATCGACGAGTCGCTGATCGACCTGGAGATCGTTGATGCTGGCGCGCGAGATGGGATACACGGGAGCGGCCCTCAAAGCGTGCAAAGGCCAGTCGCCACGCCGTGTTGATGGCGGCCGCCGCACAGCAGCACAAGATGTTCCTGTGCGTGCAGGATCTGACCTGCCCAGGTGCGTCGTTGATCCATTCGGCGGGGCTCGCCGCGCACGTGCCGGCGGTCGCTGCCATCGAGGCGAATTCAAGGCAGTATGTTCCCGCCGCCAACAAGGGCTGGGACGAGCGGTTCCCAGGCATTTTTGTGTTCAAGGATGGGCAGGTCAGGACCGGCACTTTGACCGGTCCGGGACTGAGCGCCGTACAAGGATAAATTCGGAGATACATCCAATGACGAGACGAGATTTTTCGAGAACGACGATTGCCATGGGCGCCGCCTCCGCGTTGAGCGCGACGCGAGTGCTGGGCGCGAATGACCGCATTCGCTTAGGACTGATCGGCAGCGGCGGACGCGGCCGCGCGATCTGGGCGGTCATGCTGAAGGAGCCGGACGTGGAGCCGGTGGCTGTCTGCGACGTCTACCAACCGTTCCTGGAGAAAGGCGTCGCCATGGCCGGAGGCCAGGTCAAGTCGTACAAGGACTGGCGGCGTCTGTTGGAACAAAAGGAAATGGACGCAGTCCAAATCGCCACGCCGGACCACTGGCACGCGCTGATGACCATCGCGGCTTGCGAGGCGGGCAAGGACGTGTACTGCGAGAAGCCCCTGTCGCTGGCGCTGGTGGAGGGCCGCAAGATGCTGGACGCGGCGCGCAAGCACAACCGGGTGGTCCAGACCGGCAGCCAGCAGCGCTCCGGCGCGCACTACGCGGAGGCCGTGAAGCTGGTGCAGGATGGAGCCATCGGCGAAGTCCACCGCATCCATGCCGGCATGCAGCGCAACATCTCATCCGGGTCTCAAGCCGACCGAACTGGCGTCGGGGCTGACCTCGGCGCTGGATTGGGACATGTGGCTCGGCCCCGCCCCCAAGAGAGAGTTCAATCCATTCCGCTGCATCTACAATTTCCGCTGGTTCTGGGACTATTCCGGCGGGCAGATGACGAACTGGGGCGCGCACGACCTCGACATCGCCCGCTGGATCATCGGGGCGGAGGCTCCGCAGGTTGTTTCCGGCTTCGGCGGCCGCTACTCGCTGACCGACGGCGGAGAGACACCCGACATCCAGCAGGTCACCTACCAGTTCCCGAAAGTGATCGTTTCCTGGACGACAAGCGAGGTGGGCTCGGGCCAGTCGTTCACGCTGAACGTCTACGGCTCCAAGGGTATGCTCACCCTGCTGCGCTCCGGCTACCAGATACGGCCCGAGAGAGGCTCGGGAGGAGCGCCCGCCATGGAGCCTCTGCAGGCCAAGGGGGCGGACCTCAACGGACCGCACGTCCGGAGCTTCCTGGATTGCGTCAAGAGCCGCAAGCGCCCGACCGCGGATGTTGAAGAAGGCCACCGCACGTCGGTCATGTGCCACCTCGGCAACATCTCGACCCGGCTGGGCCGGTCGCTGCGATGGGACCCGGTCAAGGAGCAGGTCATCGGCGACGCCGAAGCCAACCGATGGCTGGAGAGGCCCTATCGCGGGCCGTGGCGTTTGAGCTGACGTGAATGCAAGAGCAACTGCTGCAGGAGTAGCTCTCTCCGCAGGATGCGTGACGGAGCGCAACAGTTGCTTCGCGCGCCACTGAGGGGGCGCTCCTTCCGCGCTGAATTCGTCGGGCTTTCCCGTGGCATGCCGAGGAGTGAGCGAAGCTCTATCCGTCGGCAGGATGGGACGCGCAGTGTGAAGAGCTAGGGAATTGCGCGGCTCGGTGGCGGGCCACTCCTTGCACCTCTGCCGCTCGGCCCAGGCCTTTTGGAGTTCCCGCAGGCGCGGTCCCACTGTCTGATGCTGGCCGAAAGCCATCTCACATGGCGGCTGGGTGTATACTCGCTGGTTCGCGCGAAGGCAAGATGGAAATCCTGGTTTATAGGTCGGATAGCGCAGTGGGCGGCTCTGTTAGTCCTGGGCACCCGCGTTCTCATGGCCGCTGCTCCGGACCAGGCCTCTGCCTGGAAGATGGTCGGCCAGATCGGTGGACCCACCCAAGGCATCGCCGTGCAGGGGGGCTACGCCTACATCGGTGTCGGAATGCGGCTCGTCGCCTTGGATGTGTCCAATCCGTCCGACCTCCGGGAAGTGGGAGCGACCCTGCCGTTTTCGCAGGCTGTTGAGGATGTTGCCCTCAGCGGGGCATTGGCCTACGTGGCCGCCGGCGGTGTAGGGTTGCGAGTCATTAATGTCTCGAACCCGGCGTTGCCGACCGAGATCGGGGTATGGGACTCCCGCGGTTACGCGCAGGGCGTAACTGTGGCCGAATCGATCGCCTATGTGGCGAACGGGCCGTATGGCCTGCGCCTCGTGGATATCTCGAGACCTTCGCAGCCGGTGGAGCTCGGCTCCGCTTATCCCATGAGCTACGCCTTCGATGTGGCAGTACAGGGGCACTACGCGTACATCGCAGCCGCAGGCGCAGGCCTGCTGATCGCCGACGTGAGCGATCCCAGGCATCCGGTTGAAGTCGGGCGCCTGGTCACGGACGGTTACGCCTACGGTGTCGCCATCGCGGGCAGCACTGTCTACCTGGCCGATGGCTGGGAAGGCGTGAAGACGATCAACGTGGCCGATCCCGCGCATCCCGCGCTGGCTGGCGCCTACAAGACGCCAGGATGGGCCTTTGGCGTGACGGTCTCGGGGAAAACGGCCTATGTGGCGGACGCCTTCGGAGGGCTGCGGGTGCTCGACGTCACTAATGCGGCGCACCCGGTCGAGACCGGATACTTGAAGGCCCGGGCGGGCACGCGGGCAGCGTGGCGGTGGCCGGGAATACGGCCTTTGTGGCGGATCGCAACTGGGGCGTGCGCGCGGTGAACCTGTCGGCCGGTCCCGAACTGCCCCAGGTGGGCTCCTTCCATCCGTTGGGGTATGTCGAGGGATTGACGGTCTCCGGGACTTACGCATACATTGCCGAAGCAACTACCGGATTTTTCGTGATCGACATCTCCGATCCAACGCGGCCTAGGCAGGTCGGTAGTTGGAGCGTCGAGGGCAATTCCAAGGACGTTGTCGTACGAGGTGGCCTGGCCTACATGACGACCAAGGGGCCCGCGTCGGCGGGTCTGCACGTCATGGATCTATCCGACCCCAACTCGCCCGGCGCGCATCGGCTTCTACAAAATCTCCACGGTCAGCCCAGAGGGTTGGATATTGCGGGAGATCATGCCTATATTGCCATTGAGAATGGACTCGAGATCTTGAAGTTTCCGACCCGCGTCGCCCGATCCGCTCGGCGTTCCTTCGGACGAAAGAGAAGGAAAGCGATCTCGAAACGGCCGTGGGCGTGACCATCGCCGGGACCCTTGCTTACGTCTCCCTTGAGCGTGGCGGCCTTGCCATCGTGGATGTTTCCGATCCCGAAAATCCTGTCAGGCGAGGTTCTTTCAACCCCGGATCGTCGTTCCTCATCCGTGATATCGCGGTGTCCGCGAACCGCGCCTACGTTGCCGACACGGGCTTCGGTCTGCGTGTGCTCGATGTCTCGGATCCGGACCATCCCGTCGCGATCGGATCCCTCCGGACACCGGGGCCACATTCCCTGGCCCTGGTGGGGCGCTTCGCGTATCTGGCCTGCGGTGACGATGGCCTGCTGGTCGTCGATGTCTCGGACCCTGGCCGCCCGGTTCTGGTCGAAAGCTACCGCACCTCGGGCTTCACGCGGAAAGTCGCTATCGATGGCGGACGAGTGTATCTGGCTGACGGACCGACCGGTCTCCTCATCCTGGGATCGGGCTCCAGCACCACCGGCACTGTCGGGCTCGATTCCACCGGCCGGAGAGACTCCATGGATCCCCCGCCACCTGGAGAAGGCCCTGATTCGCAGCCTGCGCCGCCGCTGCGATCTGGAGAGGTGACCACCGCGAGTGCCATCGCACGCGTCACCGCCGCGGCACCGAGCAGTTGCCTGGTCGTCTCGGTCAGCGACAGCGGGGTCGGAACTCTCCGGCAGTGCCTGCTGAACGCGGGTTCCGGAACGACCATCACATTCGATCCCGCCGTTTTTCCTCCGGCCGCGCCCGCGGCCATACGGCTGGTCAGCGTCCTGCCCAATATTCCCGGGAATGTCGTGATCGATGGCAGCGATGCCGGTGTGATCTTGGACGGTAGCGGCCTGTCTGCCCCGCCAGGCCAGGGCGGTGCATTCGGTCTGTTCATCAAGTCGGACGGCAACACCATCAGAGGACTGCAGATCCTGGGGTTTCCGCACACCGGCATCCAGATCCACGGCAGCGACAACGTCATCGGCGGGGACAGGACCGTGGGGCGCGGGCCCGTTGGACAGGGAAACGTGATCAGCGGTAATAGAAACGCAGGAATCATGATCAGTGGCGATGGCGGGACAGCCTCTAGAAACGTCGTCATCGGCAACTTCATCGGGATCGATGCGAGCGGAACCAAGGCGATGGGGAACGGGATGGAGGGAGTGTGGGTCCAGAGGGGCACGAACAACCGCATTGGGGGCCCCGATCCGCGGGACAGGAACGTCGTCAGCGCCAACGGCTTACATGGCATCATCCTGGCCGGACAGGCAACGGAAAATCTGATCGCCGGCAACTACGTCGGGACGGACGTCACCGGCAGCGTCGCGCTGGGAAACGAAGGGCTGGGCGGAATCATGATCGCTTTGGGAGCCTTCTAAATGTGCTCCAAGGGAATCTGATCAGCGGAAACCGCGGATCGGGGGTGGGGATCGACGATGCGGGCAGCAGCTACAACGCCATACTGGGCAATCGGATCGGCACGGATGCCACCGGCACCAGGGCCATCCCGAACAGGGCCCATGGCATATGGCTGAACGAGCCTCTTTCGGGATTCAACCGGATCGGGGGAACCCGTCCGGAGGAACGAAACATCGTCAGCGGTAATCTGGGGAACGGGATGGCCATCAATTCAAGCGGAAACGTGGTGCTGGGCAACTTCGTCGGCACCGACATCACCGGCCGCAACCCTCTTGGGAACGCCGATAACGGTGTGGGGCTTGTGCGTAGCCCCAACATGCTCGGAGGCGCGACACCCCAGGAAGCGAATGTCATCGCCGCCAACGGCGGGTTTGGGGTTGGGGCAAGCGGATATTACAGCATGGTCCTTGGAAACTACATTGGTACCGATTCGAGCGGCCAGATCCCGCTGGGCAATACAAGTGGGTGGCGTCACACTCGGGGGACTACATAGCGTCGTCCAGGCCAATGTCATCGCGCACAACGCCATGTCAGCAGGCCCCGGAGGCGGTAGCGGCGTTAGTTTCAGCCCCGAATTCGACTGCACCATCCGACGAAACTCGATCCATCACAACGCCGGAGACGGGATTGTGGGGGCCGCGGAGCCACCCGCGCCGATCATCACGTCTGTCGGCTCCAATATCCTGGCCGGCACGGCCTGCCCCGGTTGCGAAGTGGAAATCTTCTCGGACTCCGAGGACGAGGGGCGCGTGTTCGAAGGCAGCACCGTTGCGGACGGATCGGGGGCCTTCGCGTTCTCCAAGGGGGCGGGACGTTTCACTGAATCGAATGTGACCGCGACGGCGACCGACGGCGATGGCAGAACGTCGGTGTTCTCCGTTGAGGTGCGGCAGGACGGGACTGGGGCGCGTCCGACGATCTTGAAGGTTGTAAACGCTGCCCACGGCCAGGCTGGATTTGCCTCGCAGACGTGGATGGCCATCCAAGGGACGAACCTCGCGCCGACTACCCGAAGTTGGTCGGCGTCTGATTTTGTTGGCAACACTCTGCCCACCCAACTGGATGGTGTTTCGGCGAACATCAACGGCAAGCCCGCGCCGGTCATCTACATCAGCCCAACCCAGATCATTGTGCTGGCTCCGGATGATGCTGCACTTGGCCCGGTCGCCGTCGAGGTCATAACCCCGCAAGGTCGGAGCGCGCCCGTCACGGTCGACAGACAGTTGTTTGCTCCGGGTTGGTTCATGTTCGATCCCGAAGGGCGGAAGTACATCGCGGCCGTACATCCTGACGGCGCCTATCTGGGGAAACCAGGGCTCTACCCAAACCTGTCCTTTCGAGCGGCAAAACCTGGCGACATCATCTGGCTGTACGGCACGGGCTTCGGTCCAACTGACCCCTCGACCCCCTCGGGTCAGGTGGTCTCGCCACCCGCCCGTCTGCGGTCTCCGGTGGTGGTCCGCATCGGCGGCGTCATTGCCAGCGTGGCCTGGGCCGGACTCGTGGCGTCAGGGGAATATCAGATCAACGTCGTCGTGCCGGAGTTGCCGAACGGGGACCAGCCTGTTATCGCGGAGATCGGCGGAGCCACGACTCAATCCGGAGCTTTCATAACGGTCCAACGATGATACTGGCTCGCCTGGTGACCTCGGAGTGTTTCCGTCGGGATGGTCGGCCAATCGGAAGCAATCCATATGAGCGTATAGTCGCCTGGTCGCGGAAGTGCCGGCGGCAGATCGGCGGCCGGCTGCCTCGAGCAGTAAGCCGAGAGCACTCACAGCCGCTGGTAGATGTCGAGGGTCGCTTCCACCATGCGGCCGGCGGTAAAGCGCTCTTCGATGGTCGCCCGGCCCGCTGCGCCCAGACGCGCCGCCAGTTCGGGGTCGCCCAGCAGTCGTAACACCGCGTGCGCCATGGCGCCGGCTTCCGGCGCGGCTACCAGCAGGCCGTTGCTTTCATCCTCGACGATCTCGGGCACTGCCCCGCCCGCCACGGCAGCCACGGGAAGCCCATGCGACATCGCCGCCAGCAGAGAACTGCCCAGCGGTTCCGCCAGGGATGGAAACAGGAAGACATCCAGCGCGCGGTACACCTGTGAAACATCCTCCACGTGTCCCGCAAACTGAATGGCCTGCCCCAACTTCAATTCCAGCGCAAGCTGCTCCAAGCCGGCCCGGGAGGGTCCATCGCCGGCGAGAATCAGGCGGCAGCCGGGGCATTTCTCCAGAATGAGAGGCATGGCGCGGATCAGCAATTCCTGGCCCTTTTCGGGCAGCAGGTAGCCGACACAGCCGATCAAGGGGGAGGCGGCGATTCGTCTGTCGCGAGCCGCCTTCGGCGGCAGCGGAACGCCGTCATAAACGACCTCCACTTGCTCGTCCGGCAGCCCTGAAGCCAGAACGCTTTCCTTCACAAACCGGGAGACGGCAATGATCTTGCGCGCGGATCGATACCGGCTAAGCGCGATGCGGTTTCGCGTCAATGCATAGGCCACCCGGCGCGAGGCCACGACGGGCGCGCGCCGGTAGGCGCCGGCGATCCAAGCCGCCGTCAGACCATGGGCATCGTGGCAGTGCACGGCGTCGAACGTATCCGGTTTCAACAGCCTCGTCACCAGGAGGGACGCCTGGAGCCGCGCACCGGGATGTCCGACCGCGTGTACCTGGATCCCCGCGTCTTGCGCCTGCCGCGCCAAAGGGGAACCCAGCACGGCAATCAATTCCGTCGCGTGTCCCCGGTCCCGAAGGCCCTGAACGAGCAGCAACGCCTGGTTTTGCCCACCGCGCCACTGACGGCCCAGATCCACGTGCAGAGTTTTCATGGGGCCCCCTCCGGGCCGCCTCCGGTTGCTGGTAACTTCGCGTGGTTCCCAAACGCCACAAGGACTGGATGTACCATGTTAGAGGAATCTCATCCCATGAAGCAGACCGTTCTAGGTATATCAGCTATTATTGTCCTCCTGCTGGCAGGCTGTTCGACGAGCGCCGTGCAAACGGCCTCACGCAAGCAGATGGCCGCGGCGGTGACCACCGCCGTCGCGAAGGAGAAGGCCGTTCCCATGGACGTCGGGGTCGTCGGCACGGTGGAGACCCAGGCGGCAGTCCGCGTCAAGTCGCAGGTGGCAGGCCAACTGCTAAAGGTTTATTTTCGTGAAGGCCAGGATGTCAAGACGGGCGATCCCCTTTTTCAGATCGACCCGAGGACGTATGACGAGGCCATTCGCCAGGCAGAAGCCAACATGGCGAGGAACGTGGCCCTGCTGCGTCAGGCTGAGGCCAACCTGAAGCGCGACACGGCCCAGGAGAAGTATGCCCGCGACCAGGCCTCCCGCTACCAGCAACTCTTCGCCGCGGGTGTGATGTCGCGGGAGCAGGCGGAACAGTACGCCTCGGAGGCCGACGCCCGCGGGGAGGCCGTGCGCGCCAGCCAGGCCGCCATCGAAAGCGCGCATGCGGCGATTCGATCGGATGAGGCCGCGGTGGCCAGCGCCAAGCTTCAGCGCAGCTTCTGCGATATCAGCTCGCCGGTGGATGGACGAACCGGGGACCTGGTGGTCGAGGTGGGCAATCTGGTGAGAGCCAGCGACGCGGAGTTGGTGACCATCAACCGGATTCACCCGATTTACGTCACGTTTTCGGTTCCGGAGAACCGGCTGCCTGACGTGAAGAAGTACATGGCGGCGGGGAAGCTGTCGGTGTTCGCGACTTTGCCGTCCGATCCGGACCAGGCTGAGACCGGAACGCTGACCTTCGTCGATAACAAAGTTGACGACACCACCGGAACCATCAAGCTGAAGGGCTCGTTTCCCAACAGCAACAACCGGCTCTGGCCGGGGCAATTCGTGAACGTCACTCTCAGGCTGACGACGGTATCCAATGCCCTGGTGGTGCCTCTGCGGGCTGTTCAGATCGGGCAGAACGGCGAATTCGCCTACGTCGTGAAACAGGATATGACCGCGGAGATGAGGCCGGTGGTCACGGGGCTCAAGATGGCGGACGAGGTCGTCATTGAGAAGGGCCTGGCGAGCGGCGAGACCGTGATCACGGAAGGACAACTGCGCGTGGCCCCGGGAATGAGAGTGGAGACCAAAGGCGCGGGCCGCGGAAGCAAAGGAGCGCGTTCGCTATGAACATTTCAGCGCTTTTCATCCGGCGTCCGATCGCGACCAGCTTATTGATGCTGGCCATCGCCCTGTTCGGCTTCGTGGCCTACCGCGCCCTTTCGGTGAGCGATCTTCCCAACGTCGACTTTCCGACCATTTCCGTGAATGCCGGCCTGCCCGGAGCCAATCCGGAGACCATGGCCGCCTCCGTGGCCACCCCGCTCGAAAAGCAGTTCTCCACCATCGCCGGCGTGGACCAGATGACGTCGTCGAGCAGCCTCGGCAGCACCCAAATCACGCTGCAATTCTCGCTGGACCGGGATTTAGACGGGGCCGCGCTCGACGTACAGTCGTGCATCTCCCGCACCTCGCGCTCACTACCTCCGGGGATGCCGAGCCCCCCGTCCTTTCGCAAGGTCAACCCAGCGGACTTCCCCATTTTCTTCCTGACTCTGACTTCGGACACGATTCCGCTCTACGATCTCAACGAATACGCCGACACCATGATGGCGCAGCGCATTTCGATGGTGAGCGGCGTGGCCCAGGTCCAAATCCGGGGATCGGCAAACCGGGCCGTTCGTATTCAGGTGGATCCGACCGCCCTGGCCGCCAAGGGCATCGGCATCGATGAGCTGACCTCAGCAGTCCGGGGTTGGAACGTGAATATGCCCACGGGCGAGCTGTACGGCGCCACCCGGTCCTATACCATCCAGGCGCGCGGCCAGCTCATAAAGGCCGAAGAGTACCGGCCCATGGTGATCGCCCAGCGCAACGGGAATCCGGTGCGGCTGGAAGAGGTGGCGAACGTCGTTGACGGTATCGAGGATGACAAGTCCGCCTCGTGGTACTACACGCGAGAGGGCAACAGCCGGGCCATCATGCTGATGGTCATGAAGCAGCCCGGCACCAACACGATCCAGGTTGTCGATTCCATCAAGGAATTGCTGCCAGGCTTCACGGAGCAGCTTCCTCCCACCGTCAAGCTGGACATTCTCTATGACCGCTCACAGTCGATCCGGGAATCCTTCCACGACATTCAGTTCACCATGCTCCTCACGCTGGGCCTGGTGATTCTGGTCATTTTCCTTTTCCTGCGCAACGTGTCGGCCACTTTGATTCCCAGCCTCGCACTGCCCTTTTCCCTCATCGGCACGTTCGCCGTCATGTACCTGCTGGGCTATTCGCTCAACAACCTCTCCATGATGGCCTTGATCCTGTCGGTGGGCTTCGTAGTCGATGACGCCATCGTCATGCTGGAAAACATCGTGCGTCATATGGAGCACGGCGAGCCCGCCATGAGCTCGGCCCTGACCGGGTCCCGCGAAATCGGCTTCACGATCGTTTCCATGACGCTGTCGCTGACGGCCGTTTTTATTCCCGTGCTTTTCATGGGAGGCATTGTAGGCCGGTTGTTCAAGGAATTCGCGGTCACGATTGCCACGGCGATTCTGATTTCCGGAATCGTGTCGGTCACCCTGACGCCGATGCTCGCCAGCCGCTTCCTGCGCCCACCGAAGAAGACGGGCCATAGCAGGTTCTATGACGTCACCGAGAACATCTTCAAAGGGATGCTATGGGTCTACGAGAGATCGCTGCGGTGGACCCTCAAGTACCGGCCGGTGACGCTGGCCATCTCCTTTGCGCTGATCGGAGCCACAGTCTTCTTGTTCATGAAGATTCCCAAGGGCTTCATTCCAAGCGAGGATAACGATTCGCTGCAGGTCTCGTTCGAAGGCGTCCAGGGCGCCTCCCCGATAGACATGTTCCGCTACGCGCGGCGGTTGTCGGACATCGCTCTGTCCGACCCCAACGTGCTGCGGCTGAATTCGAGCGCGGGCGGGATGGGGGGGAGCAGCAACACGGGGCGGATCACGCTGCGGCTGAAGCCTCGCAAGGAGCGCCTGCTCAGCTCGGACGAGCTCATGGCCCGGCTCCGGCCCAAGTTCGCCGCCGTGCCCGGGGTGCGCGTGTTCATACAGAATCCGCCGCCCATCCGGATCGGCGGCATGATGACCCGGACGCTGTACCAATACACGATGCAGGGACCCAACACGCAGGAGTTGTATACGTCCGCACAGCAGCTCGAAAAGGCACTCGCCGGGCTGCCAATCCTCCAGGACGTCAACATAGACCTCCTGTTGGAGAAGCCGATGGTTCAGGTCGACTTCGACAGGGACAAGGCGGCGACTCTCGGCCTGACAGCCAACCAGATGGAGAGCGCGTTGTCGGGCGCCTACAGTTCGGGGCTCATTTCGAACATCTATACGCCGACCAATACCTATCCCGTGATTCTGGAGGTGAAGCCCGAGTTTCAGTCGCACTCCAACGCCCTGTCCTCGCTTTATGTTCGATCCAATGCCATTACCCGCCGCTTGGTGCCCTTGGACACCGTCATTAAGACGTCTGAAATCGTGGGAACGCAATCGGTGAACCACCTGGGACAACTTCCGGCCGTCACGATCTCGTTCAACCTGGCGCCGAAAATCTCGTTGGGCGAGGCGATGGACCAGATCAGGGAGGTCTCCGCCAGAACGCTGCCGGATACTATCAGCACTTCGTTCCAGGGGACAGCGCAGGCCTTTCAGACCTCGTTCAAGAACCTCTATTTCCTGCTCGCCGTGGCCATCCTGGTGGTCTACATTGTGCTGGGGATTCTCTACGAAAGCTACATCCACCCCCTCACAATTTTCTCCGGCCTGCCGTCGGCGGGCTTCGGCGCGCTGCTGACGTTGTACGTGTTTAAGGTGGAGCTAAACATCTACTCCTTCGTGGGACTGATCATGCTGATTGGCATCGTGAAGAAGAACGCGATCATGCAGATCGATTTCGCTCTCGCCGCGGAGCGTGAGCAAGGAATGTCCCCGATGGAGGCGATCTTCCAGGGCTGCCTGATCCGCTTCCGGCCGATCATGATGACCACTATGGCGGCGATGCTCGGCGCGGTTCCGATCGCGGTTGGATACGGCGCCGGCGGAGAATCGCGGCAGCCGCTGGGCCTGGTGGTTGTCGGCGGACTGCTGTTCTCGCAGTTGGTGACGCTGTATCTGACGCCGGTCTACTACACCTACCTCGCGGCGGTTCAGACCTGGTATCAGAAAAAGAAAGCTCCGGCTCAGCCGCTGGTCCCAGTGCCAAGCATGCGATAGCCCTTTTTGGGCAGGAGCGCTACAGCCACGCAGAGCGCCGCGGCCAGACATGCGATCCCGTTCCAGCGCAGCATGGCGGCGGGCTGCTCCACCAGAGTGAAACCGTACTCCGCCACCAGCAGCCAGAACAGCGACAGGCCGAAAGTCCACAAATCCAAGGCGCAGGTCCGGATGAGAAACGCCACCACGGCCGCGCCGAGGATAGTCGCCGTGAAGTAGTAGACAAACTGTGGCAGGCTCAGCGCGAGACCGGAGGCAACCACAAGTCCGCACAGCGCGACGGAAACGTACAGCGCGCTTGAAGTAAGGGATCGCAGCGCCGAGATCACCACGACAAACGAGCAAACCGCCAGAGCAGCGGTGATGAAGGCCACGGCAACCACGCCCACGGCCGGCGCGTACGTCCCGGCGCTGGGGAGATCCCACAGCGGCAGAGTGCGCCGGGGCCCGGGGATCCGTTCCCAGAGGGATGCCGTGACGCGAGCCAGTCCCCACAGAAGAACAGCCACGGCCGCCGCCCGCGGCAACGAGGGCCGTCTCGGGGTGGCGCCGCCTGACGCCCGCTGTAGAAACAAGTCGGCGGCCAGTGCGGACAGGAAGAGGGAGAAGCCAGCCAGGACCACAAGCGCCACGCGTGCCATCAGGAACTGGGACAGGTAGCTGTCAAGGGGCGTGGCGGTATCGTAACCGGCCAGCGCCAACGGCCACTGGTTCAGGGCCGTGAGCGCGGTGAGGCCCGCGGCTAGAGAACCAAGCAGAAGGTAGGCGCGCCAGCGGTAGCGCTGCCCGGCCTGAGTCAACCGCTTGATGAACAGCACCAGCAGCCAAAACCCGGCGGCGCCAAACGCCGCGGGAAGCAGGATGTTCGCCAGGCGGGGCTTGCTGAATTCACGCAGCCACTCCTGCGGCAGCTTGAGAAAAGGCCGGTAACCCGAGGCAGTGTCCCCCAGCACATCGAGTGAAATTCGCGCCTTGGCTTCACCGATCCGGAAACCCGGATCTTCCCAGACAAAGCTGTGATCTGTCCGGCGGTCCCTCTTCTGGCTTGAGGAATCCACCAACCGGTAGCGCTCCACGCGCGCGCCTTGCTTCTGGGACAGGTAGCTCTCAGCGATCCCGCGAGCCTCTTGGGAGGGAAGCTGCGCCCCCGGAGCCTTCTCGTCCAGCACATGATCCAGCCTCACTACCCTGCCCTGCTGGTTCACGTAGACTCGCCACTCTTCCTTGCGTAACGGCTGGAAGAGGCGGACGGCCCACAGTCCCGTGGATGTGCGGTCTCGAACGGCCTGGTTGGCCGCCTGGCTCCCGGCGATGCGCCGCAGGTACTCAAACTGCGCGGTTCCGAGGTTCGACTCGAAGGTGGTCACGCGGCGCCAGGCATTCACGCCGGGGACTCGCGAGCGAAGTTCACCCAGGGCGACCGCTTCAGCCTCCTGCCCGGTGATTCGCACACGGATGAAGTCGCCGAACAGCGTCGCTCGCGGCAGCGCCAACCCGGCCAGCGCCGCCACTGCGGCCGCGGCGTATAACCATTGCACCGGCCACCGTGGCGGTTGCGGCTGGGGAGATGGAGCCATCGCGACGACCGGAGCCGGTGTCGCGGCCTCCGGCGTTCGCTGCCCGGAGTTCAGCAGAGCGGGATCGACAAGGAATCCACCGTGCTTCTTGTAGTAGAGAAGCGATAGCGCCAGCGGAAAAAGCACCGCGCCGCCCACCGCCCAGCCGCTCACCTGAAAATACAAGCTGCCCGAGCGGAACAGAAACATCCCGATCATGACGGCGTCCACGGTGTAGTGCCAAACCAGGGTCGCCAGAATGCCGAACCGGAGCATCAGGAAGCCGGCCGCGATGCCGATGACGCCTACCTCCAAGCCCCGGATGAAGCCCGGCTGCTGCGGATAATTGGAGTGCAGAAAGCCCCACAGAAAGGCCGGAATGACGACGGCCAGCCACGTGGAGCGCAGATAGCGCTTGAGCAGCGGAATGGCGAACAGGCGAAACCAGAATTCTTCGGACGTCGAGGCCAGCAGCGAAATAGTCAGCGGATAAATCCAGGGGAGGCGCGTGGACAGGAAGTCGGAGTAGTTGACGTCTTGGGGACTCCACACGCCGAACCGCCGCCCGATCAGGTAGAAAGCGACCACGAAGGCGATGTGAGCAGCCGCGAAGCCGTAGCCGGTTACCGTCGCCCGGAAGAACTCTCGAGTCCTGATCGACCTCAAGGTAGGGAGCTGAAGCAGGCTGAGGTTCGAGGGTTGGGAGGCGCGGTACAGCGGCTCTCCAGGAGCAGCGGCCAAGATGACATAGAAGAAAACGCCCAGTCCCGCGCCCAGGGCCGCCAGCAGCGCCCGGAGCAACGACTGCGTGTACGGCGAACTGGTGGGCATGCCGTCGATGGCAAAGGGGAGGGCGTTCCACTCGTTGACCACCATGAGGACGCCCACCGCCCCGGCGATCACCACCAGCGGCTTCCAAAAGATGGCCCTCTGGCGCAGAGACTGGATCAGGACCACAACCGCGGCCAGGACCAGCAGAATGTACAAGACCTCCGCCGCCTGAAAGTAGAGATCGTTGCTGGACCTCAGCGTGGCGAAGTCGCGCTTCCACTTCTCCGGCACGTATAGGTACTCGGAGTAGCGCCCGACCTTGTCGCCTTGGATCAGAATGGTGCGGCGGTAGGTGGCGTCCTTGGCCCGAAAGTTCTCCTGCTCCCAGGTGAAGACGTAGTCGTAACGGGCCGGGCGCTCCTGCAACTGCTCTTCGATGAGGCGTTGCGGCGCCTGGGAACGGACGGCCAGGAAGTCTGCCGCCAGGCTCCGCGCGGTCTCCTTGTCCAACCTCGCCCCCGGCGCCGCCTCTGGAATGCGGTGGTTGAAGCCGACCAGACTGCCACGCGGATTCAGGTAGACTACCAGTTCTTCTTCATCCGGCGGGCGGAACCAGCGCGCCCTCCAGCGCCACACGGCGACCGGCCCCTGCATGAGGCGGTTGGCCTGCGCCAGGCCCATCTCGCGCTCCAGGTAGACCTGCGCGCCTCTCGTCCGGGTCGAAGAGCGTCAGGTTGCGGAACCCGGCGGTGGACAAGCCCTGCTCGCGCAGAAAATCTCGCGCCAGTTCGGTGATCTCGGCTTTGGAAAGCCGGAGATCGAGAGATGCCTCGGGAAAGGCCGCCTGAAAGTTGAAAACCGTATAGGCGACACTGACGGCCACCACTGCGGCCAGCACCAGCAGCAGCCGCTTGTCACCGCGCTGAAAGCGTTCAGTGGTCATGCTGGCTAGGACTCGCGGAGCCGCCGCAAGTTGTCGAGGCAGCGCTTGACGGTTTCCAGCGGGGCGAAGCGGCTGCCCTCCTGCTCGATCACGTAGCACTCGATGCCGCCCTGGGTTTCGGCCGCGTCGATGAGCTGCTTCCATGCCGTGTTGCCTTCGCCGATGAGGACCCTGTCGCCCAGTTTGGGGTCGGAAGAGTAGTCTCGGCAGTGGCATGTCTTCAGGCGGCCCGGATTAGCCAGCGTGAAGGCCACGGGATCGCCGCCCGCTTGCATGCAGGTGGCGGTATCGACCTGCAGCGCGATCTCCTTCCCCATGCCGGCCGCCAGCACATCTACCGGGCGGCGGCCTTCGACGAGCCTCCATTCCTCCTGGTGAGTATGGAACCCGGCGCGGAGGCCCGCCTGCTTGCACTGCACCGCGGCGCGGTTGAGTGTCCCGGCGACCGCCTTCCATCCATCCAGATTCGCCACCCGGCCCGGGCTGCCCATGATGACGAACTTGCTCCCCAGGATCTGGTTGACCTCGATGGCGTGCGGCAAGCTCTTTTCGTCGAAAAAGCCGGCCGAATTCTGGGTCGAGAAGCAGCCGATCTTCAGATCGTCCAGCAGCTTCCTGACCTCGCGGGCGCGGGCCGGGGTCCAGGCATAGTAGTCGGTAAAGAACTCGACCGAGTCGTAGCCCATTTGGGCGACGGCGCGGAGCGTACCCGTGAAATCCTGCTGGATCTCGTTCTTCAAGGAGTACAGGGCCAGGCCGATTGGAACGGGCTTGCGCCTGGCGGCCGCGCAGGCAAAGCGGGCCGTCGCCGCCATGGCGAGGATGGAACGCCGGGAAATGGAGTGTGGCGACATGGTGCTGACCGCCTCAAATTAGAGCACAGCGAACACGGCGGCGCAAGATCGGCCTGGGAGTTCTGGTACCGAATCAATCGAAAGAGTTTACAAAGTTTACAGTGTTGCGGCGAAACAGGAATATAATCGCAGTGGAGATCCATCTCATGACACATTCGAGACTGCACGTTGTGCTTGCCTTGTTGCTACTTGCTGCTAGCGGTGCTGTTGCGCAAAATCCATTTCGGGGCCTCACATCCACGGTCGGACGGAGCCCGACCTGGGACTCCGACATGATCAACATCGAGGCGGTCAGCCAAACGGGTGCGGGCGTCTACGTAGCCGTGCTGGACACCGGCCTGGTTCCCAACTGGCGGGACTACTTCCCCGCGGCCCGCATCGCGACCGATCTGGGGACGGGTTTCATCCAGCCCGTCAGCTTCCGGGCAACGAAAGACCCGTGCCGTCTCGGCTTCACTGTCGGCCAACTCAGGCAGAGCTCCTGGGTCGGCTCAACGGGCTCGACCCACGGCACGCACGTGGCCAGCACAATCCTGGGTTATTTCTATCAGAGCAACTCCGATGCAGCGGGTGGCTTCCCACTGCCTCCTATCGTGGTTCGCGGGATCGCTCCGGATGTGACGGTTATCCCGGTCAGGGTGCTGGCGGATTACCAGATTCCCGCCACCCCGAAGTGTGCGGATCCCGGCCCGCTGCCGGCGCAAAACGCCGTCTTCGGGACATCCGAGATGATCGCTGCCGGGATTGACTACGTAACTGACCTGGCGATTGCCGGCTACCGGCCCATGGTCATCAACATGAGCCTGGGAGGATCGGAGCTTGAGCCGTGGAGCAAGCCGCCATAGACCGGGCCATCGCCAACGGCGTGATCGTGGTGGCGGCGGCGGGGAACGAAGGCGAGGCGGGGATGGGCTTTCCCGGCGCATACGCGCCCGTGATCTCAGCGGGTTCGGCCGGTTGGACGAAGGAGTGGCTTAAACCGGGGACGGGCCCCGTTACCGCATGTGGTGGCTGCAATATCCTTTTGCGCCTATTTTGGCTGGGTCGGGCGACGTGGCTGATCCGACGTCGGCGGACGACGTCTATGTGAGCGATTTCAGCAGCCGAGAATTGTCCGGCCAGGAACTGGACGTCCTTGCCCCCGGCTCTTGGGTGCGCGGCCCCTTCCCAGGGGACCCCGGGTATTCGCACCTGCCCTGGTGGTCCAAGGGGATCGGTGACTTGCTTGGGCGAAACCCGGGCAATTTCTACTATGTCGGCGGCACTTCCATGGCCTCTCCGCATGTGGCCTCGGTGGCGGCGCTGATCCTCCAGAAGAACCCGAGCCTCGCCCAGGCTCAAGTAGAGACGATCCTGAAGTCAACCGCTCTGCCAATCCAGACGCGGAAGCCGGAGATATTTGGGATAACACCGTGGCGGCAACGATCACATGGGACACGGATTGCGATGGTACGCCCTGCAACGCCGTCGGCGCCGGGCTGGTTCAGCAGACGCCGCATTGGCAGCCACGCCGTAACCGTCATTCGGACGACGACTGCTCGCGCGCGGCGCGCGTGGCCAGTTCGTCGGCGCGGTTGTTGTCCTGGTGGGAGGCGTGGCCCTTGGTCCAGGTCCAGCGGGTTTTGTGACGGCTGACCTGGCTTTCCAGCGCCTCCCACAGGTCCTGATTCTTCGACGGGTTGCTTGGTTGAAGTCTTCCACCCGTTGCGCTTCCACTTGGCGATCCACTGCGTGATCCCGTTCTTCAGGTACTCGGAGTCGGTGACGATCTCCACCTCGCACGCTACTTTCAGCGCACTCAGGCCGCGCACGGCGGCGGTCAGTTCCATGCGGTTGTTGGTGGTCTGCACGTTCTGAGCCGAACAACTCCCGGCTTGTGGAATCGTGGCGCAGGATCGCGGCCCAGCCACCGGGCCCGGGGTTGCCGAGGCAGGCCCCATCTGTAATCAACTGAACTTTCTTCATGAATTGTTAGGTTTGGCAGCCGGATAGTTCGTTCTCGAAGAACTGGTCCAGGCGCTCCAGAATTTCCGCCGGCGACTGCGCGCGGTGGATCTCGCCGCGCAGCTTCGCTCCGTGCCGCACACCATGGCTGAAGTAGGTGGCGAACTGTTTCATCTTGCCCACCGTGTCAGCCTCGCCGCGGTCCACCAGCATCGAATAGTAGGACCGCATGATGTCGTAGCGGTCGCGCGCCGCGGGGGTGTCGTAGCTCCCCGTGGCCAGGTACTGCTCGATTTGCCGGAAGATCCAGGGGTCGGACGCGGCGCTCCTTCCGATCATGACGCCGTCGCAACCCGTCTGCTGCACCATGCGGACGGCGTCCTCCGGCACCACGATATCGCCGTTGCCGATCACGGGAATCCTCACGGCCTGTTTGACTTCAGCGATACGGGTCCAGTCAGCCTGTCCGGCGTAGCCCTGCTCGCGCGTGCGCGGATGCAGAGCGATGGCATCGAGCCCGCAATCCTCGGCCATCCGCGCCAGTTGCACGTCCACAATCTCCCGCTCGTTCCAGCCCGACCGGAACTTCACAGTCAGCGGAATGGAGACTGCGGCACGCACGCCGCGCAGGATGCGCTCCACCAGGGGCAGGTCGCGCAGCAGGCCGGAGCCGCCGTTGCACCGCACAACCTTCTTCACCGGGCAGCCGAGGTTGATGTCCACGATGTCGAAGCCGAGATCCTGGCAGATGCGGGCCGCGCCGGCCATCACCACTGGGTCGGAGCCGAAAAGCTGCGCCGAGATCGGGTGCTCGTCCGGCTCGAAAGCCAGGTAATCCAGGGTGCGCCCGGGCTTTCGCGAGCGGCTTGAGCCCACCACGCCGTGCGAACTGGTGAACTCGGTCATGATCAGCCCGCACCCGCCCAGGCCACGGATGAAGCGGCGGAAGACAGTGTCGGTCACCCCGGCCATGGGGGCCAGCACGGTGGCGGGCGCCACGCCGACTTCTCCGATCTTCAGCGAACCGGGAAAACTCATCGTACTGCTTCATTTTAGCGGTCACCGCCTCGAAACGAAACGGAGCGCGCAGCCGTCGCATAATAGGTAAGGAGGAGACCGCTGATGAAACTCGTTCAGATCGGCATCCTAATTGCCTTGATCGTGGTTGGCGTCCTGCTGTTCAGGGTCTACGCGGGACAGAAACAACAGATGGCCTCGGCCCCCGCGCCTCAGGCGATGGCGCCAGTTGCCGCCGAGCCGGCCGCAGCCTCGCCCGCGGCGGAACCTGCGCCCGTAGAGAAGCGCGCCGTTAAGCCATCCCCCGTCGTGCGCGAGAAGAAAGTTGCCAAGGCGGATGCCCCGCCCAAGCCCGAGGCCGTAGCGTCGCCGCCGGAGCCTCCCGCGAGACCCGCTGAGACGGCTCCAGCTCCGCCCGCCGAGCCAGCCGTGGCCCCGTCCGCACCGGCTGCACCCCCGGCGCCGCCCGAGCCGCGCCGGGTGACCATCGCCGCCGGGACGCTCCTGTCCGTCAGGCTCGGCCGAGACACTCGCCAGCGATAAGCTGCAGCCGGGAGAAACATTCACCGCCACGCTGGACCGGCCGCTGGTGGTCGACGGACTGGTGATCGCCGAACGCGGCGCACGAGCTGAAGGCCGCGTGGTGGAAGCGCAGGAAGCCGGGCGGCTGAAAGGCGTTGCCTCGCTCTCGATCCAACTGGTGCGTTTGAATACGAGCGACGGCCAGCGTCTCGAGATCCAAACCGACCCGTTCCGAAAGGCTGGAGATACCAGCAAACGCGAGGACGCCACCAAGGTTGGCGCCGGCGCCGGGCTTGGGAGCGGTCATTGGAGCGATCGCCGGCGGCGGAAAGGGCGCGGCGATTGGAGCCGCCGTGGGAGGCGCCGCAGGAGCCGGCACGGTGGCGGCCACGCGCGGCAAGCCGGCCGTTCTGCCCGTGGAAACACGGATCGATTTTCGCCTCAGCCAGCCGGTGACGGTGACCGAGAAGAAGTGAATGGCTGACCAGCTTTACCTCTCCTACTGGCTGCGCGGGTTCAACGAGCGAAACATGCTGGCCGCTTTCGGCAAGATGCTTGGCAAGTTCCCCTTTTCCTCGTCTCAACCCGGCGCATCAACCCTGCGAATCCATGCGATCGAGTACGCGGAGCCGGTGCTGCTGGAGACTTGCTTCGAACCGCCCCTGCGGGTGGAGAAGCTGATCCAGGCGGCTGCGGAGTTTGGAAGCCCCGACTGCGCCTACCTGGTCAGCGGCTACTGGGATCTCTGGCAGAACCACGACGGCTGGAGACTGATTCCCGCGCCCGTGGTGCTAGCCTGCTATGGCCCTTCTTTCCAGAACGAACTCGGGGACCATCTGCGCGTCGAAGTGGGTCTGGACACGCATTTCCTGCCCGAAACGAATCAGCCGGCAAGCGCGGGGAACGTCAGATCCAACATCCGAGGCCTCCTGCGCCTGATCCATGAATTGGGCGAGGCACTGCCCGTGGAGAGACGGAACCTGTGGACCGAGTCGGGCGAAAATTTCGCGGAGCGGTTGCGCGATTCCCTTACCACAGCGACAAGGGAAACTCTCCGGGGCTGAAGGCAACCCCCAGCGAAGCGCTATGCTGCAAGCGCCGGAAGCTCGCATCGGTGACGTTGTAGCGCCGGGCATCGTAGCGGCCGATGATATGGAACCAGCTCTTCACCTGGCAAGTGACGCCGCCACCGCCGCTGTAATTCTGGTACTTGCCCATCGTTTCGGTCAGGGCCGAGTAGGTGTCATAGCCGGCCCGGATCCCGAAATTCCACCTCCGGAAAGCCGTATAACTGTAATCCGCCGAAGCGCTTTGTGACCTGGATGTAAGATAGAAACCGTTTCCCGGATTGGCGCCCGTCAGGTAATGAGCGGAAAAAGACGACCGCCTGAAGACGCGCGAAAGTTTCACCTCTCCGGAAGGGATGTAGTTCACGCGGTGAACGATTACCGAGACGGTGGTCCGTCCGATGATGGCCGCGAGGATCGGGTCCAGGCTGAAGCGCTGCATCCCCAACGTTTCAATCCGCGATCCACCGCCGCGGATGCCCAGGTCCCAGTGACGTCCAAGCCTCGCTGACAGATCGAAAGAGGTGGAGTGGATGTCGGACGCGCCGAATGCCCCGGTGTAACCGTAGTGTGAGAAACCGTAGTCCGCGCCGATGGCGACTGTCCTGCTCAGACGATAGGACACGTCCCCCCGGGTGGACCAACCCGTCATGCCGATAAGCGCCGAAGAACGGCGGCGCACAGCCCAGCCGGTACCACCGATGTTGAACGAGAGGCGGGGACTCTGGTTGAAGGTCAGGTCACCCATGGTGGAAAGGTAGGTTGTCCGCCCGTCGAACATCTCGTTGGTGGGGACATTGGCATAGGCCGGGTCGAAGAATAGTTGGCTGCTGCCCATCCCGTTGCTGCGCGAGTAGCTGCCCGCCGCCTCCCGCAGGGTAAACTCCAGCCGCCGCGTGGGCCGATGGGTCACGCCCAGGGTCAAAGAATGGTCCGAACCATCGTAGTACTGATATTTGGGATAGTGGCGGATGTTTCCGCGATAGTCGATGCCCAGTACGGTGCGCCGCCAATTGTGGTAGCCGACAAGCCCCAGGCCGACCTGGCCACCATACGCTGCGATGTCGGGAGCCCGGCCCGTCGCGTCCGTCGAGACGGGAGTCAGTCCCGTGTCATAGTTCCCGGTGAGCGAGAGGTAAGGCCGCAGCCGCAACAGCTCTCCCCCGCCCTGCAACGCCGTCCCCAGGCCGCGGCTCAGGATGGTGGGGCCTGGGGATTCGGCGCGCTCAGTCTGCGCGCTTGCCACAGCAATCATTCCGAAGAGCAGAATCAGGCGTCTCAAACTTCCTCCGTGCTCAGTTCTACCGCGGAATAGCATCCGATCATTGCACTGTTCAAAGTCTGACGCTTGCCGGAAAGACTGTCAAGCCGTGTTCGTCCCACATTTGTCGAAAGGAATCGCGCACAGCCGGCATACTTGAATTGAGGGCACAGTTTGCTGGACCCTAGTGACACGGAGGACGTATGAGACTGGCGACCTTTCTTCCCGTTGCGTTCCTGGCGACCGCCGCGGCAGCAGAACTTCCCGTCCGGCAGGTGGTTCTCTACAAACATGGCGTCGGTTTTTTCGAGCGGGCCGGCGAGTTGAAGCCCGGCGAGGATGCGCGCCTGGACTTCAAACCATCGGAGATGGACGACGTCTTGAAGTCTTTCACCATACAGAACCCCAGGAGGCGGCCGGATTACCGGCGTGCGCTACGATTCCAGCGAGCCGCTGGCTCAGAGACTTGCCGACTTCCCCTTCCGGCTGGGCGACAGCGCAGCCCCTGAGCGCCTTCCTGGACACTCTGAAGGGCGCGCGGGTCGAGGTGCGCATCGGGCCCGAGACGATCACCGGCGCCATCGTCGGTGGCCGCCAGACGGCCGCCACGGCACAGCAGCCGGAGAAGGAGTTGCTGACGCTGCTGATGGACTCGGGCGATCTGCGCACGCTGGATCTTTCCTCGGCGACCAGCCTGCGCCTCCACGACCCGGGCTGCAGGGGCAGCTGAAGGAGTACCTGTCGGCCGTGAGCGGAGCCCGCTCCACGGGACAAGCGCAGCGTCTACATCGACTCGGCGAAGTCCGGCCAGCGGCAGATCGTCGCCAGTTACGTCATCCCCATGCCGGTCTGGAAATCCAGCTACCGGCTGATCTTCGGCGACGGCGGCGCCGCCACGCTGGAAGGCTGGGCCATCGTGGACAACGTCACCGGAGAGGACTGGACCGACGTTCGGCTGTCGGTCGTTTCGGGCCGGCCGATTTCGTTCATCAGCCGGCTGTACGAGCCGCGCTATCTTCCCCGCCCTGAGGCGCAACTGCCGGAGGAACGGGCGCAGGCGCCGGCGGTCCACCAGGGCGTCATCGGCGGGTCGATGGCGGAGTCGCGAGGGATGGACGAAGGCGGTCGTCGGATGGACGCAGGCAGCGCATGATGGCGGCGGAGCTCGACGCGCCGCCGGCGGCGCCCGCGCCGCCGCTCGCCCGGGCCGAGGCCGCCAGTTCCGTCGGCTCCCCGGCCGAAGGCCGCGAACTGGGCGAGTTGTTCGAGTACAACTTCGCCACGCCGGTGACCGTGCGCAAGGGCGAGTCGGCCATGCTGCCGTTCCTCCAGCAGAAGATCGCCGCCCGCAAGCTGCTGATCTACTCCGACCCCGCTCGCAGAATCCCATGAACGCCGCCGAACTGACCAACGACACCGGCAAGACGCTCGACGGCGGGCCGGTCACCGTCTACGAGGCGTCCGCCTACGCCGGCGAGGCGCTGATGGAGACGCTGAAGGCCTCCGACAAGCGCCTGATCAGCTACGCCGTCGATCTCGGCACGCGCATCACCACGCAGTTCGACTCCACCAGCAACATGGTGCGCGAGATCCATTTCCGCCGCGGCATCCTGACCGCCCGCCAGGCGGCGCAGGAGACCCGCACCTACACCATCCGCAACGTGGACCAGAAAGCCCAAGACGCTGGTGCTGGAGCACCCCGTCCGGCCCGGCTACGAGTTGGTGAACATGAAGCCCTCCGAGACCACCGCCACCGCCTACCGCTTCGAAATCAAGCTGGCCCCGGGGGCCGTCGAGAAGTTCCCGGTGACCGAGGAGCGCGTCTATCGACAGCACCTACGCCATCGCCAATCTGACGCCGGACGTTCTCGCCAGCTACGTCCAGAACAAGGCGCTCAGCGAAGCCGCGCCGCCTGCAACTGCAGAGGATCGCTGCAGCAGAAGCGCCTCGATCGCCGAGACCGACGGCGCCATCGACCCGGACGGCGCGGGAGATCACCGACCTCACGTCGCGACCAGGGCCGGCTGCGGCAGAACATCGACAGCCTGAACCGCGTCGCCGGGCAGCAGGAGCAGGTGCAGCAGTACGCCCGGCAACTGGCGGCGCAGGAGACTCAACTCGCCGCGGCTGCGCGACCGCCTGGCCGAGCTGCGGAAGAAGAAGGCTGCGCTAGAATCGGAACTCAACTCCCTGATCGAGAAGATGGAATTTTGAAGGTCGCCCTGCTCGGCTTCGGCAACGTGGCGCGCGCGCTGGCCCGCCTGCTGGAAGACCAGCGCGCCGCCTATCCGTTTCGGATCGTGGGAATCCACACCGCCCGGCACGGCACGGCCTTGGATCCGGACGGCCTGCCTGCCGATCCGGCCTTCGGGCCGGCCGCGCCTTCGGTGGCGAAGCTTTCCTGGACCGCGCCGAGGCCGGAGGTGATGGTCGAGCTGACGCCGCTCGATCCGGTCGCCGGCGAGCCCGCCATCTCGCACATCCGCGCCGCCTTCGCCCGCGGCATGCACGTCGTGACGGCCAACAAAGGGCCCGATCGCGCACGCCTATGCCGGCTCTGCGGGACGAGGCCGCAGCGCGCCGGGGTCCTGTTCCGTTTCGAGTCCACCTGCATGGACGGCGCCCCGGTCTACAACCTGGTGCGCCGCACCCTGCCGGGCGTGCGCGTGCTGGGTTTCACCGGCGTGTCTGAACTCGACCACCAAGGTGGTGATCGAGGCCATGCGGCAGGGCCGCAGCATGCGAGGACGGCATCGAGGCGGCGCGCCGCCTGGGCATCACCGAGGCCGACGCCGCCTACGACATCGACGGCTGGGACTCGGCCGCCAAGACCGCCGCGCTGGCCAACGTGCTGATGGACGCGCGTACGACGCCGCAGCAGGTGGATACCCGGGGCATCGGCCGGCTCACGCCCGAGCGGCTGATGGAACTGGCGGCCAAGCGCAAGACGGTGTGCCTGGTGAGCCGCGGCCAAGCGCACCGCAGCCGGCGTCCGCCTGCGGGTCCGCGCCGAAGTGGTGGAGGAAACCGACATCCTCGCCTCGGTCCAGGGGACCTCGAACCTGCTGCTGTTCCACACCGACCTGATGGGCACCATCGGCACCGTATCGATCTCCCCCGGCGTCGCCCAGACCGCCTACGGCGTCTTCAGCGACCTGGTGGAAATCTGGTCTGCACCGGCGGGACATCCTGGCCTCGCGTGATAAACTGACGTTAGCTATGACAGGCGGCTTCTGGACGGGCCTTCGGCGTTTCGTCATGTGGGACTATCCCGCGCCAGTTGGCAGTACGACGTCATGGTGGCCCTGATCCTGGGCTTCATCTTCCTTACGCCGCGCGGCTGGTTCCGCGACCAGCCCAGGCCCGCCAACATCGTCATGATCGAGGGCCACCAGGGCAGCGACGTCTGGCTGGCCCCCGAGTTGCTGGCGGGCGTCCCTCGAGTCGCAGCGCCTGGCCAGGGCCACCGCCCTGGTGCAGGGCAAGTTCGGCAAGGAGTACACCGTCGTCAGCGTGCAGGCCATTCTCGACCCGAGAAGGAAGTTTCGGGCTACATGGCTCCAGGTCCAACCTTGATGCCGACTCCTCGTCATCATTCGCTTCCCTGATCTTCGCGCTGCTGGCGCCCGCTCCCCGGCGCGGCCTCGCCGCTGGAGCAGGTCTGGCGGCGATGGACGGGCTCGACGGCCTTCCGCGACATGTCGGCCAAGTGGTCACGCGATCGACCACACCGCGGTGATCAACGACACCAGCCAGGAGAGCCGGAACGGTGCGAATGAAGCGTCGGGCGCCGCGACATCCGGCGTGATGATCGAATTCACCGAGCCGGACCGCGAAACGGTTTCTGTTTCGAAAAGTCCACGGCGCAGATCTACTACCCCAAGATCCAGACCGTGCAGGTCTACGACCTGGGCAAACAGCGCAAACTGGTGGACCAGTTCCTGCTGCTGGGCTTCGGCAGCACTCCGCGCGGAACTCCGGAAGAACTACGCTTTGAGAGTCATCGGCGAGGAGAAGATTGGCGGCGAGACGACGACCCGGCTCGAACTGACTCCCCTCGCGGCCTCCGTGCGGGAGCACTTAAGCAAGGCCGGAACTCTGGATCAATCGCGGCCGGCTATCCTGTGCGGCAGAAGTTCTACAGGCCTTCCGGCGACTACACGCTGATCACCTACGAGGACTCTCCAGCTCAACACCAATCTTCCGGACGGCGCGTTCAACGCTGTCCCTCCGAAGGGCGTCAAGACGCGAATACCCCCAGAAATAGCGTACAATGAAAGATACGGCATCTCTGGCCTCCGCTTTTTCTTGATGGCTCCTAACAAAACGTCACTTATCCCGATTGGCATTTCTGGACTGGACGCGCGGCCTGGCCGCGGTCATCATGCTGAACGGCCATGTGTTCCATTCCTTCACCAAGCCCGAATCCAGGAACGGCTCCGCATTTGTTCTCACGCAGTTCATCGGCGGCATGCCTCCGGCGATCTTCCTGTTCCTGGTGGGCGTCACGCTGGCCTTCCTGATGGAGAGCCGGGAGCGGCAGGGCGTGCCCGCCGGCCGGCGCGTCGTCAGCGGCGCTGCGCCGGGCCGGCTACCTGCTGGGCCTGGCTGCTGCTGTTCCGGCTCCAGCTTTTCCTGTTCGGTCATCCCCAAACCCGCTGGGCTGACCTTTTCAGGGTGGACATCCTGAACGCCATGGGCGCTGGCGGTCGCGGTGCTTCTCCGTGCTGGCGGTGTTCGAACCGCCGAGAGGGTGCGGATCTGCGCGGTCCTGGGGTTGGCTGATCGCGTTCGGCGCGCCCCTGGTGTCCGCCTGGATTGGGCCGGCGTGCCCGAACCGGTTCGGGCGTATCTGGTTCCCGATCCGCTGGCCTTCGGCTTCTTCCCGTGGGGCGCCTTTGTGGCCTTCGGGATGAGCGCGGGCAGCATCATCCGGCTGGCCCGCCGGGACCAGCTCGACCGTGTGATGCAGTGGGGCGGACTGCTGGGCCTGCTGTTGATCGTGGGAGCCAGGTACTGTTCCGAACTTCCGTATTCGCTCTACGCCTCATCCGATTTCTGGCTGAACGGCCCCTGGCTGATCCTGATCAAGCTGGGCATCATCCTGGTGATGCTGACCGCCGCCTATGTCTGGACCCAGTACGGAAGCACGACCGGATGGAGCTGGGTGCGCCAGTTTGGCACCACGTCGCTGCTGGTCTACTGGGTCCACACGGAATTGGTTTACGGGCGCTGGCTTTACTTCTGGAAGGAGCGTCTTGCTCCCTCGCAAGCCGCCCTGGCCTCCCTGGGCGTCATTTTGCTGATGCTCGGCGCGTCCGTTGTGCGGACCAATTGGAGAAACTGGCGGATTCCGCGGCTGACTTCGGGTATCCTTTCTTCCTGCCGCCCCGCGTTCCCGGCGATTAGCCCCTGGCGCGGGACGTGTGGTAATGTCTGGGAATTAGACATGCGTGTTCTGTTGATCGAAGACGAAAAGCGAATCGCCGACTTCATCGCCCGCGGCCTGGAAGATAGCGGCTACTCCGTGGACATCGCGGAGAACGCGCAGCAGGGCCTCTCCAAGGCCGCCGGCGCCGCCTACGACCTGATGATTCTCGACCTGATGCTGCCGGACATGGACGGTCTGGACTTGCTGGAGAAGATGCGCAACCGCCAAGCCAGCCAGCCGGTGCTCATCCTCAGCGCGAGCGGCTCCCTGGACGACCGGGTTCGAGGGCTGGATCTCGGCGCCGACGACTACCTGGTGAAGCCCTTCGCCTTTGTGGAGTTGCTGGCACGGGTCCGCGCCCTGCTTCGCCGTGGCCAGGCGCTGCCGGAGCGGTTACAGGCCGGCGACCTGGTTCTGGATTGCATCCGGCGCAAGGTCAGCCGCGACGGTGTCAACATCGAACTGGCGCCGAAAGAGTTCAGCATCCTCGAATATCTGATGCGGAACAAGGGCCGGGCTCTTAGCCGCACGATGATCGTCGAGCATGTCTGGGAGATGGATTACACGGGCCTCACCAACATCGTGGACGTGTACATCCGGCATCTCAGGAGCAAGATCGACGACGATTGGCCCCAGAAGTTGATCCGCACCGTGCGGGGAACCGGATATATGCTGGAGGGCGCGCAGGAATCCGGTGCCCCGGCCGCCGGCAAGTGATCGAGCCATGCCGCCACCTGGCCTTCGCACCAGGTTCACCCGCCGTCTTGGCTTCCGCCTGACGGCGGGCTATCTCGTCTTCTTCACCCTCCTGCTCGTTCTTGTCGGCGTCGCTTTTCGGCAGATGCTGGTGGACATCCAGGAATCCCAACTGCGGGAGCTTCTGGAGGGAGATTGGGCGGCGCTGAAAGGCTATCTTCGCCCGAACAAGTCGGGTCTGGCCTGGGATTACGATCATGAGGACCCCCAGGAATCGTTCCTCGTCGAGCGGCTGAGACGCGTCCTTTTGGTTACAGACGACCAGGGGAATGTCCTGGAGATCTCACCAGCCTTTCGCGTGATCGGTGTGAACTCGCCCTCGGAGATCCGGAGGATTCTCCAGGCGCCGTCACCCGTATGGGAGACGCGAGTGGACCCGTGGGGCCTCAGCTACAGAATCCGCGCGGGCAGCTACCTGGAACCCGGCAGTCACCGCTACTTCGTTGCGGTGGGCCGCAGCACGACCCTCAGCGACGCGGTGGTCAGGCAATTCACCTGGCGGTACTTCTCTTTTCTGCCTTTCATCCTCGTGCTCGGCGGCCTTCTGGGCTGGTTCCTCACACGCCAGGCCCTGCACCCGCTCAACGAAGTGGTCCAAGCTTCCGAATCCATAACCGGCTCGAACCTCCACCTGCGCATACAACTGCGGGGCGCGGGAGACGAACTGGACCGGCTGATCGACACCTTCAACAGAATGATCGAGCGTCTGGAGAGCTCCTTCCAGCAGATGCGCCAGTTCACGGCGGACGTGTCGCACGAGTTGCGGACGCCCATCACCGCCGTACGGGGCCAATTGGAGGTCGCTCTGATGACTGCCAGCGGCGAAGGCCAGCTCCGGGAGGCCGCCCTCACCGCCCTGGAGGAGACGGAGCGGCTATCGGAATTCGTCAAAGCGATGCTGCAGCTCTCCCAGGCAGAATCAGGTCAGCTGGCGCTTAAAAAGGAGAACCAGGATCTGTGCCCGATTGTTCGGGATATCCTGGAGCAGATCAGGATCCTCGCCGAAGACGCCGGACTGCGGCTCGAGGCGGAGATGCCAGACCGCTGCGACCTGGAGGCGGACCGCATCCAGATCGAACGGCTTCTCTACAACTTGCTTTCAAATGCGATCAAGTACACGCCCACTGGGGGAGAAGTCCGTTTGGAACTGAGACGGCAACAGCACCGGGTCGAGATCGCGGTGGAGGACACAGGCCGCGGCATCCCCCCGGAGCATCTGCCTCACATCTTCGAGCGCTTCTATCGCGTCCCCAGCTCCGATTCCAGCGACACTCGCGGGCTGGGACTGGGCTTGAGTTTCGTGGCCTGGATCGTGAAAGCTCATGGCGGCAGGATCAACGTAACGAGCACGCCCGGCCGCGGCACCCGCTTCGAGGTCACCCTGCCAGCCACCCAGCACGAGGACGCCGACAAGACCATCTAGTTCTTCGCCCCAAACAGCCGCCGGATCACTTCGAGGTAGCCCAGTTGGGCCGCGCGCGGGCCGAAAAGGCTGGTATAGCTGTAGAAGACCATTCCTCCCCCTCCCGCGGCTAGAATCTGCGGATAGATCCGCGCCACGTCCTCCGGTGACAGATATGGTCCCGGCGTGAGGATGAGCCCGGGAATAATCTTCGTCCTGCCCTCGGCATTCTTGACGCCGAGCTTCGTCATCTCGACAACCCAGTCTGCGTTTCTCTCGAGCATGGCGTTGTACAACATCGGGCGCAGGAAATCCGCCTGGTCGCGGAGCTTCATGAAATCTTGTCCCTGCCTCCAGCCGAACCCTTCGCCCAAGGGGGTCAGGATGGTCCTGCGCTGGCCGGGGCCGGCAGTCCAGGTCGAGCATGAGAAGACTATTTCGGGCCGCTCTTTCTTGACCAACACGCGAACTTTGTCAATAAGCTCCGAAATCGCGGCGTCGCGCCAGTCCTCCCGGGTGTGGCCGGGATGCGCCCTTACCCAGCGTTGCGAGAGACGCTGGCACAAATCGCAGTAGCACAGGTCGGGGGGGCCGAATCGGATGAAATCGAGTTCCACGCCGTCGACGCCCAGGCGGGTCATCCCGGCGGCGAGTTCCAGCACCCATCGCTGCAACTGCGGTTTGACGGGGCACAGATAATCCGGCGTGAGCTGACCCGAAGAATTGACCGCATGAGTCGCGGGATCTGGCTTCGACCGTGATGAAGTCCCAATCTCTCCCGGCATGATGGTGGCGATTACGGCGTGGACTTCGATATCGCGCGCATGGGCGGCCTTGAGCATCTCCACGAAACGCGTGTCCGTCAGCACTTCCGAGGAGACGGAAACGAGGATGGCGTTCAGGTTTGCCGAGGCCACGTTGTCAACAATCTGCCGCGGAGTGGCGTCGTTGAACAACTGCGGAAGCCGGAACCGGATGCCGCGCATTTCGCGGGAGATCAGCGGCTTCGGAGCGGCTGCCTGGGGTTCTGCCACCGCAACGCTCATCGCCGCAAGCGCGAGAAGTTTCAGAAGGGAGTGACCGCGGAGCATGCGTCGATTATACGAACGTTGTAGAATAACCCGCATGAAATGGGCACTGGCTCTGCTTACCGCCGGTGTGGCGATGGCGCAGGCGGACTTCGACCTGCTGCTCAAAGGCGGCCACGTCATCGACCCCCGAAACAAGATCAGCGCGGTGCGGGACGTTGCCATCAAGGATGGCAGGATCGCGGCCGTGGCGGCCGAACCTTCCGTCCTCGCGGGCATTGAAAACAGTGGACGTGTCCGGCCTCGTAGTCACCCCCGGCATCATTGACATTCACACGCACGTTTACACAGGCACCGGGGAGCGCAACTCTTACGCCGGCGACAACAGCGTCTATCCCGACGGCTTTACGTTCCGGGTCGGCGTCACCACGGTGGCCGACGCCGGCGGCGCGGGCTGGCGGAATTTCGAGGACTTCAAGGACCGCGTGATCGACCGGTCACGGACCCGCGTGCTGGCATTCCTGAACATCGTCGGCAACGGGATGCGCGGCGGGCGTTGGGAGCAGGACCTGAGCGACATGGAGGTCAAGCCCACGGCCGATATGGCCCTGAAATACAAGGGGCTCATCGTGGGCATCAAGTCGGCGCACTATAGCGGGCCCGAGTGGGCGCCCTTCGAGCGCGGCGAAGAGGCTTCGCGCATCGCCGGCATCCCCTTCATGGTGGACTTCGGCAGCACCTTCCCCCAACGGCAGATCTACGACCTCCTGAACAAGATTTACCGGCCCGGCGACATCTACACGCATGTCTATTCCGGTCATCGCGGCGAACAGGATGCGGCAACCGGAGGACCGAGCAAAGCCCTCATCGATGGCCGCAAGCGCGGCGTTATTTTCGACGTGGGCCACGGCGGAGGCAGCTTTCTGTGGCGGGTGGCGGTGCCGTTAATGAAGGCCGGCTTTGTTCCCGATTCCATCTCGACCGACCTGCACATCAGCAGCATGAACGCCGGCATGAAGGACATGCTGAACGTGATGAGCAAGTTCCTGGCCCTGGGAATGACGCTGGACGACGTGGTCCGGCTTTCCACCTGGGCTCCGGCGCGCATCGTCCAGCACGAAGAACTGGGCCATCTTTCGACCGGCGCGATCGCCGACATCGCCGTTCTCCGCCTGGAAAAGGGGAGCTTCGGCTTCACCGACATGAACAGCGCCCGGCTCAAGGGCGCACAAAAGCTGAGCTGCGAGCTGACCATCAAGGACGGCAAGGTGGTCTACGACTTGAACGGCATCACGCGGGAGGACTGGGACAAGCTGCCTGAGCGCTACGGGCCGCAAGGAGATCCTCGTTGGGACAGCTTCGCCCGCCCGGCGCCCGCAAGGAAGAAACAGTGATGAAATCGGCCGTGGCGCTCTGGCTGGGTATCGCCCTATACTCCCTCACCGGCTGCGCCCCCAAGGCGCGGCAAGTCTTCTACGTCAATTCCTACCACCAGGGGTACCCATCGAGTGACGAGACCATGGACGCCATCCGCGGCCTCCTCAAGGCGCGAGGCGTTGACCTGCGCGTCTTCTTCCTCGACGCTAAACGTGATCCTTCCGCCGCCGGCATCGAACGCCGCGCCGGGGAGGCGCTCATCGCCATCCGCGCCCTTCAGCCTGACGTGCTGATCGTCTCCGACGACGACGCCGTCAAATACCTGGTGGTCCCGCACTTCAAGAATGGTCCTTTGCCAGTCGTGTTCTGCGGCGTGAACTGGTCAGCGGCCCAATATGGCCTCCCCACGGAACACGTGACCGGAATGCTCGAGGTGGTGCCGATCGAAGCGACGCTGCGCGACGTGATCCGGCGTGTCCCTAGTATCCGCAAGCTCCGTGTGCTCTCCGAAGACTCCACCTCCGAGCGCAACAACACGCCGCTGCTCGACCCCAAGTATCGCGCCCTGGGGCTGGAGCCGAGCTA
This sequence comes from Bryobacterales bacterium, assembly GCA_963744775.1. Lineage (GTDB taxonomy): Bacteria > Acidobacteriota > Terriglobia > Bryobacterales > Bryobacteraceae > CAVUVG01. Next base: position 68,291 of record CAVUVG010000021.1, read on the forward strand.
TGCGCTGGTGAAGAATTTCACCGCGTGGAAAAGCGAGTTTGTGCGAGCCCAGCGCGAGGCCGACGTTATCTATTTGCCGACCAACGGCGCCGTCCAGGGATGGGATCGAAGCGCGGCGCAAGGGTGGGTCCAACAGCACATCCAAAAGCCCGTGGTGACCTGCGATGACTTCATGATGCCCTACGCCGTGTTCGGGCTTACCAAGGTCGCCCGGGAGCAGGGGGAGTGGGCCGCCCGGGCGGCTCTGTCAATCCTGGACGGCAAGAGACCTTCCCAAATTGCCACAGTGGCCAACCAACTGGTTCGATGCTACTGGAACCAGCAACTGGGGCAGACGATCGGCTTCGGCATCCCCACGGAAAAAAACTGTCAGATTGAGGATCAAACACAATGAAAACAACTAGCATGCTGATTTGTCTGGGTTTGGCCGCGGCCCTGTTGCCGGCCGCCGAATATCCGCAGGCAGAGATCGACAATGGCCAACTACGGGTCAAGCTGTATCTACCCGATGCCAACAACGGCTTCTATCGTGGGACCCGGTACGATTGGTCGGGAGTCATCTCCAGCCTGGTATACAAGGGGCACGATTACTACGGCCCTTGGTTCAGCCGGGTGGATCCGAAGACAAACGACTTTGCCTTCGTGGGTTCTGAAGTGCTCGCCAACCCGTGTTCGGCGATGACAGGTCCGGCCGAAGAGTTCCAGACCAACGGGCGAGCCCTGGGATGGGACGAAGCCAAACCCGGCGGGACTTTCATCAAGATCGGCACAGGGGTGCTTCGTAAAGACAATGAGAACTACGACCACAACAAGCTCTACGAGATCGTAGATCCGGGAAAGTGGACAGTCAAGAAGAGCAAGGACTCGGTCGAATTCCTGCATGTGCTGTCTGATCCTTCCACTGGGTACGGCTACAGTTACCGGAAAGTTGTGCGGCTGGCCAAGGGCAAGCCGGAGATGGTCCTGGAACACAGCCTGAAAAACACGGGCCGCCGCCCGATCGAGAGCACCGTGTACAACCACAATTTCCTGGTGCTCGACAAACTCCCCCCCGGTCCTGATTTCCTGATCCAGCTGCCGTTTCAGATTCAGACCAAACGGCCGCCAAACAAAGCGCTTGCGGAAGTTCGAGGAAATCAGATTGTCTACCTGAAGACGCTGGAGGGCAGCGAATCGGTCGCTGTGAGCGCAGAGGGATTCAGCAGTGACCCCAAAGACCACGAGTTCCGCATCGAGAACAAGAAGGCGGGCGTCGGCATGAGAATCACCGGGGACCGTCCCCTGGCCAGGGCGGGGTTGTGGTCCATCCGCACTATTCTTGCCATGGAGCCCTTCGTCGCAATCTCCATTGCCCCCGGCAATGAATTCACCTGGAAGAACATGTACGAGTACTACACGCTGCCAGCGAAGGGCAAGTAGGAAGACGGATTCGCCGGATCAGAGCTTGTACTTGTCGTAGTCGAACGGATCGTTGACCAGGTGGAGGTTCGGCTCGCCCTCGCGGCCGAGGTAGATGGTCCTCAGGGCGTGGCGTGGGAAATCGGTCAGCTTTCGTGGCGCCGCCGCGCCGTCGATCCATTCGTAAACCGGTATTTCCCAAGGGTTGAAGGTGTCGGTCAGGCCGCGTTCCTTGGCAATGCGGTACAGGTGTACATTGCCGGGCTCGTGACCGCCAAGGTAGAGGCCGGCCACGTCCAGGCGGAATTTGTCCTTGCTGAACATGACCAGGTTGGTGAGATGATCCTGCCCCAGGGTGAAGCCGTCGCCATCGCGGGCGTAGATGCCCTCGATCATGGCCAGCCCGGTCGTGAGCGTGCTCATGTTGTCGCAGGTCTTGTGGGCCCAAATCTCCTGCTCGATTGGCCCAATCTGGCTGCCGCGCTGGCGGCTGCCGCTGGTGTCGTAGCGGACGTAGTCCAGCTTGCGGTGGCGCTCGAAGAAGCCGTTGACGGCCTGCTCCACGCGCGGTTGAATATCGGGCTTCACGAAATCCGGCACTGCCAGCACGCTGCGCCAGCCGCCGCAGAAATTCGTATAAGGATGGGCCACTAAGCCTTGCTCGTTCTTCACCGCTTGCGTCAGGCACATGCTGTGCGCCTTCCACTTGGCGATGTTCAGCAGCCAGGTGTCCGGCTCGCCGACCGGCGCATAGTGCGGAATCCGTCTGAAGACGACGCCGTCCGGCACTTTGGCCCAGTTGGTTTCAAAACCGTCGCGCAGGTGCCGCGGCCGCCGCTGCGGTTCTCCGATTTCGACGCCTAATCGCTCGTTGATGTCGTTAAAGCCCCGCAGATTCCAGGTGTCGTAGGAGGTGGACTCTATGAAGTGGAAGCGCCTCAATCCCAGCTCCTGAAGGCCGGTCACGATGCCCTCATAGAACTGCGGGTCGGTGCCCACGCCCCAATTCTCCTCCGGCGCACGCTTGCGGTCGTAGACTCCGGTGGCGTTTGGCTTCAGGACGATCCGGTGTGTGACCGGCACTCCGGGAGCATCCATCGGGACGAAAATTTCGCGCGCCAGCGACAGCCCTTCGCGAAATTTGCCGGCGGCGTCCATCTTGTCCGCCACCTTCGTCCGGCGGATGAAGACCGCCTTCGGGTTCTTTTCGATGAAGGGATGAAGCCCGAAGTAACTCCTGGGGGCCCGCGCTGCCGCCGCCCCGGCGACGAGCGCTCCTCCGATGCACAGAAACTCTCTTCTAGTCGTGCTCATGCAAACACCACCGTCGCGACGTGCGCCATCCGCGGGATGGCAGACTTCGCAGCCTGTGCCGCGGCGCGCAACCTTCACCGGAATGGGATCCGAATCAGGACGTAGGAGCGTGGCCCGCTTGAAATTGCCCTGTATGCGCGCCAGGACCGGCAGGTCCAGCGGCTGACCATAGTTGATGACATGCAACGCCGTGCGAAGTCGCCAGCGCCACGCCACGCGGTGCAGTTCCAGATCCGCGCCGGACGCCTGCGCTGGCTAACGATGTCAATGATATCCAGCGCGAATTCGCCAGGATCGCCGACAGGCTCTCTGTAGGCCACCACTGGCCTTTACCGTAAGAGAAAAACTGTACGGTCGGGTTCGCCGCGGACCGGCTTCAAGCCGGGCGCGTCGCCACCAGGCTGTATCGCCCGGCGCATCGGCAACTACGGTTGCACCGGCTGCGGCATGCGCCAGAATTGTCTCCGCGCACCGCGCCCGCAGGAGTCACGATCCCGGCAGCCACCAGCACCTGCCGGCGCGCGGGGTCCGGGCTGGGCGGGTCCGTCGCGGCCACCAGCGCGGGAGAAACATTATGCCGGTAGCACAGGCTGGCGATCTCCAGCGAGCTGTCGCTGGCATCGACCAGCACGGTGACAACCGGCAGCATCGGCTGGCGGAACAGAGTAGCATTCGCCCGCAGCCAGCGAGCCGTGCGGCCCAGATTGCGCCAAGCGGCCATGGCCTCCGGAGCGCCCTTCAGCAAGGCCTCGCGGAAGCGCGGCATCCAGCGCCATCAAGTAATTTCCGCCGGCACACCCAGGCTTCGGTGAGCGCCAGTTCCAGCGACTCGAAGCGGAACGCGCGCCGGCGCGACGCCGGCTCCGATCGGGAGATAACCCAGCACCGGGTGTCAGCCTGGGATGGAGCGCCCGGAGATAGGCGATCAGGTAACAATTCTGGTCGATCCAGGCGCTGCGGGTAGCTCCGGCGACCGCCGGGTCCGGATTGCCACGCCGGGCCATCAGCCCCGCATTGACTACCACCGTGGCGCCCGGCCTTAATCCTCCGGCGTCGCGCAGGCTGACGGAATCGGATCTGATCCTCCGCGATGAAACTAAGACCTGCCTCTGCGCAGGCTCTCTCGAAGGACTCGTTCGGAGCCGCCACCACCGCCGTCACGCCGCCCTCGCGCAGAAGCGGGACATGCCGCGGGATCGGGATCGCTCCACCGGAGCGCCGTCTCGCGCATCAGATCGAACGGCATGGGCGGCAGCCCGTCAGGCGAAGTGGCGTTTTGCCGTGAACCTCGCCTTGCCATACTCGCCAAGGTCGATTGTGCCGGAGAGAACACCGTTGGCCAGAGTCCCATCGAAGCCGTAGCCGATGGAGGTCCCCTCGTAACGGTGCGAACTGCGGAAGCGCACCCGATCGCCCTGCACGGAGCCGCGCAGATCGCCCGAGAGAAACTCGCCATGGTGCGTGCCGGCCAGCCGCTCACCCGACTGTTCCAGGAAAAGAGCGTGGCGCGCCGCACCGCGGCCGAACTCGATGTCCACGTCCCAGCGGCCGGTAACCTGGATCGAGGCCGGCGGGTTTTCGGCCGGCTCAGCCTTCGGCGGGTTCGTCAGCACCGCCAGAATCAGTCGCGCCACAACGCTGTCGTCGCCCGGCATCATCATGTACGGGTTGATCGAGAAAGAGGTCTCGCCCTGGGCGTTCACCCCGTCGCCTCCCCCCAGTATGACGCGCGGTCTCCCGGCGTCCAGCGCCTCAGCCAGGCGCGCGCCGGTGACCCCCACTTTGGCGGCATTCCAGGAAACGCGCAGCGTTGGCGCGACGTTGGACGGCCCGCGGGGTTGCCGGATCTCACCGCGCACCGTGGGCACCGAACTGACGGTTTTTTGAATGGTGTCCAGCCAGCCCTCCCACTGCTTCCACTCGGCCTGGTGATCGCGGCGGGTCCAAGCCTCGACCGCGGCCAGCATGCCCATGATCTCTTCTTTCCCAACTTTCATGGAGCGGCCAAAGGCATGGTGCGGAGCGCTGTTGATCCAGGCGGCCTGTAGCAGATCCTTCCGGCCCGAGGAGCAGACCGGCGCATTGCGGGCCGCGCAGGCACTTGCCGCCGCTGTAACCCACCATGTCCACTCCCTTGGCGAGGTAGACGTTGGGAATCGTCAGCCGTTCGGCGGCCGCGTCCACCAGGACGGGGATCTTCTTCGCGTGCGCCGCCGTTACCATCTCTTCCAGACTCATGGGGTGCTGCGCGAGGCCCTCGCCAAGCAGCCCCACCATCGCCGTGGAGGGGCGCAGCGCCGCCAGGTACTCCTCACGCGTTTGCGAAGTGACGATGTTCACCCCGAGCATGCGTATGGCGTGGTCATAAACGTTGCGTGACTCCCTCGGCATCACGACTTCGTTCTTCAGCCCGGCGAGGTCGGGAATCCGCTGCATCTTTTCTGGGTCCGACCCCGCGATGCAGGCGGCTGTGGCGTGGGTGAGGGCCGCGGCGCACCCGGCGGTCACGATGCCCCACTCCGCCTGCGTCAACTGCGCCAGCCGCCGGCCCACGCCCTCCATCAATTCGTCCAGGTGAACGTAGTGGCGCGAGGCCTCGTCCATGGCCTGCTTCACTTCCGGCAACGACTGCGAGCCGCTGATGATGGTGAAGGTGCCGCGGCAGTTGATGATGGGGATGACTCCGATGCCTTCGTACAGACTTGCGGAGGCGCGGGCTTGTGCGGCCCGCGCTGGAAGCCTGGCCGCGATCCCCCCGAAGATGCCGCTGCCGACACCTCGGACGATGTCGCGGCGGCTAAGAGAAGCCAGCCAACGAGTCATGATGGTTTCCTCCTCGCAGGGCCGCCCGTCAGAGGGTGGCGATGCAGTCGATCTCCACCAGGGAGTCCCCGGGGATGCCGCCCGCGGCCGCGATCGTGGTGCGGACGGGTGGCTCTGCGCCGAACCTTCCCATGAAAACTTCGTTCATCCCGGCGTAGTCCTTCAGGTCGTTCAGATACACGTTGACCTTCAGCACTTTCTCCATCGAAGAGCCCACCGACTCCAGGTTCTTCTGTATCTGGTCCAGCACGGTCTTGGTGTGCTGCCTTGATGTCGCCTTTGTAGTGCGCGCCGATGCCCGGAAATGAAGACCAGCCCGCCGTAGGAGACGACCCCGCTGAACAACGGGGGTTTCTCCGGACGCTTGCCGTCTCTCCAGTAGACTTTCTTGACCGGCTTGCTCCGCGGCCTTGGCTACGGAAGGCGTAACGGCAGCCGCTGCCACAGCCAGCCCCGTGCCCAACATTTTCCTGCGATTCGTCTTGTTACTCATGTGGTCTCCTGTTCCAGTTCGAGAATTTCACACCTTAGCCTGACCCTTCCAACGCGCTTCGAAATCATAGAGTGCGTCCTTGATCGTACTACCCACGACTTCAATCCGGTTCAGGTCGGCGCTTCCGATTCCAACCGCTTCGGCCAGCAGCATCGGGTTGTCGGCGTACTGCGGACCTTCCACGCCCGGGCCGGCATGCCCCTTGAACACGCGAAAGGGAGCCTCCGTGCGGCCGGCGCGCGGGTTGTATCCCATCACCGCCGCAGCCACCGCATCGGTACACACCGGATTCCGCCCCACCAGCAGGACTCCTGGATGGCAGTACTTGCTGCCGCTTACCCACGGGCCTTCGCCTCCCACGCAGGACTCGATGCCGTCCAGGATCGCGAGGTGGACTGGACGGGCGGCCGCGATGTCCACAACGATCCGCGGCATGCGGTAGCCCTCGTACCGGTCGGACTTGAAGTCAAGCTCCGCCGGGGCGTCGTTGGGCGGCTGAATCTGGCCGTAATGGAAAACCTTCTCGCGCGAACCATAAACGGCGGTGGGCGTGATGCCGAAGCTGTTCTTCAGCGACAGGGTGATCCCGCACTCCTCGTGGTTCTTTACCTTGGACAGGCTCACGTAGACGTCAGTGTCCTCATAGCTGTGGTTCACGTCGAAGGCCGGGTAGAGGTAGGGGCGCGTCGTGACCTTCAGTCGCGAATACTTCTTCCCCTGACCGAGCGCGTTGGTATCCTCGAACTCCACCAGCGGCGCGGCGGAGCGGATGGCCTTGACGTCCCAGCCGCCGTCCAGCAACTTGTCTTCCAGCAGAGCTCCCGGCTTGGCGCTGGCGCTCTCCACGAGCCGGATTCGTTTGGCGCCCGCCTTGCCGAATGCGGCGCAGCACGCCCCCACCACCCTGGGATGAACCCAATGAGTCTGTCCGGCGGTATAGCCCTCGTAGCGGCCGCCGCCGGTCAGGTTCAGCTTGACGGTCACGGTCTTGCCGCGCATCAAAGTGCCGAGGCCGCCGATCTGATCGAACATGGTTTGCAGGCGCGCAACCAGGTCCTCGTCATAGCTGGGCACCTTGGCAATGGATACGGGCGCGGTGGGGGCGCTCTTCGCCGGAGCGGCCGCGCGCGTCCTGAGCGAGCGCGACCGCGCCCGCGGCTGCCAGCCATCCGCGCCGTGTCACGGCGCTTAGCGTGTCACTCATCTGGTCCTCTTTCGGATCTCTCTACTTCTCTAGGAGCAGTGCTCCGGAGACCAGCAGCTTGGAAATCGCGATCTCTACCCTGCTGCCTAATTTTTCCACAGCGAGGTCCGCAACGCCGCCCTCCGGTGTGTAGAGCCTAGCAGTCTTGTAGTCCCCGTTGACGCGAACAGTGATGGCTTCGGCCGGATACGAAGAATAATTCAGCAACTGCAAAAGGAATCGCTGGCCCGAGGGGTCGAAACTCCCGTAGTTCAAACCCGAGGACGCGTTGAACACCCGCATGCTCCAGTCGGTATCCATGTAATCCCGCATAATCTTTAGCAGAAAGTCCGGGTCGGGCAGGTCTTCCCGGTACACCATGATACGCCCCTTGCCGGCGGCGATTTCGGTCAAGTCCCTGCCCTTGGTGACACCGTCGTTTCCCGCCCGGCCGATCATCGCCAGCCCGCCGTTTTCGGCGAAGGCCCGCAGCGTCTTCCACTCGGCTTCCGACGGTTGCGCGAGGCCCGCCGCCACCACAACGGTCAGCCCTTCGAGAGCCGCTGCGGTAAGACCTGCCCGGTCGAGCACACGATAGGGCGCTTTGCGGCCCACAAACGCCTTCAAGTAGGGGTCCGAGTCTGGAGATCGCCTGCGGACGTATCTACTACTACCCCCAAGGCACCGAACGGGATGAAATCGGCCCAATCCGCGTGCGCTCTGTAGAAGCTCAGGTACGTCGCCATGCGCCGCCATGCGTCCAGCACCACCGGCAATTTCTTACGCAGGTCCAGGCGAAACGCGTCGTCGAGCGTCACGATCCAGCGGCCCCCCGAAATGGCGCTGTCGGCCACGGCACGAGCATAGTCGCTGCCCGTACCGCCGATGGGCCGGTAGTCAAGCCAAACGGGCCTGCGTTCCTGGCCGGCGCGCATGGATCGACCCAGCCACATGTTGGACTCGATCCAGGGCTCGCTCGAAGGCCCGGCCCGGAGACCGAGTTCGCTCAAGGGGCGCAATCGCGGCCAGGTCCCCTGCACGGCGAGCACCGGCCATTTTCCGGCGCGAACGAGCCGCGTGACGCGTTAAGCGGAAACACGACCGCGAAGCTGTTGCGCGCGCGCAGAGCCGTTTCGACCTCTTCGATTACGGTGGGGCTGCCGTCTTCGAACACCAAGCCGTCCAGCGCAGCATCAGCAGCAGCTTCCACAAATGCCGGCGGTGTGGAACCCGGATAAACCAAGCCCCAGCACCGCAATGCCCCGGCGTGTGCCTCGCGCGTGTAGGACTTCACCAGTTCGTGTTGCTGCTGCTCGATCGCGGGATCGGCCCCGGCGCTCCACGTCACGAGCAGACAGTTGACGGGCGTGCCTTCCAGGAGGGCCAGAGTCTCCGGCTCGTACCACCGGGCGATGACTTCTTGCAGCGCCGTACTGGCCGGAAGGGTCTTGTCTCTGGCCCGGCGCTCCACTTCCAGCGGGCCGCCTTGCCAGCGGGCGGGGATCCAGGACTCCGGGAAGGCTGGTCACAGTGGCGCCTGGCAGCAGCGTCGGCGTCAACGCTGTTATGAGCAAGCCAGCTACCCTAAGTGCCCCTATTCCCCGCTGCCCGCTGTTCCGGCTCACCTGAACATTATATTTGGTCTGCGACTCGATTCCGCTAAGATAGTTGCTTCATGCGACTGGTCGTCATCGGAGGCATGGGGGCCGGGCTGAGCGCCGCCTCTCGCGCACGGCGCCTCGATAAGTCTCTGGACATTGTGGTCCTGGAGAAGAGCGGGGTGATTTCGTTCGCCGCCTGCGGCTTGCCTTACTACATCGAGGGCAAGGTAACCTCGGAAGCCGACCTCACCGTTTACACCCCGGACCATTTCCGCCGCGAGCGCAACATCCAGGTGCGCACGGGCACGACGGTCGAGCAGATCCACCACTCCCGGCGCCAGTTGGTGCTCAGCGACGGAGAGCAGTTGCCTTACGACCGCCTGGTGATCGCCACCGGAGCCCGCCCGAACCTGGCGTTTCTGGAGAGCGCACTGCCACCCAACGCCTTCACTCTGAATTGCCTGGAGGATGGACAGCGCCTGAAGCGGTTCCTGGAGGCCAGCCGGCCGCGCCAGGCGGTGGTGGTCGGCGCCAGTTACATCGGCCTGGAAGCGGCGGACGCTCTGCGGGCACGGGGCCTGGCGGTAACGGTTCTGGAAGCCTCCAGCTACGTTCTCGGACGTCCTGAGCCGGAACTGACCGCAACCGTGTGCGATCAACTGCGCCGCTCGGGGATTGAGGTGCGGCTCGGCGTCCCCGTCAGGCGCATTGAGCCAGACCGGGTCAACGACGCCGCCTGCGACATCGTCGTGGTCGCCGCGGGCCTCGTGCCAAATGTCGAGCTGGCCGCCGAAGCCGGCGTGCGGCTGGGCGCCACCGGGGCCATCGCGGTGACGGAGCGCATGGAAACCAGCATCGGAGGCGTTTTCGCCGCCGGAGACTGCGCCGAGACCCTGCACATCGTGACCGGCCGCCCCGCTTATATCCCGCTGGGAACCACGGCCAACCGGATGGGGCGCATCGCGGGAGCCTGCGCGGCAGGCGCGAGGGAGCGATTCACGGGGGTGGCGGGGACCTCCATCGTCAAGATCTGCGGACTGGGCGTCGCCGTTACGGGGCTGTCTCTGGCGGAGGCCGCGAAGGAGGGTTTCGACGCGGTGGCGTCGCGCGTCAAGGGTCTCGACCGGCCCAAGTACTTCCAGGGCCAGACCACGATCGTTGAGCTTGTGGCCGACCGCCGCACGCGCCGTCTGCTGGGAGGCTCCGTGACCGGCCTGGAGGGCGTGGCGGGGCGGATCAACGTGATCGCCGCGGCCATCACCAGCCGCCTGCGCGTGGAGGAGTTCGAGCAGCTCGACCTGGCCTATTCGCCGCCGCTGGCGCCCGCCTGGGATCCGGTGCTGGTGGCGGCTCACGAGTTGCTGAAGTTGCTAGACTGAGGATAGAGGGCTGGGGATCACAGGGGCATGCCCGTTCAAGACACACTCAAGTCCGCCAAGGCGATCGCCAAAGGGATGAGCGTCACCCTGAAGGAGATGCTGTCGCCTTCGGTGACCGAGAACTACCCCGACGAGCCCCCCAAGTTCCAGGAACGCTACCGCGGCGTACATGTCCTCCAGCGCGACGAGAACGGCCTGGAGAAGTGCGTCGCGTGCTTCCTTTGCGCGGTGGCGCTGCCCCGCCAACTGCATCTACATCGAGGCGGCCGAGAACACGGAAACGGTGCGCATCAGCGGCGGCGAGCGCTACGCCAAGGTCTACAACATCGACTACAACCGCTGCATCTTCTGCGGCTACTGCGTCGAGGCCTGCCCCACCGATGCCATCACCCACGGCCATGGCTTCGAGGTGGCCGGACTACAACACTTCCACGCTGATCTACCGCAAGGAGCAGTTACTGGCACCGCGGCCTGGTGGAAAGTAGCCGGTAGGCCCGTCGCGCCACGATCAACTCTTCATTGGTAGCCAGGGCCAGCACCGCCACGGCCGCGCCGTCGGGGGAAAGCAGCCGGTCGCCGGTCCCCTGCTTCGTTGCGCCACGCGTCCAGCTTGATTCCGAGAAACTCCAGCCCCGCGCAGCAGGCCGAGCGAAGCCGCGGGGAGTTCTCGCCGATGCCGCCGGTGAAGGCGACCGCGTCCAGGCCACCCATGGCCGCGGCGTAGGCGCCGATCGTCTTTCGGACCTCGTAGGTGAACACATCCAGCGCCAGGGCGGCGTCGGCGCTGCCTGCCGCCGCGGCCTGCTTCCAGGTCCCTGACGTCTCCGCCGGGCACTCCCGACAGGCCGGCCAGACCGCCGCCCTTCGCCAGTTGCTCCCGCACCTCGGCCACGGACCAGCCGCAGCGCTCCATCATGTACAGCACCGCGAAGGCGTCCAGTTCGCCCGGCCGCGTGGCGTTTTCCAGGCCCGACTGCGGCGAGAAGCCCATGGTGGTGTCCACGCTCCGGCCCCGGTCGATCGCGCACATGGAGGAACTGCCGCCCAGATGGCAGCTCACCAGACGGAGGGAATCCCCCGGCACGCCCAGCATTCCGGCGGCGCGTTCGGCGACGTAGCGGTGCGAAGCGCCGTGGAAGCCGTAGCGGCGAACGCCGTACTTCTCGCGCCACTCGGCCGGAACGCCGTAGCGTGCGGCGTGCTCCGGCATGGTGGCGTGGAACTCCGTCTCCAAGGCGGCCACCAGCGGGACGCCCGGCATGGCTTCACGAAAGGCGCGAATCGCCGACAGGTAGATGGCATTGTGCGCCGGAGCGGCGGGCAGGTACTCCTCCAGCGCCGCCACCAGCCCATCGTCGATCAGGAAGGTCCCGCGATATCGTGGTCCGGCGTGCACTGCCTTAAACGCCACGGCGTCGATGGCGGCGTCGGCCAGGCGGATCTGGCCACCGCGTCGCGGTAGTCCCGCACGCGCTCCAGGCGGCCCTTGGCCAGCGGGCGCTCGGAGGGCATTTCCAGGACCTGGTACTTCAGCGAGGTGGAACCGAGATTCGGGATCAGGATATTCATGCGGGTCCTTCGAAAACAGAGGAGCAAATCAGGATCTCTATCGTATCACCTCCCTCTGGCGTGAAGCCCCCGCCGCGGCGCGGTTGTGATAGAACCATGCTATGCCGCTTCGCTCGCGCGACCCAATCACAATCGCCGGCACGGGACGCGTCGCGCAGTCCCTTGGACGAATCCTGCTTGAACACGGCGAGCCCGTCGTCGCCATCGCCGGACGCAACCTGGACCACGCCCGCGCCGCCGCCGCCTTCATCGGACATGGCGTCAAGCCGGCCGGCCTGGCCGCGCCCATCACGTCCTCCACCCGCCTGCTGATCGCCGTCAGCGACAGCGCCGTTGAGGAGGTCGCACGCCTGCTGGCGGATGCCGGAATGAAGCGCGGTATCGCGTTGCACACCTGGGGCGGCATGGGACCCGAGGCTCTCGCGCCCCTCGCCTCGGCCGGCGTCTCCTGCGGCGCAATCCATCCGCTGCAGACCTTCGCCACCCCGGAACAAGGCCTCTCCTTGCTCCCGGGCGCCACCTTCGCCATAGACGGCGACCCGCCCGCGCTGGCCTGGGCCGAACGAATCGCCCGTCTGCTGGGCGGAGAGACGCTGCGCATCCCGCCCGAGCGGCGGCCGCTATACCACGCCGCTGCGGTCATGGCCAGCAACTACGTCGTCGCATTGATGGATGCTGCTGCTATTCTGATGAGTGCAGCGGGAGTCGATGAGAAGAAGGCGTTACGCGCCCTCGGGCCCTTGGCCGAGGCCAGCCTCGCCAACGTGCGGGGACTCGGTCCGGTCGAGGCGCTTACCGGCCCCGTGCAGCGAGGCGACTTAGTGACCTTGAGGGGTCACCTTCGCTCGTTGGGGGCCGCGCCGGCAACGGTGCACGCGCTCTACCGCTCAGCCGGGCTGCATGCGCTCGACATCGCGGTGCGGCGCGGGCTCGAACCGGAGCGCGCCCGGCTCATCGAAAAGCTCTTGCGCGAAGGGGAAGAAGAACATGCCTGAGAAGGCCAAACGCATCCGCGTGCCCGACTTCAGGGAGAAGAAGCAGCGCGGCGAGAAGATCGTCGCGCTCACCGCCTACGACTTCCCCATGGCGCAGATTCTGGACCACGCCGGGGTGGACATCCTGCTGGTAGGCGATTCGCTCGGCATGGTGGTGCTGGGCCACGAGACTACACTTCCGGTCACGCTCGATGCGATGGTCTACCACACCGCCGCCGTCAGCCGGGGCGCGAAACGGGCGCTGGTGGTCGCCGACATGCCGTTCCTCACCTTTCAGGTGAGCGTCTCGGAAGCGGTCCGCAACGGCGGACGGCTGCTTCAGGAAGGCGGCGCGGCCGCCGTGAAGATCGAAGGCGGCAGAGCCGTTCTGGACACCGCGCGCGCGCATGGTGGATGCCGGAATCCCGGTCATGGGCCACCTGGGGTTAGGGCCCCAATCGGTCCACCAGTTGGGCGGCTACCGCCAGCAGGCGCGAACCCGCGAGGAGGCCGAGCGGTTGATCGAGGAGGCCCGCGCGCTTGAGGGCGTGGGAGTCTTCGCGCTCGTGCTCGAATCCATCCCCGCGGAGGTCGCCCGGAAGGTCACCGCGGAATTGAGCATCCCGACCATCGGCATCGGCGCGGGCCCGTACTGCGACGGCCAGGTTCTGGTCAGCTACGACATGCTCGGGCTTTCGCAGGGGCCTGTCCCGCCCTTCGTCAAGCGCTACACGGACCTCGGCGCATCCATTCTCCAGGCGGCGCAGGAGTACTCCGCCGATGTGCGGGCGGGCCGCTACCCTGCTCCGGTGAAGGAACAGAAATGAGCGCGCAGCTCTTCCGCGAGATAGACGAAACCCGCGAGATGCTCGCCCGCGTCCGCCGCATGGGCGCTTCCATGAGCCTGGTGCCCACCATGGGCGCCCTGCACCAGGGCCACGGCAGCCTGATCGAGCGGGCCCGCCGCGAGACGGACTGCGTGGTGGTCAGCATTTTCGTCAACCCCATCCAGTTCGACAGACAGCAGGACCTCGACGCCTACCCGCGCAACCTGGATGCCGACGTGCGCTTCTGCGGCGACGCCGGCGCGGACATCGTTTTCGCGCCCTCGGCCCTGGAGATGTACCCCGAGCCGCAGCGGTCCTTTGTCGAAGTCGAGCGCGTCAGCGAAGAGCTTTGCGGACGCTTCCGTCCGGGCCACTTCCGCGGCGTCGCTACCGTGGTGTTGAAGCTCTTCAACATCATCCAGCCGGACCGGGCCTACTTCGGCGAGAAGGATGCCCAGCAACTGGCGGTGATCCGGCGCATGGTGCGCGACCTGAACCTGACATTGGAGGTCGTGCCCGTCCCCACGGTGCGTGAAGCTGACGGGCTGGCGCTCAGCTCGCGCAACAAGCATCTCACCCCGGAGGAGCGCCAGATCGCGCCGATTCTGTTTCAGGCGCTGTTGGTGGCTCAGAAACTGATCGCTACGGGCACTACGGATCCGGCGGAAGTGAAAGGCGCCGCCCTGGCGGTGCTGGGCCAGCAGCCGCTGGCACGGGTGGAGTATCTGGAGGTGGTGGATCCGGACGACATGCAGCCGGTCGCGCAGATCACGGATGCGGTGCGCGTGGCGGCCGCTGTCTGGCTCGGCTCCACCCGCCTCATCGACAACATGCTCTGCCAGCCGGGCACGCAGGCGGCCCCCGGTCTGATTCAGTAATGGCACCAGCTTGGTATTATTGGAGCCTGAACTCCCATGAAACAGCTTGCTTTTCTTCTAGTCGGTTTCTCCTTGGCCGCCAGCGCGGCTAATTACACGGCCCAGCAAACCACGCGCGATGGCGTGGAGGTGGTGGTGCTCACCGATGCCGCCCGGCGGACCGTGGTCACACTGGTCCCTTCCGCGGGCAATGCCACTTATGAGATGAAGGTCAACGGGAAAGACGTGCTGCGCACCCCGGTGGGGAACCTGGCTGAATTCAAGAAGAAGCCCGGCTCCAACGGCATCCCGTTCCTGGCGCCCTGGGCGAACCGCATCGACTCCCCTTTCTTTTACGCCAATGGCAAGAAGTACAACTTCAATCTGGATCTCAAGAATCTTTCCCTGGGCAGAAACAAGTTTCCGATTCACGGCTTGTTGGGCAACTCCTCGGCCTGGCGCGTTGCCGCCTGCAAGGCGGACCGCGGGGCAGCAGAAGTCACCAGCCGGCTGGAGTTCTACAAGTATCCGGACCTGATGGCGCAGTTCCCCTTCGCGCACACGATTGAGATGACACACCGGCTCAGGGACGGCGTGCTCGAGGTCGAAACCGTTTTGATCAATCACTCCACCGAACCCATGCCCAACGCCATCGGCTATCACTCGTACTTCCGGGTGAACGACGCGCCGCCCGACCAGTGGAAGCTCCACGTCGGCGCGCGGGATCACTGGGTGTTGTCGCCCGAGCTGATTCCAACCGGGGAACGCAAGCCTGTTTCGTATGCCGACCCGCTGCCGCTGGCGGGCGTTACCTTCGACGACGTTTTCTCCAACCTGGTCCGGGGCGCCGACGGCCGCGGGGAATTCTGGCTGCAGGGGAAGACCGAGAAAGTCTCCGTCATCTTCGGCCCGAAATACGACGTCGCCGTGATCTACTTCGGCGGCCGCGACAACATCGCCATCGAGACCATGACCGCCATCACCAACGGCTACAACATGGCGCACGCCGGGACTTACAAGGAACTGCAATCGGTCCCGCCCGGCGGTCAGTGGCGCGAGAGCTTCTGGATCAAGCCCACAGGGTTCTGAAGCAGGGAGCGTGGCGTCCATTGCGACCGTGGCCATTGCTGAAGGCCCGTCCAGCGCTGCTGCTTTTCCTGGCAGCCTGGATGGTCTACAACCTGAACGGCCGCCCCATCACCTCAGGTGACACGCTGCCCGCCGCGCTGCTGCCGTTCATGGTGGTTCTGGACGGCAGGCTGAGCTTTGACCGCTATGCCGATAGTCTTTCGAGCCTGTACGACGGCAAAGCCTACTTCCTGCGGCAGAGCAACGGGCACTCGTATTCCCGTTACCCCATCGTGACGCCGTTGCTGCTTTCTCCCGCCTATTTGCCGCTGCGCCTCGTGCCGGGGATACGGGATTGGCCGCTTTCGAAACTGATCGTGCTGGTGAGAGTTCTCGAGAAGATCTGGGCCTCGGCCATTGCGGCGGCTTCGGTGGCCGCTCTGCTGGTGCTGCTTCGGCGCCTTACGGAACGAAAGTACGCTTGGTTGCTGGCGCTGATATTCGGCTTCGCCACCAACACCTGGAGCACTTCCAGCCAAGCTCTGTGGCAGCACGGCATGAGTCAGCTTACGATCATCCTCAGCCTGCTGCTCATGCACGACTTTCTCGCGGGCGGCAGCCGGCGGGCCTGCGCACTGGCGGGATTTTTCGCGGCGCTCAGCTTCGGGGTCAGGCCGACGAACGTGCTGTTCTTCGCCATCTCCGGTGTCGTGCTCTTGATCCTGACTCGCGACCGCCGGACGGTCCTGGCGTCCTTCGGCGGCTTCGGCCTCCTGATGGGATGCGGGCTGGCATTCTACAACCTGTGGATCTTCGGCAGCCTCACCGGGGGGTACGCGGGAGAGTCGTTTGGCGGTGCCTTTTTGGCCGGCCTCGCGGGCGTGAGCTTCAGCCCGTCTCACGGCCTTTTCGTCTACTCGCCGGTGCTGCTCTTCGCGCTTGCGGGTATGGCCCTGTGCGTCCGGCCGGCAGCGCTTCCGTTACGGGCCATCCTGGCGGTCTCGGGGTGCTTCTTCTCATCCCTGTTGATTCTGTACGCGAACTACTCGGTTTGGTGGGGAGGCACCTGCTATGGGCCAAGGTATTTGACCGACGCGATTCCCGCCGTCATACTTCTGATGGTTCCGCTGCTGCCCTTTCTTAAGCGGTGGCGGCTAGCCAGGAACGGTTTGGCGGGCGCGGCTGTGTTCAGCCTGGCTGTGCAGTTGGTCGGAGTGTTCTGCTACGCTCCCTCGGAGAGGGCCGACCGGCCGCTCTGGGACTGGCAGCACAACCCTATCGTGAGCAACGCGTCCGCTGGAGTGTACCCCCAGGGCTACAGGGTGCTCTGGGACTACATTCGCGGCCGCCAGCCGAACTACCGCGAGCTTGGCCTGCGCGTGGAGTAGCGCGGCTTTCCTGGGGCTTGGCTGTCTAAAGAACTTCCCGCGGAGAGCCGATAGATCCATGAGGTTGCTCCAATCCGCGGCGCTGCGCTCACTGGGCGCAGACGCCGGCGGGACTGTGGCCTGCAGCACAAGATGATCAAACATCTCATCGGTTCCGCGCCAGCCGGACCTGAATCGCTCCCGGGGTCCGGCGCCAGGATTCTGCTGGTAGAGGATAACGCCGGAGACGCCCGCCTGACACAGGAAAGCCTGGCCACGCAGAAGGTCGACAAGTTCACCGTGGTGCATGTCCCCACCTTGGCGGCGGCGTGCTCGCGCCTGCGGGAAGGACATTTTGACGCCGTGCTGTTGGACCTGTCGCTGCCGGACGCGCACGGGCCCGATACACTCAGTTCCCTGCGGCAGCAGGCGCCCTCCATCCCGATTGTCGTTCTTACCGGCCTGTCCGACGAAGCCACGGCGATAAGGCGGTGAAGGAAGGCGCTCAAGACTACCTGGTAAAAGGCGAGACGGACGGCAATACGCTGGCGCGCCGGCTGCGTTTCGCCATCGAGAGACACCTCAGCTTCTCCGCCCGCGCCGTGCAGGCTGAGCCGCCGAGTTTGTGTACGACGGTGGGGTTGCTGGGCAGCAAGGGTGGCGTAGGGACCTCTACCATCGCCTGCTACCTGGCCACCGCGCTCCACGACCTGACCAAGGAATCGGTTCTGCTGGCCGATCTCGATTTCGATTGTGGAGTCTTGGGTTTCCTCATGGAGGTGGAATCGAAGTATTCACTGATGGACGCCCTGCAGAACGCGGACCACCTGGAGACGGACATCTGGCGCTCTCTGATAAGCAGCAAGACCCGCGGCCTCGATATCATCACGGCTCCCGGCCAAGTGGACTCGCGGGAGGAGGCCACCCCGGAGCAGTATCGGCAAGTCTTCGCTTTCCTCCGCGGCACATACCGTTGGATCGTTGCCGATCTGGGCCGCGGCTTCAACCAGCGCACTTCGGACTTGCTGAACAGCAGCGACGTCACCTATCTGGTCACCACGCTGGAACTGGCGGCCTTGCGCCAGGCCCGGCTGCTGATCCCCAAACTGAGACGGTCGGGGGATCAGCCGGAGGCTCTCCGTCTGGTGCTCAATGAACTGCCAAAACGGCCGCCCTTCTCCACCGGTGACATCGAACGAATTCTTGGCTGCCGTGTGGCGGCCAGCCTGCCGCACCTTGCGGAACTTCGCACGATAGAAGAACGATCCGCGTCACTGCCGCGTGCGGCCGCTCTGGTGAAGGCCCTGGCCAAGATGGCCGAAGAGCTTACGAAAAAGCCCCGCGGGAAATAGCCGTCCCCGCTACTTGCCGAGGCGTTTGTTCAAGTAGTCTTGATACTCCTGCTTCAAGGCTGGGTCAGTTGGGCTGCTATAGATCTCGCTGGACTTGTACTTCCCTTCGTCGAACTTCTTCCGGGTCCATTCATCGTGGATGTGCGTCATGTCCGCGGTATCGACAATGTCCTTGACCATGTGCGGGGGGATGAAGTAGACACCCTCCCGGTCGCCCAGGACGACGTCGCCTGGCATCACGGTCACGCCGCCGATCCGGACGGGCACGTTGATCCCGGTCACCATGAGGTCGTGGATCGCGGGAGGCACCGCCGCTCTGAAGTACCCTGCCATGTCGAATGCGGCGATTCCCTCCAGATCGCGGATCGCGCCGTCGATGACAAACCCGGCTCCCGTGGTCTTCCAGATGTAGTACGCGAGATTGTCACCGACGATCCCGCCGTAATCCGCGCGGCCGCCCGCCTCCACGACAAAGACATCGCCGGGTTGCAGCATGTCGAGGGCGCTCTGGTGCGTCAGACGCCCCAATCCCTTGGCCTTTCTTGCTGCTTCATCCACATCCGCCACGTCCGGCCGCGCCGGCATCAATTGCAGAGTGACCGCCCGCCCCACAAGCTTCTTGCCTGGATGAAGGATCTGCCAGCCAGACTCAAACTGGTTGCGATAGCCGCGGCCTGCCAGACGAAGCACCTCCTCGGCGGACAGTCCTTTAACCTTTTCGAGAATGGCGTCGGGGACTTTCGGCCGGCCGTCCGGAAAGCGCTCATAGGGATTCTGCGCGCTGTATTGGATCATTTGGTCCCGGGTCAGACTGTGCACCTGAGCCTGAGCGGCCGGCGTGGAAGACAGGGCGGCCAGCAAAAAGGCAGCCGCTGCCAGATCGCGTACAACGAAACGTGGCATATTTACCCCCATTCGAATTCCCTCAGGCCGTAAACCAGGCGCTGCCCGGCGGTTGCATCTTCCTCACGGCTTCGTCGTTCATCTCCACGCCGATGCCGGGGCGGTCCGGTACGGTGACGAAGCCCTTCTCGATGATCTCGCCTTCCTGACGTACTGCTTCCACTGCGCTGTCCGTTCGGCTGGGTGTCCCCAGTGCCATTCGAGCACCAGGCAGTTGGGAATCGCCGCCAGAACGTGGCAGGCGGCCATGGTTCCGATGGGCGAGGCCTGGCAGTGCGGCGCCATCGGTACGTAGTAGGTGTGAGCCATGTCGGCGATCTTGCGGGCCTCGAGCAGGCCGCCGCATTTCTGGATGTCGGGCATGATGATGTCGACCGCGCGCTTCTCCAGCAGTTCCCGGAAGCCATGGCGCAGGAAGAGGTTCTCGCCGCAGCAGATGGGAGTGTGGGTCGATTCGCGCACGTCGCGCATGGCATCGACGTTTTCCGGCGGCACAGGCTCCTCCAGCCACAGCAGCTTGAAGGGCTCCAGCTTCCTGAGCCACCCGCTTGGCCGTGCCCAGGTCGTAGCGTCCGTGCATGTCCGCGGCCAGGTCGACTCGTTTGGGCAGCGACTCGCGCATGAAGGCGACCTTGTCGAGCATGTTGTCGATCTCGGCGTTGTTGGCGGTCCAGTTCACGCGGTCCCAACGCGTCGGGTCGCGGACGTCGTCGATGTCGATCTTGGCGGCGGTAAAGCCGAGGTCGATGATCTGCGAGATGAACTCTCTGGCTTTGGGGTCGTCGCGGCCGGTTGGCGCCCGAATCGCAGTAGATGCGGATGCGGTCGCGCATCTTGCCGCCCAGCAATTGGTAGATCGGCAGGCCCAGGGCTTTGCCGGTCAGATCCCAGAGCGCGATCTCAACCGCGCTGAGCGCGGCCACGTACTGGCCACCCTGTGCTCCCGGCGAAGATACCGCTGACGCGAAGCCGCTCGAAGATGGCGTCGACGTTCAGCGGGTCCTGGCCCACGAGGGCATTGCGGAACCCCGCCACGATGGGCGCGCCGCCGCTCACGGCATCGACGCCTTCACCCGTGCCGATCAGCCCCTGATCGGTGTAGATGCGCACGTGCAGCCTGCCCAGAGACGCCGTGCGCACATCCGTGATCTTGAGCCTGGGCCGCCGGTAGGGCGAAGTGGAACTCTGCACGGCAGCCGACAAGCCGCGCCAGCCCAGCAGGCCGGTCAAACCCGCGCCCTGCAAGAACGACCTGCGAGTCCGCAAAGTCATTTCGATCTCTCCCCGAGGAAGTATACCCCAGACTGAACAGAGAACGAGGAGTTTGATAACCTGCAATCGTTACGGCACGCGACCACAGTCCGCGGCAACGGGAAGACCATGGACAATCTGCATGACAGGCTGGCGGGCGTTTTGGCGCCGATCTCGACACCCTTCTCGGACGATGAGGAGGTCGACTACGGCGCTCTGAAGTTCAACCTCGAGCGCTATGCGGAGAGCGGAATTCTGGGCTACCTGGCCCTGGGCTCCAACGGCGAGAACCGGAGCCTGACGGAGGAGGAGAGGCTCCGCGTGCTGGAGACCATCGTCAAGCACAAGGGCCGCGGGCAGGTGGTGATGGCGGGCGCCACCTACGACGCGCAGCGCGACACCGAGCGTTTCCTGGCGCGTGCGGCGGACCTGGGGGCGGACTTCGGCCTGGTCCTCTCGCCCGGCTACTTCCGGAAACAGATGACCGACGAGGTCCTGTTCCGATACTTCACGACATTGGCCGATACGTCGCCGATCCCGCTGCTGATCTACAACGCGCCCGGCTTCTGCGGGGTGACGGTGTCGCCCTCCCTGGCGGCGCGATTGGCCTCACATCCGAACATCGTGGGCATGAAGGACAGCGCCTCCAGCGGGATCGAGCAGTTCCTGAAATTTGAGAGCGATTCTTTTCATGTGCTGGCCGGGTCGGCGAACTTTCTGTTCGCGGCGATGATGGGGGGCTCCATCGGGGGCACGGTGTCCCTCGCCGACTCCTTCCCGCGGCTGGCTCTGGAGCTGTTCGAGTGCGGGCGCGCGCGTGACGCCGCTCGCGGAGTCCCTTGCCAGGAGCGGGTGACGCGGATCAACACAGCCATCGCGGGCGCCTACGGTCCGGCCGGGGTGAAGGCGGCGATGAACCTGGCCGGCTGGAAGGGCGGAATCCCGCGGCGTCCGCTTCTGCCGTTGAACCAAGCCCAGTTGGAGGAACTTCGCCGGGTCCTCACGGAGGAGGGTCTGATCGGGTGAGCAGCCATATCCTCGCCGTGGACATAGGCACGACCGCGTTGAAGCTGGCTGTCTACAGCCCTGAACTGGAGAAGCTGTGCGAGGCTTCCCGCGGCTACGAGGTCAACGTTTACGACGGCGGCAAGGCGGACATCGAGCCGGAGAAGTGGTGGCGGGCCTTTCGGGAATGCTGCGCCGAAGTCGCGAGTCATCTGCGGCGGGTGGGCGTGGTCTCCCTGTCGGTCACGACCCCGGGGCTTACGCCCATGGCGGCAGATGGCACGGCGCTCGGCCCGGCCATCCTGTTCTTCGACGGGCGCTCGCACGCCCAGGCCCGCGCGATCCGCGCGCGCGTCGGGGAGGAGAAGTTCCTTCGCGAGACATGCAACCTGCCCGTCAGCGGCGGCTCGTCGCTCTGTTCGATCCTGTGGATCCGCGACAATCAGCCGGAGGTTTGGTCCGCCGCCGCCAAGTTCGGCCACACCAACACCTACATGGTGAAGCGCCTGACCGGCCACTGGGCCATCGACCCCTCAACCGTCTCCATCACGGGGCTCTACAACACGGCGCGCAACGATCTGACCTGGAACACGGACGTCCTCGATCTGGCCGGAATCCCGGAGACCAAGCTGCCTCCGCTGATGCACTCCTATGAGCCCGCCGGCACGATTCTGCCGGCGGTCGCCGCCGAACTGGGTCTGCCCCAGGGCTGCACCGTGCTCTGCGGCGGCAACGATGCGGTGCTGGCAGCATTTTCGGGCGGCCTGACCAACACCCGGCGAGATCAACAACGTCTGCGGCACCTGCGAGATCACCAGCGTGGTGGTCGACGAGCCGGTCAGCTCGCCCAATTTCAACGTGCGGTGCCACGTCGTTCCCGGCCGCTGGCTCACCTTCTTCGTGCTGAATACCGGCGGCAAGGCGCTCGAATGGTTCCACGCCCGGTTCTGCCGGGAGATGACCGAACAGCAGTTCTACGATCAGTACATTCCAGCGGTGCTGTCGGCCTTCTTCTCCGGCCCTGAGCTGGATCGGCGTGAAGCGGAGCTGCCCGTGTACATCCCCTTCCTGGGCGGCGACCGCTACAGCCTGGAGCGGTCGAAGGCGAGCTTTGCAGGGGTCACCCTGGAGACCACCCGCGAGGACATGCTGCTCAGCGTGATCCGCGGCAACGCGCTCTATCATGGCCGGCACCTGAAGGAAGTGGCGGACCGCGTGCGTCTGGGGCGCAAGGTGGTGACCACCGGAGGCGGCGCTGGAATCTCCGGCTATCTGGAAGCCAAGAAACGCTGGACCGGGGACTTCGATTATCAGTTCGTGGACCAGTCTTCGATGCTCGGCGCGGCCATGCTGGGCAAGCTCTATCAGTCGCGCGCCGCAGAAGACAGAGAGAAGGCACATCCATGCCCGTAGTACCGATGCAATCGATCCTGAAACACGCTTTCGACAACCGCTATGGCGTCGGGGCGTTCAACATTGTTGACTGGGTGACCATGGACGCCGTGCTGGCGGCGGCGGCCGAGACCAAGTCGCCGGTCATCGTGCAAGTTTCCGTGAAGACCGTCAAGGTGATGGGCGCGAAGCTGATCCGGGTCATGTTCGAGGAGATGGCCGGGCGCGTGCCGGTCCCCGCGACACTGCACCTGGACCATTGCCCGGATCGCCGGGTCATTGAGGAGTGCATTGCGGCCGGTTGGAACTCGGTGCTGTTCGACGCCTCCAAACTCACCTACGAGGACAACAAGGCGCAGACCAGGGAAGTGGTCGAGCTGGCGCACCGTCACGGCGTTGCGGTCGAGGGCGAACTGGAGGCGGTCCGCGGCGTGGAGGACGGCGTGGGCAGCGAAGAGCAGGGCGCGGTAGTGGCGCTCGACAAGGCCGTGGCCTTCATCCGCGAGACCGGTATTGACAGCTTCGCCCCGGCCATCGGCACCGCGCATGGCATGTACAAGGGCGCGCCGAAGATCAACTTCACCCGCGTCTCCGAGATTGTGGCCGCCGAGCCGGTCCCGCTGGTGGTCCACGGCGGAACCGGCCTGTCGGAGGAGACCTTTCAGGAGCTGATCCGGCGCGGTGCGCCCAAAGTCAACATCTCGACTCAGTTGAAAATCACGCTCGCCGACGGCTTCCGCAAGTACCTGGCCGAGAAGCCGTCGGAGTACGATCCGTTGAAACTGCTCGGAGCGGTGAAGCGGGACCTGGTGGCCCAGGTCGCCTACTTCATGCGCGTATTCGGCAGCGAGGGCAAGGCGGCATGAAGAAAGCTCTCATCTTCGATTGCGATGGCGTGCTGGGCGACACCGAGCAGTACGGGCACCTTCCCGCCTTCAACCAGATGTGGCGGGAGATGGGCGTGCCCTGGCAGTGGTCGGTGGAGGAGTACGGCCGGAAGCTGAAGATCGGCGGCGGCAAAGAGCGCATGGCGAGCCTGTTTCAGGAGCCTGCGTTTCTGGCTGCGTATCCCGCGTGTCCGGCCGGCGAAGAAGCGCGGAAAGAAATGATCGCCGCCTGGCACAAGCGAAAATCCGCAATCTACAAGGAGATCATCCTGTCGGGCCGCATCCCGCCGCGCCCAGGGGTGAGGCGACTGTCGGAGGAGGCGCTCGACCGCGGGCTGGACCCTCGCCGTGGCCTCGACCTCGGCGAAGGAGTCCGTGGAGGCGGTGCTGCGGCACGCCGTGGGTGAGGAGACGGCGAACCGCTTCGCGCTGGTGCTCGCCGGCGACGTGGTCAAAGCCAAGAAGCCCGCGCCGGACATCTACCTGCTGGCGGCCGAGAGGCTCGGCGTCTCGCCCGGCCGAGTGCGTGGTGGTCGAGGATTCGAACAACGGGCTGGAGGCCGCCGCCGCGGCCGGCATGAAGTGCGTGGTCACAGTCAGCGGCTACACTCGCGACGAGGACTTCTCCAAGGCGGCCATCGTGCTCACCTGTCTGGGCGATCCCGGCGGCGAGCAGTGTGAAGTGCTGGCCAACCGTTCGCCGGCCCGGCCGTCCGCGTGGTTCAGCGTGGCCGACCTGGAAAAGATCTTCGCCGCCACGCGGTCGATCTGATATATTGAGGATTAATTCTTCAGCGGACGCCGCAAGCATTGCCTCGCGGGACGGCCGTTGATCGCATCCTCATAGTGGGAATCCAACAGGGAGAATCGCATGAAATACGGCTTGAATATACCTCAGAGCGGCGCGTTGGACTTCGTGTCCCTGGGAGCGCTGATTCATCGGCTGGACCCGGGTATTATTCCGTTTCGCAAGGCGCACGAGTGCCTGATCCACGTCAGCGGCGGTGAATTCAATTGCGCCGCCAATCTGGCGGACTGCTTCGGCCTGCAGACCGGCATCGTGACCGCCATGGTCAACTACCCCATCGGCGACCTGATTGCCGAGCGGGTGAAGGCCATGGGCGTCAGGCCCTTCTACAAGAGATTCGAGCACGATGGAGTCACCGGCCCGAACATGGCTGCGGTCTACAGCGATCGCGGGCAGGGCTGCCGCGCCCCCGTGGTCTTCTACAACCGCGCCAATGAGGCGGCGGGGCGGCTGAAGCCGGGCGACTTCGACTGGAAGGCGATCTTCGCCGGCGGCGTGCGCTGGTTTCACAGCGGCGGCATCTTCGCGGCGCTGTCACCGACCACCTCCGACGTGATCATCGAAGGCATGAAGGCCGCCAAGGCCGCCGGCGCGGTGGTGTCCTTCGATCTGAACTTCCGGGCCAAGCTCTGGAGTATTTTCGGGGGCGAGAATCGCGCGGTTGAGATCGTACACCGAATCGTGGAGAACGTCGACGTTCTGGTCGGCAACGAGGAGGACCTGCAAAAGGGCCTCGGGATTCCCGGCCCGGAAGTGGCTGCCAAGTCCAAGCTCGACCCCAGCGCGTTCTTCGGGATGATCGACAACGTGATCAAGAAGCATCCGCAGGTCAAGATCGTCGCCACCACCCTCCGCGAAGTCCACTCCACCAATCACCACAGTTGGAGCGCGGTGGCATGGATCGACGGCAAGACCTATGTCGCTCCGACCGCTGAGCTGGCCGTGCTCGACCGCGTGGGCGGTGGGGACGGCTTCGCCTCCGGTTTCTTCTACGGGTTGCTGAAGGGCGAGTCGCCGGAGGAAGCCGTAAAGCTGGGCTGGGCGCACGGCGCGCTTCTGACCACGTTCCCCGGCGACACCACCATGGCGTCCCTGGAGCAGGTGCGGGCCTTCGCCAAGGGCGGCTCCGCGCGCATCCAGCGCTAAAAACGCGTCAGCCTGAACTGCGCGATTATTCGACAGATTCGAAGATCCCCTGGGTTCGGTTCTTGCGTGCCCGGTCCCAGGGGAACACCCTTCCGTTCATCGCAATGTAGACGCCGGCCGCGAGTGTCTGCACGAACGCCAGCGCGCTGCCCAGGTTGAATAGGCCGTCCGAGCTGCCGAACTTGTAGGGCACCATGGCGCCGGTCAGCACAATCGTCTTGCCCTGAATCTCCCGGGCGAGATGGCCAGCCGTCTCGATCATCGTGTCGGTGCCATGCGTGATCACGATCCTGGATTCCCGCGCACTCCTGCAGTGCTCGGCGATGATGCGCCGGTCATCGTCGGTCATCTCCAGGCTGTCGATCATCATCAGCGTGCGCACCTCGACGTCCAACAGGCAGCGCCCCAGCCGGAGCATCTCCGCGATGTGCGTGTCGTGGAAGAAAAGTGTTCCGGTCAGCTCGTTGTACTCTTTGTCGAAGGTGCCGCCGGTCACCAGGATCCGTATGGGTTCAGGCGTCATGTTGTCACCTCCCGGTGCCGGTCGAACCAGTGCGCCCAAAAGAGAAACAGGCTGAAGCACAGGCCAACCCAAGCCATCGCCGATGGATCCGGGGGCGGAGGGCCGGTCACGCTGGCGATATAGAGAACAACCATCAGCGCCACAAACGACCAGAGGCCGTAGATCCCCTTACGGTCTCTCGCCCGTGTGGTGGCTGTGTAGACCCAGACTCCTGCCGCGAACATCAGCCCTTCCACGATCAGCGTCCCGGCGACCGAATACCACAGGCCCAGGCCCACCATGGGCGACGGGCCTGGGATATAGCGGCATGTCCGGCCGGTGGCTCACCGCGTCGAGCACCCAGTGGCTAAGCACCACCAACCCGACGACCACCGCGCCCCGCCGGTAGCGCGTGATCAGCCAGTACAGCAAGGCCGCGGCGGCCGCCCACCCCAAAGTCCCCACCAGGCTGTGCGAGAGCGGGTAGTGGAACGCGAGCCGCAGGAACGGGTTGCTTCCGGGCTCAACGCGTACTTGCTCCCAGCCCGTCAGAACGAATGCGGGAAACAGCAGGTCGATAAGCTCAGAGGCCCCCAGCAGCACGCCCAACGATGTTTTCGGCGCCGCACGCTTGGCAGCGAATCCAACTGCGAAGTGTCCCAGGAACACCTTTGCAGCCCCCCATCTATTCGCGCTTCAGTTTGCCCGGGAACTTCTCGGTGAACTTCTGCACCTTCGGCGCGACAACCATGGCGCAGTAGGGCTGGCCGGGGTTTCGGCGAAAGTACTTCTCGTGATACTCCTCCGCCTTATAGAACTGGGCAACGGGCAAAACCTCGGTCAGGATCGGCCAGCGGAAGGCGCCGCGCGCGGTCAGCTCCCGAATCATATCGCGCGCCGCGCGCTCTTGCTCGGCTGAGTGGCAGAAAATCACGGAGCGGTATTGCGTTCCCACGTCCTCGCCCTGCCGGTTCAGCGAGGTGGGGTCGTGTATGGAAAAGAAGACTTCGAGGATTTGCCGGTACGGCGTGATCTCGGGGTCAAACTGGATCTGGACCACCTCGGCGTGCCCGGTGGTGTCGGTACAGACTTGCTGATAGTTGGGGGAAGGCGTACAGCCGCCCATGTAGCCGGAGTCCACCGCCAGCACACCTTCCATGCTGGTGTACACGGCCTCCAGGCACCAGAAACACCCGCCCCCCAGTGTCGCTATCTCTCGACCCGCCATATCTTCTTCTATTTGTCGCTCAGAGCCGCCACGCCGGGCAACTCGATGCCGGAGAGAAATTCCAGCGAAGCGCCGCCTCCCGTGGAGATGTGCGTGATCTTGTCGGCCACACCCGCCGACTTGACGGCCTTCTCGGAATCGCCGCCGCCAACCACGGAGATTGCGCCCGATGCCGCCACGGCCTTGCCCACCGCCACGGTTCCCTTGTCAAAAGGCGGCTTCTCGAAGACGCCCATAGGCCCGTTCCAGATGATCGTCTTGGCCTTGGCAATCTCGGCGCAATAAATCGCAACTGTCTTGGGGCCGATGTCCAGCCCCATCATCCCGTCCGGAATGGTCTCCACGATCTGGTTCTCGGCGCCTTCTTTCAACTCGGCGGCCACCACGTGGTCCACTGGGAGGACCAGCTTGTCTTTCGCCCCTGCCAGCAGCTCCTTGGCCAGCGCGACCTTGTCTTCTTCGACCAACGATTTGCCCGTGGGCTTGCCCTGCGCCTTGAGAAACGTGTAGGCCATGGCGCCGCCGATCAGCAGCTTGTCCACGAACTTCATCAGGTTCTGAATGACTTCGATTTTGTCGGACACCTTGGCGCCGCCCAGGATGGCGAGGCACGGTCTCTCGGGGGCCTGGGTGACTTTGGTCAGCCACTCCAGCTCCTTGTCCATCAACAGGCCCGCCGCCGCTTGCGGCACGAACTGGATGATTCCGACCGTGGAGGCGTGGGCACGGTGCGCCGTGCCGAACGCGTCATTCACGTAGAGATCGCACAGCGCGGCGAGCTTCTTGGAGAACCCAGGGTCGTTCTTCTCTTCTTCGGGATGGAAACGCACGTTCTCGAGCAGCAAAACTTCGCCCGGCGCGGGCTTCATCGCCTCGACTTCCGGCCCGATGCAGTCCGGCGCCATCTTCACCGGCCGGCCCAGCAGCTCTTCCAATCGCTTGGCCACCGGCTTCAGGCTCATCTCCGGATTCGGTTTGCCCTTGGGCCGGCCCAGGTGGCTGGCCAGCACCAGTCCCGCGCCCTGCTCCAGCGCGTACTTGATGTTCGGCAGAGAAGCCTTGATTCTCTTGTCGCTGGTGATCTCCTGCCCGCCGGCAGCCAGGGGCACGTTAAAGTCGACGCGGATGAACAGTCGCTTGTTCTTCAGATTCAAGTCTCGAATGGACAGTTTTGCCATAGTAGCCTCTAAAAATGTGATCGTAACATGCCGGTTGCAATTTCCGGGTTCAGCGCCGCGGCGCGATAGGCCTCCAGCAGCGCGCCGACGGCCGGCTCGTGGAGCGGCGCCTCGCACCGGCAGCCGCGCTCCAACTCCACCAGCGCGCGAAAACGTTCGCGCATCACGGCACCGCGGAAGACGCCGCCGGCATACGTCACGCGCGCCGGTTCGTCTCCGGGGAACAATTGGCGGCGCACGGCAAAAGCGATGTCCGCCAGTTGCCGGGCGGCCTTCTCCAGGATTTCTCCAGCGGCGGAATCTCCTTCTACCGCGGCTTGATCCACCAGCGGAGCATAGGAGGCGACGCGTTCCCTCGGAAAGTCCGTCGTGTAAAACAGGTGGAGGAGTTCGTTGACCGAACCAGCCGCGGCGGCGTCCATCAGTTTCCGCCCCAGCGTTGTCGAAGGTCCCCATCCCTCCTCCGAGCGCAACGCCGCGCGGAGGGCCTGCCTCACCAGATCGAAAGCTCCGCCCTCATCGCCAAACACGTGTCCCCAGCCGCCGGCCCTGGCGGTTCGGCCGGAGGCGTCGCGCCCATAGGCGATGGAACCCGTGCCGGCGATGACGATGATTCCCTGCCCGCTGCCCGTGGCGCCGGTGAGAGCGATTGAGGCGTCGGTCGTGATGATGAGTTTCTCCGCGTCC
The DNA here is from genome assembly GCA_963744775.1 of Bryobacterales bacterium. GTDB lineage: Bacteria > Acidobacteriota > Terriglobia > Bryobacterales > Bryobacteraceae > CAVUVG01. Next base: position 97,483 of record CAVUVG010000021.1, read on the forward strand.
AGGGCTTGTTCGACGATGGCCTGCTTGCCGGCCGGGCCGCCGCTGAAGCCCAGGCATGCGGCAGCGAAGCGTGGCCGGTCAGGATCGAGCGACAATCCCCGGCAGGCAGCGGATATGGATTCCCGAATCGCCCGGAGGATCTTCGGCGGGCCCCCGGCGGCGCCGGCATAGTCACACGGGCCTGCCTCGCCGCGCCCCAGGAGGCGTCCCTTCTCGTCTCCAATGACTGCCGTTGTGCCGGACTGGCCGCCGTCCAGCCCCAGGAACAGCTCAGTCACCCCTGCATCCTGGGATCGTCAACCAGGAAAGCCATGGTCTTGATGCCGCTGATGTCGAAGCGCTTGCGGCAGCGAAGGTTCTTGCAGGCAACTTTGTCGTCGAGCAGGACCATGTAGCTTTGGGCTTTCTGGAACCGCGCGCGGTCTCGTTCGTCCGCCCCCGGAGGCACGGCGTTCTTCTTCTTGCGCAGCAGCCAGCGGAGATCGTAAGACTCCGAACTCCTGCACGAGGGGCACTGCAAGGTTGCAGATTTAGTGGTATTTGACTCGGTATAGAACCGCTGTTCGTCCATGGGGGCCCTCTCCGCCAGTCCCCAGAATAGCAGGAGGCGGCAGCGGAGAGGTTAGGATTTCCAGACCAGCCAGTCTTCGGGGGCGGTGGGCTGCCAATCGGGCTCCGGTATCTCCTGCGGACCCTTGCCCTTCACTTCCTCCAGGTAAGCCTTGGCCATCAGCAGGGCGTGATCTTTGGCCTTGGCCTGCCCGTACTGGCGCGAGCCTTGGAGCAGCACACCCGGGCCATGCACGATCACCCGCCACTCGTCGAATTCCGAAACCACCATCAGGCTCAGGTCATCACACTGGGCTTTGAATCCCGAAAGAGCGCGGAACATGGATCCCTCCCGTGGCTATGCTCAGAGCATACTCCGAAGCGCCCGAGGGTACAAGAGTCCGCGGCTCAGAAATTACCGCCTGCGGAGGTTGCTCACTCCCGCGCTGGTCAGCATCCCCGCGGCGGTGAAATTCGCGATCTGGCAGGCGCGCGTGACCCAAGGGTGCCTCTTGCCCCATTTCTTCACCACCAGGACCTCGACCAGGGATGCTCCGGCGAACATCCCGGCCTTCTTGTACGCGCTCCCAGCGCCGAAGCGGCCCCCGTCGGCCAGCAATACGTTACGTTCCGGACGGTCCCAGCTCGTCCAGGCGTCAAAACCGGAGGCCGCGCCGTGGGCGGCCATGGAAATCGCCAGACCCCGCCATGGCGTCTGCTGAGTTTCACCCAGTTGCACTTGTGCCTGGGCGGCCGTCACGCCGGCTGAAACCAAAACCACTGCTATCCAAAGGAGCCTTTTCGTCACGTATCACCTTCCCTTTCCATCCCTAAGCTAAAGTACCGAGAGTGGCTGAGAAGGGGAATGTGACAGAGCGGGGATTGTACTGAATCGAAGCCAGGTATTGTACTGCGGCACCTTAGAACGGAGGTGCTAAGGTGCCTTTGCCAATACGGCTGCGGCCTCCTCAGGATTACACTGAAATTGAGAGGCTTTGCTTTGACCGGCGGCTACAGGGAGTCTCAGCTCGAAGCCGAATCCGAGGCCAGGCTTACCGGCCTGGAGCCGGAGGCTCTTCTCCAGGCGTTTCGCGTCATGCTGATTTCGCGGCGTCTGGACGACCGCGAGATCCTCCTCAAGCGGCAAAGCCGCATCTTCTTCCAGATCAGCGGAGCGGGCCACGAGGCCATCGGCGCGGCCGCCGGCGCGGTCCTGAGGCCCGGGCACGACTGGTTCTACCTGTATTACCGCGACCGCGCACTGTGCCTGAGGCTCGGCGTTACCCCCGGCGAGATGCTGCTGTCGGCGGTAGGGGCGGCCGACGACCCCGCCTCGGGCGGCCGCCAGATGCCGTCCCATTGGGGCTCCCGCGACCTGCACATTGTCACCAGCTCATCCCCGACAGGCACCCAGTTTCTGCAGGCCGTGGGATGCGCTCACGCCGCCCGGTACCTGCATCCGGCGAGCGACGAAGTCACACTGGTCACCTCCGGCGAAGGCGCCACCAGCGAGGGCGAGTTCTGGGAAGCGATGAACGCCGCCTGCCTGGAGCGGCTTCCCGTGCTTTTCCTGGTCGAGGACAACCAGTACGCCATCTCCGTGCCGGTTGAGCGGCAGACAGCGGGAGGCAGCATCTCGCGGCTGCTGGAAGGCTTCCCTGGCCTGCTGCGCCTCGAAGTCGATGGGACCGACTACCCGGCCTCCTACCAGGCGATCTCCGAAGCTGCCGCCTGGTGCCGTGAGCGCAAGGGCCCCGCGCTGGTCCACGCCCATGTCATCCGGCCTTACTCGCACTCGCTGTCCGACGATGAGCGGCTGTACAAGACCGAGGCGGAACGCGAAACCGAGGCGGCCCGCGACCCGCTGGTCACGTTTCCGCGCTGGCTGCTGTCGGAAGGCATCGCGGACGCGCAAGCGCTCCAGTTGCTCGGGCATGAAGTGGAACAGGAGATCCAGCAGGCTACCGATAAGGCGCTGGAAGCCAGCCCGCCGCGGCCTGAGACGGTCTGCGTTCACCTATACTCCGGGGAAATCGACCCGGCTTCGGACCGGTTCGCCGCCGAGCCCGTGCTGGAAGGCGCGCCGCGCACCATGTTGGACGAGATCAACCTCACGCTGGCCGAGGAGATGCGGCGCGATTCCCGCATCGTCGTCTTCGGCGAGGACGTGGCCGACTGCGGGCGAGAGCAGAACCTGGGCCAGGTCAAGGGCAAGGGCGGCGTCTTCAAGGCGACGGCCGGCCTGCAGACCGAGTTCGGCACCTCGCGTTGTTTCGACTCCCCGCTGGCCGAGGCCGCCATCGTGGGCCGCGCCATCGGCATGGCCACGCGCGGCCTGAAGCCCGTCGTCGAGATCCAGTTCTTCGACTACATCTGGCCGGCGATGATGCAGATCCGGGACGAGCTGGCCACCATCCGCTGGCGGTCCAACAACAGCTTCTCCTGCCCGCTGGTGATCCGCGTGCCCATCGGCGGCTATCTCAGCGGCGGCGCCGTCTATCACAGCCAGTGCGGCGAGGTCGAGTTCACGCACATCCCGGGGCTCCGCGTGGTGATGCCCTCCAATGCCCTGGACGCTTGCGGCCTGCTCGAACGGCCATCCGCTGCGACGATCCGGTGCTGTTCCTCGAGCACAAGCGCCTCTATCGCGAGCCTTACAACCGCAGCCCCCATCCCGGCGCGGATTTCCTGATCCCGTTCGCCAGGGCCCGCGTCGCCAAGTTGGGGAGCAGCCTCACCATCGTCACCTACGGGGCACTGGTTCAGAAGTCGCTGCTGGCGGCGGCTCAGATTGAGAAGGGCAACCCTCGCGTAAGCATCGAGGTGATCGACCTGCGCACTCTCTCGCCCTATGACTGGAACGCAATCCGCGCCTCCGTGGAGAAGACCAACCGCGTCCTGGTGGCGCACGAGGACTGCTTGAGCTGGGGCTACGGGGCGGAGATCGCCGCCCGCATCGCGGACGAGTTATTCGACCGCTTGGATGCGCCGGTCGGCCGCGTGGCCGCCAAGGACACCTGGGTGGCTTACAACCCTGAGTTGGAGGACGTCATCCTGCCCCAGGTGGACGACCTGGTGCGCGAAGCCCAGCGCCTGCTGGCTTACTGACCCCGCCTTGAGCGCCCCAGGTTGATGCTCAGCCGTACGAAGGCGCTGTCCTTGACCTCGATCTCCTGCTCGTGCGGGGGTATCCCTCTTTGGCCACGCTGATCGTGTGCTTTCCGGCGGCAACCTGAAGCGTGGCCGGCGTCGTCTCCCGGCGCCGCGTGCCATCGATCAGGATGGCGGCTCCGGCGGGCTCGCTGAGAATGAGCACTTCGCCCGTCATCCTGGCTAAGTGCATTGAGAATTCATTCTCCTCGGGCAGCCGGAAAATCCGCATGGCGGAGCGGTAGCCCTCAAGGGTCGCCGAAGCGGAGTGCCGGCCGGAAGCCAGCGCCATGGAGCACGGGCTCTTACAGGCCAGCCGGGGGTTGTTGTCAAAGACAATGTCGGCACCCTCAGGAGTGGTCTTGACGCTGACCGGCGTGTCGGCCGTCGTAGACGCCTGGGTCAAAGACCGCGCCGCTTCCTCCTCCACGGCCGGCCCCGCCGGGCTGGGCCGCGGAGCCGGAACGGATGGGCCCGCCTGCTCCTCCTCGGCCGGTAACGCCGCGTTGCCGCTGTGCCGCCGCTGGGCGAACCAGGCGACGGACAGGATCATCAGCGCCAGCACGACTGTACCTGCCACCAGGGCGATCACTTTTCGGCGCTGCGTCACGGAGGTCTATTGTACCTGAAACCCGCCTGCGGCCACGCTAGAAATAGTCCGTCCGCAAGGCCCGGGCCGTGCGTATTTATCCTGTGGAGGGCAGTTTAATGCGGATGGCGGTGATCGCAGCCTGGGCGGCTTTGTTGCTCCCGGCGCTGGCAGTTGGACAGAAGTTGGACCTGAAACTGGACTCTCTTGCCTCAAAAGCGTCCGAAAAGGCGGAGGTTGACCTGGACGGCGCCGCGCTCGGGATGGCCTTGCAGCAGGGCAAACTCGGCGGCAAGATGCCGGTCTCCGTTCAGGAGGTGCATGTGCGCAACTACGAGTTCGCCAAACCCGGCGAGTACTCGGATAAGGACCTGGAGCCCCTGCGCAAGCAGTTGGGCGCGGGTTCGGGCTGGTCGCGCATCATCCACGTCAAGGAGAAGCAGGAGAGCACCGAGATTTACACGCTCGGCCAGGGCGACAAACTCGGCGGCCTCCTGATCATCGCCTGTGAAGCCGCCGAGGTCAGCGTGGTCCACCTGGGCGGCGCCCTCACGCTGGAACAGGCCAAGGCGCTGGTCAGCTCCAACATTCGGTACCAGCTCGAGAACTAGGTGGCGCGCTGGTTCCGTCGGCGGTTAGAATTGCAGAATCACCCTGAAAGCGAGTCCATCTCGCGGTTTCTGCCTTCCTGCGACCGGCGGCGTAGCCATTAAAACGCGGAGCGCATCTGCCGGCGCTGACGGGACTGCGGGCGGTGCTGGCGCTGTGGGTCGTGGTCCACCACTTGACCGGCCGCGGCATGTTGCTGGATGCCTGGGTCGGTACCATGCCCTACCTGGTCCACGGCGTCATCCGGCGAGGCTTCCTGGCGGTCGGCACCTTTTTCGTGCTGTCCGGTTTCGTGCTGGCCCGAAACTACGCCTCAACCCAGTGGAATCGCGGGAAGCTGTGGCGCTATGGTGTCTCCCGGTTCGCTCGCATTTACCCGGTCTACCTGCTGAGTCTGCTGGTTGTCTCGCCTTTCATCATCAGCGAGCCTCTGCCTCTCACCGGCGGCGCGCTGCTGTCCAACAAGGCCGGCTTGCTGGCGGACCATGGACTGCTGCTGCTGGGATGGACCGGAACCCTTCCGGTCAACTGGAATACTCCGGCCTGGTCGCTTTCCTGCGAGGTGTTTTTCTACCTATGCTTCCCGGCGGCGATTGTTTTCCTCAGTAACATTGGCCCGCGCCGCGCGGCGCTGCTGGCCGCGGTGGTCTGGGTCCTGCCCTCCGCCATGCTGGCGTGGGGCCTGCCAGCCAATTGGAAGCCGCTCATTCACCTGGCGGATTTCGTCACAGGGATCGTCACCGCGCGCGCTTTTGAGCTGCTGCTACGGTCGCGCTGGACGCTGACGGGCCGAGGATACTGGTTCTACCTGCCCGGTTTTGCGGCGCTGATCGTGGTGGCCGCCTATCCCGGCCTTTTGCCCGAGGCGGTGGACATCAATAGCGCCCTGCTGCCCTGGAACGCCGCGATTCTATTGGGGCTGGCGTTCGGGGGCGGGCTTCCGGCGGGGGCGCTCTCTTCGGGTGTCGCCGTGTACCTGGGCAAGGCCAGCTATTCGATGTACATTCTCCACGTGCCGCTGCTGTGGTGGTGGAGGCGGCTCTGGCCGCGGATGCTGGGTTCGGTTTCATCGACCGCGCAAGGGCTGGCTTACCTGGCGGCGGTCATCGCCATCTCCGCGCTGGTCTTCCAGTTCTTCGAAGAGCCCGTGGGCAGCCACCTGCGCCGCCGGCTCTGTCCCCGCCGGGCGTCCGGTAAGCGTGCCCTCGCCTTTGTCTGTGACTGCGCCCTAGAACGCGTGCAGCGGCGTGCCGGGAGGGGGCGGGGCGGATTCGCCGCCGGGCGAGACCAGTTGCTCCTCGGTCTCCGTCACCGGGCGGCAGAACAGGCCCGTCTCCCCTACATAGATCTGCAAGTCGGCGGGTCGGGGCAGCGTGCCCTGGATCAAGACCTCGCTCAGCGGATCCTCGATGTACTTCTGCAACGCGCGCCGCAGCGGACGCGCGCCGTAACTGCGGTCGGCGGCGGTCTTCTCCAGAATGTACTTGGCCGCGTCGTCGTCCGATATGGATCTTGATCTGCTTGGAGGCCAGGTTCTGGTTGATCTGCTCCACCAGCAGGTAGATGATCTTGAGCAGATCGTCGTCGGTGAGCGAGTTGAACAGAATCACCTCGTCCAGGCGGTTCAAAAACTCGGGGTTGAAGGCCCGCTTCACCTCGGCCATCACCATGTCCTCGACCTTGCCCGGGACTCCCTCCTTATTCGGAGCCGAGAAGCCCAACTGCCCGCGCTTGTCCAGGTGCCGCGCCCCCAGGTTGGAGGTCATGATGACGATCGTGTTCTTGAAATCGATCGTGTTGCCGATGCCGTCGGTCAACTGCCCGTCTTCGAACACCTGCAGCAGGATGTTGTAGACATCGGGGTGCGCCTTCTCCATCTCGTCCAGCAGGATCACCGAATACGGCGCCCGCTTGACACGCTCGGTGAGCTGCCCGCCCTCTTCGTAACCCACGTAGCCCGGAGGCGATCCAATCAGCTTGGACACCGAGTGCTTCTCCATGAACTCGGACATGTCGAAGCGGATCAGCGATTTCTCGCTGCCGAACAGAAACTCCGCCAGCGCCCGCGCGACTTCCGTCTTGCCCACGCCCGTGGGTCCCAGGAAGAGGAACGAGCCGGCCGGCCGCTTGGGCGACTTCAGCCCGGCGCGCGAACGGCGGATGGCGCGGCTCAGCGCGCCGATGGCCTTATCCTGGCTGATCACCCGCTTGTGCAGCTCTTCCTCGATGCGCAGCAGCTTGGCCACTTCCTCCTCGCGGATGGCGGTCATCGGGACGCCGGTCCAGCGGGCCACCACGTCCTCGATGTCGTCCTTGGTCACCACGCCGGTGGAGGTGTCGTCCAGGTTGTACTTCTCGCGCAACTGGCGGAGATTGTCGCGCTCCTTGCGCTCCTCGTCGGAGTAGAAACGCGCCTTCTCGAACTCGTGGTTGGCGATGGCGTTCTCCATGCGGTGCACGATGAACTTGATGCGCTTCTGGATCTCGGCCACCTCCTCGGGCAGCGTGGTCTGCCGCAGCTTCACCCGCGCGCCCGCCTCGTCGATCAGGTCGATCGCCTTATCGGGCAGGAAGCGGTCCGGGATGAATCGGCTCGAGGTGTAGACCGCGCTCTCGATGCACTCGTCGGTGTAGGCCACCGCGTGAAACTTCTCGTAACGCTCCTTGATGCCGAACAGCACCTTGATGGCGTCCGCCTCGCTCGGCGGAGCCACTTTCACGGCCTGGAAGCGCCGTTCCAGCGAGCGATCCTTCTCGATCGACTTGCGGTATTCGCCCGGCGTCGTGGCGCCGATACATTGGACCTCGCCGCGCGACAGCGCCGGCTTCAGAATGTTGGCCGCGTCCAGCGAGCCTTCGGCCGAGCCCGCTCCCACCAGCGTGTGCAGCTCGTCGATGAAGATGATGGCGTTCTGGTTCTCCATCAACTCCTTCATGATGGTCTTCAGCCGCTCTTCGAACTGGCCGCGGTACTTGGTGCCGGCGACGATGAGAGAAAGGTCCAGCGCCAGAATGCGCTTGTCGGCGAGGAAGCTGGGCGAGTCGCCGTCGGCGATGCGCTGCGCCAGCCCTTCCACGATGGCCGTCTTGCCGACACCGGGCTCGCCGATCAGGACGGGATTGTTCTTTGTGCGGCGGCACAGGATCTGCACCACGCGCTCGACTTCGTTCTCCCGCCCGATCAGCGGATCCAGCACGCCGTCCAGCGCGGATTGCGTCAGGTCCCGGCTGAATTCGGTCAGCAGAGAGCTTTCCTTGGGGCGGCTGGCCGTGGTCTTCTCGGAGGTGGTCCGCGCGATGTCCTCGCGCACCTGGGAGAGGCGCAGCCCGCGCTCGTGCAGAATCTCCGCGGCGAAGCACTTTTCCTCGCGCAAAAGGCCCAACAGCAGGTGTTCGGTGCCGATGTGCTTGTGGTTGAGCCGTTCCGCCTCTTCCGCGCCGTAGGCCAGTATCCGCTTGCACTCGTGGCTCAGGGGAAGGTCGACCGAAGTGGAAACCTTCTCCCGCACCGTGGCGTGCCCTTCGATCTGCTTGCGGATCGATTCGATGGCGGCGCTGGAGCGCAGAAACCGGTTCGCCAGAGCCTTGTCCTCGCGCAGCAGGCCCAGCAGCAGGTGCTCGGCCTCGATGTACGGGCTGCCGAACTGGCTGGCCTCGTATCTGGCGAAGAAGATGACCCTCCGGGCCTTTTCCGTATATCGTTCAAACATAGATCTGACCGTCCTCCAACACGCAAGGAGACAGCCGCCCTCCTTCCAGCTTCACAACCCTGTCGCAGCGATTCGCGAACGAGAGGTTGTGGGTGACGTAGACCGTGGTGAGACCGTGCGAGCGGTGCAGGCCGTCCAGCATCTCCATGATCATTCCACCGGTCCTGGCATCCAGATTGCCGGTCGGCTCGTCGGCAAACAGAAATAAAGGCTTCCCCACCAGCGCACGGGCCAGCACCACCCGCTGCTGCTCGCCCCCGGACAGTTCACCGGCACGGTGCCCGGCGCGCGCCCGCAGCCCGACCTCTTCCAGCAGGGCCAGCGCGGCCGGCGCGGCCTCTTCGCGGGAAACGCCCCGGATCAGCAGCGGCATCATGACGTTTTCCAGCGCCGTGAATTCGGGCAGCAGGTAGTGAATCTGCCAAACAAAGCCAATCGCCCGGTTCCGCAGGTCGGCCAGTTCGGCTTCGGACAGGTTGGTGAGCTCTTGGGACCCGACGTGGATGGTCCCTTCCGAAGGCCTGTCCAGCCCCCCCAGCAAGTGCAGCAGCGTGGACTTGCCGGCGCCGGATTCCCCGATAACGGCCAGGCGCTCGCCCCGCTTTACCGCGAGGTCCAGACCGGCGAAGACGACCAGTTCGTCGTCGCCGGAGCGGTATCGCTTCGCGAGACTATCGGCCCGTATGGCAATCTCCCCAGCCGGCTCCATGCGGCAATGCCCTCTAATACCTACGCTAGCATGGCGCGCCTCTCGCGCGGGCGGCGGTTCGGATAAGATGGAGCACGGGATCGCACCGCATGAAGATCAGATCCGGCTCATTCCAAAGCGCCGCGGCTTTGTGCGCGCTTTTCGCGCTGGCGGGCTGCGGCCGGCAGCAGAACTACGCGGACCGGCTGCAGGTGATCCTGGGGAAAGTCGATCGCGCCGCCTCGCGAGGACCCTTCAGGAACGACTGGGCTTCGCTCGCTTCCCACACCACGCCGCAGTGGTATCAGGACGGGAAATTCGGCATCTTCATTCACTGGGGCGTGTACTCGGTGCCGGCCTTCGGTAGCGAGTGGTATCCGCGCAACATGTACCTGGAAGGCGACCCCGTTTTTCTGCATCACGTCGGCCACCTACGGGCCTCAAGTCAGGTTCGGCTACAAGGATTTCATTCCGCGATTCACGGCCGGGAATTTCGACGCGGACCAGTGGGCGCGACTGTTCCGGCGGGCGGGAGCCCGGTTCATCGTGCCGGTGGCCGAGCATCATGACGGCTTCGCCATGTACGACTCCACCCTCTCGGAATGGAACGCGGTGAAGATGGGCCCTCGGCGCGACGTCATTGGGCGGCTGGCCGGCGCCGTCCGCAGAAACGGGATGGTGTTTCGGCGCCTCCTCCCACCGCGCCGAGCACTGGTGGTTCTTCGAGGGCGGCATGCAGATTCCCTCGGATGTCAAGGAGCCACGCTATGCCGGGCTGTACGGGCCCGGCGTTCCCGCGCAAGACGCGGTACGAGGATGAATCGCAGCCGGACCGGGCCTATCTGGAAGACTGGCTCGGACGGACCGCCGAATTCGTCGAGAAGTACCGCCCGCAACTGGTCTGGTTCGACTGGTGGATCGAGCAGCCGGCCTTCGAGCCTTACCGGCGTAAGTTCGCGGCCTTCTATTACAACCGCGCGGCGGAATGGGGCCGCGGCGTCGCCATCAACTATAAACACGACGCCTTCCCGGCCGGGACCGCCGTGCTGGACATGGAGCGCGGGCAGTTGGACACGATCCGGCCCACCTTCTGGCAGACCGACACCTCCATCGACAAGCGCAGCTGGGGTTACATCCGGAATCCCGACTACAAGACCGCGGATTCGATCGTAGATGACCTGGTCGATATCGTTAGCAAGAACGGCGCGCTGCTATTGAACATAGGCCCCCGCGCCGACGGGACCATTCCGGAAGAGCAGCAGAAGATCCTGCTGGAGATCGGTGACTGGCTGGCGGTCAACGGCGAGGCCATCTACGGCACCAGGCCCTGGAAGATCTACGGCGAGGGCCCGACCCAGGTGGTCGCGGGATCATTCAAGGACACGGCCCGGCCGCCATTCACGGCCCAGGATATCCGCTTCACGGCCAAGGACGGCGCGCTCTACGCCATCGCGCTAGCCCGGCCCAGTGATGGCAAGGTGGTAGTCAGGTCGCTGGCGGAGGGCTCGCCACTATACTAGGCAGCCCATCCGAAGCGTGCACATGCTCGGCTCCGATGCCGCTTTGAAGTGGAGCCGCAGCGCGGACGGGTTGACCATCGAACTGCCCTCCCCGCCGCCCAGTGACTACGCGGTGGCGTTCAAAATCTCACCGGTCGGGACGGGGATGGTGAAATGAAACGTGGACCCCTTTCCGGGCGCCGACTCCACCCAGATCCGGCCGCCGTGGTGTTCCACAATCTTCTTGGCGATTGCCAGCCCGATGCCGGTGCCGGGATAGTCATCGCGGGCGTGCAGGCGCTGAAACACCAGAAAGATGCGCTCGGCGAACTGCGGGTCCAACCCGATGCCGTTGTCGCGCACCGAGAAGACCCATTCCTGGCCGTTCCGTTCGGCGGAAACGTGAATCCGCGGCGGAGCCTGGCCGCGGAACTTGATGGCGTTGCCAATCAGATTCTGAAACAGGTGACTGAGCTGGTCGGCATTGCCCCGGCACGATGGGAAGAGGGTCGTGGCTGATTTCCGCGCCGGTCTCCGTGATCGACGCCCGCAGATCGGCGCAGGCCTGGTCCAGTGCCGCCTCACCGGCCACCGCAACGTTCTCCGTCCCGTTCTTCCCCGCCCGGGAGTAGGTCAGCAGATCGGTGATCATCCTCTTCATCCTGGTGGCGCCATCCACCGCGTAGGCGATGAACTGGCGGGCATTGCTGTCCAGTTGATCCTTGTAGCGCTCCTCCAGAAGCTGGACGTAGCTGGCCACCATGCGCAGCGGCTCCTGCAAGTCGTGCGACACGACATAGGCAAATTGCTCCAGTTCGGCGTTGGAACGGGCCAGCTCCTCTACGCTGAGTCTTAACTGTTCCGCGCCCCGCCGGCGCTCCAGGCGCATTCGCGCCTCGCCCAGTTCCCGCTCCACAACCGGCGCCAGGCGGGCCAGGTGGTCCTTCATGAGGTAGTCGTGGGTGCCGGCCTTCATCAGAGCCACGGCGGTTTCCTCGCCGATTTGGCCGGACACGACCACGAAGGGCAGATCCAGGCCGGTCTGCTGCAGGATGGCCAGGGCGGCGGGGGCATCGAACCCCGGCAGCTTATAGTCGGCGATCACGATGTCCCAGTCCGGCTGCTTCAGGGCCGCCCGCATCTGGGCGGCGGACTCGACCCGTTCGTGGCTGACGTCATAGTCCGGCCATGCGCAACTGGCGCACAATCATCGCCGCGTCGCTTTCCGAGTCTTCCACTAACAGCACGCGAAGGGTTGTGCTCATGACTGGCTCACTTTCGGGGGCGGCTCATTCAAGACCAGCCAGTACAGGCCCAAGTACTCGATGGCTTCGGCAAACTTCGCGAAATCGACAGGCTTTCGGATGTAGCTGTTGGCGCCCAGATCGTAGCCCGCCGCCAGGTCCTGCTCCTCGTTGGAGGAGGTAAGGATCACCACCGGCAGCCGCTTGGTTCGCGGGTCCGCGCGAATCCGCCGCAGGACTTGCAGCCCATCCAGCTTGGGCAGCTTCAGGTCCAACAGGACCAGCGTAGGCAAGTCCGTGACATCCCGGCCGGCATGCACGCCGGTGGCGAACAGGTAATCCAGCGCCTCCTTCCCGTCCTCGGCGACCAGCACAGCGTTGCGGATGTGCCGTTTCTCCAGCGCCCGCTTGGTGAGCTCGACATCGCTGGGGTTGTCGTCAATCAGTAGAATCAGCCTGGAATTCATGCTGCCTCCTCGAGGGTGAAGTAGAAGGTCGCGCCTCGATCGACCTGTGCCTCGGCCCATACCCGGCCGCCATGGCGGTGAATGATGCGCTGCACGGTGGCCAGGCCGATCCCTGTCCCCGGGAACTCGGATGCTTTGTGCATGCGCTGGAATGCTCCGAACAGTTTCTGCGAGTAGGCCATGTCGAAACCCACCCCGTTGTCGCGGACGATAGAAGGCGGGTCTGCCCTGCCTCTCGGTCCGGCCGAACTCCACCCGCGCCAGAGGACGCGCGCGCGAGAACTTCCAGGAGTTGCCCAGCAGGTTGGACAAGACAATCTCCAGCAGCCGGGCGTCGCCTTGCGCCGTCAACCCCGGTTGTGCGGTGAACTCCACCCGGCGCTCCGGCTCCGCCTCCTCCAGGCGGGCGGCGACGTTTTGGGCGATGGCGCTGAGATCCACCTGGCTCCGCTGGATCTGGCCACGGGTCACGCGCGAAAGCAGCAGCAGGTCGTCGATCAATTGCCCCATCCGCTGCGTATCGGCACGCACGCGCTGAAGGTGCTGGCGCCCCTTTTCGTCGAACTTGTCGCGGCAGTCCTCCCACAACGCCAGGCTCCACCCGTCGATGCCGCGCAGCGGCGCGCGCAAATCGTGCGAGACCGAGTAGCAGAACGCTTCCAGTTCCCGGTTGGACGGCTTCGAGCTGGACCGTGCGGTCCTTGACGCGCTGTTCCAGTTCCGCATTGAGCTCGTGCTCCGCCGTCTGTTGTTCTCGAACGGCTGCGGCCAGGAAGCCGCAGCTCAGAAGGAACAGCGCAGCCGCCGTCGGCAAAGCCATGGGGATCGCGCGGCTGCCGTAGAGCAGCGGCAGGGCCACCAGGTAGCTCAACAGCACCGCTGCGCTGACCAGCAGGGCGGCCAGAGCCAGCGCCGGAGCCGCCCAGCGGCTCAGGCGGAGGCGGCTGAAAGGCTGCAATTCGAGCAGCAAGGCCAAAGTCGCCAGGGAAATCGTCAGACCCGTGAGCGGAGACATGATGCCCACGGGCACGCCTTCCACCGTGTAGGCAGTGGGCGCCAACCAGAGCTCGACGGACGTCTGGAGGCCGCCGATGCGCGGCGCCCAGACGAGCAGGCCGAGGCCCGCCAGACTGGCGACGGCGCCGAAGGCGCAACGCCGGGCCGCGCGGCTGGCCGGCCACCGGCTGTGCGCTAGCAGCCCGCCACTGAGCAGGATCAGCATCCAACCCGTGACCGGCGCCATGGGCACATAGGCAGTCCCCAGCGTGCCCAACTTCCAGTTGCCGGACACCCAGCTCAGCAGCGCCAGTAGCGCGATGGCGCCGGCGCCGAGGCTGCATAGCGCCGCCATTCGGCTGCCGGCCTTCTCAAACTGGCTCCCGCTGGACATGAATGTCTGTCTCCCCGGGTCAGGCCCTGGCTTCCGGAGGACTTGCGGGGATGGTGAAATGAAACGTGGCCCCCTTTCCGGGTTCCGATTCCACCCAGATCCGGCCGCCGTGGCGCTCCACGATCTTCCTTGCAGATGGCCAGGCCGATGCCGGTGCCGGGGTAGTCCTCGTGACGGTGCAGGCGCTGGAAGATCAGGAAGATGCGGTCGGCGTACTGCGGATCGATGCCGATGCCGTTGTCGCGGACCGAGAAGACCCATTCCCGTTCCGTTGCGTTCGGCGGCAACGTGAATCCGCGGCGGCTCCGGGCCGCGGAACTTGATGGCGTTGCCGATCAGGTTCTGGAACAGCTGCGCCAGCTGCGCCGGTCGGCCTGCACCGTGGGCAGCGGAGCGTGGCTGACTGCCGCGCCGGCCTCCGCGATGGCCGCCTGCAGGTTGCGCAGGGCCTGGTCCGAGCACCGCTTCGCAGTCGACCGGCACGAACGTCTTGCCCGCGCGTGCCGACGCGCGAGTAGGCCAGCAGGTCGTTGATCAGCTGCTGCATCCGGGTGGCGCCGTCCACCGCGTAAGCCGATGAACTCGTCGGCGTCGCTGTCCAGCTGGTCCTTGTAGCGCGCCTCCAGGAGCTGCATGTAGCTGGCCACCATGCGCAGCGGCTCCTGCAGGTCGTGCGAGGCCACGTAGGCGAACTGCTCCAGCTCGGCGTTGGAGCGGGCCAGCTCCTCAGTGCCCAGGCTGCGCTGTTCCTCGGCCTGCTTGCGCAAGCTGATGTCTTCGACCACCGCCACGAAGTACTTCGGAGCCCCGGAGGGCGTGCGCGCCAGCGACCGGGTCTGGCGAATCCACACATCCGGACCCAAGTCGCGATGCCAGCGCATGTCCATCGCGCAGCTCTGCAGTTCACCGGCGAGCAGCCGGCGCAGGTTCTCCTGGGCCATCTCCAGGTCTTCGGGATACATCAGATGCCGGGCGGGCTGGCCGATCAAATCCTCGCGCCGGTGGCCCACGATCTGGCAGAATCTCTGGTTGACCAGCAGCCAGCAGTCATCCAGTCCCGCGTGCGCCAGGCCCACGGCCGCCTGATCGAAGGTGGCCTGGAAGCGCTGCTCGCTTTCGAGCAGCTCTTCCGCCATTTTTTCGCGCTCGCCAGACACCGCGACCTTTCCTGCCAGAATCACAGAGGCCAATCACTAGGTAATATCGGCAGTGCAAACGTGTGACTTTATGCCGGTCAGGCAGGTTACACAGACACCGGAACCAGGACCGGCTCGGCGAGCTTATTCGCTAATGCCATCAAGCTGGCGCCGGCCAGGCTGAGCGGATCGCTCAGCGCCAGTGGGACGCCCCGTTTGTAGGAAGCCGCGCAGAGGTCCGCGGCGGGCGGGATCACCCCCACAATCGGGCAGCCCAGTTGAGCCCGGACATCCGGCAGCGCCAGGAAAGCGGCCAGAGGATCCTTGGTGATCAGGACCGCTCCCAGCGCATTCTTTTCCGCGATCCAGGATTTCAGGAGTTCCACCATGCTGCCGCCGGCTGCCACCGATCCGAAATCCCGTTCGACAACCAGCGCCATGGCGTGACAGCCAGCCACCGCGGCCTGGCTGGTGGAGCACGGAAGGGACGGCAGATCGATGATGACATACTCCGCCATTTGTGCCGCCGTCCGGACGATGGCTCCGGCCTGCGCGGCTTGAATCTCCCTGAACCCTGCCGCCGTCTGGGCGCCGAACAGCGCTTTGATCCCGCACGGGATACTCACCAGGCGCTGATGCAGCGCTTCGGCGCCGATCCCCCCAGCGTCCTGTTCGAGAAGGTCTCTCAGAGTGCCCGTGGGCGTCAGATGAAACTGAAAAGCGAAGGCCCCAAAGCACGGCCTGAGTTCCAGCGCAATGACGCGCTTGCCCTGCCGCGCCAGAACGGCTGCCACGTTCAGCGCCACGGTGGTGACGCCCACGCCGCCTTTGGCGCCGATGAAGCCCAAGACTCTCCCCGGCGGCGCGCCTGCATCCCCCGACTGGCCCGCCCCCCGGCTCTTGTGCCGCTCGATGCTGAAGCGGATCAAACGCGCCAAGGACTGCAGGCCGGGGCCGCCCTTGAGCACATAGTCCTGCGCCCCCTCGCGTGCCGCTCTCAGGGCCAGGCCTTCATCGTCCAGGCCCGTGACCACGATCACCGGGACGTTCGGGGCTTGAGCGCGCAGCTTCAGGAAAGTGTCCAGGCCCTGGCTGTCCGGCAGGGAAAGGTCGAGCAGGACCACATCCACGTCAGCCCCGGCCAGTTGTTCCAAGCCTGTCGAGAGCCTCTCCGCCCACCATAGGTCCACCCCGGCGCCACCCGTTCCAGTGAGCGTCTCCCGAATCAGCCGGGCATCGGCTGGATTGTCCTCGATGAGAAGGATATTAGTCGGTGGGCTGCCCATTGGCCGCGGCCCCCGGAAGCTTCGCCATGCCGAACCAGTAGTCGTTGAGTGACTCGATGGTCTTGAGAAAGCCCATCAGGTCGATCGGCTTGGTGATGAAGCAGTTGGCATGCAGATCGTAGGTGTTGCGAATATCCTGCGGCGCCTCGGAACTGGTCAGAATCACCACTGGAATGCTTCTGAGGATGGGGTCTTGTTTGACTTCCGCCAGGACCTCGAGCCCGGTCTTCTTTGGCATGCGAAGATCCAGGAGAATCAGGTCCGGAGTGGGCGCGGTCTCGAACTCGCCCGCGTGCCGCAAAAACCGGATCCCCTCTATCCCATCGCTCGCCACGCTCAGCTTGGCCGCCGGCGCCGCCATGTGGAGAACTTCCGCTATCAGACGCGCATCTCCAGGGTTGTCATCGATCAACAGGATCTCCGGGGCCTCAATTCTCACCGGACTCATCTATATGCCCCCAATCTGCTAGAACTGTCGTGGTATGTCCCTCGTGCCGGGCGATTGACAAGTTTATCGGCGGAACAGGTCTGGGACTTTATGGGGGGCGCTGGATTACGCGCTCGTGACCAGGGGAAACTCCAGGATGACGCATGTTCCGTGGCCGGGCGCGCTGGAGATCTCCACCACGCCCTTGTGCAGGTTCATCACCGTCTGGACAATACTGAGTCCCAGGCCGGCTCCGCCCCGGCGGCCGCGGGGAGTGCGATTCACACGATAGAAACGGTCAAATACGTGAGGCAGATGCTCGGCCGGAATGCCTGTCCCGCTGTCGGCGACGATCACACGGATGGCCGATTTCTGTTTGTACGCCGCCAGACCGATAGTCCCGCCGGGCGGCGTGTGGGCGATGGCATTCGAGACCAGGTTGCAGACAGCCCGGCGCACCAGAACTGGGTCCGCACTCATGCACAGATCGCCATTGGCTGCCAGTTGAATACCGAGATTCATTTCCGTGGCCGCCGGCTCGAAAAAGCCCGCGATCGACATCAGCTCGTCGCCGACGTTGACCATTTTCCGCTCCAGGCACCCCTCCGATCTTTCGGCGAGGGCCAGGAACAACAGCCTGTCGATCACTCCGGAGATTTGCGTATACTCTTCCAGACTCGAAGCCAGGACCTCGCGGTAATCCTCGGCCGGCCGTTGCTTACTGAGGGCGACCTCAGCCTCTCCACGAAGGTTCGTAAGAGGAGTCCGGAGCTCGTGGGCGATGTCGGCGGAAAACTTGGAGATGTGGGCGAACGACTTGTCCAGCCGCTCCAGCATTTCATTGAAGGTCTCAGCCAGGCTTGCCAGTTCGGGCGCCGGATCTTTGAGATGCACCCGCTGGCTGAGGTGTGGAACTCTGAATTCGCCGGGCCGCATCCACCATTTCCCGCAACGGCCGGAGCCCCCTTCGAGCAATGCAGATGACCAACTCCCAGGGCGGCGAGGGAAGCAAAAGCCAGCACAACCGCCATCATGCTTTCATGCCTCTTCAGCGCCGCTTCCAAACTGGTGCGATCATAGGCCACCTGGATGACCCAGTTCTCTTTGGCCCGACTGCCGCTCACGGCCGCCGCCATCACGCCAAACAGGCGGCCGTCCGGACCACTTACCCGCAGTCTGCCTTGCTTGTTCCGAATCTGACGCGGCGGGAAACGCCTCCACGGGAAAGAAGCTGCTCCATCCCCGATAGTTTGAATGAAGGGCTTGCCCTTGCCATCCAGGATTCGTGTGTAGAGGCGCCGATTGTGAACTTCATCCGATTTCGTTCTCGATTTCCCGGGCTGAGCTGGGCGTACGTGTCTTTCCCTTGTGCTCAGCAGCCTGCTCAAGACCTCAATTCTTTCCAAGAGGATGCCGTCATCTACTTCCGCGAAGTCTCGGATGATACCACCGTAGTAGAATCCTGTCACCACACAAGCCAGGATGAAGAACCAACACAGGTACCACACGGTCAACCGGCGTGCCAGAGACCAGTGATTCTTCCGGCTGCCCGGAGCCGGGGCGGGGTTGCTGGCGATTACCGTACTTCGAGGACATACCCGAGACCTCGCACCGTGTGGATCAGTTTCGTGACGAACGGCTCGTCCACTTTCGAGCGGAGCCTTCGAATGTGCACGTCCACCACGTTGGTATCGCTGTCGAAGTTCATGTCCCAGACCTGCTCGGCGATGACCGTGCGGGTGAATACTTCGCCGGGCCGGCGGGCCAGAAGAGAGAGCAGCTGAAACTCCTTGGGCGTGAGATCGATGCGCTTCCCCCCCCGGCTGGCTTTGAAGTGGGGCACATCAATCTCCAGATCCGAAATCCGAAAGACCTCCGGCTGACGAACCGGTCCCCGGCGGAGAATGGACCGAACCCGGGCGAGCAGCTCTGAAAACGAGTAAGGCTTAACCAGGTAATCATCGGCGCCCAGACCTAACCCGCGCACACGCTCGTCCACGGAGGCAATGGCGCTCAGGAACAACACCGGGGTCTGGTTGCCCACGCGCCGCAGCTCGCTCAGCACCGACCATCCGTCGCGCCGAAGGCAGAAGAACGTCCAGAATCAGGAGGTCGTAAGCCCCCTGTTTGGCAAGCTGAAGCCCTTCCTCGCCGTCGCCGCTGGTGTCAACGGTGAACTCGTTCTCCGACAGGCCTTTCCGGAGATAAGCCGCCGCCTTTTCTTCGTCTTCGATCACCAGGAGTCGCACTGCTACCCTTCCTGATGCGTCGGACCGCCCCAAAGTCGCGAAGAACCCTGAGAACAGGCTCCAACAGCCGGGAGCTGAAACGAAGGCGAACCGGCTAAATATCCTGGCTCAATTTTTAATAATGAATCACCTAAAAATCCGGGCATTATCGGATGCGAGACCGGCCTGGGGCTACTCCAGCTTCAGCACCGACAGCTTGGCCGGTGTTTCATGTTTGACGTTGACCTTATCCGGCCCCATGACCGCGTCAAAGTTCGAAACCACCAGCAGGTTGTTCCACACGACCGGCTCGCCGGGCTGGTTGAGATCGCCGTTGCGGCCGCCGGTGTCAGGGCCCTGGGCCACGACCGAAATCACGCCCGCCGGGGTGATCTTGGCGATGGCGTTGTTGGAGAAATCGGCCACGTAGATGTTGTCCTTGCCGTCGACGCACATGCCGTCGGTGGTGCGCATCTTGGCGAGCGTCGCCTTAGCCAGAAAGCCGGGCACTTGGGGATCGAGCGAGTAGTCCAGATCGGTCTTGGCGAAGAGCGTGTTGGCGGTGAGGTTGCCTTGGCCGTCGAATGTGAGCTTGTGCACCTTGCCGTCGCCGAAGTTGCCGATGAACAGGTTGCCCTGGCTGTCGAAGACGATGCCGTCCACGCCGTATTGGCAAAACCGGTTCTCGGTGACAAAGGTCGCAATCAGGTTCTTGTCCTCCAGGGTGTTATTCACCTGGATATTCTTCCCGCCGGCCGGGAAGCGGTAGACGGCGCTGGTCAGCAAACCGTCCGGCCGCTTGACCTTCGGCAGCGTCGAGACCGTAACGTATAGCTGCCCGTCGCGATACTTGACCCCGTTGGGGTGACTGATGCCCTGGGCGACCACAATCGTCTCGGCTGGCTTGCCATCGCGGAAGTTCACCCGCAGAATCCGGCCCTGGTTGATCTCGCCTTTGGCCCCGTTCCCGCCAGCCCAGTTCTGGTTGTCGGCAATGTAGAATTCACCCCCCGGCCCGAACTCAATACCCATGGGGTAGCACCGGCCGGTCTGCTTCAGGACTGGCGCGTCAAACCACTTGCGTACCTTGCGGTCCTTGTCGATACGCACAAAAGTGGCGGGCACGGAAGAGTCGGCGAAATTCGGGCAAGCCAGGGCCAGTTCCCCATCCGGGGCCACCGCCATTCCGTCGGGCGTGACAACATAGCCCGGCAGCTCCACGAACAATTGGGGCGCCTGCAGCGCGGGCGCAACTTCGCTCTTCTTCTCCGTGCGCGCGCAGCCAGCCGACCAGGCTAGCAACGAAAGGAAAATCCCAATCGACACAACGGTTCTCTGGTGCATGGTGCGTCCTTTGACCGGCGCCGCTCAGCGCTTGCTGCTCTTGGGCTTCTCGACGACTGCCGTGGCCCACAGGAATCCCGCCACCGCTTCCTTGGCGTTAACAACCTTAGGGAAGTTGATGTAGGCGGCGTAGTTGGCCTGCACGCACAGGCCGTCGCAGGCGCTGTAGATGTCCACCAGCCCCGCATCATTGATTTTGGTCAGCCCTACGATGCTCTTGTACCCTCTGGCGACAACCGGCGCGTAGTCGCGCTTGTTCAGCAGGCCCAGATCGATGCCGCGCTGGATGGAGTAGGTGAACATCGCGCTGCCCGAGCTGTCGATCCAGTTGTCTGGCTGGTCGCCCTTGTCGACGACCTGGAACCATCCGCCGGTCTTCGGATCCTGCGTGCGCTTCAGCCCGGCCGCCATGCGCGTGTAGATGTCCAACACCTCGGCGCGGCGCGGGTGGTTCTTAGGCAGCACGGCCAGGGTTTCGGGAAGCAGCAGGGCATACCAGCCCAGGCCTTCGCTCCAAATCTCGCTGGAGAGACCCGTCTTGGGGTCGGCCCACAGCGTGTCGACCTTGGGCCGGTTGCCTCCCACTACTTTCGCCAGCTCCGGCCTCGCCGCCCAACCGTGAACGTAGAGGCCGGTATTGCCCTTCAGCCCGTGCTTGGCGTACACGGTGATCTGTTTGGCCGCCTCATCGTAGCAATACTCACTGTCGCCGATGACCTTGCCGTAGCGGATCAGGAACATCTGGCCCATAAAAACGCCATCGATCCACATCTCGCCGGTCAGCCCGGGGCTGTGCCAGAACCCGCCGTCGGGGTTACGCGGGTAGGTGTCGAAGGCCCGGCGGACCTGAGTGGCGGCGGTCTTGTAGCGCTCGTCCTTGGTGTGCTCGTAGAGCGACACGAGCATGGTGCCCGCCATGATGTTGTCCAGGCTGCTGACCCTGGCGTTGACCAGGTTGCCCTTCTCGTCCACAAAGGGGTCCATCTGCCGTTTGATGAAGTCGAAGTACCGCTGGTCGCCGGTGGTCTTGTACAGCATCTCGAAACCATACAGCGTGTAAGCCTTCCAATAGGACCAGCGCGTCAGCACCTCCTTGGGATTGCCCTGGTTGCGCTGCATGACGGTCTCGGCCATCGCAATGGCCCAGGATTTTGGCGCCGCGGCGGACGCGGGCTGCGGTGCGGCCACGCCCAGGAGCACGGATATGGTGGAAAGCGCGAGAGTTGCCGCCAAGCGGCGGGTTGTTTTGTGCATGTGGAACCAGCCTCGACAGATGATCCTATAATGCTATAACTACAGGGACATTCTAGGGGCAGCGTTTCCTGTTGTCAAGGCGTTTCGCCTGGCTCAGGCAAGCACTGGCAGCCACGTGGTGAAGGCACCCGAGGGATTGAACCGGAAGCCGAGCGCCGAAAAATCGGACGCGGAGGTCAGCACTCGCATCCACCCCCTCTTCCCTGCAACAAGAGGGTAGCGCCCTGCGGTCTCAAAGGCCATCTGGCCGTGCGCGACCATGGGCTCGTGCGAGGTGTAGAGGTTTGCGCCGCTCTCATCGACGAACTCCAGATCGAGTGTCCGGGCAGCCGTGGCAGCGTTGGCGAACGCGACTGAGGTAACGTATCCGGCGGTGTTGTCGAACGGCATCGCAAGCATCGCCGGGGGTTGAGTGGGGAAAGGAATGATGCAAGCGGGCTGGCCCCGCGAAAGCATCGGCACCACAGCCTCAAAATCCGGCCGGCCGGGGACGCGCTGCTTGAAGATTCCCTGGCCACGCACGTTCCCTGCAAGGATGACGCCAGCCCAGCCCCTGATGATGCTGCTGGAAGCGTTCTCATCCAGTTCCACCTGGATGGTTCCGCGGGCAGGAACCGTGAAAACGTGCTGTGAATCAATGGTGCCGCCAGCCACTGGCACCGCCAAGGGGCTCCCGTCGGGCGAGTATGTGAGGAGCTGCACGCTGGAAGCAGTGGCGTCGGTGTTGATAAACACAAAGCTGGTCTTCCAGCTTTCGACCCCGCCCACCCCATAGGTAATGTGAGCGAATGTGTTCGGTGGCTGAATCGTGGCGGGGTCCACGGCGGCAAGCACTTTCTGAAGACCTGCCGGCGAGGACGCTGCCAACAACCCGGCACCCGTCCTTGTCAACAAGCCCCGGCGGGAGACCAATCTATTTGATGCGCGATTTCCCTGAACCTTGTTCATGAACTATGTAAAGCAACAGCGAGTGTAACGTAGGGCTGAGAGGTAAAAACGCTAGCGCGTATAAGTAAAGGTAGGGAGGGTACAGGCGCGGAGTAAATAGGAATAAGCACGTAGCAAGTGAGGACGATAGTAAAAGGTAAGGTAATTGTTGTGGTGGACTAAACGTTAGCGTTAAGAAAAAAAAAGGTAGCGGTAAGGGGAGGTAGGGAAAAAGTGAGGTAAAGAGTAAAAAAGCTGCGGAGCCGCGATTCCAGCGCACCAGTTTAGCCTGTAGGCGAGGCGGGGCGAGCGCGCGTGCGTAGTAGTGAAAACACGAGGCGCGCTGTGGGCTGTTTGCAATTCGAGCTCCTCGGTGACTGCACGCTGGTAGTCAATGGCCAGCCGCACGCTGCGCGCAGTGCTCACGCCTGCAAAACACGCGCGTAGATCTGATTTCATTGCACGTACAAAAGGAACATATCGGAGCAGTAGAACAGGACGAGGACGCGCGCGAGACGGGCATGAGACGGACACTTCTTCTTAAGGGGCCAGGCAGGCGCGGAAGATGGTGATCACTTCGCGAGGAGAGACGGGGCAGGGCAGAAGGCTAGCGGCGTTGACCACGTTGGCGCGCAGCAGGCGGTTTAGCGCGGGCGCGTTAAGGTAGATGACGCGGAGCAGGCGGCAGCGGACGGTATAGAACATAGACACGGAATAAGACTTAGAGTTGGCGGTGAAAAAGAAGCGGCAGTAGGGCGAGCAGGTGCAGTGGGTGAGGAAATAGCAGCGCGCGTGCATCAGATTAGGCAGCCACGGTTTCGCGGCGAGGTAGTAGGTGAAGACCAGGTGAGAGTCGCCGCTAGCTACGAGCAGGCAGTTGCAGGCGCGGAAGAGGATGCCGCAGAGGCAGGTGGCAGTACAGCAGGACGGGCGGTTGATCAGGGCATAGGCGTCATAAGGGCGCAGCGAGTGCAACAACTGATAGGAGTATATGTAGAGGCGGAACACTCGCTTGAAGCAGAGAATGTAAGACACGCGGTTCACTGGTATAGAAGACGCTATCGCAGAAATTAGTGTTGCAGTTTTCTCAGTAGCGAGAAGGAAGGTTGATTTCGGTAAGGAGGTACGCACTGGGGGTATCGTACACAGGATAAGCGCGGGACTCTGCATGGTTCAGATGGTGAGGTAGGCCTTGTTCCACTCGGGCGACACGGATGACGCGGTTGCAGGTGCTTATAGCGGGCGAGGGGATGACCTTGCGGACAGCGCGAGAGGCGGCGTACACGACCACGAGGTTGCGGACGCCACGGGGCTTGAAGTACACGAAGGCGACGCGTCCACGGCAGGAGTATCGCAACGCGGATAGAACGTGCGGTAGAAGCGAAAGCGCGGACGACGGTACACTGATAGGGGTAGACGGTGGTGATCAGTGCGTTCCTGAGGAAGTGCAACAGGCCGCCGGAACAGAAGCGGCGAGCGGTAAGACAGGAATCCCTCTTGACTGGACAGCCTGCGCGGCGCGGGTGCGCATCTGGATCTGGAAAAGCGGATACAACGCCTGGCAGCGCACAAACGTGCGCGATCCAGCAGTGGCGAACGAGGACGGGCCAATGCTGGAGCTGGGGCTGAAGCGCAGGGACGCCACCTGTTCGCCGCGGTTGAGGTACACAGCGCGGATTTCGTTGTGGTCGCTCTCGGTGCCTCAGGCGCGCTGGGGATCGGCGGGGTAGAGCACTATCGCCCGCAGGTCGGAACACTTGTCGAAGAACATCTGCCGGGTCACCGCGCGCGAGAGGAATGTCAATTCGGTAACGGCAGCCGGTTGGGCGCAGAGCCGCCGGACCAGAAACCGATGGTGTAGATGCGGCGGGCGTCCTCACGCAGGACGAAATCGGTGACGCCATAGTCGATGTCGCAGGAGGCGGTCACCTCCAGGGTCTTGAGATCGAGGACATAAAGCTTTCCATAGCCTCGATCATTTAGAGAACGTGCACGTGCCGAAGGTAGCCGATATCGTCCTGTGCGGATGAGAATGAGTTGGGCTTTAAGGCCGGCATGATAAACATCGTACGGAAGCTCGCGATCGAGCAAGACCGTGCCGTCGGTGACACGGTAGTCGGACCAGGCCCTGTCCCTGGGCGCCCGCGCGGAAGCGCGCTCGCCGAGGGCGTAGATCACGCCGGGTTCGCGCCGAGATGCCGCCACCGCGCGGAAGCAGATGCCGCCGGCGGGCATGCGGCGGAAGGAGTTGTCGGCGACATAGATTTCATAGAGAGTTGGTGGCGGCGACGTTAGTTCGAACTGTCGGCGGAGTAAGTCAGGCAATAGCAGTGACCGGTGGGATTAGCTAGCACGCGCGGACATTTTGTTTACAGCGTAGATGGAGAGAATGTTCTGCGTTACATTGTTGGCGACGTAGAGGCTCAGGCAGTAGGGGTAAGCAGGGTCTGCGAGGATGAAGAGCATGGGCTCAGCGGAAGAGACGTAGTAGCGCTGAGGGCGCGGCTCGAGAGATAGACTTAGATGACGCTATAGTATGTCGGGAGAAGGCGACATATGCGGTGCGGCAGTAGGGACTGATTGCTAGTAAGAGAGACAGAGGGCGCGCAGCGGTGGG
Source organism: Bryobacterales bacterium (assembly GCA_963744775.1). Classification (GTDB taxonomy): domain Bacteria; phylum Acidobacteriota; class Terriglobia; order Bryobacterales; family Bryobacteraceae; genus CAVUVG01. Next base: position 122,597 of record CAVUVG010000021.1, read on the forward strand.
GAAAAAGGTATAGAGGAGCGGCGGTTGCGATGTTGGGCGCAGGAGATATGCGAGGAGGGCGAACATCTCACGGCGCGACGGTACTGTGTTGTTCATTCGGATAGGCCTTCAAACTCCTGTGCAGTGTACACGAGGAGCGAACGCTGCATACTCTGGCGATGCGCAGGCTCAGACAAGCCTTCTGTAGTCAGGCAACAGCGAGCGTCACGCGGGGCTGAGAAGTAGAAACGCGAGCGCGTATAAGTACGGGCAGGGCGGGTAAGGGCGCGACTGTCTGCGGAATAAGCACGCGGCACATGAGGACGCGGGTACAAGGTACGGTCATTGTTGTGGTGGACTCTACGTTCGCGTTCAGAACACGAACGGTAGCGGTCAGGGCAGCAAGGACACACGAGTGAGGCAAAGAGTCACGAAGCTGCGGCGAGCAGCTGGATTGGCAGCGCTCACGAGTTTCACGGCGCTGTCGAGAGCGAGGGCGGGGTTAGCGCTTGTGCAGTCAGTAGTGGTAACTCTCGGCGCGCTGTCGGCTGTTTCCAATTCCTGCTTCTGGTGACTGCACCTGGTAGTCAATGGCTAGCCGCACGCTGCCCTCAGTGCTCACGCTCTCCGGAACTCGCGCATAGATCTGGTTCGACTGCACGTACAAAAGGGGCGTCTCGGAGCTGTCGAACAGGACTTGGACGCTCGCGAGGTCGGCATCGCGGACACTTCTTCTTCCAGGGCAGATATGGCGCTGAAGATGGTGATCACTTCGCTAGGAGCCACGGGCCGGGTAGCAAGCTGGCGGCATTGACAACGTTGGCGCGCAGCAAGCGGTTTCGCGCGGGCGCGTTTGGTCGATGACGCGGAGCAGGCGGTCGCGGACGGTATAGAACATAGACACAGAATAGATTGCGAGTTGACGGTGAAGAAGAAGCGGTTATCGGGCGAACAGGTGCTATCGCTCAGAAAATATCGCCGCACGTTCATCAGGTTCGGCAGCCACGTTTCGCTGACAGGTCGTAGGTGTAGATCAGGTGCGCGTCGCCGCTTTGCCACTAGCAGGCGGTTGCTCGGCGCAGAACAGGATGTCGCAAAGGTCAGTAGCAGTTTAGCTGTTCTTGCGGTCGATCTGGTTATAGGTGTTCGCAGGTTGAGAGATTTCTAGCGTCTGATCGGAGTTTATGTCGAGACGGAACACTTGCATGAAGCAGGTGATGTAAGCGACGCGGTTCACTGTGTCGAAGACGCTGTCGCAGAATTCGGTGCTGTCGCTTTCTCAACTGGTGAGTCAGAAAGAAGGTAGATTTCGGTTAGGAGGTATTCGGTAGAGGATATCGTACATTAAGATAAGTGTCGGACTCTGTATATCTCTTATGGTTAAGTAAGCTTTGATTCTCTTTTGGTGACACGATGACGCGGTGGCACTTTCGGTAGGGTAGGCAGGGGAATGACCTTGCGAAGCTGACCCGAAGCTGCTTCCGCCACTACCAGGTTGCGAGCGATCATGCCGGATTTGAAGTCCACGAAGGCGACCGCGTCCCCGGCCGGGGTAGCGCAAAGCGGATTGAACGAGCGGCCGAAGGTAACCTCGCGGATGACGGTCCACTGATCGGGGTCGTAGCTAATGATCCGGTCGCCCTTGAGGTAGTGCATGCATGCCAAGATGGCAAAGTGGCCGGCGCGGTCAGAGCCGGAAGGACCACTGAGCTCGCGCGTTGCGCCGGTGCGCATGTCGATCTGGAAGATCCTTCCCGATGTGCCTGGCAACCCACGAAGGCGCGCCATCCGGCGGTGGCGAACGAGTACGGTTTAATGCTAGAACGCTGGGGGTGAAGCGCCAAGAGGCCACCTGTTCGCCGCTGGCGAGGTCCACCGCGCGGATTTCGCTGTGGTCGCCTTCGGTGTACCAGGCGATATTGGGGTCTGTGGGATTAAGCGTGATTGCCCGCAAGTCGGAAACACTGATTGAAGAACATCTGCCGGGTCACCGCGCGTGTGGGGATGTCCCATTCGGTAATCGGCAGCCGACCAGGCGCGGCCCCGCCAGACCAAAAGCCGATGGTGTAGATGCGCCGGGTGTCTTCACGCAGGACGAAATCAGTGACGCCGTAGTCGATGTCGCAGGATGCGGTCACCTCCAGTGTCTTGAGGTCGATGACGTAAAGCGTTCCGTACCCACGGCTATTCGAGGACGTGCACGTGCCGAGGTAGCCGGTATCCTCCTGCGCGGAGAGGACGAGACGGGCTCCACCGCGGGCATGCCAAACGTCGTACGGAAGCTCGCGATCGAGCAGTACCGTGCCGTCAGTCACGCTGTAGCGGACCAGCCCCTGTCCCTGGCGCCCGGCGCAGTTGCGTTCGCCGAGGGCGTAGATCACGCCGGGTTCGCGTCGCGAGGCCGCCACGGCGCGGGAGCAGATGCCGCCGGCTGGCATGCGGCGGAAGGAGTCATCGGCCACGTTGATTTCATAGAGGTTGGCGGCAGCGACGTAGACCTTCGACCCGTCCGGCAGGCAAGTCAGGGAATCGCCGTTACTCGGCGGGATTGCCAGGACGCCGCGCACCCGTTTGCCGGCTGCATCAATGGAGAGGATGTTCTGAGCCCAAATGTTGGCGACGTAGAGGTTGCGGCCGTCCGGTGTGAGCAGAACCTTTTCGGATGCGAGCATGGGCCCAGCGAAAGAGACGGCGTAGCCACCGAGGGCGCCGTTCGAGAGATCGACTTCGACCACTCCGTCGTCCAGCGAGAAGGCTACGTACGCCGTGCGCCCGTCGGGACTGATGGCCAGCCCCAAGTGAGCGGGCGCCCAGCAGGCGAAGAAAGGGTCGAACGTCGCGGCAGTTGCGATATTGGGCCGCAAAAGGTATATCGCCCAGCAGCGCTAGCAACTCACGGCGCGACGGTCCTGTGTTGTTCATTCGGATAGGCCTTCAAACTCCTGCCCAGTGTACACGAGGAGCCAACCCTGCATACTCTGGCGATGCGCAGGCTCAGACAAGCCTTCCTGTCGTCAGGCAACCGCCAGCGTCACGCCGGGCTGAGAAGTCGAAACGCCCGCGCGTATAAGTACCGGCAGGGCGGGTCCAGGCGCGGCGTCCATCGGAATCCGCACGCCGCACATGAGGACGCCGGTCCAAGGTCCGGTCATTGTTGTGGTGGACTCCACGTTCGCGTTCAGACCACCAACGGTCGCGGTCAGGGGCGGCAGGGACCCAGTGAGGCAAAGAGTCACCAAGCTGCCGCGAGCCGCGGGATTGGCCGCGCTCACCAGTTTCCCGGCGCTGTCGAGGGCGAGGGCGGGGCCAGCGCCCGTGCCGTCCGCAGTGAAAAGGCCGGGCGCACTCTCGGCTGTCTCCAATTCCAGCTCCTGGGTGACTGCACCCTGGTAGTCAATGGCCAGCCGCACGCTGCCCCCAGTGCTCACGCCCTCCGGAACCCGCGCATAGATCTGGTTCGACTGCACGTACAAAAGGGGCGCCTCGGAGCCGTCGAACAGGACCCGGACGCCCGCGAGGCCGGCATCCGCGGACACTTCTTCTTCCGGGCCGAGGCCGGCGCCGAAGATGGTGATCACTTCGCCAGGAGCCACCGGGCCGGGCAGAAGGCTGGCGGCGTTGACCACGTTGGCGCGCAGCAGGCGGTTTCGCGCCGGCGCGTTAAGGTCGATGACGCGGAGCAGGCGGCCGCGGACGGTATCGAACATCGACACCGAATCCGATTGCGAGTTGGCGGTGAAGAAGAAGCGGCCGTCGGGCGAACTAGTGCTGTCGGTCGGAAAATAGCCGCGCGCGTCCATCAGGTTCGGCAGCCAACGTTTCGCCGACAGGTCGTAGGTGAAGACCTGGTGCGAGTCGCCGCTAGCCACCAGTAGGCGGTTACCGGCGCCGAAGCGGATGCCGCAGAGGCCCGTGGCCGACCAGCCGTTCTGGCGGTTGAGCTGCCCATAGACATCCCCCGGGCGGAGCGAGTCCAGCACCTGATCCGAGTCCATGTCGACCCGGAACACCCGCGCGAAGCCGAGGATGTACGCGATGCGGTTCGTCGTGTCGAAGACGCCGTCGCAGAAACTAGTGTTGCCATTGTCATAGCCTCCGCCGGGTGGGACATTGATGTCTGCGCGCACGTCCCAGGTGGCGGTGTCGTACACCAAGATGCGCGCCGTACTCTGCGTATTCCCAATGGGCACGTAAGCCTTGTTTCCCGCGGGCGACACGATGACGCGGTGGCCGACCGGCAGGGCAGGCAGGGGGATGACCTTGCGAGGCTGGCCCGAAGCGGCATCCACTACCACCAGGTTGCGCGCGATCATGCCGGATTCGCAGTCCACGAAGGCGACCGCGTCCCCGACGGGAGTTCCGCCAAGTGGATTGAACGTGCGGCCGTATTGAACCTCGCGGACGACGGTCTCCCGATCTGGGTCGTATGAGGTAATCCGGTCGCGCTTGAGGTAGTGCAGCAGGCCGCCGGAATAGAAGGCGCGGCCGGAAGGACCCCTGAGATCGCGCGCCGCGCCGGTGCGCATATCCACTTGGAAAAGCCCGGCCCCGCAGCCAACGAATGCTCGCCATCCGGCGGTGGCGAACGAAGACGGTCCAATGCCGTAGCTGGGGTTAAATCGCCAGGACGCCACCTGGTCGCCACTGGTGAGGTCCACCTTGCGAATTTCGTTGCGATCGCCTTCGGTGTAGTAAGCGATGCGGGGATCAGTGGGATCGAGAGCCATCGCCCGCAGGTCGGAACATTTGTCGAGGAACATCTGCCGGGTCACCGCGCGCGAGGGGACGTCCCATTCGGTGATCGGCAGCCGGCCGGGCGCGCCCCCGCCGGACCAGTAGCCGATGGTGTAGATGCGACGGGTGTCCTCACGCAGGACGAAATCGGTGACGCCGTAGTCGATGTCGCAGGAGGCGGTCACCTCCAGGGTCTTGAGGTCGAGGACGTGAAGCTTTCCGTAGCCCCTATTGTCCGGGGCCGCACACGTGCCGAGGTAGCCGATGTCCTCCTGTGCGGAGAGGATGAGGCGGGCTACGCCGCCGGCTTGCCAAACTTCGTATGGAAGCTCGCGTTCGAGCAACACCGTGCCGTCGGGGACGCTGTAGCGGACCAGGCCCCGTCCCGGGCGCCCGCCGCAGGCACGCTCGCCAAGGGCGTAGATCACGCCGGGTTCGCGCCGCGATGCCGCCACCGTGCGGAAGCAGATGCCGCCGGGGGGCATGCGGCGGAAGGAGTTGTCGGCCACATTGATTTCATAGAGGCTGGTGGCGGCGACGTAGACCTTCGATCCGTCCGGCAGGCAAGTCAGGCAATCGGAGTTGACACTCGGCGGGATTGCCAGGACGCCGCGCACCCGTTTGCCGGCTGCGTCGATGGAGAGTATGTTCTGAGTCCCATAGTTGGCGACGTAAAGGTTGCGGCCATCGGGAGTGAGCAGGATTTTTTCGGATGCGAGCATGTGCCCGGCGGAAGAGACGTCGTAGCCGCCGAGGGCGCCGCTCGAGAGATCGACTTCGATGACGCCGTCGTCCAGGGAGAAGGCGACATAGGCGGTGCGGCCGTCGGGGCTAATGGCCAAGCCGCGCCCGGAAGGCGCCCAGCCGGTGGCGAAAGGATCGAGCGGGGCGGCAGTTGCGATGTTGGGCCGCAAAAGGTATGCGCCCAGCAGCGCTAGCAACTCACGGCGCGACGGTCCTGTGTTGTTCATTCGGATAGGCCTTCAAACTCCTGTCCAGTGTACACGAGGAGCCAACACAGCGCGGAGTGCTCAAGCAAATGTCAGGCGATAGCGTTGCCCGGTCTTGACGGTGAGATTCAGCACGCCGTCCGTGGATGGCGTCATGGGAACCTGGCGGCTGCCAAGGCGCACTTCGGTGATGCGGGAGCCGCGAGGCGGCCGGATCTTGTGAGCGCCATCAAGGGTCGCCAGAAGGGTCCCCGAGACGGGTTTCCCGCCGCGCCAGGAGAGATCGACCTGCAAACCACCACGGGCGCGAAGTCCCGTGAAACTCCCGTCCGGCCAGGCTCTTGGCAGCGCCGGCAATAGAGCGATTTCGCCGCCGTGGCTTTGGAGCAGCATCTCCGCAAAACCCGCCGTCCCGCCGAAGTTGCCGTCGATCTGAAACGGCGGGTGGGTGTCGAACAAGTTCGGCAGCGTGGACTTCCGGAGCAGGGCCAGGATATTTTCGTGCGCGATTTCGCCCTCCCCCAGCCGCGCCCAGAAATTGATGATCCAAGCCCGGCTCCAGCCGGTGTGGCCGCCGCCATGGGCCAGACGGCGCTCGAGCGTCTTCCTGGCGGCCGCGGCGAGTTCCGGCGTACCGTGCAGGCTGATCTGGTCGCCAGGGTGCAGCGCATAGAGTTGCGAAACGTGCCGGTGCCCCGGCTCCGCCTCTTCGAAATCCTGTGACCACTCCTGGATCTGCCCGTACTTGCCGATCTTGAGCGGTGCAAGGCGTGACCGCGCACCGGCTACCTGCTTGCTGAATTCCGGCTCAATGCCCAGGATCTCCGCGGCGCGAATGAGGTTGGTAAAGACGTCGTAGACGATTTCCTGGCTCATCGCCGGTGCGATGTCCACGTCGGCCTTTCCGCCGTCGGGCGTCAGGTAGCGGTTTTCGGGGGAAGACGCGGGGCCCGCCACCAGCAGCTTGGTCCGGGGATCTTCGACCAGGAAATCGAGGTAGAAGGCGGCGGCCTCCTTGAGCACCGGGTAGGCGCGCTCTTTCAGGAACCGGCGGTCGCCAGTGAAAAGATAATGCTCCCAAAAATGCCGTGCGAGCCAACCCGATCCGCCCTGCCACAGGCCATATTGTGTGGCCCCCGTCAGTGCGGTCTGGCCCCAAACGTTGGTCGTGTAGTGCACCACGAATCCCCGGCATCCGTAAGCGATCTTGGCGGTCCTGCGGCCCGGCTCCAAGAGCATGTCCGTGAAATCGAACAGCGGCTGGTGGCACTCCGCGAGGTTGCAGACCTCGGCCGGCCAGTAGTTCATCTGGATGTTGATGTTGACGTGATAATCCGCTGACCAGGGTGGCTTCAGTCCGTCGGCCCAAAGTCCCTGAAGATTCGCCGGGAAGCGTGCCCGGCCGCGAACTGGACAGCAGCAGGTAGCGGCCGTACTGAAAGTAGATCGACAACAGTTGCGGGTCGTCGCCGCCTTTCTGCATGGCGGCAAGCCGCTCGTCGGTAGCAAGGGACGACCGGTCTGACCCGCCGAGGTCCAGCGCCACGCGGCGGAAGAGCCTGCGATGCTCAGTCACGTGCGCCTGCCGCAGGCCGGAATACTGCTTCCTTGCCAGGCGCGCCAGGTTCTTCGTGCAGGTCGCGGCGGGTTCATCGCCCTTGTGCATCGTGCCGGCCAGCTTGTAGTCCGTGGCCGCGACCAGCAGCAGTGTGGCGCCTGTGGCGCCTTGAACCTTCACTCCTTCGGGCGTCGCCTCCGCCTTGCCGCCCTCGACCCGAACCTCCACGTGGCATTCAAACCGCACGCCGCCGTCATTCGCCTGCCCGCGCATGACCATGCGGTTGGGTGCGGAGTATTCTGTCCGAGCGTCTGCCTGGCGTTGGAGCCGCGCCATAAAGGAGAGACCGCCGGGCTTGTCGGCGACGAGGCGCAACACAATGGCCTGGTCCGGATAGGAGGCGAAAATTTCCCGGGTGAAGCGCGCGCCGCCCGCAGTGTACGATACCCGCGCGATGCCGGTGTCCAGGTTGAGTTCACGACGGTAGTCCTGAGGCGATGCCCCGCCGTGATCGAAATCGAGCAGGAGGTCGCCTAGCGTCTGATAAGCGGCCGTGGCGGCCGGCGCCTTGCGCACCATCAGATCCTCGCGCGCCATCCGGTCGGCCTCGGCGTATTTCCCCTCGAAGAACAGTTGCCGTACCTTCGGCAAATATTCAAGGGTCTTGGGACTATCGATAACCACCGGGCGCTCGGACCATAGGCTGTGCTCGTTGAGTTGAATCCGCTCGTGTTCGACGCCGCCGAACACCATGGCGCCGAGCGTGCCGTTGCCGACGGGAAGCGCCTCGCGCTCCCAAGCCTTGGCCGGACTGCGATACCAAAGAGTGAGCGGGCTGATTTCCGCGTTCTCGGCGGCCAGCGCAGGGAGAACGGCAAACGCCGCCCCGACACTCCGCATCAGTTCCCGGCGTGTTGGTTTCGGTGCGTCACGCATAGGGCAACTTCAGGGCTTCCATGATACCGCGCATGTAGCCGAAGGCCAGTACCTTGGCGCCCATGGTGTAGCCGGAACTGCCACGTTCGCCAACGTTGTCGCTGGCGATGGCCGGTGCATGATCGGGGCGAATCGGGCCGTCAAAGCCGGCGTCGCTATAAATCTTGAGCATGCGAACCATGTCGGTCGGGCCGTTGTCGTGGAAGGTCTCGTGGAACTTCGCCTTGGTCCCTTCCACATCGCGAAAGTGGATGAAGAAGACCTTGCTCTTGGGAGATCCATTCCCTGGCCAGCGAGTAGATGTCCTCGCCCATCAGTTTGAAGTTGGCTTGGCAGAAGGTGACGCCGTTCATCGGGCTGGGCGCGATTTCCATGATCCGGCGGTAGTTTCTGGCGCTGGTGCAGATGCGGGCCACGCCGCGGAGGGGAGAGAGCGGCGGATCGTCCGGATGCAGCGCCATTTTGACCTTGAACTTGTCGGCCACCGGGATCACTTCCTTGAGGAACTTGGTGATGTTGGCCCACATCTTCGCTTCGCTGATTTCCCCGAAAGGAGTCAGTTCCTGCATCTGCGGCGCCGACGCGTCGAACTCGCTGGTCAGGGCGCCTCCGCGCTCCGGCAGCTTGGTATTGGTGCGTGTCCAGCCGAGACCGGCCATGAAGTTGTAGCAGATCATGTTGATACCGGTCTTGCTGAGCGCCTCGATGGCCCACTTAGTGTTCTCGATCTCCTCGTCCGCTCCCTCGACTCCGGCCTTGAGACGGTCGAAGGGGACCGGGTGGCCCTCCACGCCCGCGATGGTCATGCCCACGGCCGCCCAGGCCTCCTTGGTCTTCCGCGCGGATTCCAAGTACTCTTCCTTGCGAACACGGCCGAAGCCCATGCCAGTAATCACGTGGGTGACGCCGATTTGCCGGGCAATGCTGACGTCGGTGCTTTGAGGATTGCCGAACAGCTCCGAGAGTTTGAAGCCGGTCTTGCTGGGAGTATGCGGGAGCGCAAGAACGGGCAGGGTGGCGCCGGCGGTGGCCAGTCCCGCCAGCGAGCCCTGGAGATAATCACGGCGTGTCATGTCCAACCTCGCTACTTCCTGGCGGTGGGTGCGGTCGCGGCACGCGGCCGGCCCCAGAAAATGAACGTGCCCCGGTCGGTCGCGGTGACGACATCCATCGCGCCGTCCTTGTTCAGGTCCACGGCCAGCAACTCGGAACCGGCGCCCGAGCGATTGTGGATCAGCTCCGGCACAAACTCCGCGCCCCCGGGAGCCTTCGGATTCCGGACTGTCCGGTACCAATACAGCACAGGCGGCCCATAAGGATCGGCATCGTTGAAAACGTCCAGGTGCGACCAGTAGCGCTTGCCCACAATGAAGTCCGGCACGCCGTCTCCATCGACGTCGGCAAAGAACGCGCCGTGCGGCTGCGAGAAGGTCACGCCCCCGGCGTTCTTCGCACCGTAATTACCCGCAATCACGTGCTCGACGAAAGAGATCTGGCCGGCAGCATCGCGTTTTTGCTCATACCACCCCAGACCGAAGCCGTGCGCTTCCAGGCTGGTCACCACATCGTTGAGACCGTCGCCATTCGCGTCATATACCCCCATCAGAGCGCCGCCGACCCCACAGCACCGGCTCCAAGTGCCGAAAACCTGCGGGTGGTATATCCAAAGCCCTTGGTTGCTGCCCGCCGGAGGCTGCTCCCACCAGCCATACGCATTCACGATGTCCTGCCGGCCGTCGCCGTTGATGTCGCCGACCCCCAGTCCGTGCCCAGTCGTGAAGCCTCGCTCGGAGATCGTGTGAACGATCCACGGCTCGGTCGGCTTGGCGGGATCGGGCTTCGCATAGCGCAGGGTCCCATCGGCCACGTAAACCAGTTCGCGTTTCCCGTCCCCGTCGACGTCCTTCAAGTCGATAATCTCGTTCTGGATCCTCGGAATGACCTGGTATTTGTCCCAGCGGCGCGATTCCCCTTTGGGATTGACGTACAGGAAGACAGGTGTGCCGAGGTTGGAGCATATCACGTCAGACCAGCCGTCGCCGGTCATGTCGCCGGCGTACTGAACCATGCAATCATTGGCGTATTCCCGTGATGGATTCCAGGTGTGCGCCATGAGGATTTCCCGATACTTCGTGTAGTCAGGGCCGAAGTAGATATAGGGACCGGCTACCACGTCCAGGCTGCCGTCGTGGTCGAAGTCATCCGCCGCGGCGGACCAGGCGTAGTAAAACTCGTTGAGGCGCTGCATCCGGAAGCGGCTCGATACCTGCTCGTCGGGAGCCACCCTGATCGCCAGGTCTTTGTACCCGATGTCCTTAAACCGCACTTCACCCGCGCCGCCGACGTACAGCGCCAGCGGCCCATAGCGTCCGTCTTCATCCTCCGCCACGCCGCCTCCCGATGCACGATCCTGGTTCAGGAAGGCCCGGATGACGTTGGCATCGAATATGATCTCCACCTGATTCCAGTCGTCGGGGCGCAGACCTTGCTTGGGGGCCTCTATGGGCAGTTTAACGACGGGAGCAGCATCAGCGCCTCCACGGCCGCCACGGCCGCCACGGCCGGCTGCGGCTGGATCCGCTGGAGGGGCAATCCGGCCCCCGCTAGCAGGCCGCAATGCCTCCCGCTGGAGTTCCTGCCCTTCCGCACCCAGAGTCACCCGGTAAGAGGCCATCTCTCCCTCGTTGAGCGAAAGGTATATCCCTCTCAAGCCTTGGGGAGTCTTCTCGGCACGGAACAGGACGCCCGTCTTGCAGCCGCCGCTGCAGCGGAAAGAGGCATAGAATCCAACGTCCTGATAAGAACGATCCAGCACCAGCCAGCCGCCGCTGCCGCCGGGCTTCACCGTCCCGATGACTTCCCCGTTCTGCACGCGCCAGTCGGCTTGGCCCAGAACGTGCCACCCCGCCAGGCTCGCAGCCTTGAAGGTCGTGTCCGGGATGAACGTGGGACCGATCGCGAAGACCGGCGCCAACAACAAAACAGCAACCAACGCTATTCCGTAAGCGCGCTTGTCAAGCATGGCTAATCGTTTCCTTTCCCCTAAATCTCGAATGTTGACATCTCAAGTTCGCATGCGGGTCATGAGGTAAGCCCCGCCCAGGAAGAAGACGGCATTGGGAGCCCACGCCGCCGCGGCAGCCGGTAACTGGTTGATGTTGCCGACCTGCTCGAAGAGCTGGTTCACGCTCCAGTAGGCGATGGCGATCCCGAAACTCACGCCCACGCCCGCCAGCGCCCCGCGGTTGCCGGTCAGGAAGGCGAACGGCACCGAAATCATGGCCAAAATCAGCACGAACAGCGGCACGGAGAACTTCTTGTAGTACTGGATGCGCAACTGGACGGTGTTGAAGCCGCTCTGCCGCAGCTCCGCGATGTAGTTCGGCCAGCTCGCGGAAGTTCATCTGCTTATCCTGCTTGACTTCCTTCAGGAAGTAGCTGGGCGGCTCGTTCAGTTCGGGAAACGTGGCCGCCTGAAAAGTCTCGAAGCCCTTCTCTCTGACCCCCTCCAGATCGCGGCGCCAGCCGTTCTCGAAGACCCAGGTTTTCAAAGCGCCGGACCAGTATGCCCTTTCCGCCGAAATGTGACGCCGCAAGCCGGAAGGTGGCCGGATCCAGCTCGTAGACGCTGACCCCGCCCATCACGCCCGCCGAGGGGTCAAAGTACTTGTAGTAGTAGATGCGCGATTGCTCGCCGAAGATCCACTTGCGGTCGGGCCGCAGGTAGGTCTGGACGGGACTGCCCTTGATTTCGGCGCGAATGGCGTCCTGCCTGCGGTTGGCCTCGGGCACGTAGTAGTAGTCGAAAGCGAACAGAAGGAGCGCTGATGGACAGGCTGGTCAGCAGCACCGGAACCGCCAGCCGGTGGAGGCTGACGCCGCAGCTCTTGAAGGCGATCACCTCGTTGTGCTTGGTCATGACCCCGAAGGTGACCAGCACCGCCACCATCGCGCTCACCGGGCGTGGAATCGTAGATCAGCATGGGCGCCAGGAAGTACAGGTAGGTGACCACGCGCGACATGGGGATCTTGTTCTTGATGATGTCGCTCAGCAGCTCGAAGAAACGTGTAGACCTCGGTCATCAATACGAAGCTGACCAGGAACAGCGTGAAGTAGAGCAGGAACGAGGACAGAATGTAGGTGTCGAGGACCTGCGGCAGACAGCGGCAGCCGGCCGGCCTTCGCCAGAATCGCCACGCTCCAGATAGGCCGGGCGCCGCATCCCGCGCAGCGCCCGGTAGCGTTCCACGAGCCAGCCCCGCAGACGCGCCGACAAGGTCCCGGTCTCCGGGCCTTTCCAGCCTCGCCAGCAGGATGATCCCCGCCAGCGCCAGCACGGGTTGGGGAGTCCAAACGGCCACCCCGACCGGCAAGGTCCCCTGCTTGGCCAGCCCGATCAGGCTGATCAGCCCCAGTGTAGTACAGGAAGGCGAGAAACACGGCCGTCACCAGCGCCGCGGACTTGCCGGCCTTGCGCGAGGAGATCCCCAGCGGAATCCCCACCAGCGCCAGCAGGAGGCAGGCCGGGCGGCAGCGCCAGCCTCTGATGCAGTTCGATTCTGGCATCCACCGAATCTCGCGCCAGCCGGAGCAGGGGCAGGGTGTCGGTTTCCCGGAAGGCACGCGCGCGCCGCTCTCCCGGCGGCTGCGCCTCCAGCACCTGATCCCCTGCGCGGAAAGGCGATGTTGAAGTACTCTTCGGGGTCCTTGCCCGGCTGGTGGGAGCTGGCGTCGATCAGCGAAAGCTGAATCCGGTTGTGGGCGGCGTCCGGAACCGCCGATCGCCTCGCGGGCCACGGTGACCACGGGGCCCTCGCCGGCCTCCTGCGCCGCCGCACGCCGCTGCCGCCGGCGGGATTCAGGTCGGCCAGGAAGACGTTCTTCCAATGCGCCACCGGCCCCGGCACGACGTCGGCCACGAACAGGATCGTGTTGGGAAACTGCTCCTGGAACACCCGGGGCTCGATGTTGGCGGTCAGTTGCTCGCGCCGCCAGACGATTTGACGATCCGGTAGGTTTCGCGGATGGACCACGGCGTGAGCCACAGCGAACAGGCCGCCGTCGCCAGGACCGCCAGCAGCGCCAGAACCGCAACCGGCCGCGCCACGCGCAGGCCGGCGATGCCCGGCGGCCCGCATGGCCGTGATTTCGCCGTCGCTCGACATCCGGCTCAAGGCCAGCAGCACGCCCACCAGCACGCCGATCGGCAGCGTGAAGACCAGCGCCGGCGGCAAGGACCAGGGTGAACAGGTACGCCACCGTGGAGGGCTCGGCGGAACTGCGCACCAGCAGCTCGAACAGCTGGCCGATGCTCCGCAGAAACAGCACGAAAGTGAACAGCAGCGTGCCCAGCAGCGTGGCCGAGAGCGGCTTCGCGGAAAATGGTCCGACCCAGCAGGCCCATGCTCAGCGAGCCACGGCGAGAGGCGGAGGCGGGACGATGGGGAGCTTGGGCATTTCCTCCTCCGACCTCGCCAGTTGCAGCTCCTCGAACAGGATCCCGGGAGCGATGACGGAGCTCTCCGCCACGAAGGACGCCGCTCCCATCAGCGCGAAGGGCGCGCCGTTCTCCAGGTAGTCGAACACGGCCGGCTCGCCGCCGGCCGCAACGATGTCCCGCAGGGACCGGACGGTGAGGTCCTTGAACCGCAGCCCCCGCACCAATTCCTCGCGGCCGTCGGGGTAGACGCGGTAGACCAGGACGCGGCAGACTCACCAGTCGGGCCGCTGACGCGCCGTCCTGCGCCATTGCCGCCAGCATGCGCTGAGCACTCGGCCCCGGAGGCCGAGGAGGGAAAGTCCATCTTGCGCATCAGCAAGCCGTAGGGCTTGTTGCCGCTGGCCGGCACAGATCGAGCAGCTTCTTCTTCAGCTCCGGCGAGCGTCGAGGCTCTCGCGGCGCGCACAAACAGGTTGCCGAAGGCGGCCGCGTTGGCGCCGAAACTGCCGCGGAGCCTGGCCCGGCCATTGGACTCCTCCGCCCCTTCACCGGTGCGGCTGGCGCGTCAGCATGTAGTCCTTGAGCAGGCCCTTCTCCACGAGAGCCAGCGGCTTGGGGACAACTCCCTCCAGATCGACCAGGTAGCGCCCCAGCAGCGGGCGCCCGTGCCACTCGGCTTGCGGTCGGGTCGTCCACGACATCCATCCAGTCGGGCAGGATGCGGGAGCCCAGCGCGGCCCTCGAATTCGCTGTCGACGAACGGCAGCGGACGTCCGGGTTCCGACACCGGCCGCCGCCGCAGCGCGAAGTTCCGGCCCAAAACATCGGCCAGGAGTTGGGCGGCGGCCTGCGGCTCGAACATCACCGGGCCCGTGTAGGTCTCGCCTACCGGCGCCTGCACCAGCGCATCGAGGTTCTCGGCGACGCTCTCGACCCGGCGCGCGCAGCTCCGCCTCGCCGGCAGGGATCGCGCCGGCGTCCAGGGCGTGGAAGCTCCAGGAGTCCCGCAGCATCATGCCGTCGGGGGCCAGAGCCGTGGCCCGGACCTGAAAGTGCACGGAGTTCTCCGGAACTCTGACCGCGGGTCCCTTCCGAATTCACCAGGTAGAAGGCGCCTTGCCCGATGCCTGAACGTCCACGCTGGAGGCGATGATGCGCGGATAGGCGGCGAACACAGCGGACAGACTCCGCACGCGGGACTTCCAGGCCTTCCTCGTCCACGGCTCGTTTGGGGATCAGCCGGCGATCAGCGTGACCGGCTCGGCGCTGGAAAAATCGGGCATCTGGTCGGTGACGGTGACATTCCGCAGCGCCGCCCGCTTGCGGGCGATGATCTCCAGCGCCGACTTGTAGGCCGCATCGGTCGCCAGCCAGAAGTACTGCCGCAGAGCCAGTGTAGTTGTCGTCGATCGGCAGAGGCCCAGGTCGTAGCCGGCGCCGAAGCTGCAAGTCGCTGTAAATGTAGTTGCCGTTGTCGAACTTGTAGTCGCCCACCCGCACCTGGATCCGCGGCAGGCGCGCGCGGCCTTCGCTGGACGTCGGCCAGCGCGCCCAGGCGTGGCGCGTCGACTGACAGCTCTCGGAGTCGTGGACGCCGTACTCGATGTAGTAGGGCGTCTCCAGGCTCACCACGCGCAGGTTGCGCGCCCGGTCCAATTCGTCGCTCATGGCGCGCAGCAGCGCGTCGTCCTGCGACCGGCGCCTGCGCGGCCGCGCCAGTCAACGCCGCGCACAGGACAGGACCAACCGGAGACGGCGGATCATGTCTCCTCCCCGGTGCCCGGCCGGGGCAACAGCGGCGGCCGATCGGCGGACTTCTCCTTCCTCTGCGTCTCGATCTCGGAGACCAGCAGCGCCGGCGAGACGGCCGAAACCGGCACGATGCCCGACTCGGCGCCGCAGTAGCCGTTGAAGACCTCCGGCCGGTCCGAAGTGGCCAGGATCTTCTCGAAGCTCGCCAGCGGCGTGCCCACGATGTCCACGCCGCGCACCAGTTCGTCGGGCCGGCCGTCGGCATACACCCTGTAGACCACGATCGGGATCACGGTGAAAGCCTGCAAGCCGCGCGCGGCGCGTCTGCGTGTAGCCGCCGGTCACTTCTTCGAAATACAGGCCGTAAGGCTTGTTCTGCTGCCGTATTTCCTCGCGCAGCATCTCGCGCAGTTCGCGCTTCGGGGACCTGCTTGGCCGACTCGACAATCAGGTTGGACTGCCGCGACAGCACCTCATAACCCGGCTGCCGGCGGCCATGGCCGTTGGACTTGTCGAAGTTGAGAACCGGCGAGCGCGACATCAGGAACGTCTTCAGCACGCCCTCCTCCACCACGTTCACGCGCCGCGCCGGGATGCCCTCATCGTCGTAGCGGTAGTAGCCGTTCAGATCCACCCCATCGAAGTTGCGCCGCGTGGGATCGAAAACCACCGACAGAAACTTCGGCAGCACACTGGTTCCGATGCTCTTGGTGAACGTCTGGCCCTCGGTTTCGTCCTTCTGGCGGTGGCCCTCGACCCGGTGTCCAAAAATCTCGTGGAAGAATACGCCGGCGGCGCGTCCCGAGAGGATGGCGGGCCCCACGAACGGCTCCGCGGGCGGCGCCTGCCGCAGCGCCTCCAATTGCTTCGAGATGCGCTCCACCGCCGCCAGGACGACCTTGTCGCCGGCCAGGCCCGCGGCCTCCTCGGCGTCGAATGTCTGGCTGACGCCGAGATTCATCCCGTCGGCCGCCCTGCCCTGCGCGGAGAGCACGATCCGCGCGAAGCCGCGCCCCTGCACCACGCGCGTGCCCTCGGTGCTCACCAGGTGCCGCGTCTCGCGGCGCACCTGCACACTCACTTGCGAGGTCAGCATCCCGGGCCGGTCGGAGAACGCGGCGGACCATTTCCTGGCCCGATTCTCCCAATCTTTGACGGAGAAACTCAGCGGCTTGGCCGCCTCCCGGTGCTCCGACGGCTGCTCCACCGAGAAATCCGGGGAGTTGTCCTCGCGGCCAACCTGCACTTGCGTGCTGGTGCGAAGCTTGATCAGCCGCTCGGCCGCCAGCCGGTAGACCCGGTCCGTTTCCAGCCAGATAGGCCGGCGTATCGCGGCGGCGTTATCCTCCACCGGGATGGAGATGGCCGAAGTGAAGACCGGCCGGTCGCCCTGCATCCGGTGGTAGTTGTCCAGCTTGGGGCTGCCCACGCGCACGGTCACATCCAGCCACGCGCGCGTGGCCGCAACTCGATGCCCTGCAGCGCGCCGAGGGTCGCCACAACGCTGCAAGCCTCCTGCTCGGTTACCCCGTAAGACATGAAGTAGGGGGCCGGGTCGCCTTTTTCTTTAAGGGCCTGGAAGTTTCGGTTCAGTTCGTCGGACAGAATCCCGGGAAGCGAGACGCTTTGGGCGAATGAGAAGGAAGCCACGAGACCGAGCGCACACGCTCGAGGGTCCGATTCACGCCCTCAGGATAGCATGCGCCGCGGCGGCGGCCTCAGGCTGTCATCGTCAAGATTCCCTTGTCCTTTAGCCCCGACAGAGCCAGGTGATACCGGCCCCGGATGCCGGTCTTCTCGTAGAGGTGCTTCAGGTGAATCTTGACCGTCCCGGGCCGGATGCCGAGTTCGCGGGCAATTTCGCCGTTGGTCAGGCCCTGCTCAACCAGCTCGAAGACCTGCTCTTCCCGGGGAGTGAGCCCGGAGTGGCTGCCCTTGGCAGCCCGCGGCGCCGCCCGGAAGATCACGTCCTCCATCCAGGTAGCCCCGCCTCCAGCCGAACGCAGGCAGGCCAGCAGCGTGTCCGGCTTCACCGCCTTGCGGACCACCCCCTTGGCCCCCGCCTGGACGAATCGGAGGGCTTCGGCTTCGGTGAGCGAGGACCCCCAGACGACCACGGCCGTGGAGGCGGTAGCCGCCCGCAGGTTCAGAATCCAGTGCAAAAGCCCATTGACGCCCATGCCCTTGTCTGCAAGCAGCACGTGCGGCGGGCGCTGGCGGGCCATCCGAACCCCTTCGTCTAGAGTCGAGACGGACCAGCAGAACTCCAGATCCTGACATCCGTTCAGCACGGCGCGCACGCCCGCGGCGGTGACTAGCTGGGTTTCACAGACCCCGATCGTGGTTCGTTGGGACAGGTCAACCATAGAACTCCTTTGAGACGCCGGCTCTGCAAATGATCAAGTACAGTAGTCCGGCTGACCTGTCCGACTTCTCAAACTTTCTGCATAGTCCGTCGATCAGATGAGGGGAATGGAGAGAAGGTTTTGACTAGATGCCCAGGATCTGCTCTGGCCCTGCTCACATCGCCCGACGCGCCGTGTACCAGCAAAACATAACGCCCGTCGCGTAAGGCTGATTCGCAGGTTAGTACGGACTCCCTTGGAAGGCCGGCGTTGTACATCCCCGCCCCTAGCGGAGTGAAGCCGCCGAAAACGACCGCGTTCTCAAGTGCGCCAAAGGTCCAGCCGGCGAGCGGGCCAGCCACCAGAACTGGCCCGATCGCCGGGTCGTCGACAAGCGCCCAGCCTGTCAACATGTCCCAGATTTCGCCCCAAAATCGTCCCCGGCGACCCCAGCATTGCATCCCACCGGCGCCACAGTAGTAACTCACCAGATCTGTGGCGTCGCGTTCGTCTTTGCCCGCAATCGAAACTCTTTCCAAGTCGAAGGCCGACTCGCTGGAGCAGCCGCACGGCCTTCTCAACCGGCATGTGGCCATCGTAGATGGCTGCCGTGGCATTTTCTTCCGCCATGCAATCCCCGGGGCTTGCTGCCTCTGGCCTTGAACTAGCAATCAGAGGACCAGGCATGAATCGGCCCTCCGGCGCCACGGGACATGAAGTGATCTTCGTTTGAAATCAATGCGTTCCCCTCTCATCACCCGCGGATCGCGCGGGCCGGGAGATCCGCGGCGGCGCCCCCTCAATGTGCACTTTTCTGCGACGAGCGCAAATAATGTCAGCGGGTGACGCTACGCTGAACTTTCTTATCCTGGACCCGCGTGATACGATCCTAAATACGCTGGGACGGCGCCGCTGAACGAATCGTAGACAGGTATGCACTCCAGGCACGACATGGTGATCAAGACCGGCTTCGGGCTGGCACTGCTGATCCTCGTCGGGCTAGGTGTCCGAAGCTATCAAAACACTCGCACGCTGATCGGCAATACCAGCGAGATGGACCACGCCTTCCGGGTCAACGTCGCCCTGGACGAGCTCGTGATCCACGTGGTGGCATCCGAGAACACCTTGCGCGCCGCGTTGTTGGCCAACGACGAGTCACTGCTCGCGGCCTATCACAAGAACGCCGATCTCAGTGGACGGAGCATGGAGGACCTGGAGAGAGCTCTTCGCCGGAGAGGCCGGGCAGCGGCTCCACGTGGGCGAACTCCGGGCCCAGGTCGAAGGGATCCTCGCCTTTCAGGGCGAGCAGATCAGGGCCTGGCGAAGCCAGGGACGCGAGGCCGCGCTGCGGATGTTCGGTTCGCGCAATGATGCCCGGCTCATGGCGGAGATTCGCGAAAGAAGCCGGCGAATTGATGGCGGTCGAAAACCGGTTATTGCAGCAGCGGACCCAGGCAGCCAGGCAAGAGGCCGTCACGTCACTCGGAACCCTGCTGGCCGGCGCACTGCTCAGTTTCGCGATCCTCATTCTGGTCTACTACGGCCTCACCAGACAGATCGCCATGCGCCAACGCTCCGAGCAGCGGCTGGTTCATTTGAATCGCCTCTACGCCGTGCTGATCCACGTGAACGAGGTCATCGGCCGCGCCAGCCAGCGGGAGGCGCTCTTCCAGGAGATCTGTCGCGTCACCGTGGAAAAAGGCTTGTTCCGGATTGCCTGGGTGGGGCTGGTGAACCCTGATACCCACATGATGGAGCCGGTGGCCCACTGGGGACCGGAGGACGGCTACCTGGAAATGCTTCGGATTTTCGTCGACGATCGCCCCGAGGGGAGAGGTCCCACGGGGACGGCCTTTCGAGAGGGAAAGCCGTCCGTTTGCGAGGACATCCGTTCGGACCCGCGCATGGCGCCCTGGCGCGAAGAGGCGCTGAAGCGCGGCCTCCTTTCGTCAGCGGCGTTCCCGATTCATTTGCGCCGCGGTCTCATCGGAACATTCACGGCGTACGCCTCCCAGACGGGCTTCTTCGACAAGGAGACTGTAGATTTGCTGCGCGGCGTCACCTCGGACTTGGCCCTCTCGCTGGAATCGATCGAGCAGGAAGAGGAGCGCAGCCAGGCAGAGGAGGAAATCAGGAGGCTGAACGAGGACCTCGAGCAGCGCATCCAGGCGCGCACCTCGGAACTCAGCGCCTCCAACCACGAACTGGAGCTGCGCAACCGGGAGATCCAAAGGGCCAACCGGTTGAAGACCGAGTTCCTGGCCCGCATGAGCCATGAGCTGCGCACTCCGATGAACGCCATTATCGGCTTCTCGGATCTGCTGGCAGAAGAGGCGCATGGGCCGCTTCACCCTACCTACAAACGCTTTGTGGCGCACATCCGCGAGGGCGCGGGGCATTTGCTCGCTATCATCAACGATGTGCTGGACATCTCCAAGATCGAAGCCGGCCGTATCGAATTGTCCTACGAAGATTTCGACGGCCAACGGGGCCCTGTCGGAGGTGCTCTCCGTCATCCGGCCTCTGGCGGAAGTAAAGAGGATACAGCTCGACAGCCGGGTGGCAGAGGGCGTTTCGGTCTTTGCGGACCGGCGGCGGTTCAAGCAGATCGTCTATAACCTGGTTAGTAATGCGGTGAAATTTACCCCCGAGGGTGGGGACGTCTGGATCGAGGCTCAAGGGCAGGACAGCCGTTTGTCGTTCATGGTGGGAGACACGGGCGTGGGCATCCCGCCCGAGGAACACGGCTCTGTTTTCGACGAGTTCCACCAGGCCGGCGCGACGACCAAGGGCGTGAAGGAAGGAACCGGCCTGGGCCTGTCGATCACCCGGCGGCTGGTCGAACTGCACGGCGGCAGTATCTCCGTTGAGAGCGAACCGGGAAAGGGCAGCCTTTTCACCTTCTGTTTGCCGGCGCAGCGCGCCCGGGCACTGAGCGCGAGGCGTGAGCCGCGATGCGGAGAATACTGATCGTCGATGACAACGCCGTGAGCCGTGAGCTGCTTCGCCATGTTCTGCGGAACTCCTGCGATGAAGTGCTGGAAGCCTCCCACGGCGAGGAGGCGATCCAGATCATCGAGTCCGAGCAGGTCGGCCTCGTGCTCCTGGACCTGGAGATGCCCGGATTGGACGGCTACGGTGTCTTGCGCCGGCTGAGAGGCGATCCCCGTTTCGCGTCCTTGCGCATCGTCGCCGTTACCGCGCGGGCGATGCAGGGCGATCGCGAGCAGGCGCTGGCCGCCGGTTTCTACGGATATGTCACCAAACCAGTTGACGCTGTCGAACTTCGCGAGTACGTGAAACGGCTCCTGTGATGAGCAATATGGACAAATTCGAAGTCAAGTTGGTGGCCATCGACGACGACCCTGCCACCTTGGAACTCGTCCAGGAGGCCCTCGACGCAGCAACCCCTCCGAGATTCTCACCGCCGCCGATCCCGTAGCCGGGCTGGAACTCGTGTCTCCGGGAGCGGCCCCAGATCGTGTTGCTGGACTTGAATATGCCGAAGCTCGGCGGCATGGAAATGCTGGAGCGGATCGTGGAGGCCGCTCCCGAGACGGACGTCGTCCTGCTGACCGGCAACTACTCCACCGACTCGGCCATGGAGGCCATCCGGAAGGGCGCCAGCGACTACCTCACCAAGCCCATCCCCGTGGCGCTGACTGCGCCAGCGCATGAGCCGGTTCGTCGAGGAGGCGCACGAAGCGCGAGGCGGCCCTGCTGCTGGAAGGCGAACTGCTCCAGGCCAATCAGTTCGAAGGGATGGTGGGCCAAAGCCCGCTGATGCTGGCCGTGTTCACGCGAATCCGCCGTGTGGCGCCGCATTTCCGGACTGCTCTGGTGACCGGCGCCACGGGGACCGGAAAGGAACTGGTGGCCGCGGCGCTGCACCGCCTGAGCCCGGCCGCCGGCGGCCGCTTCGCCGTCGTGCAATTGCTCGGCGGTCGTGGAGACCCTTTTCGAGAGCGAGCTTGTTCGGCCACGTCAAAGGAGCCTTCACCGGCGCATCCCAGGACAAGGTCGGTCTTTTCGAGTACGCCAACGGCGGCACGGTGTTCCTGGACGAAATCGGCGACATGCCGCTGGAGACGCAGAGCAAGCTGCTGCGGGTGCTGGAGAACGGGGAGATCCAGCGCGTGGGATCGCCCGCCGTGCGCCAGGTGCAGCGTCCGCGATTATCGCCGCCACCAACCGCAACCTGCGGGAACTCATGGCGGAGAAGCTGTTCCGCGAGGACTTCTACTACCGCCTCTCGATGGTGGAGATCAAGCTGCCCGGCGGCTGGCGGATCGCAGGGAGGACCTGCCGCTGCTGGCTGCGCTATTTCATGCAGGAGTTCGCTCGTCAGTATCGGCAAGTGATCCGCGGCCTGACGCCGCGGGCCGAGCATCGTTCTGGCCCGGTACGCCTGGCCGGGCAACGTGCGCGAACTGAGAGCGCGCTGGGCAACGCCTGCATGATGACCGAAAGCGACGTGATCGATGTCCGCGATCTGCCCGAGGACTTGCGCGGCCGGGCCGTCG
This sequence comes from Bryobacterales bacterium, assembly GCA_963744775.1. GTDB lineage: Bacteria > Acidobacteriota > Terriglobia > Bryobacterales > Bryobacteraceae > CAVUVG01. The sequence continues at coordinate 144,815 of CAVUVG010000021.1, forward strand.
CGGAGGCCTCGCTCGGCGAGGAATTCCCTGTCGCTTGGCCGAAGTGGAACGGCGGCACGTGAGCGGGTGCTGAGAGCGTCGGCGGCAACAAGGCGCGCGCCGCCAAGATCCTGGGGATCAACCGGGCCACCGTGTACCGCATCGTCGAAGGCCGCAGTCCCGAGGACTCCGGCGAGGAGAACTGACGCTTGTCGGCGCAGTTCGCTCGTCTTGTAATCTGAGGCCATGAGACTCCTTGCACTCCTGACGGCCCTTCTGCTTTCTTGCCTGAACCCCTCGGCCCAAGCCGCCTCCCCGGCAAGGCAAGCGGGAACCCCGGCGCGCCCGTCCAGATTGAGGTCTTCAGCGACTACCAATGCCCCGCCTGCAAGACTCTCTACGAGGGAACCTTGCGCCTTCTGATGAGGGACTATGTCGCCAGCGGCAAAGTGTACTTGATCCACCGCGACTTTCCGCTCCCCATGCACGCCTTTGCCCGTGAGGCGGCGAGCTACGCCTGCGCGGCGGCGCGCATCGGCAAGTATGAACAGGTCGCCACTGCCCTATTTGGGAGCCAGGCGGCGTGGTCGGTCAGCGGCAAGGTGGACGAGACGGCCTGCAGCGTCCTGACTCTTTCCGAGGCCAAGAAAGTCCGGGCCTTGGCCAAGGACCCCAGCATCGCCGCCGAGATTCAGAAGGATTACGATCTCGGAGGCAAAGTGCCGATTCGCCAGACTCCGACGATGGTGGTCACCCACCGGTTGAAGCAATACCCCTTGTCGGGCAACGTCAACTACGACCTGGTGCGCCGTTTTCTCGATGAACTACTCGCAAAGTAGCGTGTCTCGGTATGTTCCTCTGGCTCTTCGAGTCGTGATGGGCGTGGTCTTCCTCTACGCCGCCTGGACGAAACTGCGGCAGCCGTGGCTGTTGTTTGCCATGACCATCGACGCCTATGGAATCCTGCCGCAGTGGGCCGTGATGGCCGTGGCGCGAACCCTGCCTTGGGCGGAGTTGGCGCTCGGAGTGCTGCTGATCTCCGGCAAGTGGATTCGTCTTTCGGCCTCCGCCGCCTCGGCGATCTTACTGTGTTTTTTCGTGATCCTGCTGCGCGCTTATCTTAAGGGCATGCAGATCGATTGCGGCTGCTTCGGCGCCGGAGATGTGATCTCTCCCCGCACCCTTCTGCGCGACGGCGGACTGCTCGCCGCTTCCCTGACGCTGGCGGCATTGGCCTTCGCTCAGGCTCGGCGCGCCTCACCCGATCACGCCCGCCAGGCACCGTAGCGTGTCCCGGGCGATCACCAGGCCCTCGTCGGTGGGGATCACCCAGACTTCCACTGCGCTCCCCTCCGGCGCGATGTTCTTCTCGACGCCGATGGCCTCCGCGTTGCGCCGCGGGTCGATCCGCATGCCCAGCGCCTCCAGCGACTCGCAGATCTGGGCGCGGATGGCCGGCGCGTTCTCCCCGATCCCTCCGGTGAAGATGACCGCGTCGCAGCCATTGAGCACGGCGTGGTAAGCGCCCAGGTACTTCTTCGCCCGGTAGCAGAAGGCATCCACGGCCAGCCGGGCCGCGGCGTGGCCCCGCTGGCACAATTCCAGCAGAGTCCGCATGTCGTTGGAAGCCATGGACAGGCCGTGCCAGCCCGCTGCGCCGGTTCAGCAACACGTCCATCTCCGGCGCGGTGAGCTGCTCCTTCGCCATGATGTGCAGGACCGCGCCGGCGTCGATGTCGCCGCTGCGCGTGCCCATCATCAGACCCTCCAGCGGCGTGAAGCCCATCGAGGTGTCCACGGACTGCCCCTTGTCGACGGCGCACATGGAGCAGCCGTTGCCGAGGTGGCAGGTGATGAGCTTGTAGTCGCGGGCGAATCCGTGAATCTGGGCGTAGCGCTAGGCGACGTAGCGATGCGAGGAGCCGTGAAATCCATATCGCCGGACCTTGTGCCGGCGCCAGACGGCGTCCGGCAGGCCGTAGACATAGGCCTTGGGCGGCAGCGTCTGGTGGAAGGCGGTGTCGAAGACGGCGACGTGCCGGGCATGCGGCAGCACGCTGCGGGCCGCCCGGAAGCCCTTCAAGTTTTCGGGGTTGTGCAGCGGGGCCAGGTCGTTCAGCTCCTCGATTTCCCGCGCGGCGGCGGCGTCCAATTCCACCGGCGCCGAGAAGCGTTCACCGCCGTGTACCACCCGGTGGCCGACGGCCTCGATTTCCCGCTTCCCATCGAGCCCCTCCGCCAGCAGGTTCACCGCGATCTCGATGGCTTCGCGATGTTCGGCGACCGGGCGCGCGGAGCTCGCCCGTTCTCGGACGCACCACGGCATCCGGCGTCCCGATGCGTTCGACCGAGAACACGCCCGAGCTGCCGGTCGCGGTTGGCCTCCATCTCCTCCAGACTGGTTTCAAACAGCTGGCACTTGACCGAGGAGCTTCCGCAGTTCAGAGCAAGAACCTTCATCGGTAGGATTGTTTCACATCCCAGCTGCCTGAACACGTGTATCATTTCCAGAGAGCTGCGCTGGCCGAAAGGAGGCGGATGAGACTCAGGATGACGGTCGTGAATCATGCAGTGGTGATTCTGCTGGTGAATCTGCTTTGCTGGCAAGTTTGCTTCGCACAGGTCGATCCGTGGGAACGGGTCAAGCTGATTGAGCCCGGCAAGAAGGTGAGCGTCAAGCTGCTCTCAGGGCAAACGGTGAACGGCAGGATGGAGGCCTGGAACGCGGACGGGCTCAGCGTGCGGCGGGGGAAGGACAAGCTGCTACCTTTGGCGCAACCCACTATCGCACAAGTCGCGATGGTCACCGGCATGTCGCGGGGACACAAGGCCGGCTACGCCGCTCTTATCGCCGGCGGTGCCACGGCTAGCTTATGGGGCCTGGCTTGCCTCGGCAACCGAGGGGGTTGCGATGCCTACGTAGCCGCAACGGCAGTCGCCTCCAGTGGCTTCATTGCGGGCGTCGCCGCCGGCATTGCGGCATTGTTTCCCCCGCACAAAGAGGTGATCTACACGGCGCCGGGCGGCTCTTCCAGCCGCGGGGATTCAGTACAATGAGAGATCCCTATGGCTCTCCCCGAATCCGCGATCAACTTCATGAACCGGCAGGTGGAACGGGTCCGGCAGGCCGGCGGACGGAAGCGGATTGTGTTCCCCGAAGGCAGCGACCCGCGCGTGCTGGAGGCGGCGGGACGCCTGGCCCGTGAGGGTCTTGCGGATCCCATTCTCCTGGGAAAGCCCCCGGCGGGCGCGCCCGCGGGCGTGACCTTCGTCCAGCCGGAGACCTCACCCCACCTGCAGAAGTATGCGGCCTTGTACCACGAGCGCCGCCGCGCCAAGGGCCTCACCCAAATGGAGGCCGCCGAGATCGCGCGCAAGCCCGAGTACTTCGGACAACTGATGGTATCCGCCGGCGACGCCGACGGCAGCGTCTGCGGTGCGGTCTACACCAGCAAGGACACGCTGCGGGCCATGCTGCACTGCATCGGCACCGCGCCCCGCGTGCGGCTGATCACCAGCCTCTTCGTGCTGGCCGTGCGCAACCGCCAGTTTGGGCACAACGGCCTGCTGGGCGTCTGCGACGCGTCCATCATGATCGAACCCTCCGCCGTGGAGTTGGCGGACATGGCCATCACCACCGCCGGCACCGTCCGGGTCTTCTTCGAAACCGAGCCCATCGTGGCCCTGCTCAGCTACTCCACCAGGGGCAGCGGAGGCCGGCACAAGGAAGTGGAAAAGGTGGTCGAGGCTCTGCGGATCGTCCGCGCGCGCGCCCCGGAACTGAATGTCGGACGGCGAGATGCAGGCGGATGCGGCGCTGGTCCCGGCCGTGGGAGCATCGAAGGCGCCCGGCTCGACCGTTGCCGGCCGCGCCAATACCCTGATCTTCCCCGACCTGACCTCCGCCAACATCGCCGTCAAGATGGTGGAGCGGCTGGGCGACGCCGCCGCCATCGGCCCCTTCGTGCAAGGCCTGGCCAAGCCCGCCAATGACCTGAGCCGGGGCTGCTCCGCCAGACGACATCTACAGCGTAGCCATCATCACCTGTTTGCAGGCTGCACACGCTACACTAGCCGGATAGGCGAAGTCAGGGATGCTGCCGTTCCGTCTGGTTTATCACGACGGCTATTACTTGGGTCTGGGCGACCACGTCTTTCCCGCCGAGAAGTACGGACTGCTGCGGGAAAAGCTACTCGCCTAGCGGCCTGGCTACCGAGGCGGATTTCGTCCTCCCCTCCCCCGCCGAAGACGACGACCTCGCCCTGGCGCACGACCGCCTGTGGATCCGGCGCCTGAGCACCGGCACCTTGAGCTACGAGGATATCCTGAGGCTGGAGATTCCCTATTCCCGCCAGATGGTCAAGGCTTTCCGGCTGGCCGCGGGCGGGACCATCCTGGCCTGCCGCCTGGCGCTGCGGGATGGCATCGGCTTCAACCTTGGCGGCGGTTTCCACCACGCGTTTCGCGACCACGGCGAGGGCTTCTGCGCCATCAACGACGTCGCCGTGGCTATCCGCCGCCTGCAGCGCTCGGGCCGCATGGAGCGGGTCATGGTGGTGGACTGCGACGTCCACCAAGGCAACGGCACCGCGGCGCATCTTCGCCGGGGACCGCAAGGTCTTCACCCTCTCCATCCACCAGACTCAACAACTACCCGCCGCAGAAGCCGCCCTCCGACATCGACATCGATCTTGCCGACCAGACCGGCGACGAGGAGTACCTGGAGCTTCTGCGGAGCGCTATGTTCCCGCCCTGCTGGCGCACCGGCCCAACCTGGTCGTCTATCTGGCCGGAGCCGATCCCTACTACCAGGATCAGTTGGGCGGGCTGGCGCTGACCATGGGCGGACTGCGGCAGCGGGACCGGTTCGTGATGGAGACGGCCCTGCAGGCAGGCGTGCCGTGGCCGTCACCCTGGCGGGCGGTTATGCCTTCCAGGTTGAGGATACCGTGACCATCCACTTCAACACGGTGAAGGCCGCCGCCGAAGCGCTCATGGCGGCCGGCGCAGGCTTCCGCGAACACGCCAGGTAGCTCTCAGGAACTCGCGGCGGCTGCGGCCGCCATCCCCAGCAAACGGTCCTCGAAGGAGTAGTCGAGGGCTGGCGTGGTTGTGGTGCCGCAGGTACCAGCGGTAGGTTTCCTTGAGCCCCTCGCCGAAATCGGTGGGCTGGAAGCCCAGCACCCGCTGCGCCTTGCTGACCACCTGGGTGATGGGCGGCAGGTCGAAGTAGTGGCCGAAGTAGAGCCGCGGGCCCATGGGATGTCCGCCCGCTCGCAGGATGCGCTCCCTCGGCATGCGCACGAGCTGCGCCTTCTTCGCCGGCCGCCGCCGCCAAGGCCTCCACCGCCTCGGTCTGCGTGACCGGCCGCAGATTGGCGATGTTGAAGGCGTGGCCCACGGCGGCCGGCTCCTCCATGGCGCGCAGGCAGGCCCAGACCAGGTCCTTCACGTAGACGAACTGCATCAGCCGCCGGCCGTCGCCGGGCATGATGATGGGCCGCTTGTCGCGCAGCCGGTCCCAGAAGAACGCCTCGCGGTAGAACGGGTTCCCCGGCCCGTAGATGAACGGCGGCCGCAGCGTGACCACCGGGAAGCCCGATACGCTGGTGCAGCCGGAACAGCGCCCGCTCGCTCATGGCCTTGTTGCGGACGTAGGCGTCGGGATGGTCGTCGGGAGCCAGCGCGTCGCCTTCATGGTGGTTCAGCCCGTCGCCGTAAGCCGCGACACTGGACATGAAGACGTAGCGGCGCAGACGGTCCCCGCAAGCCCGCGCGGCGGCTTCCACCTGCACGGCCGTCGTGCCGCGCTCCCAATCGTAGACGTTGTCGAAGACGACCTCGAAGTTGCTCGCCGGCCAGCGCCTGCCGCACGCTCGCCGGGTCGTTGCGGTCGGCCACGATTTCTCCAACGCGCTTGCCCAGGTCGTGGCCCGGGCTTGCGGTGCAGAACCGTGACCTCGTGGCCGGCCTTCAGCAGTTCGGCCACCAGCAGACGGCCGATAAAGAGGGTGCCTCCGATTACGAGAACATTCATCGCCGTCGCGGAAGGCTGGACGCGGCGCCTAGTCGTAGTACTCCAGCCCGAGGTGCGTGATCAGCTCCTCGCCCCGCATCCATCGCAGCGTGTTCTTCAGCTTCATCAACTGGATGAAGATGTCGTGCTCGGGATACAGCCCCGGCGCGGTCATGGGGCCCTTGAAGTAGAACGACAGCCACTCCTGCACGCCCTTCATCCCGGCGCGCTGCGCCAGGTCCAGGAACAGCACCAGGTCCAGGACCAGGGGCGCCGCCAGAATCGAGTCCCGGCACAGGAAATCGATCTTGATCTGCATCGGGTAGCCCATCCACCCGAAGATGTCGATGTTGTCCCAGCCCTCTTTGGCGTCGCCGCGCGGCGGGTAGTAGTTGATCCGGACCACGTGGTAGAAATCCTTGTACAGTTCCGGGTAAAGCTCCGGCTGGAGGATGTACTCCAGCACCGAGAGCTTGGTCTCTTCCTTGGTCTTGAAGGAGCCCGGATCGTCCAGCACTTCGCCGTCCCGGTTGCCCAGGATGTTGGTGGAGAACCAGCCGGTCAGGCCCAGCATGCGGGCCTTCAGCCCCGGCGCGAGGATGGTCTTCATGAGCGTCTGGCCGGTCTTGAAGTCCTTGCCGCAGATGGGCACCTGGTGCTCGCGGGCCAGTTCCATAAGCGCGGGCACGTCGCGTGGTCAGGTTCGGCGCGCCGTTGGCGTGCGGGACTGCCGAACTTCAGCGCCGCGTACGCATAGATCTGGCTGGGGGCGATTCCCGGGTCGTTCTGCGCCAGCCCGCGCTCGAAAGTTCGCCAGCGACTGGTGCACCTCCGCCGGCTTGTGGTGAACTTCCGTGGACCCGCACCAGATCATCACCAGCCGCGAGGCGCCGCTGGTCTTGCGGAAGTTCTCGATGTCGTCCATCACCATCTGGGCCTTGTCCATCTTGGACCCGCCCTGCTTGACGTTGGGGCCGTTGATCCGCCGCACGTATTCGGGGTCGAAGACCGCCTTCATCGGCTTGATGGCGGAAAGCGGCCCCTTCACCTTCTCCAAGGTGCGCTCTTCTCGAGCACGCCCGCCTTCAGCGCGGCCTCGTAGACGTTGTCCTCGAAGATGTCCCATCCGCCGATGACCAGGTCGTTGAGGCCCGGCCAGCGGGACAAAGTCCTTGATCTTGGGGCTCCGGCCGTCCGTCCGCTTCCCCAGCCGGACCGTCGCCATTTGGGTGAGGGAGCCGATGGGCATGGCCCAACCGGCTTTGACTGGCCTCCACCCCCGCGATGAAGGTGGACGTCACGGCGCCCATCCCGGGGATCAGCACTCCGAGCTTGCCTTCCGGCGGGGCGATCTTAACGTTATCCTTTGTTGGCAACTGTCGCTTTCTCCTTATCTGATCAACGGCCTGAAGCTGCCTGATGCGCGTAATGTTATACTACCATTCTCGTGGCAGATCGCGCGACGACAATCCTGAGCGCCATCATCGTCGACGACGAGCAGCTGGCCTGCGACGAGATGTCCTACCTGCTGAAGGAATTCCCCGACATCGAAATCGTCGGGTACCGGCGAAACAACGGCCTGGAGGCTCTGCGCCTGATCGAGAAACTGGAACCCGACCTGGCCTTTCTGGACGTCCAGATGCCCGGCCTGGACGGCTTGGGCGTCATCCGCAAGGCCCGGAGAAGGGGCTGCCCTTCCGCATTTCGTCCTGGCCACCGCCTACGACCAGTACGCCGTCCAGGCTTTCCGGCTGGAGGCCATGGACTACCTGCTAAAGCCCGTCGACAAGGAGCGGCTGGCGGAGACCGTCGAACGCGTCCGCCGCCTGCTCCAGGAGAAGCAGAAACCCGAAGCCCTCGGAGCCGCCGCGGCCCGCGTCCCTCCGCTCAGCGGACCAAGCTGCTGGTGCAGAGCGGCAACCGCAACTTCATCGTGGACGCGCAGGACGTCGTCTACGCCACCATCGACAACGGGCTGATCACGATCGTGACCACCGCGGTGGAGGGCCAGTCCAACTACCGCACCATCGAGGAACTGCAGTCCAACCTGGACCCGGAGATCTTCTGGCGCGTCCACCGCTCCTACCTGGTGAACATCAACCGGATCAAGGAAGTCATCCCCTGGTTCAAGTCCAGCTACCAGCTCCGGATGGACGACAAGAAGCAGACCGAAGATCCCCGTCAGCCGCGTCCAAACCAAGCGCCTGCGCGCGCTGCTGAAGCTGTAGCGAGAGAACCGGCCCTTACTCCCCCAGCGGCTTGCCGGTCAGGATTCGCGCCAGCGCCGGGAGCGGCAGGGCCCCGGGCTCCAGCGCCAGGCGGTGAAACTCCCGCAACTGGAACGCCGCGCCCTTCGCCTTGCGGTATTGATCCCTCACCCTGTGCCAATCGCGCCAGCCTACGTAGTAGGTCGGCAACTGGCAGGAGGAGAGCTTCGCCCTCTGCAGCTTGGCGGTCGCCTCTTCGGTTTCCTGGAACCCCTGCTTCACCATCAGGTCCATTGCTTCCTGATCGGTCATCCCCATGGTCTGGAGGCGGATGTCCATGATGGCGTTGGCCAGCACCCGCAACTGCTGCTTCAGGAACGTCAGCCGCAACTCGGGGCTGTGGTCCAGGTACCCCTCGTCGAGCATCATCTCGGTGGCGTACACCGCCCAGCCTTCCACGTAGGGCGTGTTGCTGAAGACGGCGCGCAAGAGGCGGCGGCCCGCGGGCTGCACCCGGTTGGCGTACTCGAATTGCACGTAGTGGCCGGGAACAGCCTCGTGGATGGTCAGCAGCTTCAAGCTGTAGAAGTTGTACTCACGAAGCTTGGATTCGATTCTCTGCCGCGGCCAGGTCTTGGGAATCGGCGTCAGCCAGTAGAAAGCCCCCAGTTGCGGCTCCAGCGCGGGCGCCGACACGAAGCCGCCCACGGCGTAAATGCCGCGCATGAACTCCGGCGTCTCGATCACCTGCAGGTTGTCGCGCGGCGGCAGCGGCAGAAGGTTCTTCGCTCCGTACGAAGTCCCTGACTTCCTGCAAGATCGCGCCGCGCATCGGCGAAGTAGGTGTCCGGCGTGGCATGCTTCTCCGCGATCCGCGTCAGAGCCCGCCCGACGATGGTGTTGAGGTCCGCGGGCCCGTGCTTCGGGTTACACTCGCTGGAGGGAGAGCTTCAGCATTTCGGCGCGGACATCCTTGATTTCCTGCTCTGCTGCCGCGAGCACCTGGTCGGGCGTGCTGTCGGTCTCCAAGACATACCGGAACTTCCGGGCGTATCGCTCCTTGCCCAGCCGCCAGTCGCCCGGCCGCTTCGCCAGATCGTCCTTGAGATACTGGTTGAACGCCTTGAGCGCCGGGAGCGCCGCTGCCGCCGCCTTGTCGTAGTCCGGGCGCAGCTCATCCGGCGCGCCGGCCCGCAGGGTCTTATCGACGAGGTCGATGTTCCCCTCGTTCTCACCGATAGCCACAGTGGTCCAGATTTCCGGTGCGCTGGCCAGGTTCTGCCGCGCCTGTTCGAGCAGCGCCGGCGTCCTTTCCAGGCGCGCGATGATGTGCCGGTATCGCTGCGGCTTGGGCGCGTACTCCAGCACCGACGGAGCGAAAAGGGCGCCGCCCAACAGTTCGACGTACACCGTCGGGTTGTGCCGCCAGTTCTGGATCTCGTCAAGCTCGAGCAGTTGCAGGGAGATCTGGTCGCTGATCAGATCATAGTCGGCGCGGTCGCCGGGCGACAGCTCTTCCGGCTTCAGGGTGCGGCTCAGCCGCTCGCGAAACTGCCGGTAGAACTGCCGCTGCCGGTCCAGCCCCGCCTGGCTGAAGTCGTCAAGCTGCGCGTCGAGATTGACGCCCTTATGCTGGTGGTACCCGACGGAGGTAGCGGCCACGGGCGAAAACGACAGCGCCCCGTAGACGAACTCATCCCGCAACTGGCTCAGACTCTCGGCAGGCTTGCGGCTGCAGCCCGCGGCCAGAACCATCACCAATGGAAGCAACGCTATCCTTGCCATGGCTGTGATTGTAGCCTCTCAGCCATTCACCCGCGGAACTGTCGCAGTCTGTCTCTCACGACTTCCACCGTGTGGTTCGCCTTGACCCACTCGAAGGCGCGTCCAGCAATGTTGTTCCGCAGCAGCGGGTCATACATGAGAGCTAAGCATCCCTCGGCGAATTCCGTGGCCGAGCGCCGGATCAGCAGTTCCTCGCCGTCGGCAACCGCCAGTCCGTCCGCCCCGGCCGGCGTGGAGACAACGGCCCGCTGGTAGCTGGCGGCCTCCAGGATCTTGATCCTGGTCCCGCCCCCGAGGCGGAGCGGAACGACAACCGCGTCGGCCTCCTCGTAACACTTCCGAACCTCGGGCACATCCCCCGCCACGCTGACTTCCGGGTGCACGGCAAGACTCTTCACCCCGGCCGAGGGACGGAGCCCCGCGATCACGATTCGGAATCGGCCAAGCGCTCCGGCTCGCAGCAGCGGAAGTATTTCGGAGCAGAAGTAGGCGGCGGCATCTTCGTTGGGGTAGTAGTCCAGAGTGCCCAGGAACAGCAAAGTGGGCGTTCCGCCGGCCTGTCTCGCGGCGGGCAGCTCCGGGATACGAACCGCATTGGGAACCAGGGAGACGTTGTCGAGGCGATACTGCCGGGCCATCTCGGCGGCGTCGCGAGTGTTCGAGACCAGAATCTGGTCGAACAGAGGTAGGTAGGCGCGCTCCATGTCCACGTACTTCAGGGCGTCGGATTCCTCCAGCGCGGCCTTTTCCAGATTGCCTGCGGCGGCGCACAAGGTGGAGACTCGCCGCCGCACTTGCGACTGGTATTCGTCCATGTCCAGGAAACAGCGCGGCCGCTTGCCGGGAGCGCCGCGCAGATGGGCTTCCGCAAAAGGAGCGGTATAAAGACGGAACACGTGCACGGCGTCAAAGCGCACTCCGGCAAATGCTTGCGCGGCCAGCCGCAGTGTCTCCGGAGTCGCAAAACGGCATTTGGAGGGCTTGGGATAGGAGAACCAGGCTTGGGCGCGTTGCCGCGGATCCTCTATGGCCTTCACCGCCAGGTACAGCGGGTCTTCCCTGCCCTCCAAGGGCAAAACCTCGGCACCGGCGCACCACTCGAGCACCTGCGGAGGGATACGGCCGCCGGCAGGCCCCGGATTGATGGGGACCACCAGCAGGAACACTTCAAAATCCTGCGCCAGGGCCTCGAGGACGATCCCCGCCCGCATGGCCAGGCCCTGCCCGCTCAAGACCGGGATAACGGGGCTGAGGAACAAGAGCTTCGGTCTGCGCATGTCAAATCAGGCGGGTGCCCCAGCCTCTCCAATCGGCGGGATGCTCGCGCATCCGCTGCTCCAGCCGATGCGCGTATTCCTCGACTGCCTGGCGAACGGCCTCTCTTCGGCCCAGGCCGCGGTCCAGGCCAATGGGCGGGTCGATGACCACCCGGAAACGGCACGGCGCCTCCCGGACCGTGTAGAGAGTCAGCAAGGTGGAGTTGTATTCCCAGGCCAGGGCCGGCGCGCCGGTCGCGAATTCCCTTTCGACGCCCAGCAGCTTGGCTCTGACGTTGACTCTCCCGGCGTGCTCTCCCACGATGGAGAGCAACTGGTTTGCAGCCAGCCGGTCCACCAACACCCGCACATACCCTAGCGAACCATCCACCGGGATCACGACGCGCTCTTCCAGGCGCTGGTTTTCCGCCCGCTGCCACAGCCGGCACACGGTTTGAAGCCCCAAACGACTCGGCTGGGTCGAGCCATGCCCCGCCCGGCTCAAGTGAACCAGCGGCAGGCCGGCGCACCGGCAGGCATGCATTAGGGCGGGCCCGCTGCCAAACGCCATCCGCCATAAAATCACGCCCCGGCCTTCTGACAGCCCCTGCTGGATTCGTTCGAGGCCTTCGATACTGACCTCAGGACTCCAGCCGGCGGCATGCATCCCTCGAATCCGGCCCCAGCCCGACTCGAAACGCATGCGGTAGTGCTGCCGGGCCAGTTCCACAAAATCGCGGCCGCCGCCCTCCACGCCCAACCGCTTCTTCATCTCCCCGGCCAACCGCTTCACGGCCCGTGAACGAACCCGGAGCCAGCCTTGCGCCAACTGGCGCGCTATCCAGGCGTCAGCACGAGCCGGCAGAACGGCAGTCGTCAGCAGACCGGCATATAGGACCAGAGCCGCCCTGGCGTCGGCGCCTGTCAGTAGTGGAAGCCTTTTCCGCCCGGTGTCTTCCCCAACGGTTGTGATACGAGCTGTCATCGTCGAGGAACCAGTGGCACAGCCTGTGATTATACTTCGCCCTCCCCCCAACATCACCTCCAGAAAACTCTTGTCAACGGACAGAGCCGGGCCTATACTCGACGGAGGCGCAGGCAAGCGCATTGGCCTGCTGGGGACGACTGCCAAGCGCCGTAGAGGGTGTCTAGCCTGCCTGGAGGTTTGGGATGCGTATTCGCTTTGCAGCCTGCTGGCTGTGTTTTGCCGGAGTTTTGTCGGCAGCCAACCTCGAAACGCCCAGCAGCGCCGAATTCTGTGGACGCTGCCACCGCGCCATCCTCGAGGCGTGGAAAAGTTCGGCGCATGCCCGAGCCATGGAGAGTCCCCTGTTCCAGGACGTGCTCCAAATGGCGGAGACGGAATTCGGCGCCAGCGCCACCAACACTTGCCTGGAGTGCCATTCCCCCGTCGCGGCGCTGACGGGTGATCGGGCGCTGAGCCGGAAAGTGAGCTGGGAGGGGGTTACCTGCGATTACTGCCACTCGATTCGCGATATCTCCCTCGGCGGCGCGAATCCCCGGGTCAAGGTCGAATTCTCGCTGGTCAAGAGCGGGCCGCTCAAGGATGTTCAAGCGCCCGCGCATGGAGCGGTCTTCTCCGCGCTGCATACCACGTCGGTTGCCTGCGCGCCTTGCCATGAGTATCGGAACTCCCTCGGCCTGCCTGTGCTGACTACGTTCTCCGAGTGGAAGAACAGCCGCTACGCCAAGGAAGGGAAAGCTTGCCAGTCCTGCCACATGTACGAGGTGGCCGGGGACGTGGTGGACCCGAAGATCCGGAAATCGGCTCTGGCCAAGGTCAACTTGCATCAGATGCCCGGGAGTCATTCCCTAACGCAGCTCAACAAGACAGTCAAACTGCAACTTTCCAGTACCCGGGAAAAAGATCAACTTAAGGTCTCCGTGCAAGTGTCGAACGTGGCGGCCGGGCACTACGTGCCCACCGGCTCCCCGTTGCGGCAACTGGTGCTGGAGGTCCAAGCCAATCCGTACAACGGCGCCCATCTGCGTCAGGAACGCCGCTATCAGCGCACCGTAGCGGACCGGCAGGGGGCCGTCCTGGACCGGGAACATGTGGCCTTCTTCAACGGCGCCAAAGTTCTCTCCGACACCCGGCTGGCGCCGGACGAAACCAGAACGGAGCAGTTCTCCTTTGCGGTGCCCTCGGGGATTGCGGTGCAGTTGAAGGCAACCCTCTGGTATTACTACTCCCCGCTGGCGCGAAGCGAAGCCGAAAAGAGAGTCACGTTCAATACCATCAGCCGGCTGGTGCGGTAGGTCCCCCGGCGTCGGCCGCGCCTTCCTCCAGATGCACCTCCTTGTCGGGCCAAGGCGGCAGGATCCGCACCAGGAGATAAAGAAGAATGAAGGGCAGGATGAGCAGCAAGGCCGCCATGAAGAAGCCTTCCAGCCCCAGCAACTCCATCTTGTAGACGGTCAGGCCGCGCAGGCTCTTCGAGAACAACTGGCCCCCGATCACCACGTTCCAGCGGGTGCTGAAGATCCCCATCTGGATCAGCAAGGCGGCCGCGAAGTAGATCAAGCGGCGGAGTTCCGCGGGAACTTGCAGCACAGCCCGGCCGCGGGTGCGGAACGCCGGACTCACCAGCGCCAGAGACAGCATCGGGAGCAAAGTCCCCAACAGGACCTGGAGCACCACCAGGCTCAGGAACAACCGGCTGGAAATCAACTGGGACAGGATGCTGATGGATTCTTCCGCCTCGTACAGGCGGTGAATGAAATCCAGCATCTCCAGCGAGAAGTCGACGATCAGCGCGTACAGCAGAAATGACGCCAGCTTGTCGGTGCAGCGCATCTCGATCTCTTTGCCGCGCACCAGGCAGCTCAGCATGTACAGCACCAGGATCAGCGCGATGCCCGAGACGATCGCGGAAAACAGGAAGACGACCGGGATCAGCACGCTGCTCCACCAGGGGTTGGCCTTGACCGAACCGAAGATGAATCCGACGTATCCATGCAACAGGAAAGCGGAAGGAATTCCGATCAGGGTGATCAGCCGGCCGGCTCTGCGATCGAACCGCAGCGACTTCACCGACAGATCGTTCGCGCCCAGAGTGAACACGCGGTGCAGGAACCGGCGCAGACCTTTCTCGTCGCGGGCCCACACGATGGCGTCTTTCCGATAATCGAACCAGATTTCCAGCAACAGCACCACTGTCAGATACCAGGCGTAGACGAACCCGAACATCGCCATGGCGGAATTCACGTTGGGAGTCAGAAAGATCTCGAAGGACCGTTCGGGATGTCCCAGGTGCGCCAGCAACGGAAGAGGAGCGATGATCAAAAACGCCAGGGCGGTGAGCAGAGAGAGCCGGTAGGTCGGCTGCACTTCGCGAACGTTGAAAACCCGCTCGAGCGAGGCCAGGATGAAAGCCCCCGCCACCAGCCCCGTGATGTAGGGATAGACCACCACCAGCAGGCCCCATTGCAGTTCAACTTCGTTGGGATAAATGTAACCCCTGACTTGTTGGAGGACGTCCATCAACGGCTGAAGCTCGGCCTGCACGGTTATCTCACCTCTCCGTCCAGATTGGCGTAGTACACCTTGGGCTTGGTGTTCAGATGCGGCTTGAGAACCTGGATCTCGTGCTGCCGCATGAAGCGTGAAAGCGGGCTGCTGCGCTGTTTCAAATCTCCAAAGATCCGGGCCTGCGTGGGACAGACTTCGACACAGGCGGGGACCAGTCCCTTGACCACCCGGTGGTAGCAGAACGTGCACTTTTCGGCGGTGTGGGTTGTCGGGTGCAGAAATCGCGCGCCATAGGGGCAAGCCTGGATACAATACCGGCAGCCGATGCAGTAGCTCTGGTCCACAAGCACAACACCATCCTCGGTAGTGAACGTGGCGCCCACCGGGCAGACCTGCACGCACGGTGCGCTGGCGCAATGATTGCAAAGCTTGGGGGCGAAGAAGGTGCGCAGAACGCCGCTTTCACGGGTCGCCGGGAAGCCGTTGATGCCGCCCTCGGGACTCGTCACCACAGTCGTGCCGTCGGTCTGGATCACGTAGCGCTCGATCCAGGTGCGGAAATAGAAGGGCTCGCGCGGCACGTTGTTCTCTGTCTTGCAGGCCTCCGCGCAGCGTCCGCAACCGATGCAACTGGCGGGGTCAACGCCCATGGCGTAGTCATGATCGGCGGCTTTGTAGCCAGGGGCTTCGGGCGGCTTGCCCTCGGTCACTTTACCGTTGCCCGGCTGCCCTGACTTCGAGCAGGGTGAGCGTGGTTAGCGGCAGGGGTAAGCATCTTTGCAGAAACCCCCGGCGATCCAGTTCGGCCTCTGGCTTGCCGGCGGCTTCAGTGCCTTGCGGGTTGAGTTCAGACTCGTTCATCACAACTCCGGGGAATGCGGATAATGGCACTGCCAGCACACATAGCGCTCTCCGTGGGTAGCCATGTCGACGCGCGGTATTTGCTTGTCGCTCTTGGCGTCGGTAGCATGGCACTGCCCGCAGAAGGCGCGGGCGACAGGTTTCGCCGGCAGGCTCGTCAGAGGTGAGATCTTATGCTGCTGGTTGGTCTCATGGCAACGCGTGCACGGCAGCGCGGCGTGATGCGACACGGCCTTGGTCCTGGCGATCTGGCCGTGGCAGGCGCCGCATTCTTCCGGTGTACGGGGAGTTTCCGGAGCGTGGGGATTGTGGCAGCTAATACAGGGCTTCAGCGGATTGTGCGTCACCGGATCGATCTGCGGAAAACCGGTCGGGCGGGAAGGATTGTAGCCGTGGCACAAAGGGCAAGCGGCGCGCTGCCGGGGGGCGACCAGATGAACCTTCACCGGCGCTTGGGCATGAGCTGCCCCCGGCCCGTGGCACACCTCGCAAGCCACGCCGTGGTGCCGTTTGGCATCGTGCAGTTGAGCGATCTCATCGTGGCACGCGGCGCACTCCTGGTGTCCGGCGTACTTCAGGGGCAGCCCGGCGACCACATCCACGGCCGCGGCACGATAATGCCCGAGTTGACCGAAGGTTTTGGGAACCAGGAACTGCCGAGCCAGCACGAGCCCCAGAATCAATACAGCAAAGACAATCGACAAACGTGTAACTTGCTGCGGCATCGCCACCCCTGTCGCCCAGGCGGCATCGCCCCTCGCGATCCGCCCCCCATCGGATTACTACTCGCTCATGCAGGCAGCGCCAGCGCCCGCATAAGGAAAATACAATACCACACTTCAACGTCTGTTTTGTCAACTCGCCCCAGGTGGAAGAGAAGGAGGTAGAACCTCCACACCCAGTAGACCTTAGTGTAGAATGCTCCGTGTCCGGGAGCCCAAAATGGAAATTGCGGCGGAGATTGTGTTCAATCTGAGGGAGGTGACCTGATCGTGGACTCCGAACCTCCTCGTTCGTGGTACCTGGATCCCGTCGTCGCGAGACAAAAGAGGCGTGTCCACCGCGAACTGATTCACCGTTGGGCGGGCGGTCTGGAAGTGCGCGACGTTTCTGAAGACGGACCTGTTTGAGGAGGCGAACGGGACGGACCAACTCCTGTTCGATCTTTACCCACCCACGTGCTGTGCCGTGGGCATGGACGTGGATGATCGGACGGTGAGCCGGGCGGCCCGGCGCTGCCAGAATCCGTCGGCACGTTTTCTTATCTGCGACGTCCGCCATCCGGCTCTCCAGCCCGGGAGTGTGGACCTCATCGTATCCACATCCACTCTCGACCACTTGGCGTCTGCCGCAGAGTTCCGCGCGAGTCTTATGGAGCTTGCCGGGCTTTTGCGCGAGGGCGGCCTTCTGATCGTTACGCTGGACAACCCGGATAATCCGCTGTACCCGCCACTGCGATGCGCGAGCCGGCGCGGCTGGATTCCGTTCTCGTTAGGGTACACGGCGTCGATGCCGGAGCTGAACCGTCTGCTCGCGGATCTCGATCTGGAAGTTGTCGCCAACGATTGGCTTCTGCACAACCCGCGTATGCTCTCGACGCTCCTGTTTCTCGGCCTCCGCAAAGCGCTGGGGAGGCATTCGGATCGTCTGATCGAGGCACTGCTGGGACTATTCGCAAAGCTCGGCCGCTTGCCCACTCGGAGATGGACCGCCTGCTTCGTGGCGGCTTGCGCGCGGAGGCCTGCGGTGCGCAGGTAATCCGGCCGATCCACACCCAGCCGCGCGAGGAAGCCCCCCTACTGCCCCTTCACCACCTCCAGAAACGCCTTGGCGGCGTGGCTCAGCGCGCGGCGGGCCGGGTAGACCAGCCGGATCTTGCGCTCCACGTCCAGCTCCTCCACCTCCACCTCGCGCAGGGTGCCCTGCTCCAGCTCCTGCTCCACGCACATGCGCGGCAGAAACGCCACGCCCTCGTTGCGCTGCACCAGCTTGCGGATGGTCTCCACCGTCGGCATCTCCACGTCCATGTTCAAGCGGCACCTTGTGCCGCTGGAACTCGCGCAGCACCGTCTCGCGGTACGGCGAAAGCACGTTGTGCGCGATGAAGGTCTCCATCCCCAGTTCGCGGATCGAGACCGATTCCCGGTCGCGCGAACCGGTGCTGCGGGCGACACCACGAACGCCAGGTGGTCCGATGTAGATCACCGTCGACACCAGCCGCTCGTCGTCCGGGTCGTAGCTGATCACGCCCAGTTCCAGGTCCCCGTCGATCAACTGCCCCGGAATCTTGCTCGACAGGCACCGCCGCACCTGCACCTTCACTTTCGGATACAGCCGCCGGTAGCGCTGGATGTGCCGCAGCAGGTACAGCGTCGGTGGATTCGTTGGCGCCGATCACCAGCCGCCCCGCCGCGTTGTCGCGCAACTCCGCCAGCGAGATCTCCAGCTCCCGCTGCAGGTTTTCGAACCGCCGGGCGAACTCCAGCACGATCCGCCCGGCGTCGGTCAGCAGAGATCTCCCTGCCCGACCGGTCGAGCAGCTTCTCGCCCAGCTCGTGCTCCAGCCGCTGCACCGCCAGCGAGACCGCCGGCTGCGTCCGCAGCAGCTTCTCCGCCGCCCGCGAGAAGCTCTTCTCCGACGGCAACCGTCTGGAAAACCTGAAGTGGGTAGAGTTCCATAGTCGCTAATGCCTCCATGCTAGCATATAAATCAGCTTATTAATCATCATATATTATTCAATACAACATACATTATAAATTTGCCAAATTCGACAGTCTCGCCTGGATAATGGTCTTGTGCCCGACCCGGAGGAACAGGCCGGCAGGGCATAAACCAGAGCGCGGGCGGCAACCGTGAACAATCGCGTATACATCTTCGACACCACGCTCCGGGATGGCGAACAGTCGCCCGGATGCAGCATGACCGTCGCCGAGAAAGCTCCGCATGGCGCGGAAGCTGGTGGAACTCGGCGTCGATATCCTCGAAGCCGGGTTCCCGATCGCCTCGGAAGGCGATTTCGAAGCGGTCGATAGCGGTCAGCCGCGAGTTTCCCGAGGTGCAGGTGGCGGCACTCGCCAGGGCCTGCAAGCTGGACGTGGAACGGGCCGCCCGCGCTCTGGAAAAAGCCACGAAGCCCCGTATCCACACGTTTATCGCAACCAGCGATATCCACCTGAAGTACAAGCTGCACAAGAGCCGCGCAGCAGGTGCTGGACGCAAGCCGTGGCGGCCGTCGAACTGGCGCGCCGCTACGTCGACGACGTGGAGTTTTCGGCCGAGGACGCCACCCGCACCGACCCCGATTACCTGGAGCAGGTCTCCAAGGCGGTGGTGGCGGCCGGCGCGCGGACGGTCAACCTGCCCGACACGGTGGGCTACTCCACGCCGGACGAGCACGCCGCGCTGATCGGCCGCATGGTCCGCGCGCTGGGCGACACCGCCATCGTCAGCGTGCATTGCCACAACGATCTGGGGCTGGCCGACGGCCAACTCGCTGGCCGCCGTGCAGGCGGGCGCGCGGCAGGTGGAGTGCACCATCAACGGCATCGGCGAGCGCGCCGGCAACTGCGCGCTGGAAGAGATCGTCATGGCCATCAAGGTCCGCCAGGACCGCCTGCCCTATCGAGGTCGGCATCGTCACCGAGCATCTGTTCCCCGCCAGCCAGATGCTGACCGAGCTGATCACCTTCGGCCCGCAGCCGAACAAGGCCATCGTGGGGCGCAACGCCTTCGCGCACGAAGCCGGCATCCACCAGGACGGATTCCTGAAGGAGCGGACCACCTACGAGATCATGGACCCGACGTCGGTGGGCGTGCCGGAGAGCCGGCTGGTGCTGGGCAAGCACAGCGGCCGCCACGCGCTTGCGGAACCGCTGCGAGCATCCTCGGCTTCACCCTGACCGCGAGCAGCTGGACGAGGTCTACCAGCGGTTCATCGCTCTGGCCGACCGCAAGAAGGGCGTCCTCGACGTCGAGCTCACGGACGTGATCGGGCGCGTCGCGACCGTCAACGCCAGGCCGCTTCCGAGTAGCTGCGCAGGCCGCCGCCCGATCGCGGTACAATCAAGCCTTCCACCTGTAGAACACTATGAATCTGAACGTCTCTTGACCTGCCCGGCGACGGCATCGGACACGGAAGTCACCGCGAGGCCGTGCGCGTGCTCGAGCGCGTCGCCGAGAAGTTCGGCCACACGCTGACATCTGACCGAAGGCTTGCTCGGCGGCATCGCCATTCACAAGACCGGCATCGCCGCTTCCGGAGGAGACCCTGCGGCTGGCGCTGGAGGCCGACGCCACCCTGATGGGCGCCGTCGGGCTGCCCGAATTCGACAACGCGCCCGCCGGACAAGCGCCCCGAGAAGGGGCTGCTCGGCGATCCGCAAGGCGCTGGGCGTCTTCGCCAACCTGCGCCCCGTGCGCTCCTACGCGTCGCTGCTCGATTCCTCGCCGCTCAAGAACCACCTGGTCGATGGCACGGACATGATCATCGTCCGCGAGCTGACCGGAGGCATCTACTACGGCACGCCGCGGGGCATCTTCGGGCGAGGGCGACGAGGCCCGGGCGGTCAATACCATGGCCTACACGCTGCGCCGAGATCGAGCGCATCGCGCGCATGGCGTTCCACCTGGCCCGCGGCCGGCGCCGCAAGGTGACCAGCGTGGATAAGTCCAACGTGCTTGAGAACTCGCAGCTCTGGCGCAAAGTGGTGGTCGAGGTCGCCGCCGAGTTCCCCGACGTCGAGCTGGACCACCTGCTGGTGGACAACTGCGCCATGCAGTTGATCCTGAACCCGCGGCGCTTCGACATCATGGTGACCGAGAACCTGTTCGGCGACATCCTGAGCGACGAGGGCGCGGTGCTGGCCGGCTCCATCGGCATGCTGCCCTCGGCCTCGATCGGCGACCGCAGGCCCTCGGGCGCCTGGACCGGGCTGTACGAGCCGGTCCACGGCTCGGCCCCCGACATCGCCGGACAAAACAAGGCCAATCCGCTCGGCGCCATCGGACGCGTGGCGGCCATGCTCGAATACAGCTTCGGGCTGAAGGACGAAGCCGCGGCCGTGAACCAGGCCATCGAAACGGTCCTGAACAGCGGCAGGGTGACGGCCGACCTGAGGCCCGCCGGGCCGCCCGCGCCACCACCGAGT
This sequence comes from Bryobacterales bacterium, assembly GCA_963744775.1. GTDB lineage: Bacteria > Acidobacteriota > Terriglobia > Bryobacterales > Bryobacteraceae > CAVUVG01. The sequence continues at coordinate 165,561 of CAVUVG010000021.1, forward strand.
CGGAAGCGTCTGTGAGGCAGTCTGTGTCTTGTGCCTTGCGATGACATATGAGCAAACCTCGCACGATCATCGAAAAGATCTGGGACGCGCACGTGGTCTGCGCAGCAGCCGGGCGCCCCGGTCGCTGCTCTACATCGACCTGCACCTGGTCCACGAAGTGACCTCGCCGCAGGCCTTCGACGGGCTGCGCGCGGCGCGGGCTCAAGGTCCGCCGGCCGGACCTGACCATGGCGGTCGCCGACCACAACGTCCCCACCACGGACCGCTCGCTGCCCATCGCCGACCCGGTCGCCGCCAAGCAGGTCGCGCAGTTGGAAGCGCAACTGCGCGGAGTTCGGCATCCCCTGCCACAGCCTGGAGAGCCCGCAGCAGGGCGTGGTGCACGTCATGGGCCCGGAACTCGGCCTCACCCAGCCCGGCATGACGGTGGTGTGCGGCGACAGCCACACGGCCACGCACGGCGCTTTCGGCGCGCTGGCCTTCGGCATCGGCACCAGCGAAGTCGAGAACGTGCTGGCCACGCAGTGCCTGCTGCAGAACCGGCCGAAGACCTTCCAGGTGACCGTCAGCGGCGGCCTGAAGCGCGGGCGTCTCGGCCAAGGACATCATCCTGGCGCTGATCGCCAAGATCGGCACGGGCGGCGGCACCGGCTGCGTGTTCGAGTACTGCGGCGCGGCCATCCGGGCGCTCTCCATGGAACAGCGCATGACGGTCTGCAACATGTCGATCGAGGGCGGCGCGCGCGCCGGCCTGATCGCGCCCGACGACACCACCTTCGAGTACGTCCACGGCAGGCCGCTACGCGCCCAAGGGCGCGGAATGGGACGCGGCGCTGGCGCGCTGGAAGCAGCTGCCCACCGACGACGGCGCCGCCTACGACCTGTCGGTCTCGCTGGACGCCTCGGCGCTCGAGCCGATGATCACCTTCGGCACCAGCCCCGGAATGGGCATTCCGATCAGCGCTGCGCATTCCGGACCCGGCCAACGCCACCGACGCCGCCGAGCGCGATTCGCTCGCCAAGGCGCTGCGCTACATGGACCTGCAGCCCGGCAAGCCGCTGGCGGGCCAGCCCATCCAGGTGGTCTTCATCGGAAGCTGCACCAACGGCCGCATCAACCGACCTGCGCGACGCCGCCTCCGTGCTCAAGGGCCGCAAGGTGAACCCCGGCGTGCGCGCGCTGATCGTTCCGGGCTCGCAGCAGGTGAAGCGCCAGGCCGAAGCCGAGGGCCTGGACAGGATCTTCCGCGACGCCGGCGCCGAGTGGCGGGAATCCGGCTGCTCGATGTGCATCGCCATGAACGGCGACCAGTTGCAGCCCGGCGAGTACAGCGTCTCCACCAGCAACCGCAATTTCGAAGGCCGGCAAGGGCCCGGGCGGGCGCACCTTCCTGGCCAGCCCGCTGACGGCCGCGGCCTCGCGCCGTCACCGGCGTGGTGACCGACGTGAGGACACTGCTATGACCAAGTTCACGACGTTCGAAAGCCGCATGGTTCCGCTGCCGGTGGACAACATCGACACGGACCAGATCATCCCGGCGCGCTTCCTGAAGACCATCTCGAAGGACGGGCTCGGCGACCAGCTTTTCAACGACTGGCGCTACGACGCCGCGGGCCAGCCCAAGCCGGATTTCATCCTGAACACGCCCGCCGCCAAGGGAGCGCAGATTCTGCTGGCCGGCGACAACTTCGGCTGCGGAAGCTCGCGCGAGCACGCCCCCTGGGCGCTCACGCAGTTCGGATTTCGCGCCGTGATCAGCACCTCGTTCGCCGACATCTTCCGGCAGAACTCGCTGAAGAATTCCCTGCTGCCGGTCGTCGTGCCGCAGCGAGGTCCACGCCGAGCTGTTCGCCATGGTGGCGAAGGACCCCGCCGCGAAGGTGCGAGTGGACCTGGCCGCCCAGAAGCTGACTGCTGCCCGGACGGCCGCGCGATCGAGTTCCCGGTGGACGCCTTCGCCAAGCAATGCCTGCTCGAAGGCGTGGACGAGCTGGGCTACATCCTGCTGCAGGAGGCCGCCATCGCGGCCTACGAAGCCCGGCGAATCGGCTTCATTCACACGCTTTCTCAATAGAAACTTAGCCGTCTTTACGAAGTCCTTACGGCTTCCTTATGCCTTCCTAATACTTCCCTGCCTATGATTGGGCGTGGACGAGGAGATGAAGGCTGCCGTTGCTCATCGAACTCCCTTGTGGCCAGGCCGGTATCGAAGGGTTGGGGAATCTCTGCGGTCACGGGGCCACCAGATGATCTTCGCCGGAAACAGGAACGGAAAACATGCTTGACGCCATCTACATGCTGATCGGGATTGCCGGCTTCGCGGCGCTTTGGGGCATCACGAAAGGATGCGACCGGCTGTGAAGGAGGACGCTCATGGATTACGTGATTTCAGGCATCACCGCGCTGTTTCTCCTGGTGTATTTGACGGTGGCGTTGCTGCGCCCGGAGAGGTTTTGAGGACCGCATGACAAGCATCGGAATTCTCCAGATCGCCGTGTTCTTCGGCGTCCTGCTTCTCCTCACGAAGCCGGTCGGGCTGTTCATGGCGAGGCTGTTCCAGGGCGAGCGCACGTTCCTCCACCCCGTCCTGCGCCCGGTCGAGATGCTGATCTACAGACTCTGCGGCGTCCAGGAGGACGCCGAACAGCGCTGGACCCAATACGCGGGTCGACTCCTGGCGTTTCAGCTTCTTCGCCTTTCTGTTCGTGTATGTACATCCAGCGGCTGCAGGGCTGCTGCCGCTCAATCCGCAGGGCTTCGGCGCGAAGGCTGGTAACGCCGGACCTGGCGTTCAACACGGCTGTCAGCTTCATGACCAACACCAACTGGCAGTCCTACGGCGGCGAGACGACGCTGAGCTACCTCGTCCAGATGGCCGCGCTTGACGGTCCAGAACTTCGTCTCCGCGGCCGCCGGCATCGCCGTGGCGATCGCCCTGATCCGCGGCTTCGCCCGCAGCAGACCGACAACGATCGGCAATTTCTGGGTCGACCTGACGCGCGCGACGCTCTACGTGCTGCTGCCGATTTCGCTGGTCGCCGCGCGCTGTTCCTCTGCTCGCAGGGCGTCATCCAGAACTTCCAGCCTTACACGCATCGCCACGACCGTCGAAGGCGCGACCCAGACGATTCCGCAAGGGCCCGGTGGCGTCGCAGGAGGCGATCAAGCAGCTCGGCACCAACGGCGGCGGCTTCTTCAACGCGAACTCGGCGCACCCGTTCGAGAACCCGACGCCGCTCACCAACTTCTTCCAGATGTTCCTGATCTTCGCTGATCCCGGCGGGCCTGACCTACACGTTCGGCCGGATGGTCGGCGACACGCGGCAGGGCTGGGCGATCTTCGCCGCGATGGCGGCCATGTTCCTGGTCGGCGTCTTCGTCTGCTACGGCTTCGAACAGGCCGGCAATCCGATCCTGGCCAAGCTCGGCGTGGAGACGCGCCGCCACCGCCACGCAGGCCGGCGGCAACATGGAAGGCAAGGAAGTCCGCTTCGGCATCGCCGCTTCGGCGCTGTTCGCGACCGTCACCACCGACGCGAGCTGCGGCGCGGTCAACAGCATGCACGACAGCTACACGCCGATCGGCGGCCTGGTGCCGCTGTTCAACATGCAGACCGACGAGGTCATCTTCGGCGGCGTCGGTCGGGCCTGTACGGCATGCTGCTGTACGCCATCCTGGCGGTGTTCATCGCCGGGCTGATGGTCGGCCGAACGCCGGAGTACCTGGGCAAGAAGATCGAGCAGAAGGAAGTGAAGATGGCGATGCTGCGCGATTCTGGCGACATCGTTCCTGATCCTCGTCTTCACGGCGCTCAGCATCGTCGTTCCGTTCGCGCAAGGACAGCTACTGGAATCCGCCCGGGCCCGCCATCGCCAACCTGAACAACGCCGGGCCGCACGGGTTCAGCGAGATCCTGTACGCCTACTCGAGCGCGCGGAGAACAACGGCAGCGCCTTCGCCGGCATCAACGCCAACACGCCCTGGTACAACCTGACGCTCGGCCTGGCGATGCTGATCGGGCGCTTCCTGTTCATCATCCCGCTGCTGGCGGTCGCCGGCAGCCTGGCGGCGCAAGAAGATGGTGCCGTCCTCCAGCGGCACGTTTCCCACGCACGGCCCGCTGTTCGTTGGCCTGCTGGTGGCGACGGTGCTGATCGTTGGCGCGCTGACCTTCTTCCCGGCGCTGTCGCTCGGCCCGATCGTCGAGCATTTCCTGATGCACGGGGCAAGCTGTTCTCGATTGTGCTGTTTCCCTTTGGAGCTGACCGATGGCAACGACATTGACTCCTCCTCGTCGCGGCCGAAGATTCGACGACGCTGCATCCCAAGAAGCTGGTGCGGTCCCGGCCGCTGTTCGACCCGGAGATTCTCCGGCGGGCGCTGCAGGATTCGTTCGTGAAGCTGAATCCCGTCACGCTGATGAAGAACCCGGTGATGTTCGTGGTCGAAGTCGGCGCCGCGCTGACCACGGTGTTCCTGGTTCGCGACGCTTTCACGGCGCGCGCGGATCTGGCATTCGAGCTGCAGATCGCTCTGTGGCTCTGGTTCACGGTGCTGTTCGCCAACTTCGCCGAGGCGATGGCGGAAGCCCGCGGCAAGGCCCAGGCCGACTCGCTGCGCAAGACCAAGACCGACGCGCTCGGCCAAGCGCCTCCTGGCAAACGGGAGCATCGAGCTGGTCCCCTCCTCGCAGCTGCGTGCCGGCGATGTGGTGATCTGCGAGCGCGGGCGAACTCATCCCCGGAGATGGCGAGGTCATCGAAGGCATCGCGACGGTGGATGAGTCCGTGATCACCGGCGAGAGCGCGCCGGTCATCCGCGAATCGGGCGGCGACCGCAGCGCCGTGACCGGCGGCACCAAGGTGCTCTCGGACCAGATCAAGATCCGGATCACCTCCAACCCCGGCGAGACGTTCCTCGACCGCATGATCGCGCTGGTCGAAGGCGCCGAGCGCCAGAAGACGCCGAACGAGATCGCGCTGAACATCCTGATCGCGGGCCTGACGCTCATCTTCCTGCTCGCCGTCGTGACGCTCGTGCCGTATCGCCATCTACAGCGTCGAATGCGGCCGGCGCCGGAACCGTGCCCACCATCGCCGTCTGCTGGTCTCCCTGCTCGTCTGCCTGATCCCCACGACCATCGGCGGCCTGCTTTCGGCCATCGGCATCGCCGGCATGGACCGGGTGATGCAGCACAACGTGCTGGCGATGAGCGGAAAAGCGGTGGAGGCCGCCGGCGACGTGAACACGCTGCTGCTGGACAAGACCGGCACCATCACGCTGGGCAACCGCCAGGCGGTCGAGTTCCTCCCGGTCAACGGCGTGACCGAGAAGGAGCTCGCCGACGCCGCCCAGCTGTCCAGCCTGGCCGACGAGACGCCCGAAGGCCGGTCGATCGTGGTCCTGGCGAAGGAGAAGTATGGGCTGCGCGGCCGCGACATGTCGCGAGCACCAGGCGCACTTCATCCCGTTCTCCGCCTACACGCGGATGAGCGGCGTGGATATCGACGGCCGGCGGCTCCGAAAGGGCGCGACCGACGCGATCATCAAGTTCGTGCAGGAGCAGGGCGGCGCGCGTCCCGCTGGGCTTCACGGAGACTGCCGACCGGATCTCCCGGACCGGCGGCACGCCGCTGGCGGTGGCCGACGGCCGCGGCTGCTCGGCATCATCCATCTCAAGGACATCGTCAAGGGCGGGATGAAGGAGCGCATCGCGCAGCTCGCGCATGGGCATTCGCTCCGTGATGGTCACCGGCGACAACCCGCTGACCGCGGCCGCGATTGCCGCCGAGGCCGGCGTGGACGACTTCCTCGCCCAGGCCACGCCCAAGGACAAGCTCGAATACATCAGCAAGGAACAGGCTGGCGGCCGCTGGTCGCCATGACCGGCGACGGCACGAACGACGCCCCCGCGCTGGCGCAGGCCGACGTCGGCCTGGCCATGAACACCGGCACCATGGCCGCCAAGGAAGCCGGCAACATGGTGGATCTCGACAGCAACCCGACCAAGCTCATCGAGGTGGTCGCCATCGGCAAGCAGTTGCTGATCACGCGCGGCGCGCTGACGACGTTCTCCATCGTGAACGACGTCGCCAAGTACTTCGCCATCATCCCGGCGATGTTCATGGCGACCTATCCGGCGCTGGCCAAGCTCAACATCATGGGCCTGCGCACGCCCCAGAGCGCCGTGCTGGCGGCCGTGATCTTCAACGCGCTGATCATCGTCGCGCTGGTGCCGCTGGCGCTGCGCGGCGTGAAGTACCGGCCGCAAAGCGCGGCCGGCGATGCTGCGGCGCAACTGCTGGATCTACGGGGTCGGCGGCTTCATCGCGCCGTTCCCCGGCATCTGGCTCATCGACCGGCTGCTCGGCTTGCTGCAGTTGGCGTAAGGAGGAGAATATGTGGCGAGCAACTCGGACCTGGCCTTCAGAATGATGCTGGTGCTGACGGTGCTGACGGGCTTGATCTATCCGGGCGTGGTGACCGGGCTCTGCCAGGTTCTCTTTCCGCACCAGGCGAACGGCAGCCTGATCGTGGCCAACGGCCAGGTCATCGGCTCCGAGCTGATCGGCCAGAATTTCACGAGGCCCGAGTACTTCCAGCCGCGGCCCTCCGCGGCCGGCAGCGACGGCTACGATCCGACCGCTTCCGGCGGCATCCAATCTCGGCCCGACGAACCAGAAGCTGGTCGACCGCGTGAAGGATTCCGTAGCTAGCTTCCGCAAGGACAACCCGGACTACACCGGACCGATTCCAGCTGACCTGGTGACATCCTCCGGCAGCGGCCTGGATCCGCACATCAGCCCCGCCTCGGCCGAGGCCCAAGCGGCGCGCATCGCAAGGGCGCGCGGCAGTCTCGGTCGGCACAAATTCAGGGGACTGATCGCGAGGCACACAAAGAGGCGGGACCTCGGTTTTCTGGGTGAGCCCCGGGTGAACGTCCTGGAGATCAATCTCGCGCTCGACGAGGAATTCCCCAACCGATGAGCACCTTCGACTAGAATCTGGTTGTGAGAAGCGCCGTGACACGTAAGCTCTCACGCATCGCGGGAGTCGCTCTGGCTACCATCGCCGCTATCACATATCTCTACCGAAGGGTCTTCGCGGTGAACAGCACCACGGTGGCCCTGTCGCTACCTGCTGGCGATACTGGTTGTCGCTACAGGATGGGGCTTTCTGGAGGCGGTGATCGCCTCCGTGGCCGCGATGTTGTGCTTCAATTTCTTCTTCCTGCCGCCGGTCGGCACGCTGACAGTCAACGATCCGCAAAACTGGGTGGCGCTGGCCGCGTTTCTGCTGACGGCCGCTATCTCCAGCCATCTTTCGGCTCGCGCACGGCGGCGGACGATCGAGGCCAACGGAGCGCCGGGAGGAGATGGAGCAAGTTGTACGCCTTCAGCCGGTCGTTGATGATCACCGAGGGGCAGGCCGAGGTGGCCAGGCAAGTCGCGGACCAGATCGCGCAGGTCTTCGGCGCTGAGGCGGTCGCGGTGTTCGACCGGTCAGCCGGGAAAGCTTTCCGCTCGGGACCGCGGGATCTACCGGTAAGCGACAGCCGGTTGCAGGATGTGGCGCTGCAAGGCACTGAATTCCGCGATGCGGAGACGGGCGTGACGCTCATACCCGTCAGCTTGGGCGGACGCACGGAGGGCAGCGTCGGGATCAAGGCGCATCGATCTCGGAAGCCGCCCTCTATGCCGTGGCGAACCTGGCGGCCATCGCCTTCGAGAGGGCGCGCAGTCGCGCTACTGCTGGGCCAGGCCGAGGCCGCGCGCCAGAATCAGGAACTCAAGTCCGCGCTTGCTGGACGCCATCGCGCACGAGTTCAAGACGCCCCTCACGTCGATCAAGGCGGCGGTCACAGCTCTGCTCTTCTAGATGCGCCCGCCGACGCCAACAGCAAGGAACTCCTGACGGTCATGGACGAAGAGTCGGACCGGCTGAACTATCTGGTCACCGAGGCGATCGGGATGGCGCGCATCGAGGCTGGAGAGATTCGGGTGCGAAGAGAGGCTCATGCTCTCGCGGATCTGGTGGCGGCATCTCTGAAGAAACTACGACCCGGTCATGAGGTGAACGTCGTGTCGCGGTAACTATCCCCGACGAATCTGCCCGCCGTGCTGCGCCGACCCCGACCTCATTGAAATGGTCGTGACTCAGCTTCTGGGCAACGCCGCCAAGTACTCGGAGTCCCGACGCCCCGATCCAGCTCGCGGCCCAAGCCAATGGGGACCACGTCGTCGTGAGCGTCGTCGATCAGGGGCCGGGCATTCCGAGGAACAGACCTGGAGCGGGTCTTCGAAAAGTTCTATCGGTCTCCTGGGACTCAGCGAGCACATCCCCGGAACCGGCATGGGGCTGGCCATTGCCCGCCAGATTGTGGAAGCCCACCGAGGGAAGATCTGGGTGGAGAGTGAGCCGGGAAGAGGGTCGAAATTCTGCTTCACGCTTCCCATCGCCGCCGAGGAGGCTTGTCATGAGTGACGCCCGGTGACCAGGATGCCCGCATTCAGAGACGACCGTCCGGACCCTGACCTGCTCTTGCGGCGGATCCAGGCGGAGGCGAACAGCGGCGGCCAACTGAAAGTCTTTTTGGGATACGCCTCCGGTGTTGGCAAATCCTTTCGGATGCTGGACGAAGGCCGGCGGCGCAAGGAGCGGGGCGAGGATGTGGTCATCGGCGCGCTGCAGCGCAAGATGGACACGGCCGTGGGGCAGCTCATCTCCTGTTTCGAGGTCATCCAGCCGCTGCGGTGGCAGGGCCAAGAGACGATGGACCTGCGCGCCATCCTGGAGAGGAAACCGCAGGTCTGCCTGGTGGATAACCTGGCGCAGGACAATCCGCCGCGCTCCCAGAATGCAAAGCGCTACCAGGATGTCCAGCAGTTGCGGGAGACGGGCATCACCATCATCACCGCCGTCAACCTGCAGCACATCGAGGAGTACCGGGCGCAGGTTGAAGCGCTCACCGGCAAGAAGGTCACAGAAACGATCCCGAAAGCTTTCCTGACGGGCGCCGACGAGATCGAGCTTATAGATATTCCGCCCGAGCAATTGTTGGAGAGGCTGGGGAAGCAGCCGGACGAAGCGGCGCGAGCGGCCGAGAGGAGCAAACTGTCCGAACTGCGGGAGATCGCCCTGCTGCTGGCCGCCGAGGTGGTGGACCGCCAGCTCGACGACTACGTCGCGGCTCACGGCCTGAACAAGCAAATCTCCACCCAGGAGCGGATCCTGGTTTGCGTTACACCCCGCGCCAATGCCGCGGCCATGCTCGCCATCGCCCGCCGCACGGCGGATCGTTTCCACGGCGAACTGCATGTCTTGAACGTGCACCAGGCGGCCCTGAGCGAGGCCGATCAGGCGGCCCTGGAGAGTGCAACTGGGCCTGGCGCGCGAATTCGGGGCCAGGGTTGAGGTGCTGGCCCATGAGGATCCCGTCCAGGCCATTCTCAGATTCGCGCGTCGCGAACCGGATCACGCAGATCTTCATTGGACATAGCCTGCGAGAGGGTCTGTGGAACCGTCTTTTCGGGAATCCAGTGGATCGCTTGATCCGTTCCGCGGAAAGCATGGACGTCTGTGTCTTCCCTCACTGACGTGAATCAGAATCGCGGGAAGCTGAAAGTGCTCATGGGGTACGCGGCCGGTGTGGGCAAGACCTATCGAATGCTGGATGAAGGGCTGGAGCGGAAGGCGAAAGGGGCCGATGTGGTCATCGGCTATTTCGAGTCGCACGGCAGAAGAGACACCATCGCCAAGAGCGAAAGCCTGGAAACCGTGCCGCGCCGCAAGATCGAATACCGCGGGACGTGTCTTCGAGGAGATGGACACCGAGGCGATCCTCGCCCGCAGGCCCTCAGATTTGTCTCGTGGATGAGTTTGCGCACACCAATGTCCCCGGCTCGGAGCGGGCCAAGCGGTGGGAAGACGTGCTGGTGTTGCTGGACGCGGGGATGGACGTGGTCACCACCATGAACGTCCAGCACCTGGAGAGCATCAACGACCAGGTCCGCCAGATCACGGGCATCCAGGTGCGGGAGACGGTGCCGGACTGGGTCGTGAAAGAGGCCGGCGAGATCGTCATGGTGGATCTCACGCCGGCGGCTCTGATTCACAGGCTGGAGCGCGGGGCCGTCTACGCTCCGGAGAAGGCGTCACGCGCCCTGGAGAACTTCTTCAAGGAGTCCAATCTGGTCGCGCTGCGGGAGATGGCGCTACGCCAGGCGGCGCATGAGGTGGATGTCCGTCAGGAGGGCGGCGGGGCGGCGCCCGAAAGGTTCCTGGTCTACGTCACCGACCAGCCATCCACGGCCAACCTGATCCGGCGCGCCTGGAGGGTAGCCGACTACCTTCAGGCGGCCTGCTTCGCCGTGCACGTCAGGCCGCGGTTCGAGCCGCAGTCCCGGGCTGAGGCGGTGGAAAAGCATCTGAACTTCGCTCGGGACCTGCACATGGAAACCAGGGTGATCGAAGGCGACGACCCGGCCCTGACCGTTGGTGCAATTCGCCCGGCTGCAGGGAGTGACCCACATCTACATGGCGCGCCCACACTACACGGCCGGACAGCGGCTCCCCAGCCGCAACCTGATCCACAAGATCGTGCGGCTGGCCAAGGACATACGGCTCACGATCGTGGCCGAGCGGCGGGTGTGATCAGACTCGCTGGCGCGGCCTGCGCCGGGCCGTAGTCCTTCGGCATAGCGATCCAGGCGACGAGATAGGCGATGAAGCCGATGCCGGTGAACAGGGCCGCCACCAGTGTGAGGATCCGCATCAGCGTCACGTCGACGTCGAAGTAGTCGGCAAAACCGGCGCACACGCCGGCGATCTTCTTTCGCTGCATGGGCCGTACGAGTCGCTTCCTGACCGGCTCGGCCCGCGGAGGAGAGTCCGGCTTGGCGGGCTTCCCGCACTGGCTACAGAAGAAGTTCGCTTCTTCCAGCTTGAATCCACATTGTGTGCAATACATATTTGACACCCGCCTCAACTCTCCATACGCAGCCACGGGCGGCGGTGTTCCCGGTCTTCACTTTTCTTCGTGGTACTCTTCCTCGGTGTTTACCGCCCAGATGTTGTCCTTGGAGCTGACGCCGCCAATGATGTTGTCCACGGCCACCATGGCGGTCAGCATGGAATGATCCTGGTTGTTGTAGCGATGCATCCCGTTACGGCCCACCAGGAACAGGTTCTCGAAACCGTCCAGGTACTGCCGCAGCTCGGCGAACCGGCTGTAGGAGCCGTAATACGCCGGGTACGTCTTCTGCATCCGGATCACCGTGGCATCCAGCACATCGGCCTGTTCGATGATCCCGATCTTCTCCAGTTCCTGCTTGGCAAGCTCGATCAGCGCGGCGTCGGGCTGCTTCCAGAGCGGGTCGGATTCGAAGCAGAAGTACTCCAGGCCGATCCACACTTTGCCCGGGTCGGCGACCATCGCCGGGCTCCAGTTGTTGAAGATCTGCATGCGGCCCACCTGCACGTCCGCCTCCTGGATATAGATCCAGTTGTCCTGGATCAGGCCCCCGCCGGGCTCGGTGACCTTCAGGCGCTCCACCAGCAGGCCGACCGTGATGAAGTCCCGGTATTCGAGGCCCTCGCTGATCTGCCTCATCTCCGGGGGCGTGTCCGCGTCCAGGGCGCGAACCAGGTCCTTAACCGCCATGGTGGAAAAGAAGAAATCGCCCTCGATGCGCCGGCTCTCGCCAGTAGCGGCATGCACGGCGGTGACGGCGGCGACGCGGCCGCCGGAGGCGTGGATTCGCTGCACCTCCCATCCCGTGAGCACTTCTCCGCCTCGTTCCACCACCCTGCGAGCGGTCTCCTCCCACATCTGGCCCGGGCCGTACTTGGGGTAGAGGAACTGTTCGATGAGGGACGTCTCCGTTCCCTTTTGCGCGATGTCGGTCTTGCCGCGGAAGATCTGCCGGCAGAAGTGCTGGATCGATTTGGCGATCGACAGGCCCTTGACCCGTTGCTTGCCCCACTCCGCGCTGATCTGGTCGCAGCGCATGCCCCAGACTTTTTCGGTATAGCCCCTGAAGAACGTCCTGTACAACTCCCTGCCGAAGCGGTTGATGAAGAACTGCTCCAGCGTCGCTTCGTTGCGAATGGGGAAAAGCACGCTGTAGAAGTAGCTGAGGGCGATGCGGATGGTTCGGGCCGGACCGAGTTTGGCCAGCGTCTGGGGAGTGAGCCGTATGGGGTAGTCGAAGAAGCGCCGTAGGAAGTAGATCCGGGACCGGCGGCGCCGTGTGAGCATCACCCGGTCCGGGTCCGTGCCCTTCAGGGGGAGCATTTCCAGCCACCACTGCATGACCCGGCTGGACTTGGAGAAGAAGCGGTGGCCGCCGATGTCGATCCGGTTGCCCTTGTAGTTCACGGTGCGGGCGATGCCGCCCATGTACTGGCTCTGCTCCAGAACCACCGGTTTGATGCCGCTCCTGGTGAGCAGTTCGTAAGCGGCCGTCAGCCCCGCCGGCCCGGCTCCGATAATGACAGCAGTCTTCCCACCCATGCCATAGGCCATGCTAGCACTGCGCACGGCTAGAAGAAGCTGTAGTTGAGCATCACGTACGGATACGTATAGGAACGGGCGTGATTCGTGCGCAACAGAAAACCTCCGGACCGGATATAGCCGATGCCGGCGCCCAGCTCGAGGTCCCGGTCGACCCGGTAGGAGGTCTGCACGTCGTACTCCCGGCCGATGTGAGTTCCCGACAGCCCGCTGCGATCACAGGCCACGCTGATCCCGGTCGAGTTGTAGAAACCGTCGGTCGCGCTGGCCAGCCACCAATCGTTGTAAGCGACGGCTGTCATCCAATTGCGGCGTGGTGAGAACCTCGCTCCCACGCGGACCGACTTGAGGTTTTGCCAGGCGATCTGGTCGGCAAGGCCGTTGTGGTCGTGAGTATTGGGGTAGAGTTGATCAAAAGTGCGGCGCCTGCCGTCCTTCGGATTCCGGTCCCCGGAAGCGAAATCATACTTGACGAACAACCGGGGCTTCAGCCGGGAGGATTCAAATGTGTAGCCTGCGATGACGCTCCAGGCCCAGGCGCGAATGGTGTCGTTGCCGGCGTGGCCCATCTGGCCGGCGGCTTCGGCGTCATAATCGAACCGCGATGCAGTGCCGGCCCAGCGCAGCCCGAAAGTCTTTTCGTCGAGCTTGGAAAGGGTGCCTTCCTCAGTCTTGATTCCGGGCGCCAGGCGCCAGAGCACATATGGTTCAGCAACCGAGCCGGGAATCAAGTTTTTCAGGCTGCCGTAGATGCCGTGGAAGTTGTTTCCCTGGTTGTGATGACTGAGACCGTTGCTCCGGGCAATGACCGGTGAGGACGCAAAGGCGCTAACGCGAAGACGGTTCCAATTGAGGACCAGCAAGGCCGCGTCCCAACCCCGGGAGGCATTGCGCCAAGAGGAGGTGCCCACAAGGCGTCCGTAGCCAAAGCCCAGATCCTGGCGTCCGGCGCGAAAACTGATCCGGCTTTGTTCCGGGTCTCCCAGATCGATCTGCGCACGGCGGAGGTCCCAGGTGTTTTGGTAAGGCGGAGCCGCCGGTGGAGTCTTCCAGAATGCGTTGGCATCCTGCAACTCGGTGTAGAGCTTGAACCAGGCCGCGGGCTTGACCGCAACGCCGAGCCGCAACCGGGTCAACAAATAAGAGTCGGAATTGTCGGACTGGAAGTTCCCGGCGCTGTAGCCCTCAAATCTCGCTCGATAGCCCGCGGTGAAACAAAGCCACCTTGGCAGGGCCTTGTTCAGAACGGGAAGGGGGGAGAAACGGGCAGCCGGCACATCCGCATTGCGCGGGCGGTTGATGTTGATATTGCCCGCTCCCGCGTTGTCCACGATGCATTGGGCGGCGATGGGCGTGGCTGCCTGCATGGCCAGGAACAGCACGGCGGGCAAGACTGCAATCGACAGCGACCGGGCGCCGCCTGGGCGGGGAGAGGACTCTGCGGTCATGCCGCTAGTAGAGCGTCGTGCTCGCTGAGATCACTTTGCCATCTCGAAGGTGGATGAATGTAGCGGTGTTGGGATCACCGCGGCGATAAATGAAAATCTCGATCTGGCCGCGTTGGTCCACGGAGATCGTTTTTGCGACGGGCGGCCCGAAAGCCGCTTCGATATTGGAACCGCGCATGCCTACAGGCAACTCCGCCGCCGTCGGGAACTTCCTTGGAGGTGTGGGCACGGCCGCGGGCACCGGCGGCTGCGGTGCCGGCGCACTGACGGTTTCCGCATTCGCAGGAGCGGCCTCATCTCCTCCGGAACTGCGCATCCGTGCCGGCTTGGCAGCAGCTTTCTTCTCCGGTTCCTGCACTGCGGGCGCCGGCGCCGCCGCCGGCTGGCTGGCTTTCTCCTGCGGGTTCAGCAGCAAAGGGACTTCTTTGAGCGGTCCCCAAACCACGGCCCAGACAAGGCCGCCGACGATACCAAGTAATACCAACCATCCCAATGGCCTCATGTTGCTGCCTCCTGACCATGATTGATTCTACATCCGAAGCTCTGCTGCGCAAGCCGGAATTCTGTGTTCGATTTCCACAGCACTCGTCGCAGGATCGATCCATGCTGGGCTGTCCGTTCATGCCGGCCCTTCGCCGAGGGCTTCCGCGCCTCCCGCACCTCCGCTCTAAATCATTAGGGAAAAAGGCTAAGCAGCCGCATGCCATCCGCACTGGCAGTGCGGCAAGCGGCCCCTCGGCTTTGGAAACTGGCGTGCTCCGTCTGCTATGGCCTACGATTAGGAGGTCAGGCACATGTTTGGCTGGCGGAAAAAAGACTTCGGCCCCACGGAGGCGGAGCTCCGCGAGGCCACTCTCAAGCGGTTGGCGGAAGTTCTGGGATTGCCCGAAGAGACCTTTGCAGCCAGCGAGGCTCCACGGCAAATCCCACCCAAGCCGGCGCTGGAGATAAGTACCGAACTCAGGCGAGCAGTTCCTGGGCCAGTGCCAGCCGCTGGCTGACCTTGACTCCGTTCGGGCAGTCTACCGCGCAAGTGGGACACAGGCCGCAACGAACGTTCCGCACCTCACTGGGTAGCTCCAAGAAGCGCTCTCGGGCTAGCGGAAATTGGCCGTAGCCGTCCGCATAGGACAGGATACGCAGCATTTCAGCCACTGGCAGACCCTGCGGGCATTTTCCATCGCACTGGCCGCAGATCCGGCAGTAGAGAGGGCGAATAAAGTCCAGTTGGGCCGTCAGCCGTTTGTCGTCTTCCGGGCCGAAACCCGCCGCCATCGCCGAAAAGTTCTGCTCCAACTGATCCGTGTCGGTCATGCTGGGGATCGGCACCACATTCGGGTTCTTCAGGGCCCACTTCAAAGCTGACAGCGCAACGCCCGGCTGCTTCATGCGCTCGCGGGCGCCGGCCGCGAAGTCCGGCATCGTAAACGAGCCCGCCATCACCTTCATCGCCACCACTCCGATTCCCGCGTTAACGGCCGACTTGATCAGAGGCTCGATGAGCTGCTGGTTCATGGCGAAGTTGTAGGTAGTCAGAAGGACATCCACCTTCCCGCTCTTGATGGCGACGGGAATCACGGTGTCATGCCCGGCGTGTGTCGTGACGCCCGCGAAGCGGATCTTGCCGGCCTTCTTGGCGGCTTGCTGCACCTCCAGCAGTTCGTCGGTGATCTCGCTGCCATTGCGCCTGTCGTGCAAATACCAGATGTCGATATAGTCCGTCCCCAGCTCGCGCAGGCTGGTCTCCAGGTGGGTTTCGGCTTCCTGCCTGGTGGAGGACTTGGACTTGGTGGCGATGATCACTTGTTTCCGCTTGTCCTTCAGGGCCGCGCCCACCATGCGCTCGTTATTGCCTCTGGCGTAGCCGCGCGCCGTGTCGAAGAAATTGACGCCCATATCCGCCGCCCGCACGATTACGCTGGGGTCCGACGTGATCATGCAACCGAAGCCAAGCGCGCTGACCTTCAGCCCGGTCTTACCCAAAACGCGGTACTTGACCTGGGGAGAGGCGGCAAGCGACACACTGGGCCCGGCTACGGGGGAAGCCGATGGACGCGCCACAGGCATCGCGGAGGCGACGGCGGGCAAAGCCAGCCCAGACGCCAAAAAATTACGACGTGATGATTCAGATTTCATAGCTCTTTCTCCGGCAACCACTCCGAGCCGCGACCATAGGAAGCGACCCCTTCGCGTGATTCTATCACAGCGCCTCTGCATCGACGTTTCCCCTTCAGGACCGTTGATCCAGTACTTTCGCGCCGGCGTACCTCGTCAAATGGTGCGGCAGGCCTATTCCTGATTTCCTCCCGTTGCCCCATCTTGAAAGGGAAGGGATTGTGCGAGGGATGGTTCTAAGGCTGGCCAGCGACGAGGTCCAGGAAGTCCGCAAGGCGCTGTCGGCCGCGCACCTGCAGATGCTTCGAAAACTGAGCCGGCAGGACGGCTACCTGAATCGCAAGGCGGGCCTGGAGCTTTGCCACAGGAAATGGAAGATCGAGGCCCTGCTTTACCAACTCGACCACCCCGATGTTTCTTCACCCGCGCTGGAAGTTGCTCCGGCTCACAGCGGCGAAGCCTTGCGCAGCGCAGCCGCCTGAGCGCGCACGCGCACCCGCCCAGCGGGCAGCCGGCTCGAGCTGGCAAAGCAGGGTATCGAGTCTCCACCTCCTCTGGCAGAGCTCCACGCTCGAGTCGGGGGCGCAGCCGTCACGTCGGCTGAGATCGCCCAGGACCTGCAGGTAGGCGGCGGACAACGCCTTGTGGACTTCTTGGGCTTCAACTTTGCTGAGCTTCAGGACCATTTCTCGTATAACCCTCTCGCGTTCTCAATGATCAGGCGGGCATCAGCCCCCGAGACGACCGGGTGCGGAACTCGTGGCTCACGATCTCCACAGCCACGTTGGTATCCCAACAACGCGTGATCCAACCCTGGGCGACAAGATTCAAAGCGTGCTTTCCGTCCAGTTGGGCCGGCCAACTGATCGACAGCTTGATCCGCTCGCCGGGGAACAGCGCCTCGGGCGCAGTGAACAGAGCACCCGCGCTACTCACGTTAACCGTCGTGCCGATACCGCTTTTAGGGTCGCCTCCGCGATAGGTCACTTCGTACTGCACGTCTCTCACGATCGGAAACCTCTGGCTGGCGCGTCTCTCGCCGAGGCCGTCCGTCATCAACTGCGTGGCTTGCTGTTCGTTCTTTTTCATGGCCCACAATCAGCATGAACGACGTTCCCGCTGATTGTATATAGGACCTGGGTCGATCTGTACCAGAACTAGGGCGACGGAGTACGGTGACTTCGCTGGATGATCCGCGCTGAACCCAGATTCCTTAAAGGGCACCACTTCTCCGGTCGATACATTTGAGGAGTACACAATGCAATGAACTGTCAGTTCGATGTATCCACGGATCTCAAGACTCCCGAGTCGACGTCACCGGATGAAGTGTCCGACATCCTTCAGCGGTTTGGGGGCCTGCCGGTCTTCCTGCCGGTTGTCACAGAGTTGCTGCGGCTCGTCGAAGACCCGGAAGTGACGCAAGCCAAGGTCGCGCGGCTGGTCGAGTCGGACCCCGGCTTGGCCACCGACACCCTGACGATCGCCAATTCCCCTCTTTTCGGTTTCACCTCCACAATACAAACGGTTTCTCATGCCGTCGGTCTCCTGGGGATCGAACGCGTCAAGCGTATGGCGACCACCGTCTCTCTGCATCACTACCTTAAGGGACTGGTCAACCAGCCCGGTTGTCCGAAGGCTTTGGATACACAGCATCGCGTGTGGGGTGATCTCCGCTGAAATCGCCTCGAGAACATGGGTCTCTCGCGACCATGCTTATGCGGCCGGGCTGCTTCACGACGTGGGCAGGATTGGGATGATCGCGGGATACCCTGAGAAGGTCAGCCAGCTTCTCAGCACGGACTATGAATCGGTTCAGGACGTACTGGTGGCGGAACGCGCAGCCCTGGGGATGGACCACTGCGAGGCTGGCTGGTGGCTCTCCAAGATCTGGGCTCTACCGGAGCCTTTCTGGGAGATCAACCGGCATCACCACGCTGCGCCTAATGGCGAAACCAATCTGGCAGCGCTGGTTTCCTTCTCTTGCCGGCTCTCGGCTTCACTGGGATTCCCGGCCGTGTCCTGTGCTGACACGGAGAGCCCGGAAGCGCTGTTGGCGTCCAGCCCGGCCTACCGGCACATAGTGCTTGTCGAGGATTTGGCCGACCTCACCGAGAAGACCAAGAGAGTTCTTGATTCGCTGAAGAACTAGGGATGGACTCAGACGTGCAAGGACCATCGGGTTAAATTCAGGCGCGAAGCATGATTGATCTAACGATGTCCGGCCCCGCCCTTTCCACTAATCGTGTTTGGGTCACTCCCCCCGCTGATCTTGCATCCCGTTTCGGAGCCCTCGGCGCAGGACAAACTGGCTTGGGGAACTCGGGCGCGCCTGGTTCTCAAGGGCATGATGCCCGACGAAGGCCTGCCCATGGAGGAGTGGATGCGCCGACTCCTGGATTGCCGCTATTGCGAGGTGCGGATCTTGTTCTACCTGGGGAAGGACCTGGCACGCTGGACCGGGCAGTGCGCAGAGCTGGCGCGAACGCGACCCGGATTTGAGGGGCGCCGCCGTGGGCGAGGGGAGTTTTGCTCGCCTCTTGGCCCATGACCCGCCACAGGCGCTCGTCGAGAAGATGGTTCGCTGGGGCATTCCCGACTGCAGGGCCTGCTTTTCGACAGGCGCTGGGCCTGTGCACCCTGTTTGAGCAGCCTGCCGGCGCAGGAGATTCTGACCGCGGAGTTCCTATGCCATTACCGGCGCTATGCCGAAGCCGTCCACGAGGCCTCGCAGCAGTGCCAGCAGCTTCCGCGGTGATCGAGAACCTCAACTTTCGCTTCGAGATGTACGCGTCTGCAGAGTACGTGAGGTTGCTTGAGGCGCAATGGGGATCGGCGTTGCAGGAATGAGATCCCGCAGCACGGGTTTGTGGCGTATCGTGGCGCCAGGAGCCGGCGCGCGGCAAGCGGACGGGGACTCGGCCTCGAGCACGCAAGAGCGGGACCCGGTTCTTCCCTCGACCCGGACTCCCTTGGGGGTTTGTCTCACTCGGTAGGCCGTCCTGGCGCCCATGTTCAGTCTGAGCGCGGCCAGCGGTATTCCCACGGCATCCACGAACTGGATGGAACCTCCCGCGCCGACCAGAATAGCCAAGTCCGCGTCCTGCCCTCCTGCCGCACAGGCGGTTTCGAGGAGTCCTTGCGCGTCGGCCAGAAATCGATCCACACTGTCGTTATCGTCGCGCGGCGGACAGGCTTGACGGAAATTGGACAACCACGAGGTGGACCGTGCTTAGCGCGGGCCAGGTGCGGCCGCGCGGGGCGCGCTGGGTCAGATCTTCTTCAGCAGGTCGGAAACGTACTGCATGGTTTCGGAGATCGGGGGAATGCCGTTGGCGTCGTCTACGCGGGCTGGTCCGGCGTTGTAGGCGGCCAGCGCCAGGGCCAGATCGCCGTTGTACCGGTCGAGCAGTCGCCGGAGCAGGCGGGTCCCTGCGTCGATGTTCTGTCCGGGATCCAAGGCGTCCTGGACTTCCAGTTCCTCAATCGTGGCGGGCATGAGCTGCATCAGGCCGATCGCTCCCTTGGCGGAGACGGCACACGGGCGGAAGCCTGACTCCTGCGCGATGACGGCGCGCACCAGTTCCGGGTCTACCCCCTGCACCGCCGCTATTCGCTCGACTACGGGGTTCAGTTGGTCCAGGCTGAGCGGTTCACAGGGGGCCCCGGCGGATTCCCGAGCCTGCTACCGGGGAAATGGGCCAGCGCCGCAACGGCCTGAACGACTCGCCGAACGGCGGGCGGCGGAACATTGATCCGTATCGCGGCGGCGCGCTGCCTGGCGGTGGCCTGCCGCATGGACGTCGCGCGCGGACCTTTGCCGCTTGGCGGTCTCCCGCATCGACACGACGGCCAGCCGCTGGGACCTGGCGGCTTCCCGAGTTGCCAACCGTGGCGATTCAACGGCCGCAGTTCTGGCCCGAAGCCAATGGAACAGCCACGAGCGCCAGAAGATCGCCCGGTGAGAATAGTCTCAAGCGGCTCTCCCCCGCCGGCCGATAGAGTCAGATAGGGCATAGTGTGGTTTGTGCGACGGAGTGGCGCCAACCCTCGCCGGCAGCCGCGCCAGGAGGATTGCCATGGAAATTCAGCAAGTTCAGCGACTCTTGCAGGTTCCGGACGCGATTGACGCCGTGAGCGTCGAAAAACGGACGCCTGAACAGAAAGGTCTGATCGAGGCCGTCGCGAAGATAAACAAGTCCGGGCTGCTCGGCCAGGAAAAGGAACTGACTTTCCAGATGGACCGCGACACCGGACGGCCGGTGATTCGGGTGGTAAATCGGCAAACCCGGGAAGTCGTGCAGCAGATCCCGCCCGAGTACGTTCTCAACGTCGCCAAGGCGCTGGCGCAGGCCGAGCTGATGCCTGTTGTTTCTGCTTCAAGCGGGACAGCGGCTTGCCGATAAAGGTCTTAGGAACGCGATGAACACGAATGCGCTACCTGGAAAGCAAGGTCCTTTCGGCCGACGCCGTCGGACTGATCAACGTCCTCTACGATGCCGCGCTGGATTCCGTGCGCGACGCGAGAGAGCATTTGGCGGCGAAGGACATCGCCGCTCGCTCCAAAGCAATCTGCAAGACCTTGGACATCATCGATCTTCTGAACGCGTCCCTTGACACATCAGGCCGGAGGCGACATCAGCCGCAATCTGGCAAGCCTGTACGTTTACATCCGGCAGCGACTGCTCGAGGCCAACCTGAGTCAGACGGAAGAGCCGCTCGCCGAGGTCTTCAGGTTGCTGACCACGCTGGCTGAGGCGTGGCGGGCATCCGCTCCGAGCGGGAAACCGCTGAGGGGCCGGCGCGCCGGAAGCCGCGCCGGCGGAGACCCAGCCTGTATAATCCTTGGGAAATGGCTGCCGCAACAAGTTCCCCTCCACGCCTCAGCGCAACGGGCGTGGTCTTTCTGACGGCGCGGCAGACGTAGAGCTTCGGTGTCATTCAGAGCTTGGCTCGCTCCAGGCCCGGCGACCACTTCGAAGTCCCAGTCCGCCGCCCTGCGCGAGTGCTTGCGCAAACTGCTCCTGGGCCAGCGCCATGGCCGAATCTCCGGCGGCATCGTCACCCGTTCCGAGCCATCCGCTTCCGGAGGCTCCCGCACGGACTTCAGCATCTCGGAAATCAGCAGCGACTCGAATTGCCTGGCGGCGTCTAGCAACTGGGCGGGGCTGGTCTTTGCCTGGCTGGAATTCCCTTGGCCGGCAACGGTCTCCGGTGGAGTCCCAGACTGTATCTTGTCCAAATACTCATCTTCCTGGCCGAACTAAGTGCGGCGTGCGAGCTAGATGACGACTAATTCCGCCTCCAGCGCGCCCGCGCTCCGCAGATTCTGAAGAATCGCGATGATATCCCGCGGGGTGGAGCCGATTGAAGAAAGTGCCCGAACGAGCTCTTCCACAGTCGCGCCCTTCTGGAGGACAAGGTTGCGCGTCTGTCTCCTCCTTGATCGCCGACCGAGACTTGGGGGACCACCTCCGTCGTCCCGGAGGACAACGCCTGCGGGTTGGGAGACGGCGAAGCTGGTCTGCACTTCGACGGTGAGATTCCCGTGCATGATGGCGACTGGCGAGATCCTCACTTCCTTGCCCATGACAATCGTGCCCGTCCGTTCATTGACCACGATTCGGGCCTGGCGATCGGTCTCGACGGTCAGCTTCTCGAGCTCGGCGAGGAATTC
The DNA here is from genome assembly GCA_963744775.1 of Bryobacterales bacterium. Classification (GTDB taxonomy): domain Bacteria; phylum Acidobacteriota; class Terriglobia; order Bryobacterales; family Bryobacteraceae; genus CAVUVG01. The sequence goes on from CAVUVG010000021.1 coordinate 187,314, forward strand.
CACGGTTCGAGGAACATACTCCTCGGGGATGCTGATCGTCACCAGCGCCGAGTTCTCGGCCTTGGCGACCTTCGCATCCGGTCCGCCGAAACGCACATTCACTGCTTCCGCAATCCGCGCCGAGGTCGTGAAATCCGCCTGGTGCAGAAGTAATTTCAACTGCTGGCCGTTCAATTCCGAGGGGGCTTTGCGCTCGACCAGGGCCCCTTCCGGGACGCGGCCGACTGTGGGATGGTTGACCGTCTGCTTGTTGCCGGTCTGGCCGGCCACGAACCCGCCGGTGACCACGGGCCCTTGCGCCATGGCATAGACCTGGCCATCCGCGCCTTTCAGGCCGGCCAGGAGCAGCAACCCGCCCTGCAGGTTGTCGCGTCGCCGATGGCGGCTACGGTAACATCGATCCGCGCTCCAGGCCGGGCGAACGGGGGCAGTGTGGCGGTGATCATCGCCGCCGCCGTGTTTCTGACTTGGATGGCGGACGGTGACACCGACACGCCCATCCTCTCCAACAGGTTCGTCAGGCTCTGGGCGGAGAAGACGGTCTGGCGCCGGTCGCCTGTGCCTGCCAGCCCCACCACCAGCCCGTAGCCGATCAACTGGTTGTCTCGCGCGCCCTCCAGGGAAGCCAGCTCCTTGAGACGGCTGGCGCTCTCGGCCGCCCGTGGCAGCAGCAGGATCGTCGTCAGAATCGCGATGCTTAGATGCCTGCAATTCATTGGAACCTCGCGGGACATGGGCTAGAAGGGGAGAATCCCCAGCAAGAGACGGTACAGGATGAAGGGGCGGCGGATGGCGTCGCCGACCACGCCTTTCCCATTGATGTGTACCTCCAGTAGCGCCAAGCGATCGGATCGAACCGTGTTTTGGGGGCTCAAGTCCGAGGGACGAACAATGCCCCTTACACTGACCAACTGCCTCTCGGAGTTGACCTGGACTTCTTTGCTGCCCTGCAGCACCAGGTTGCCGTTGGGGAGCACATTCGTCACGCGGGTCGCCAGCGTAGTGGTCACCAAGGTTTCGCGACTGGTCTCCGCCTCGCCGTTCAGTTGCGATTGCGAGTTCGCCCCCGCCAGATTTGCCAGTGGCCCGGCGGCCTTGGTGATGCCGCCGAAGGCGTTCACTCCAGCCTTCACGCTGGACTGGCGGCCTGATTTTGTCGTGCCCTTGGAGACCGCCGAGGCTCTCTCCGACACGAGCATCGTGACGATATCATCCACCTGGGTCGCGCGAACATCCCGTGCCAGGTCCGTCAGCCTGGAAGTGGGAGACCAGAGCGAGCCCGGCGGGGCAACCTCCGTCGGAGGATTGCGGCCGCGCCGCCGATTCCTGGAGGTAGCGATCCAGAGGCGTCAAATTGGCTAGTAGCCTTGTCCTTCTTGGATGCCGCCGCTGATACTACAGACGGCAACAGTACAATCAACAAGAAGCTGTTGAAAGCGCGCAGCATCGCAGTATCTCCATCCTGGTATCAAGGCGTGTTTACTACTGCCCGGCCCTTCCCGACTCACACGCGCGGAGAAGAGACGTCCGTTTTGCGGGTTACGCACGGAAATGGTTCCTCCCACTTCTCCGGCCGACTCCGCCCGCCCCTCCATCGTGAGGCGCGCCGCTCCGCTCTGAACCTCCACCTGCACCTTCTCTCCCCGAGCGACCGGCCGTTGCTTCGGCGAACATGGAAGGGATGACCTCAGCGCCCGCCTTGATCAATCTCCGGGGAGCTTTATGGAAGACGTCCTCCACCCGCGGCGCAGGGGCTATTGCGGGGGTATCCTTCCGTCTCCTCGACCCGGACTTGGCTCTCGCTGATCGGGCTGGCCCGGCTCGAGGTCTTCGACCGCCACGATGCGTCGCAGTTGGGCTGGAAACCTTCACCCTGGCCCAAATGGGAAACTTCCTCCCCGAGCGCGTAGTGCACGTAGCCTCTCCAGAGCACAGGGCCATCTCCGCCAGGCGCGGATGCCGGCAGCCCCTGCCGGGGAAACACTGTCTCGCCAGGGGGAACGGGAGTGCGGCAGAAATCCACGATGCTCAAGCGAACGTTCTGGGCGTCGAACGCGGCGCGCATGGCCGCCAGTAGTTCTTCCGGATTCAGGATCCGCGTGGCGCGTTCCACGCAGATGGTCCTTGCCGGGCGTGAGCTCGACTCCGTGTTGTTTGGCAAGCCGGACCAACTGCTCCGGTCCGCAAGACCCGCTTCGCGCCGAAGAGCCGGAGCGTAGCCCAGTGCCGTCTCGGCGGGAAGCGCGGAGAACTCGCTCAACTCGGCCGCCAATTCCCCGGCCAGGATTCGGTCGCCGGACGTGGTGACACAGGCGGGCAGCGGCCGCCAACTGCGCCGCCAGAACGAATTGGATGCGCGCTGCGAATCATCGCGTGAGGTTGTTGACCTGCTGATACATCTCGTCAGCAGCCTTCACGACTTTGGAATTCGCTTCGTAGGCCCGCTGGCTGACGATCAGATTGATGAACTCCTCCACCACGCTGACGTTGGACTGCTCGGTGTAGCCTTGCAGCAGCGTGCCCAGGCCTTCCTGCCCTCCCGGATTCGCGACCGTCGGCTCGCCGGAGGCATCGGTGGTTACGTAAAGGTTCCGTCCAATGCTGTTCAAGCCGGCCGGGTTCTGAAAGCCCGCCAGCTGGATCTGTCCCGCGGTCTGAGCGGCGGTCTGGCCCGGCAGCGTGTAGCTTACGGTCCCGTCCGGCGCGATCGTTACCGTTTGCGCGTCGGGCGGAATGGTGATCTGAGGCTCGATCATGTCTCCGTCGCTGGTGACCATGTTGCCGTCCCGATCCACATGGAATGAGCCGGCGCGCGTGTAGGCGATCTCACCCGAGGCCCGGCGCACCTGGAAGAAGCCCTTGCCCTGGATGACCAGGTCGAAGGGGTTGTTGGTCGCCGAGAAGTTGCCCTGGGTGAAGATGATTTCGTTGGACGCCGGGCGCGTGCCGAGGCCCACCTGCAGGCCTGTGGGAACGACCGTCTGCTGGCTGGCCGAGGCGCCCGGGCTGAACCATATTCTGATAGAGGAGGTCCTGGAACTGGGCGCGCCTCATCTTGTAGCCGGCGGTGTTGGCGTTGGCCAGGTTGTTGGCGATGTTGTCCACGTTGATCTGCTGCGCGGTCATGCCGCTGGCGGCGCTGTAAAGAGCTCGAATCATCGGTTTCTCCTCCTGCTGCTGCCGTCGCTTTCAGGAACCCACACGGGCCACCTCTTCCACTGCCTTCCGGTTCATCTCCGCGCCCAGGCTGATCGCCCGTTGCAGCATCTCGAACTGGCGCATCACCGACACCAGCCTGACGGCCGATTCGGCCGGGCTGACGTTGGAGTTCTCCAGCTTGCCCTGATGGACCTGCACGTCCTTGGCGGGGTTCGGCTTGGCGGCGGGATCCAGCGTCCGAAATAGCTGTGCCCCACTTTGGCGAAGGAGCCCTGATCCTCAATGCCGACCAGCCGCAGGCGCCCGGCCGGCTGGCCCGCTTGGAGAACCGTGCCGTCCGTCGCCACCTCGGCCGGCTTGGCTGGGTCAAGTTGCAGCGGCGTCCCGTCCTGACTCTGCAAAGGGTAGCCTTCGGCGCTGACGAGCCGGCCCTGCTCGTCCAGGTGGAAGCTGCCATTGCGGGTGTACAAGGGGCCCGACGGCCCAGTGACTACAAAGAGGCCCTTGCCGGAGAGGGCCAGATCGAACGCGTTGCCGGTGGGCTGAAGCAGTCCCTGCGAGAAATCGGTCCAAGGTCTTTCGATGACCGGGAGTGACCCAGGACGGCTGGGATCCAATGGCCCGTTGAGCGCCGCGGGGCTTTCGCTGCCGGCATAGAGGCCGTAGGATTCATAGTCCCCCTTGTATCCGCTGGTGGCGGCATTCGCGAGGTTGTTGGCCAGCATGTCGAGCGATTCCATCCTCGCCCTAAGACCGCTGGCGGCCGAGATGGTTAGTGGATCCATGGTGGTGCTCCGGACGGGATGAAGCAAGTAAGTGGCCGAACGCAGGGAAATAGCTTTAAAGCCAACTTACACAATGCCGATAGAGTGGATTAGGGGTGGTGTGACCGTCGGGAAGTCGACACTTGCCGCCCCCTTCGTCGAAGCTCCGCCAGGCTCACAGAGCATCCAAACCATTGAAAGTCAGGGAAAATCCTAATGGCACCTGACATGCATCCCCTGCTGCGTGACCCTGGTAGCGCCATCTTCGCTCCCCTCGGCCCCCGTGGGGCGAATCCAGAGGGAAGCACCCGCCCGCTGCCCCGGTAACTGCGGCGAGGCCTTCCAGCGGGAACTGGAGGAGGCCGCCTGCGACTCTCCAGCGTCGGCGCCCGCAGGGATGGGAGTCCATACACGGAAATTGGCTGCACGCCCTCCCGCGGAGTCGAGACGAGAAGAGCCTGAAGCCGTCGCGGTTCAAGCTGCAGGCCAGGAACAGGCGTCGACAGAAGTTAAAACCGTAGCCGCTGAAGGTCCGGCCGAGCGCGCCGATTTGGCTGTAGCGCAGGAATCGGACCGGCCTTGCGGGCCGTCAGAACCGGCCGCCCAATGCCGAGGCGAAGTGAACAACACGGACAAGGGCGGCAACCCGGCCCAGGACGTACCATCCGGCCCGGTTCTGGAACGGACGTCGCTACCGGCAGGGTCGGCCAGGGACGTGGCGGTTGCCGTGAGGTGTTCCGAGGTTTCGCCGGCTGCATCCGCCTCCAACTCGACGCCGGCGGGAGCGGCGAGCGCCCTGCAGTCCGGTAGCGTCGCCGAGTCAGCCGCTGCTTCGCTCAGCCCCCCGGACGGTGTGCCGGCGCGGCCGGAAACTGCCGTCTCATCCGCAAACATGGGGCGGGAGAAATCCACCGCAACGGAGAATCCGCCGCTCGGATGCGACTCCATGGAGCAGAGTGAATCCGCCGGTCCAGGCATCCTCCAAAGAAAGGTCACCGACACTGCTCTTAACAACGTGGAAGGAGCGCCCGCAAACACGGGGCGGGAGAAATCCACTGCAACGGAGAATCCGCCGCTGGGACCCAACTCCATGGAGCAGAGTGAATCCGCCGGCCCGGGCATCCTCCAAAGAAAGCTCACCGACGCTGTTCCTGAGAAATCCACTGCGACGGAGAATCCGCCGCTCGGACGGCGACTCAGTGGAGCAGAGTGAATCCGCCGGTCCGAGCATCCTCCAAAGAAAAGTCACCGACGCTGTTCCTGAGAAATCCGCTGCAACGGAGAATCCGCCGCTCGGAGGCGACTCCATAGAGCAGAGTGAATCCAACGGTCCGGGCATCCTCCAAAGAAAAGTCACCGGCGCTGCTCCTAACAAAGAGGAAGGAGCGGCGAAGCCGGCGGAAACGGGCGGCAAGGAAAGCATTCCGCAGGGCGGTAGCGGCCTGGGGAGCGCCAGCGTGGGAAAGGGGAGCATCTCCGTCGTCGCGCCTCCGCCGCCGCAGGCCTCTCATGCAACGTCAAACCGTCCCGCTAGCATGCCGGCCCACCACAGCGCGCCCGAGTCTGGGAGGGTTCAATCTCCGGCCGATGCTCTCGAGCCAGGCGCCGTTCAGCCGGCGGGCCGCATCGACCTTCGAGTTCACGGCCAACAGAGCGAGAGAGTCGACATTCGCCTGGTTGCTCGCGGGAGCGAAGTCCAGGTGACCGTCAAGACGGCGTCCCCTGGGCTGACCGCCGACCTGCGCGGCGGGCTGCAGGACCTGGTGCAGACACTCAAGGACTCGGGTTATCAGACCGAGGCGTGGCGGCCGTTACCGTCCGGTTCTCCCGCTTCGAGTGCCAGTAATAATCCTGGGGCGGGACAGGAGCGGCCCCCCGAAGGCGGCAAGGGCGGCAGGGAGTTCGCCTCCGGGGGGCAGCAGGAGAATCGCGGCGGTCGCGGGAGCGAGGACAGCGCGCCGCGTTGGGTAGAAGAACTGGAGGCGAGCCTTACCAGCCCGCCCAAGACGAACTGGAGGGAACTCTCATGGCGACAATAGGCAGCGCAACCAGCGCGAGCGAGGCAACCGCCAGCCAGGCACCGGCTGACAGCTCTTCGAGCGCGACCGCATCCAAGCAAGGCTTGGAACAGACCGCAAACAAAGAGACGTTTCTGAAGCTGCTGGTGGCCCAGATCCGCAACCAGGATCCGCTCAACCCGGCCGATGGCACGGAATTTCTCACGCAGCTCGCGCAGTTCAGCCAACTGGAGCAACTCATCAATATTCGAAGCGCGATCGAAGACCTCAACGGCCAGAGCAGTGAAGAGCAAACGGCCAGCGCGCCGCAGAAGCCGGCCTAAAAGCGAGAAGAAAGGAAGAGACGCAAATGTTCAACGCCTTTACGACAGCCCTCGGAGCGCTCAACGCCAACGCCACGGGGCTCAACATCGTCAGCAATAACCTGGCGAATCTCAACACAACGGGCTTCAAGAAGGAGACGGCGCAGTTCCACGACTTGATGGCCGAGGCCTTCCGGCAGTCGGGCCAAGGGGCCGTCCAAACCAGTGGTGGGAATCTCGACGCCGCGATTCAAGGGGACGGCTTCTTCGTTGTGCGCGATGCCAGCGGAAGGCAGCTGTACACCCGTGCCGGAAATTTCCGCCTGGACGCCGGCGGCACGCTTCTGACCGCCACCGGGCAGAGGGTGCAGGGATGGTCCGCGGCAGACGGGGTTGTGGCTGCCGACGGCCCGGTCGGGGACATTGTGCTCCCTCTCGGGAGCCTGCTGGCTCCTAGCGTTTCGACGAAATTTTCGATAGATGCCAACCTCAACGCGACCGCCCGCGAAGGAACAACCTTCAGCGTACCCATCCAGGCGGTAGACTCGCTGGGGCAAACTCACAACCTCACGGTCAAGTTGACGCGCGGCGCGACAGCCGGCACGTGGAGCTACGACATCACAATTCCCGGCGCGGATGTGGGCTCGACGGATGCCGCCGTGTCGGTCGCCTCCGGGGCTAACGCCATCACCTTCGACGAAAACGGGCAGATGACAGCGCCGACGGCCGACGTTGCCGACATTGAGGTGCAGTCCCTCGCCAACGGCGCCGCCGATCTCAGCCTGACCTGGAACCTATTGACGACGGACGGCGCCCCCCGGCTCACGCAATACACCGCCCCCTCCGCCGCTTCCGTGATCACCACTGACGGCAATACCGCTGCCCAACTGACCGGGGTCGAACTGGTCGGATGGCGGCAGCATCGTGGCGAAGTACTCCGGGGGCCAGGATCGTGTGGTTGCGCGGCATTGCGCTGGCCGCCATCCGGAACCCCGATTCGCTGGTCGACGCGGGCAACAATTGCCTGGCCGTTTCCATGGACACGGCGACCCCCGTGATCGGGCTGCCTGAGACGGGCACAAGGGGCAAAATCGTGGCCAAGGCGCTCGAATCGTCCACCGTGGATATCGCCCAGGAGTTCACGAACCTGATCCTCATGCAGCGAGGGTATCAGGCCAACTCGAAGGTAATCGTGACGTCGGACGAAATGACGCAGGAAACCATCAATCTGAAACGCTAGGAATCCTTGGAATGGGAGACACGGACCAACTCGCGCATCTGGCCGACGTCACCGTGGAACTGCGCGCCGAAATCGAACGGCGAACGGTACGGTTCCGGGACCTCTTGCTCCTTCGGCCCGGAAGCGTCCTCAGAACGGACCGCTCTGCGACCGACCGCGTCGAATTGCTGGTGGGAGAGTGCCGGATCGGTAGCCGGAGAGATCGCACTGGCCGGAGGCAAGACCTCCGTGCGGATTCTCGACCTCTCGCCGCGGGAATGAATATGGACTTGGCAAGGCAACTTCTGTCCGTGCTTTTAGTCCTGGGCCTGCTCGCGTCCGCGCTGTGGTGGCTGCGGCAGAAGGGCGGCGTTCGCTTCATCGGCGGCGCTGGCCGCGGTGGACGGCAGCGGCACGTCGTGCTGGTCGAGAGAGTGTCCCTCACGCCCGCAGCACACTCTGCACCTGATTCACGTGGCGGACAGGGCGCTGCTGGTCGGCACTGGGCCGTCAGGCTGCGGGCTCGATCGAGGGTCTTGCCTGGAAGGACCTTCAGACGGGCCGCCATGAACCGGGGCCGGGACCTGTGGAGGGATGAAATGATTCGGACAATACACCGGCTCCTGTGCCTGCTTGCTGCGATCACCTGCACGATTCCGATGGCAGTGGCCGCGGATTCAAAGAATGACCTGCTGTCATGGGCCGGCTTGGCGGCCGGAGGGCCGAATTCCGGCACTTCGGTCAGCGCCTCGATGCAGGTGGTGATTCTACTTACCGTCCTTACCCTGCTGCCCGCCGTGGTTGTCTCCGTGACGCCCTTTCTGCGCCTCACGGTCGTGCTTCACTTCCTCCGTCAGGCGCTCGGCACTCAGACCACGCCTTCGAACCAGGTGCTGATCGGGCTGTCCTTATTTCTGACCATTCTGATCATGCAGCCGGTTGCGTCGGAGATGTACTCAAAGGGCTGGGAGCCGCTACAGGAGCACAAATTGACTGCGTCCCAGGCATTTGACGAAGGCTCCAAGCCGCTGAAGGCGTTCCTCGTGCGTTTTGCCCGCGAGAAGGACGTGAAGCTCTTCCTCGAGATCTCGAAAACACCGGCTCCCAGGACACCTGCCGACCTCGATCTAAGAGTGCTGATCCCGGCCTACATTCTCTCGGAACTCAAGGCCGGCTTTCAGATTGGCGCCGTGCTCTTCATGCCCTTCCTGATCATCGATCTGGTGGTCGCGTCCGTCACCCTCTCGATGGGCATGATTCAACTGCCGCCGGTCATGATCTCCGCTCCCTTCAAGATTCTGCTCTTCGTGCTCGTGGACGGCTGGAACCTGGTCGTGGGCTCGTTGATGAGGACTTTTTACTAGTGCAGGAGCCGAAAGGCGCAGGGAAAGGGCGTCTCTAATGACACCGGAACTCGTAGTGGAGGTCATCCGCCAGGCACTCATCACCGCGTTCTGGCTGAGCGCGCCCCTGCTGACAACGGGCTTCTGCGTGGGCATTGCGATCAGCCTGTTGCAGATTCTCACTTCCATTCAAGATACGGGCTTCAACACCATTCCGAGGCTGTTGGCCTTTCTGGGGGTTCTGCTGGTCTCCATGCCTTGGATGCTGCGGCAGCTTGTGACCTATACCGGCGCGATGTTCGGGGACCTCAGCCGATATGCGCGGTGATCTGATCCTTCCGCTGGCGACTCTATGGGGTTTCCTTCTGACCCTGGCGCGAGTGTCGGGCGCGTTTGTCTTCGTGCCCATTCCTGGCATGCGGGGCGGACTGGAAATGGGCCGGGCCGTGTTGGCCCTGGCCGTCACGGTGGCTCTGTTTCCCCAGTGGCCGCGCCTGGACGCGGTCGGCGTCTCGCCCGGCCGGATGGCGGCATGGTTGGCGGCGGAAGCCGGCTTAGGCATCGCGGTTGGCCTGGCCGTGACGCTGTTGCTGGAGTCGTTCGTGCTGGCGGCGCAGTTGATCGGATTGCAGGCAGGCTACGCGTACGCATCCACCGTCGATCCTTCGACTCAGGCCGACTCCTCGATTCTGCTGGTCCTGGCTCAGCTTACGGCCGGATTGCTGTTCTTCGCTTTCGGGTTCGACCGGGAGGTCATGCGCATCTTCGCGAGCAGCATGGCTACGCACCCTCCTGGGTCGTTCGTTTTGTCTCGCCCCCCGCCGAGGCGATCGCCCGGCTGGGCGCCGGTATGTTCTCCACGGCTTTGCGGCTGGCCATGCCGGTGCTCGCTCTGATGGTGCTCGTCGATATCGCGCTGGCGTTGCTCGGGCGGATCAACGCCCATCTACAATTGCTCACGGTGGCGTTCCCGGCCAAGATGCTGGTCACATTGGGTCTTCTGGCGTGGATGACGGCCCTGTTCCCCGCCGTATTCCGAGGCTTTGGGAATCATGTGTTTGGGACTGTCAGAGGGGCGCTGCTGGGGCAATGACGAACGGAAGGCCGGCCATATCGGGGGAGGGCGTCGAGGATGTCTGACAAGTCCTCCAAGACCGAGAAACCCACGCAGCGGCGGCTCGAGAAGGCCCGGAAAGAAGGTCAATTCCCCTCCTCAAAGCAGTTTCTCGGGGCGGTCCAATTCGTGGCCTTCGTCCTTCTGTTGGGTTACTGGGGACAGGGGTGGCTGCAGCAATTGACTCGGGACACCCGCGTGGTTCTGATCCGGGCGTTTTCCGGCCGTCTAAGCAGCGAGGGGCTGGTATCGCTTTTGAGCGATCTGATTTGGAGGAACTTCGCTTCGCTGAGCGGCCGTAGCGGCCCTGCTGACGGTACTCGCGCTGGGTTTTCAGCTCGCCCTGACCAAGATGGGCCTGAGCCTGAAGAAGGTCATGCCTGACTTCCAGCGGCTGAGTCCTGTCTCGAGACTGCGGGATCTCCCACGGCAGAACAGCCAGGACTTCCTGCAGGCGATGATCATGCTCCCCGTCTTCGGCGCCGCGGTCTACTTCATCGCGAAAGACAATATCGAGAAGCACTTCGACCTGCCGTTGCGGGGAGTCGCGGGCGGGATGTCGCAGGTGGGCGCCTCCTTGATGGACTTGCTCTGGAAGTGTTCCGGTGTGTTCCTCGTGTTCGGCTGCGTGGACCTGGCGCGCGAGAAATTCCGTAACGCGCAGCAACTCCGGATGACAAAGCAAGAGGTCAAAGAGGAGCTTAAGGAACTGGAAGGCAATCCGCAGATGAAGGCGCGGATTCGGCGACTGGCGCGGGAACGCCTGCGCCGGCGAATGATGTCGGAGATCCCCAAAGCCACGGCCATAATCGTGAACCCGACTCACTACGCCGTGGCCATCCGGTATGAACTCAATTCGATGGCGGCGCCCATGGTCCTGGCGAAGGGCAAGAACTATCTGGCCCAGCGCATCCGGCAACGGGCCATGGAACACCAGATCCCGCTGGTCGAGAACCCTCCACTCGCCCAGGCACTGTATAAATTCGCCGAGGTCGGACAGGAGATACCCGCGCACCTCTACAGAGCCGTGGCGGAGGTGCTGGCGTATATATTCCGTCTCATGAACGGGCGGCTGCCGGCATCGTAGGTCGAGGTTACGAAAGTGGAATTGGCGAAAAGCATCCCGGCGCCGGCGCTCTGGAAGGGCCTGCCCCTGCTATCCGGTTTAAGCTTGCGAGAACTAGCGGTCCCGCTGGCGGTTCTGGCGATTGTGGTCACCCTGATCACCCCCCTTCCGCCCTTCGTGTTGGACATTCTCATCGTCACCGACATCATGCTGTCCGTCGTGGTGATGATGGTCGCCATGTACATTGTCCGGCCGGCCGAGTTCAGCGTCTTCCCCACGACCCTGCTCCTGCTGACGTTGTTCCGGCTGGCTCTGAACATCTCTTCGACCCGCTTGATCCTCATGAACGGCAGTCTGGGAACCTCCGCGGCCGGCGAAGTCATCCAGGCGTTCGGCAACTTCGTGGTGGGCGGCAACTACATCATCGGCGCCGTGATCTTCCTGGTATTGATCGCGATTCAATACGTGGTCATCAACCACGGCGCGGTGCGGATATCCGAAGTCACCGCCCGCTTCACCCTGGACGCCCTGCCGGGCAAGCAAATGTCGATCGATTCGGATCTGAACGCCGGCTTGATCGACGATGTGGAGGCCAAGCGCCGGCGGCGGCAATTGACCGCCGAAGCGGAGTTCTATGGGGCCATGGACGGCGCCTCCCGTTTCACGCAGCGGGACGCCATAGCCAGCATCCTCATCACGGCCATCAACATCGTGGCCGGGCTTCTCATTGGCGTATTCCAGCACGGAATGGCTTTCCGGAAGGCCGTCGAAACCTACAGCGTCCTCACCATCGGAGACGGGCTGGTGACGGTCATTCCGGCTCTCATGATCTCGATCTCGGGCGGCCTGATCATCACCCGAGCCTCCTCTGACGTTCATCTCGGCGTCGAATTCGAGAGGCAGGTTTTCAGCAAGAGCGAGCCTTTGCTGCTGGCGAGCGGCGTCTTGGTGGCACTGGCCGGCTTCCCGGGGCTGCCTAAGATCCCGTTCCTTCTGATGGGCGCCGGTGTAGGTGTCGCCGCGTGGAATCTCAAGAAGCGCAACCGCCTTGCGGGTGAGGCGGTCAAGGAGGAGAAGGGCGTTCCCGCCGCGCAGAGTCTTGAGTCCCTGCTCCGCGTGGAGCCGATTAGCCTGGAGCTTGGCCTGGGGTTGGTGAGGATGGTCGAGGGCGGCGCCGATTCTCCGCTCATGCGCCGAATTTCCGGCATCCGTCGTCAGTTAGTCGCCGATCTCGGGTACCTGCTGCCTCCAGTCAAGGTGTCCGACAACCTCTCGCTGCGGCCTGGTGAATACACGGTCTCGGTCAAGGGTGCGGAAATCGCCCGCTACGAAATATTCCAGGGACAGGAGTTGGCTATCCCGATGGGGAAGAAGGAAGCTCCCCCGAACGGGCGCCAAACTGCCGAGCCCGCGTTCGGGTTGCAAGTCCTGGTGGATACCTCAATCCGCCGCCGAGAGCGTCAGACGTTCGGGATTCACCGTCGTCGACGGAGTGAGCGTCTTAGGCACCCACCTTTCCGAATTGGCGCACCGCTACGCGCACGAAATCCTCAGCCGGCAGGATACTAAGCGGCTATTGGATCGCGTTGCTCTGGAGCATCCGAAAGTTGTCGAAGATCTGGTCCCTAAATTGCTTTCCCTCGGTGGGGTACAACGCGTGCTGCAGAACCTTCTTGCGGGAAAGGGTTTCGATCAAAGACGCCGTCACCATCCTGGAAGCTCTCGGCGAAGCGGCGGCCACAACCCGGAATACCGTTCTGCTGACGGAATACGTCCGGCAAGCGATTCGCCGGTTGGTTGTGAAGCCCTTCCTGAACCGCTCGGGGGACCTGACGGCATACATCCTGGACCCTTCCATAGAGCAAGCCGTGGAGTCCGCCGTGGAGCACGGCGAGCAGACCAGTCATTTGGCGATGTCCCCTCAGTCGATGCGAGACCTGCAAAACCGAATCGCGCAGCACGTGGGCTCCCCCGAGGCGCCGGTGGCGATACTGGTGAGCTCCGGGTGCCGGTATTTCCTCAGGCAGATTCTGGACCCGTCCATTCGCAATCTGTTCTTCATATCCCATAACGAAGTGCCCCCCGAGGCGAGAGTGATCTCGCTGGGAGTAATACGCTGATGGCTACCCTGACTGCAAACTGGCCTGCGCTGGCCCCCGCAACACACGCCGGATTCAACATAAAGTCATACTTCGTCGACAGCGTCAACCTGGCGCGGGAATCGGCCCGTCGGGAACTCGGCGAGAACGCTCTGCTCCTGCGTTCCCGGGACGCGGCGCCAGAGGCGCGCGGACAGGGACGTTACGAGGTCGTTTTTGCGGTTGGCCCCGCGGAGGAGACAACTCCGTCCCCGGAAACGGAACCGGCAGCGGAGGTGGGCGCCTCGGCGCCGGACGGCCGGACCGAGGCCAACAGCGGTCTACTGTTCGCTCAGATGGTGGCCCGCGGTTTTGAGTACACCGAGGCATGTTCTCTGGCCGTGGCAGCCTCGGAGGCGATCGAGGGGAAATCGGAGGCGGCCATCGAATCCCTGCTGCTGCGAATTCTCGGGGACAAGCTGGTTTGTGATGCCAGAGTCGGACAGGCCGACGGTGGTCGCCGGATCATTCTGCTGGTAGGACCCCCAGGAGCCGGCAAGACCACCACGCTGGTGAAATTGGCGATCCAGCAGGGCCTCGCGCGAGGGCGGTCGGTCAAACTGCTATCCACGGACGTTCACCGGGTGGGGGGCCCGGACCTGCTGCGCTCTTATGCGGAGACCCTGGGCGTAGGTTTCCAGGCGTGCATGTCAACCGGAGAACTGGTTCAGGCGCTGAAGGACAGCAGCGGGACCGACCTGACCTTCATTGACACTGCCGGCTACAGCTCATCCGACATTCACGCAGCCGCCGATCTGGCCCGTTTCGCCCGCGAGCGGCAAGACATCGACACTCACCTCGTTCTGCCGGCGTCCGCCAGGCAAGCGGACCTGCTCCACCTGGCGTGCAGGTATGAGGTCTTCCGGCCAGCCAAGCTCCTGTTTACGAAGTTGGACGAAAGCCGTTCTCTCGCTTCTCTTTACGGCGCCGCGGCCGGCACGGGAAAGCCCATTTCGTTCGTGACGGCAGGACCCGCGGTCCCCGAAGACATCGAACCCGCCACGACCGGCCAGGGTAGTCGACTTAGTTTGGGGGGGCGGCGCCGAGCGAGCCGCGGCACGCGGCCTAGCAACCTCGGGGCGTAGAGTCGAAGATGTACGCGGAACAAACCACGGTACAGGCCGGTCAGGAGCGTGAGCGGCTCATTCTGGATCATATTTGGCAGGTGCAGGTGATTGCGGCGCGAATCCACGAGCGGCTTCCGGACCACATTGCCTTCGACGATCTCGTCTCGGCAGGCACGGTCGGTCTCATATCGGCAATCGACAACTACGATCCATCCAGGAACGCACAGCTTAAGACCTACGCCGAGTATAAGATCCGGGGAGCCATCCTGGACAGTCTGCGGGGGCTGGACTGGGCTCCGCGGAGCGCACGCAAGACGGCCAAAGACATTGAAGCGGCCATCTCAGCCGCACGCCAAAGGTGGGGCCGTGAACCTGAAGCGGACGAAATCGCCGCCGAGTTGGGGATAGAGTTGGCCGAGTATCAGCAGCTACTCCGGGGATCCGGTCGGTGGATGTGATGCCGCTCGAATCCGCGTCGGACGAAACAGGCGGCTCCGATTTGCTTCGCCTGGTACCGGACAACGAGGATCATTCGCCTCCCGGCTCTTCGAGCGGTCTGAACTGGAGGCCCTGCTGACAGAGGCCATTGAGCGGATGCCTGCCCTGGAGAAGACCGTCCTGAGTCTGTACTACCTGGAAGAACTGAGTCTGAAGGAAGTGGCCCAAGTTTTGGAAGTGCATTTCTCCCGCGTGTCGCAACTGAAAGCCCAAGCTGTGCTGAGGCTGCGGGCCTACATCGAGAAGAGAACCACGCCCCGAATCCCCCGGCCAACAAGCGGTGTCGCACGCTCCGCGGCGACCTGACGAGACAAGGAGATCCACTATGGCTGAAGCGAACTTAGCAAGCACCCAATTGAACACCGAAGCCCTTAGTTTCCTGCTGGACGTGAAGCTGCCCCTCAGCGTCTCCTTCGGATCCGCGCAACTGCCCTTGAAGGAAGTGCTGAAACTCACCATCGGGTCGAGTGTGGAGCTGAACCGCGTGACCGGCGACCCGGTTGAAATCATTGTCAACGACCGTGTGATCGCGCGCGGTGAAGTGGTCGTGGTGGACGGCAACTACGGGGTGCGGATCAAGCAGATCCTGGGCCGGGGAGAAGGGACGCAGGAGGCGGACTCCGTGGGGCTGGCGCAGTTCGCTCACGCCCTGGCGGCCACTGCCAATGGCTAGGGCGCGGGACTGAGAGGCTGAGAATGACCCCTGAACTGTTCTTTATTGCCGTTGTGCGCGTCTTACGTGTTGTTGACCGCCGGCCTCCGCGCCGGACTCTACTTCTTCTCAGACTCTCAAGGCGGAGATCGCCATGGTGCGCGCGGAATGCAAGCAAAGGACCGCCGGACTCAGCGCGGCGCTGAGAGCTTCGGAGGTGGAACGAGAGGATCTGCGGCGCGACCTCGCAAGAGGTTGTGTCGGGGACCGGCCAGTCTGGCCCAGTCCGTCTGACGGCAGGCAACCTCCCCAGGGACAGAATCCTCCAGCTCCACGAGCAAGGGGAGAGCCCGGCGGCGATCGCGCAGAGTCTCGGGCTTCCGGCAGGGCCAAGTGGAGCTTCTGCTGAAGGTGCGGCGGCTGGTCGGGGAGACGCCCCTGATTGTCACGGTCGGGGGCTCGCGGCCGCGGCGGATCTGCGTCAACCATTGGCGGCCGCCAACGCCAGTCCCTCGCCTTCCAAGACTTTCAACTTGCAGATCAAGGTAGTCCGCTTCAAGCCGAGAATGCGCGCTGCTCTGCTCTTGTTTCCCTTGGCCGTGCGCACCGCTCTCTCGATCAGCGTCCGCTCGAACTGGCGTACCGCTTCCTCGAACTCCAGTCCTTCGCAGGCGGCTTCAGGCGGCAGTAAGTCAATCGCCGGGGATGCATCGAATTCCTCCCGGATTGCAGGGTTCGGAACAACGGTCGAGGCCGGTCCTCTTGGGCAACGCCGCCTCGAAGTCAGACAGTTGAAGCGTCCGCCGGTCGCCGCTCATCACCACCGCCATCTCGATGGCGTTCTCCAATTGCCGGATATTTCCCGGCCAGGAGCAGGCGCAGAGCCGCTCCAGAACGCCTGGCCCCAGCGTTCGTTGGGGTAAGGCCCTCGTTGGCGCATACTTTATCGAGGAAATGGTGGGCCAGCAGCGGGATGTCGGAAAGGCGCTCGCGCAGCGCCGGCATCCGGATCGGCACTACATTCAGCCGGTAGTAGAGATCCTCGCGGAACTTGCCCGACGCTCACCCGATCCAGGAGGTTCACGTTGGAGGCCGCGATAATGCGCACGTCGACCCGAATCGTCTCGGAACTGCCCAGCCTTTGAAACTCCCTTTCCTGCAGAACTCGCAGCAGCTTCGCCTGAAGATCAAGCGGCATGTCCGCGATTTCGTCCAGGAACAGCGTACCCTTATGCGCCTGTTCGAATCGTCCTGCGCGGGCGAGTCATCGCGCCCGTGAAGGCGCCCTTGACGTGCCCGAACAGTTCCGACTCGAGCAGGTTCTCGGGGATCGCGCTGCAATTGACCGCCACCATCGGGAACTTCCTGCGCTCACTCAGGCTATGCAACGCCTTGGCAGCCAGTTCCTTTCCGGTCCCCGATTCCCCACTGATCAGCACAGTGCTGCGCCGGGGTCCAGCCAGCCGCAGTAGCCGGAGAACTTCTTGCATGGCGCGGCTTTCGCCGACCATGGAACGCCGCCAGCCTTCCTCCGTCTGGCGCAGGTCGGCTCCGGTTGGCACTTCGTCGCCGAGCGCACCGAGTATGCTTTCGATGAGCTCAGCCTCATCCACGTCACTTCCGGCGCACAGGTGAGCCCCCAGGCTCCGCAAGCGGGCGAGGTTGGCGCTAGTGGTCCCGGTGTCCCGAATGATCACCAGTGCGGCTGGGGCGATCCTGTGGACGGCGTCGAGAACCTTCTCAGCAGGCCAGCCCTCTATGGGCAGGCTGACAACTACAGCATCGGCGCCGTCGGCGCGCAGGTAGTCGAAGCCGTCCGCCAACGGCATAGCCGCGAGGGTGTGGTCCCTGCATTCTCTGGCGAGACTGGTGAATTCCGCCGGCAAGTGTCCGCTAGTAGAGCCAGATGATCCGCCTAGTAGCCATAGAGTGCTTAGTAGTAATCGGCATTCTGGAGGGGGATTATAGGGCTATTCTGGATCGCCAGTAGACCCCTCTTGCGACGTTGTCATACCCGCGAATGGGTGGACCTATACGTCCCAGAGTACTACTCCGGCATTTCGACGCATACTCTACTGATTCAAAATGGTTTACATCAAAATACGCGCAATGTTAACCCCCC
The DNA here is from genome assembly GCA_963744775.1 of Bryobacterales bacterium. Taxonomy (GTDB): domain Bacteria; phylum Acidobacteriota; class Terriglobia; order Bryobacterales; family Bryobacteraceae; genus CAVUVG01. The sequence continues at coordinate 204,776 of CAVUVG010000021.1, forward strand.
GGTACTATCGTTAATGCCGGTCCAAGAATCGGGCCCCTCAAAAGACCAGAAAAACAGGACTTCAGGATCAGAATAGACCGGTGTTATATTATTGATTGCAGGCGAACTTCCGCGTCCGACAGTGGCATCGCTCATGCTCGGGATCCGCGACGCTGGTGGCCGTCATCGGACATCTGGCTCATTAGCTCAAGCTCAAGAGGATACTCGGATGACGATGGAACGTGAATGCCTTGAAATCGCCCCCTCAATGAGGGACGAAGCGAGAATCTGCTAGAATCCCCCCCGCGGAGCCCAGGAGCCACACGAGCTGGTTGTCGCCTATCGCCCCTTGGCGCGGAGGATTGCGCGTCAGATTTACGACGCTCTGCCGGAGGATGGGATACATGAATTCGACGATCTGCTCCAGGCTGGACTCGTCGGCCTTCTGACAGCGGCGCGTTCCTACACGCCAGACCGTTGCGTTGCCTTTCCCGTCTATGCCCGTTTCCGGATTAGAGGCGAGATCCTCGATCATCTGCGGAGACTGGACATGGCGCCCAGAGGGCTGCGGCAATGGCAGCGGCGCGTGGCCGAGGCGGTTCTTCGTCTTGAGGCTCACATTAGGCCGCGAGCCGAGCGCCGAGGAGACCGCTGAAACGCTGGGCATGGACATCGAGGAAGGCCAGGAGTTGGCACGGGACTTGCACAACGTTTTCCGGCTTACTGATGATTCCGGCGAGATCGACTCCTAGCGAGGTACCTGCCTGGGAGGCATCCCGGCACGATGCTAACCGTCCCGATATTCTCTGGGAGCGGGCCCAGGTCCGGAATCTCCTGCGCGTGGCAATCGACAGCCTCGCCCCCAGAGAGCGCGAGGTCATCTCTCTTTACTACCTGGAGGAAAAGGGCATGAAGGAAATTGGCCGTCGTCTCGGCATCCACACCAGCAGGGTCTTTCAGGTTCGAAACCGCGCGTTGGAAGGGATCGGCGAGAGGTTGAGGGAGCAGGGAATCCAAACGGCGATCGAGATGGCGCCGGGTAACATGGCGGTGGCCTAACACCATGAAAGTTGACGCTCACCAGACAGCCGGCGCGACCGCCCCAGGCGGTCGGGCAAGGCACTGCCAGCCAGGGGGTGCATCGCGGCGATGCGGGACCTCCGGTCCAAGGCTGGATCCGCTCTCCCAAGACCGGCTGGAATTGTCCGGCTTGGTTTCGGACATCGCGAATGCCGGGGCGGCCGGCGCCGCGCAGCGCGCGGAACACGTGAAGGCCCTGGCCAAGCTGCATCGGACGGGCGCCTACGCCCCCGATCCAAGCGCACTTTCCCACAAGCTGATCGAGGACGCATTAGCCGGCCCTGAAACCGGGAACCAGGGCGGCTGACGAGGAGTGTCTATGTCCGACCAGACTTCTCAAGCGGTGACCGCCAACCCGGAAGCGTTGTTGCGCCAGGGTCTGGACCTCCTCCAGGAATGCCGCGAGACGCTCACCACCATGGAACCGGGGCGTCTGGACGCTTATTCCATCCAACTGGAAGATGCGGTGGAAAGCCTGCAGTCTGCCGCGCTGTCTTTAGATTCCAGCCAGGATGGAGCCGCCGGCACGGGAGCGGTGCCTGCTTCTGGCACGAAGCCTGCGCCACCAGGTGAGCCAGTTTGATGCCCTGCTCAACGGCTGGGCGCGTTATCTGACCGGATGGCATCAGATCCGGGGATGCCACGAACACGGATACACCGCCGCGGGCGCTCCTTCGCCGACTCCGGCGAACCTGCAGTTCGAGGGGAGAGCTCTGACCGGCGACGAGGACGAGTATGGCGAACCTGTTTGCATCCATTGCGGCGGCCAGCAGCTCTCTCCGCGCCTTTGAACGGGCCCTGGAGGTCACGCAGAACAATGTGACCAATGCCTCCACGCCCGGCTACGCGCGACAGAGGCTGATCCTGGAGGCGGCCTCCTTCAGCGCGGACGGCAGCCTGGCCGGCGGCGTGACGGCGGGCGCGCTGCTGAGCGCACGTGACGATTATGCCGAGCAGGAGGTCTGGAGCCGCCTTGAGAATCTGGGCTACTTCAGCCAGAAGCAGACGACACTCGGCCCCATCGAGAGCAGCTTCGACATCAGCGGCAAGGGCGGAGTGTTCGGAGCCATGAGCAGTCTGTTCCAGAGCTTCTCTGCCTGGAGCGCGTCTCCGGACAGCTCCGCGGCACGCTCCGCCGTGCTGGATGCCGCGGGCCAGATGGCCAGGAGCTTCCAGCAGACAGCCGGCGATCTCTCGCGGATCTCCTCCCAGACCGACCGCCAGTTGCAGCAGACGGTAACTCGCATCAACGAGCTTGCCGGCGTAGTCCGCGACTGTAACGCGGAACGGCTCAGGAGCGGCTCCGAGGACCCGGGGCTGGATGCCAGGCTGCATGCCGCCCTGGAGGAGCTTGCGGAAATCGCCGACTTCACCGCCCTGCGGCAAGCGGACGGTTCCTATACACTGCTGCTGGGCGGGCAATCCCCGTTGGTCTCCGGAGAAACGGTTCATGCGGTGAGTCTCAGCTACGGCTCACCGGCGGACCAGCCTCCGGTCTACCCGAACGCGGCCCCGAGGGCGCGAATCCTGGACGCCACCGGCAACGATATTACCGGTCAGATCTCCAAGGGCCAGTTAGGCGCGCTTCTGGAGACTCGGAATCAACTCCTGCCGTCACTCATCGGGGACGCCTACCAGCAGGGAGACCTCAACCGGCTGGCGCAGGCCATGGCGGATCAGGTCAATCAGCTTCTGACCTCCGGGCGGGTGTCGGATGGCCCCCCTCCCCAACCGGGGGTGGCGCTGTTCACATACGATGCCTCCAACCCCACCGCCGTTGCAGCCACAATCGCGGTAAGTCCCTCGATCGCGCCCCAACAGCTTGCCGCCATCGACCCTGGCCCCCCATACGTTTCCAACGGGACGGCCTTGAAGCTCGCAGGACTCGGGTCACCCGCGGGTGGGACGGGTCAGATCGATAATCTCGGATTCGTCGAGTTCTACGCGGGGTTGGCCGCCAAGGTGGGACGCGAGGTGAGCGCCGCCAAGGACGGCGCGGACTTACAGACGCAGTTGGTGGCACAGGCACGGACTCTGCGCGAGCAGACGTCGGGCGTATCTTTGGATGAGGAGGCCGTGATGTTGATCCAGTTTCAGCGCGCCTACCAGGCCGCTGCCAGGATGATAACCATCCTGGACGGCTTGACGGAGACCACCATGAACATGGTGAGGTAGGGAGATCTCAACCGTGATCCAAAACATCGATGGGGCGACGCAGGCATTCTTGGCGGATCTGGCGCGCTCTCAGGCCGCAACGGACAAGGCGCAGCGCGAAATCAGCTCCGGGCTTCGCGTGGAAAGGGCTTCCGATGCCCCTCAACAGGTCGGAGACATCCTCGAGTTGCGCGGCGAGCTGGGGTGGAATACTCAGATTCTGGCCAACCTGAATCAAGTGAAGGCCGAAGCGGACACGTCGGAAGAAGTGCTCGCCCAGGCCGTGCAATTGCTGGACCAAGCCTCAACGCTTGGGTCGGAAGGTGCGGGCAGCCTGATTTCGGCCGACCAGCGACTGGGGCTTGCCGGGCAGGTCGAAGGAATCCTCACTCAACTGGTCGGTATCAGCCGCACAACCTGCAATGGTAGCTACCTTTTCAGCGGCGACCGGGCGGATGCCCCGGTGTATGAGCTGAGCCTGGGATCGTCCAACGGTGTCAACGAATTGATAACACCGTCGGCCACACGACAGGTTCTGGACGGCGACGGGATTGCGCTTCCGGTTTCCAGGACTGCTCAGCAGATCTTCGACTCCCCTTCGGCCAGTGTCTTTGCGGCGGTGAACGGACTGCGAGTTGCCCTGCAGTCCAATTCCGAGTCGGATATCCAGGCGGCCCTGAAGTCGCTGCGAAGCGCTGGGGACCACCTCAACACCGAGTTGAGCTACTACGGCATGCTGCAAGACAGGGTCAATTCGGCAATTGGCCGGGCTCATCAGATCGATGTGCGGTGCCAGTCCGAGCTGAGCGGCCAGCTGCGATGCTGACATCGTTGCCGCCACTCTCGAGTTGAACCAGGGTCAACTCCATCAGCAGGCTGCGCTGTCTGCTCGGGCGCGACTGCCCGCTGGGAGTCTGTTCGATTACATCAAGTGACCAGACGGAACATGAGGGAGGGTGTTGTGGAACAGGCGATGGTGTTGGAGGAACAGGGCAGTGTGGTCACGCCTTCGAGCGACGGCTGCCGGAGCGGAGCCGCGCGGAGTGTCATCTCGCCTCAAGTGGCGGACTGTCAGGTTTCTCGCCCCTTCGGCGGAACAACAAGTGCGGTCGGTTCTGGAGCGCTTTGCCGCGTCCCTCTCGGTCAGCTTGTCCGCCACGCTCGGCGCGGGGGTGACCGCCACTCTGGAGGCTCTGGAACAGACCACCCGGCGAGCGCTTCCGTCCAGACTTCTTCTCCGGCGTAGCTGTTCGGTTTGAGCGCGCGGCCGTACCCTGGCAAGGCGACGCTCGCCTTGCAGTCCTGGCCTGGTCACGGTTTTCCTCGAAAGTCTGCTCGGCGCAAACGGCGGAACCGGGACTGAAATCGCCCGCGAGCTGACGGCAATCGAATCCAGCGTCTTGGATCTGGCTCTGCAGACGATCACCAGCGATCTCGGGAAGCCTGGTCCGGGTTCGCCGCCATTGATTTCCGCCTGGCCGGCCGAAAAAGAGACCGGCCCGCAGTCGGCGGAGGACGACGCGGATGAACCGGTGATCGCAGCCTCCGTGAGGTTCGATGTCTGTGGTGGTGCAGGGCTCATGAGCGTGGCTGTTCCCTGGCTCGCCGTGGTTGCCTCCAGCGGGAAGCGGTCGAATCTGGGATCCTCGGCGGCCGCCGGTGGAGACGACTCCACGCTGAGAGCGTCTTCGAAATGCTCCAGAACTTGAATCTGACGGCTGGAGGCCCGCCTGCAAGGGGTGACGGTTCTGGCCAGTCAGCTTCTGCGCCTCAAGGAAGGCGATGTCCTCGGTCTGGGGTACCCGGTGGAACGGCCCGTCGACTTCCTCGTCAACGGCAAGTGCAAATACAAGGCCAGGGTGATGAGTTCCGGTTCGAGGATCAGTCTGCGCATCGACGAACCAGTGGTCAGCCCGGGGCCCTGATTGAGCCCTGCGGCGGCTCATCCGCCAGGAGCTGAGGTGCCGCAGCAGCGCGATACACGTCGCAATGCTTTCCAGGTCCGACCCGGTGGCGGAGCCCGCCGAAGCATTGCAGCAACTCCCGGGTGACACCTTCCAGCAGTTCCCGCCGCTCCTCCTGCAAAGATGTTTCCGCCGGCGTGGCGGCAATGGACTTCAGCGCCCTGTCCAGATTCGCGCGGAAGCGCCGGCGGTCACCCCGGCACCACTCTCGGAGGATGGACCGGGCGAGTTCAGAGGACTGGTCTCGGCTGGCAGCACGCGATTCATCATCCTTTGATAGCCGTTATCGCCCGACAAGCGGCCTTTTCGAGTGAATTTGCAGGCCAATACCCGGCAGCAGCGAGTGCGATTCCCTCGAAGTCTCAGGCCAACAACCGATAGGGTTTATTGGGGGAAGCATGATTCGACTGACGCGCCTAAACCACGTCCCTCTGGTGCTCAACTCGGACCTGATCGAACAAGTCGAGGTCACTCCGGACACGGTGATCACTATGACAACCGGGGAGAAGCTCATGGTGCTGGAATCCGCCGACGAGATCGTGGACCGGGTGGTGCGATTCCGTAGAACCATCTCGAACTGGGCCACGGCAGGCCCGGACGAGGCCACACGGAGACCGGGATGATGAGCCCGGGGGGAACAAGGACACCAATGGCAACGGGTGAGAAGGGTAAACCGGCAAAGACGTCCCACGGCTGGCAGGCCGGACCTGGCCACTCTGGCGGGCCTGGTGGTGGCCGTAGGGGGAATCCTGGGTGGTCTCATCATGGAGGGCGGCAAGATCCAGGACGTCAGCCAGGTCACTGCCGCGATCATCGTGCTCGGCGGCACCATCGGGGCCGTGATGGTCACGACGCCGCAAGCGATTCTGGTATCGGCGGTTCGCCGGCTTTGTCTCCGCCTTTGTGGACAAGTCCCCAAACCCGTCCATCGATCATCGACGAACTCATCAAGTATGCCACAAAGGCCAGGAAGGAGGGGATCGTTGCTCTCGAGCAGGACGCTGAGGCTATCCAAGACCCCTTCCTGCGCAAGGCCCTGAACCTCGCTGTCGACGGCACGGACTTGCAGCAGCTACGCAAGATGATGGAACTGGAAATCAGTCTGATGGAGCACGCCGGCGAAGCGGAAGCGAAGGTCTACGAGGCCGCGGGTGGCTACGCGCCGACGGTCGGCATCATCGGCGCGGTCCTGGGCCTGATTCAGGTGATGAAGCACCTGGCGGATATCGACGAGGTGGGCCGCGGAATCGCGGTCGCTTTCGTAGCTACGGTGTACGGCGTGGGGGTAGCCAACCTGTTCTTCCTTCCGGTCGGGCAGAAGCTGCGGGGCAGGCTCCACAAGCAGGTGCAAATAAAGGAGTTGATGCTCGATGGTGTCATCGGCATTGTCGAAGGCCTTAACCCCAAGCTTCTCCGGACCAAGCTGGAACCCTACGCGGCCTCGGGGGTCAAGGTCAAGGCGAAGGTCAGCCCCAAACAACAGCCGGCGGCGCAGCCTGTAGGGGCCGAGAGCTGACGTGGCCAGAAAGAAAGTCCATGCCGGGCATGAAAACCACGAGCGGTGGCTGGTCTCCTACGCCGACTTGCTCACCCTTCTGTTTGCCTTTTTTGTCGTCATGTACGCCTCCTCACAGACCGACAAGGCCAAGGCCAAACAGGTTTCCGATTCGGTAACAGAGGCGCTCGCCAAGGGCGGCATCGCCTCCGCCGTGCGCGAGGCGCTCGGCGGACCGGTGGATAAGAAGGGCAAAGGCAACGCCATGATGAAGGGGCCCGGCGGAGCCCAGCGCGCGACGGCGAACCAAGTCGGCGGAGGCGTGGAGTTGCTGCCTTCCATGCAGTACCTATCGCAGGAACTGCAAGACGAGATCAAGGCAGGGAAGATCCAGATCAACCTGCAGCCCAGGGGTTTGGTGGTGAGCCTGCGAGAGGCGGCTTTCTTCCCTTCCGGCGAAGATGCAGTGGCCCCGGCGACCTACCCCAGCCTCGAGAAAGTCGCGAAGGTTCTGATGTCGCTGCCCAACTCGGTTCGTCTCGAGGGCCACACCGATTCTGTCCCGATTCATACCCCGCGCTTTCGGAACAACTGGGATCTCTCGTCGGCCCGTGCCATCGCCATGCTCGGTCTCTTCACCGACAGGTTCGAAATCCCCCACGCGCGTTTGGCGGTCGCCGGTTACGCCGACACCGTGCCGGCAGACACCAATGCAGACCACCGAGGCCGTGCGAGAAACCGCAGAGTGGACGTCACGATCTTGAGTCAGACGGCCTCGTCCATGGAGGCCAAGTCCGGAGCCGCCGCGAATCCGCCGGCGAGAGCCGGCCGGCGGCGCCGAGGACGCGGAAACGACCGGCCACTGACGCCGGGAGTCCCGCCGTGTTAAAGTTTCAAGGCGAGGCCGGCGCACCGGCGTACACTTCACTATGCTTTCTACCGAGACCAGGCATTTCGGCGTGATCCAGTACCAGGAAGACTCCGTCTTCGATTTTCCCGCAGGACTGCCAGGGTTCGAGGATCAGCGGCAGTTCCTCCTGTTGGAACGGCCCGACACCCGACCCCTGGTGTTCGTGCAAAGTCTCTCCGCCGCGGGCCTGTGCTTCATTACTGTACCGGTAGGGTGGCGAAATCCGACTACCAGTTGTGTATGCCGCCGGAAGACCTGGCGTCTCTGGGGTATCGACACCGGCCGTCAGCCGGAAATCGGCAAGGAAGTGCTGTGCCTGGCCATCGTTTCGCTCCAGGAGGACCGGCCGCCCACGGTGAACCTGCTCTCTCCCCTGGTCATCAACATCCGCACTCGCCGCGGCATTCAAACCATACAAGCGGACTCCGGCTACTCCCACCAGCATCCGCTCCTCCCGCAGGAAGGGGTCGACGCATGCTCGTGATCCGCAGACGCGCCGGGGAGTCCATCCTGGTCGGCGACGACATCGAGATCCAGATCCTGGAAGTGGGCCCCACACGCGTGAAGCTCGGTATCGTGGCTCCGCAGAATGTCGCCATCTTGCGCGGCGAAGTGAAGCTGACCAAGGAGCAGAATCTGGCGGCTGCGGGAGGAGTCACCGAAAGCGGGATTCTGGCGCTGGTACGAAGCCTTTCGCGCGCGGGGGCTGGGCCGCCGAATTCAATCGAAGAGAAATCTTAAAGCCCCAGTTTGGCTCACCGATAACGTACCTGAGGGTTGGGAAATCGGGTATCCGGAGTAACGGAGAACCCGGACTAGCACAGGATGTGCGGGACCCGCCCCAGAACAGGACGTTACCATGTCAATTTCCATTCAAACAAACGTAAGCTCTCTGGTTGCCCAAGAGAACCTCAGGGTCAACAACGATTTCTCTAACCGCACGATCGAACGTTTGACGTCGGGCTATCGCATCAACGCCTCCGGCGACGATGCCGCGGGGCTGGCAGTTGCCAACGGCTACCGCAGCTCAGTAGCTGAATTGACGCAGGGCGTCAGAAACGCCAACGACGGCGTCAGCACGCTGCAGATGGTCGACGGCGGCTTGAACAACATTACCAAGATGCTGGACCGGCTGAAGACGCTGGCCGCCCAGTCCGCCAGCGACACCTTTCAGGGCGACCGGGCGACACTCGACGGGGAATATCAGGACCTGCTGGGTGAGATCGACCGTCAGGCCGGCAACATCGGCCTGGCCTTAGGCGGCGCCTCGCTGGCTTCGCTGTCGATCTACATCGGCGGGGGAGCGGGCGCGACGGTGACCATCGACCTTTCCGGGGGCCAGGTTGACTCCGCGGGCTTGGCGCTGGACTTAACCGACGTGACCGGCACCGCCACCGCTACGACCGCAATCGCCGCGATCGACGCCGCGCTGGCCACCCTTGGCACGGTCCAGGGTACCGTGGGTTCGGGGCAGAACAAGCTCCACTACAGTATCCAACTGGCACAGTCGCAAATCGCGAGCTATTCGGCAGCCGAGTCCCGGATCCGCGACGCCGATGTGGCGGCGGAAGCTTCCAACCTGACCAAAGCCCAGGTGTTGCAGCAGGCCTCTTTGGCGGCGATGGCGCAGGCCAACGCCGCACCCCAGGCTGTGCTGGCCCTTCTGCGCGGTTAGGCCCACTCAACTTGAACGCTGGGCCGAAGCCTTTGGCTTTGGCCCAGCGTTTGCTCTAAGGGCAGGTCTATGAGCACATCCTCGATCTTCAGTGGCAATAGCCGGTTTGCCTTCGATTTCCAATCGATAATCGACCGCTCGGTTGCCATCGACTCACTGCCGTTGCAGCAGCTCAACAACACCAAAACCTTGCTGAACAGCCAGTCGACGGCGGTCACCGCTTTGGATGCCAAGTTCGAGGCTCTGCAGAACGCGATTGAGGGACTGGAATCTACGGCTGTTGACCGCCCCTTTGGGGTCTCCGTTCAAGACGAATCGATTCTCGGGGCAAGCGTGTCCTCCAACGCCATGGAGGGCGCCTACACGGTTGAGGTGACTAGTCTCGGGGCGTACACCGTATCGCTCAGCAGCGACGGACTGACGACGGTCACCGATCCCGCCCAGCAGAGCATTAGCGCCGCGGCGTCCTTAAGCCTCACGGTCGATGGAAACACATTTGAGGTAACACCGGAGTCGCCATCGTTAATCGGTCTGGCCGCGGCCATTAACCAGTCTGGAAGATTCGGGGGTGCGGGCCACCGTCGTGAACGTTGGGTCTTCCGCCTCGCCGGACTACCGTCTGGCCCTGCAGAGCACCAAGCTCGCTCCCGTCACAATTCAGCTTCAGGACGGCGCCAGCAGCCTCATGACGCTGTTGGCTACCGGGTCCAACGCGGTCTACAAGGTAAATGGCATGGACCGCGCCATCCAGAGTGACTCCAGAACGATTGCGCTGGCGCCCGGCCTCGAGGTCACATTGCTCGGCGAGAGCGAACCCGGAAGCCGACGACCATCTCGGTCGCACAGGATTCCGCCGCGCTGGCCGATTCGTTATCCGCTTTCGTGCAGGCGTACAACACCGTTGTAGGCGAACTGGACAAACATCGAGGCAAGGATGCCGGGGCGCTCTCAGGCCAGAGCCTCGTTTTTTCTCTCAGCCAGGCGCTGCGGCAAATTGGGAACTATGCGTCGGGATCGACGGGGATCTCCTCGTTGCGCGCCCTCGGCATTACGGCCGGCCAGACCGGGCTCTTGTCCTTGGATGCCGATGCCTTTCAGGAGTTGAACCCTGGCGCGGTGCTGGATTTCCTGGGCACAGCCCAAGGCGCGGGTTTTCTCCACACTGCTTCAGACATCCTGGGTTCCATCGAAGATCCCGAGACAGGCAGCGTCAAAGTGGCGCTCCAGGGAATCGAAAAAGAGATCGCCGCGCAGGACAAGCTGATTGAGGAAAACCAGCGGAGGATCGACGATCTGCGGGAAAGCTGGCTGCGCAAATGGCCGCCGCCGACGCCCTGATCGCCTCTTTGGAGCAGCAAGTGAGCTATATCACGGGCTTGTTCCAAGCGATGACCGCGAATTCCCAATCAACCAAATGAGCCCGGCCCAGAACAGCTCACCCAGCTTCAGGAAAGATTGGCTCGTGCGGTCGACCTCCGGAGCCTTCGAGGAGGCAGGAACGCCTCCTTACACCGTATTTCGCGCTGGCCGAACAAGCCGTTCGTGGAGCTTCCTCCGGCGGAGAGAGAAGAGTTCTGCTTCCCGCGTGTCGGGATTCTGCCACTGGGCGATTTCCTTGACCCGGGCCAGCCGGGCCCTGGCCTGTGCGCAATTGCGCGAGTTGCCGCCTGCTTCTCCCTATCGCAGCCTGCGCGGCCCGGTCCCCCCAGCACTGGCAGTACGACGCCTGAATCCGTCGTATTCCCGACGTTGCCGGGTTTTCGACTGACTCGGAACAGGCAGAATCCTTCTGAAAAATAGGCATTTCGACCTGGCAGCATACGTGCAAGGATGCACCCCGTGATGCTGGATCGGGTTGCCAATTCCCTTGAGTGCTACATGGATTTGCTGAGCGCGCGCCAGCGCCAGGTGGCCTCGAACATCGCCAATGCGGACACGCCCGGATACAAGACAAAGGACATCGACTTCAGAACGGAATTCCTGGCTGCCGTCAATGGATCCGCGCCGCGGCCGGTCGAAGTCCCCGATTTGGAGTCGAAGAGCGACGGCAACAACGTCAGCGTCGACCGGGAGGCCCGGCTGCTTTCGGAGACAGCGCTTCGTTTCAGTGTGGCGTCCAACCTGCTGCGCTCCCAAATCCGAAGCCTGCGTTCGGCCATCCAGGAAGGGAGGAGCACGTGAGTCTGTTTTCGGTGTTGTCGGTGAGCGCCTCGGGAATGGCGGCACAACGGGCACGAGCCGAGTTGCTGGTGGAGAATCTGGCCAATGCCGAAACCACCCGCACGGCTGAGGGCGGGCCCTACCGGCGCAAGGATGCCGTCTTCTCGACGGATCCTGTCGAGACCTCCTTCTCGTCGCTGTTCGAGGAGGCCGCCGGATCGTCGCTCGAAGGGGTCAAGGTCAGCGACATCGTGGCCGACAACCGGGAACCCGAGCGCCGCTATCTTCCAGGCCATCCGGATGCCGACAAGGACGGCTACGTGGCCTTTCCTCGCATCAATCCGGCTGAGGACATGGTCGACCTGATGAGCGCCACCCGCAGCTACCAGGCCAATGTGGCTGCCATGTCGGCAGTCAAGGATATGATCCAGCGTTCCATCGATCTGCTGCGGTAACAGGAGACGAACCCGTTATGTCGATGCCAATCACTCCCGTTGGAGCCCCCGCGCTGCCCAGGATAGAATCGCCGGTCCAGCCGGCGGGCAAGCCGGGCGAGTTCCGAAGCCTTCTGGAATCGTCTCTCTCCCAGGTTGAAAACCTGCGGAGCGACGCGGCGCAGGCCGTGGAGAATCTGATCTCCGGCCATGGCGGAGAATTGCACACTGTGGTCCTGGCGACGCAGAAGGCCGAATTGGCTTTCGAACTGGGCCTCCAGGTGCGAAACAAAGTCGTTCAGGCATACCAGGAGATTATGCGAATGCAGATGTAGGATGACGGGCCCGGCCGGTCCCGCATCTTGAAGTCCCGCTCGAATTTCCATGGATCAGTTAAAACAACTCCTCGCCAGCCTGTCCAACAGACAACGGATCACCATTCTGGTTGCAGCGATTCTAGTGGGGGCGGGCATTATGCTTTTCTCGCGCTGGAGGAAGGAGAGTGACTTCCGCCCGCTGTACACGGGACTGGCCAGCGAAGATGCGGGCGCCGTCGTACAGAAACTCCGGGAATCGGGCACGGATTACCGCCTCTCTGCGGGCGGCGACGCGGTGTTGGTTTCATCGGCGAAGCTGGCCGAAACCCGCTTGGAAATGGCGGCCGCCGGGCTCCCGAAGACGGGCCGCATCGGTTTCGAGTTATTTGACAAGACCAGTTTCGGCGCTACGGAATTCGTGGAGCAGATCAATTACAAGCGCGCCCTGGAGGGGGAACTGGAACGGTCAGTGATGTGCCTGGCCGAAGTTGACCAGTCACGCGTCCACATCACTTTTCCCAAAGACTCGCTCTACCTCGATTCCCGCCAACCCGCCAAGGCCAGTGTCATGGTTCATTTGCGAACGGGCGCGCAGTTGGCTCCGCAAAACGTCCAGGCCATCAGCCAACTGGTCTCCAGCGCCGTCGAAGGACTGTCCCCGGATTCCGTCTCGGTCATGGACATGCGGGGTAATCTTCTGGCTCGGGGCCGCAAATCGCTGGCGAGCGATGGCGAATACTCGGGTGAAATGCTGGAGTTCCAGCAGCAGATCGAAAAGTCGCTGGTGGCCAAGGTGAACGCCACTCTCGAACCGCTGCTGGGAGCGGAACGGTTCCGTACCAGCGCTTCGGTCGAGTGCGACTTCGCGGCGGGCCAACTCAGCGAGGAAACCTACGACCCGAACAAGTCCGTCATGCTGACTTCGCAAACCGTCGGAGGACATTACCGGTGGCGGCGCGGCTTCCGATTCGGCGGGCGTTCCGGGTACGGCGTCGGCCCTACCGAACCCCGCTCCCCGCGTCGTCTTGGCGCGGGCGGGCACGACGCGAAAAACCGAAAATGTGACCTACCAGTCGAGCCGCGTGGTCCGCCAGACGAGCATCCCGAAGGGCACGGTGAAACGTGTTTCCCTCGCGGTGCTGGTGGATCAGAACCTGAGCTGGCAGAGGGAGGGAGCGAAGACCGTCCGGGTTCTGGCGGCGCCTTCGCCCGAAACCATCAAGATCATCCGCGATGTCGTCACCGGCGCGGCGGGACTGAAGACCGAACGTGGCGACCTGCTGACGGTGGAGAGCCTCCCTTTCGAATCCACCCTCAATTCCGAGCCACCCGCGCCGTTGACTGCCGCGCCGACCCGGGCGGTCGATTTCTGGCAGAACATAAGCCGGAACAGGAACTATCTCATGCTCGCCGGTGCGGCCGCGCTTCTGCTGCTGTTTGCGCGCGGCCTATTCGCGCTGCTCTTCCGGGCCGCCGCAAGAAGCGGATTCTGGTGGTCGAGCAACCAGCCCTGGCGCAGGCCCCCGGCGCCGCCCAGGCGCTCCAGGCGGGCCTGTCGTCCGTGCCGCAGCTCTACCAGGCGGCACAACGGAGCGCCCTGCCGGCAACCGGCGCCGAACTGGCCGGTGAGGATTCCCTGGTGGTCCAGATCCGCGACTCGGTGCGGCAGAATTCGGATCTTACCGTGAGCGTCGTCCGGAACTGGCTCAACCGGCCCGAGGAAGGAGTCCCCCGGTAATGAGCGCCGCACCCCCGAAGACTGCCCCGGCGGGCTCGGCGTCCCCCGTGCCGCCGGGCGGCACCCGCAAGGCGGCCATTCTGATGATGAGTCTGGGGCAGGACGTCAGCGCCGAGATCTTGAAGCGGCTATCCGAAGACGAGGTTCGGCGGATTACCGCCGAGGTCACCCGGATCAAAGCGCTGACTCCGGAGCAAGCCGAGCAAGTGCTGGCGGAGTTTCACCGGACCATCGCCGGCGGGGCCGCGTACGCCGTCCACGGCGCCGACTTCGCCAAAGACATGCTGGTGAACGCGCTGGGGGCGGAACCGGCCAGGAAGGTGCTGGACCAGGTCTCCCGGCAGGCGAACATGGACGCCGAGCGTTCTCACCGCGATGGAGAGCGCCGATTCCGATCAACTGGCGCACTTCATCCAGCGGGAGCATCCCCAGACGCTGGCCATCATTTGTTCCCAACTGGACCGGACGACCGCGGGCTCTCTCTTGCTCAGATTCTCCATCGGAGACGCGTGCCGACGTGGTCTGGCGCATGGCGGGTCTCGAGAAGATCTCTCCGGAGGTGCTACATCGGATCGGCGCCTCACTCGGCCCGACGTTGCGCGCACATGGGCGAGTTTCGACGCAAGCCCTATGGAGGACGGCGAGCCGTGGCGGAGATCCTCGCGAACTTCGACGGAGCAGTGACCGAAGAGATCCTGGCTTCGATCGAGAAGACGAATCCTGAAATCGGCGAAGAGAGTTCGCCGTCTGATGGTCGTGTTTGAGGATCTGACGGTGATCGACCAAGCCGGGATCAAGGTGCTGCTGGCGGCTCTGGATCGTAAGGTTCTTACCTTGGCTCTCAAAGGCACCAGCGAAAAACTGCGAGAGCATTTCGCCGGTTGCATGTCGCAACGCGCCGCCGAAATGCTGCGCGAAGACATGGAAGCGCTGGGACCGGTTCGGCTGAGGGATGTGGAGGCGGCACAACACGAGGTGATCGTCCTGGCCCGGAAACTGCAGGCCGAAGGCGTCCTGAGCATGAGACCCTCCGAAGGCGACCGCTATGTTGTGTAGGATCATCGCGGACGAGAGCTTCGAGGCGCTCCGGCCCATTTCCTGGGTGAAGGGCGCCGGATCCAAGAGCGAGCCGCTCCCCGATGTCGCACGAACACAGTCCAGTGTCCGGCAGCCCCGATGCCAGCCAGGCGCGAGACGCCGAGCCGATCCGCGAGATCAGAGGTGCGCATCCGCGAGGCCCATCTTGCCGGCTACATGGAAGGCGAAGCCAAGGGAAGACTTTTGGCCGCGGAGGAACTGAAGCCCGTTCTGGCGCGTCTGGGCAACACGCATTGTTCAAGTCAGCGGAGTCCCGGGCAAGTTTCATCCGGCAGACCGAGGCGGATGTCGTAAAGCTGTCCATGGCGGTTGCGCGGAGGATCTTGTATCGGGAACTCACCATCGACCAGGGCGCCATCGCCGGGCTAGTCAAAGCGGCGCTGGAGAAACTCCAATCCGATGTCGTGGCCCGGGCCCGCGTGCACCCGGAACTCGAAGCCGCGGTGCGCGCGACCATCGAACAGTCAGGGCGGCGTGCCTCCGTCGAGGTCGTCGCGGATGCATCGCTGGATCGCGGCGGCGTCGTGGTTGAAACCAATCGAGGTAGTCTCGACGCTTCGATCGAGACCCAGCTACGGGAAATTGAGCTCGGCTTCGCCGACCGTTTCCGCAGGCCTTCCCGAAATGGCGCCTCAGCCTGACCATTCTCTCCGGCCCTATCTCTCCGACTTGCGGGAGATCGAACTGGTGCCCAGGACCGGCGAAGTCATCGAACTGGTCGGCTTGCTGGTGGAGTCGCGCGGACCGGCGGCGGCCATCGGGGACTTCTGCGATATCTACTCTTCGGGCGGCCGCCGGATTCGGACCCAAGTCGTCGGGTTCCGCAATGGAAACGTGTTGTCGATTCCGCTGGAGGAGATCGACGGATTACAGTTGGGTGACCGGCTCGTGGCGCGGACCGAGCAGGTCCGAGTGGGCGTCGGGCCGGCTCTCTTGGGCCGGGTTCTGGACGGCTTCGGCCAGCCGATGGACTCCGGTCCGGACCTGGAGTGCGTCGATTCCTACGCGCTTTACCGGCCAGGGCCGAGCCCCCTGGATCGGGCGCACATCACCGAGCCGCTGGTCACGGGCATCCGCGCGATCGACGGGCTGCTCACCTGCGGCAAGGGCCAGCGAATCGGGATTTTCGGCGGCAGCGGAGTGGGGAAGAGCACGCTGCTGGGGGCCATGTCGCGGAATCACTCCGCCGATGTCAACGTGATCGCGCTCGTCGGCGAGAGAAACCGGGAAGTCAAGGGTTTCCTGGAACACGAACTCGGGCCGGAGGGCATGCAGCGGTCGGTTGTCGTGGTCGCCACGTCGGACCGCCCGGCGCCACTGCGTGTGAGAGCATGCTTCGTCGCGCTCGCCGTCGCCGAGTATTTCCGTGACCAGGGCGCGGACGTGCTGTTTGTGATGGACTCGGTCACCCGCCTGGCCATGGCGCAGAGGGAAATCGGGCTCGCCGCGGGGGAGCCGCCCAGCCAGAAGGGGTACACCCCTTCCGTCTTCAACCTGCTTCCGAAGGTCTTCGAGCGTGCCGGCAACTTTCCCCGCGGCTCCATCACCGGCTTCTTCACGGTTCTGGTGGAAGGCGACGATTTCAATGAGCCGATCTGCGACGCGGTCCGGGCGATTCTGGATGGACACATCGTGCTCTCACGGCAGTTGGCCTCCAGCGGGCACTACCCTGCCATCGACGTCCTGGAGTCCATCAGCCGGCTGGGCTCGCGTCTTTCGGGCAAACCGCAGCAAGAGGCTGCCCGTCGCGTCCGCGAAGCGTTGGCCCTCCATCGGCAATCGCAGGACCTCATCGAACTGGGAGCTTACGTCGCGGGCAGTAACCCGGCTCTGGACGCCGCTATCCGCGCCCGGCCTTCGCTGATAGAGTTTCTGCGCCAGGATGCCGCCACGAGCAATCCCCTTGAGGAGACTCTGAACCGGCTGGGCGGCCTGGCCGCCTTGCTTGTCCTGAGCACCGCCGGTGACTGAATGAAGGACTTCCGTTTCAGGCTGCAAAGAGTCTTGGACTGGCAGTCGGAACAGTGCGAGTTGATCGAGAACCGCGTCAAGAGTCTGTGTCGGGAACTGGGACAAATCCAGGCCCGGATGGCGGGCGCCCAAGCGGACCTGGTCGCCGCCGAGGAGCAGGTCTTGGGTGCGCACCGTCTGGATGGAGCTTCTCTCAATGGCCTGGCAGCCTACAGGATCAGTCTCCGGAAGCGAATGGACTCCCTCAACGCAGAGCGCCAGGGCTGCGAAATGCGCCTCGCCGCAACAGCGCGCCCAGTGGACAGAGGCTCGCAGGCGCTATCGCATACATGGAGAGACTGCGCCACCGGAAGCTGACAGAATACGCCTCCGAACTGGACCGTGAATTAGAGCTCCTTGCCGCCGAGTCGTATGGGGCGCGCTGGAATGCGGACCGCCGGCGCGACCATAGGACGGCCTCGCCTGGCACAAAAACAGAATTCTTAGCTTCTTTTCCGTCTGCGCATGGCGACCCCGATCCCAGCAAGCCCGGCGCCGAGGAGGAGCACAGAGTTGGGCTCGGGAACGGTTGATGCAAGGGGGGTGGGGGTGCCGCCTCCTATTGGAACCGTCGGATCGCCGCCCAAGTCGATATTGCCAGTCAAAGAGCTGGTGCAGGAGCCGCCGATGGTGTTCCCATCCATGGTTACGGCCCCATTGTCCGCCAAGGCTCTGCCGCAAGGAATGGTTGCCCCGGTGTTCAGGGTAATGCTCGTGAGTGCGAGAATATTTCCGTGGAACGACGTGGCTGTGCCGAGAGTCGCGGAACTGCCGACATTCCAATACACACCGCCTCCTAAACCCGAATTAATCACGTTCACGACTGAGCCAGGCGAGGTGATCAGCGTGCTCGGCATCTGGAAAAACCAGGCCGCATTGGCGTTGCCGCCGCCGTCGAGAGTAAGTGTTCCCGTCAAATTACTAACCCCAGCGGGAACAAGATAGACGCCCGGAGAGAGCGTGAGTCCAGCCAGGTCCGCAGGCTCCAAGGTACCGGAACCTAGGAGTCCTAACCTAGTCCGCGCAGTGGTGAGCTGACTCTGAGCCGACGACGCGACCGCATCACCTGCATGTACGAACACCGCCCCCGTAGTAAGCGCAGAATTCCCATTGATGGTGATGGTGGCTTGGCCGGTGATGGCAAGGCCTGGGTTGACACCCAGTTGTCCGGTGAGGGTAGTCGCGCCAGTATTGGTCACCGTCGAGGCGCCCAGGACCGCGAAGCTGGCCAAATCCGAACCCAGTATTAAATCGGCCGATGCTGGGGAAGCTCCCCAAAGAAGCGCCGCGAAGACGGTGAGCGCCACTACCCACCCCTGAAGCTTGTGTTTCATTTGTTATCTCCTCCTGCTCCTGCAAGCATTGCAATCCGGCACCCAATCCGGCGGCGCCTGGAGCAGAGGGCTTGCAAGAGCGGCAACGCAACCAATAGGACAAGGCTGAGTGTATGTGAACTAAGGTAAAAGCCCGAGGCTCCCGTAAGTTGCTATGTGCAGGTTTTGTCTTTCCAGAAGGCAAGAAGTGCCGCAGGTCAAACGTGTTGCACCGCCGTTGCTAGGAGCTTGACAATCCTATCCGCTTAGCATATACTCCTCCCGATGGCACCCAAACGAAAAGATCCGGCGGCAGTGAGCCTCGGACGGCGTGGCGGAAAGGCCCGGCTTAAAAAGATGACGGCTGAGCAGAGGTCGAAGTGGCCCGACTGGGGGCGCGGGCACGATGGGCGAAGGAGAAGGCGAACGAGGCAGAGATCATGTCTGAACTGGAAGTGCTGGCGTGGAAGCAGTCTCGATTGGGCGGCGATTGTAAGACGCTAGGCGAGTTTTCTTTGAGGCTGCCTTCTGGCCTGACCTTCGAGGACCTCACCCTGACGCTTGTCCGCCTGGACGATGGAACCTACGAAGAGAGCTTCAGCCTGCCCTCGATAGACGCTTGTTTAGAGCTTGAAAGGTATCTAGGCGGGCCAGAAACAGTTATCAAAGCGGTTCAGGACTTCGCGGAAACCATCAAGCCGGGCGCATTCGGGCGGCATGTTGCACGGGCCAGAAAACGGGCCGAAGCAGCACATCATCGACTCCGACCTGAATCTGCCTGAAAAGATGCTCCGGAGTACCGCCCGACCCTGTTTTGCTTCTGTGTGGGTGGCCTTAACCTCTTTGAAATCAGGTGGTGAGCGCGGAAGGAATCGAACCTTCAACCTACTGATTAAGAGTCAGTTGCTCTGCCAATTGAGCTACGCGCCCGACTCGGTGACTCTGCGAGTTTAGCACAGCCGGCGCGGCCTCACCAAGCGTCCGTCTCTCTTGGCTCGTTTGACAAGCACGATCAGCGTGCGATCATGGAAGCAGAGGGCAAATTCTTGGCAGCCATGGGACAGCTTTCCGCACAGCCGGCTCCGAGCGACGAGTCGGGCCTGGTGGCCAGAGCCAAGGGGGGCGACGGACTGGCGTTCACCCAGCTGGTGGATCGCTACGAGCGCAAGATCTTCAGGCTGGCCAGACACATCACGCAGAAACAAGGAAGACGCCGAAGATGTCCTGCAGGACACCTTCCTGAAGGCGTACGAACACCTTCCCGGCTTCCAGGAGCAGTCGAAATTCTACACCTGGCTGGTGCGCATCGCGGTGAACGAAGCCCTGATGAAGCTGCGAAAACGCAAGGCCGGGAAAGATCTTCTCTCTGGACGAGGCGGTGGATACCGGCGAGGAGATGGTTGCCCGCGAGATCGCGGTTTGGGATGACAATCCCGAGCAGCGCTACTCGCGCGAGGAGATCCAGACCATCCTGCAGGAGTCCATCGACAGCCTGACCCCCATATTCAGAACTGTCTTCGTGTTGCGCGATATCGAGGAGCTTTCGACCGAGGAAACCGCAACCGCATTGGGGATCTCGGTTCCCGCCGTGAAGAGCCGCCTGTTGCGGGCGCGCTTGCAGCTTCGCGACCGGCTGACACGATACTTTAAACGGAAGGCGGACGATGTCTTTGCTTACCTGTAACGACTTCTTGAAGGAACTCTCCGACTATTTGGATGAGAGCGTCGAAGGGGAGCTCCGCCAGCGAATTGGAGGCCACATCACCGAGTGCCCGAATTGTTGGGTGATGCTGGACACCACCAAGAAGACCCTGCAGATCTACAGGGGCCTTGAGCCGGAGCCCATTCCCACGGGCCTGCACTCAAAGCTCATGACGGCCCTTGCCAAGAAGATGGTCAGCGGCGGCCCAAGCTCATAGCCCGACCACACGTCCTGCCGGACAAAGCCCCCGATAGATAGGGGCAATCGAGGCACTGTTCCCCTTCCCGAAGATCGAATCTCAGGCTCGTTCTGCGCCTCCCGGAAGGCCCGCACCGTCTGGGCCGCGTGCCGGAGTTCCGCTTCACCGAGCGAGATGGGCGCCGCGTGGCCGCTGCGCAGCAGACAGACCAGCGCCTGGTCCGGCAGCCTGCCCGGTGAAGCGCTCCAGGGCCATGGCATAGAGCCGCAACTGCAGGGCGTAGGCTTGCGCGCGCGCTGGCGCCTGGTCCGGCCCCACTGGTCGGTCTTGTAGTCCACCAGAATCAATTCCCCGCCCTCGACGAACCACAGGTCGATCTGGCCGCGCAGCATGATCCCCTCGATGGTCCATGACAAAGTCGAACTCGCGTTCCACCCTCTCCGCGCGCGACGCACGCTGCCCTAGCTCGCTTTCGCGAAACCGGGAAACCAGCGCCAGAGCCTCGGGAGGCGCGCCTGTCTCGGGGGCTCCGGCCAGCAAAGCATGCACCACGCTTCCGAACTCGACGCCGCCGGGCCCGCCTGTCCGCTGCGGGTCGAAGGTGTTCTCTTCGCGCCCCGGCCAGCCGAGGTAACGGGCCAGGTAGTAGCGCCGCGGGCATTGCGCGAACAGATCCAAGGACGTTACCGAAGCGGTCGAATCGTGCTGGTCGGCGAGGACCGGCCGCGGCAGCAGCATCTCCGAGTCCCGCCCGGTGCTCGCCGCGTTGGGGAGCGCCGCCGGCTCCGGCCGTGTGGACTGGCCCGATTCAGCCAGCATCCGGCTCCAGACCCGCGGCCACCATCTTCCAATGGCGGCCCCTGGCGTTGGCCGTGCGTGGCGGAAGAGAGCACCAGTTGTTCCTCGGCGCGCGTCATGGCGACGTACAGCAGCCTGTCCTCTTCGCCGGATTCCTTCTCGCGGGACAGCTCGCGCCAGCGCGCGTAGGTGAGATCCGGCAGTTTGCCGCCATCCACGGGGTTTCTCCAGCACACCCCCAGCCCTCCGCCCGAAGACAGGCAGATGGCCGGGCGGTTGTCGCCGACGCCCCGTTGCAGCGCGGGCAGAAACACGATCGGAAACTCCAGCCCCTTGGCCTTGTGGATGCTCATCACGCGCACCACATCGGAGGAATCGTCCGGGCGGGGCTTCGGCCTCGGATTCGGACGCGCGGAGCCAGTCCAGGTCCCGGATCAACGCCTCGGGCGATTGCGGCTTTCTGTCAAACCAGCCGCGCACCAGCGCCAGGAACTTGTCCACGCTGGCCCGGGCTCTGGCGTCGAGGCCGCCGGCGTAATCGCACTCATCCATGACCCTGGCGAGCAGCCTGTCCGGTGAGACGTCTTCCCGCTGCGCGCGCACCCGCTCCAGCAAGGCAGCGAACCGGCGCAGGCGCGCCAGGTCTTCGGGATCGGCCGGCGAAGCGTCGAGCCTGCTCAACTCAAACAGGACCGCGGCCAACCGGCCCGTCTGCTTCATTCGCAGCAGCGTCTCGTCGCCGATGCCCACCAGCGGCGAGCGCAGCACCCCGGCCAGCGCCACCTCGTCCGCCGGGTTGGCGATGACTCGGATGAGCAGCACCAGGTCGCGCACCTCGCGGGTCTCGAAAAAGGTCTTGCCTCCCTCGGGCAGAAACGGAACTCCCCATCTGGCGAACGCCGCCTGGAGCGGAGGCAGCGCGTTCAGCGTACGAAACAGGACGGCCACGTCCCGGAAGCGCGCCGGGCGCTGCTCCTCACCGACGGGCAGGCTGCCAACCAGCTCCAGGATGCGGCGGGCGATCCAGTCCGCCTCTTCACTGGCATCTCCGGGGGCGGCATGCACCTCAACCGACGCCTGCGTTTTCGGCGACAACTTACGGCAGGCAAAAAACTTATGACTCTCGACCCCGGCCGCGTGCGCGGTCACCGCCTCCACGGCCGACAGGATCTCCGGCCGGCTGCGATAGTTCTCGTAGAGTTCGTCCACCGTCCCGCCGGACTCCGCCACCTGCCGCCGGTAGCCGCGGAAGACCTCCGGCTCGGCGTGCCGGAATCCGAAGATGGACTGGTTGATGTCGCCCACGGCGAAGAAGCGGCCCGGTCGCCGGATAAGGTCGATCAGGGTCCATTGCAGAGGGGTTGGTGTCCTGCAACTCGTCCATCAGGATCTGGTCGAAGTTGTCACGCGAAGATGCGAGAACTGCAGGGTTTGCGCGCAGCAATTCGATGGCCCGCTCTTCCAGGTCCGAGAAATCCAGGGCGCCCAATTCTTGCTTGCGCCGCCGGAACAGTTCGTCGGTGAGATCCAGGGCGTCCAGCAGAAAGCTCTTCAGCGGCGCGTGAAGCTCCTCGACCACCGTCGATTTCACCAGCGGGAGCCTCTCATCGCGTAGCTGCTTCAGATCCGGCGAAAGGACACGGGGCGGCAGAGCGCTCGGGTACTCGCTTAAAACTTTAAGTTGCTCTATGTAAGTTTCTGATTCAGCGAATTCATTTGCTCTTGTTGACCACTCAAGAAGAGCCTCGATGCACTCCTGCTGCTTGGGCTTCAGCGCGGGCGGCGCGGTCGCCAGCAGACCGCGAAGCTCAGCTACAAAAGCCGCCAGGGTGACGCCCTCAGGCTGCTGCCGTGCCTGACTGCGCAGGTCGCTCACGCTCCTGCCCGCCGTGCGCATGGCGTCGTAGATTTCCATGAGCGCCCCGGCCAGGTCCGTCTGCCGGCCTCCGGAGTGAGTCGAGACGTACACGGCCTCCAGCAACGCGCGCAGCTCGCCGGGTCTTTCCCGGTACAGCCGGTCCAGGGCCTCGTGAACGGCGGCCTGCAGTTCGGCCTCGCTCTGCGGCGCATCCATGACCGTGAACTCAGGGTCGACGCCCGCGGCGATGGGGTTTTCTCGGAGCAGCCGTCCGCAAAAGCCGTGGACCGTCGAGATGTAGGCCTTCTCCACCTGTTCGCGTATCTGGGGCTGGGCGGCGAATTCCCTGGCCAGCCGCACCTTGATCTGGTTAGCGGCCTTCTCGGTGAAAGTGATGGCCAGGATGCGCAGCGGTGAGATTCCCTGCTCGCGGACCAGCCAGCAGAAGCGCTCGACCAGGACCCTGGTCTTCCCCGACCCGGGTCCGGCCACGACGCACACATCCTGCCCGCTGCGCTTGACGGCGGCTTCCTGCTGGGGGCTGAGATTCATTCTTCCTGTTCCCCTTCCGCCCCAGCCGCCGCCCCTACCGCGGACTCCACGCGGCAGATGTCGCTGCACGCGCAATACTGGCAGCCTTTGGCATCCGCCGGCAAGGGAGCGATGACGCCCTCCCGGATTCGCGCCATCGCGTCCAGGGCCGTCTGCCGCGACCGCTCCATGACGTCATGCAGCACTTGCGGCACGCACCTCTCGGGCACGGCCTATGGTCACCGGCAGCGTGTGCCATCCGTCCCACGACGGCTCCTTGCGGACTCCCGCGAACAACATCCCGCCCAGGACGCTGCCCGCATTCTTCACCGCCAGCATGTAGATGCCGCCCTGGATGCGAGTTCCCTCGTCGTGTCCCTTCACCAGAGCGGCTACCTTTTGCGGACCGCTGTATTTGTAGTCAATGATCAGGGCCGTGCCGCCGGAGGCCGAGTCAATCCGATCCAGGCGGCAGTGGAGCGTCGTGCCGTCGTCCAGCGGCAGAGATAGTTTGTGTTCGATTGCGCTCACGCTCGCGCCGGGAATCACCGCCTGGCCGGTGAAGCGCTGGAGATTGCGCCGCATCTCCAGGCGCACGGCTTCCGTTCTGTAGCCTTCCGGTATCTGCTCCCGCGCGCAGGTTTCGCGGAAGACCTGGTCGAACAGCGGTTCCATCGCCCCCCGGTCGCGAATCCATCGCGCCAGAACTTCGTGCAGCAACTTGCCCTGCACGCTGGCATCGAAGCGTTGCTCGGGCTCGGCCGGAAGTTCTTCGAGCTTTAGCGTGTGCGCCGTGAAGAACTGGAACGGGCATTGCACGAAGGTTTCCAGGGCGGTCGGCGCCATCGTCGCGTGACGCTGGGCGAGCCACAGCCGCAGCTCGTTATCGAGAATGACCGGGCGCCGCTCCGGAGGCCGCGGGCCGCGCGGCACGGGACGCACCGGGCGCGCCTGCTCCTGTTGCACCCCAGCGTGAGCTTTCCAAAAACCGCTCCAGCGAGAACGATCGTAGCGTCTCATCGCCCTTGGCATTGAACTCCGGATAGCTCAACACCAGGGTATCGGTGGCGCGCGTGGTGGCCAGGTCAAACAGAAACTTCTCCGCCTGATTTCGCTCGCCGGAGGTCGCCACGCGGACCCCGCGCTCGCGCAGCCGGGCGCGCGGCCTCATCGGTGAGGATCGGGTCCTGGGAGTGGTAAAGGGGGAACTGCTTCTCGATCAGCCCGCAAACGAAGACCACCGGAAGCTCCCACTGCCGCGCCTCGAACACGTCCATCACGTGAACCACGTTGCGACGGTGATCCGCGACCCGGAGCGTTGTCAGCCGCAGGACCCGGTTCAGCTCCTTCCAGAATGCGGCGAAGGGGACCTTCTCCGTGGGCGGGAATCGCGACGACGTCTCGCTGCAAGGCCTGCTCGAAACCTCGAACGGCCGAGGCGCCGGACCGCCACAGCGCGATCATTTCGCGTTCGGCCGGATCCACCGGCGGCGTCGGAGGCAGCAGGCAGGATAAGGCGCTGAAGCGGGCCGCCCACTCGGACGGCGCCGCCGCCTGGCCGCGCCAGGCATCCAGCTCTTCGGCCGCGGCCACGCGCCGGGCCAGTGAATGCCGTGCCAGCGGCGAGGCGAAATAGAACCGGGCCGGAATCCCGAATCGCTCCAGCGCGGTGGACAAGGCGGGCACGTAGGGGTCGGATGAGCGCACCACGATGCCGATTTCGCGAAAGGGGCGGCCCGCCCGCGCTTCGTCCAAAATGCGGGCGGCGATCTCATCGATCTCCCGGTCTTGGGTCCTGGCCTGGACCAGAACCACCCGCGGGTTCCTCCGCGCCGCCTCGCAGTGCTGCTCCTGAAAACCCATGGCGGCCAGCCGCTCACGCGTTGCTTCCCCGCCCTGCCAGCCAGGCAGCGTGATGGTCAGGTCACTGTGCGCGCACAGCGATTCGATCACTTCCAGCTCCGGGTCCGTGAAACTGAAAAAGCCGTCGAAGAAGATGCTTTCGATCCCGGCGGCGCCCTGCTCGCGGATACGGCGGGCAGCCGCTTTCAGCCGTGCGCCATCCAGCACCATCCGGCGCGCGCCGGCGCTGGCTTCAACGTCTCTATACACGGCCTGCAAGCTCGCGGCATGTTCGAGCTTGTCCGCGCCGCAACCCGCGGCCGAGAGCTCCTCGATGGTTCGGGCCAGCGCGGAGCGAAAACCGGGCAGCGCTGCCACTGACCGGAATTCCTTTGGGTCCAGACGCGTCAGCGCATCTTCGATCAGCGCATCCAGGGCGGCCGCGGATACCGCGTCGAATCCGCTGATCCAGTTCTCGACGAAACCGGAAAGCGTGGAGATGAGGCTGGGCCGGAAAACGAAGCCCTCGCGCGCGAACAGATCCCGGAGATGTTCGGCCATGGTGGCGGTGGGCGCCACCACGCGAAATGCGAAACGGCCGCTGGCCAGCCTCTCGCGGACCGCCTTGAGGATCTGATGAGATTTTCCGGAACCCGGCGGGCCAGTCAGCAGCAGCATCTCAAGGCTCAGCGGATGATCTGCGCGCGGAAAACGAACATGCGCGTGGAAGGGTCGGAGTAGACGTCCATCCCGACTCCCGCTCTTAGTGGCCAGAGCCTGGAAGAACTGATCGGCGCCCCAGTTCCTCTCCGTGGCCACCTGGGGCAACAGCAAGCCGCGCCTTTCCCTGGCCCTGAGCACGGCGCCGTGCTCGTTAACCCGAAAATCGCCGCGCTGCGCGATCCGCTTCATGGGAGACAGGATCGAAACTTCGACTTCAATGCCCGTCTCGGAGACCGACACGGGTTTGAACCGAGTGTCTTCCAGCGCCGACGCCAGTGTCAGCTCCGGCACGGCGCGTTCAATCGACTGGATAGAGTCCGCCCGCCCGATGCAACCCCGCAACTGGCCGTCCTGGTGAAGCGTCACGAAAAGCGCCGCCCGCCGCTGCAGCGATGCCAGTCCCGTCGGCGGGAAGGCCGGGACGCTTCCCTGCCCCGCCTCCTGATAGGAGGCCAGCGTCCGCCGCGCCAAATCCAAAATCGCCTGCTGCTCAGCCTGGTTCAGCTCAAACGACGTGTGCGGGAAGTACCCCAAAGCGCCGTAGCTGACCGAACTCCGGTAGTCCTCGGTAATCTCGCCGGAGGTCCGGTAATCCAACACCTCTTGGAAGATCTCTCCCCCCGCGCCGATCCGGCCGAGAGTCGCCAGCAGGAGCGCAATCGGCTGATAGCCGCAGACGGTTGCCGAATTCTGGCGGAGCGTCTCCAGGAAGAGTTCGGGGCGGAGGCTTCCGGCAGCCTCGATAATTTCATAGTCGAGCTGCCGCAGGCGTTCCGGCACCCGATCGTCGGCGGGAAAGGGCTCGTAGTGGAAGGACCGTCCGAAGTGCGTCAGGTCCGAGCTGGCGACCAGCACAGTCCCCGGCGAGAGACAATTCGCCAGCCGCTCTGCCGCCTTTTCCCTCTGGGCGGGATCGAGGGGGCCAACGTAAAGGGGCACGACTGGCACGCCCGGCGCGGCCCGCTGCAGCAGTGGAAGCTGGATCTCCACCGAATGGTCGCACAGCTTGTCCTCCGGCATGGCGCCAAAGGGATCCTCACCGAGAAGCGAGCCGGCGAACTCCCGATCCACGCCACATCCCCAAGCGGAGTTGTGTAGGTCTCGACTTCGGGGATCCAGACACCGGGCGGACTGCCGTGATGGGCAAAACCGGCCAGTATGATGCGCTCGGGCCGCTGCTGCTCCAGGGTTCGGTAGACGGCCGCGGCCACCGTACCCGAGTATCTCAGGCCCGCGTGCGGCACCACGAAGGCGCGGCCGCCGCCGAGCAGATGCGGCCCGTTGCGCTGTTCGGACTCCCGCCAAAGCTCTTCTACCAGCGAGGCCAGCTCCGCGGGCTCGTCGGGATACCAGGTTCCGCTATACGGTGTCGCGTGCGTGGTAGGGGCGGGCATTCTTCCAGTAGGTATTGTAGCCCCGTCCCCGGATCTGCTCCAGCATGCTCTTTGCGCGCACGGACGCCGAGTCAAAGCCGCGGCGCATCAAGGAGCGCTCAATCTCCGCCAGCCGGCCGGCATAAGCCGGAAACTCAACCACCGTAGGCCGCTTCGCGCACTCCGGGAATCCCGCAGACGCCGTGGTGGATCTCCGGATTCACGGGAAACGGCAGGTCCGCCAGCGCTTCCAGCAACCCTTCCAGGAGCCGTGGCTCGACGGCGATGCGGATCGAAACCAACTCGCCTTCGGTCCCTATCAAGGAACCGTGGCCGCCCGTGACGAACTCAGGCAGGCTGTTCATATCACCTCCGCTGTGCCGTGTGCGAACCTCTGTCAGGTTCAGGCTCACGGCCCGCTTCGGCGAGACCGGCCCAAGAAACAAAAAACCCTGGGCTAAAGGCCGCAGGGTTGAAAATCCGTTTGGACCAATCCGCCTTTAGCACTTTTTTTTGCGTGGTTGCAATTAGCTGGACCCTTCAAGGCCCTAAATCAATCCACGTGCTTTCAAACTACCACTTGCCTCTCCAAAAAAGCAAGGCCGGTCCGCCCGGACACCGGTACGCTAGCGGCGAGCCTGCAGCTCGCCCAGCATCTTTTCGAATTTCGCCTTCTGCTTCTCGTCGAGAATGCGCATAATGCGCACCTTGCCGTTGGCGCGCACCTCGTCCATCTGCGTTTGCAGCATCTGCACGTACATCACAAAATCGTCCAGAATCGTCTCCAGTTGCCCCGTCTGCTCCGGGCTCAGATCCAACTGCTTGGCCAACTGCTCCAGGGCGATCTTCTTTCCTCCGATGGTGTAGTACGCGGCGGCCGGGGAATCCTTCAGGCTGTGCACACCAAAGCGCATGACCAGCGCGCCCACCACGCCCCCTGACAGGAACACCAGAAACACTGCAATCAGAAGACGCGGATTTGACCACGATGACCGGCACGTGCCAACCATGTCACTCACTCCTGATAACTCGCTAGCGACAGGAGAACCGTCTCCCGGTCGCGCTGGGGATCAGATCCGACATGCCTGTAGTCCGGCGGATCCGTGGCCATGATGCGCACCAGGCCGGATGCGCCGGGAACAGCCGCCTGCTCGGTGTATACCAGATAAGACCCCAGGATCAGCACAGTGGCCAGAGAGGCGAACACCAGCCGGCGTCCGAATTCCGGCTCCAGGAACGCGAGCCATAGCGACCTTCCCTGCCGGGCTTCTATAGCCGTAACCACCCGGCCATAGAATCCGGCACGCGGCTCGATCTCATCGGGTGCGCTGAGAAGCCGCAGCAGATTCGGCGTGCTCTTCCATCGCCTGCACTTCACGCCGGCAGCTTTCGCACGCGTCCAAGTGGCCGCGGAACTCCCCCAGAGCACTCTGATCGGCAATCCCCCGCAGGTACTCTTCCAGACGTTGCTTCACGGCCTTATGCATCTCTTCTTCCCTCGATGCTACTCACCAAACCGCCACCCCGCCTCGCGGATCTTCTGCCCGCTTGCTTTCGGGCGCGGTCCCAATCCAGGCCCGCCCGGCTCCTTACCCGGAGTGGGCGGGAGAGCCGCCGCGCCGCCTTGAGCAACTTCTGGCGCGCGCGGAACAGCTTCACCTTGATCGTATTCTGATTCATTCCGGTCATCGTCGGCCAGTTCCTCGACGGAATGGCCCTCGACTTCCTTGAGCAACAGCAGGCTCCGGTCTTCCTCGGAGACCCGCGACAGCAGTTTCACGACGTAGTCCCTGCGCGCCAGATCGCTCTCGACGCGTCGGGCCGGGGTCCACTGCCGCGTCGGACGGCGACAGGCGGAGCGTGTCCTCCTCGGAGAAATCGCTTTCATAGACCAGCTTCCGCACGCGCCGCTTGCGCAAGTAGTCGTAGCACTCGTTGACCGTGATCTTATAGATCCAGGTCAGCAGCGAACTGCGGGAGTCGAAGCTCCCGATGGAGAAGTAGACCTTGGCAAACACCTGCTGAGCGATATCCTCGGCGTCGTTCCGGTTCCGCAGGATGCCGTAGATGATCGAGTGCACCTTGGTCTGATACCGCTCCACGACCTCGCGGAAAGCCAGCTCGTCGCCTTGCTGAACGCGGCGAACCAGGAGCGACTCTTCGTTGTCCTGGCGGTGGTCCAACTTGCTCTTTGCCCGAACGAGTCGCGCCGGCGACCGGAAGAGGCAGTACGCCGCTGAGAGCGCCCATAACCTGCCACTTCTTGGGACGCGCCTCCCAGGGCCGGTTTCCAGGATCTCGGCCGCCCCGAGCCTCCCGGGCAGACTGCGCCCCCTGTCGGGACCTCAACATACCAGATTCCGGAATCCCGGTCGAGACCGGCCGGCATCCCGTATAGGTGGAAATGCCAGGGCCGGAGCTGTAAAATAGTGAGTAAGCAAGTGTCTTTAAGGGAGATCAAATATGATTCAAATGACTGAAACGGCCGTGAACAAGGTAAAGGAGATCCTGAGCGCCCAGGAGCCCAACCGGCCGGGTCTGCGCATCTCGGTCGTGGGCGGCGGGATGCTCCGGATTCAACTACTCCATGGCTTTCGAGAGCGAGCCCGGGCCTGCTCGACAAGGTCTACGAATTCAGCGGGCTGAAGGTCTACATCGACCAGGCCAGCATGCTGTACCTGGACGGAGCCCAGGTCGATTACGTGGAAACCATTGAAGGCGCAGGCTTTAAGTTCAACAACCCGAACGTTCGCACGACCTGCGGCTGCGGCAGTTCCTTCAGCGCCTGACCAGCCTGCCCAACTGCCGGGACCTTACCCTGTAGAATGTGTAGTAGGGTCCCCGCAACCCTTGACGACCTGCTGACGGAGCAGGTAAACCCTGCCTCTGAGGGCATTGACGCCTCGCGCGGAACAGATTCTCCGCATCATCAACGCCGAGGACCGCCGGGTGGCGGAGGCCGTCGCCGCCGAAATCCCCAAAATCGCGCAGGGCCGTGGACGCCGTCGTCGCCGCCATCCGGAGCGGCGGCCGGCTCTTCTACATCGGAGCGGGCACCAGCGGGCGGCTGGGGGTGCTGGACGCGGCGGAATGCCCGCCGACCTTCAACGTTTCCCCGAACTGGTCCAGGGGATTATCGCCGGAGGAGAGCGCGCTCTGGCGCGAGCTACGGAGGCGTCCGAGGACGATCCGGCCGCGGGCGCAACGGACCTTGCGGCGCGCGGCTTCAGCGCCCGGGACGTGCTGGTCGGGATCGCCGCCAGCGGACGGACCCCTTACGTGCTCGGCGCCATCGCCGGCGCCCGCCGCATGGGCGCGCCGCACCGTCGGCATCAGTTGCACCCCGAATTCGGAACTCGCCTCGCGCCGTGGATATCCCCATCACTCCCCTGCCCGGCCCGGAGATCATCGCCGGCTCGACCCGCATGAAGGCCGGCACGGCCACCAAGCTGGTCCTGAACATGCTCAGCACGGCGGCGATGATCCGGCTGGGCCACGTTTACGGCAACCTGATGGTGAACGTCCAGCCAAAGAGCTCGAAACTGCGGGATCGGGCCGTGCGAATCATCGCGCGGGCGGTGGGCCTGGAGCGCGGAGCAGCGCGGCGGGAACTGCTGGACAGCTGCGGGCGCCGACGTGTCAAGATGGCGATCCTGATGGGCCGGCTCGGAATCGGGCGCGAGGAGGCCGCGCGCCGGCTGAACTCGGCCGGCGGCCGCTTGTCGGAGGCGCTCGGCGATGGATAGGTTCGTCATCCAGGGCGGCGCTCCCGCTGGAAGGGGAACTGCCGGTCAGCGGGGCGAAGAACTCCGCGCTGCCGGCGCTGGCGGCGTGCCTGCTGACCGGCCGAGCCGGTGATACTCCAGCCGCATCCCGCCGGTGCGGGACGTCCAGACGATGCAGGAGCCTGCTGGCGCGCTGCGGCGCATCGGTCCACCGGGAGGGCGGCCGCGTCGCGCGGTGGAGGCCGCCGAACTCGGTCTCCGCGAAGCTCCCTACGATCTGGTCAAGACCATGCGCGCCTCAAGCCTGGTGTTGGGGCCGTTGGTGGCGCGCTGCGGGCGCGCGCGCGTCTCGTTGCCCGGGCGGGTGCGCCATCGGGGCGCGGCCGATCAACCTGCACCTGGCGGGGCTGGAGCAGTTGGGCGCGCGCATCCGCCAGGAGCACGGCTACATCGAGGCCGAGGCTCCCAACGGCCTGCGCGGCGCGACGGTCCACTTCGACCGGATCACCGTCACCGGCACCGAAGACCTGCTGATGGCGGCGGTCGCTGGCCCAGGGCGAGACGGTGCTGGAGAACGCGGCGCGCGAGCCCGAGGTGAGCCGACCTCGCCGGCTTTGCTCAACAAGATGGGCGCGTCCATCGAAGGCGCCGGGACCTCCACCATTCGAGTCCAGGGCGTCAAGCGGCTGCACGGCGCCGAGCACGCCATCATCCCCGACCGCATCGAGGCCGGCACCTTCCTCGTCGCCGGCGCCATCACGCGGCGGCGACGTCCGAGTCACCGGCTGCGCGCCGGAGCACTTGAGCGCGCTGATCGCGAAGCTGCGGCAGGCGGGGGTGGACGTCGCGGAGACCGCTCCGGACGCTTGCGCGTTCGCGGCCGGCGGCAAGCTCGTGTCCGCCGACATGACCACCGAGGAGTACCCGGGCTTCGCCACCGATCTTCAGGCGCAGTACATGGCGCTGATGACCCAGGCGCACGGCGTTTCGCTCATCACCGAAACGATCTTCGAAAACCGCTTCATGCACGCTCTGGAACTGGTGCGCATGGGCGCCAACATCCGGGTGGAGGGCCGCCAGGCCATCGTCGCCGGGCCGCAGCGAGCTGGGCGGCGCGGCGGTCATCGCCTCCGACCTGCGCGCCAGCGCCTCGCTGGTGCTGGCGGCGCTGGTGGCGCAAGGCGAGACGGTGATCGACCGCGTCTACCACATCGACCGCGGCTACGAGAGGATCGAAGCAGAAGCTGGGAGCGGCTGGGGCGAGGATCCGACGGAGGAAATCGGAATGAGCACCTGAGCACAAGCTAGCACAATCCCGGTTTTCTGGCGCTGGTGAACGACGCCAAGTCGCGCATCCGGCAGATCGTACGATCGAGGACCTGCGCACGGATGCTCGCGGCCGGAGAAGCCGTTCCTGCTGGTCGACGTCCGCGAGGAGAGCGAATGGGCGGCGGGCCACGCCGCCGGAGCCATCCACCTGGGCAAGGGGATCATCGAGCGCGACATCGAGACAGTGGTGCCGGACAAGGCCGCAAAGCTGGTGCTGTACTGCGGCGGCGGCTTTCGCTCGGCGCTGGCGGCCGACTGCGCTGCAGAAGATGGGCTACACCGACGTCGATCTCCCTCGACGGCGGCTGGCGGGGCTACCAGGCTGCGGCCTCCCCACCGAGATGTAGCGGCGCCCTGTCAAAACGCCGCGGCTACTCCTAGCGACGGCACC
The DNA here is from genome assembly GCA_963744775.1 of Bryobacterales bacterium. GTDB lineage: Bacteria > Acidobacteriota > Terriglobia > Bryobacterales > Bryobacteraceae > CAVUVG01. Next base: position 237,574 of record CAVUVG010000021.1, read on the forward strand.
AGGTCGTGCAGCCAGCCCCCGAGCCTGGCGCCGGCGGCCGGCGCGATTACCTGCGTGGGAAACGGCGAGATGTAATCGTGAACGTCGGCGCGCACCAGCAGGCGGGAGGAGAGCCTGATCTTGATGCCCGCTCCCAATGCGGCCACCGGCTGAATCTGCCGCGCCTTGGTGAGAAGCGCATAACCCCAAAGCGGCTGGTAGGCTGTCTCCACTCCCGTTCCACGCGTCATTCTGGCCCCTGCTCCGAACGCCAGGAAGGGCCGCAAGTGAGAGCGCTTGGAACGGGCGTGAAACCAGCACCTCGTAAGTCATCAGGTGAGCGTCCCCTTTGAAGGATGCCTGGGAGCCGGCGCCCGTGAGGCGCGGACCACCGGCACGGTACAGATAGCGTATTTCGCCACCGATACGCTTGTGGGGGTTGTGCCCCAGATACGCGCCGAAGGCCAGGCCGCGGCCAAACCCCGCGCTGGCGCTGCCGGCGGGGGCGGACACGGTGACGCCGCGAGCGAAGCCCGCTCCCGCGACGCCGCCCACCTCCCAATTTTGAGCCCGGCAGGTGGCGCTCAGGCCCAGAATTCCCAGGCAGATTGTCAGACGCTGGATCGAACTGTTCATGGCATGTCTCACTGGACGACGCGGACGGCAAAGGTAGTGGAAGCGCCGCCCTGCAAAATGCCCAGCGGAACCTCCAAGCCGGTCGGAACCCAGTCCGGCACATCGGCATTGATTTGATAGAGCCCGGAGTAACCCGGTGTCAGGCCGGCGTAAGAGACCGGCAACTCCAGTCCGGCCAGCGTCACCACCGGAGCTACGGCGGCCACCGCGAGCGGATCGAGCGGGGACGCCTCGCCCGTTTCCACCGCGGGCAGGTGCGGCCCATGCCGGTGAGGTAGATCACGATCGCTGTCGCCCCTGTGGATGGGGTTGGCAGCCGTGACCAGTTCGTTGTTGGCGGCGCGCACAATGGTCGGGAGGCCCGTCCAGCGGGCCGGCCGCTCCGCTCCGGAAGACGCTCGGCGCGCGGGCGGACAGCTGAAGGCGGTAACTGTCGCTGACGCCGCCCGGCGTGTGCAGAACCAGCGTCACGTTGCCGGCGGCCTCGAAAGGCAACTGCGCGTTGATCTGTCCGGGCGAGACGAACAGCATCGGCACCGGCGCGCCGTTGGCCGGTCAGGCAGCTCTCGCCCAGCGCCCTGGGCAGCGGCATTTCGCTGGTGGCGAGGTTGACCGGGCTCAGTTGCGCTGCCGAAGACCGCAGATCAGCCCTCCGGGAGCGACCGGCCGCGGTGAAGTCCGCGGCGTTGACCACCTGCGTCGATGCGCGGGGGCGCGGTCGCGGCGTCGTAGTTCCAGGCCAGCACGGTGAAACCGGAAGTGGTGAGCGATACCAGGGCGCTGCGGCTGGCGAGCGCCGCCAGCGTCCGCGTGAAGGCCGCGTCCGCGGCTCGCCAGCAAGCGGCGCTTCCGCCATGCGCGTGGCGCGTAGCCCGCGCCTTGGCCGAAGATCGATGCGCTGGATCACGCCGGGGCTCGCCGATGAGACCGCGGTGGTGAGGAAACCGGCCTGATCCGACGAAGGCGAAGCCGGAGGTGGCTCCCGTCGCCCTTGTCGAAACTGTGCCATCGGGACCAGCGAGGAGTTCAGCAGCAGGTTGTCCACCACGAACTGGTCGTAGCTGGAGGCGGCGTAGGCGCCCTCCAGCGACTTCGAAGTCCTTGCGCGAGATGGTGAACGTGTCGGCGGTGGCGTTGTAAAGCAGCAGGTTGCCGTCGGCCTCGGCCGCCAGGATCGAGGCGCCGTTGGGGGACGCCAGCCAGCACCGTGTTCAGGTGGATCGTTGTTCTCCCAGACGCCCAGCGTGGGCAATTCCGCCGCCGTGCGCATGGTTGAAATCCACGCGGTCGATGGTGTGCTCGGGCCCGGCCACGCGGCACGGCCGCCAGGATGGCCCGTCCCGAAGCGGCCAGGGACCGCGGATAGTGCCCGCCCGGGAAACGGATCGGCGTGGCGCGCCTCCAGAGTCTCCAGATCGTAGACGTTGGCGATCTGCGAGTTGTCGTTGCCCACCAGCAGGTAGCGCCGGTCGAAGGTGATGGCCATCTGCGTGGGCGTGTTGCCGGTCCGCAGGGTGGCGATCAGGTGGTAGTCGGCGCCGTCGTAGACCAGCACCTGGTTCTTGTCCTGGCGCAGGATGAAGAAGCGGTTGCGCACCGGGATCCGCCAGGATGTCCACCAGCTTGCCGGGCACGCTGCACCACCGTGCCCCGCTGGTCCGGCTGCGCGCAGGTTGACCAGCACGCGGATGCCAGGGGCGGCGTTCACCGCCTGGGCGGACTGTGATGTCGAGCCAGACTTCCACGGTGCCGCTGCGGTTGTCGAAGGCGGCGGGGTCCACGCGCATTTGCAGGCCGGCGGGCGTGACGCCGGCTGGAGGGAGAGACCGAAATGCCCGGGATGCTCGCCGGTCACCGTGAAGTCCAGGTTGTCCGCCGCTGGCGTCCGTCCACCCAGATCTCCTGCGTGGCTGCGCTGCCGGTCGCAGAAACTGGAGCGGAACAAGCACCTCCTCGGCGGATACGACCAGCGCGCCGCTGCCGCTCCCAGGCGCCCACCGGCAGCACCATCAGGCCGCTGTCCGAGATGGAGTACATGGTGGCGCCGTCGCCGGCTCAGGACGCTCTTGCCCGCCAGGTTCTCCGGCAGGTTGAAACGCTCGCGCACGGTGAGGTTGTCGGCGTCGGCCACCGTCAGAACGGGTGGGTCGCCGGCCTCGGCGGGGATCTGCGCGTAGATCAGCCCGCGGTCCGAGTCGATGGCGTGGCTGCCCACCTCAGCAGGCCCGACGGGTCGGGGAACTGCGCCATCAGAGTGCCGCGCGCAGTCGAACAGCGCCCCAGCCGGCGGCATAGTAGGAGCCGTCGCGGCTGACGCTGACCACGCGGGGCCCCTGCGGCGGCTCGGACACGTAGCCCAGCACGGACAAGCCGCCGCGGGTGCGCGGTCGAAGCGAAACCGGAAGGTGTCGGTCAGGCCGTAGATGCGCTCGCCGTCGCCGGAGGCGGCCACCGAGGCGGCCATGATCTGCGGCGGGAAGTTGGCGGGCGGCGCCGGCAGCGTGTGCGGGCGACCAGTCCTCGACGGTCTCCAGCAGAGTCAGCTGCTCCCGTGGCCGGGTCGAAGACAGAGAATTCGGTGGTGGTGACCACCAGGGCCCGGTTGTCGCTGGTGAAGGCCACGCCCAGGGGCGGCGACGGGCAGCACGAACGTCTGCCGGCTCCCGTGTCCAGCCGGATCAGGGTCATGCCGTTGAAGGCGGTGTCCGGCGGCAGGAAGTTGGCCGTAGTGCGTCACCAGCAGGTAGCGGCCGTCGGGCGAGAGCGCCAGCGAAGCAGGGCTGCGCGGCCACGTTCATCGAGGTCCGCCGCGCCAGGTCGGCGGAGCGAGATCACGTCGATCCGGTTGGCGGTGAAGTTGGCGACGTAGACCACGCCGCGCGCTTCGTCCAGCGCCAGGTCGGAGGCGTGGCCGCCGATGGGGACCACCCTGCCGAGGGTGCCGCCCCAGGCCGCCGCCGCCAGCCCGGCTTGCACCAGGCCAAGCCGCCACCAGTACTTTCTTGGCATGCATCACACCTCGAGAACCGCCGTGGCCCTTCCGCGGGCCCACGGCGGCATCCATCCCACCCCACCATCCCGCCTGCTACTCCGCTCTCCTGCGGCGCCGCATGACGATCACACCGCAGCAGCACCACCGCCACAACGGCGCAAATGATTCGAATCATCCAAGGTTCCATCGCGTTCCTCCTTTCCGCCGCCCCCGGCGGCTCGCCTCACATGTTGTTCATCATGGGCAGCATCTCCCGTACGATGCGCACCGCCATGGGTCCTACCGTGACCACGAACAGCGTCGGCAGAATGCAGAAGAAAATCGGGAAAACCAGCTTGACGCCCAGCTTGGCCGCCTTCTCCTCGGCCACCTGGCGCGCCTGAACGCGCATGTAGTCGGCGTGCAACCGCAGGCTCTGTCGCCACGCCTGTGCCGAACCGGTCGGCCTGAATCAGCACCGCCACCAGCTTCTTCAGCTCGTCGACAGCGGTGCGCTCGGCCAGGTTGCGCAGGGCATCGGCGCGCCGTTTGCCGGTGCGGAGCTCCAGGTTGACCATGGCGAATTCCTGGCTGATGTCGGGATGCGCGATCTCCATTTCCTTGGCCGTCTGCATGAGGGCCTGGTCCAGCCCCAGCCCCGCTTCCACGCAGATCACCAGCAGGTCCAGCGCATCGGGCAGGCCCCGCCGGATACGCCGCTGGCGGCGCCTGGCTTGCCAGCCAACGAAGATGCCCGGGACGCGCGTAGCCCATCAGCAGCGCCCCCACAATGGCCATCACCTTCACGTCGTAGGCCGCGCCCAGTGCCGAAACCACCACGGCCGTGACCAGCGGCAGGACCACCGCCAGCAGCAGCCTGGCCCCGTACACAGTGCGGACGGCATGCGGCTGGCGATAGCCCGCGCGGACCAGGCGCCGCTGCAGCACCTTGGACCGCGCTCCGGCCTGGGGCACCACCGAGCCAAACCGGGCGAGCAACTCTCGAAAGACCAGGCTGGGGTGCAGCGGCAGGTACGCCTCGGCGCTGGACGCCTGGCCCGTAATGCGCTCCATGGCCGCCCTGGGCCGCGCCCAAAGCTTCATGCCCACCACCGTGGCCAGCGTGCCCAGCAGCGTGAACAGCAGGAGGCTCAGCAACAGTGGCATGGCTCACACCTCGATGTTGACAATCTTCCGGATCACGAGGTATCCCAGCAACTGCAGCCCCGCGGCGGCTCCCATCATCAGCCGCCCGGTCTCATCGTTGATGAAGAAAGTCATCGACTCCCGGTTGACATAGAACATGATTCCGGCCACCCCCAGCGGAATCAGGCTCAGCGCCATTCCGGTCATGCGGCCGTGCGCGCTGACCGTCTTGATCCGCCCGCGCAGTTTGAAGCGCTCCCGGATTACGTGGGCCAGCTTGTCGAGCAGTTCCGCCAGGTTGCCGCCGGTGCGCTGTTGCAGCATCACGGCCGAGACGAAGAATTGAAGGTCCATGAGAGGCACCCTCTTGGCCAGCTTCTGCAGCGCGACCTCCAGCGGCAGGCCCAGGTTGTGCTCATCGAAGGTGCGCCGGAATTCGCTCGCCAGGGGCTCCTGGAACTCCTTGTGCAGCATCTCCAGCGACACCGAGAAGGCATGGCCGGCGCGCATCGAGCGGGCCACGAACTCCAGGCTGTCCGGAAACTGCTCCTCGAACTTGTGCAGGCGCTTCTTCTTGCGGCGCAGGATGTAGAGCCAGCGGCAGCGAGCCCGCGAGCAGCCCCACCGGAAGAGCCGCCACGCGCACCACCGGAAGGCCGTACCACAGCACCGCAAAACTGGCCAGGGCCAGAGAGAGGCAGGCGTGCAGCACGCGCGCCACGCGCCACTTCAGTCCCGCCTGCTCCAGCAGCAGTTGCAGCCGGGCCCGCACTTGGAACCGGGCCAGCAGGCGCAGGATGATCTTCCCCGTCTGCTGGTCTTCGACCGGCATCAGGGCCGGCGCTTTGGAAGCCGCCTTGCGCGCCTGGCTGGACGCGTCGCCCGTCAGGCGGCTGCGCATGCGTTTGGCCTCGGAGGTGCGGAATACCCTGGCGACCATCCACCACGACAGCATGAATGCCGCCCAGCAGCCCGCCAGAATCAGCCCGAAATTCGTCACGGCCTCCCTCTCAAATCTCCTCGACTTCTTCGAACAGGTCCGACCGCAGCAGGATCCCCGCGGACAGCAGTTTTTCGTGAAAGCGGGGCCGGATGCCGGTGGCCGCGAAGCGCCCGATGATACGCCCCTCCGGGGTCAAGCCGCGCTTCTCGAACACAAACAGGTCCTGCATGGTGATGACTTCACCCTCCATGCCCGTGACCTCGGTGATGTTCACCACGCGGCGCGAGCCGTCGCTCTGCCGGCTGGTCTGCACGAACAGGTGTACGGCGCTGGCGATCTGCTGGCGGATGGCTAAAGGCTGCATGTTGGAGTTGGCCAGCGACACCATCACCTCCATGCGCGAGACGGCGTCGCGCGGGCTGTTGGCGTGGATGGTGGTGAGCGAGCCGTCATGCCCGGTATTCATGGCTTGCAGCATGTCCAGCGTCTCTTCGCCGCGGACCTCGCCGACCACGATGCGATCCGGCCGCATGCGCAGGGTGTTCATCAGCAACGCGCGCTGCCGCACGGCTCCCTGCCCCTCCAGGTTCGGCGGCCGCGTCTCCAGGCGCACCACGTGCGGCTGCTTCAACTGGAGCTCGGCGGCGTCCTCGATGGTCACGATCCGTTCCTTGGGCGAGATGAAGGCCGACAGGGCGTTGAGCAGGGTGGTCTTGCCGGAGCCGGTCCCCCCCGAGATGACCAGATTCAAACGCACCTTGACCGCGGCTTCCAGAAGCTCCATCATTCCCTGGGTCATGCTGCGCTTCTCCACCAGGTCGGGGGGCATCAGCCGGTCCTGCGAGAAACGGCGGATGGACAGCAGCGGCCCGTCCACGGCCAGCGGCGGGATGATGGCGTTGACGCGCGAGCCGTCCGGCAGCCGGGCGTCCACCATGGGGGAGGATTCATCGATGCGCCGCCCCACCTGCGAGACGATCTTGTCGATGACGTGCATCAGGTGCGAGTCATCCCGGAAGACCACGGTGGTCGGCTCCAGCATGCCCCGGCGCTCGACGTAGACCGACTTGTAGGTGTTCACCAGAATGTCCGAGATGGTGGGGTCGTCCAGCAGCGGCTCGATCGGCCCCAGCCCGAACACTTCATCCAGCACTTCGTCGCAGACCTGCTTCTTTTCGAGCGAGCTGAGCAGGGTGGGTTCGGCTTCGATCAGCGAAACCAGCGCCTGGCGCACCTCGCCGCGCACCTTCTCGTTCTCGATCACCGCCAGCGCTTCCAGGTTGATCTTCTCCAGCAGCTTGCGGTGCAGCGTGAACTTGAGCTGCTGGCACTCCGGCTTCAGCGCCGCGCGCGGGCGGGCGCCGCCGCGGAGCAGCTTTTGCTCCCAGCCCTTCTCCGACGAAGCTCTTGAATCCAAACCTGTCAGCATTTCCTCTCCCCTCAGGGGCCTCTACTTCTTCGGGCCGGCGGGCGGCATCGGCTGCAGGAACTCCAAGGGCATGACCGGCCCGGCCGAGGCGTGGCCGGCCTCAGCCGGGTCGATGATCACCGGGGTGACAATCACCACCAGTTCGGTCTTGGTCTTGGTCTCGTCCCGGCTCTTGAACAGCACGCCCAGAATCGGAATTTGCGAGAGGCCCGGAACCCTCGACATGTTCTCCCGGGCGCGGTCGTCGATCAGGCCGGCGATGACGAAGCTCTGCCCCTCGGCCAGTTCCACGTCGGTCTCCATGCGGCGGCTGGCCAGCGCCGGAATGCTGAAGCCCGACATCACCACGCCGTTGGCCAGGTCGATGGTGGAGACCTCCGGCTTGACGTGCATCTTGATGGTGTTGCGCGCCGTGACCCGCGGCAGGAACAGCAGCTTGATGCCGAACTCGCGGAACATGATGGTCACCGCGCCCGCGTTGGCGCCGCCCTGCACGACGGGCACCGGGAACTCGCCGCCCACGTGGAAAGTCGCCTCCTTGCCGTCGGTAGCCACCAGATTGGGCTCCGCCAGGATCTGCAGCACGCCCTGGGTGCGCAGCGCCTGAATGAAGGCCCCCAGGTTCAAGTCGGGCCGGAAGGCGAAGATGTTCAGGGCGTCGCTGAGGGTGAAGTTGCTGGCGGCTCCCGCCGCGCCGGCGGGCGTCACCCCGGTGAGTCCATCCTGTTTGAGGGCCAGCGGGGAGATCTGCTTGGGCGCGGCCGAATTGAACTGGCCGGTGGTGAGCCGGCTGCTGGTGTTCAGGGCGCCGGTGGAGATCAAATTGAATCCGAAGGAGGCGCCCGCGGTGCGGTTCAGTTCGGCGAACTTGACGCGCAGCATCACCTGCTTCTCCGGCCGGCGGAGGATCCACTTGCAGGTTGTTCACCACGCTTTTGGCCAGCGGCGCCACCAGGGCGGCCGCCCGGTCGGCCACCGCCTGGCTCGTCACCCGGCCGGTCAACGAGAGCGCATCCCCGGCGCTCTGCACTTGGATCTCTTCCTCCGCAAATGTCCTGCGGAGCAGGTCGCGGACCTGTGCCAGATCGTGTGAAACCGTCACGTGGTACAGCAGCCTCTCGCCGGTCTTGGACCAGAGGCCTACGGTGGCCAACCCATGGCCCTTGGCCAGCAGCAGGATCTCGCGCCGGCTGGCGGCCACGGTGTCCACGACCGCGGGCGCGCTGATCGAGATTCTGCCCACGTCGAAGGGGCAGTCGATGACCGTGCTGGCGCCCACGGCCAGGTCGAGTTCCTTGCTCTCTGACTGCCCGGCAGCCGGAAGACTGGCCGCCAGCGCGATTTCCAACCATAGAATGCAATCACGAGCTCGCATGCTTCACCTGGCTACCTGGCCCGGCCGGCCTGGGTTGATGTGTTCGATGCTGCGTTGTGTGCCCCGGATCACCACGATCTCGTCGTCCGGCTCCGCCACCGGCGGCGCGGGAGCGGCGGCCACGGGCCGCGGCGCGGCCCTGACGGGCGCGGGGTTCGCCGCTGGGCGGCGCCCGTACAGTTCGGTCATGTCCCGGCCGGAAGGTTGGGTGACGGCCCGGTCCCCTGAGTTCCTCAGCACTAGCTGAATGCGTCCCTCGTTGCCGGCCAGGGTCAGCATCTCGGCTTGTTCCGGGCTCACCAGCAGAGTGACCACCGGTACGTTGACCGCGTGCCCGCTGGCGTCGGGTTGCAGTTGCTGGCCTGCCGAGACTACCGGCACGTTCTGCAGAATGGTGCTGGTTCTGGCCGACGCCCCGTCCGGAGGATGCACCGTAACCAGCACATCGACCCGCAGGCCGGGCAGCACGAAGCCCGCCACGCCCACCACTTCGTTCACTTTGACGGCCACCGCGCGCATGCCCGGCGGGATCACCGGAGACAGCCCGGTGCCGGCGCCGCGCTCGGCCAGCCGCCCCGTCGACCACGGCCTCATCCAAGAGAATGTTGCTGATCACCGAGCGCCCCACCACTTCCTCAATCCTCTGGAAGCCCGTTTTCGGCACCCGGTCCCGCGGGACCGTGGCCAGCTTGACGTCGGCGGGCCGGATCAGTACGCCCAGCGGCAAGGGCGCCGCGGCCACCACCATGGTGGTGGTCTGCACCTTCTTCTGTCCCTGTTTGCCCCGCGCGCGAGCTCATCTGGTAGAACACAATCGACACCACCAGTGCAAAGAGGAGACTCACGCCTATTACGGTGAGGAATCTGCGGTCCATGTGGTTTTCCCGGTCTCTTGTTTATCGGTCGAGTCGGGCGATCTGTTTAGGGTGGGCGCCTGATTCTTGACCGGCGCGCTGGTATAGGATCGCCAGCCGGTCGGCGCCGGTGCGCCGCCAGCCCGGATCGCCGCTCAGCAGTTCCGCCAGGGGCCACTCCCGGGGCAGCAGTGCCGCGTCGAAGTCATACTTTTGAAAGAGGCTCTGCCACCCCGGCCGGCCTTCCACCAGCCGCACATACTCGCCCCCCAGCGACGCCCCGTAAAAGTCGCTGCGGCCGTCGATAAACACTCGCTGGCGGGGCCAGCCGGCGTAGATCAGGTAGTCGCCCCACTGATCCGAGGTGAACACCCGCCTGCCCTGTAGGTGTGAGAGCTCGCTGCGTATCAGTGACACCGGGAACCTGGACTCGGGGAAATCGCCGGGCCACTTGGCCGCCGGAGTCAGCAGAATCGCCGCTCCCGCCAGGATGGCCGCCCAGCCGCTCTGGCGTGCGAACCCCGGCCGCAGATCTTCACCGAGCCTCCACAGGATCCGTCCTACCGACTTGGGCCGCTGCCTCGCCAGCCCAGGATTCCCACAGCCAGCTCAGCTCACCGGCCACCAGCGGGCCAGCCACGATCGCGAACACCGGAACATGCCGCACCGATACCAGGGCCAGGTGGGCCCAGACCAGCACCAGCAGGGCCTGGCCCACGCGCCGGCGGGCCGCCAGGTGGCCGGTCAACAGCAAAGCCGCCAGCAGCAGCAACTCGAAGTGCAGCAGGTTCTCGGAACGGAACCGCGGCGATTGGAATTCCTCCACCGCGTTCCGGATCCAATCCGACCTCAGATAGCCGGCAATGTGCCGGTGCAGACCGAAACCGTACGGATTCACCAGCGAGGCGGCCAGGGTCGCCACCAGCAGCGCGGCCTGGCGCAGCGGCAACGCGCCACTTCTCCGCGCCATGTTCCGTGTCCAGCCAGCCTTCCAGGGCATTCCCGGCCGCCAGGGCGGCCAGGCATACCGGCAACGCGAAAAATCCTCCGTGAAGATTCACCCAGACAGCGGACAACGGAACCAGCAGCCACACCGCGCGCCCCGGCCGGCGCCGGTCGCGTTCCAGCATCCAAAGCGAGATGGCCAGCAGCAGCAGGGTGAAGACGTGCGGCCGCGCCAGGTAGTGAATGGAGGAGGCCCCTACCGCGAGCAGGACCACCAACACCGCCACCAGCGCGTGGGCTCCGCTGCCAAACCATGTGACGCAACACCACCAGCGCCGCGCACACCACAACCAAGCCCGAGAAGGCCGCCACCCCCGCCAAGCCCCAGCCTCGATGCAGCGCGGCAAAGATCACGTCGGCGAGCCACTCCCAGGCGTGCCAAGGCTCGCCCGCGCGCGAGAAAGAGAACAGGTCCCGGGTGGGGATGGAGCCTGTCTGAAGAATCCAGTCGCCGGTGCGGATATGCCAGCCGGTGTCCCCATCGGCCAGCAGGGCCGCCCAACCCGCTCCGGCGACGAACAGCCAGGCGATCAGCGACACCAGCAACAGGTCGGCCAGCGAAGGCAGAAGCCATTCCCGGCGGCGCAGCAATAAGCTGACCCTTCGCACGTCTCTCCAGGTCTTCTATCGGCAGAGGCGGCGGTTTGGATGAAGCTCTTAAAGCTGCGGACGCCGCTGGTGAAATTCGGTGGCGTCTTCCAGGGCCGCGCCCACGCGCAGGATCAGCGCCTCCTCGAACGGCCTGCCCACAATTTGCAGGCCGAGAGGCAGCCCCGTCGAACTGAAGCCGCAGGGCATGGACATGGCCGGCACTCCAAGCACGTTGAGCGCCCGCACGAAGCGCGTAGCCGTCAGGCGCACGTCCTCGGTCTTGCCTCTGACCTCCGTGGTCGTCTCTCCGATGCGCGGCGCCGCTGTCGGCGTGGTCGGAGTGAGCAGGCAGTCCGCCTGCTGCCACACCGCACGGAACTCCTGCTGCTTGATGCGGCGCAGGCGCTGGGCGTTGACGTAGTCCGTGGCCGGAATCAGGCGGCCTTGGTCGAGCAAGGCCAGCACGTCGGCGCCGAAATCCCCGCGGCGCGCCATGTCGCGCTCCAAGGTGGCGGAAGCCTCCGCCAGCAGAATGACCCTGGCGATGGCGTTCAGCTCGGTGATGTCCGGCACGCGCACCGGTACCAGCCGCGCTCCCAGAGTCTCGCCGAGCCGGGCCATGCTCTCGACCGCGCCGGCCGCCTCCTCGCCCGCGTTCTCGAAGTAGTAGTTCTCCGGCACTCCCACGCGGACACCGCGAATGCTGACCTGTTCGCCAGGCAGATAGCGGTCCCACGGGTTGCCGGCTGGAGCTGGGGTCGCGCGGGTCGTGCCCGGCGATGGCCTCCAGCACCAGGGCCGCGTCGCGCACCGAACGCGTGAGCGGGCCCATGTGGTCCAGGCTGAAATCCAGCGGCAGGACGCCGAAGCGGCTCACCCGGCCGAAGGTGGGCTTCAGCCCGACGGTCCCGCAAAAGGCAGCGGGGATGCGAATCGATCCGCCCGTGTCGCTCCCCATGGCGGCGAACACCATCTCCGCGGCCACCGCCGCGGCCGATCCGCCGCTGGAGCCGCCCGCGATCCGCGCCGTGTCCCAGGGATTGCGCACGGCGCCGTAGTGCGGGTTGACGGAGGTGATGCCGTAGGCCAGCTCGTGCATGTTGGTCTTGCCCACGATCACCGCGCCGGCGGCTTCCAGTTTCTCCACCACCGCGGCATCGTAGTCGGGAACGTGATCGGCGAAGATCCGCGCGCCGCAGGTGGTACGCGTGCCCTGGGTCGAGAAGACATCTTTCAGCGCTACCGGGATGCCGTGCAGCGGACCGCGGTCGTGGCCGCTCGCCAGTTCTTCGTCCAGCGCCGAGTGCGCGCCGGCGGGCCTGCTCCTCCATGAGGGTGATGAAGGCGTTCAGGGTCGTGCCCAGTTTCGCGATCCGGCCCAGAGCATCCCGAGTCAGCTCGCCTGGATGTGACTTTCCCGGCCCGCAAAGCCGCGGCCGCTTGTTGAATGGTCACGGCTGCTCCTCGACCGGCGCCTCGAACGCCAGGGCCGGTTCGGTCTCATGCGGGATGTTCGCGGCCAGGGGCCGGAAGGCAGACTCCAGGGCGTCGAGCGCCGGCGTGATCCGTTCGACATCGGCCGCGGAGAGGCCCAGCCCCAAGCCTTCGGCAACCAGTTTCCAGTCTTTCATACGCCCGCTATTTTACAGTGCCGCGCCGCCGCTTGGCGGCGCTACACTGAAAGCAGGATACCCATGCGGGCACTCAGCATTGCGTTGGCGTGGCGGCTCTGCTCGGGGCCGCCGTGGGCGCGGACCAGCCCCAGCTTTCGGAGACGCAGGTTCAGGACATCATTCAGAAATTCGCCGCCAAAGAGACGGAATTTTCCCGCGCCCGGGAGAACTACACCTACCGGCAGACGGCGCGGCTCCAGGAACTGGATGAGTTCGGCAACGTGCGGGGACGCTGGGAGATGGATTCCGACATTATTTTCTCCTCGGACGGGCAAGCGCACCGAGCGGGTGGTGCGGGCGCCGGTCGCCACGCTGCGCAATCTCATCCTCACGCCCGAGGACGAGCAGGACCTGCGCGCCGTGCAGCCTTTCGTGCTGACTACCGCTGAGCTTCCCGGAGTACTTGGATTCGCTACCTGGGCAAGCAGAACGCCGACGAGATCCCCTGCTACGTCTTCGCCGTCAAGCCCAAGAAGCTGGAGCCGGGCAAGCGTTACTTCTCGGGGATCATCTGGGTGGATGACCGCGACCTGCAGATCGTGAAGACCTACGGTCGCGGCGTAGGGCTGCTGAAGAAAGATTCGGACAATCAGTTTCCGAAATTCGAGACCTACCGCGAGCAGATTGACGGCAAGTACTGGTTCCCGACCTACACCCAGGCCGACGACGTCTTGAGCTTCGAGTCCGGGCTGTCGCAGCGCATCCGCATGGTCATCCGCTACGAGGACTACAAGCAGTTCAAGAGCGAGACCCAGATCAAGTACGGCGAGGCGGTCGAACCCAAGGAGAGCAAGAAGCCCTGAGCTCCCGTCCGCTCCCTTCCTCTGCTGCTGCTAGCCGGCTCGCTGTTCGTCTACAACCTGAATTTCCAGCGCATCGCCGCGGGCGACACGGTGGCGGCGTCGCTGCTGCCATTCGCGGTGTGGCTGGACGGTTCCCTCACCCTGGATCGTTTCACGCCGCAGGCGCGGCAGCACCCGTCGGCGTTCCACATCAAGGACGGCCACGCTTTACTCCGGCTTATCCCATTGCCCTGCCCCTCCTGCTGACGCCGCTCTACGCGCCCGCGGCCCTGCTGGTGAGAGCCGGGGGATGGGATGTGCGCGCGCACCGTGGTTTTCGCCGGGGTCCTGGAGAAACTGGCCGCCTCGCTGGTCGCCGCCTTGTCGGTGGTCCTTTTTTATTACCTGGCCCGGCGTCTGGCCGATCGCCAACCGGGCCATTCTGGTGACGCTGGCCTATGCCTTCGCCACCGAAACCTGGACCATCTCCAGCCAGGCGCTGTGGCAACACGGCGGAAGCGAACTGGCGGTGATCGCCGCGCTGTTGTTTTTGATGCGCGCCTGGGAGCGGCCCCAGAACTCCGGTGCGCTCCTCCTGTCGGGTTTATTGGCGGCCCTCGCCGTTGCCGTTCGGCCCACGAACATCCTGTTTCTGGGGGCCGTTTTGATCTGGCTGCTCGCAAGTCGTTGCACCGCGGGCCGCCTGGCGCTGTTTCTGGCAGCGCCCGCGGTAATTGGGGCGGCCATGCTGGCCTACAACCTGCGCGTGTTCGGACAGATCGCGGGCGGCTATGCCATGGATTTCGACGGCGCATTCTGGCCCGGTTTGGCCGGCCTGCTCGCCAGCCCGGGACGCGGCCTGCTTTGTTTACACTCCCATCGCCTTGTTTTCGATTCTGGGCGCCGTGGTCTGGCTTCGACGGGCCCGGCTGCCCGGCCGCCCGTGTACCTGGTCTCGATCCTGTTTTCGGTCTCGATGATTCTGCTGGTGAGCAAGTGGCGGGTCTGGTGGGGAGGTCACTGCTACGGGCCCAGGCTGCTCACCGACATCGTCCCCTGCCTGGTCTTGCTGCTTCTACCGGCGCTGCAATGGATGTCCGCGAAGCCCCTGCTGCGGGCCTGTTTCGGGGTTGCCTTAGCCGCGTCGGCGTTCTTGCAGATGGTTGGGGCTTTCTGCTACCCCAACTCGCGCTGGGACGAGAACTCCCGTGGCGGTCGGAGATCGCCCGGCCCGCCTATGGGATTGGAAAGACGGCCCCGTGGCGCGCGGCCTCGCCGCCGGTCCGCGCCTGGGACCTGAGTTAGGCTTCGCCGCCAAATCCTTGAAACCCTGCGCGGGGATACCCCGCCGACCGGAGTACAATAACGGCCATGAAGGATGAAAAGGCCGCTGTGCCGGTTCGAGTGCTGGTTGTGGACGACGAAGAGAACCAGCGGCTTGGATTGGCGAGCATGATCTCGGCCTGGGGCTACGAGACCGAGACCGCGGCCGATGGCCAGGAGGCCCTCGAGAAACTCGCCATATTCCCCGCCCAGGTCATGGTCACCGACCTCATGATGCCGCGCATGGACGGAACCGAACTGCTGCGGCGGCTGGGGGCGCAAGGCGGAGGCCCCGTCTCTATCGTGGTTACCTCGTTTGGCAACCTGGAAACCGCCGTCTCCACCATTCATGAACTGGGTGCCTTCTGGTTCATGGAGAAGCCCATCCAGGCCAAGGCGTTGCGGACATTGCTGGAACGCGCGGCGAGCCAGCGCCAGTTGGTCGAGGAGACCGAACGCCTGCAGCGCCAGTTGAGCTACCAGGGCCTGCTCGGCAACATCAACGGCCGCTCGGCCGCCATACAGGAGGTCTTCTCGCTCATCCGCCAGGTGGCTCCCAGCAAGGCGGTGGTGCTGATCACCGGTGAGAGCGGCACGGGCAAGGAACTGGTGGCGCGCACCATTCACAAGCTGAGCCCGCGCCGCGACGGCCCCTTCGTGGCTGTCAACTGCGCGGCGATGCCCGAAACCTTGATGGAGAGCGAGCTGTTTGGCCACGAAAAGGGCGCTTTCACCGGAGCGGTCGAGCGCCGGGCGGGCTGCTTCGAGCTGGCTCAGCGCGGCACCCTGCTGCTCGATGAAATCGGCGACATGCCCGTGGGCACCCAGGCCAAGCTGCTGCGGGTTCTGGAGGACTCGCACGTGCGCCGCTTGGGAGGCAAGTCGGAAACAGTGGTTGACGTGCGGGTCATCGCCTCCACCAACAAGCGGCTGGAGGAGGCGCTTCAAAAGGGCCAGATACGCGAGGATCTCTACTACCGGCTGAACGTGTTCCGTATCCATCTTCCGCCTCTGCGCGAGCGCAGGGAGGACATCCCGTCGCTGTGCGAAGCCTTGATCCTCGATCTGAACGCCAAGCACGGCTGCAAGGTGACGGACTCGATCCCCAGATCCATGGAGATGTTCCTGAACCACCCCTGGCCGGGCAACGTGCGGGAACTCCGCAACGCCCTGGAACGCGGAGTCATCGTGGCCGGGGAAGGAACCATCACGCTGTCTCATCTGCCCCAGCAGTTCGGAGCCGCGCGGCCGTGCGAGCCGACGTGGACGGGTGATGACCCCAACACCATCCGGGTGCGTGTGGGCTCGACCGTGGATGACGCCGAGCAGGCCCTCATCCTGCGCACCTTGGAGCACGCCCAAAACAACAAGACTCGGGCGGCCGAAATTCTGGGCATCAGCCTGAAGACCCTCCACAACAAGCTCAAGAAGTACGACTCCGCGGAGGCCTGAGCGTGGCGGACGTTCCACCATGTCGCTGAAGACGCGGCTTCGGATTTCGATTGTGGCCCTGGTGGTGGGCCTGGTGCTGGCGCTTTCCGGCCTCACTCTATACAGCGTCGCTATCGCCAAGTTCGGCGAGCTGGCGGAACGCGCCACCACCACCGCCCAGCAGATTCAAACCACGCTGGTGCAACATTTGAACGAGCAGACGGCCGGGCCCGCGCCTCTGGCTGAAACCAAAGCCAGATGGATTGAAATCGTGCGAGACCGATCAGTCGCTGTCCCGGCACCTCGAGGCCACCCTCGCCAGTTCCCGGACCATCCTCGAGATTCAGATCGTTGGAGAAACGGGCACGATCCTGGCGTCGTCGGACCCCGCCAGTGTCGGAGAGCAGGCTCGCCCCTTGCCCAGCCTCGACCAGTGGAGCAAAGAGAGCCCCTGGAGACAGTTGTACGATATCTTCACCGGTAGCGCCGACTACGCCCACGTCATGCCGTTGGGTGTGGCCGAACAAGCGGCCCCCATCTTTCGAATCCGGGTGATCCTAAGCGCCGTGCTGCTGCGGCATACGCTCGATCCACTGGTCCAACAACTGGTCTTGATGCTCTCGCTATCCTTCCTCGCGGCCGTCCTGCTGGCGGTGCTGGCCTCCAACATTGCCTTCAGGCCCCTGGCCCGGGTGCGCGACTCGATTGACCGCATCGCGCGAGGGGAGTCTCCCGTGACGCCCTCCGGCCTCAGGGAATCCTCCAAGGAGGAGGCGGCTCTGGATTCCAAACTGAAGGTGCTGGGCCAGCAGTTCCGCGGCGCGCGGGAGGACGCCATCCACCTCCGCGACAACATCGAGCACCTGCTGGAGCGCCTGGAAGAAGCCGTGCTCCTGTTTGACCGGAACGACAATCTGATCATGGCCGGCCGGGCGGTCGAGGCCTTGCTCGGCCGCGGCCGGTGGGAGATGATGGGACGTTCGCTCCAGGAGTTGTTTCCCCCCTCCTCGGCGCTGGGCGCTGCCGTGAACAGCGCCGTTGGCTTCCGGCGGCCGCTTAAGGATTCCGTGATCGTGGAGCGTGACGGCCAGACTCCGGCTCGTCTGCTGGTCAATGTCGAGTTCCTGGAGGCTTTCCCTGGCCATGAAAACCTGGGAACCCTCATCAGCCTGCGGGACGCGGAGACGCGCCGCGAGATCGGCACCCATCTCGACATCTCCACCCGACTTGCCGCCATTAGCCGGCTGACCGGAGGCGTGGCGCACGAAATCAAGAACCCGCTGAACTCGATCACGCTGCACCTGGAAGTACTGAGAGCCAAGCTGGAGGGGCAAGCCCCCGGCGTCGAGCAGGAAATTAACGTAATTTCCACGGAGATCATGCGGCTGGACCGGGTGGTCAAGACCTTCCTGGACTTCACCCGGCCCGTGGACGTATCGTTGGCCAGGGTCGACCCCGTGGAACTGGCCCGGGAAACCGTCCGGCTGGTGGCGCCGCAGGCGTCGGCGCGCGGCGTCGAGATCGTGGTGGATGCTGAGCCGCTCCATGTGCGGCTAAACGCCGACCGCGACTTGCTGAAACAGGCGTTGCTCAACGTGGTCGTGAACGCCGTGGACGCGATGCACGACGGCGGGCGCCTGCAAATTGCGGTGAGGAGAGTAGCCGGCGATTGCGTGCTGAGCGTGGCGGATCAGGGAGCGGGTATCCCTCCGGAATTGAGGGACAAGGTCTTCAACCTCTACTTCACGACCAAGGGCAAGGGCTCGGGCATCGGCCTGGCCATGACGTTCCGCATCGTTCAGTTGCACAATGGTACTATCGATTTCACCAGCGAACCGGGCAAGGGAACGACGTTCTTTCTCCGTTTTCCCGTGGCTGAAATAGAGCACGTCGAACCGCAACAAGTTGAGACGGAGAGCTAGCGAGACAAGATGAGAAAGGCTCGGTGGTGTGCGGCGATGGCCGTGCTGGTCCTGGCGCCGGCGTTGACTTCGTGTCGGCTGTTCCGCAAGGCCAAACCGGTGCCGCCACCCGCGGCCGCTCCCATTCAAATTAAGCCGGCCCCCGTAAAGACGCCCCCTCCGCCCGTGCTGGAAGCGCCGCCGGAGATCCCGCAATCTGCCGAGGACAACCCGCCCATCGAGCTTCCCGGCGCGGAGCAGCAGCCGTTGCCGCCCCCCGCCCGTCAAGAAACGTCCTTCGCCGGCGGGACCGCGCGTGCAGGCGCCCGTGGAGACTGCCCCTCCCGCTCCGGCCGCAGCCGCACCCTCACCGCAACTGCGGCCCATATTTACAGCCGCGGAGCGGCAGGAACTGGAACGCGCGGTGGGTGAGAGACTCGGGCGGGCACAGGCCATCCTGGCTGCTCTGTCGGGGAAACGCCTGAACCGAGGGCAGAGGGAACTGGCCGGACAGATCCGCACCTTTATCGGCCAAGCTGAGGAGGCCAGACCCACTGACCTCCTCAGAGCCAACAACCTGGCCGAACGCGCGGAAGTCCTGGCCCAGGACTTGGCGAGACGAGTTCCTTAAGAACCCGCCGCCGAGTTGTACAGTCTCACTTCCACTCGCCGGTTTTGCTTGCGGCCGTCGCGCGTCTTGTTATCGGCAGCCGGGTTGTCCTCGCCGTAGCCCACGTTCTGAACGCGGAACAGCGGGATCTTGCTTTGCAGAGTCAGATAGCGAACCACAGCGTCCGCCCGGCGCTGGCTGAGCCGCAAATTCGTCTCAGGCCCGCCCGTCGAGTCCGTGAAACCCTGCACTTCAACCAGGTAATGTTTCATCGAACCGATCTTGGCCGCGACCGCATCCAATTGCTGCTTGGCTTCGTCGGTCAGCGTAGCCATGCCAAGATTGAACACCACGGATTCGGTGGAGGCCAGTTGGAAGCTGTCCAGATTCTCCACTTTCGTGTTGAGAGTTCCGAGCCCCTGCTGCACTTGCCCTGCCTGCTCGACCCCCTTCTGCGCCAGGGACTGCGCTTCGCCTGCCTGCTTGATGCCCGCGGCAGCCTGCTCGTTGGCGCGTGCCGCCTCGCGAGCCGCGGCGCCGGCCCTGGAGTCCGCTCCCTGGGCGCGTTCGTCGGCGCGAGAGACCCCCTTGTCCAACTCCGCAATGGCTTTGGCTTGCTCAGCGTTTGTCTTATCCGCGCCGTCGACTTGCTGCTTGACAGGGGAAACCGTCTCGCGAACGAACTTCTTGGTGGCGCAACCCACGCTCAGGAACACTGCAGTTGCCAGAGCGAATGCAATCGCTACCGAAAATACGCGTTTCATACAATCTTTCTCCTTTGGCCGATCATCATCATTCAGATTCATAGCGTTTGAACTGGTCGTTGTCTGGCCCTGGGACAAAGCCTCTCATACGCAGACTCTTCCTATTCTATCCCCTTTGACCGTGAAAAAATTACCGGGTCGCGGGCGCAACAGGTTGTCAAACAAAGACTTCCAATCCCTACAAGCCAGAATACAGCAATCCTGATTCCAGAGCTAGGGTGTATGACCTTCCGCCTGCTGGCAAGTGGAGCAACCTCCCGGCAAGCTGTTAGAATGGGGGCTTCACTTTTCTTATCGTCAGGAGTGTTTCTGTGGACAAGTCTTCAAAGTTTTTGCTCTCCGAGCAGCAGTTGCCTTCGGCGTGGGTCAATGTGCTCCCTTCGCTCAAGGAACCGCTGTCGCCGCCCTTGGATCCTGGCACCGGAAAGCCGATCGGTCCGGAGGCCCTCGCCCCCATCTTTCCGATGTCGCTCATCGAACAGGAGTTCTCCCCCCAGCCGGAGATCGATGTTCCCGGTGAAGTGCTCGACATCTACCGGCTGTGGCGGCCCACGCCGCTGTACCGCGCCCGCCGGCTGGAAGCGGCGCTGCAGACCCCCGCGCACATTTATTACAAGTACGAGGGAGGCAGCCCCGCCGGCAGTCACAAGCCGAACACTGCCGTGGCGCAGGCCTATTACAATAAGCAGGCTGGAATCCGCCGCATCGCCACCGAGACCGGCGCCGGGCAGTGGGGCAGCGCCCTGTCGCTCGCCTGCCGCATGTTCGGCATGGACTGCACTGTTTACATGGTGAAGTGCAGTTACGAGCAAAAACCCTACCGGCGAATGATGATGAATGCCTGGGGCGCCGAGGTCTTCCCCAGTCCCAGCAACCTGACCAACTCGGGCCGCGCCGTTCTGGCCGCCCACCCGGACTCGCCCGGCAGTCTCGGAATCGCCATCAGCGAAGCCGTGGAAGACGCCGCCACCCACAACGACACCAACTACTCGCTGGGCAGCGTTTTGAACCACGTTCTGATGCATCAGACCGTGATCGGACAGGAGTGCAAACTGCAAATGCAGTTGGCCGGTGAGGACCCCGACGTGGTCATCGGCTGCTTTGGCGGCGGCAGCAGTTTCGGCGGCATCGCGCTGCCCTACGTGTTGGACAAGTTGGCTGGTTCGAAAGTCCGGCTCATGGCGGTCGAGCCGCTGGCCTGCCCCACGCTCACCAAGGGAGTCTTTGCCTACGACTTCGGCGACATCGCCAAGTTGACCCCGCTGCTCAAGATGTACACCCTGGGCCATGATTTCGTCCCGGCGGGCATCCACGCCGGCGGCCTGCGCTATCACGGTGCAGCTCCCCTGGCCAGTCACCTTGTTGAAGCACGGCTACATCGAGGCGCGAGCCTATCCGCAGACGCCCGTCTTCGACGCCGCCATTCAGTTCACCCAGGCCGAGGGAATCCTGCCGGCTCCCGAATCGGCGCACGCCATTCGCGCGGCCATCGACGAGGCCATCCAGGCGCGCGAAGAGGGACGCCCGCGCACAATCATGTTCTGCCTGACCGGGCACGGACACTTCGACCTGGCGGCCTACGACAACTACCTCAGCGGCAAGCTGCAGGACTTCGAGCACCCCGACGAAGAAATCGCCAGAGCCATGACCACCTTGCCCGCAGTGGGCTGATTTATGAATTTCGACCAGTTGGTGGAATGCGCCAGGTCATTCCAGGAGAGCCGCGTACTGCTCACCGCCGTCGAACTGGACCTGTTCACGGCGGTGGGCAGAGGGGCGCGTGCCGCGGATGTAGCCGGCAAGCTGAAGACGGACCCGCGGGCCACCGAGATGCTGCTGAATGCTCTGGTGGCCTTAGGGGCGCTCAGCAAGTCCAAAGATATTTTCCGCAACACCCCCGCCACGGCGCGGCACTTGACCAAGAAGTCTCCCCGCAACCAGCGCGCCGCTTTGATGCACACAGTCCACCTGTGGGATCGCTGGTCGACCCTGACCCAGGCGGTACGGGCCGGGACGGCGATCGGCGCCGGCGAGATCGGCGCGCGTGGCGGCGATTGGATTGAAGCCTTCATCGCCGCCATGCATCGCAACGCGCTGGCTCGCGCCTCCCGGCTGGTGCGGGCGGTGGGCGCGCGCGGCGTGACGCGAATGCTGGACGTGGGCGGCGGATCGGGGGCTTATTCCATCGCTTTCGCCAAAGCCAATCGCCGCCTCCACGCGGAGGTCTTCGACCTGGCTGAGGTGCTGCCCATCGCGCGCCGGCATATCCGCGAAGCGGGCTTGCTGGATCGCGTCAAGACCCGCCGCGGCGATCTGCGAAGCGATGCGCTCGGCCAGGGCTACGATCTGATTTTCATCTCCGCCATCTGTCACATGCTCAGCCCCGAGGAGAACCTGGACTTGCTCCGGCGCTCGTTCCGGGCGCTGGCCCCCGGCGGCAGGATCGTGATTCAAGATTTCATCCTGGAGCCGGAGAAGACCGCCCCGCCCATGGCCGCGCTGTTCTCCCTGAACATGCTGGTGGGCACCCAAAGCGGAGCCAGCTACAGCGAACCGGAGTACGCCGCCTGGCTGCGGCAAGCCGGCTTCAAAGAAGTACGCAGGCTGCGCTTCCTGCCGCCCGCCGAACTCATGATCGCCGTGCGCGCCTAAGACCGCTTGCTGACGCGCGCGGCTCCGAGCCGCGACCGTGAGGGAGCGGTTTGCTAGAAACCCAGCTCCGCCTTCGCCTCGGCGAACTTCTCCACCGCGAACTCCAGATCGGCGCGCGTGTGGGACGCGGAGATCTGCACGCGGATGCGGGCTTTGTCCCGGGGCACCACGGGGTAAGAGAAAGCCACCACGTAGACGCCCTTCGTCAGCAGCAGTTCGGCCATGCGGGCCGCCTTCGCCGCCTCGCCTAGCATCACGGGCACGATGGGATGCTCCCCGGGAAGAATCTGGAAGCCCAGGGCGCTGATTCGCTCGCGGAAGAATGCCGTGTTCTCCCGGAGTTGCTCCCGCAAATTGTCCGACGTGGCCAGCAGATCCAGCACCTTCAGGGAAGCGGCGGCGATAGCGGGCGGCAGGGAGTTCGAAAACAGGTAAGGGCGCGAGCGCTGCCGCAGCAGCGCGACAATCTCGCGCCGCGCCGCCGTGTATCCGCCGCAGGCGCCGCCCAGCGCTTTGCCCAGGGTGCCCGTGAGTATGTCCACGCGCCCCAGGACGTTGTGGTGCTCGGGCGTGCCGCGGCCGCTCTTGCCGAGAAAGCCGATAGCATGGGAATCGTCCACCATCACCATGGCGCCGTGGCGTTCGGCGAGGTCGCAAATTTGCGGCAATTTCGCGATGTAGCCGTCCATGGAGAACACGCCGTCGGTGGCGATCAGCCGGTGCCGTGCGCCGGCCGCCTCCCTCAATTTCGCTTCCAGGTCCTCCATGTCCGAGTTGCGGTAGCGCCACCGTTGCGCCTTCGACAGGCGTATCCCGTCGATGATGCTGGCGTGGTTCAGCTCGTCGGAGATGACGGCGTCCTGTTCGTCGAGCAAAGTTTCGAACAAGCCGCCATTGGCGTCGAAACAGGAGTTGTAGAGAATGGTGTCCTCGGCTCCTACAAAGGCGCTCAGGCGCGCTTCCAATTCCTTGTGGACCGTCTGCGTGCCGCAGATGAACCGCACCGAGGCCATGCCGAATCCCCACTGCGCCAAGGCCTCTTGCGCCGCTTTCACCACCTCCGGATGGTTCGCCAGGCCGAGGTAGTTATTGGCGCACAAATTCAGCACCGTGCCGCGGGCCACTCCCACCCGGGCCTGCTGTGGCGTCTGTAGCACGCGCTCCGGCTTCGACAGTCCCGCGCGCGAGATCTCCTCCAGGCTGGCTATCAGCGATTGCTGAACACTACCGTACATGGCGGGCGGACCTCCTAGTCGCGCCAGTCGAGAATCACTTTGCCGGATTCTCCGGCGCGCATGGCTGCGAATCCTTTTTCATACTCGTGCCAGGCCAGGCGGTGGGTGATCACGGGCGTGATGTCGAGCCCGGATTCGAGCATCACCGTCATCATGTACCAGCTCTCGTACATCTCCCGGCCGTAGATGCCCTTGAGGGTGATCATGTTGAAGATGACCCGGCTCCAGTCGATGGCCATTTCCCCGCTGGGAATCCCCAGCATGGCGATGCGGCCGCCATGGCACATGTTGTCGAGCATCTCGCGGAAGGCCGAGGCGTTGCCCGACATCTCCAGCCCCACGTCGAAACCCTCCTGCAGGCCGAGCTTCTTCTGAACCTCCGCCAGCGGCTCCTGCCGCGTGTCCACCGCCAGCGTCACGCCCAGTTTGCGCGCCAGATTCAAGCGGTACGGGTTGACGTCCGTGATGACCACGTGCCGCGCGCCGGCGTGGCGCGCCACCGCGGCGGCCATGATCCCGATGGGGCCCGCGCCGGTGATGAGCACGTCCTCGCCCAGCACCGGAAAGGTCAGGGCCGTATGCACCGCATTGCCGAACGGATCGAAGATGGCGGCGGCTTCCAGGGGCACCGTGGGCCTGTGCCGCCAAATGTTGCTCATGGGCAGGACCACGTACTCGGCGTAGGCGCCCGGGCGCTGCACTCCCAGTCCCAGCGAATGCGCGCACAGATGGCGGCGGCCCGCCAGGCAATTCCGGCAGCGCCCGCAGACCACGTGCCCCTCGCCGCCGACGATTTCGCCGGGGTGGAAATCGCTGACGTTGGAGCCAACCTCCACAATCTCGCCAACGAACTCGTGTCCGATGACCAGCGGGACATGGATGGTGGACTTCGCCCAATCGTCCCACTCGTAGATGTGCAGGTCCGTCCCGCAGATCCCGGTCAGCAGCACCTTGATGAGAACATCGTTGATGCCGGGCTTCGGCACGGGGACATCTTCCAACCACAGCCCCCGTTCGGCACGGCTCTTTGCCAGCGCGCGCAATCGTCACCTCCAGCCGAGGACAAGGCCTCTCACCACGCGGACAAAAGGTATTATCGCGCATTTTCTTTTTGAACACTGACTTCCCGGTTGCAGTCGTTTGAAACCGGCTTGCTGACCCAAAAAGAGAATCTTGCCGGGCTGGCAACGGTTGGTGAAGACGGGGCGGCGGCTGCGGGCACGCAAACAGTGCACCCTGAGGAGCCGAAGCTTGCCCCTCCTGGGCCGCCACAGTCGCTCAGGATGAAAAAAATGAAATAAAACAGCTCCAACTGAGAGGATCCGATGTACAATCTCTGGCAACCAAGATGGGAATCCTGGGTTATGTTTTTCAAAACGGGGAGAAGGAGATCGAGAATGTTCAGTCGAAGCATTGTTGTGTCGATTGGTCTGCTCTGCTTGACTCTTGCTGCCCAGCAGGGCTGGTCGCAGGAAACCAGAGCCGCCGTTTCAGGGCGCGTCGTTGACAGTACGGGTGCAGTTGTACCGGGAGTGCCGATCCGCCTGCTCCACCTGGCGACCGGCGTGAGCCGGGCCACGGAGAGCAACGCCTCAGGGAACTACTCCGCGCCGCTCCTGCCCATCGGCATTTATCAAGTCACGGCTGAAAAGGTGGGCTTCAGGCGCTTCGGCCAGAACATAGAGTTGCGCACCGCTGACGAGGTTCAGTTGGACATAACTCTGGAAGTTGGCGCCATGACGGAGAGCATAACCATCACGGCCGAGACGCCGCTACTCGAAACCGCGAGCTCCTCCGTGGGGCAGGTGGTGGACGCCAAACGCGTCGCCGATCTTCCCATAACGATGGGCCTGACATACATGCTCGTCCGTCTGGCTCCGGGGGCGAACTACACGGGCTCTTTCTGGGCCGATCAGCCGTGGGAGCCTGGAGCCAACGTGAGCTACACCATGGCTGGTTCCAGTGGTGGATCCGCCGAGATCACCATGGACGGCTCGCTCGGCGGAACGGCCACTAACTCGGGAGGAAGTACGCAGCCCGCCGGCTCGCCGCCCTCGGATTTGGTGGCGGAGTTCAAAGTGGAAACCGTCTCCTTTGACGGAACCACGGGGCAGACCCAGGGCGGCTTGATCGCCATGAGCCTGAAGTCGGGAACCAACAATTTGCACGGAACCGCCCTCTATCAAAACCAACCCCAGCGTCTGACCGCCAACCAATTTTATAGCAACAAGGACAATATTCCCCCCCAGCCTGCCACCGTTAACCGCTGGGGCGGAACGGCCACCGGCCCGGTCTGGGTTCCCCGCATCTACAACGGCAAGAACCGTACGTTCTTCACGTTCGCCTACGAGGGCGTCCGCTACAGGAGCACCAGAGGCCAGAACTTCACCATGCCCACGGCCGCTCAGCGCGCGGGCGATTTCTCGCAATTGCTGGCGCTCGGCAGCCAATACCAGATTTATAACCCGTTCAGTACCCGGTCGATCGGGGGCGGGAGATTTCAGAGGGACCCCATAGCGGGGAACATCATTTCCACGGTCCGGCCGATCAGCTCCATCGCCACCAAGCTATTGAATACCAGGGACTATCCGCTCCCCACCACCGCCGGCGACACGATCGACGGGAGCAACAACATGCCCGAGCCCGGCGCGGCGCAGAATGTCTTTCATACCACGCGCTGGTTCCGCTTCGACCACAACTTGAGCGACAAGCAGCGGGCGTTCTTCCGCTTCCAACAGAGCAGGACGCGCTGGAACGACCCTGAGTTCTGGGGGCCCGAATCACAGTACAAGAATACTCACTTCGCGCAGCACAACAGCAACTACGCTTTCGATTATGTCTACACTTTGACCCCGACCATGGTCATGAACATCCGCGCCAGTGAAGCCCGGACCAGGAGGCAGTCGTGGAGCAACATGAGCAACCTGGGTATCGACCTGACGAAGACGTACGGTTTCCCCCAATACTTCAACGATGCCACTCCCGCCAACATCCGGCGTACTCCTACCATCAACCTCTCCTCGTTCTCGACCTTCAGCGGCTCTTCCTATACCAACTCCTCGTGGCCGCACGAAGCGCGCGCGTTGGCCGTGGCTTTTGACAAGATGAGCGGGGCGCACGGCTTCAAATTCGGCTTCGAGTACCGCCAATATATCGCCAACCGTTATCAGTGGGGCGGCGGAGCCGAAGGCGGTACGTTTACCTTCAACACGAATTACACCAGGGGTCCGTTCGACAATTCCACTTCCGCGCCTCGTGGGCAGGATTTGGCTGCGCTGCTGCTGGGCCAACCGAGCAGCGGCACCTATCAGCTCGTGGACCAAAAGAATGAGATGTCGGGCGAATACTACACGTACTTCCAGGACAACTGGAAGGTCACCCGTAAACTGACTCTGAACCTGTCCGTCCGGTGGGAGCTGGTCGGCCCCATGACGGAACGTTTCAACCGCAGTATCGGCAGCTTTGACCCCAACGCTGCACATTCGGGTAACTTCGATGCCTTGACCGCCGCGGCCTATGCCTTGAACCCCATGACGCAAAAGCTGGCCCCCGACTGGTCAACGAAGGGAGGCGTAACGTTCCCCGGAGTGAATGGGCAGCCGCGGGAGCTCACCAATCGCGACTGGAACAACATCATGCCGCGCGTCGGCTTTGCCTATAGCATCTCGAAAAGTACGGTCCTGCGCGGCGGTTATGGCACGTACTACGGCCCTCTGGGCCGAAGGCGCCGGGAGGTCAATCTGAACGCCCACATCCGGACGACGAACCTGGTTCCCACCAATGACAACGGCGTGACCTTCGTCGCCAACCTCGCCGATCCATATCCCGACGGCTTTCTGCCGCAGATCGGATCCCGCTTGGGTGCGGACACGCTGCTGGGGCAGGACCTCGGTACTCCCTTTAACCGCGATGAAGTAGCGGGTCGCACGCAAAAGTGGCAATTGGACATCCAGCACCAGTTGCCCGGCCGTTTCGTGGTGGAACTCGGCTACATCGGCAGTTGGGGTGACGAACTGCAAACCAGCCGTAACATGAGGTTTTTCCCTCAACGATATTACAGCACGAGTCCGGTTCGCGATAAGACCACCATCGACTATTGGACCGGAAACATCCCGAATCCGTTCGCCGGCTTGCTGCCGGGAACCTCGTATAATTCCTCCTCTATTTCGCGGCAGACCCTGATCAGGAACTTCCCGCAGTTCAGCGGGCTTACCTTGAATACCAACGAAGGCAAGAGCTTCTACAATGCGATAACCATCCGGGGGGAGAGGCGGTTCTCTCGGGGTTTCACCCTTATGGCGTCCTACACCTTGTCCAAGCAAATGGATCAAACGGGCTTCCTGAGGGACGACGATCTTAATCCGGAAAAGGTCATCGCCAGCGCCGACCGGCCCCACCACCTTACGGTGAGCTACATTTACGAACTGCCGTTCGGCCGCGGAAAGAAGTTCCTGAATAACAACCCCGTGACTTCCGCCATCGTGGGCGGCTGGCAGGTATCGGGCATCTGGACCATACAGAGCGGGCCTCCCTACGGCTTCGGCGACGCAATCTACAACGGCAGCGACCTCCGGGACGTGGTCCTGTCAAAGGACACGCGAACCTGGCAGAGGTGGTTCGATACTACCAACTTCGAGAAGGTGAGTTCCAAACAGCTCGACTATCACTTCCGGGTGTTGTCCTCGCGCTACACTTTCCTGCGCAGTGGCAATCAGAACTTCTGGGACATGTCGGTGATCAAGAACACCAGGATCACCGAGAAGTACAGTGCGCAATTTCGCGCCGAGGCCATGAATGCCTTGAACCAGGTCTGTTACGCCGCCCCCAATACTACTCCATCCAGCACCAGTTTTGGGATTGTTAGTTCCGAGGCGAGTGTCCCGAGGCGCATCCAGATGACGGTAAAATTCATCTTTTGACCTTGCTCCGAGGGCACAGCGCCGGTGATCGGGTGGGTGGATCTGCTGCCGGAGCTCTCGCAACTCTTAGCGCTGCTGCACTGAGCGCCGATCTCTCCGGACTGCCAGTGGGGGCCGGTTAGCTAGTCCGAACCGCCGCTCGTCGAGGAACCGGCGTCGGCGCAGGAGCTTCCGATGACTGGCTTGAACTCCACGCGTTTCTTCGGGCCCGCTGCCCCGTGCCAGTTGTGAAACGACTGCTCCACCACGTGGGCGATCGCGCCGCGGTTCTGCGCAATCAGTCTCAACCAGCCCCAGACGCCTTTCGGCGGGAAGTAGATGCCGCGGAAGAACAGTCGCGCAATGATGTGGCTGATCTTGTATGCCGCCGGCGCATCCTTCATCGATTCGAGGGCTTGCCGCGTAGCGGCCGGGCTGTAAGCGTTCGCCCAAGCCGTCCTGACCTCTGCCTGCACTTCGGCGGGAGTCATGTTCGACGGCGTGTGCGCCATCTGGAAGGGCGAGAAATCCAGCCAGTGTTTGGGCCGGGTGAGACGGCCCTCCTTCAGCAGGCGCTCGTAGAGAGGAGTGGCCGGAAAGGGCGTGATCTGCCCGAACACGGGCAGCCCTGGCTGCCAGTCGCGCATTTGGTCGAGCGTGCGCTCCGCCACCCCCGGCTCGTCGTGATCCAGGCCGAAGATGAACGAGGTGATCGCGTAAACGTGATGCCGCGCCAGCCGCTCGAGCACTTCCGCATACTCGCCGGGCTTAATGAACTGTTTCCCCACGCTGGCCAGATTGGCCGAGTTGAGCGACTCCATGCCGATGAAGATCCACCGGCCGCCCGATTCCGCGATGAGTTCAACCAGTTCCTCGTCGCGCAACAGGTTGGCGCTGATCTGCCCCACCCACGACATCTGCGCGCCCGCGCTGATGATGTCCCTCAGCAGCGACTTGGTGCGCTTCACATTAATGGCGAAGTTGTCGTCGACGAAGAAGACCGCGATCTGTCCGCGGGTCCGGCGGCTGCGCTCCTTCAGACGAAGCATCTCGTCGACAATGCTCTGGTTGGAGCGAAACCGGATGGAGTCGCCGAAGAAGCCCGTCACCGTGCAAAACTCGCAACCGTAGGGGCAGCCCCTTCCGGACTCGATGGGAATGATGTGGAACGTCTCCCAACCCGTCTTGTAGTGCTCCATCACCGGGCGCACGAAGTTGGGAATTCGATTGAACTGGTCGATGTCCAGCGCTTCCCACGGGATCTTCGGGTATTCCTCCAGGTCGGGCTTGCGCTCCTGGCCTGAAGCGTCCACCGGAGCATAGACTTCCTTCAGCTCGCCCCGTACCGCGTCCGCGATAATCCGCGGCCAGGTCTCGTCCGCTTCTCCCACCGCCACGGCATCGGCATGGCGCGGGCCCCCCTCGCGGCCCAAGGCCTCGTCCGGAATCTCGGATACATGCGGTCCGCCCATCACCACCGGGAAGCCGGCTGCCCGCAGTGCATCGGCCACACGGTACGCCTTGGCGATCATGCGCGTCATCGCGCCGATCCCGACCAGCCCGATCTGCCTCTGGCGTGCGTACTGCACCACCTCGGCATCGCTCATCGGCTGCGTGTTGCCGTCGATCAGCAGCACTTCGTGTTCCGGCGGCGTAAGCGACTGCAGCAGAAACATCCACAGGTGCGGCATGAAATTCCGTGTCACGCCGTTGTCCGGATTGTAAAGGAGAATCTTCATTACTAAAGCGCCTGCCCTTGCCAGCCGGTGGCTGTCGGGTTCCATTGCCCGGCGAGCAAGTCCGGTGCGGTGCGGAAAAATGGAGCGCGACTCCCGTCGGTCGGGGTCGATCTAAGTTTAATCTCTCATTGTAGCACCGGGAGCGCCTGCTCCCCCGCCCCGGTGAGCTTTGCGGGATAATGGTCTAGGCCCTCAGGGGGAAATGCTTCCATGAGAACTCTCCGTTTGACCGCTTATTGTGTCCTGGCGGCATTCCCACTGGCCGTCCTCGCCCAGGCGCCGGCTCCCCAGCGGCCCCCCAGCGGGAAGGTCGAGATCCTGAGAGCGTCCGAACTGAAGCCCGGAACCAGAGGGACCGCCTGGACCGTGTTCCAGGGCACCGAGCCGGAAGCCATTCCGGTCGAGATCATCGGGCTCTATAAGAACGCCTGGGGGCCCAAGCAGGATATCATCCTGGCCAAGCTCGGCGGCAAGGCGGAGCGCACCAACGTGGCGGGCGGCATGAGCGGCAGCCCGGTCTACGTCGACGGCAAGCTCATCGGCGCCATCTCGACGCGGCTGAGTGTTCTCTCCCCCGACGCCATCTGCGGCATCACCCCCATCGAGCTGATGCTGGAGGTTTCCGGCATCGACGACTCCCGGCCCCAGGCCCCCCGCGCCCTGGATAACTCGGCGCCCGGCGGCCAGGTCCCGGTGATGACACCCATCGAGACGCCTCTCGTCTTTTCCGGCTTCCATCAGAACGTGCTGCACGACATCGGCCCGCTGTTCCAGCAGGCCGGTCTCAACATCGTGCAGGGCGGCGCCAGCGGCGCGCTGGGCGACGCCACGCCCGCTCCGGGCTGGCGGAACTCTTTGCGCCCCGGCGATACGGTCGCCGCCGTGCTGGTTTCCGGCGATATGACCGTTGCCGGCCATGGCACGGTCACTTACAACGACGGGCGGCGCGTGCTGGCCTTCGGACATCCCCTTCTGAACCTGGGCCGCGTGGACATACCCATGAGCAAGGGTGAGGTCCTGTTGACGCTGGCTTCCAGTCTGCAGCCCAATAAGTTCGCCAACGCGACTGAAATTGTCGGGACGCTGAGACAGGACCGCCACAGCGCCATCATGGGCGTGCTCGGGGAGACCGCCGAGATGATTCCCGTGAGCGTGGCCGTCCGCTCCCTGGCGGAAGACGGGTCGGCCCGGGGCGAGAAGGTCTTCCACTACAACGTGTTCGTGCAGCCCAAGTGGACTCCCAACCTGATGATCGCCACGCTGTTCAACTCCATCTCCGGCGTGAACGAGTTCGGGGAGGAGAACACCTACCGGCTCAGCGGCAAGGTCGAACTGGCCGGTGGACAAAGCCTGTCGCTTTCGACCATGCAGGCCCCCAGCGAATTGCCCGCTCCCGCCCCGCTGATCCTGGCGGGTTGGGTGGGCGACCGCTTCAACCGGTTGTTCACCAATGCCGTCACGCCGCCGAAATTCAAGCGCGTGGATGTCCTGGTCGATTTGCTGCCGCAGCGCCGCGTGGCCACAGTGGAGAGCGCGTGGATTGCCTCGCGCGAAGTCACCCCCGGCCAGGAGGTCCCCGTAAAGATGTTCCTCCGGCCCTACCGCGGCGCCCGCCTGGAAAGGGAGTTCCAGGTCAAGATCCCGGCCGGACTGCCCAAGGGAGACCACCGCATTCTTCTCAGCGACGCCGAGACGCTGAACCGTATGCAGAGCGCCGCGGGGCGCGCCAACCGGTTCATGGACCTGAATCAGGCCATCTCGCTGATCAACCAGGAACGCTCCAACAACCAGGTGTACGTCTCCCTGCTGCAGCCGGCATCCACCCTCTACTACGACGACAAGACGATGCCGAACCTCCCCGCCTCGGTGCTGGGCGTCATGCAAGCTGGACCCGCCACCAACCGGCCGTTTGTCACGTCGCGGGAGACTGCCACCGAGCAGGGCTCCGTCCCGTTCGACTACGTCATCAACGGAAGCTGCTCTCTGACCATCACGGTCAAGTAGACCTCAAGCCGATGCACCGATCCAAACTCCTTCTGCTCATTCTTCTAGGGGCTGCGTGCCAGGGCGGCGCTGTCGAAGCCGGCGCCTGGCGGCAATCCGAATACGCCGACTTCGAGAAGGCCAAGCTGACGAACCTCTCTCTTCGCAGCGATGGCAGCCTCAGCCTGGCCCCCGTGTTCACCGAGATCCTGGACTCCTCCCTGCCCTACCTGTGGGCCTTGGCCGAGGACTCCAAGGGCAACGTCTACGCCGGCGGAGGCGGCCCCGGCGGCCCCAGCGCCAGGGTTTATGTGATCTCGCCGGAGGGAAAGAGCCGCGTTCTGGCCGAACTGGATGCGCTGGAAATCCACGCCCTGGCCATTGACCGCAACGACCGTGTCTATGCCGGGACCGCGCCGGACGGGAAGGTGTACCGGCTCGCCGCAGGCCGCAGCTCCGGAGCTGTTCTATGATCCCGCGGCCAAGTACATCTGGGCCATGGTTTTCGACGCCCAGGGCAACTTGTTCCTGGCCACGGGAGACCAGGGCCTGATCCACCGCGTCACTCCCGACGGCAAGGGGAGCGTCTTCTACCGCACCGAGGAGACACATGCGCGGTCGCTGGCCATCGATGCCGGCGGCAACCTGATCGTGGGGACGGAACCCGGCGGGCTGGTGGTGCGCGTGTCACCCGCCGGGGAAGGTTTCGTGCTCTACCAGACCCCCAAGCGCGAGGTCACCGCCGTCGCCGTGGCGAAAGATGGCGTGGTCTATGCCTCCGCCGTGGGCAACAAGCAGCCGGCCCTGATATTGCCACCTCCGCCAGTGACCCCCGTTTCTCCCGTCGTCATGACGGTGTCAGCCTCAGGCGCCTGCCGCGCCGCCGCCGAGCCTCACGCCCCCGGCTCCCATCGCCGGCGGCTCGGAGGTCTATCGCATCGAGCCTGACGGTTACGCGCACCGGGTATGGAGCAACAACCAGGACATCGTGTACTCGATCGCTTTGGACGCCGCGGGGAGACCCCTGCTGGGCACCGGAAATGACGGGGTGATCTATCAGGCTGGATTCCGGCGTGCTGTTTACCGCCTTGCTCAACGCCTCTCCGACGCATGTGACCGGCCTGTACGCGGGCCGCCTGGGCCGGATCTATGCCGCCACCGGAAACATCGGGAAGGTCTATCGCATCGGGCCGGAGATCGAGAAGCGAGGATCGGCGGAAAGCGAAGTTTTCGACGCCGACCTGTTTTCACTCTGGGGCCTGTTACGTTTTCGGGGCGCCGCCAACGGCGGATCCCTTGGCTTTGAGACGCGCAGCGGGAACCTGGACAGGCCTCGCAAGGACTGGAGTCCCTGGGCCCCGGTGAAACTCGACGCGGAAGGTGGACGGGTGACCTCTCCGCAAGCCCGCTTCCTGCAGTGGAAACTGACGCTCGACGCCTCCTCCACGGGCCGGTCTCCCGAGGTGGAAGCGGTCTATGTGGCCTACCTTCCCAAGAACGCGGCCCCGCTGGTGCGCGAGATCGAGATCACGCCGGCTAACTATCGCTTCCCGGCGCAGTCGCTCTCCATCACGCCTTCCCGGACCCTCACCCTTGCAGCCCCTCGGCCGCGCCAGAAGGACTCCGCCTGCGGTGCCCATGGCCGATTCCGGCGTCGTCACGCTGCAATACGACAAGGGCCAGATCGGCGCGCGCTGGGCCGCCACCGACGAAAACGACGACGAGCTCATCTACAAAGTCGAGATCCGTGGCGCCCAGCAAACCGAGTGGCGGCTTCTCAAGGACAAGGTCAAGGAAAGAGCACTTGAGCTGGGACTCCACGGCGTTCCCGGACGGCGAATACAGCCTCCGCGTCACCGCCACCGACTCGCCCGACAATCCCCCGGGGCAGGAACTCTCGGGCCTGCTGGTCAGTCCCTCGTTCCTGATCGACAACACGCCGCCGGAAATCATCGGCCTCACCGCCGCCCGGGCGGCCGGACGGCTGGAGGTGCGATGGAAGGCCAGGGACGCCCTCAGTTCCATCCAGCGCGCTGAATACTCCCTCGACGGCGGCGACTGGCTGCTGGCTGAGCCGGCAACCAAGATCTCCGATTCCGTCGAGCACGACTACACTCTGGCCCTGGAGCAGGCCGGCCCCGGCGAGCACACCATCGCCGTGCGCGTCACCGACGACTACGACAACCAGGCTGTGGCCAAGGCCGTGGTCCAATGTTGGCGGGCTTCAGCCCGCCGCCGGCTTCAGAACGCGTAAGAGGCCGTCAGGTACAGGCTCCTGCCGGGCTCGGGGATCTTGGTCCCCAGACGGAACGGGTCGCGTTGATACGAGAAGTGCTCGTAGTAGAAGCGGTTCCCGAGGTTGTCCAGGCCCGCGGCGATCTTGAGCTTGTTCGTATGGATGCCGCCTTTCGCGTTCCAGATCGCATAGCCCGGCGTCCTTAGCTCCTTCAGGTCCGCGTCCACTCTACCTTGCGCCAGAGCCGCCACGCTTTCGAACTCAACAAAGAAGAGCCGGTTTCCATACCGCAAGAGTCGTCCTGGATTTCAGCGGTGGCATTTCCGCCAGGTTGCGCGTCAGGATCCCCATCGCCGGCTGCGGGTCTTTGGTCCCCCGGGCGTAGGAGAAGCCGCCGGACAGCAGCAGCGAACGGTGCGGGCTGATGCTGTAGCCCATCTCGCCGCCCTCGAATCGAGCTGGCACCGCGGCGTACGACCGGGCGGACGGGTTCATCATGGACATCACGGGATTGACCTTGGCCTGGTTGTGCACCACGATGTAGTCGTCGAGGTGGCTGTAGAACAGCGTCGGACGCAGCGTGAACCAGCGGTTACGGTAGTTGACGCCGAGATCCACTTCCGTGTTCTTCGTCGGCGCCAGGTCCGGATTTCCCACCCAGTCGCTCCCCATTCGTTTCACGGCGATGTAGCGCTCTTGCGGGTCGGGCAAGCGAACCGAGCGCCCCAATCCGGCGAAAAGTTCCAGCCCGCCCGCCAGCCTGTAAGCCGCCCGAATGTTGCCTGACGGATCGTAGTCTCTGCGAGAAGTCGATCGCGTGCCCTTATAGGCCCAATACAGGTCCGGGTTCAGGCTCGCGCTGGTCGCC
This sequence comes from Bryobacterales bacterium, assembly GCA_963744775.1. Lineage (GTDB taxonomy): Bacteria > Acidobacteriota > Terriglobia > Bryobacterales > Bryobacteraceae > CAVUVG01. The sequence continues at coordinate 272,598 of CAVUVG010000021.1, forward strand.
TCGCTCCGCGCCGTGTCGAATCTGGCGCCGGCCGTAAACAGCAGCCTCTTCCCGAATCGTCCGCCGGTACTCAGCCGAAGACGCCCGCGGAGTTGGTGTACACGTTGGGTATCCCGGCCTGGCTGACGTATACGCCCGACATGCGCATCGTGTTCACGGTATTCCAGTTGCGCCGGTAGCTCTCCAGCCCAACCACCAGGCCGGACAGTTCTGCTTCGATCCGTGCCGCCAAGCGTCTTGGTTCCCGCGAACGAGCCCATGCTGTATGGCCTGGCCAGCCCCGCGGAACTGATCCTGAACTCGTCGGTCATCCAGTGCTTGACCTGCGTGAAGTAGCCTCTCATCCTTATGTGGCGAACCATGCCCGCGAGTTCGCCGATGTCATAGGACCCGCTGAAGCGGTCCGCATTGTCGTATGGCGCATCCATCGACAGGGAAGGATAGAGCACCAGGCCGCCCTGTTGCCGCGTGTAGGCCAGGCCGGCATGATGGTTTCGGCGCGGGCTGAATCCGGTCCTGAGCCATGACGTGTTGATGTCGAAAGCATTCTGGAGGAGCCCGGTCTGGCTGAAGTTGGCCCATTGAGTGACCGGTTTCCCGCTGCCGTCATGGTAGGGGTTCGACCGGCGATAAGAGTTGCCGGCCACAATGTAGAACCTGTCGGCCGCGATACGAAACCACCGCTGAAGGATTGATAGTAGCCGAACGAACCCACCGACAGCGAAGGAGTAAACTCGAAACCGCTTTCCGGGATCTTGTTGACGATGTTGATCGCCCCTCCCAGGCTGCCTTGGTTCTTGATGTCGAAGGGCCCCTTCTCGACGTCCACGCGCTGCACCTCGGCGAAATCCACGTGCTGCGCGGCGGGATCCATATTGCTGGTGCAGGCGCCGTAAATGCGCACGCCATCGATGAGCATGGTGATGTTGTCCTGCTGGAAACCGCGCAGCACGATGTCGTTGGCGATGCCGCCCTTGCGGATCTTCCACAGGCCGTCGAGCCTGGAAAGCGCCTCGCCGACGTCCTTGGAGGAACTCTCCCGCACCTCGCGGATTTCCAGCACCTCTTGATAGTTCTGAGTTCTGCGTTTCCTTTTCCCCCTCGAGCATCGGCGCCTTGGAGACCACCGTCACGTTGGAGGCCACCGGGCGGATCTCCAGTGCGATGTTGACGCTCGTCGTCTGGCCCGCCGCAAGCTGGATGCCGCTTCGTTCGGAGCGTTGGAAGCCCTCTGCCTCAGCCGAGACGGCATAGGTCCCCGCGGGCAGGCCCAGCGCCGCATACTCGCCCCGCTGGTCCGCAATGGCCCTCAGCCCAATGTCCCGGCCTTCGGCCTTCACTTCGACCACGGCTCCCGGAACAGCCAGCCCGGAAGGATCGGTCACTACACCACGCAAGGCAGCGGGCGGTTGCTGAGCCCATAGCAACGCCGTCGCAACCATGAAAATTAGAATTGCTTTCCGAAACATAATCCTCTCCTCATGCAATCTCAGTCCTGGAAAATCGCAACATCAACAGCCGGCGATTTCCTGGAGAGGAGGGGACCGATCACGCAGAGCGTAGGTGAAGGATACTGCGGGGATAACTTGCGGGGGAGCCGCGGGGGCCCGGTTGGCAACGGCCAGCGCCATGACAAAGGCGCCTCGCTGGAACGGCAGAAACGAACCCAAACGCAGAGGAACCGGAGTCGCACACTGGCAATTTCCGGCGCAGCCCTGGGCAGACTCTATCGTGGGCCCCGCCGACCGGGCCGCGCGCCGGCAGCAGCAGGGCTTTCCGCCTTCATGCTGGCACCCGCAGTTGCAGTTCGGATCGCGGGGGAACAACGCGGCGAGCGGCGTCGCCGCCAGCGCCGTGAAAGCCAGCAGCAGGCAGGCACACGTCAGGAGCCGAACCCCCATCCGTGCCTGTGCCCTGCCCGCTTGCATATCTCCCTCGTTACTTCTTCTTGCTGTCAGGCTTCAGGACGCCCGCGGGATTGGCGTCGAAAGTCTTCTTGCAGTGGTCCGAGCAGAAGTAGTAGGTCGTTCCTTTGTACTCGCTCTTCCCCGCTGCCTTAGCCGGATCGACCTGCATCCCGCACACCGGGTCAATGGCCTTGGCCGCCTGCTCCTGCTTTTGTGCGGGCGCGCCGCTCTTGCTCTGCGCCGCATAGCTGGCCGTAACCGAAACCAGCAAGAAAACAACCGTCAGCATAGCCACAATTCTCACGATGTTCTATCCTCCATTCATTCGGGGGCCCACCAGAACGCCGAGATCATAGCCGGCGCTGTCCCCTAGTTCTCGCTTCAACCCAAAATTCCAACGCCAGATCTCGTAAATCACCGGGTAGACCAGCAATTCCAAGAGGAAGGATGTGATCAGACCCCCGATCAACGGCGCGGTGATGCGTTTCATGACATCCGACCCGGCCCCCAGCGCCCACATGACAGGGATCAGCCCGATCAGATCCGTGGCCACGGTCATGAACTTCGGCCGGATGCGCTTGACTGCGCCTTGTATGATCGCCTCCCGGAGATCCGCCAGATTTCGCAGGCGCCCTTCCCGCTTCGCCTGCTCATAGGCGAGGTCAAGATACAGCAACATGAACACGCCTGTCTCCGCGTCCACCCCAAGCAGAGCGATCATGCCCACCCAAACCGCGATGCTCATGTTGTAGTCAAGCAGGTAGAGAAACCAGACAGCGCCGATGGCGGAAAATGGCACAGCCAGGGAGACGATCAGCGTCTTGACGACCGACTTGGTGTTCATGTACAGCAGCAGAAAGATCAGGAACAGGGTCAGCGGCACCACCACTTTAAGCCGCTCGCCGACCCGTTCCATCGCCTCCCATTGCCCCGTCCAGAAGTAGAAGTATCCGGCGGGCACCCCCAGTTTCGCTCTGAGCAGTTCGTTGGCTTCCCGGACATAGCTCTTCGGGTCGCGGTCCGCCAGGTCCACATAAACATAGCCCGTCAAGAGTCCGTCCTCGTTGCGGATCATCCCAGGTCCGGTCGCGGGCCGGATCTCAGCCAGTTGACCGAGCGGGATCTGACGCTTGCCGTCGGAAGAGGATACCAGCACGCGGCTCAGCGCGCTAAAGTTGCTCCGAAAATCGCGCATGTAGCGAACGTTCACCGCGTACCGTTCCCGCCCTTCAATGGTGACCGTGACGTTCTCGCCCCCGATGGCGTTCTGCACCGCCGTTTGCGCCTCTTCCACGCTCAGCCCGTAGCGGGCCAACTCATCCCGCCTCCAGTCGAAGTCCAGGAAGTACCCCTCGGCGGTGCGTTCGGCGAACACGCTGCGCGTGCCTTTCACCGAGGGCAGCAACGACTCAATCTGTCCGCCGATCTTCTGGATCTCGCCAAGGTCTGCGCCTTGGATCTTCAGCCCAACCGGCGTGCGCATTCCGGTGCTCAGCATGTCGATGCGCGCTTTGATCGGCATGGTCCAGGCGTTGGAGATGCCAGGGAGTTTCAGCGCGTCATTCATCTGAGACACCAGCTCTTCCTGCGAGATGTGGTCGGGGGTGATGTGCCGAAAAACGGCCTTGGCCCATCCCGGCGCCCAGGATGAGTACCAGGTCTCCCTCTTCCTCCATTGGTCCTTGGGCTTGAGCGTGATCACCGTCTCGAACATGGACAGGGGGGCGGGATCGGTGGCGGTTTCCGCCCGTCCCGCTTTCCCCAGCACCCTGTCCACCTCAGGAAACTGCTTGATAAGTCGGTTGGTGACCTGAAGCAGCCTCTGAGCCTCCCCAATCGATATGCCCGGCATCGTGGACGGCATGTAAAACAGCGCGCCCTCATCGAGCGGCGGCATGAACTCGGAGCCTATCTGGAAAAAGACGGGCACCGTGATCAGCATCAGGGCGCAAGCCCCGCCGATGACTCCCCACCTGTGGCGCAGGCTCCACCGCGCGGCCGGCTCATACACCCGCATCAGCAGACGGCTGATCGGGTGGCGCTCCTCCTGCTGAATTCGCCCAATGAGAGCCGCGTTCGCCAGCCTCGCCAGCCATCGCGGCGCAAATTCGTAACGTTTCACCCGCGTGAACAACAACCGCAGGGCGGGGTCCAGTGTGATCGCCAGCAGCGCGGCTACTACCATCGAAAGCGTCTTGGTGTAGGCCAGCGGCTTGAACAGACGGCCTTCCTGCGCCTCCAAAGTCAGCACCGGCAGAAACGAAACGGCGATGACCAGCAGGGCGAAGAAACTCGCGCCCCCCACCTGCTTGACCGCGTCGATGATCACCCTGCGATAGTCCCCTTGCTGCCCGTTCCGTTCCCACTCTTCCAGCCGCTTGTGGACCTGCTCCACCACCACGATGCTGGCGTCTACCAGCGCACCCACGGCAATGACAACGCCGGCCAGCGACATGATGTTGGCCGTGATTCCCATCATGCGGAAGGGGATGAAGGCCAGCAGAACTGCTATTGGGATGGTGAGGATGGGAATGATCGCGCTTGGAAAGTGCCACAGGAACACCATGACTACCAGAGCCGTGACCAGGATCACTTCCACCAGCGTGGAACCAACGGTGGAGATGGCCCGCCGGATTAACTCCGAGCGGTCATAGATCGGCACGATCTTAACGCCCTCGGGCAGGCCCGGTTCGATCTGCCGGATCTTCGCCTTCACGCGGTCGATCACGTCCAGGGCGTTCTCGCCCTGCCGCATCACGACGATGCCGGAGACCGCCTCGCCCTGCCCGTCCAGGTCGGCCGCACCTCGACGGATGTCCGGCCCCACCACTACCTGGCCGACATCCTTGATGCGAATCGGCGTGCCGTTCTCGCTGGCGGTGAGTACGATGTCTTCGATGTCGCGGATAGATGTGGCGTATCCCCGCCCGCGCACCATGTACTCGGTGCCGCCGAATTCAATCAGGCGTCCGCCGGTTTCGGAGTTTCCGCCGCGCACCGCTTCCACCACGCGGCTGATGGGGATCTGGTAGAAGAGCAGACGGTTCGGATCGACGTTCACCTGGTACTGCCGGCCGAAGCCGCCGATGGGCGCAACCTCCGCCACGCCCGGCACCGACCGGAGGTGATAGCGCAGGTACCAGTCTTGAAGCGAGCGCAGCTCGGCCAGGTCGTGCTTGCCGCTCGTGTCGGTCAGCACGTATTGGAACACCCAGCCTAGGCCCGTGGCGTCCGGTCCCAGTTGGGTCGAAACGCCTTCCGGCAGCGTCTCTCGCACACCGGACAGGTACTCGAGCGTGCGGGTGCGCGCCCAGTAAATATCCGTGTTGTCTTCGAAGATGACGTATACGAATGAGTAGCCGAAATCGGAGAATCCGCGGACGGCCTTGACTTTCGGGGCTCCCAGCATCGCCGTGACGATGGGATAAGTCACCTGGGCCTCGACCAGGTCCGGGCTGCGGTCCCAGCGCGAATACACGATGACCTGCGTGTCGCTGAGGTCGGGGATGGCGTCCAACGCCAGGTGCTGCATGGACCACCACCCGGCCACGGCGGCCGCCGCCACCAGCAGGATTACGATGAACCGGTGAGTGGCCGAGAGCTCGATGATCCGGTTGATCATTGGTGGCCCCCTTCAGATACCCGCGGGTCGGAATCCAATCGCGGAGCCCTCCTTTCCCATAAATAGTAGTTGCGATCTTCGCAACTACTTACCCACACTGATAACGTTCGACGAAAGCGACTCGCCCCAGGTGTTGTACGCCGTTCGCATAGTACTGGTAGCTGCCGTTGGCGATGCTGTCCATGTACGATGTCGCATTGTGACTCGCAATCGTCTGGCGAACGGCCCAGGAGCCCCACTTCTTTCCTAGTCTTCTGCCGCCGGTATACTTTGAAGCCGTTCTCGTTGGTGGCATTGTCGCTCCAGCTCAGGTTGACAGTGGCACCTGAAACCGAGGCTGCTAGATTGGAGGGTGCGGCCGGAACGCCGTTGGGATTAGCGATGTTCACCACGACAGTGTCGGAGGCACTCAATCCCCCCGAGTCGGTGACCCCTGCTGTGATGGTTTGGAAGCTGAGTTCGGTCGTGCAACTGAACGTCTTCGAGATACTGCCGCCAGTCCCGGTAGCCGGATCCCCCGGACCCGACCAGTGTACGGTGAGGTTGCCGTTCTGCGGATCAGACGCCGTCGCGGAGAAAGCCACCGGCGTTCCGCAGTTGAACTGCTGTCCGTCTGTCCCGGGCGTCGAGATGGTGACCGTGGGAGGCTGGTTCACCGTGGGGGCAGCGGCATCCACGGCCATCTTGGCGTTGAGGCGGCCGCTGCCGTAAGTGTTGTTGGGGATCGCTCCAGCCGGGAGGCCGCCGCATGTCTCGGCACTTGTCCGCGTCGCCGCGTTGGTCTCCAGCAGCGATTCGGTGGCGGCGATGTTTCCTTTGTAGCTGGGCCGGACCGCCCAGAGGAGCGCTACGGTTCCAGCGGTGTGCGGACTGGCCATCGAGGTGCCGCTGTAATATGCGAAGGCGTTCGTGGGGATGCTGGAGTAGATACTGACCCCCGGAGCGCTCAAGTCTGGCTTTACCCCTCCGAATGCCGACGGCCCCCGCGAGGAGAAACTGGCGATAGTATCGCTCGAATCAGTAGCGCCGCTGGCAAAGGATCCCGGATAGTCGCCCGGCGAGCCGGCCGTGCCGCAACAGGGTCCGGTGTTGCCAATCGCGAATGCCGGGAAGACTCCAGCGGCCACCCAGTTCTGCACGTAAGACTGATACCAGTTGTCGCCGCCGCCGCCGCTCCAGGAGTTGTTGACGATGTTGGGCCGCAGGCTGGCGTTGCCCGCCGGCGCGAGGATCCATTGAGCGCACGCGGTCAGCGCCGAACCGGCACAATTGTTGGTTGAGCAACCCTTACAGGCAATCCACTCCGCGCCTGGGGCCACGCCGATCTGGTTGACGGCCCCGTCATCGCCCACCATCGTGCCCATGGTGTGGGTGCCGTGCCCGTTGTTGTCACACGGTGTGGCGCCGCAGGTTTTGGTGGGATCGTACCAGTTGCCAGTGTGATTGAAAGAGCCGCCCCCGAGATTGCCCCGGTACTGGCTCACAAGAGCGGGATGGTTGTATTGCACGCCCGTGTCGATATTGGCAACGACAATCCCCGTTCCCTTGTTGCCGTATGCACTCCAGACCAGATTGGCGCCGATCTGGGAGATGCCCCACCCGATGGACTGAACAGTAGCGCCCGTGGATTGCGGAGTAGGGATACTGTAAATGACCTCGGGGAGAATGGCCGCTACTTCGGCCCTCTGGGCGAGATCGCGCGCCAGTTCGAGAGTCCCCTGGGAAACGTAGATCTTGTTTTCGACCCAGAAGGGCGTGTAGTCGATCTTATGCCCCTGCAGGTAGCCGCGCACGCCATTCTGGCTGCGGTTGGCTGTCGCCTGCAGGCTCTCCACCACGAAACGACCCCGTGCCCCCCAGTCCTGAATACTCGAGGCGGCCCCCAGCGGCGTTCGCCCGCCGAACACCACAAAAAATGGCTGCGTTCCGTCCTCGCTGGCGACCAGGGCTGCAATCAACCCGGGGTCAATCTTGGCGTCGGCGCCCGGTGGTGCGGCAACCAGGCCGGAGGCCATCACACACAGCACTAGAATGGCCAGAAGCACCCTCACAATCCGGTCTCGAGCTTCTTCTACTCGCATCTCTTCCTCCCTGAACCGAAACTCGTCCCCGCATCACTGTATGGAGAGCAGTTCAACCTCAAAAATGAGCGTGGCATTGGGTCCGATAACCGCACCCGCCCCTCGTTCGCCATAAGCCAGACTGGCCGGGATGAAGAGCTGCCACTTGGACCCGGCAGGCATGAGCTGGAGAGCTTCAGTCCAGCCCTTGATCACTCCTTTGACCGGAAATGTCGCCGGCTGGTTGCGCTTATAAGAGCTGTCGAACTCCGTCCCGTCAATGAGCGTCCCCCGGTAATGGCAAACGACCTTGTCTTCGAGACCCGGCTTCTTGCCGTCACCGGCCTTCAGTACCTTGTATTGCAGGCCGCTGGGAAGGACAACGACTCCTTCCTTGGCCTTGTTTTGGACCAGAAACGCCTCTCCGTCCTTATGGTTTTTTTCAGATTGCTGTTTCATGGCTAGCATCTTCTGGTTCTGCATCGCGGTCTGCTTCTGCTGGAACTTCTCCTGCAAACCCGCGATGATGGCGCGTACTTCCTCTTCCGTCAACAGCGTCTTGCCGCCGGAGAGAGCGTCGCCGAGTCCTTGCCTGAAGAGATCCGGGTCAACCTCCACCGACTGTGTACGGAACTGCTTCCCGAGGTCCATGCCGAGGGCGTAGCTGAGCTTTTCTTTGTCCGTCTTGGGAACCTGCGTCTGCGCCATGCCCGCCTGTAAAGCCAGGAGCCCTACGCCCAGCGTCGCCACCCATTTCGAAGTCATCAACTCACCTTTCTTGCGCGTCCATCCGGAAATTGATCTCGTGTAAACACCATATTTTCGGCGCCGTAACACTTAAATCGTAAAGCCTGAGCGAGGTTGCCACAATCCGCAGAACGCTGATAGTTTTGTAGGTGTTTCCCCTACAAATCTAGATGCCCGCGGCGGCCACCAGCGTAAGCACGCTAGAGGTCGATGATGCGGGAGATCATGCCGGCCCCCGCTTGCCGCCGGCGGCGTTAGCGTACTTGCCGGCGTTCGCCTCAAAGCTCTTCTTGCACTGTTCGGAACAGAAGTAGTACGTAATGCCGCCGTGTTGGACCTTAATCGCGTTCGCCGCTCTTGGATCGACATCCATCCCACAGATAGGGTCCTTGAATGTGGCCGCAGCTTTGCGCGGCGATTCGCTTTCCAGACCCGTCATTCGCATCCGGCTCTCGGAATCCAGGAGAAAGTTCCCCGAGACCACGACCCGCTCGCCCGGCATCAGGCCCTTGACGATTTCCACCTGGTCGCCGAGACGCCAGCCGGTCTCCACGCTCCGGGGCTCGAAGAGCCCGCCGCCATTGGCAACGTAAACCGTTTTCTTCAGCCCGGAGTCGATCACCGCATCAGCCGGGACAGTGATCGCCGCCGGCAGACTGACGGGCAGTTCCACATCGACGAACATGTCGGGCAGGAGGAGGTGGCCTGGATTGTCGAGCTCGAAACGGGTTTTTAAGGTCCGCGTCTGTGGGTCCAACTGGGGTAGCGCGTCGCTCATGCGCGCCTTGAGCCGGCGTCCCTGATACAGGATGGTGGCTTCCGCGTCCGGCTTCAGGAATTGCCGGTCCTTCTCGAAGATGTCGACCATCACCCACACGCGGCTGATGTCGGCGATGCGGTACAGCTCCGTGCCCTTGTCGAACCGCTGGCTTGGCGAGATGTTCCGCGTCAGCACGAAACCGGAGACCGGGGAGTAGATGCCGATGTGGGGCGAGGCCGCGCGCGTCCGGTGGATTTCCTCGATCTGCAGGTCGCTCATGCCCAGGCCGCGCAGCGAGTCGATCGGGAACTGCGGGTTCGCGCTCCCGGCCGTCCTTATGGACGCCTGGCTGAAATCTCTCGTCTGCGCCGGCAGCGGTTCGTTCGCGGGGATGCTCAGCAGGAACAGCCGCTCCGCGGACAGGAGGTCCTTCTGGTAGTAGGACGCGAGGAACTGGTTCTTCTTGACGAAGCGGCCGACGGTGTTCGGCCCGAGATCGACGATCCAGCCATCCGCCGCCGCAACGATACGGTAAAGCCGCTGGTCGTCCACGGCTATGCGGCCCGGCACTCGCAGCACGTGAGAGGACGAATCGAGACGGACTTCATCCGTGCGGACGCCGATCAGTTGTTGCCTTGCGGCGCTGATCTGAACCATCCCCGGAGTGTCGAGACTCACCGGGTTGAGCTTGTTTCCGGCCTCGCCGGTATCCGCGCGCGTCAAGCGCATGCCGCAAATGGGGCAATCCCCAGCGCGGTCGGATCTGTATTGGGGATGCATGGGGCAGGTGTAAGTGACAGCCTGCTCACCAGAAGCCGAGGAAGTGGAGGGATCTTTTTGCCGGTTGGCAAAATACCCGGCAAAGAAGATGCCGGTTGCCAGTGAAAGAACGGTTATGAATCTTGCGGGCGTCGTCATATCTGCTCTCGGTAGAAGCAGGGAATGTAAGGAGGGGAGGGATTGCTCCCTCCCCTTTTAGAACGTTACGTTGAGAGGGGGAGGGATTGCTCCCTCCCCTGCGGAGACTGCCGAATACCGGTTACGGCGTGAGAATCGGGAACGGCAGCGCGTTCGTCCAGGCGGACGAGTCGCCGACGTTGTTGTTCGCACGGATCCGGTAGTAGTAGACCGTGTTGCGATTCACGGTCTGAGTCAGACTCCTGGCGGCGCCCGCAGGCGTAAAGGTCGTCAGGCCCGTCGTGAAGCCGAGGTTGTTGGCACGCTGGATCGTGAAGTTGGCCGGATTGGTGGCGGCCGGTGATCGGCCAATCGTCCAGGTGAGCGTCGCCGTGTCGTTGTTGCCGTTAGCCCGGGCAGCCACGACTGTGAGGCTGGTCGGAGCGGCCGGAATCGCCTGAATGGCGACCGGGGTTGCGAGCGTCACAAAAGCTGAAGTCCCTCCTGCGTTGAACGCCGCCACCTGGTAGAGGTAGCTGTTGCCGCCCGTGACCGTGGCATCGATGTAGATCACGCTACCCGTGTTGGTCCTCGGTCCAGGCGCGGCGATCTGCGCGAAGTTGGTACAGGTTGTTGCGCGCGATACGAACGAACAGCGTTCGACCACGAAGCCGGTTTCGTTGTTCGCGTTGTCCCGCCACGTCAGGCTCACCCGCGGCCCCGCCTGTGCGGTGGCGGTCAGGTTGGTCGGCGCTGCCGGTGCAGTCGCGGTCGCGAAGGTGTTAACCGGCCGGGCGGTGTTGGATACGGAGTCGGCGGACATGGTGGGGAAGCCTGCCATGGTGGTATCGCCCACCACCTCGCCGTTGGCCAGCACCCGGTAGAAGTACGTCGAATTCCTCGAAGGGGTCGTGTCCGTATACGTCACGGTGGCACCCGTGCCGGCGGAGGCCGGGACGGGTGGTCAGTGTCGTCAATCCATTGGTGAAATTCGCGTCCAAAGCCCGCTGAACGGTGAAACCTGCCTCCAGGGAGGAATTGTCAACCCAGTTCAACGTGATTCTCGGGCTGTTGGCGTTCCCGTTCCAGGCGCCGGTGAGGTCGGTCGGCGCCTTCGGCGGAACCGCGAACACCAGCGAGTGCATGAAGTCCATCTCTTCGTGGGACAGGATGTGGCAGTGCCACACGTACTCCCAGCCGAAGTTGACGGTGTGGTTCAGGATTTCCGGGATGGGGTTGCCGTTCGGGTCGAACCACCCCGCCGGCCCGGGCGGAGGAAGCGTGGCTCCGGCGGGCAGCATCGGATCGATCAACCGAACGCTGTTGGGCAGCTCGAAGGGAATCTCGGTCGGAGTCGGAACGGTGGGCCTCAGCGCGAGGAAGGTGATCTCCAGCGGATTCACCTTGAAGGTGTCCTTCCAGCCCACGTCCTGGGCGTCAACAGCCTGCCCGGCTGGGAACGCTCCCGGCGCGACCTGCCCGTCCTGCCCGACGCGGCTGATGACCTGGGCAGTAAACAGGTGCGTGTGGATGGGATGAGTGTCCACGCCGTTGTGGAAGATTCTCCAGATCTGCGTGCCGTCGGCAAGCTGCCCGATCTTCGTGGATTCGAGTGAACCCTTGACGACGTCAGTGGGCGGGGACGAGAAGGGGAACGGGAGTATGAACCCCAGAGCCGAACTCGGGTTCGTGAGCCCGAGCATGCCGCTCATCCGGCCGAACCCCGTGTCGTAGACGCCGCCCATCTCGTCGTGCATCGCCTTCATCTCGAAGGGGATGGTGACGGCGGGCTGGAGGTTCCAGGCGTTGGCGACGCTGTCGTAGCCGAGCGGCTGGAAGTTCTTTTGCGTGTCCCCGATATTGAGGATGTACTGGGACGCGTCCGACGGGAACGTGCTGTTGTAGGCGGAGTTGTAGGCCGCCTGCGGGATGATGATGGGATCCTGGCTGACCTCGAAGACGCCGCGCTTTCCGGCGGCCTTCGCGAAGACGGCCTGAAGTTCGCAGAGCGTTAGGTCCGTAGGCGGGCGTCGTGTCCGCGGCAGCCACCTGGATCTGCATGATCGTCCGGGTGTTGGGCCCGTAGCCTGGCTGCGTGTTGGGCGCGCCGCCGCTATCCATCAGGTTCCCGTCTCCGGTGTAGTTGTCGTACGGCGCGGCGCCGGCCGGGACAGGCGCTGGCGAGTCGTTGTAGAGGATCAGGGTCTTGCCCGCGAAGGCGCTGAAGTCAACGATGACATCCGCGCGCTCCGCTGGCATGAGGAACAGCGAGTGCTGGTTGACGATGCCGAAATTGAAGTAGGCCGGGTCGAGGTTGTACCCGATCGGCTGCTGCGGGATCACGACCGGCGCCGGCGTGAAGCCACCCTCGGTGCCGATCTGGATCCACGACGGTCCTGCCGTTGCCGGATCGGGAATGCCGCTCGGCGTGTCGGCGTACTGGTTTGCCGGGGCGACACTGACCGGGACCATCCTGACCTCGGTGCAGTTCGCCACCGCGACGGTGCCGGTGCACAGAGGCGCCGGGGTCAACGCGGTTGCCGTGGTGTCGAGCGGTCTTGTCCGCAGCGACGTAGAGCTGCAGGTTCAGGGCCCGGTCGTTGCCGGCGTTCAGGATGCGGAACCGGTACGCCTTTGGCTCCACCTTCAGGGCCGGGTAAGCGGTTCCGTTCACGATCATCGTGTCCAGGAAGCTCTCGCCCGGGATGGACGGATTCGGCACGCCGGGATTCAGCGGCGGTTCCCAGGGCGCAGTGCAGCCAGGGCCAGGGGGAACCAGGTCGCAGTCGCCTGATGGTAGGGGTTCGGCACGGGGCCGACCTCGATGCATCCCACCGGGCCCCCATTGACGCACGTCGGGGTGGGGGGGTTGAACCAGGGCCCATAGAACCAGCGGCCGAAGGCGTTCGTTCCGGTCGGCATCCCACGGATTTGTGACCGTCATGTAGACGTGGGGGTACCAGAAATCGCCCGTGACGGCGGTCCCTGGCGCACCTGATCCCCAGGCCCACGTCGGGTCCTGGGCGTAAACCGTCTCGGCGTCCACAAAGGTCTTGTCCTGGATGACCAGGGGAATACCGAGGCCGGGGAGAACCTTGAGCAAGCCGGGGTTCACGCCCGTAACATTGGTGCCGGCGATCATGTCCTGCTCGACGGCGTCCGTGACCACGTATCCGGCCGCCTCGCCCGCATACACGTTGAGGCGGGTGATGCCGTGGGCGTGGTCGTGGTAGAACTGCAGCCGGGCGCTCTGGGCGTTGGTGTAGAAGAACGTCATGCACCCGCTGCTCTTCTTGGCCGCAGCGTCGCCGGGAAGCCCGGGAGCCGACGGATTGGCGTCGCAACCCGTGCCCATGTCCGGCACGTTCCGCGCGCTGACGCCCGCCGGGTAGGGGGTGGTTTCACTTGCCGGCGTGATCCACTGGTGGGTGTTGCCGTCGCTGATCCACACGGTGTTGTTGCCGTGGAGGTGGATGGTCGCCCGGTTCTGCGTGTACTTGTCGCCTGCCGCGCCCGGCAGCGCGGGTCCGAGCCCGGAACCGGGAACCGTCTCGTCCACCGGCAGCAAGAGGTTTCCGCCGGCGGCACCGGCTGGAAGCAGGTTGTAGAACGTGATGCGAACCGGCTTCGCGAGCGCCCGCCGGGTTCGTTGCCGCAATGCCGGCTACCTTGCCCTGGGCCACGATGACGGGCCCGAGGTAATGTGGATTGTCCACAGCCACGCGCCTGGGTGACGCCATCGGGCATCAGTACCGGCGTGCCATCGAGATTGACCAGCGGGATGCGCCAGGACTGCCGCTGTCGACAACTGCACGTAGCCCCTGAGCTTGGTCGCTGGCAGGTCCGAGTGCATCTTCTCCGCGTACTCGACCAGGGCGATCGAGTAGCAGTCCGCCGCCTGACCGCTATAAGTGCACGGCTCGGGAACCGCAAGCGGGATGTACTGCCGGCCGAGGAGTTGTTTGCTCCCGCGGGTGTAAGCCCGGGCAGACTGTCAACGAACTTGCGAATGCCGCCGGTGAGCGGGCCGCCGATGATCGCGTCGGCGAGGGCGCCGGTGCCCGTCGGGTCCGTAATGGTGACGACGGGAGCCATGTACCCGGCGCCTCGCGTTGATGATCGTGAAGCCGGTAATGACGCCACCCGCAACCGTCGCCGTGACAGTAGCGGGGGTGAAGCTCCCGCCGGAAGGTACGCATCGTCGATGGTGACCGTAGGGTGCGGTGTACCCAGTGCCTCCGTCCACGACAGTGACGGTCGCGACGGGACCCTTCGGGAGCGGGCTGAACGCCCAGTTGCCGTAGGGCCCGAAATAGTGCGGCACTCCCCCTGGGTCGGGTACCTGACCGCCGCCATGTCTATGGCTGTCAGGCCGGCGATCCCAGGCTTCAGACCGCGCTTGGCGGCCCGCTTTGCCGCGGCCTTCTGCTCGGACGGCGCGATTCTCTTGAATTTCTCGACGTAGGCCTGGTCACGGGTGACCTTGCCCTTGGCCTTGCCGTTTTGCGCCAGGGCGTGAGTGCCCAGGCTCATACTCAAAACAGCCAACGCTGCCGCCAACAGCTGGCGGGTCAGCTTTGGAAACTTGCTGCTATCCATAGTTTCTCTCCCTCTTTTCGAACACAACATGGCCCTGACGTGGCCGCCACGCACGAGTTGAAGTCTGCCAGGACACCAGTGGCCGTAGTAGTCCTGAACCCCACTTGAAGCAAGCAGCGAGCCTTCTCTTCGATCTTGCGGGAGCCCCTAAATAAGAATCAAGAGGTTCTTGATTCTTTACTCCGAAATTGACCCGTGTAAACACAGTATTTAGGGAACCGTAACACCTAAATTATGAACACAGGGGTACCCGGGTACTATCCGTATACTGCTGATTTTTGTGTAGGTGTTTTTCCTACAGATCCTGTGATCGTATGAGGACGCTGCAGCGGGGTGGGGTACAGCGCCACGGCTCAAGGCCCTCGCTCCGGAGGCTGATGTAACCGGAGTTGGCCACGAAGTGGCTTGCGGTGACGAATCGTCCGTTTCAGCCGGCCAGGGCGGCCTTGGGCTGGCTGGCCGCCTCCGCGGTCATGTCGCGAGGGCCCCGGACCTCGCCGTCCACCTCCAGAACCACGGCCTCCGGCGTGAATTCGACAACGACGGAGCGGAAGATCACCCGCAGCCTTCCCCCCCCGCATGTACTCCCCGATCCGCTGCGCGTTGCGCTCCTTGATGCGGCTAAACGAGTCCTTCCGATAGGACAGGGTGACCTGGTTGCCGGCCTGGCGGCTCAGCCCCATGGCCGCTTCGATGGCGCTGTCGCCGCCGCCTACCACCAGGATGCGTTTGTTGACATAGTGATCGGCCTCGACAGGCGGTACATGACCTTGGGCAGTTACGCGCCACGGACCCCGAGCTTACGCGGGGTTCCCGAA
>CAVUVG010000022.1:0-183834 GCA_963744775.1 Bryobacterales bacterium
CATTCCTCTTGTTCCTCTTTAGAAATGCGGGGCACGGCCGCTAAAGCCGTGCCCCTTGGGGTCTCTACCAGTACAGTTTAAGCCCCATTTGCATATTACGGGGATCGTTGGACGTGCTGGTTACCCTGCCGAAGTTGACATTGTCGAGGCTGGTGGTCCCGGCGCCAAAGCGGACTCGGTTGAAAATGTTGAACGCTTCCGCGCGGAAATCAAGCCGCAGGACTTCGCCAATCCGGAATGACTTCGCCAGGCTGACGTTCTCGTTCAGCGCCGGAGCTGGCCGGAGCCTCGGGTTGTTCCGCGTCATGTTGCCGAATCTGTCGTTGGGCTGTGTGGGGAAGGTGGAACGAGCCATGAACATATCCACGGCCGGGTCGAATTTTTCGCCCGCGATGGGCGCGCGCCAGTTATCATAGGTATCGATTACCGGGCGCGTGCTCCCGTTGAAGATGGGGAAGGGATTGTTGCGCGAGATGGACACCGGGCCGCTGCTGGTGTAAGTCTGGATTACGCCGATTCTCCAGCCGCCCACGAAGGCATCCAGTACCGGGTGCATGCCTCCCATCCAGCGCCGGCCGCGCCCGAACGGCATTTCGTAGATGGTGCTCATCTTTAGCGCGTGAGTTTGATCGTTCCCGGCCAAAGCCTTGTCCAAGCCGCGGTTGTACTGATCCATCGCGGTCGCTCCGCCCTCGGTGTTGAAGCTTTCCGCGTTGGTGAAAATCTTGGAAAGGGTGTAGTTCCACTGCATCGTCAGACCCGTCGAATAGCGCCGTTCGACCTTGAGTACCATCGCGTGATAGCTGGAGTGGCCGCTGTGGTCGCCGCCACGCCTGGCGGTCTCGACGGTCTGATATTGCGGGAATGGCCGCAGCGCCTGGTTGACAGTCCGATAATTCTGTTGGATCGCCGGGTCCGTGAAGTTCGCGTAGGGAATCGGAATGCCGGCCTCTCTCGCCTGCGTTGAGTTGATGTCCGCGCGAAGCAAGTTCAGCGCCTGCGTCGCCCCGTACTTCTGAATGAACTCATTCAGATATTTCGTTGGGGTCTGGTTGATGTTCAGGCTGCTGGCTCGCAAGTGAACGCCGACGACGGCATTGTACGAGGCTTCCAGTACCGTGCTGGACGTGAGCTGCCGGTTGATGGAGAAGGTCCAGAAGAGCTCCTCAGGGGCCCGTGTCAGCTCCTGACCGTGCCAGTAGTCGACATTCTGGTTGTTCTGGAACGCCGGGTTAATTTGCGGAGGAAGCGGGTACGCAGGGAAGCCCTGGTCAATCTGAAATGCAGGCGTGATGCCTTGGTCGGGGGTAGCGAAACCATCATACTGGCCCACGAAGCCAGCCAGGTTGCCGTAACTGCCTACCGTGTTTACCTTGTCAAAAGACCGGCCGAATGCCGCGCGAAGCGTCGTCTTCTGATTCACGCTGAAAGCCATCCCAAGGCGCGGCCCGAAGCCTTTATACCAACCAGGCACCAGCCGGCGTGTGTTCTCCCGCCCCGGACCGAAACCAGCGAATCGCAGTGCTCCCGGATATCCGTTCACCGCGGGATTGGGCAGCGTCGGGTCGAAGTCCGAGTATTGGTCGTCCAACTCCACCGGCGGCAGGGTGAACTCGTACCGCAAGCCCAGGTTCAGGACTAAACGCCTGTTGATCCTCCAGTCGTCCTGGGCGTAGAAACCGTGATACTGATACAGCTCACGAATGTAGCCTTTCGTCTGGGTCCGCGCGCTGTTAACCTGACCGAGCAGGAACGAGGCGAAGCCACTGCCGCTCTGATTTGCGGTCTGAGCCGGGAAACTCGTGCCGAGCCGGTTGAAGTTGACCAAGCCCGCCATCCTCTGGAATCCGATGCCGAAGGCCCGCTGGCTTTGATACGAATAGCCGAACTTCAAGGAATGCTGGCCCCGAATGTGGCTCAGGTCCTCCTTGATGGACCACAAGGGCTGCTCGGTTCCGTTCCAGGCGCTGCCTCCCCAACTGCTATAGCCCGACATCTCGATGATCGGGAAGTTGATGGTGCAATCGAAGGCACCTTTTATGCACACGCCCTTTTCTTGCCAGTTGATTCCGGAATTGGGATTGCCCGCCAGCTTGTCGAAAAGATTCCCGCCGGCGACGAAGTGGTTCAGCGTCGTTGGCGACAGGGTCCAGTCGTGGGTGAGGCGGTACACGTCGCTGTCGAACTTCACGGGCTGGCCGCTGTACAACGGTACGGGAAGACCAGTAGGGCCGCCCGGACCGATCTCGTTGCGGTATCGAGTGAAATTCATGAAATACGCCAGCCGGTGGCTCTGGTTGATCATGTGATCCAACTTCAGGCTGCCCTTATCCTGCGGGCTGACGTTCGATCCCGTGTACGTGACGTAATTGTTGGTGATCCAATAGATGCCACCGCGCTCGATCCCCGGGGCGTTGGGCTTGACCGGTTCGGCATATGGGATTACCGACTTGGCAAAAGCGGTGAACCGGTCCAGCGGGACCAGGTTTCCGCTAAACGGCGTTCTCACGTTGCTGTTGCCGACCTTCGTCGTGGTTGCAGGATCGTAAATCTGCAGCGCCTTGTTCGAACTGTCCACCCACCGAGAGAAGTCACCTTTGTACATCTCCGGGGTGGGTATAGTGGAGTAGCTCGCCGTTGCGCCCTCACGGTTTCGGAAGCCCTCATAGGAGCCGAAGAGGAACGTGCGATTGCGCCCGTTGTACAGCTTCGGAATGTAGACCGGCCCGCCCAACGTGGCGCCGAAATCGTTCTGCCGGTACACGGACTTGACGTCCTCGAAGAAGTCTCGGGCGTCCAACTTCTCGTTACGCAGGAAATCGTAGGCGGAGCCGTGAACCTGATTGGTGCCGGACTTGGAGACGAAGCTCATCACTCCGCCGCCAGCCTGCCCGTACTCGGCCTTGAATCCATTCGTGTCTACAGTGAACTCGGTGATGGATTCCACCGAGGGAGAGTTGTAGCCGGCCTCACTTGCATTGGCGTTGCGGTTCGTGCCTGTCGAGACGCCGTCGAGAGTAGCGTCCCAGGCGCCACCTTGGCCGCCGCCAATGGCGAGTCCTCCACGCGCTTCAGGCGCGATATTTACCAGGTTGTAGGGCGTACGCATATTGCCGCCCACTACCAGCGGCAGCTCGTCGACCAGCCGGTTTTGCACCACTGTGGCGACTCTGGCGTTTTCCGTCTGGACCATGGCCACGGCAGCAGTGACCTCCACGGTCTCGCTAACCGCCCCGATTGCGAGCTGTGGGCTGACGCCAACCGCCCCTCCCGCAGTCAGCAGAACATTCTGCTGGACGTAGCGCCGGAAACCAGGGGCTGAGATCTCTACCCGGTAGGTACCCGACGGCAGACTAGGTACGTTGTACGCGCCGGCCGCCGTCGTCTGGGCCGTGACGGTCGAATTGGTAGCTACGTTGACTACCGTGACGCTGGCACCCGCGACTGCCGCCCCGCTGGGGTCTGTCACGGAGCCGGTGATATTACCGCGCTCGACTTGGGCGAAGAGCACGGAGCTGATAAGGAGCAGTAGGCAAAGACGCACAACAGTTATCATGTGACCTCCTCGAACACGTATTTGAACAACTCCGGGGGATTGTATCTCCGATCCAGGGGGAATGCAATGGTAAAGAGGAGGTACAGAGGAGGGCGTCAGGCCGCGTCTTCGCCGGCGATCGTGTAACGCCGGATGGACTGCGCGCGCCCGGTTGCGTCGTCCACCTGCACGATGACCGCATGCAGTTCGACGCCTTTCTTGGCGGCTTCCATGCGGACCGGCAGGGAAGTAAGAA
Organism: Bryobacterales bacterium; assembly: GCA_963744775.1. Classification (GTDB taxonomy): domain Bacteria; phylum Acidobacteriota; class Terriglobia; order Bryobacterales; family Bryobacteraceae; genus CAVUVG01. The sequence continues at coordinate 3,792 of CAVUVG010000022.1, forward strand.
ACCGGCGCAGAATGATGTCCTTTTGAACGCCGATCACGGAGTCGTACGGGCCGGTCATGCCCGCGTCGGTCTGATAGGCGGTGCCGTTCGGGAGTATGCGCGTGTCAGCCGTGGCAATGTGAGTGTGCGTGCCGATGACCGCGGACACTCTGCCGTCCAGGTACCAGCCCATGGCGATCTTCTCGCTGGTCGCCTCGGCGTGGAAGTCCACGAATCGGACCTTCACCTCGCTGTCGAGCGACGCCAGAATCTGGTCCGCTTTCCGGAACGGGCAATCCGTCGCGGGCATGTGCGTCGCGCCCTTGCAGGTTGATCACCGCGCACGGCGTGCCGTTCGAGGCACGGAGGATTGCCACGCCGTGCCCCGGCAGCTCGTCCGTATAGTTAGCCGGTCTGAGGAGCCGCGGCCGCTGTGGAAGGTACTCCTGGATCTCGCGCTTGTCCCAGATGTGGTTGCCGCTGGTCAGCACGTCGAGCCCGAGGGAAAAGAGTTCCTCGGTCACCAGGGGGGTGATGCCGAAGCCGCCCGCCGAGTTCTCAACGTTCGCAATCGTGAGATGGATGTCTTCTTCGGACACAATTCGCGGCAGATGAGCGGCCACAATGCGCCGCCCGGCGGAGGCGAAAATATCTCCTACGAACAGGATGTTCATGGCTTTCCCGGCTAAAGATCGTTATGGGCAAGACCCCAAGTCATCGTTGGGGAATCAACGCAGGAACGCTCCGAATCGATCATACCATTCAGCGGCCGGCAGGCGAACCAACGGGCGGCCGGGATTCGATGTATGATCTCAGAGGGAGATTTGCCGGTATGAATCGTAGATACTTCTTGATGTCGTCGGCGGTCGCGGCGGGGGCGCTCAAGGCGAGCCAGCTAAAGAGCCCTAATGACACCATCCGCGCTGCTTGTGTGGGAATCCGCGGACAAGGCGCCGGCCACATCCGCAACTTCAGCTCGCAGCCGAACACGGAACTGGCCGCGATCTGCGATGTGGACGAGTCCATCCTCGCGGCCCGTCTAAAGGACCTCGAGAGCCGGAACGTGAAGAAGCCCGCCACGTACACCGACATCCGCAAACTGCTCGAGGACAAGACCATCGACGTCATTTCCATCGCCACGCCCAACCACTGGCATACGCTGATCGCCATCTGGGCCATGCAGGCGGGCAAGGACGTGTACGTCGAGAAGCCGTGCTCGCACAACATCTTCGAATCGCGCCAGATCGTCGCGGCGGCGCGCAAGTACAACCGGATGGTCCAGCACGGTTCGCAGACCCGTTCATCGCCATCCATCCAGCAAGCTTTCCAGGCCATGAAAGAGGGCCTGCTGGGCGAGGTCTACCTGAGCCGCGGGCTGTGCTACAAGACCGCGCAACACGATCGGGAAGACGCCGGTGGAGTCCGTTCCCGCCGGTGTGGACTACGACCTGTGGACCGGCCCCGCGCCGAAGCGCGAGTTCTCCAAGAACCGCTTCCACTATAACTGGCACTGGTTCTGGGACACCGGCAACGGCGACTTCGGCAACCAGGGCATCCACGAAGTCGATATCTCCCGCTGGGGCCTGGGCGTGACCTATCCGACCAAGATCAGCGCGTCGGGTGGCAAGGTCGTGTTCGACGACGACCAGGAGACGCCCAACGTGCTCATGGTGAACTACGAGTTCAACGTCAACGGCAAGAAGAAGCTCATGGTCTTCGAGGTGCGCCACTGGTACACCAACAGCGAAGCCAACACGAAGGTTGGGAACGTCTTTTACGGCGAGAAGGGCTACATGGGCGTGGATGGCTACACTAACGCCTACACCTTCATGGGGCAGAAAGGGGAGCCGGGCCCGCAATGGAAGGGCGGCGCCAGTCACTTCGCCAATTTTCTGCAAGCCGTTCGCAGCCGCAAGGCGTCGGAATTAAACGCCCCCATCGAAGAAGGCGCCATCTCCTGCACGCTGATGCACCTGGGCAACATCGCTTACCGTTTGGGCCGGGTGCTCACCTTCGACGAGAAGACCATGACGGTCGTGGGCGACAAGGAAGCCAACGCGATGTTCACGCGCAACTATCGCAAACCCTTTGTGGTGCCGGAGAAAGTTTAGACCCTGGGGGCACGCCGCCGGCGTGCCCCTACCGGGCCGCCCACTTCTTCCAGAGGAGGGGATCGGCCAGCATCTTGATGTAAACCCCGCCGACCACCGAGCGCGCCTGGAACCCGCGCTGCTTGCCGTCGACGGTCCAATACCAGTCCGTCATCGGCACGCGGCTCGGCGATTCGTTAAGGAAGCGGAAGACCGGATCGATGAGCGCCTCGAAGTCCTGCTGCCGCTCAGCCAGCGTTGCGCTCCACAGGATCCAGTCCAGCTTGGTGTAGGTCTCGCGGTTGTCAAGCGGCAGCCCGTACTGGTTCTGCTTCGTCAGGTAGTACGCAACCTCTTGGCGAGCCACCTCCGGCGGAAACAGATTGAGCCCCAGAATCCGGTCCCAGACCAGGTTGTACTTCTGGCTCCAGGTTCCGGGCTTGTCAAACGCCAGCCGGGTATGGTCGCCGTCGGCGGCCATCTCCATCCACTTCTTCGCGTAGTCGCGCGCCAGCGCTTGGTATTTAGCGGCCTCCGCTGGCATGCCCAGCATTGAGGCCAGCCGCCCGTACGCGCTGAGGGCCACGATCGCCTTGATCGAAAGATTGGCATTGCGCGCCAGATGCCCGGCAAAGTCGTCGGTGCAAAGCTGGTTCTCAGGGTCCATGCCCTTCTCGCGCAGGTACTCGGCCCACTTCGTGAGCAGCGGCCAGTACTTCTTCGCGTAGTTCGCGTTCCCCTCCGCCTGCGCCACCGCCGCGGTGAGAATGATCATGTTGCCGGTTTCTTCCACGGGCATCTGGTTGACTTCGGTCTTCTCGCCGCCGCCGTAAACCTGTCCGTTGGCCAGCGGATACTGGCCGATGTCATGCGGCGCGAAGGGCCAGGGCCAGCGCGGAAGGCTGGCGTACTCGAAGATAAACGTGAGCAGTCCTTTGGCCAGGGTTGGGTTGAGCAGAAGGAACTGCGGGGCCGATGGGTAGGTCACATCCACGGTGCCGATGCAGCCGTTGGAAAAGTTCTCCTTGGAGAAGAACAAGGGCGTGTTGTCGATGTCGGCCACTAGCTTGTGCGCCGCGAAGGCGTGCCTATAGGCCAGGATGGCGATCTGCGCGTACTTCGGCCCGCCCGCGCGGACCAGGTCCGCGGTCAGTTCGTCGTCGAACCGCCGGCAGCGCTCGGCCAGCTCCGTGTACTGGTTGCTGGCGGCTGTCAGAAGTTCTGTGGCCGTCGCGCCGTTGCGCCTCCACCAGGGCCGCAGGTTTCGCCCCAGATACTGGATCGAGAAGAAATCGTCATAGGCGAGCATCACCTGCCGGGCGGACGGCGAGGCCCCGACGGAGCCGAGCTCGAACTTCGCCGCCAGCACGATCTGGTTCCGGGCGCTTTGCGGCGGCGGTCTCGACTTCGTCGGACTCGGGCCACTGACCGTCGGCGGCGAACGCTTCGCGAGTCCGCTGGTTCGTGAGAGCGGTGAAGCGAATCAGCGGCCTGGGGAGTCGCCAGGTACACATATCCCCAGTCGATGCGCAGGTTGTCCCCCGACTTGGCCAGCATCGGCTGTTCCACGGAGCCGGCCCGGAGCACGTCCAGCTTGGGCATCTTCACGCGCGACCACATCACCCGCTGCTCGGGGATGTTCAGGGCCAGTACCGACGAGACGTCGAAGTACAGGGAGGTTTGGTGCGCGCGGCCGTCCGTCGAACGCAGGCTGAAGTCGATGTATGTGACCGGCCGCGAGAGCACATCTAAGTCTTCAGGCAGCGCCGGGGTCAGGAATGTGAGCGTCAGCTCGATGCCCGCCTGCTCGAACTTATAAACGGTGCGCGTGGGAGTAACCGCGCGTGCGGTCTGCTTCATCGCGGCCGGCTGCTGGCGCGCCGTTCCCAGAAAGCGGTAGGCAACTCCGTCGATGCGGAGGAGACCGGTCAGTGGCTGATCCGTGCCGGTCCAGTGGCGCGCCGGAGTTTCGGTGAGCTGGTCGCTCATTGACCAGACACTGAAATAAGGATCGTGCGTGACCAGCGGGACGGCCGGCGGGCGCAGCGCCGGCAGAGACTGCGCCGCCAGGCTGAGAGTGCAGAACAGCGCCAGCGCAAAGGCCCCCAGGGTTTCATTAGAGTTTAATCAGACTCGCGATCTTGACCGGTTTTCCCGAGTCGACGCTTTGCCGCGCGGCGATACCGGTGAGGCAGCTCATCGCCCCCGCCCTCGATCCGGCGCGCTGGCGCAGCGGGTCCGGAGTTCCAGGCACGAAGAGCATCTTCCGCAACCGGGGATCAGCGCCGAAGTGGCCGCCGCTCTGTTGCAAGGGACCACCAGCACTTCTGACTTGCCGAAGTTCTTCGAGACGCGGATCTCGTCCTCACGGCTTTATCGGCCAGGGCTGCCGCTCGTAAACGCGCGTCTCGATCCGCCCCTCCGTGCCGTTGAAGGCCATGTGATAGCCCTCGTAAGGCATGAAGGTATTGACCGAGTAGCTCATGATGGCGCCGTTGCTGTAACGCACCTGCGCCGTCATGGTGTCGAAAATGTTGATGTCGGGACGGAAAACGCAGGCATCGCGCAGGTACCCGTCCTCGGATTCGCACTCCGCGTACAACTGCACCAGCCGTTTGTCCGGTTGTAAGGTCCCAGTAGAACGGGCAGCGCTTCTTGCAGGTGCGGCAGTTCTTCGCCGGCATCGGAGAGTTCTTTCCGTACTTGCGCAGGCCGCCCAAGGCAGACACCTCCACGGGGTCAGCGTCCAGGTACCAGTTGATCAGGTCGAAGTGATGGGTGGCCTTGTGGACGAACAGCGTGCCCGAGTTCTCCCGGTAGGCGTGCCAGCGGCGGAAGTAGTCGGCGCCGTGGCTGGTGTCGAGATACCAATGGAAATCGACGGACGTGATCTGCCCGATGGTCTTGGCGAGCAGGAGCGACTTTGAGCTTCTGCGCCGTGTTCGAGTAACGGTAGTTAAACCCGACCGTGATGGGCTTGCCGGACTTCTTCTCGGCGTCCAGGATCGCCTGGCACTTGGTCTCGTCGGTCGTCATCGGCTTCTCGGTGAAGACCTGGCAGCCCATCTCGAGCCCCCGGATGATCATCTCGTGGTGCAGGCCGTCTTTTGTCGTGACGATCAGCATCTCCGGTTTGGTCTCCCGGATCATCTGCGCCAGATCGGTGTAGACGCGTGCATTGACCCCCGTCATGCGCTTGGAGGCCTCGGCCCGCTTGCGGTTAATGTCGCAGAGGCCGACGAATTCGATCCGGTCTCCGTGCTCCTTCAGCAGCTCCGTGCCCCAAGTGGTCGAGCCGCGAAGTCCCGTGCCGACCGTCGCCACGCGCTTCTTCCCCGCGCTCTGACCCAGGAGCGGAGCGGCGGCCGCCGCCAGCGCGCCTCCGATGACCGTCCGTCGATTCACAGTTGCTTGTTCCATGGTTGGGTCTCCTCAAACGTCAGTTCTTATCCACTTCCATCAGCCGGTTGATCTCTTCCAGAATACGCTGGTCCTCTTGCAGCGCACGCTGCCGGTTGGCCATGCGCCACCGCATCTCGAGCGCGAACTTATCGATATTGTAGCGATGTCCCGTGCGAGGATCGCGGCCGTAGTCGACGCCGGCCAACTTATCCATGGTTTCCATTTTCGCCAGGGCGTCCTGCACGATCATCTGGTACTCCTCGCTCGGATCCTTCATCCACATGCGCATCGCGAAGAACGCGCGAGTCCACTCTCTCTGCAGTTCCGCCGCGTCGGCCAGCCAGCGGAAGCCTTCCTGCAGCGGCGCGTTCTGCTCGGGCGACAGGAAGCGCGCGGCCTGCCGCATATCCGCCGTGCTGGCGCGAACCTGGCGAATGACCTCGTCCTTCTCGGCTATGAGCTTGTTGTAGAGAGCTCTGTCCGGATTGTACAGGCCCTGCTCCATTTGCTTGTCGGCCGGGTCCTTCGTCCACTTGTAGTTGGAGCGCAACAGGATATGGCCGAAGTAGTAGGGATAATCGTCCCATTCGGCGCCGATGGACTTGGTCAGCCAAAAGCCTAGGAACCAGCGGCCATGGTGCTGGATGAACTCGGTCCGTTTGAGAGCAGAGGCAATGTAGGGAGCCGCCTCGGCTGGGTAGTGCAGCTTGGCCCAGTCGTTCAGAACCGTATCGACACTTAGATCCGGATCCTTCATGAACCGCGAGAAGGCGTAGAAATTGATTTCGTGCGTGTCTTCCCACGGCTTGTTCCCGAAGAAGTGCGCGCGGCCGACCGCGCCCGCCATGCCGGTGTCACGCGCGCGCACTACATACTTCCGAATGTAGTCGATCTGCGCATAGGGCCCCTGCGAGTTCCATGCCTTCTCCACTCCGAGGTCCGGCTCCATAATGTGCAGCTTCTTGCCGAACTTGCCGTGCATCGGATCGGCGGGATAGAAGGGATGGAACTCGTGGCAGGTGTCTTTGCTCATGCTGATGACATCGTCCGGCAGCTTCCCCATGGCCTCCGTCAGAAACGCCATCTCCTGGGGCTCATAGAAGAAGTTGCGGATGATCAGCTTCTTGTTGTGCTTCTTGACGACGTCGTAAAGCAGCTTTGAGATCGTGTAAATGCGATCGGGCACCGTCAGCTTGGATTGCACCTCGGAGCTGCGGAAGATCTTGTTGTCGCTCTCGTGGAAGGTCAGCACCAGGCCGGCTGCGTTGGGGCACTTGGCAAGCAGGCGCTCATAGCGCTGCCGCAGATATTCCATGATGGCCGGGTCGTCCATGTTGACACGGCTGCCCAGCCTGAACGAAGCCGAGGAGCCGGAACCCGTCATGGAGATGGCGCGCGAAAACGCCGCGTCCTCGGTCCTGGCGCCGACCCTGTACTTTTCGGGGATGTCGTCGAATTCGTGGACCCACAAGTAATACGGGATCTTCTGTTGGTCGGCCAGCGCTCCCAGGCGCAGCACGTCTCTCTGCCGCTCGGGCGAACTCAGGAATTCCTCGACGCTTTCGAAGAGCCCGTGCGAAAAAATAAAGAAATTCACGCCGTACTGCGGTGCTCGCTTGATGGCTTCCGTGAGCTTCGGAACGTCGTAGTCATGAAACTGCCAGCCGTTCATCGTGAAAGGCGCCGCGGCAAACATCTGGGCCGCCAGCAGAAAGAAAGCAAATATCGCGGTGCGCATGAATCCACCTCTCCTATAACTTTATTCGGTACTTCCACGGTCGAGTATCCGCCTGCGCCGACGATGACCCTCACCGGGGAGGTCACCCGGCCCAGCGGCCCCTTCTATCGCGTCTATCCTACCAGACCAACCGAAGCGCCAGCTGAATGGCGCGAGGAGTGTTGGCTTGTGTAGTGATCTGGCCGAAGTTACTCGCCGTCGGGTTCACGACCGGTGAGGAGAACTCCGGATGGTTCATCGCGTTGAAGAACTCACCCCGGAACTGAAGCCTCAGCCGTTCGAAGACGGTCGAAGTCCTTGATCGCCGAAAAATCGTAGTTGTTCGCCTTGTCAATGCGCAAGTTCGAGAAGCGGCGGTTGAACGTGCGGAGCTGGTAGTTCGAATCCAGCTGCTGGTTCGAGATCGTGTTGAACTGCGTCTTGTCGAAGGCCCGGCTCACGTTGTGCGCGTCCAGTTGCAGGTCGCCGCCGTAGTAGATCGGATTCCCGCTCGACCAGTCGATCGGAGCGCTGCTTTGCCCGGTATAAATCACGTTCAAGGACCACCCGCCGATGATGTGGTTCACCACGGGATGCACCTGGTTGGCCAGCCGCCGTCCTTTCCCGAATGGCAGATCATAGCTGGCGCTGGCGACCAGGCGGTGCGCGCGGTCTTCGTTGGCGATCCGCTTCTCTGGCAGTGGGTCAGTCGGATTCAGGTAGGACGTCCTTCCCATCAGCTTGGAGAAAGAGTAGTTCGCCAGAAGCTGCAATCCCTGCGAAAACCTCTTTTGAATTCGAACCTGGCCCGAATGGAAGTAAGAGCTTCCCTGGTTCATGTCCTGCAGGGTAACCGCCGTGAATTGCGGGAACTGCCGCAATAACTGGTTGACCGCTACCGTGGACCCGTTCAAAGTCGTGCCCGGAGCCAGACCGGCAAAAGGATTCGCCACATTGGCCGACAGCCGGTTGATGACCGCCGTGTCCCGCACCCCCAGGGTGCTCATGTATTGGCGCGGGATGGCATCCAGAGCGCGATCAATCGTCAGATGGACCGCGTGATTGCCCGTATAGCCCAGTTTGCAGCACCGTGTTCCTGGCCAGCTCCCGCTGGATGTCGAAGTTCCAGCGCAGAGAATATGGCGCCGCCGGATTCGGATTGTAGAATGAAACGTCCCGGCCGAGGTAGGTGGCCAACCCCTGGCTCGATCCGATCGGCTGAAGAATTCCGCTGGGGAATGGATTGCTCAGCGTAGCGGCCGGAGTCAGGTAACCGTCGTTGGTGGCCACCAGTTCCGTCCTCTGGTTAAATCCGGTTTGGTTGTATCCGGTCACGCCATAGGGAACGAAGAAGATCCCCATGCCGCCTCGGAGGACAGTCTTTCCGCCCAGAAACGCCGGCGTCCAGGCGAACCCCGCGCGCGGGCTGATGGCGCTCTTGCTCGTGCTATATAGGGCCCGATTGTTCGAACCGGCGAACAGCAGCCCGCCATTCACTCGGAACTGGTTGGCTGGGATCTCGGTGATCGGATTCAGCGCGTACGCGGCGAGCGCCGCGGCGCTGATCGGGTTCGGTGTGGTGAAGTCAAAGCCGTTCGTCGTACGATTAAAGAGCTCCGTCGTCGGCGTTTCGAATTCATAGCGAAGACCGAAGTTCAGAGTCAGGTTCCGCTTCGCCTGGAAGTCGTCCTGCAAGAAGAGCGCATAGTAACCTGCGCGATTCGTGCGGGAGGAGTTGACGTCGAAATTGCCGCTGGTCGGCAGTCCAAGCAGGAACGACGCAAAGTCCTGTCCGAGCGGGGCCGCCGTGGAATTATCCAGCGGGCCTTTTGTCCAGTTGGTGCTGAAGGTGTAGCTGCCGCTGGAATTGCTAAAGTTGGTCTGGCTGTTGCGCTGCTGCCGGAAGTCGACTCCCAAACTTGAGGTTGTGCTGCCGCACAATCTTCGTCACCGTGGCGAAAATCTGGAAGGTGTCCTCCGGGTTAGGACCGCCCGCGGAAGCGCCGAGTCCCCGGAACGTGCTGAAGCTGAGCGAAGGCAGGACGGCCTTGATGGAGGCCGCCTTCAGCGACGCCGGGAATCCCAGCGTGGTCATGTCGAACCCTTCGCTGTAGTTGGTGGTGTACTGGCTGTACCGCGTCCAGCTTAGCCGGGTGTTCAACAGCAGCGTCGGCGTGAACGTGTAGACATCGTCCACCATCGTGCCCCAATTCGTGCGGATGCTGCCGCCGGCGGAAGGGGTGGAACTGATCGGCCAGCCCAGGCCGTTCTCGCCCGATCCGTAGCGCACGTTGTGCCGGAAGTTCCAGAACAGCTTGTGCTTGTCACTGATGTTGAAATCGAAGCGCGTAAGCTCGTTGTCAAACGTGTTCATCTCGCCGTTGGTCGGGATGGAAGAAGTTATCCAAGCCATCCTTTCTGCCCGCCACGTTCGTCACCGGCTAGAAGGTCTTGATGATAGTTCTGGGCGATGGGGTTCAGCCTGTCGGTAGGGATCACGTTCCCCGAGAAAGGCTGCCGGCGAATGCGCGTGCCTTCTTTCACGCCTGTCGAGGGATCATAGATCGTGTAGTTGGACCCCACTCCGAGCAGGGCGGAAAAGTTGCCCGTTTTCTCCGCCTCCGTGGGCACGGTCGCGAAAATGGGCTTGGAGAGCATGGCATCGATGCCTTCGTAGGCAAAGAAGAAGAACACCCGGTTCCGGCCGTTGATGATCTTGGGGATCACGAGCGGACCGCCGGCGTTGATCCCGAACTGGTTATAGCGCGAGTTCGCTTTTGTCTTGCTGGCGGAATTGGTGAAGAACGGCGTGGCAGTCAGGTTGGAGACCTGATTGAACCAGTAGGCGCTGCCGTGCAGCGCGTTCGTGCCGCCTCTCATCACCACATTTACCGTGCCGCCACCCGTGTGGCCGTAAGCGGCATCGGCCTGGAAGGCCTCGACCTTCACTTCCGCCACGGCGTCCACCGGGGGATTGTAGGCCACGCGCCCGTCCTTTGTGGTGTTCGCCGCCCCGTCAAACAGCAGCTCGTTGGACTGGTTGGGCGCGCCACCCATGGACATGCCCGCCGGGCCGGCGTTGTCGAACGGCCGCGTGAACCTCGGGTCCGTGGCGGGGATGACGCCGAACGCCAGTTGCGCCAACACCATCGGGGTCCGGCCGTTCATCGGCATGTTTTCGATCTGCCGCGAGTCGATGACCTGCCCCGTGGAGGCGCTGGCGGTTTGCAGAATCGGAGCCTCGTCGGAAACGGTAACCGACTCGATCACCTGCCCAAGCTCAAGCTTGATATCCAGGCCCACGCGGTCGTTCGTGCTGACTCGCACGCCCTCCCGGACATACCGTTTAAATCCGGTAGTCTCTGCCGTCACGCGGTAGAGTCCAGGCGCCAGGAATGGCACTGAATAAAGACCCTCCGTGCTGGAAACGGTGTCGTACTTGGCGCCAGTGCTGACTTCGGTCAACTGAATCTTGACATTCGGCACCACCGCGTCTTGGGCATCCAGGACTCGCCCCATCAGGGTCCCGCGGAACTCCTGGGACCACAAAGCCGACGCCGCAATGCCCAAAACGCATGCAAGCACTAAGAGTTTTGAACGCATGGAACCTTTCCCCCTTCAAGCCTACTGACTACTCCAAAATTAGATACACTGTACTCTCTCATTCGCGGGGTGTCAAGGCTCCACGACAGGGCCGGCCGGCAATGCGTTCCCGATGGAGTCCAACCGCTGGCCGAAGAGCGCCGAGTCGCAAGTCCAGACCAACCCGGTCCGACCCATAGCCAGCTTCCTTCGTGGTGTTTCTCATCCTGACCGTCCCGCTGTGGCTGATCGGCTCCCTGGCACTGAGCCACAGCGGCATGACCCTGTCGTCGATTCGGACCGGCGCCGGGAAGCTCGCGGAATAGCCAGCGCGGAACGCCGGGATCCTTAATATCGCCATGTTATGATGAGGCTCCGGCTGATGGTTTGTCGTGGAAGCCCACTGGCCGCACTCCCATGCCGAGCACACCCAAGTCCTCCGCCCGCTTCCGCGAACACGCCGAACTCCTGGATTTCTTCTTGGAGATCGCGGCGGTCACTTCCGAAACGCTCGATCTGGACCGTCTGCTCGCCAGCGTGGCGGGAATCGTCACCGGAGCCATCCCCGGCGAACTGTTCGCCATCCTGTTGTACAGTGAGCGGCTGCGCAGCTTGCGCATCCACTATGCCATGGGGCACCGCTCGGAAGTGGTTGGAAAGCTGCTGATCCCGCTGGGGGAGGGAATTACGGGAGCGGCCGCCTTGAGCCGGGAGCCGGTGCTGGTAAGCGATGTCCGCAGCGACCCGCGCTATCTGAACGCCATGGACGCCGTGCGCACGGAACTGGCGGTTCCCATGCTGGTCCGCGGCAAGCTGGTCGGGGTCATCGACATCGAATCCACGCGGGTGAACGCCTACGGCCCCAACGAGCGGGCCATGCTGCAACTGATCGCCTCGCGGGTGGCCGCGGCCATCGACAACGCGCGGCTCTATCGCCGGGCGGAACGCCAGAATCGCACGCTGCGCACCCTGGCACACCTGTCGCAGGAGTTCTCTTCGATCCTGGATCTGGACGCGCTGCTCAAGAAGATCGCCGATGCCGTCCGCTCGCTCATCCTGTACGACTCCTTCAGCATTCTGCTTGCCGATGAGCAGCATAACCTGCTGCGCAATCGTTTCAGCTCCCGTTACGACGAGCGCAGCCTGGTGGACAATATCCCGATCGGGAAGGGGATTACCGGCGCGGCCGCGCAATCGCGCGAGGTGATTCGCGTCGATGACACGCTGTCGGATCCCCGCTACATTCCGTCGCACCAGGATATCCACTCGGAGGTCGCCGTGCCGCTGGTGGTGCGGGACAAGGTCGTCGGCGTGATGGATCTTGAGAGCGAGCGAATCGGATTCTTCACCGAGGACCATGTTCGAACGCTGTCCCTGCTGGCTCCGCAAGTCGCCAACTCGGTGGAGAACGCGCGGCTCTACGCGGAACTGGCGGAGCGCAAGGAGCGGATGGAGACGGATCTGCGGGCGGCGCGCGAGCTGCAGTCGGTTCTGCTTCCGCGAGTGGCGCAGGACATCGCCGGGCTCGACATCGCCATCGGAGTACGCCCGGCGCGCGAGATCAGCGGCGACTTGTACGATTTCTTCAGGCAGGGGCGTGAGCATACCGCGGTGGCCCTGGGGGACGTGAGCGGGAAGGGCGCCGCCGCGGCTCTCTACGCGGCCCTTGTCAGCGGGCTGCTCAGGAGCCTGGCGCCTCGCCGCGCGGAACCCTCGCAATTGATGAAGACGCTCAATGAGGCGCTGCTTGAGAGAAAAGCGGACGGGCGTTACGTGACCTTGCTGGTGCTGCTTTGGCAGCAGCGCACGCGCAAGCTGAGAATGGCCAACGCCGGCGCGATGCCGCCCATCATCTGCCGTGCCGGAGAGCTTCACAAGCCTCGCGTGGAAGGCGTGCCCCTCGGACTTCTGGAGGGGCGCGAGTACGACGAAGTCACGTTTCAGACCATGAAGGATGACCTGATCGTCCTGTACTCGGACGGTATCGAAGACCAGCACAACTCGCTCGATGAGCACTACGGACGTGGGCGGTTGTCCCGCCTGCTCGAGCGGCGCTGGCGGGAGTCCCCGCAAGCCATTGTGGATGCGATTTTCGAAGATGTCGACCGGTTTGCGAGCGGCACCGTGCCCTTCGATGACCAGACGCTGATCGTGATGAGAGTGAAATGATGCTGCGTACATCGGACGTGTTCGTTTCCAGGAATGGATCGCTCTACTGCGAGGACGTGGCGCTCGCCGACATCGCCGCGCAGGCGGGCACGCCCTGCTATGTCTATTCCAGCCGTGGCGTGATGAACCGGTTTCGGGCGTATGAAGAAGCGCTGGAAGGCTTCCCCCACCTGGTCTGCTACGCCGTCAAGGCGAATTCGAACCTGGCGCTGCTGGGCCTGCTGGCCAGGGCGGGCGCCGGATTCGACATCGTCTCCGGCGGCGAGCTGTTCCGGGTCCTCAAGGCCGGCGGCGATCCCTCCCGCGTGGTGTTCTCGGGTGTGGGCAAGACCGCCGACGAGATCGAGTACGCCCTCGCGCAGGGGATCCATAGCTTCAACTGCGAATCCGATGGAGAGATGGTCCTGATCGATGCCCTGGCTGCCAGGCGCGGCGTGCGGGCGCGCATCGCGTTGCGCGTCAATCCCGACGTGGAGGCGGGCGCCCATCCGTACACTTCCACGGGATTGCGGCAGCACAAGTTTGGCATCGACATCTCCGATGTGGAGACCGTTTATCAGCGGGCGCGCGAGTGCCGCAATCTGCTCCCGGAAGGCGTCAGCTGTCACATCGGTTCTCAGATTCTGGATGCCGGACGAATCATGGAAGCCGTCGACCGGATGCTCGAGCTCGTCGCACGGCTGCGCGGCGCCGGCCTGCCCATACGGTTCCTGGACCTGGGCGGAGGGCTCGGTGTAGCCTACAAACCCGAGGACAAGACCCCCGACATCGGGAGTTTTATGGCGCAGGTGCGCGAGAAGGTAAAAGGCGCGGACCTGGCTCTATTGGTGGAGCCCGGGCGCTCCATCGTGGGCGAAGCGGGCGTGCTGCTGACCCGCGTGCTGTACCGGAAGAGCACACGGTCGCGGGAATTCATGGTGGTGGACGCGGCCATGAACGACTTGATTCGCCCGTCGCTCTATCAGTCGCACCACGAAATTCTGCCCGTGCGGGAGACCAAGCGTGGGACGATCCGCGCCGATGTCGTCGGCCCCGTCTGCGAGTCCGGCGACTTCCTGGCGCTCGACCGCGAAATGGCGAACCTGCTGCCCGGTGATTTGCTGGCGGTTTGGACGGCCGGCGCCTACGGCTTCGTGCTCTCCTCCAACTACAATTCGCGAGTGCGTCCTCCGGAGGTGCTGGTGGAGGCCGCCGGCTGGCGCGTGGTGCGCTCCCGCGAGAGCTGCGACGACCTCATCCGGGGCGAGTCCGTATAGGAGAATTCGCCCTTCAATTCGGGCCTGTTGCAAGTGCGGGGGGCCCGGCCTACAATCGAACCAGACGGATGCGTGTTGTATTGGAGGAGGCGAATGGCGAACCAAGGGAAGCATACGAAGAACCCTGTCACGGACTGGCTGGAGGAGGATGAAGGTACTGTCCCCACCAAGTCGCGCGGCTCGCATATAGTAGACTCCTACATCAAGAAAGGCAAGGCGCTTCTGAGGAAGTTCCGGGCGCCGGCGACAGGCGCCGCCGCGCCGAAGGCGGACACCCTGTCACTGCGCGACCCCGCGCCGCCGAAGCCGGATCCCAAGCCTTCCCAGGTGGCCTCCTGGGAGCACCAGAAGAGGGTGGAGCGGCTTTCACAACTCCGCGCCCCATACCAATACAAGGGCCGTTGAGGAACGGGTTCGCTCATTGTGCTTAAATGTTCACTGGCACAGTGAGGGAATCCATGTCTACAGCTTCTGATAAACCTGTTCTTCTTTTACGCGTGGCTTTGATTGGCTTGGCCGCTTTCGCGGCCGCTGGCGGCGCAGCCGGGCCGCCGGACGAGCAACTTTCTCTCTGGTATCGCAAGCCCGCCACGCAGTGGGTGGAAGCCCTTCCCGTGGGCAACGGGAGACTCGGCGCCATGGTCTTCGGCGGGGTGCGCAGCGAGCGGATTCAGTTCAACGAGCACACGGTCTGGACCGGCGAGCCGCACGAGTATCAGCACCCCGGGGCCTACGAGTCCCTCGCCAAGCTGCGCGATCTCCTGTACCAGGGCAGGCAGAAGGAAGCCGAAGCGCTGGCCATGAAGAATTCCATGAGCGTCCCGATTCGTCAGAAGGCTTACCAGGCGTTCGGGGATCTCCTCATCGAATTCACCGGCATCGATGACCAGGGAGTGAGCGAATACCGACGCGATCTCAACATCGATACCGCGGTCGCCTCGGTCCGCTACCAGCACAACGGCGTGACATACCTTCGCGAGGTCTTTGCCAGTCATCCGGCTCAGGTCGTCGTCGTTCGCCTGTCGGCCTCCAAGCCGGGCCAGATCTCTTTTGTCGCGTCGTTGAAGAGCGCCCATAAGGGGGCTGTGCTCGCGGCTTCTTCTCGCGACCAGATCTCGATGACGGGACAGGTGGCAGACAGCGTGATTCGATACGAGGCTCGCCTCCAGGTGCAAACCGAGGGCGGCGAGGTGGACGCGGGCGAGAGCGGGATACGGGTGAAGGGCGCGAACTCCGTCACACTTCTTCTATCCGGCGCGACCAACTTCAAGACCTACAAGGATGTCACCGGCGACCCCAAGGCCCGCAACGACTCTACCCTGGCGCTCCTGCGCGGGACCGCGTTCGAGCTCGATGAAGAAGGCTCACATCGCCGATCACCAGCGCCTGTTTCGCCGCATGAGCATGGACCTGGGCTCGACCGCTGCCGCCCGGCTCGAAACCGACGAGCGCATCCGCGCTTTCAACGGCGGCGACGATCCGCAGTTGGTGGCACTGCTGTTTCAGTACGGACGCTATCTGCTCATCGGGTCCAGCCGCCAGGGCGGGCAGCCCGCCAACCTGCAGGGGCTGTGGAATGACTCCAATGCTCCTGCCTGGGACAGCAAGTACACCTGCAACATCAATACGGAAATGAATTACTGGCCGGCGGAGGTGACCAATCTCTCTGAGTGTCACACGGCCCTGTTTGACGCGCTCAAAGAGATAGCCGAATCGGGGGCGAAGACGGCCAAGGCCCACTACAACGCACGGGGCTGGGTGCTCCACCACAACTTCGACCTGTGGCGCGGGACCGCCCCCATCAATAACTCCAACCACGGCATCTGGCCGACTGGAGGCGCCTGGCTGGCCTCGCATCTGTGGGAGCACTATTTGTTCACGGGCGACAAGCAATTCCTTAAGGAAACCGCCTACCCGCTGATGCGTGACTCGGCGCTGTTCTTCACGGACTACCTGACCCCGGACCCAAAGAGGGGCTGGCTGATCTCCGGCCCCAGCAACTCACCCGAGCAGGGCGGTCTGGTCATGGGGCCCACCATGGATCATCAGATCATCCGGTCTCTGTTCGGATCGGTCATGGCCGCCGGTGAGATTCTCGGCGTGGACGCCCCGCTTCGCAAGCAGCTCGCCGGGATGCGTCAGCGGATCGCGCCGAACCAGATTGGCAAGCACGGCCAGCTTCAGGAGTGGCTCGAGGACAAAGACGATCCCACCAACCAGCACCGGCACGTTTCGCATCTGTGGGGAGTCCATCCTGGCTACGAGATTACGCCCGAGGGCACGCCGGACTTGTTCGCCGCGGCCAGGAAGTCGCTGGAGTTCCGTGGCGACGCCGCCACCGGTTGGTCCATGGGCTGGAAAGTGAATTTCTGGGCCCGCTTCCGGGATGGAAATCGCGTCTATCGCATTCTCTCCAACCTGATCAAGCCGGTGTCGGGGAGGTCCATGGAGGGAGGCCTCTACCCCAACATGTTCGACGCGCATCCGCCATTCCAGATCGATGGCAACTTCGGAGCCACGGCTGGGATCGCGGAAATGCTTCTGCAAAGCCACGATCCCAGCGCCACGCCCACGGGCTGGAGCGCCATACAGTCTGGCAAGAGCGCGCTCATTGTTCTGCTGCCCGCGCTCCCGGACGCACTCAAGAACGGCAAAGTGACCGGCCTGCGCGCCCGCGGCGGTTTGGATGTGGACCTCGAGTGGCGCGACAACAAGCTTGTCAAAGCCACCCTGCGTGCCCGGCAGTCCATCCCCGTCGAAGTAAGATACGGGACCCAGCGCCGCTCGATCACGGCGAAAGCCGGAGCTGCTTACCGGCTCGATGGCGGGCTGAACCCGGTGAAGAACTAGTTGCCGGAAGGTCGCCAGGCAGCGACTGTCCGGTAGACTTCCTCCACGACTCGCGGGACCGCTGTCTTGACGGAAGGGGAGAGTTCCAATCCGAATTCAATGACTTCCGGTTCGACTCCGAGGATCAGAATCTCCGGACGCCGGCGCAGGAAATGCAGCGCTGAGATCAGGTTCAACTCGTGCAGCGATGCCTGCGTGGGGCGATCCTCGACGTCGCTGCTGTGCAGCGCGTAAATGGTCCCCGGCATCCCGCCCGCTTCCATGGCGTCCACCGCAAGTACCTTGTCCGCATCCTCCAGCAGATGAAGTGCGTCCATCACCGCGGTTCCCACCTCAACGGCGAGCACACTCCGCGGAACCCTGCCTTTCAGCTCTCTGACCACGTGGACTCCGACGCCGTCGTCCCGAAGCAGCAGGTTGCCCAGACCGACCACCAGGATTCGGGGCTTGGTCCGCCGGGACCATGCGGTCCCGGCGCCAAGTTCTCCCCGCTTAGTGGAGGTGCCCGCGTTCATGGGCCTCGCTTTCGGGTTGGTAGTGCCCCAGTGCGAAGACCTTGCGCCCTTCGGCCGGCCGCAAGACGTGGACAGCGCAGGAAAGGCAAGGATCGAAAGAGTGTATGACGCGCAGCACTTCCACCGGCTCATCGAGACTCAGAACCGGCGTGCCGATCAGCGCCTGCTCCAGCGGTCCACGGATACCGGCCGTGTCGCGCGGAGAGGCATTCCAACACGTGGGCGTGACCACCTGGTAGTTGGCGGTTTTCCCGCTCGTGATCTGGGTCCAGTGCCCCAAGGCGCCGCGCGGGGCCTCGGTGAGCCCGTAGCCCGAACCGCTGGCGGGCGTGGTGAAGGGCTGGTAGACAGGCCCCGACGGGTTAATCTGGCCGACCCAGTCCAACATCGCCTTGGCCACCTTCAGTGCTTCCTGGGCCCTGGCAAGGTGCCGGTCCAGCACGGAAATGCCGTTGTTGTAGTCGCCGTTGACGAACATCCTGGCGAGAGGGCCGACTTCATAAGCAGCCACGCTGGCGGTGGCACGCTTGCCCCCCTTCCGCGTGGTTGCGCCGTAGCGCGGGGCCTTCAACCATGAGTAGGCTGCGCCTTTGGGATATTGCGGCTGCGTCGAACCCGAGGCTGGACTCAAGTTGTTGGAAGAGTCGGCATACCAAGAGTAGGTGACCTGTTCGGTGACCGCGCCGGGATCGAGCGACTGAACCGAGGCGGAACCCTGTTGGATGCGCCCCCGCCTCAGGAGCTTCAGCGCGCCCGCGGGATCCAGATCGAAAACGCCGTACGCCAGCAGGTTGCCGTGCCCCTTGCCGATCCCGTAATAGTCGGAGTAGCGATAGGCGAGCTGCTGAGCGTCCGGGATGTAGACGGATTCGATGAATGTTGTGAGCTCGGCCAGGTAAGTCTTGAACTGCGTGATGCGAGCAGCGCGCGGTGTTGTGGTAAATCCGCCCGGCACAAACGCCGGCGGATGCGGCAGGCGCCCGCCGAAAATGGCGCCCATCTCGTGTGCCTTGCGCCTCATTTCCAGAGCGGTTACGTAGTGGCCTTGAAGAGTTGCGGCCTCTGTTGCGGAGAGCCGCTTGTCCGAACTCCAGGCGGGCGTCCACGGCGGAATCGCGGCCGGGCCGTCGACGAAGTCCGGTAGCGCCAGGTGGTAGAAGTGCAGGATGTGGGATTGAATGTAGTTCGACCCCAGAACCAGATTGCGCATGATGCGCGCGTTGTCAGGCGGCGTGAAGTTGGCGGCGGCCTCCAGCGTCATCGACGCAGCCAGGCCGTGCGAAACAGGGCAGACGCCGCAGATGCGTTGCGTAATGTCGGGCGCATCCAGAGGGTCGCGGTTCTTCAGGATCGCCTCGAAGCCGCGGAATAAGGTGCCTGTCGCCTTGGCATCGACGACCTGCTGAACGCCACTGGTGGAATCCACCGTGACCTCTATTTTCAAGTGGCCTTCAAGCCGGGTGACGGGATCAATCTTAATCGTGGTTGCCATCGACGGGCCTCCTCAGTGGATTTTTGGGGAACGTGGGATTCGTGCATCCGATGCAAAGCGAGTTTGCGTCGACGCACCAGTTCATCCGGTTGTTCCATAGCGAAGTCGGACAGGGCGCCACGGTTTCCGGCCCCAGGCAGCCGATCTCCTTCAGGCATTGATTGTCTAACCCATAAACATGCGCCTCCTCGTGTTCGCGGCGCGGGCAGATGTCATGCACCTTGCGTCTGAAGAGGCCCACCGGCCTGCCGTAGGAATCGAGGGCGCCCAATGTGCCGCCCAGGAGATTGGCGATCGTCCAGATCATCCAGTCCGGGTGCGGCGGGCAGCCGGGAATGTTCACCGTGTTGCGCAGCGTGACGGCTTTCACGCTTTGCACACCCGTCGGGTTCGGCGGCAGCGGCGGGGATGCCGCCATAGGAGGCGCACGTGCCAATGCAAAGGACTTGAGACGCCCGGGCGCGCCATCGACTTGACGGCGCTCCAGGAACGTCACGTCCGCTCCCGTCCAGGGTCCAGGCCCAGCAGGTATTGCCGCCGAACGCGGTCGGCACACCGCCCTCCACGGCGAGAATGTAGCCGCCCCTGTTCATGGCCTCTTGCGCCACCTTGGCGGCGGACTCGCCAGCGGCGGCCATCAGGTTCGGATGGTATTGAAGGTTGATCAACGTTAATCAAGACATCGGCGGCGGTCTGCGGTCCGGTAGTCGAGATCCGGTTCAGGAACGACACGGAACAGCCCGTACAACTACTCCCTGAAAGCCAGATCACCGAGGGTCCGTTCGGGATTGGCCAGCGCCTTTTCCAGTTGCCCCAACTGCACCGTGCTCAATCCCACCGCCGCCGCCGCGTTCTTGCAGTAATCCAGAAACTGCCGGCGTGATACAGTCATGATTCTTCTACCCCCGTTTGCTGGTTGCGTCTTCGCTTAAGTGGGATAGCCTCTGCGTTCAGGCCATCGCGGCACTTGGCGGGACAAAAGCAGTTGGCCTGCCAAAGGAGCAAACAGGAGAAAAGGGGAGGGAATCTCTTCATCTTTCCCGGCTAGCCGCTCAGCGCCCCCACGCAAAATCAGCGCAGCCGGATTCGGAGTAATTTTTCCCGGGCGATCTCCGCGTTGGGGTGCTTTTTACCGAGGTAAATCCGAGACGCGCAGAAAGTGCGAGTCCGTACCCATGGCGGCCCGGGAGTTATGCTTGATGGGGGGAAGGGAAGCAATCATGAAAGAAGATCTGATTGTCGTGACCGGAGCCGGTGGTTTCATCGGCGGAAACCTCATCGCCGCGCTGCGCCGTCAGGGCGGCAAGAGGCTTCGGGCTGTTGACATCAAGCCCATCGCTGAGTGGTACCAGAAGTACGACGACGTGGAGAATCTGTCACTCGATCTCAACGTCTGGGAGAATTGCCGGACCGCCGCTCAGGGCGCGCGCCAGATCTACAACCTGGCCGCCAACATGGGCGGGATGGGATTCATCGAGAAGAACAAGGCGTTGTGCATGCTCTCGGTTCTCATCAACACGCACATGCTGATGGCCGCCCGGGAATGCGGAGTGGAACGCTATTTCTATTCCTCATCGGCGTGCGTCTACAACGGTGATAAGCAGACCGCCACGGACTCGCCGGCGCTGAAGGAGGAGGACGCCTATCCCGCGCTGGCCGAGGACGGCTACGGATGGGAGAAGCTGTTCAGCGAGCGCATGTGCCGTCACTTCCGTGAAGATTTCGGGCTCCAGACGCGCGTGGCGCGCTTCCACAATGTGTATGGCCCCTACGGCACCTGGGACGGCGGCCGCGAAAAGGCGCCGGCGGCGATCTGCCGCAAGGTGATTCAAGCCAAGGTGTCGGGCAAGCACCAGATCGAAATCTGGGGAACCGGAGAGCGGACGCGCAGCTACATGTTCATCGACGACTGCCTGAAGGGCATTCAGATGATCGCGCACTCGGACATCCGCGAGCCGATCAACCTGGGGTCGAGCGAACTGATCTCGGTAAATCAGCTCGTGGATATTGCCGAGGAAATCGCGGGGGTGAAGCTGAAGCGAATCTACGACCCCACCGCGCCGCAAGGCGTGACGGGCCGCAACAGCGACAACACCCTCATCAGGAAGCACCTGAATTGGGAGCCGGGCATCCCCTTCCGCGAGGGCCTCGCCAAGACCTATGCCTGGATCTACGACCAGTACATGAAAAGGGAACGAGGCGAGTTGAAAACAACCTAGCGCGGAGGTGCTAGGATTGACTCGCATATGCGATACGCCTTGATCCTCGCGGGCGGTTCCGGGGTCCGGCTGTGGCCCATGAGCCGCCAGACCACGCCCAAGCAGCTCATCCCGTTCGTCGGCGGCCAGAGCCTGCTGCAGATCGCCGCCGCGCGGCTGGAGGGGCTGATCCCCCCCGAAGGTTGTTTCGTGTGCGCCGGTGACCAGCACCGCGAGGCTGTATTGCGCGCGTTGCCGAGCCTCGGCGCGGACCGCTTCCTGGGAGAGCCCGTGGGCCGCGATACGCTGAACGCGGCGGGTCTTGGCGCCGCCGTCATCGCCGCGCAGGATCCGGAGGCCGTCATCGCCATTCTCACCGCGGACCACCTCATCCGGCCCGTGGAACGATTTCAGAAGATTCTCGCCGCGGGCTGCGCTCTGGTGGAGCGGGCCCCCAACACACTGGTCACCTTCGGCATCGCGCCAACCTTCGCCTCGACAGGTTATGGCTACCTGCAACTCGGTGAGCCGATCGATGATTCGGCGCTGGCCGTGGAGCAGTTCAAGGAAAAACCGGACGAGGCGACGGCCAGGGTCTACTACGAAGCCGGACCAGCCCGCTACCTCTGGAACAGCGGCATGTTCGTGTGGCGCGCCTCGACTTTGCTGGAATGCATCCGGCGTTATGCGCCGGAGAACTTCCGGGGACTTTCACGGATCGCCGGCGCCTGGAACACTCCCGCGCGGCAAGCGGTGCTGGCCGAAGTGTATCCCTCACTGAAGAAAGTGAGCGTGGACTACGCCGTCATGGAACCGGCCTCGCGTGACTCATCGGTGCGCGTGGCTGCGCTGCCCATGCCGCTGGAGTGGCTCGACGTCGGCTCCTGGGTGACATTCGCGAAAACCTGTCCTTCGGATGAGCAGGGAAATGCGCTGGCGGCCGCCAGACACGTGCTGGAGCAGACCACGGACACCCTGGTTGTCAGCAACGATCCCCAGCACCTGATCGCCACCATCGGATGCCAAGGGTTGACCATCATTCACACGCCGGATGCCACGCTGGTCTGCCGGTCGGACCAGGCCGAGGCCGTCAAGGCGCTTCGGGAAAAGGTCGCGCAGCAATACGGCCAGGAATACATCTAGACCCGTCGCTGAATCTGTTTGAAAATACAGCGTTAACGTTCAATGCGTCGCTTGACAGTCCGGTTTGGTGTCCGTTATAGTCGAGCATTCAAGCGCAGGACCAGATCATGAAAACTGAGAAGCAAACCAATGCTGTGTCCGGGCTGTTCTCTCCCGGAAACACCGTGCCGTTCGTCCTGGTGACGACGCTGTTTTTCTTTTGGGGGATTCCCAACAACCTCAACGACGTCCTGATCAGGCAGTTCATGAAGTCGTTCGAAATGAGCCGCTTTCAGGCGGGGCTGGTCCAGTCGGCCTTTTACATGGGCTACTTCCTCTTGGCCATGCCCGCGGCGCTGATCATGCGGAAGTACAGCTATAAGGTCGGCCTGGTCACCGGGCTCTTGCTCTACGCCACCGGTACTTTTCTGTTCTGGCCCGCGGCAGTGGTGGGAAAGTATGGCTTCTTCCTGTTCGCCCTGTTTGTGATCGCCACCGGGTTGGCCTTCCTTGAGACCGGGGCGAACCCCTTCATCGCCGTTCTAGGCGACCCCCGGACCTCGGAGCGAAGGCTGAACTTCTCGCAGGCGTTCAACCCGATCGGCGCCATCTGCGGCGTGCTGATCGGCACGATCTTCATCTTCTCGGGGATCGAACTGAACCCGGATCAGGTCGCCGCGTTGAAAACTGCCGGTAAGTACGAAGCCTACTTGCGGCACGAAACCATGCGCGTGGTCACGCCCTACCTGGTTTTGGGAAGCGTCGTCTTTCTATGGGCCTTGCTCATCCTGATGACCAAGTTTCCGAAGCTCGCCGAAGAGGCCGAGCACGGCACGGGGCGCCACCAGGGACGGTTTACGGATCTGTTCAAGTTTCCGCACTTCATCCAGGGCGTCTTGGCCCAGTTCTTCTATGTGGGCGCGCAGGTCGGGACCTGGAGCTACTTCATCCAGTACGTGCAGGATTACACGCACCAGCCGGAAAAAGTGGCGGGGTATTTTCTGACGGGAACTCTGTTCGCCTTCGGCGTCGGGCGCTTCTCGGCGACCCTGTTCATGAAGTTCATCGAGCCTAGAAATTTGATGGGGATCTACGCCATCATCAACATGCTTCTGGTCGGCATCGGGATTCTGCTGCCCGGCTGGGTGGGACTCTGGGCGATCTTCCTGACCAGCTTCTTCATGTCGCTCATGTTCCCCACGATCTTCGCTTTGGGGATCAAGGAACTGGGGCCGAACACGAAGATGGGAGGCTCAATGATCGTCATGGCCATCATCGGAGGAGCCTTCTTCACGCCCATCATGGGGCTGATTTTCGACGCGACCAAGAGCATGGCCATGGCGATGATCGTGCCGCTGGTCTGTTACGCCTTCATCACCTACTACGCCTTCGTCGGCTCGAAGGTGCGCGTCACGGCTTCCAGTTCTCTGTAGACCTGGCTCTTGGGGAGGCCCCGGCGGCGGGCGACGCACTTAATCGCCTCCATGCGCGTCATCCCGGACTGCTCGCAAGTCTCGACGGCTTCGCGGAGAGGCGTGTTGTCGGCAGCCGGTTCGCCGGCTTTTCCAACCAGCAGAGTGATCTCGCCCTTGACGGAGCCTCGCTGCTGGAGCGTCTGCCTTAACTCCGCCGGGGCGCCTCGCAGGAATTCCTCGTGCAATTTCGTGATCTCCCGCGCCACCACCGTGGGGCGGGCGCCCAGGACGGACTCGACGTCCTCCAGAGTCTCCAGGATGCGGTGCGGCGCCTCGTAGAAGACCAGCGTGGCTGGCTCGTCCTTAAGACTCTCAAGCGCTTTGCGGCGCTGCGTGCGCTTGGCCGGAAGGAAGCCTGCGAAGTGAAATGCATCGGCGGGCATGCCGGAGGCAGTCAGCGCGGCGAGTAGCGCCGAAGGCCCCGGCACGGGCTCCACGCGAATGCCGTGCTCCAGAGCCGCGGTCACCAGCCGGTAGCCGGGGTCAGAAACCAGCGGGGTTCCGGCGTCGGAAACCAGCGCGATATTCATCCCTTCCTGCAGCTTGGCCAGCAGTTGAGCGGCTCGCGCCGCTTCGTTGTGTTCGTGGTAGCTGAGGGCGGGTGTTCTTATGCCGTAGCGGTCCAGCAGCTTCCGCGTCTGGCGAGTGTCCTCGCAGGCGATCAGGTGCGCCTCCTGCAAGACGCGAACCGCGCGATAGGTCACATCTTCGAGGTTCCCGATGGGGGTTGCCACCAGGTAAAGGGTTCCGGCCATCAACCGTCAGTATCCATCATCCGCGACCGTTTCGCCCGCGCCGGTCTGTAGGAAGAGGCGGTCGGCCTGTTCGCTGTACAGCAGGCGCAACGATGCGCCGGGCTCAATCTCGCCACCGGTGACCAGCGCCGCCAGCGGCTCGATGAGATGGCGGTGCAGCGTTCGTTTCAGCTCCCTGCGCGCCAAATTCCGTGCTGGCGCCCTTGCGCAGCAGCGCACGGCGGGTTTCAGGCGGAACTTCGATGTCGAACCCCTGGGGCCCCAGGCGGGCGCCGATGTGCCGCTGGAATTCGGAGATGTGCTGGTCCAGGATCTCGGCGAGCGACCCCTCGTCCAGCGGACGGTAGGTGATGATCCGGTCGATGCGATTGATGAACTCGGGGGCGAACCTCTTGCGCGCCGCGGCGGCGCCGATGCTTCTCCAGCTTCATGCCGGCGTCCCGCCTGTGCTTGGGCAGGCCGGCCTCGAAGCCGAAGTCCGGCCGGATCTCGCTCATCATGGTCCGGCTGCCCAGGTTGCTGGTCAGGAAGATCAGGCTGCGTTCGAAATTGACGGTCGTGTTGTCCCCCAGGCGGAGGACCGCCTTGTCGAGGACGCCCATCAACAGCCGGGTGAGGGAAGCGGCGGCCTTCTCCACCTCATCGAAGAGCACCAGGGAGAGGCTCGACTGCTCGCTCGAGATCATGCTCAATTTCTGCTGGGTCAACATGGGCTGCGTCTCGCGGTGGCCCAGGTAGCCCGGCGGCGCGCCGATGAGCTTGGCGACCTCGTGCTCCATCTGAAACTCGCCGCAGTCGATCTTGAGCAGGTTCTTTTCGCTGCCGTGCAGGACCTCGGCCAGCGCCTCGACGGTCTTGGTCTTGCCCGTTCCCGTCGGTCCTAGCAGCAGGAACACTCCGGCAGGCCGGCCTTCGGGGGCCAACCCCGCCTGATAAACCTGTACGAAAGGGGTGATTGCCTCCACCGCGGACGGCTGCCCGACAATTTTCCTGGACAGCAGCGCGGTGATCCCTGGCGCCAGCCCCGTTTTCCTTGGTCTGCCCGCTGCCGCCCCGTTCCTCATTTGGCGTCTTGCCCTCTTGGCCACATTATAGGGGCGGCCCCCGGGCCGTTCCGCTTGCCGGGATGCGCGCAGGGGCCTTTCCGGGACCTTTTCTAGTTCGAGTTTTGTTCGAAGAATGAGAGGATTACATCCGCAATGCGCTCACTGGCGTGGCCGTCCCCGTAAGGGTTGTGAACGCGAGCCATGCGGTTGTATTCGCCGGGGTCGTCCAGCAGCCGGGAAGTCTCGGCGACGATCCGCTCTTCGTCGCTCCCCACCAGCCGCGCGGTTCCCGCCGCTACTGCTTCGGGACGTTCCGTCTTGTCGCGCATGACCAGAACGGGTTTCCCGAGAGAGGGGCCTTCCTCCTGGATGCCGCCGGAATCGGTGAGCAGAATGTGCGCGTGGCGCATGAGGTCGACGAAAGGCACATAAGCCAGAGGTTCGAGCAGCAGGACGTTCTCCTGCCCCGACAGCCGCTGCTTGACCGGCCCCTGCACATTGGGATTGGGGTGCACCGGATAGGCGATCTGCACGTCGCCGCGCCGGGCCAAGCGCCCAATCGCCGAGCAGATTTGCTCGAAACCCGCCCCGAAGCTCTCCCTGCGGTGCGCGGTGACGACAATCAGCTTCTTGTTCGGGTCCAACTCCGGCCAGGCCCGCCCCTTGAGACGGCCCTGGCACAGACTGTCGCGCACGAACAGGACCGCGTCGATGCCGGTGTTGCCCGTGACGCTGACTTTCTCGCTGGGTATTCCCTCCAGGGCGAGATTGCCGCGCCGCGCCCTTGGTGGCGGCGAAGTGAATCGAGGAAAGATGAGTGGTCAGCACCCGGTTCATCTCCTCGGGAAACGGCTGGCGCCGGTCGCCGGTCCTCAGCCCCGCCTCCACGTGGCCCACCGGGATGCCGCGGTAGAAGGCCGCCAGAGCTCCGCAGAAAGTGGAGGTCGTGTCGCCTTGAACCACGACCATATCGGGCTTCTCGGCCTCCAGCACGGGCTCCAGGCCCGCCAGGATCCGGGAAGTCGATTGAAACAGCGTCTGGCCGGGAAGCATCAGGTCCAGGTCGTGGTCCGGCGTGACCTGAAACGCTTCCAGTACCTGGTCCAGCAGATCGCGATGCTGAGCGGTGGCGCACACCTTCACTTCGAACTCCGCTGTCCGGCACCGCAGGTGACGGAGGACGGGGCAAAGCTTGATGGCCTCGGGACGGGTGCCGAAGACAAAGAGAATTTTCTTCGATGGCACCTGGGGTGGTTTCTCTGGGAGGGGCTACTTGTGCCGGTAAGTGATGCGGCCTTTGGTCAGGTCGTAGGGCGACATCTCCAGGGTCACCCGGTCACCCGCCAGCACGCGGATTCGGTTCCTGCGCAGCTTGCCGGCCAAGTGCGACAGGATGAAGCGGTCCTCGTCAATCTGAACTTTGAACAGGCCGCCTGGGAATTTTTCAACTACCGTGCCAGTCACCTCTATACAGTCTTCCTTACTCATCCTCCTCCTTGTTCTGTGTGGTCAAGACCTGCTTTTCGAAGGACGGCGGGGAGGGACGAAAGCCCGCACCCGCCGGCCTCCTAAGAAAAAATCGCGGCCTAGCTCACGGGTGAGACGTTGACCGCCGCCAGCCCTTTCGCGCCGCGGGTTACTTCAAACTCTACTCTTCCGCCTTCCTCGAGGGATCGATACCCCTCTGCAGAGATGGCGGAGTAATGCACAAAAACGTCCTCGCCATTGTCTCGCTGGATGAAGCCGTAGCCTTTCGCAGCGTTAAACCACTTAACCGTACCTGTTTCCTTCATACACTTCCCTACTCTAGACTTTGTTGGGAGTCGACTCTCGAACCCCTCCGCAAAAAGCAAAAAAGGGGATCTTCACGGCGCACACCAATCTCCCACAATACAGGATCGTGGTAGAGGGTGAGCCCCCGAAGCCCCTTCTGAATACCTTTTGCGAAAAAAACCACAAGAGTCAAACGCCGCCCACAATTATACCTCAGAAAATCCGTCGCACTGCAAGTTCCCCGGCTTGGGGGGTGTATACTTTCCTCTTGTCGAACAGAACCAGGAGGATTCATCCCTGATATGAAAGTCGTTGCATTCAATGGAAGCGCCCGGAAAGACGGCAATACCGCCATTCTGCTGGGGCATGTCCTGGCCGAGATCGAGAAGGAGGGGATTCAGACCGAGATGGTGCAGCTCTCGGGCAAGAAGATCCACGGCTGCCTGGCCTGCCGCTCCTGCTTCTCGCGCAAGGACGGCCGCTGCGCCCAGAAGAACGATGAAGGAAACTTCCTGATCGACCAGATGGTGGCCGCCGATGGTATTCTGCTCGGTTCGCCGACCTACGTCGCCGACGTCTCCCCCGAAATCAAGGCGCTGATCGACCGGGCTTGCATGGTCACCAGGGCCAACGGCGGGCTGCTGCGCCGCAAGGCGGGGGCCGGGGTCATCGCCGTGCGGCGGGCCGGAGCCATACACGCCTTCGACGCGCTCAACCACTTCTTTCTCATCAGCGAGATGATCATTCCCGGCTCATCCTACTGGAACATCGGGATAGGCCGCGAAAAGGGCGAGGTCGAAAACGACGCCGAGGGCATCGAAACCATGAAGGTGCTGGGCCGCAACATGGCCTGGCTGCTGAAACGGATCAGCAGGATGAGCGCCCCGCCACCCGGGCGGCTAGCGCTCGATGGCGCCTGCGGCTATCGCCATAACGCTGTTGAACTCATCGGCGATGTCACCGCCGCCGTTGGTGCGCTGCATCATGATGATGCCCACCAGGTCCTTGGCGGGGTCCACCCAACCGTAGGTCCGATAGGCGCCGCCCTTCAGGAAACTGCCGATCGAATTATAGCGGAGCACGCCGGCGGCCTCCCGCACGACCTCGAACCCGAATCCGTGGCCCACTCCGGGGGCGAAACCGACTCTAAGCTCCCCGGTGTAGGAAGTCGTCATCGTTTCCACCGCCGCGGCCGACAGTACGCGCCGTCCATCCAGAGTCCCCTTGTTCAGCATCATCTGGTGAAACCGCGCCATGTCGAGCGCCGTGCTGAGCAGACCTCCTTGGGGTGTGGGGTACTTCCGCAGTGTCGTCTTCGCCCGCTTTAGTCCATCCTGCTCGTAGGTGTAGGTGGCCGCCAGCCGATTTTCCATTCCCGAAGGAAGGAAGAAGTATGAATCCTTCATCCCGATGGGCCGGAGAACTCTTTCGGCCATGAACTGTTCGAACGGCTGTTTGGTCACAACTTCGATCACCCGGCCCAGCGCTTCATAGCCGACCTGGCTGTAATACCAGCCTGTGCCCGGCGCAAACAGAAGTGTTACTCGGGAGACGCCGGCTACCGATTCGGCTAATGTCTCGGCCGCCGGCAAGCCCTCACGCGGAGCCATGCTCGGCAAGCCGGAGGCGTGCGTCATCAAATCCTGGATGGTGACCGGCCGGGATGGCGCGGTGGGCGCGCAGTCGGAGCCTCCCCGCGCCCCGCAGGGGTTCACCTTCAAGCCTTTGAACTCCGGCAGGTACTTCTCCACTGGATCGATTAATGCGACACGCCCCTCGTCCACCAGGATCATCACCCCGGCACAAGTGACTGGCTTGGTCATCGACATGATCCGGAAGAAGGTAGTCGGTGCGCATCGGGGTCTTGGTCTCGAGATCCTGATATCCAACCGCCTCGAAGCTCGCGATGCGCCCATGTCGGACCACCAGCGTTACAACGCCGGCGGTCTTGCCCGCATCCACGTACTCCCGCATCCGCACGGGGATCTGGGCGAGACGCGCAGCATTCATGCCGGCCGCCTGTGGGTCGGGTTTGTCCGCCCCAAAGTTGCTCGCAGCCTCCACCGCCAGCGAGCAGAAAAGAAGAAAGAGCAATGAGATCCGCATGGTATTCCTCAGTTTTGATTCGGCCCGCCGCTAGGGCAGGCTGTCAATCAGACGCTCGATATCCTCCGGGCTGATATAGAAATGCGGGGAGACGCGCACCCAGCCCAGGCGGGCCGTTGCTTCGATTCCCTTGTCCTTGAGCTGGCGGACGACAAGCCGGCTGTCCACCTCATCCTTGCGGAAGCTGACGATGCCGGCGCCATTGAGCGCCGTGCGTTGGCCCAGGACCCGATAACCCTTGGCGGCGACTCCCTCCGCCACCTGGTCGCCCAGAGCCTGTACAGCAGCCGCGATGCGCTGGACTCCGACCTCCAGGATGAATTCGATGGCCGCCCGCAGGCCGTAACAGCCGGCCGTATTCAGGGTGCCGCACTCATAGCGGCCGGCGTCGGGGCGCAGAGTCATGTCCCGGCTGGCGTAGTCGTTGTAGTGGGCAAAGTTCGTCCAGCCCACCTCCACCGGCGTGATAGAGTCCTGTAAATCCTTCTGTATGTATAAGATGCCGCAGCCTTCCGGGCCCAGGAGCCACTTGTGCCCGTCGGCAGCCAGAGCGTGGATGCGATGCTTGCCGAACATCCAGCGGGAAGGCCCCCAGCCCCTGGATGGCGTCGACAAAGAACAGGCATCCGTGCCGCTGGCAGATTTCGCCGATGGCCCCCAAGTCCGCCCTACGGCCGCCAAGGTACTGCACGAAGCTGAGCGCCAGCAGGCGGGCCCCGCGGCAGGCCTGGTCCACTTTTTCCAGATCATCGTCGATGGAGAGCCAGGTGATGCGCACGCCCCGTTCCTCTAAGTGCTTCCAGGGCAAGTAGTTAGCGGGGAATTCCTCCTGGAAGGCCACCATCCTGTCGCCGGCCCGCCAGTCCAGCCCCAGAGCAACGGTGGAGATCCCCTCCGATGTATTTTTAATCAGGGCAATCTCATCGGCAGTGGCTCCGGTCAGCTTGCCGGCGGCCAATCGAAGCGCATCGTAGGTCCGCAGCCACGCATCATAGTGGTGGGAGCCGAAGTGCAAGGCGTCGTCGGCCAGTTCACGGATGGCGTCGGCGGCGGGTTTGCAGAGCGGCGCCACGCCGGCATGGTTCAAATAGATCAGGTGGTTGGTAACCGGGAACTGCGTCCGGTACTGTTTCCAAAGAGGCGCCCCGTTCGGTTCGTTGTAACCCATCAACCTGACTATACGTTCAACTGGGTAGTGGCTGCCACAAGCCGGGCGGTATAATGTGCTTAGGAATGTGCAGAGGGAGGCGCCTGTCATGAACTCCGGATGGAAAGCGAGGCGGTTGACGATTCTCGCTTTGCTGGTGGTGCTGCCCTTGATGGGTGCGGACAAGAAGGGCAGCAAGAACAACCCCGACGACATAGGCAACCGTGATGTCGGTAAAGGTGTCAATCTCTACTCTCTGGAGAAAGAGATCGCGCTGGGTAAGCAGCTTGCCCAGGAAGTCGAGCAGGGCGCCAAGATCGTCGACGACCCGGTGGTTTCCGAGTACGTGAACCGTCTGGGCCAGAACCTGGTGCGGAACTCCGACGCCAAGGTTCCTTTCACCATCAAGGTCATTGACAGCGATGAGGTCAACGCCTTCGCCCTCCCCGGCGGTTTCTTCTTCGTCTACTCCGGCCTGATCCTGAGGGCCGACACCGAGTCGGAACTGGCCGGGGTGATGGCGCACGAGATCGCGCACGTCGCGGCACGGCATGGGACACGGCAGGCCAGCCGGGGGACCATCGCCAACTACTTGAGCCTTCCGCTGATTTTCATGGGCGGCTGGGCCGGCTATGCCATCCGGCAGGGAGCCAGCCTGGCGATTCCGCTGACGTTCCTCACCTTCTCCAGGGGATTTGAGTCCGAGGCCGACAAGCTGGGCCTCCAATATCTCTATGCAGCCGGCTACGACCCGACTTCCTTCGTGGACTTTTTCGAGAAGCTGCAAGCGCTCGAAAAGAAGAAACCGGGCACGATGTCCAAGGTCTTCGGAACCCACCCTCTAACCGAAGAGCGCATCGTCGACGCGCAGAAAAACATTCAGACCATGCTGAAGGCCAAGCCGGAGTACGTGGTGAACACTTCCGAGTTCAATGACGTGAAGTCCCGGTTGCTGGCGCTCAACAGCCGCCGCAAGCTCACTGACCCCAAGGACGCCAACCGGCCTACGTTACGCAAGGCTCCGGGCGGCGGCACCAAGCCTGTAGAGGGCGACAGCAAAGACTCCGGAAAGACTACCAGCGACAGCGGCGACGATCGCCCGACTCTGAAGCGCCGGTAGTAGGCGGCTTGCGTCCCTACTTCAGCACCCGTATCTGAATGTTCTTGTAGTGGGTGGTGCTGCCCGGATCGTGGCCTTGCAGGGCAATGGTTCCAGGCGCAATCCGCCGCCCCGGAAAACCTTGCGTGCCCGCCCAGTCGGGCGGCTGGGTCCAGCTCACGACCTCTTTGCCGTTGACCCGCACGGTGATCGTGTTGCCCTTGACGGTGATGTGCTCGGTGAACCACTGGTTGTCCTTGACCAGCAGTTCCGCCACGTCCTGCACCTCGTACAAGCTGCCGGTGCGGCGCGGGTCTTTGTCGAAGGAGTTGTTCACCTGGACTTCAAAGCCCTTCGCCGGCCAACCTTTCTCCTGGTACTCGGTCAGGATGTAGATTCCACCGTTGGCATTCGGCAGAGTCATTACGTCCACCCTCAGCTCGAAGTCCGAGAAGGTGTGGTTCTGGAATTCACCCATGTAGAAGCAGTGGCTGCGCGGGCCGTTTGCCACAATCGCACCGTCCTGGACCGTGAACGTCCCGACGTTCTCGTTCACCTTCCAGCCGGTGAGATCCTTGCCGTTGAACAGCGAAACCCAGCCCTCGTCCGCCGATACCAGCGGAACGAGCGCGATGAAAAGCAAAAGAGCGGCTTTTGTCATGGCGATCCTTCTCTATAGAATAATGCACCACGCCTCCGGCGGCGATAAAATTCGATTATCTGGGATTTTTCAGGAGGGGCTCCAAAATGTTGCGCGTACAGCTTCGGCGGTGCATGGCCGGTTTGATGGTTTTCGCGCTGGCAGCCTGCGCGCAAATGGAAGGCGGGCTCGGCGAAAAGACCCGCGAGGGACGTCTGGCGCCGAAGCTCAGGAATCTGGGGAGCCTGCATTTCCCTGTGACGACAGCGTCCCGTGAGGCGCAGGAGTTCATTAACCAGGGGCTAACCCTCGTCTATGCCTTCAACCACGCCGAGGCGCTGCGATCTTTCCGCGAGGCGGCGCGCCTGGATCCGGCATGCGCCATGGCCTATTGGGGGCAGGCTCTGGCGCTGGCGCCGAACATCAACGATCCGGCCATGGGGCCGGACCGCGAGCAGCAAGCCGCCGATGCCATAGCCGAGGCCGTGAAACGGAGGGCCGCCGCCAGCCGCAAGGAACAGGCGCTGATCGACGCGCTCTCCGCGCGCTTCTCCGCCGCCCAGCCTCGCGATCGCGACCAATTGAACCGGGCCTACGCGGCGGCCATGTCGAAGGTCTACGCCCGGCACACTGCCGATCCGGATGTCGCAACGCTTTACGCCGACGCCGTGATGAACACCATGCCCTGGAACTACTGGACCAAGGACGGCAAGCCCCGGAGGGCGGTGCCGAGGGCGCGCGCGGCGCTCGAACGAAGCTGTGCGGCGCCACCCGAACCACCCTGGGGCGAACCACTTTACATCCATCTGATGGAGGCCTCGCGGTTCGTGGACGCCGCAGTGCCCAGCGCGGAACGTCTGGGAGGATTGGTTCCCATGGCCGGGCACCTGGTTCACATGCCTTCGCACGTATACATGCGCGTGGGCCGGTACCCGGACGCCGTCGATGCCAATCTGAAGGCGGTGGCCGCCGACGAGGATTACATCACCCAATGCCGCGCTCAGGGGATCTATCCCGCGGCCTACTATCCTCACAACATACATTTCCTCAATGCCGCGCTGGCCATGGACGGGCGCAGTCGAGAGGCCCTGGCCGCGGCCCGCAAGGTCGCCGGCCAGCACGGCCATGAAATGCTCCAAGACCCGGCTTCGGCTTCGCGCACCTGCTGAAGACCATCCCACTGCTCACCATGGTTCGATTCGGCCTGTGGGATGACATTCTGAGGGAGCCGGAGCCCTCCGCCGATCAGATCTTCGGCAGGATGATGCGCCACTTCGCCCGGGGGTTTGCTCTCTCGGGCCTGGACAAGCCGGAGGAAGCCCGCGCCGAACTGGCCACGCTGAGAACACTGGCGGCCGACCCATCGCTGTCGGAGCTGAAGATTTTCGACCTCAACCGGCTCTCGGATCTGGCGGCGATCGCCGTGTCCATGCTGGAGGGCGAACTGGAACTCAAGGCCGGCCGGCACGACAACGCTGTTGCGTCCTTGCGAAAGGCCGTCCAGCGCGATGATGATCTGCTCTATAGCGAGCCGCCGGATTGGATGCTGCCGCCCAGGCAGTACCTGGCAAACGCATTAGAGGCTGCCGGAAAGTACCAGGAGGCTGAAAAGGTGTACCGGGAGGATCTGAAGCGGCATCGCGCCAACGGCTGGTCTCTGTTCGGGTTGGAGCAGTGTTTGCGAAAACAGGGCCGCACAAGGGACGCAGAAGAGGTGAAGCGCCAGTTGCAGCAGGCCTGGACACGGGCCGACGTCCAACTGCGCGCTTCACGCTTCTGACATTCGCTTACTTCTTCGGCAACGCGAATACGTAGTAGCCCTGGGCCGGCCCCGACCTCAAGAAGAAGGCAACGTATTGACGGCCATTGACCGCATACACGGCCGGAATGCTCTCGGGATTGGATTTCATTTCTTTCTCCCAGAGCGTCTTTCCGGTGTCCTTGTCGTAAGCGCGAAGAGTGCGGTCCCCCGCCGTCCCCATGAAGATCAACCCTCCCGCGGTCACCACCGGGCCGTTCCTGGTGGGATGGAAGCTGCCGGTGTTCTTGATCCCCTTGGCCGCCAATTCAGGGACGACTCCCGTGGGAATTCGCCACTTGATGGTCCCCTCGTTGAGATCGTAGGCCACCAGTTCCGACCACGGTGGAGCGTTCGCCAGCATGCCGTTGCTGGCACGCCACAAGTATTCCGTACTGGCCAAAGAAGCGGCGGGTTTCACCATTGGGAAGAGCAGCGGTGGCGGGGACGGCCTGGCCGCCCCGGCCGATCGCGTCGGGGAGTGGCCCCGCGCCGGCAGCCGGATTGGCAATGTAGGCCAAGAGCTTGTTCATGTTCTCCGGATTGATGATGAGATCGGAGTAACCTACGCCCGGCATGTTTCCGATTCCAGTCCTGATGATGGCTTGCAGCTTCTCAGGCGAGCGTTCCTTGAGGCCCTTCACGCCCGTCTCATCCGGACCGTGACAAGCTTCGCACTGCCGCGCCCAGAGCACATGGCCCTGCTGCTCGGGAGTCCCTCCAGAAAAGGCCCGCGGCTGGGTCCTTTCGACCAGATGATGGATGCAGGCCGAATTCTCGGCCCGCACATACAGCATGCCCGTCTCAGGATCTCCGGCCGTGCCGGCCCAGTTGGTGCCCCCGTAGTCGCCGGGCATCGAGATTTGGTCCCGGGTATTGGTGGGCGGCGTGTAGACACCTTCGTGGCGGGCGCTCAGGAATATTTTCCGGAGGCGCTCGGCTTCAGCGGCGTCGACGTACGGATTCAGATCGTTCACCGTCAGCTTGAGCCGTGAGAAGGGAGGCGGCTTGGTGGGGATGGGCTGCGTGGGCCAGGCCTCCTCACCCGGCACATCGCTTTTCGGAAATGGCTTCTCCTCAATCGGCCACAGCGGCTCTCCAGTGACCCGATTGAAGACAAACAGGAGTCCGGATTTGGTCCCCATGGCCACGATGTCGACCGGCTTGCCGTTGTGGCGCACGGTCAGAAGCTTCGGCTCGTTGCAGGGGTCGTAATCCCAGAGATCGTGGTGGACGACCTGATAGTGCCAAAGCCGCTTTCCGGTGCGGGCGTCAAGCGCCAGCAAAGTGTCGCCGAACAGGCCCATTCCCTTGCGCCGGGCGCCATACATGTCGTAGGTCGGCGTGCCAACCGGAAAGTAGGCGATGCCGCGCTTCTCGTCGATTGAGAAATTCGACCAGGTGTTCGCACCGCCGGTAAATTTGTAGGCGTCCGGGGGCCAGGTGTCATATCCGAACTCACCGGGAAGTGGGATGGTGTGGAAGGTCCAGACCAATTTGCCTGAAAGGATGTCATATGCCCGGAGCCAGCCGGGAGGATCGTCATACCCCTCGCCGACCGCCGAGCCCAGGATGATCAGGTTCTCGAAAACGTGTCCGGGCATGCCGCTCTGTATGCTGCAAGTGGGACACCAGATGTTGGGGATGGTCTTCGGGTCGCGCCCCAATCCCTCGCGCAGATCGACAACGCCGCCCTTGCCAAACGACTTGATCGAAGCGCCGGTGCGCGCGTTGACCTCCTGGAGGTAGCCGTTGGCCGTGAAGATGATCCTCTGGTCGGAGCCGTCCTTGCTCTCCCAAAACGCGTAGCCGCGCTGGGTGGCGGTTCCCTCGGTCGGATGGGTCCAAGTCTCCTTTCCCGTGGCCGCGTCCAGGGCGACAACCGCGTTGTCCTCCTTCCCTCCGACATACATGGTGCTGCCGACGACAACCGGGCTGAACGAAAATGTGCCGGGCCCTCCCGGCGCGGGGTAGAACCAGACCTGCTCGAGCTGGCTCACATTGGTCTTGTTGATCTGCGGTGAGCGCGGAGTACTGCATGGAATCCTTGGTTCCTCCGAAGGCGCTCCAAGTGGTGTACGGCCGCGGCGCCTGTTGGGGAGCGGAGGCTCCACGCAGGATCACGAAACCAAGCAGCAGCACCGCCAGGCCGGCGGCTCCCAATGCACGCACATATGATTCCTGCCTGCATGCCTTCATCAGACTCTCCCCTTGTCCGCTACTTCGCCGCCAGCTTGGCGCTGGGGGTAGTGTCGGCTTTCAGGTCGCCGAGGACAAACTGAATCGCCGCCAGAAAATGCTCGGCGATGGCCGGCGTCATGAAAAGCTCCGGTGTGTGGCCCATGGCGCAGTTGAACACCCGCCCCTTGCCGTAGCTCCTGATCCAGCTCATGCCAAAATCGTTGTCCGCCCGAACTCCCTTCCACTCGCTCAAGTCCGTCTTCGCCGCATCGATGCTCAGCAGCACGTGCAGCTTCTGCCGCGAGAAACGGTCCGGTGTCGGGGAAGTGGTAGAACTCGTCATACCAGGTGAAGCTCTTGCCCCCGAAGCCCTTGGTGAGGGGACTATTCGGGTCATCAATCTTGACGGTTGACGTCTCGCAGCAGCGATGCGCCCCAGTCTGGGCGCCAATCATCTCCCCGTACTCGGGCAAGTCCGTGGACGCGTAGGTGGATCCGTGCAGCGTGGCCAGCCCGCCGCCTTCGCGTACGAAACGCATCAAACCATTCAGGACATCCGGGTCCACGAAAAGCTCTCCACCTCCGTTGTTGTTCACGAACACCGCATCGAATTGCCGGATCTTGGGGTATTTCAGGTTGTCCAGGTCGTTGCTGAACACCGGTTGGTAGGCTCCGGTGTACTTGGCCATCAGTTCCAGCGCCAGGTTGCCGTGCGCAGTGGTCTGATGGTAGTAAGCGTTGGGGGTCACGTCAATCACCAAGAGCTTCCGCGGCTTGAGCGGTTTCACGATGGCCTGGCGCGGCAGGGCGGCCTCGATCTTCTTCCTTTCTTCGGGGTGCACCATCGAGGACGCGCTGATCGGCGTCTTGCGGGCAATCTCGCCCATACGATATCCCATCGCCGGCCGCAGGGCTGTTTCGAGAGTTGCGACGGACCGCGACAAGTCGGCGGATGGATCCGCCGCCCCGGTTGTGTCAATCGAAAGGAACAGGGGCTTCCCGGGAGGAACCCTCGGACCAGCACAATTGCCGCACTTCGGCGGCCACGGTGGGGCTTCAGGCGGATACAGCCGGCTGATCTCAAGCAGAAACTGCGTCACACCCGCCGCGCTCCGGTCGCGGAGGTTCACCGCCATCAGTCTGTCTTTGACCAGCGGCAGACCTTCCGGCGGCTTGATCCCCGCCTCCATCCATTTGCCGAGGTCCGCAACCACGCCGATCCGTTGGCCGCGTCCCTGCAACGCGCCCGCAACACTTTTCGGGCTGAGGTTTTCCATCGCCACATTGACGCCAAATTCGTTGGCAAGCTGGTCGAGATCCGCCAGCGACGCCGGTTGGGAGCCGGAGACGATCAGCTCGACGCCCAGGCTTTTCGCGAACTCGAACAACTTCCGGCGGGAGCTCCCATCCGTGGGAATGGCGTCGACGTGATAGGCCGGCATCTGAAGCCGCAACTCGCCCAGCCGGTACTTCACCTTCGCCACTTCGTCCGGTGACAGATTGAAGTCCAGGTTCTTCTGAATTTCCGGGCTGACCCTTTGCGCATTAGATCCTTCAATGAATGCCAAACCCGCCGCATCAACCTTGCCGGCCGCTTCCGAGAATGTGAGCTTCTGGAAAACGTTGGCAGAGGCCCCCACACTCCAGCCAAGGAGGGCCGCCGCCGAAGCGCGAATGGTCGGACCCGCGGGACGTACAGACACAGATGGAGGAAGACGCCGCCACTCGGCCGGCGCCTCTGCCGGAAGGCGCACCAGCCCTCGGCGGCGCGTCTGGGCCCTTCTGGAAGTACCCACCCGGGCCGAGAACGATGTTGCCGGGAGACGTCCCAGGCGGCGCCTGCGCTGGTGCCACCTGCGCAAGACCAATGATGGCCGCAGCCAAGTTCATTACCCAAACGATCTTTATGCTTCGCGTCATTTCTTTTCTCCCTCTCATCATTGAAGCTGCTTCAGCTACCGGGGCAGGGCAAAAACGTAGTAGCCCTGAGCCTCAGGTTTACCAGGCTTGTAGGCCGCATTGCTCGTGATCCGATTCGAGCTGCAGAAGAACGCCACGTACTGGCGTCCTCCCACCTCATATACCGCCGGGATGCTCTGGGGATTGGACTCCATCTCTTTCTCCCACAGTGTCTTCCCATTGTCCTTGTCATAAGCGCGGATGGTGCGGTCCGGTTCTGTGGCCATGAAGATCAAACCTCCGGCGGTCACCACCGGACCGTTTCGCACCACACCGGCAGCGCCTGTGTTCTGGATCCCTTTGGCCGCAAGCCCAGGGGCGGTTCCGGTGGGAATACGCCACTTGATGGTCCCTTCGTTAAGATCGTACGCCACAAGCTCGGACCACGGAGGGGCGACGGCGGGGAGGCCGTTGCTGGCTAGCCACCAGTTTCCAAATTGGCCGAAATAGCGGCGGGTTTCTCCGTTCGGAAGTGGTCCCGGCGGAGCGACAGGCCCGCCCCGGCCGACCGGCGTGGGAAGTTGGCCTCCCCCGGCTGCCGGGTTAGCGATGTAGGCGAGGAGTCTGTCCATGTTGGGCTCGCTAAGTGTGAGATCGGAGTATCCCACACCCGGCATCTGTCCGGCGCCAGCCCTGATGATGACCCGCAGGGGGCCGGGCGCGCGCTCTCGGAGGGATTTCACCCCGGCCTCATCCGGGCCGTGGCACGATTCGCAAAGCTGCGCCCAGAGCACGTGACCCTGTTGCTCGGGAGTTCCGCCGGAGAACGCGCGAGGCACGGACCTTTCGAAAAGGCGATGAATGGCGGGCATGTTTTCGGCCCGCACATACAACATGCCGGTCGCCGGATCTCCGGCCGTGCCGGCCCAGTTGGTGCCGCCGTGTTCGCCAGGCACGGCGATTTGATCCCGCGTCGTCGTTGGTGGTGTGTAGACACCCTCGTGACGGGCGCTCAGAAAGATTTTTCTCAAACGTTCGGCTTCCGCGGCATCCACATAAGGGTTGATGTCGTCCACGGTCATCTTCAGCCGCGAAAAGGGTGGCGGCTTGGTCGGGAAGGGCTGCGTGGGCCAGGACTCTTCGCCCGGCACGTCACTCTTCGGCACGGGCCGTTCCTCGATCGGCCACAACGGTTCTCCGGTCACCCGGTTGAATACAAATAGAAGACCGGATTTCGTCCCCATCGCCACGATGTCCACGGGCTTGCCGTTGTGGTTCACCGTAAGCAGCTTGGGCTCGTTGCAGGGATCATAATCCCATAGATCATGGTGAATAACCTGGTAGTGCCACACTCGCTTGCCGGTCCTCAGATCCAGCGCCATCAGTGTGTTGCCGAACAGGTTCGCCCCTTTCCGCCGTGCGCCGTACATGTCGTAGGTCGGAGAGCCCAGCGGGAAGTAGCCGATGCCGCGCTTCTCGTCGATCGAAAAACTCGACCATGTGTTCACCCCGCCCGTGTATTTCCAGGCGTCCGGCGGCCAGGTGTCGTAGCCGAACTCGCCGGGGTGCGGGACGGTGCGGAAGGTCCAGACATTCTTGCCCGTGATTACGTCATAGGCCCGCAAGTAGCCCGGAGGATGGTCGTACCCCTCGTTGACATCCGAGCCCACGATGATCAGGTTCTCGAAGACGTGTCCAGGCATCCCGCTTTGCACGCGCTGAATCGTGTTGGGATCACGGCCCAGGCCCACCCGCAGATCGACCAGGCCGTCTTTGCCGAACGACTTGATGCTTGCCCCGGTCCGCGCATCGATCTCGGTGAGTGCCGCGTTGTACGGCTGATTGAGCGAGAAGATAATCCTCCGGTCCGAGCGGTCCTTGCTCTCCCAATAGGCGAGCCCGCGGACGTTGGGATTCCCTTCGGTCGGATGGCTCCAGATTTCTTTTCCGGTGGCCGCGTCCAGGGCACAATCACGCGGCAATCCTTCCCCGCAAGGTACATGACGCCGTCGACGACCAGTGGACTAAATGAGAATCTGCCGAGCGGCTCCCGGCCCGGCGCAGGGTAGAACCAGACCTGCTCGAGCTGGCTCACGTTGGACTTGTTGACTTGCGTAAGCGCAGAATACTGCATGGAGTCCTTGGTTCCCCCAAAGGCACTCCAGGTCGTATACGGGCGCGGAGCCTTTGCGGGAGCGGACGCTCCACGAAGAATAACGAAGCCGGCCAGCAGCGCTGCCAGGCCGGCGGCTGCGAACACACGAACAGAATAGATTCAGGTGCATAGCTTCATGAAGTCCCGGTTTCTGGGTTGGGGTCTTATGGCGACAGGATGGAGGGCGGCGCCAGGCACATTACAAAGCCTGGCGCCGCCTCGATTCACATCGGTGTCAGAAGGTGAATCGCAACGAGAGCTGCATACGGCGCGAGTCACGTGCGCTGGTTATCTTGCCAAAAGTGCTGCTCGGCACGCCGGCCGTGTTGAACTTTGGATTTGAGTCCACGCCGTTGTACTGCGTGTGATTGAATGTGTTGTACAGTTCCCAGCGAAATTGAAGCGTCTTGCCTTCCCGCACCAGGAAGTTCTTGAACAACGACCAGTCGTGGTTGTTGAACCCCGGCTCCCGGAATTTTGCATTGTTGCAGTTGTTGCCAATGTCTCCGCGCCCGCTGGGCCTCTTGAACACCGAGGTATTGAACCAACGTTGGTCCGTTCTCTCCCCTCGCGCCAGCTTGGCGTCGCCTGTCTGCACAACGCCGCAGGACTCGCCGCCGCCCGTGAAGTCGAAGTTGTCCGAGGTCAAGTCGCTGCCCGTGCCGATGTCCGACAACCCGCCGTTGGCGAAAGTCGTGACACCGGAGAACTGCCAGTTATCCAGCACCCACTTGCTCCACGGCACCCGGATCAGCTTGCTGCCACTCGGAACGTCGAGCACATAGCTCAGGTTGAAGACGAGTTGCTGAATGTCGGCGCGGTCGCGGGCCGCGCTGGACGGCAGCGGATTGTTCTGGTTCCAGCCGTTGGATGTTCCGCCGGCCCAGGTAAACGTTCCCGCCAGCTCAATTCCCTTGGAAAGCGCCGGTTAGCCTGCACTTGCAGAGAGTCGTAACGTGCACTCGTCGCCGGTCCCTGGATGCTGATGCTTCCCCAGCCTGTCACCGGGCGCAGGAACACATCTGGCAGAGGGCTGGAGTTGTGGTGGGGTCTCTGCTCTCAGGACGGAACCTCACCCCGAACGGCAACGTGTTGAAATCCCAGCTCTCGCGGAGGTGAAGGGTCTTGTGGCCTACGTAGGCAACGTCCAGTACCGTGTGCCAGCCGATATCCTGCTGGATCCCGAACATGTAGTTCGAGGTTCTGGGGGCTTTGGATCCCTTCCGCCACGCGCCGCTGGCGCCGCTCGGGTTCGTCGCCCCCGTCCCCGAGAGGTACGAGTCCATGTCGGTGAAAAGGATACTCTTGGTGAATTGCCAGGCGAGTCCGCCCTCGAAATAGTCCATTTCGGAGCTGGAGTGGGAACTGTTGACGTGATAGAGGCCAAAGGATGTTCGGATTGCCGTCTTGCCGTTACCGAAGACATCCCAAGCCAGACCAAAGCGCGGGTCCCATTGTAGCGGCAGCCACTCCACTGGACCCTTCTTGCCGCTGTCGAGGTAGGTGGGGTCGTTCTGAGTCACGATTCCATTGACTGTGCAGGGATTGCTTGGGTTCAGGGCCCCGTCGCAGCTATACCCGGTGCCGGGCACCATCAAACCGATATAGGTCACAGGAAGGATCTCATTGGTCAGCGGATTCAACGCGCGGCGGCCCTTGCGCGTTCAGGGTCGGCCTGAACAGCACCGGTGGCTTGCCTCCCCAGGTGGGGTCATACCGCTCGAAGCTGAAATATGACTGCTCTCCCGAAGGCCTGAGCGGAGGAGCCCATTTGTAGAAACGCATCCCGATGTCCAGTGTCACCCTTCGGTTCAGCTTCCAGGTGTCCTGCGCGAAGAACGCCCAGGTGTTGGTGACTCGGTTTTGTCCCACGCGGCCCAGTTGTTCCTGGTATTGATACATATGGCCGATGTAAGCGTTGGCGAAGGCGAAGCCAGTGGTGCCCGGGTCGTTCGAGTTGTGCTGGAAATTCAATGGAGCCGGCGAAATTGCCTGACCGGGCCTGCCGGAAGGCCTCGTTTGCTCGCATGGCGCCAAACTTGAAGGTGTGGGCCTGGCGAATATAGGTCAGGTTATCACTCACATTCCAGTTGGTGTCATCCCCGGTGAGCGGCGTGCGCCCGTCATAGCTGATCGCCGCCGCGCTATAGCTGTTTTGAGGAAGCGTGCCGAAGGACATCGTCGGAATCAAACCCAGCGGGTTATTTGCGGGAACGAACTGCGCCAAGCCCGAGAGGCCATAGTTGGCCCGCTGTAGTTTCGCCCAGTTGGCATCATCCACCGGCCACCCCGACTCATTGCTCTTGAAAACGCCCGCTGAAGCCTCATTCACGATACTCGGCGTGATGATCTTCGTATAGCTCAGGTTCCCGACTTTGGCGTAGTAATTGTAGAAGACTCCGCCAAACCCCAGCGAGCAGGGGCGGCCGAGACATCCGTTCCCTGGCTCTTGGTGTACCAATTCTGGTATTTGAGGCTGATTGAGTCGTTGTTGGTGGGGTGTCCGTCGAATCTGAAGACATGCTGCCGGCGAGGGTGATTATAGCTCGGGGCCTGGCGCAGATAGTTGTACCCCACGGCAGTGACATTCGGCGCCGGAAAAATGCTCAATATGCGCTGCGCCAACAAATTGGAGCGGTTGGAAGGAATGACGTTGTTCGGGAACTGGGCATTATTGTTCAAGGGATCGTTGACCTTAATCAGGCCCCCTTTTGTGTCTCGAGATTGGGAGAAGTCTCCCTGCCTTTCGAGCAACGTGGGCATCGTCCATCGCTGGATCGACGTCAGCCTCTTCATCTGCGTGTCATCGATGGAATAAAAGAAGAACACCTTGTTTCGAGTCAGCGGGACCGGTCCGCCCAAGTTCGCTCCCAGCGTCGAGAACCGGTAAATGCCTTTCTCCGTGGAGGTCTGATTGGCG
Source organism: Bryobacterales bacterium (assembly GCA_963744775.1). Lineage (GTDB taxonomy): Bacteria > Acidobacteriota > Terriglobia > Bryobacterales > Bryobacteraceae > CAVUVG01. The sequence goes on from CAVUVG010000022.1 coordinate 47,158, forward strand.
AGCCATTCGTTCGCGTTGAACATCTCATGGCGCTTGTACCAATAGCCGGTGCCGTGATACTGTTGCCCGCCTCTCTTGGTAATGATGTTGACCTGCGCGCCGCCCTTGAAACCGTACTCGGCCGAGTAGGCCCCCATCTGAACGTTGATTTCAGAGACCGAATCCATGTTCGTCGGGGCGGCAAAACGCGTCCCCTGGCCGGCATCGCCGCCGTTCACCCCGTCGACATAGATCGTTTGCCCAGTGCCGTCGCCGCTGAGGGAGGTCGTGTCTCTGCCGTAGCTGCCGCCGAGATCGTTGACGTCAAAACCCTGCTGGGCCCCGGCAACAGGCGCAACAGCGACAGCACATCGCGGCCGCGCACGGATATCATCGAAACCTGTTTGCTGTCGAGCACCGCCTGCTGGGACGTAGTCGTGGTTGCCACCATCTGCCCTTGCGAGGTCACCGTTACTGACTCGGCCAGACTCCCAACTCCATTTGGAGCTGCCCCAGCGCCGTCCGGCTGGTGGCGAGGACTATATTTTTCGTGCGCGTGAGAGCCCTAAAACCAGAGCCTCCACGCGGACCGTGACGATCCGGGCGAAACCCCTGGAAACAGGAAGGTGCCTGTCTCATTCGTCGTTGCCGAGCGCTGCTCTCCGCTCATCTCTGAGGTCAGCGTGATCGCCGCGCCCGGGATCAGCTGGCCGCTGGGGTCAGTTACCGAGCCTCCGATCGATCCCGATGTCTTGTGCCGGGGCGCAGATGGCAATTGCCAGCCTATCCCCAGGACCAAAGCCAAGTTCCTCATGGTTCTCCCTCTATTTTTCTAGTGTCTGGATTCGACTCAACGCGACTGGTCGCGCTGCTCCGCCTTTGCGAGGGGCGCCCCTGTAAGCCCCATCCTCATCAGACGAAGTTGTTGTTAACACTCCCAAAAAGGCCCAAACAGCGGGAAGGAGATCGTTTGCCCCTGTCAGCGCCAGAGAAGAGTTTATCAATTTACGAAGATCAACTCACAGACGTGAAGAAGTCTACATCTGCAGTCACGCCGAGTCAATACCTGGCGACAAGCCGCTGATCTATTAGTTTCATGGCTTTACGGGATTGGAAGGGGGCTGTTTCGGGCAGCCCCCCTGTGCAGGACTTCGCTACTGCGACTTCTTGGAGGGTGCTGCCTTCTGGGGAGGGCGAAAATGTAGTAGCCCTGAGCCTCGGGTTTCCCCAGTTTATGGGCTACATTGTCGATTTCCCGCCCCGAGCTGCAGAAGAAGGCGACGTATTGGCGTCCGCCCACCTCATACACGGCCGGGATGCTCTCAGGATTGGATTCCAGTTCCTTCTCCCAGAGAATCTTGCCGGTGTCCTTGTCGTAGGCCCGGACGGTCCGGTCCGACTCCGTCCCATGAAGATCAGCCCGCCCGCGGTCACGACCGGTCCGTTTCTCACTACGCGAAAAGCGCCCGTGTTTCTGATCCCCTTGGCCGCCAGCCCCGGGGCCGTTCCCGTAGGGAACCCGCCACTTGATCGTGCCCTCGTTAAGGTCGTAGGCGACCAGTTCCGCCCACGGAGGCCCGATCGCAGGCAGGCCGTTGCTGGCCAGCCACCAGTTTCCAAACTGGCCATAGAAGCGGTGAGTCTCGCCGTTGGGAGCGGTCCGGAAGCAGCCTGACCGCCGCGGCTGACGGGAGCCGGAAATTCACCGGCTCCGGCGCCTGGATTGGCGATGTAAGCCAATAGCCGGGTCATGTTCTCCGGGCTGATGGTGAGATCGGAGTAGCCCAATCCCGACATGTTTCCTACCCCGCCCCGGATGATGTTCTCCAGCCGGTCAGGATTGCGCTCCGTGATGGCTTTCACGCCGGCTTCGTCCGGGCCGTGACACGACTCGCAGAACTGCGCCCAGATCACGCGGCCCTGCTGCTCGCGGTCCCTCCCGTAAACGCCCGCGGAGGGTTCCTCTCGAACAGGTGATGTATCGCGGGATAATTTTCGGCCCGTACATACAGCATGCCGGTCTGGGGATCCCCCGCCGTCCCGCCCCAGTTGGTTCCTCCATGTTCGCCCGGCAGCGAGATTTGGTCCCGCCCGACGGGCATCGGGGTGAAAATGCCTTCGTGACGCGCCGCCAGGAAGATCTTCCGCAACTTTTCGCGTTCCGCCGGCTCGACGTACGGGTTGATGTCGTCGACGGTCATCTTGTGCCGCGAGAATGCGGGCGGCTTCGTCGGGAAGGGCTGCGTGGGCCAGAGGTGCTCGCCTGGTGCGGCTCGTTGGTCGGCACCGGCCGTTCCTCGATGGGCCACAGCGGCTCTCCCGTCACCCGGTTGAACACGTAGAGCATCCCGGTCTTCGTCCCCATGGCCACGATGTCGACCGTCTTGCCGTCGTGGTTCACCGTCAGAAGCTTCGGGTCAGTGGCATTGTCGTAATCCCAGAGATCGTGGTGGATGGTCTGGAAGTGCCACAGCCGCTTCCCCGTGCGCGCATCGAGGGCCAGCAGGCAGTTGGCAAACAGGTTGACACCCTCCGCCGGGCGCCGTACATGTCGTAGGTGCCAGAACCGGTCGGGAAGTAGGCGATGCCGCGCTTTTCGTCGATCGAGAAACTCACCCAAACGTTCGCCCCACCGGTATATTTGTAGGCGTCCGGAGGCCAGGTGTCGTAGCCGTACTCACCAGGAAAAGGAATTGTGTGGAACGTCCACACCAGTTTCCCGGTAATCACGTCGTAGGCCCGGATCCAGCCCGGGGGATCGTCGTACCCTTCACCGGCCGCCCCGCCGAGGATGATCAAATTCTCGAAAACGTGGCCGGGCATGCCGCTGTGCGGGCCAGACGAACTCCGGTTGACGGTCTTGGGGTCGCGCCCCAGGTTGTCTGCCAAATCGACAATACCGTCCTTGCCAAACGATTTGATAGAGGCGCCGGTGCGGGCGTCAATCTCCTGCAGGCGGCCTTCGACCGAGAAAATGATCCGCCGGTCGGAGCCGTCCTTGCTCTGCCAATAAGCGTAGCCGCGGTTGGTGGGGTTGCCGTTGCACGGGTGGGTCCACAGCACCTTTCCGGTAGCGGCATCCAGCGCGACAATCTCGCGGTTGTCCTTTCCTCCGACGTACATGACGTTGCCGACCACCAGCGGGCTGAATGAGAATCTGCCGAGTCCCCTCCCGATCGCGGGGTAGAAAAAGACCTGTTCAAGCTGGCTTACATTGGTCTTGTTGATCTGCTTGAGCGCCGAATACTGCATGGAGTCACTGGTCCCTCCATAAGCGCTCCAGGTAGTGTAAGGTTGCGTCTTCTTTGGGGGGCGGACGCCGCTCCCAGGACAACAAATCCCGCGAGCAGCGCTGCCAGTCCGGCTATTAACGACGGATACACGTATGAGCGATAATGCATTTCCTTCATAAGAATCTCCCCTTTTACTTCTTCTTCAATGCCATTTTGGGCAGAGCGAATACATAGTAGCCCTGAGCCTCAGGCTTCCCGATTTCCCTCAGGTTCAGGAAGAACGCGACGTATTGACGCCCGCCAACCTGGTACACGGCCGGAATGCTCTCCGGACTCGCGTCCATCTTCTTTTCCCAGAGTGTATTTCCGGTGTCTTTGTCGTAGGCGCGGATTGTCTGGTCGCCCGCCGTGCCCATGAAGATCACGCCGCCGGCAGTTACCACGGGACCATTTCTGGTCGGATGGATGCTGCCGGTATTCTTGATCCCCTTGGCCGCTAGCGCGGGGACGGTTCCCAACGGGATGCGCCACTTGATAGTCCCCTCGTTGAGATCGTAGGCGACAAGCTCCGACCATGGTGGTGGATTCGCGGGAAGGCCGGTGCGGGTCATCCAACGCGCTCCGAATTGGGTCGTGTAACGGCGGGTCTCCCCGTTCGGCAGAGGGCCTTGCGCGGCTTGGCCGCCTCCGGCGGATGCGGGCGGCTGGGCGCCGGCAGCCGGGTTGCCAATATAGGCGAGCAGCGACTTCATCGTCGCCTGGGTGATCATGACGTCGGAATAGCCGAGGCCCGGCATCTGGCCGGCCCCGCCCCGAATGATCGTCTCGAGACGCCCTGGATTCCGCTCTGTGAGAGACTTCACGCCGGCCTCGCCCGGACCGTGACAGGACTCACAGTGCTCAGCCCACACCACGTGGCCCTGTTGCTCGGGGGTCCCGCCCGAGAAGGTCTGGGTGGGGGATCTCTCGTACAGTCTGCGGATGCTGGCCGAATTCTCGGCGCGCACGTACAGCATGCCGGTCGCCGGATCCCCGGCGGTCCCGGCCCAGTTGGTTCCCCCGAATGCGCCGGGCATCGAGATGTGGTCCCGGTTAGTGGATACCGGCGTGAAGGGGCCCTCATGGCGGGAACTCAGGAAGACCTTCCGCAAGTGTTCAGCTTCCGCCGCGTCGACATAGGGATTCAAGTTGCTCGCCGACAACTGCAACTGCGCGAAGGGAGGCGGCTTGGTGGGGAAGGGTTGCGTAGGCGAGGATTCCTCGCCGGGCACGTCGCTTTTCGGCACAGGCCTTTCTTCGATCGGCCAGAGGGTCTCCGGTCACCCGGTTGAATACGAAAAGGAGTCCGGACTTGGTGCCCATGGCCACAATGTCGACCTGCTTGCCCTCATGACTCACGGTCAGAAGCTTCGGTTCATTGCAGTTGTCGAAATCCCAGAGATCGTGGTGGATGGTCTGAAAATGCCAGACCCGTTTCCCCGTGCGCGCATCCAGCGCCAGAAGGCAATTGCCAAACAGGGCCATCCCTTTCCGCCGGGCGCCGTAGAAGTCGTACGTAGGGGAACCGGTCGGGAAGTAGACAATGCCGCGTTTCTCGTCAATGGAAAAGCTCGACCAGGTATTGACTCCACCGGTGTATTTCCAGGCGTCCGGGGGCCAGGTGTCATATCCAAACTCGCCGGGCAGCGGGACGGTGTGGAAGGTCCAGACCAGTTTGCCCGTGAGCACATCATAAGCGCGAAGCCAGCCGGGAGGATCGTCGTAGCCCTCGCCGATGGCCGCTCCCAGGATGATCAGGTTTTCGAAAACATGCCCGGGCATACCGCTGTGAGGGCCGTTCGCGCTTCTGCGGATGGTCTTCGGGTCGCGCCCCAGGTTGTCTCCCAAATCGACAACGCCATTCTTGCCAAACGACTTGATCGAAGCGCCCGTGCGCGCGTCGATCTCTTGCAGGTAGCCCTCGACCGAGAAAATGATCCGCCGGTCAGAGCGGTCTTTGTTCTCCCAATAGGCGTAGCCCCGGTTGGTCGGGTTTCCGTCACACGGATGGGTCCACAGCACCTTTCCGGTGGCCGCCTCCAACGCCACAATCTCGCGGTTGTCCTTTCCGCCGACATACATGACGTTGTCGACCACCAGCGGGCTGAAGGAGAACCTGCCGAGTCCCTCACCGGTTGCGGGGTAGAAAAAGACCTGCTCAATTTGGTTCACATTGGTCTTGTTGATCTGCTTGAGCGCCGAGTACTGCATGGAGTCTTTGCTCCCGCCAAAGGCGCTCCAGTTGGTGTAAGGTTGCGGCTGCTGCGGCGGGGCGGACGCCGCTCCGAGGACAACAAATCCCACGAGCAGCGCCGCCAGTCCGGCTGCCAGGAAGGGATACACGTATGGCTTGCGACATATCGCTTCCATAAAAAGTCTCCTTCTACTTCTTCTTTGAAGCAGCCTCGGGCAAGGCAAAAACGTAGTAGCCCTGGTCCTCGGATTTGCTCGGCTTGTGAGCGATGTTATTTGCCTGATTGCCCGAACTGGCAAAGAAGGCGACGTACTGCCGGCCGCCGACCTGGTACACCGCCGGGATGCTCGAGGGATTCGAATTCAATTCTTTCTCCCAGAGCGTCTTTCCCGTGTCCTTGTCGAAGGCGCGGACGAATCGGTCCGGCTCCGTTCCCATGAAGATCAGCCCGCCCGCAGTCACCACCGGCCCGTTACGCACGATCTTGTAGGCGCCGGTGTTCGTAATACCCTTGGCTGCCAGTCCAGGCGCGGTTCCGACCGGAACCCGCCACTTGATGGTGCCCTGGTTGAGGTCGTAAGCGATCAATTCCGCCCACGGAGGAGCGATGGCGGGAAGGCCGTTGCTGGCCAGCCACCAGTGGCCGAACTGGCCGAAGAAGCGGCGGGTTTCGCCGTTGGGAAACCCCTCGGCAGCCGGTGTTGCTCCACCGCGGCCGACAGGCTTCGGAAGCTGCCAGCGCCGGCGGCTGGATTGGCGATGTAAGCCAGCAGCCGCTTCATGTTCTGTTGGCTGAGACCGAGGTCGGAATAGCCGGAACCTGGCATCCGGTCTCCTACTCCCTCCCTAATCATGGTTTCCAGAAGAGCGGGCGAGCGTTCGACAAGCGATTTCGCCCCTGCTTCGTCGGGACCGTGGCAGGAGGCGCACAACTGTGCCCAGAGCACCCGGCCCTGCTGCTCGGGGGTCCCGCCGGTGAAAGCGCGCGGTATTGAACTTTCATACAGGCGATGGATGGCGGCGTAATTCTCGGCCCGGACGTAAAGCATCCCGGTCCGTGGGTCTCCGGCGGTGCCGCCCCAGTTGGTGCCCCGTGCTCGCCAGGCACCGAGATCTGGTCCCGGGTGTTGCTCATCGGAGTGTAGACGCCCTCGTTGCGGGCGGCTAACAGGATCTTCTTCAAGGTCTCGCGCTCAGCCGGTTCCACGTAGGGGTTGATATCGTCGACGGTCAACTTCTGCCGCGACATGGGTGGCGGTTTGGTCGGGACGGGCTGGGTGGGCCAGGCTTCCTCTCCGGGCACATCGCTCTTCGGGAAAGGTTTCTCCTCGATCGGCCACAGCGGCTCTCCGGTCACACGGTTAAACACGAAGAGAAATCCGGACTTCGTCCCGGTCACCACGATGTCGACCTTCTTGCCCTCATGGTTCACCGTCAGCAGCTTGGGCTCGTTGCACGGATCGTAGTCCCAAAGATCGTGGTGAATGAGCTGATAATGCCATAGGCGTTTCCCGGTGCGCAGATCCAGCGCCACCAGACTGTCGCCGAAAAGGTTCATCCCTTTGCGCCGGGCGCCGTACATGTCGTAGGTGGGCGACCCGACCGGGAAGTAGCCGATGCCGCGCTTCTCGTCAACCGAAAAATTCGACCAGGTGTTTGCCCCGCCGGTGTACTTGTAGGCTTCCGGGGGCCAGGTGTCGTACCCGACCTCGCCAGGATAGGGGACCGTCTTGAAGGTCCACAGCAGTTTCCCCGTAATCACGTCAAAGGCGCGAAGCCACCCGGGATGGTCGTCGTAGCCCTCACCCGTCCCCGCGGGCAGGATCAACATGTTTTCCCAGACGTGTCCGGGCATGCCGGTTTGAGCGCCTCGGATGAGCTTTGCGTCGCGGTTCAGCCCTTCTCTGAGGTTCACGCGGCCGTTGTCGCCAAACGACGTCACTAGCTTGCCGGTCTTTGCATCGAGTTGCTGCAAATAGCTGTTAACGGCAAAGATGATCCTGCGGTCGGAGCCATCCTTGCTTTGCCAGTAGGCGTAACCACGGTCGGTGGGGCGGCCCTGCGTCGGGTAAGTCCATATTACTTCACCCGTGGTCGCGACGGAGTGCGACAATCTCGCTGTTGTCCTTACCGCCGACATACATGACGTCGTCTACGACGAGCGGGCTAAACGAAAACCTGCCGGGTCCGCCTTGGGCGGGCGCCGGATAGAACCATGCCTGCTCCAGCTGATTCACGTTGGTCTTATTGATTTGCGTGAGCGCGGAGTACTGCATCGAATCCATCGCTCCGCCAAAGGCGCTCCAGGTGGTATAGGGCGCAGCCTGCTTTTGAGGAGCAGACGCCCCGCCGAGGATAAAAAGGCCGGCCAGCAATGCCGCCAGACTGGCAGCGGCTAGTGCCCGCATGTATGAACTTCGATGCTTTTCCTTCATGAACCGACTCTCCTCACTTGTTTGCAGCGGGTGTTGCCTTTAGGCAGGGCAAAAACGTAGTAGCCCTGCGCCTCGGGTTTTCCCCGTCTATAAGCCATGTTGTCCGTCGCGCGATTCGAGGTTAAGAAGAATGCGACGTATTGCCGTCCGCCAACTTCATACACCGCTGGAATGCTCTGGGGGTTCGACTCCATCTCCCGTTCCCAAAGCGTCTTCCCATTATCCTTGTCGTAGGCACGGATGGTGCGGTCCGCCTCCGTTCCCATGAAAATCAGCCCTCCCGCTGTCACTACCGGCCCGTTTCTGGTGGGGCGAAAGCTCCCGGTGTTCTTGATGCCCTTGGCCGCCAGCCCGGGAACCGTCCCCAGCGGAATCCGCCACTTGATGGTTCCCTGGTTGAGATCGTAGGCCACCAGCTCCGACCACGGTGGAGCGATGGCCGGGAGCCCGTTATTAGCGAGCCACATGCTCCCGAACTGGCCAAAGAAGCGGCGTGTTTCGCCGTTGGGCAGAGGAGCCGACGGATCGGGGCCGCCGCGGCCGCCGCGCCTGGCAGGAGCCGGGGGCTGCCCCGCGCCGGCAGCCGGGTTGGCTATATAGGCGAGCAGCCGTGTCATGTTCTGTTCATTGATCGCGAGGTCGGAGTATCCGACGCCCGGCATCAGGCCGATTCCTCCTCTGATGATCGTGCGCAAGGCCTCTGGCTTGCGTTCCTTAAGGGACTTCACGCCGGCCTCATCCACTCCGTGGCAGGATTCGCACATTTGAGCCCAAAGCCCGCGGCCCTGCTGCTCGGGAGTTCCGCCGCCTAAGCCCCGCTGCTGGGTCCTCTCAAATAGGCGATGGATGGTGGCAATGTTCTCGGCCCGCACGTACAGCATGCCGGTCTGCGGGTCTCCGGCGCTGCCGGCCCAGTTGGTGCCGCCGTATTCGCCGGGCAATGAGATCTGATCCCGCGTGTTGGTCATCGGTGTGTAAACGCCCTCATGGCGAGCGCCCAGGAAGATCTTCCGCAGGCGCTCGGCCTCGGCGGCGTCGACGTAGGGGTTCAGATCGTTGACCGTCAGCCGCTGCCGCGATATGGCTGGCGGCTTGGTCGGGAAAGGCTGTGTCGGATAGGCCTCCTCTCCCGGCACGTCGCTCTTGGGTACGGGCCGTTCCTCGATCGGCCATAGCGGTTCTCCCGTCACCCGGTTGAACACGAAGAGCAATCCGGATTTCGTCCCCGTGGCCACCACATCGACCTTCTTGCCGTTGTGGTTCACGGTCAGAAGTTTCGGTTCGTTGCAGAGGTCGTAATCCCACAGGTCGTGGTGGATGAGCTGGTAGTGCCAGATCCGTTTCCCTGTGCGCAGATCTAGCGCCACCAGACTGTTGGCGAAGAGGTTGGCCCCCTTTCTCCGGGCGCCATACAAGTCGTAGGTCGCAGAACCCAGCGGGAAGTAGCCGATGCCGCGCTTTTCGTCGACGGAAAAACTCGCCCAGGTATTCGTTCCGCCCGTGTATTTCCAGGCGTCCGGGGGCCAGGTGTCGTAGCCGAACTCGCCCGGATGCGGGACAGTACGGAACGTCCAGACATTCTTCCCGGTGATCACGTCATACGCTCTTAGGTAGCCCGGAGGATCGTCGTAACCCTCGTTGACATCCGAGCCCACGATGATCAGGTTTTCGAAAACGTGTCCGGGCATGCCGCTCTGCACGCGGCGGACGGTGTCGGGATCGCGGCCCAGCCCCACGCGCAGGTCAACCAGGCCATCCGCGCCGAAGGACTTGATGGTCGCGCCCGTCCGTGCATCAATCTCGGTGAGTGCCGCGTTGTAGGGCTGATTGAGCGAGAAGATAATCCTCCGGTCCGAGCGGTCCTTGCTCTCCCAATAGGCGAGGCCGCGGACGTTCGGGTTCCCCTCGGTCGGGTGGCTCCAGATTTCTTTTCCGGTGGCCGCGTCCAGCGCGACAATCACGCGGCAGTCCTTCCCGGCCAGATACATGACGCCGTCGACAATCAGCGGGCTGAACGCAAATCTGCCGAGCGGCTCCCGGCCCGGCGCAAGGTAGGACCACGCCAGTTCGAGCCGGTTCACGTTGGCCTTGTTGACCTGCGCGAGCGCGGAATATTGCATGGAGTCCTTGGTTCCCCCAAAGGCGCTCCAGGTCGTGTAGGGGCGCGGAGCCTTTGCGGGAGCGGACGCGCCACGAAGAATAACGAAGCCAGCGAGCAGCACCGCCACGCCGGCTGCCGCAAACACACGAATATAAGAACTTCGACCACTGGATTTCATGAACCCACTCTCCTCGACCGGCACAGCCAGGCCGTTCTGTCGATGGCCTGTGCCAAGCACTCCATTCTGCTCCCCCAGGTCACCTTCGGGCAAGCGGGTCTGTTTATGCCGCTTGCATCCGGCACTCGATTTGGAATAGCCTGATCCCAGGATCATTTGTGCCAGAGGGGCGGCGCAGTCTTCTTCGTTGGCTGTTGGGTGGCGGTTTCACTGCCTCCGTCGTTTCCTTTGTCTACCCCGCTTTAAGGTTCATGAACCCTCCTGCTGTCCCGGAGGCCGTAGTCAATGAAGTGAGCGCCGGGTAAGGTCGGGGACTTGAAACCCAACAGCGGCAGAATCGTGAAGTTCGGCAGCCGGCCCATCATCCTGATCCGACTTACTGAGGCCAATTGGCGGGCATTTTCGGCGACCTGCACCCATTTGAACTGCACGGTCCAGTTCCAGGAATCCAGCCGCCAAATCTGGTGCGCCTGCCACAACGGTCTATACGACCTGAATGGGCGGGTGGTTTCCGGGCCGCCGCCGAGGCCTTTGGAAGAATACACCGTACACGTCCGCGGCGACGAGGTGGTCATTTCCCGCCGCGCGTAGCAGAGGAAGGAAACTGGTGTCCGTGGGTGACATGACGAGGGGCCTGGGCGGCTGGCTGGAAGAGCGCCTCGCTCTGAGCGCGGTACGCGACTTCATCGCTCACAAGACCGTTCCCCGGCATTCCGCCACGATCTGGTACTACTTCGGCGGGATCACCCTCTTCCTCTTCGGCATTCAGGTGGTGACCGGAATCCTGCTGCTGCTTTACTACCGGCCCACGCCGTCGGAGGCCTACGAGAGCGTGCAGTTCATCATGACGCGCGTCTCCTTCGGTTGGCTGGTGCGGTCGATCCACAGTTGGTCGGCCAACCTGATGATTTTTACGGCATTCGTGCATATGTTCAGCGTCGTATTTCTGAGCGCTTTCCGAAGGCCGCGTGAAGTGACCTGGTTCACCGGCATCGCCCTGCTGGGCATCTCTCTGGGTTTCGGCTTCAGCGGATATCTGCTGCCCTGGAACACCATCTCCTATTTCGCCACCAAGGTGGGCACCGATATGGCGGCCAGTCTCCCGGTGATCGGCGGCGCGCTGGCGCGCTTCCTGCGCGGCGGTGAAGAGGTGGGCGGCGCCACGCTGACGCGCTTCTTCGGCTTCCACGTGGCTGTTCTGCCCGGGCTGATGACGCTGTTGCTTCTCTTGCACCTGGCCCTGGTGCAGAGATTCGGGATCAGCACGCCGCCCAAGGTGGAGGAGGCTTACCGGGCCAAGGCGCAAAACGTTCCCCAGGCGCCGTTCTTCCCCAACTTCTTCCTTCGCGAGTTGATGGCCTGGTACCTGGCGCTGGGTATTCTCGGATCTCTGGCGGCTCTGTTCCCCTGGGAACTGGGCGTCAAAGCCGATCCCTTCGCTTCCGCGCCGGCAGGCATCCGGCCCGAGTGGTATTTCCTGGCTCCTTTCTACACGCTGAAGCTTCTCCCTAGCCACGTCTGGGTCATTGAAGGCGAGCTGCTGGGTTTGATCGGCTTCGGACTACTGGCCGCTTTCTGGGTGCTGCTCCCACTGTGGGCCACGAACCGCGAGGGGATGCTCAGGACCAGACTGGTCACTGGCGCCGGCGTCACGCTACTGGCGTACCTGGCCACATTCTCCGCTTTGGGGTACTGGCGATGAGACGCGCCTGGGGAGTTTGGTTGCTGCTCGCCGTCTCTTCGTCGGCCGCTATCGCCGCCCCGGATTCCTGCGTGGATTGCCATTCCTCTTTGCCCGGCGCGCTCGGCGCGCCAGTCGCCTCCTACCAGGACGACGTGCATCGCCATCAAGGCTTCAGTTGTGCCGACTGCCACGGGGGGGACCGGACCTCGGATAATCCCGAGGTGTCCATGAGCCGCGCGCGTGGCTTCATCGGAAAGCCTGCCCGGACCGCGGTGCCGCAATTGTGCGCGCGCTGCCACAGCGACGCCGCGCTGATGCACAAGTATGCTCCCCAACAGCGCGTGGACCAGTACGCGCAATACTTGACCAGTGTTCACGGCAAGCGCATCGCCGCGGGCGACGCGGCGGCGGCGGTCTGCGTCGATTGCCATGGCGTACACGGGATACGGTCCGTCAAGGACCCGCAGGCGCCGGTTCACCCGCTGCGCCTCCCGCGAACCTGCGCGCGCTGCCATGCTGATCCTCAACACATGGCGAAGTATAAGATCCCGACCAACCAGTTCAACGAGTACCTGAAGAGTGTGCACTGGGAAGCGCTCGAGAAGCGGGGGGATCTCTCCGCGCCCGGGTGCGCTTCCTGCCATGGCAACCACGGCGCCACCCCGCCTGGGGTCGGATCCGTGGCTGCTGTTTGCGGGACCTGCCACGTGCTCATGGAAGACCTCTACGCCAAGAGTCCGCACCAGCCCGCCTTCGCCAAAATGGGTATTGGCGGCTGCGTGGTGTGCCACAGCAACCACGCGGTCCTCAAGACCTCTTCCCGGATGCTCTCCGGGCCGGACGCGGTCTGCTCACAGTGCCACAACGCGGCTTCCGCGGGAGGCTTGGCGGCAACCCAAATAGCGAGCCTGAATCGCAACCTGGAGGCAGCCCTGGAGCGGTCCGACGCCATTCTGAGGCAGGCTTCCAGCGCCGGGATGGAGGTCTCTCAGGCGCTCTTGCAGCAGAACGACGCGCGAGAGGCTCAGGTCAAAGCCCGCGTGGCGGTTCACGCCTTCGAGGTTGGCGCTGTCCAGAAGCCGGTGAGCGAAGGTCTGCGAATCGCGGCTGAGACATACCGCGCCGGTGAGGCAGCGCTCCAGGAACGCCAGCGGCGGCGCGTCGGCTTAGGCTTCTCACTAGTCACGATCCTGATCACGCTGGCGGGTCTGTGGCTGGCAATCCGCCGGCTGGAGCGCCCGCCAGGTTGAGGGACTCGCGCATTCCGTCTATCATTCCTATGAGGCGGGATTTTCACGCGGTCTCCGCCCGCCGCCACAGCGCCATGGCCACCAAACTCGAAGGCATCTTCACACCGACCCTGGTCCCGTTCGACGACCGGGGCGAGATCAACGAGCCGGAATTGCGGCGATTCCTCAACTGGCTCATCGGCAAGGGGATGCATGGTTTGTATCCGAACGGCTCCACCGGCGAATTCGTCCGGCTCAACGCCGAGGAGCGCCGGCGCGTCGTCAGAATCGCCTGCGAAGAGGCCGGGGGACGGGTTCCGGTACTGGCCGGGGCCGCCGAGGCGAACGTCAAGGAGACGCTGGCCGCCTGCGAGGCGTACTTTCAGATGGGCGCCCGGGCGGTCGCAATCGTCTCACCTTTCTATTACAGGCTGGGCCCCGAATCGGTCTACGCCTACTTCGCGGAGATCGCCCGGAATTCGCCCATCGATATCACGCTCTATAACATCCCGATGTTCGCCAGCCCCATCGACGTTTCGACTATCCGCCGGCTGGCCGAATTTCCGCGCATCGTGGGCATCAAAGACTCCTCCGGCGACGTGGCCTTCATGATGCGTATGATTCACGCTGTGCGGCCCCAGCGCCCGGACTTCTCTTTCCTCACGGGGTGGGAGCCGGTGTTGGTCCCCATGATAGCGGCCGGCTGCGACGGGGGCACCAATGCCAGCGGGAACGTGATCCCCGAGGTCCTGCTTCAGATGTTCGATCTGGCGCGCGCAGGCCGGCTGGGCGATGCCATGAAGCTCCAGTATCGAGTGCTGGAACTTTTCGACACCATGCTCAACCCCTTCGAGTTCCCGGACGGCTTCCGGGCAGCGGCCGAAATGCGAGGCTTCAAGATGGGGCGAGGCCGGCAGCCGTCAACTCCGTCGCAGGAGGTGAACCGAGCCGCGTTGCAGTCCGTGTTGCAGTGCATCCTGGCGGACTTCGGCTTTGTACAGCCGCCGGCCGCCGGCTGCGCCCCGCGCACCGGCGAGGCCGCCGAGGACCGGGTCGGGCAGATCGTCTATGACGTGCTGCACGAGCTTGAACTGCGGGGGCTGATTTGAACCAGGCCCTCGCTCTGGTGGAAATGGGCGGCTGGTCTCCGGCCATGGTGGTGCTCGATGCCATGGAGAAGACCGCCGGGATTCGCACAATTCAAGTTGAGTTGAACGACCAACCAGGAGTCTGCATGAAACTGGCCGGGCCGGTCGCCAGCCTGCAAGCGGCTGTCGAGGCAGCTCAATCCATCGCGGACCAGATGCAGGTTACCCTGGTGGCGGACGTGATTCCAGCACCGGCGGCGGGCTTGTCAGTGGCTTACGAAGCCCAGGCCGACTTCAGCCCCTTGCTCGAGCAGGCCACCGTGGTCATTCCCCATTCCTCCCCTGAAAACAAGGAGAAACGCATGGCAGAACAAGCGAACTTCGCTGTCGGCCTGATAGAAACGCAAGGCTTTACTGCCGTATTTGAAGCCATCGATACCGCCCTCAAGACCGCCGCCGTGGAGGTGCTGGCTCGTGAGAAGCTGGGCGGAGGCTTCATCACCGTTGTGATCAGAGGGGATGTGGCGGCCGTGAACGCCGCCGTGGAGGCGGGCAAGGCAAGGGTGGGCGCGTTAGGACGACTGATCGCAGCTCACGTCATCCCGAGCCCGTCAGCCGGGGTCCTTTCGCTCCTGCCGAAACTCTGACCAGAAGGCCCTGGGCTGGAGGCGGATGCTGGAGTCTTGGCAGACTTTGCGCGCATCATAACTGATGAGAGCAATGCGAGCATATCTGGAGCTGACCAAGCCGCGTATCACCTGGCTCATCCTGATGAGCACGGGGATCGGGTATTGGTTCGGCCTGCAGACCGGACTGGGGCTGGGTGAAGCTGCTCCACACCCTGCTCGGAACCGGCCTGCTGGCCTCGGGCACAGCGGTTCTAAACCAGTGGTATGAGCGGGATACGGACGCCAAAATGCGCCGCACCAAGGGGCGGCCGCTGCCCACCGGGCGGGTGTCGCCGCGCGGGGCCCTGCTGTTTGGCCTGGCGCTTTCTGCGGCTGGTTTCCTGGAATTTGGCTGGCGGTGAACCCGCTGGCGGCGCTGCTGGGATTGCTCACTTTGGCCTCCTATTTGCTCCTATACACCCCGTTGAAGCGGGTTTCGCCGATCTGCACGACGGTCGGGGCTTTTCCGGTGCCATGCCGCCGCTGATCGGATACGCCGCGGCTGCTGGACATCTGACCGCCCAGGCCTGGGTCCTGTACGCAATTCTGTTTCTGTGGCAGTTCCCGCACTTCCTGTCGATCGCCTGGATCTACCGGGAGGACTACGCGCGCGGCGGGCATCGCCATGCTGCCGGTGGTGCGGCCCGATGGTGAGGAGATGGCGCGGCAGATCCTGATCTCGTCCCTGCTGTTGATCCCGGTCAGCCTTGTGCCCGGATTCCTGGCAACCTCCGGATGGCTGTACCTGGCGGGCGCGCTGACGCTTGGCCTGATGTACTTCGGCGCCGCGGCGCGCGCTGCGCGTGATCGCACCGCGGATTCGCGCCCGGCAGTTGCTGCTGGCGTCCGTCGCCTATTTGCCCTTGCTCTACATGTTCATGTTGATCGACGGAAAACACACGATGAGACCGGTATTCACGAAATCTGCCGACAGGCTGCTGCGCGTGTTCCTGGTGGTCGTGGTGGTGTCGCTGGCGGCGGCCATCGGCCTGGCCTCCTGGCTGTTCAATCCCAGGCAGGCCGACGTAGGGTACTCTCCGGTGCAGCCGGTGCCCTACAGCCACAAGCTGCATGCGGGCGATCTGGGCATGGACTGCCGCTACTGCCACACCGCGGTGGAGACGGCCGCCATGGCCGCGGTGCCTCCCACCGAGACCTGCATGAACTGCCACACCCGGGTGCAGAGCCAAAGCCCGCTGCTGGCCCTGGTTCGCGAAAGCTACGCTACGGGCAAGCCGATTCCCGTGGGTGCGCGTCCACCGGCTGCCCGACTTCGTCTTCTTCAACCACAGCGCGCACGTCAGCGCCGGCGTCAGTTGCGTCAGCTGCCACGGGCGCGTGGACCAGATGATCGAGGTCAAGCAGGTCGAGCCGCTCAACATGGCCTGGTGCCTGGACTGCCATCGAGGCGCCTGGCGAGCGGACCACGAAACCTGCTGCCCCAGCCAACTCAACTGTTCGGGGTGCCACCGATGAACACGACGGGAAGAAAGTACTGGCGCAGCCTGGAGCAACTCGCCGAGACGCCCCGGTTCCTCGAATGGCTGCATCGGGAGTTCCCCGCGGCGCCTCCGAGCTCGCGAGCACCACGTCGCGCCGCCGGCTGCTGCAGCTGATGGCGGCCTCCTTCGGCCTGGCCGGGCTGACCGCCTGCCGGCGTCCGGTGGAGAACATCCTGCCCGCCAGCTACGGCTCCGAGGAGATCGTTCCCGGCGTCCCGCTCTGGTACGCCACCGCCATGACTTGGGCGGTTTGGCCACCGGGCTGCTGGTGGAATCCCACGACGGCCGGCCGACCAAGATCGAAGGCAACCCGAACCATCCGTCCAGCCTGGGCGCGACTTCCGCCTTCGCCCAGGCCGCGGTGCTGGGTCTGTACGATCCGGACCGGTCGCACAGCGGTTCTGAACGAGGGCAAGGCTCGAGCTGGGAGGAGTTCGAGAAGCTTCGCCGCAACGCGGCAGCGGGAATGGCGCGCGGCTGCGCTTTCTGAGCGAGCGGTGAGCTCGCCTTCGCTCGAAGCGGTGCGGGAGCCACGCGCTGGCAAGTTCCCCGGGGCGACGGTGGATCGAGTACGAGCCGATCTCGACAGGACCAGGCGATGGCCGGGCGCGCAGCTGGCTTTCGGGGAGGCGCTGCCAGTCCGCACTATCATTTCGACCAGGCCGACGTGGTCGCTGTCGCTCGACAGCGATTTCCTCGGGCTGGATGCGCTCTCGCTGGCCTGCGATCCGCGAGTTCTCGGCGCCGCCGCAGGCGACGGCGACTCGATGAACCGGCTCTACGTGGTGGAGGGCCAGTACTCGCTCACCGGCGCGATGGCCGACCACCGGCTGCGCATGCGGCCCAGCGAGGTGCGCGCGGTTCGCCCAGGATCTGGCGCGCGCGCTGGGCTTGCTCGGCGCCGGCCTGGACTTACTGCCGAACAAGTGGCTGGCGGCACTGGCTCGGGACTTGCAGCGCCACCGCGGCCGCTGCTCTGGTGGTGGCCGGCCCGCGCCAGCCGGCTGAAGTACACGCCCTGGCGCATCTGGATCAACCAGGCGCTCGGCGCGGCGGCCACGGTCAGCTTACACGCGGCCGTCGAGCACTGGCAGCCGAGCTCGCTCTCCTCGCTGGCGCGGAGCTGGCCGCCGGGCAGGTGGAGACGCTGGTCATTCTGGGCGGCAACCCGGCCTTCAACGCTCCGGCCGATCTGGATTTCGCCGCTCTGCTCCGCAAGGTGCCGGTCACCATCCAGCTGGGTCTGGAGGAGGACGAAACCTCGGCCGTCTGCTCCTGGCATCTGCCCGAGGCGCACTTCCTGGAATCCTGGGGCGACGCCCGCGCGCTGGACGGCACGGTGTCCGTCCAGCAGCCGCTGATCGAGCCGCTGTACGGCGGCAGGACCGCCGCCGAAGTGCTGGCGCTGCTCACCGGCTACAAGGACCGCCGGGCGTACGACATCGTCCGCAACTACTGGCTAACTCACTGGCCGGCGCAGAGGGCGAGAAGACCTGGCGCAAGGCGCTGCACGACGGCGTCATCCCCGGCACGCAAGCTCGCCGAGGTGAAGCCCACGGTCGACGCCGCCCGCATCGCCGCTGCGCTGCGAGGGCAGCCGGTGCGCCGCCGCCGGGCCGGCTCGAAGTCGCTTTCTACCCGGGTGGCCTCGACCTGGGACGGCCGCTTCGCCAACAACGGCTGGCTGCAGGAAGCGCCCGACCCGATGACCAAGCTCACCTGGGACAACGCCGCGCTGGTGAGCCCGGCCACGGCGCGCAGGCTCGGGCTGGCCAGACCGGCGACCTGGTCGTGCTGGCCGCGCGACGGGCGCGAAGTGACCATGCCCGGTGATGATCCAGCCGGGCCACGCCGACGAGTGCGTCTCCGTGGCGCTGGGCTACGGCCGCACGCGCTGCGGGCGCGTGGGACGCGACGTCGGCCACAACGCGTACCCGCTGCGCACCAGCGGCTCGCTGTGGATCGCCTCCGGCGTCGAGATTCGCAAGACCGGCCGAACCACAAGCTGGCGCTCACCCAGGACCACCACAGCATGGAAGGCCGCCCGCTGGTGCTCGAGGCGACGCTCGAGGAGTACCGCAAGGATCCCAAGATCATCGCCAAGACCGACGCCGCACGAGGAGCCCTTCTCGCTCTACAAGGAACACACCTACGACCAGGGCAACCAGTGGGGCATGGCCATCGATCTGAACGCCTGCGTCGGCTGCAACGCCTGCGTGGTGGCCTGCCAGGCCGAGAACAACATCCCCATCGTGGGCAAGGACCAGGTGCTGCGCGGCCGCGAGATGCACTGGATCCGCATGGACCGCTACTTCGACGGGCTCGCCCGAGGACCCGCAGGCGGTGACGCAGCCGGTGACCTGCCAGCAGTGCGAGAACGCGCCGTGCGAAAACGTGTGCCCGGTGGCGGCCACCACCCACAGCCCCGAGGGCCTGAACGACATGGCCTACAACCGCTGCGTCGGCACGCGGTACTGCGCCAACAACTGCCCCTACAAGGTGCGGCGCTTCAACTTCCTGAACTACCACAAGGAGATCGCGGAAGTCGGGAAGATGGTCTTCAATCCGGACGTCACCGTGCGCATGCGCGGCGTGATGGAGAAGTGCACCTACTGCGTGCAGCGCATCCAGGAGAAGAAGATCCAGGCCAAGCGCGGAAGGGCACCGCCCGATTCGCGACGGCGAGATCGTCACCGCCTGCCAGCAGGCCTGTCCCGCCGAGGCCATCGTTTTCGGCAACATCAACGATCCCGCGAGCCGCGTGTCGAAGCTGCAGCAAGCAGGACCGCAGCTACGCGCTGCTGGCGAGCTGAACACCAAGCCGCGCACGACGTATCTGGCGAAGCTGCGCAATCCCAATCCGGAGCTGGCTAGATCATGGCGAATCGGTGATGCAACCGCCGAACTGGATGCGCCGCTGGTCCGGGCAAGCGCAGCTCTGCCGGACGTCACCGACACGGTCAGCGGCATCGTCGAGCGGAAGCCGCCGCGCGCCTGGTACATCGCCATCTGCGATCAGCGGCACGTTCACGCTGATCCTGGGGGCGATGCTCGCGCTACCTGGTCTGCACCGGCATCGGCGTGTGGGGCAACAATCAGCCCGGTCGGCTGGGCCTGGGACATCACCAACTTCGTTTTCTGGATCGGCATCGGCCACGCCGGCACGCTGATCTCGGCCATCCTGTTTCTGCTGCGCCAGCGCTGGCGGACCTCCATCAACCGCTTCGCCGAAGCCATGACGCTGTTCGCGGTCGCCTGCGCCGGCATCTTCCCGCTGTTCCACGTGGGCCGGCCGTGGCGCGCGTACTGGCTGTTCCCGGTGCCGAACCCGGACCTGGGCATGTGGCCGAACTTCCGCAGCCCGCTGCTGTGGGACGTGTTCGCGGTGAGCACCTACGCCACGGTGTCCGCGCTGTTCTGGTACGTGGGCATGATTCCCGATCTGGCCACGCTGCGCGACCGCGCCACCAGCCGCGTGCGCGCAGGTGCATCTTCGGCGTTCTGTCGCCTGGGCTGGCGCGGCTCGGCCCGGCACTGGCGCCACTACGAGATGGCCTACCTGCTGCTGGCGGGCCTCTCCACGCCGCTGGTGGTCTCGGTGCACTCCATCGTGAGCTTCGACTTCGCGGTCTCGGTGATCCCCGGCTGGCACACCACGATCTTCCCGCCCTACTTCGTCGCCGGCGCCATCTTCTCGGGCTTCGCCATGGTGGTGACGCTGATGATCCTGGCGCGGCAGGGTCTATCACCTGGAACACCTGGTCACCATGAGGCACCTGGACAACATGTGCAAGGTGATGCTGGCCACCGGCATGATCGTGGGCTACGCCTACGCGGTCGAGTTCTTCACCGCCTGGTACAGCGGCAACCCGTACGAGCGCTTCGTCTTCCTGAACCGCGCCATCGGGCCTTACGCCTGGGCCGTCTGGATCATGTTCACCTGCAACGTGCTCGTTCCGCAGGTGTTCTGGTTCAAGCGCTTCCGCAACAGCATTCCGGTGATGTTCGTGGTCTCCATCCTGATCAACGTCGGCATGTGGTTCGAGCGCTTCGTCATCATCGTCACCTCGCTGCACCGCGACTATCTGCCGTCGAGTTGGGGCTACTTCCGGCCGACCCTCGTCGACATCCTCACGTTTCGCCGGCAGCATCGGCCTGTTCCTGACGCTGTTCCTGCTGTTCGTGCGGTTCCTGCCGATGATCGCCATGACCGAAGTGAAAGGCGTCGCTGGCCGGACGGCACTCGCACGGGGAGGTGAAGTCATGAGCGCGCCGAACTCGACCTACGGAGTCGCCGCCGAGTTCGACACGCCCGAGGCGCTGCTGGCGGCCGTTCGCGCGCATGCGCGCCGAAGGCTACACGAAGCTGGACGCCTTCACCCCGTTCCCCGTGCACGGCATGGACAAGGCGCTGGGGCTGGGGCGTTCGCGGCTGGGCTACCTCGTCTTCGCCGATGGGGTTGCTGGGGACTGTCTCGGCGCTGTTGCTGCAGTGGTGGACGGGCGCGGTGGCCTACCCGCTGGTCATCGGCGGCAAGCCGCTGTTCGCCTTCGAGTTCTCGATACCGATCACGTTCGAGCTGACCGTGCTGTTGGCCGCCTTCGCCGCCGTGCTCGGGATGCTCGCGTTGAACGGCCTGCCGCGCCTGCACCATCCGGTGTTCGGCTGCGAGAGCTTCCGGCGCGTCACCGACGACGGCTTTCTGCTGGTCATCGAGAGCGCGATGACGAAGGTTCGCCGCGAAGCTGCGCGTGGCTTGCGTCGCTCGGGCGCGCACGAAGTCGTGACGGAGGTGGTGTCATGAGAGCTGGCGTCAGCGACTGGCGCTGCTGGTCGCTGGCCGGCTGCGGCGTCACCACGCGCCAGCCGCCGGTCGAGATCTTCTCCGACATGCGCCGCCAGCCCAAGTACAAGCCGCAGGCGGCGAGCCGTTCTTCGCCGATGGCCGCGCCAGCCGCAGCGCCGTGCCGGGCACGGTTGCCGGGCAACTCAGGGAGGACGAGGCTTTCGAGACCGGCATCTCCGGCGGATGTACATCGGCAAGAATCCGCTGCCGGTCGACGCCGCCCTGCTGGCCCGCGGCCAGGAGCGCTACGACATCTACTGCGCCGTGTGCCACGACCGCACGGGCAGCGGCAAGGGCATCGTCGCGCTGCGCACCGCCTGGCTGCCCACCAACCTGCTCGACGAGCGCGTCGCGCGAAGATGACCGACGGCGAACTGTTCGACGTCGCCACCAACGGCCGCCGCACCATGCCGGCTACCGTTTCCAGGTCTCGGAGCGCGACCGCTGGGCGATCGTGGCCTACGTCCGCGCGCTGCAGCGCGCCGGCCACGGGCGACGCTCAAGGACGTTCCGCCCGAGTTGCGGCCGCGAGGTGAGGTGATGGCAGCACGGTGTCCACCTGAGCGAGCAGCCTGGAGCGGGGCAACCGTCCTTCTGGCACTGGCCGCTCTCCTGGCTCGCCTGCGGGCTGGGCTACGCCTCCGACCCGCGGCAGTTCTATGCTTCCTACCTGGTCGGCTTCATGTACTTCCTGACCATCGCCCTGGGCGCCGCTTTCTTCGTGATGGTCTGAGCACCTGAGCGGCGCGGTCTGGAGCGTCACCGTGCGGCGGCTGATGGAAACCGTCATGGCGACTCTGCCGCTGGCGCCGCTGCTCTTCCTGCCGGTGGTTGTGGGCATCCCGACGCTCTACGAATGGGCGCGCCCGGAGTTCCACTCCGGCGACCCGGTGCTCCAGGTCAAGATGGTCTTCTTCAACCCGACGTTCTTCCTGGCGCGCGCGGCGGTCTATTTCCTGGTCTGGAGCGTGCTGGCCGTGGTCTCTACGTAATCCGCAGGACCGGTCCGTGCATCGATCCGGCAGCGGTCTGGCTGGAGCGGGCCCGGCCTGGCGCTGCTGATGATCACCGTGACGATGGCCGCCGTCGACTGGCTGATGTCGCTGGAGCCGCACTGGTACTCGACATTTCGGGGTCTACGTCTTCGCCGGCGGCGGGCTGGCCTTCATCGCCGCGCTGATCTGATTCTGCTGGCGTTTCGCCGCGGCGGCGTGCTCGGACTCCATTCACCGTGGAGCACTACCACGACCTGGGCAAGTGGCTTTTCGCGCTGGTGGTCTTCTGGGCCTACATCGCTTTCTCGCAGTACATGCTGATCTGGTACGCCAACCTTCCCGAGGAGACCATCTGGTTCAAGCACCGGCTGGAGGGCAACTGGGCCTGGGTGAGCGCCGCCCTGCTGGTTGGGCAACTTCATCCTGCCGTTCCTGCTGCTGATCTCGCAGCGCCGCCAAGCGCAACCTGCGGCTCCTGGGGTCGGTTTCCGTCCTGCTGCTGGTGATGCACTACGTGGATCTCCACTGGGTGGTCATGCCGACCGTCCACCGCCACGGCTTTCCACTTGCACTGGCTGGACTTGGCGGCCTTCCTGGCGTGGGCAGCGCCTTCGGGCTGGTCTTCTGGTCGGCTGCTGGCCGGGCGCTGATTCCCTCGGAGACTTGCGACTAAGCCGCGCGTTCCGTCATCAGACAGAGTAGGAAAGTTCACATGAGTAAAGCATCGGCGGACCGCCCAGGGGTTTGACCGCTCCGAGCCGAACGTCCGCCTCATTGCGGTCGTTCGGCGGGGTCTCGATCGTCCTGCTGGTGGCCATCGTGCTCGGCCTTCAGTTCTACTATGACCGCGCTCTGAGCAGCAGGTCTACGTCAAGGTGCTGGAGCCGGTGTCGCAGGCCTTGACGGCTTGCGGGCCCGGGAAGACGAGGAACTGCACTCCTACCGCTACCTCGACCGCGACAAGGGAACGGTACGGCTGCCGATCGAGCGCGCCATGGAACTGCTAGCGCTGAGTCGCGAGGCAAGCTCAGACGCAGTCGTTCCGTACCAGTGGAGCTCAGGAGGCTCAAATGCTCGCAGTGTTGCCTTCGGCTGGCCTAGCACTGGCTGCCGTGCCGAGCAGCCCTGCCGCCTCAACTGGAGAACGTCGGCGTCGCGGAACAGCTCGGCCGGAAGGTCGACCTCAATCTCACCTTCATCGGCCGAAAACGGCTACCCGGTGAAGCTCGGCGATTTCTTTCACGCCAGGGCGCCCGGTCATTCTCGACCTGGTCTACTACTCCTGCCCGATGCTGTGCAACCTGGTGCTGAACGCCCAGACCAGCACGCATGCGCGAGATCCCCTGGACGCCGGCAAGAGTTCGAGGTCGTGACCATCAGCATCGACCCCACCGAGACCTTCGAGCTGGCGCGCGCAGAAGAAGGCCGCCTACCTGGCAGCTACGACGCCCGGCCCGGGCTGGCACTTCCTGGCGGACCGCGAGGGCAACGCGAAGAAGCTGGCGGATCAGGTGGGCTTCCACTACACGCTACGACGAGAGCACCCGCCAGTACGCCCACGAGGCCGCCATCATGATCCTGACGCCCGGAAGGCAAGGTCTCGCGCTACCTTTACGGCATCGAGTTCCGCCCGCGCGACCTGCGGCTGGCGCTGACCGAGGCCTCCGCAAGGCAAGTCTCAGCTCAGCGTGGACCGCCTGCTGCTGTTCTGCTTCCACTACGACCCGCAGGCGCGCTCCTACGTGCTGTTCGCCACGAACCTCATGCGAGCGGGCGGCGTGCTCGTCGTCGTGCTGGTGCTGGCGCTGTTCGTGCTGTGGCGGCTGTGGCGCCGTCGAGACGGCTGGCGGCTCTGATGAACTGGCTGCGCTCGATTCTGTTGCCGGTCGCAGGGCACCGCACTACGCGGGCCGGGTGGATGACCTGTACATGTTCATCCTCTTCGCTGAGCGCGTTCTTCTTCCTGCTGATGGCGGGCTTGCTGGCTGTACTTCGTGCTGCGCTACCGGCGCCGCGGCCCGGGCGAGGTCACGCCGCACATCACGCACAACTCAAGCTGGAGATCGTCTGGACCGTTATTCCGCTGCTGCTCGTGATGGTCATCTTCTTCTGGGGCTTCCACGGCTACATGGACGCCACGGTGCGCGCCGGCCGACGCGCTGGAGATCCAGGTCACGGCCAAGAAGTGGCTCTGGGAGTTCGAGTACCCGAACGGCACGCGCACCATCAACGAGATCCACGTGCCCGTGGGCAAGCCCGTGAAGCTGGTCATGTCCTCCGAGGACGTGATCCACAGCTTCTTCGTGCCCAGCTTCCGCCTCAAGGAGGACGTGCTGCCCAACCGCTACACCGAGCTCTGGTTCACGCCCACGCAGCGAGGGCATGCACACCGCTGCTCTGCGCCGAGTATTGCGGCAGGGGACATTCGGACATGTCGGGCAAGATCTGGGTGGACAGCGAAGCCAAGTACCAGGATTGGCTGGAGAACGGCGACGAGAGCGCGCAGGCGATGCCGCTGAAGGAACTCGGAGCGCTGCTCTACGCAAAGCCGCGGCTGCGCGACCTGCCACTCGCTGGACGGCACGCGCGGCCAGGGCCCCAGCTTCAAGGGCATCTTCGGCCAGCAGCATCGAATGACCGACGGCAAGAGCTTCCTGGTCGACGAGAACTACATCCGCGAGTCCATGCTCCAGCCGCAGGCCGAGATTCGCGAGGGCTTCGAAGGCATCATGCCGACCTTCCAGGGTGTGCTGCGCGAGCGGGAGATCCAGGCGCTGATCGAATTCATCAAGTCGCAGAAGTGAGGAAGCGCATTCAATGCACGGCAACTATCTGACCGAGACCCGCGGCCTGCGCTCCTGGCTGTTCACGCTCGACCACAAGCGCATCGGCGTGATGTACTTCTGGTCCACGCTGGCCGCCTTCTTCGCTGGGCGGCGTCTTCGCGATGCTGATCCGGCTGGAGCTGCTGACCCCGAAGCAGACCATCATGACCGCCGAGACCTACAACAAGATCTTCACGCTGCACGGCGCGATCATGATCTTCCTGTTCATCATCCCGTCATTCCGGCGGCCTTCGGCAACTTCGTGCTGCCGCTGATGCTGGGCGCCAAGGACGTGGCTTTCCCGCGGCTGAATCTGGCCAGCTACTACATCTACGTGGCCGGCGCGCTGATCATGCTGACCGCCATGGTGACCGGCGGCATCGACACCGGCTGGACGTTCTACACGCCTTACAGCTCCACGACCGGCGGCAGCGTGAGCCATGATGACCCTGGGCGTGTTCATCCTGGGCTTCTCCTCGATCTTCACCGGCATCAACTTCATCGCCACCATCCACAAGCTGCGCGCGCCCGGGCATGAGCTGGTTCCAGATGCCGCTGTTCGTCTGGGGCATGTACGCCACCGCCATCATCCAGATCCTGGCGACGCCGGTGCTGGCCATCACGCTGGTGCTGCTGATCATGGAGCGGGTGTTTCAGCATCGGCATCTTCGACGCGAAGCTGGGCGGCGACCCGGTGCTGTTCCAGCACTTCTTCTGGTTCTACTCGCACCCGGCCGTCTACATCATGATCCTGCCGGGCATGGCCATCATCAGCGAGGTGATCCCGGTCTTCTCGCGCAAGACGATCTTCGGCTACAAGGCCATCGCCTACTCGAGCCTGGCCATCGCGCTGGTGAGCTTCCTGGTCTGGGGCCACCACATGTTCGTCAGCGGGCAGTCGCAGCTGGCCTCCGCGATCTTCTCGTTCCTGACGTTCCTGGTGGCGATTCCCTCCGGCGTCAAGATCTTCAACTGGCTGGCGACCATGTACAACGGCTCCATCTCGCTTGAAGCGCCGATGCTCTACGCCATCATGTTCCTGCTGCTGTTCGCCATCGGCGGGCTGACGGGCCTGTTCCTGGGCGCGCTGTCGGTGGACGTGCACCTGCACGACACCTACTTCGTGGTGGCGCACTTCCACTTCGTGATGATGGGCGGCACGGTGATCGCCTTCCTGGCCGGCCTGCACTACTGGTGGCCGAAGATGTTCGGCCGGATGTACTCGGAGAAGCTGGCGCGCGTCGCGGCGGCGCTGGTGTTCATCGGCTTCAACGTGACCTTCCTGTCGCAGTTCCTGCTGGGCAGCCGCGGCATGCCGCGCCGCTACTACAACTACCTGCCGCAGTTCCAGCCGCTGCACGTGCTCTCGACCGTCGGTAGTGGGTGCTGGCGCTGGGGCTTCTTCATGATGCTCGGCTACCTGATCGCCTCGCTGCGGAAGAAGCGTGGACGCGCCGGCCAACCCCTGGGGCGGGGCGACGCTGGAGTGGGAGACCTCTTCGCCGCCGCCCACGCACAACTTCGACCAGACGCCCGGTGCTGACCCACGGGCCGTATGACTACCACCCGAGGAGCGTGCCCGCATGAGTGAAGAGCGTCGCTCCGGTCCACAACCCGTTTCTCCAGCACCACTTCACCGAGATGGAGCAGCAGGTCGACGCCGGCAAGATCGGCATGTGGCTGTTCCTGGTCACCGAAGTCCTGCTGTTCGGCGGCCTGTTCGTGGGCTACGGCATCATGGCCGGCAAGCACCCCGAGGCCTTCCGCGCCGCGCACACCACCTGGACCGGATGCTCGGGCGCTCAACACCGTGGTGCTGCTGGTGAGCAGCTTCACCATGGTGATGGCGGTGCATCAGCGCGCGCGAGAACCGCCGCAAGCGGCTGATCGTCTTCCTGATCGCTGACGCTGCTGCTGGCGGGCGTCTTTCTGGGCGTGAAGTACTTCGAGTACTCGCACAAGTTCCACGAGGGCTGCTGCCGGGCAAGTACTACTCCCACCAGGGCGATGCCGTCCCGGGCCAGTTCATGTTCTTCAGCTTCTACTTCATGATGACCGGGCTGCACGGGATCCACATCCTGGGCGGCATGGGCGTCATCGGCTGGGTGCTGCGGCGCGCCATGCGCGGGCGATTTCTCGAGCAGCTACTACGCGCCCGGTGGACCTGGTCGGGCTCTACTGGCACCTGGTGGACATCATCTGGATCTACCTGTTCCCGCTGCTGTACCTGATCGGATAGGTGAAGCTATGAGAACATACGCCTTGGTGCTGGCGGCGCTGCTGGTGCTTACCGCGATCACCGTGGCGGCGGCCGGAGTCCGGTTCGCATCACCGGCGGTCAACGTGGTAGTGGCGCTGGGGATCGCCACGCTGAAGGCGTCGCTGGTGGCGCTATTTTTCATGCACCTGCGCCACGACAAGCCGATGAACGCGCTGATCTTCACCACCGGTCTGGCCGTCCTGGCCACGCTGCTGGTGCTGACCTTGATCGACGTGGAAACTCGCCTGCCGGTCCAGCCATCCTCCAAGAGGCGGCCGTCTAGCATCTTGGAACCGGCCCGACGGGCTAGCGCCGTCTAAGGTAATGATGGGAAGGCCGTGAAACTTAACACTATTGCTCACCGTGCATTCTTGCTGCTGGTCCTATGGGTGGCGGTTTCGACCGCTTTCGCCCAACTCGCCCCCAACCGTTACGCCCTGATCCTGGAGGACCCGCCGGCGGCCTCGCGTGTCACCTCCCGTGCCTCGCTCCAGTCGGCTGACGTCCGGGACTACCGGCAGCTGGTTGAAGCCAGGCAGAGGCGTCCTCCGCAGCGAGCTCGCGGCCCGCAATGTCACGGTTACGGGCTCGGTCTCGACCTTGCTGAACGCCGTCTTCGTCGTCGCTCCGCCAGATCGCGTCGAGGAGTTGAGAGGCCTGCCCGGCGTCAAGGCAGTGGTTCCGTTGCGCCGTTATCAAGATGAGCCTCAACCGCGCCACGCAGCTCGTGAACGCTCCGGCCGCATGGAGCGCGCTGGGTGGAGTACAGAATAGCGGCAGCCGGCATCAAGATTGGGATCCTGGATACGGGGATCGATCAGACGCACCCCGCTTTCCAGGACAGTTCCTTGCCGATTCCGGCGGGCTTCCCCCGGTGCAAGGCGCCGAAGCGATTGCCGCGACTTCACCAACAACAAGGTGATCGTGGCCCGCAGCTACGTTAGGATGCTGGCGGCAGGCACTTCGCCGTCTAACCCCGCCGCCGACTCGCGTCCCGACGATTACTCCGCGCGCGATCATGAAGGCCACGGCACGGCGGTCGCCTCCAGCGCGGCGGGCGTCACCAACACCGGCAAGGTGACCTTCTCGGGCATGGCGCCGAAGGCCTATCTCGGCAGCTACAAGATAATCGGCTCTCCCGAAGCTCAACGATTTCTCGAGCGAGGATGCGATCATCCAGGCCTTGGAGGACGCGGTCGACGACGACATGGACATCGTGTCCTTTTCCATCGGCAGCGCGGCATTTACCGGCGCTGTGGACTCCGGCGCCGCCTGCGGACTTCCCGACGGCGTGCCCTGCGACCTTTCCGCCCTGGCGTTCGAAAACGCCGGCAAGGCGGAGGTGACCATTGTGGTGGCCGCTGGGAACACGGGCCAGGATGGCAGCCAGTACCCCTCGTACAACACGATCTCATCGCCCGCCCACGCGCCTTCGGTGATTGCGGTCGGCGCCACCAGCAACTCCCACTACTTTGCCGAGACGGTCAGTGTTTCGGGGTCGGGCGTGCCCGCGGGACTGCAGAACATCGCGGCCGCCTTCGGCGACGCCCTCATCCCCGCTGACCCGGTGACGGCGCCGCTGGTAGATGTCACGCGGCTGGGCAACGACGGGCTGGCCTGTTCCTCGCTTCCAGCCGGATCTCTGAACGGCTCGTTCGCCCTGATCCTGCGCGGTACCTGCTTCTTCTCCGACAAAGTGACCAACGCCGTGGCCGCCGGTGCGGCGGGGGTGATCTTCTACAACTCGCCGGGCTCCGACTTCGTGTCGCCGGCCGGCCTCACCTCGTTCCTCATCCCCGTGGTGATGATTTCCGACACGGACGGCGTGGCCCTGAAGAGCTTCATCGCCGCGAATCCGGGACGCGCGGTGACCATCGATCCCGTCGGTGAGCGTGAATGGCCGACGCCCAACCAGCTCATCGAGTTTTCCGGCCGCGGTCCTTCCACGGGCGACTCCGGTATCAAGCCCGAACTGGTGGCGCCCGGAGTCGATATGTACATGGCAGCCGCGAAGCTTCGATCCGCTGGGGATCCTTTACAGCCCGAGCCGCTACGCTGTGGCCAACGGCACCAGTTTCTCGACTCCACTGGTCTCGGGAGCCGCGGCCCTGGTGAAGCAACGTCACCCCGGCTTCACTCCCGCCCAAGTCAAGTCGGCCCTCGTGAACTCGGCCTCGCAAGACGTCACGGTGGACGAGTCGGTCCCCGCCTCTGCCAGTCGATGTGCGAGACGTCGGCGCGGGTAAACTGGACGTCGCTGCCGCCATTAACGCCACCGTGACCGCCAATCCCTCCACGATCTCCTTTGGCGCTCTACGACTGGGATCCTTGCCCGCCACGCGACAGATTACCCTTACGAATTCGGGAGCCAGCGCCGTGACTCTCACCATGGCCGTGGTAGCGGCCACTCAGAGTTCCGGCCCTGTGCCCATACTCAACGTGCCGAGCCTGCCGCTGGCGGCCGGGGCCTCAGGCACAGTGACGCTGACGCTCGTCGGTTCCATGCCTCCGTCTGGGGCGTACACCGGCGCCGTGACCGTCCAGGCCGCGGGCGTTTCTCTCCGGATTCCCTACATGTATCTGGTGGGAACAGGAAATGCCTTTGGCCTGATCTCGCTGAGCGGAGATAACTTTAGCGGGACCGTTGGGCAACCGATTCCCGAGGGAATCCTGGCGCTTCAAGCTGGTGGACAGCGTTGGTGTGCCGGTGAGTGGAGTAGCCGTCAGTTGGACTTCGACGGGCAGCGCGACGCTCCTGAACAGAGTCCAGGTGACCGATGCTTACGGCATCGCCACCGCCGCGCCCGTGCTGGGTCAGACACCCGGCAACTATTCATTCACGGCTGCGGCGGGGGGACAGAGTCACACTTTCTCCGGCTCGGCTCGGCGTGCACCCAGCATCGCCACCGGCGGCGTGGTGGATGCGGCCAGTTTCTCCAGCGGGCGTGCTGTCGCTCCGGGCTCTTACATCAGCCTTTTCGGCGTGGGGCTGAGTGAGAGCATCGGTGTTGTCCCCACGGATTCTCTGCCGCTGACCATGGACTTCGTGACTGTTAGTTTCGATGTGCCCTCGGCCGGCATCAGCGTGCCGGGACGCATGGTCTATGTCAGCCCGTCTCAGATCAATGTGCAGGTGCCCTGGGAGTTGCAGGGCCAGTCCGCCGCGCAGGTCAAGGTGACCATCGACTTCTCTCCCGGCAACGTCGTCTCCGTGCCTCTGGCGAACTATGCCCCGGCCTTTTTCGAGATTGCCGCCGGCAAGGCCGCCGCAGTCGATGGAAACGATCAGATCATCACGTCAGCTAACCCGGCTCGCGGCGGTTCGACCGTCTACTTGTTCCTCAATGGCCTGGGCCCTGTGACCAACCAGCCCGCCAGTGGCCAGCCGGCGCTCGACTCACCCCTCTCGGAGACCACCACCATTCCCGTGGTCACGATCGGAGGGCGGCAGGCGACGAACGTGCACGCCTTTCTGACGCCGACTTTGCCCGGCCTGTATCAGATCACCGCCACGGTCCCCTCTGGTCTGACCGCGGGCACCCAACCGATCAGCGTCACCATCGGTGGCAGGACCTCGCCGACTTCCGGATTGCCCGTGCAGTAAGATGATCTGGTGATCCTTCGCGGACGTGGCGCCCGCTGTGCAGCTCTGCTCGCGGGCGTCGCTCTGTATCACGGCTGCGCCAGGTACCATCCGCGGCCGCTCGATCCACCGAGCCTGGAGAGAGACTATCGCGGCCGCAGCCTTGCTGATGAGCGCCTCCGCGCCTATGCCGAATCGACCGTATCTCCGAAGCCGCCCCAGTGGCCTCCTGCTGCGCTAGACCTTCCCCTGCTGACTGCCCTGGCTTTCTACTTCAGCCCTGAACTCGACGTGGCGCGCTCTCGGGTCGACTCCGCCGACGCCGCCGTTGTGACCGCCGGGGGCCGCGTGAACCCCTCTCTCAATGCGGGCGCAGGCTACACCAGCAGCCCTGAATCCGCGCTGGTGTTCCGCTTCGATCTGGCGTTCACGATTGAGACGGCGGCAAGCGGGCGCTGCGGATTCTTCAGGCCCAGAAGCTGGCCGAAGCAGAACGCGACGCCCTGGGTGAGGCGGCCTGGCGGGTTCGCAGCCGGGTGCGCGAGGCTCTGCTCGCCCACCTGGCCGCGGTGCGACGGTTGGCTGTGCTCGAAAGCGAAGTGGCCGTCCGGGCGGAGGCACAGGAGCTGCTGAGGAAGCGCCTGGAGGCGGGCGAGGTTTCGCGACCGGATGTGACCTCCGCCGAAATCGAGACCAGCAGCGCCACCCTCGCTCTGCGTTCTGCCGAGGGCCAAGTTGCGGAAACACGCGCCCTGCTGGCGGCGGCCGTGGGGGTCCCGGTGGATGCGCTGGGCTCCATTCCCGTTCAATGGCAGGATTGGGAGACGCCAATTCCACTGGAGGCGTTGGCGCTCGAGAAAGTTCAAAAGGCGGGCCTTCTGCACCGCGCTGACGTGAGACGGTCTCTACTGGAGTACGCCGCCGCCGAAGCCGCTCTGCGTCTGGAAATCGCCAGGCAGTATCCGGACATCGATCTGAGCCCCGGCTACGGCTTCGACGAGGGGCATCACCAGTTCACCTTCGGTCCGGCATTCGCCTTGCCGGTTTTCAATCGCAACAAGGGCCCGATCGCGGAAGCCGAGGCTCGCAGACAGCAGCGCGCTGCGCTCTTCACGGCCCTCCAGGCGCGGGCCATCGCCGAAATGGAGACGCGATTGGCGCGTTACCGCGCGGCGCTGGCGGAATTCAGCGAGGCGGACCGCCGCCTGGCGCAGCTCCAGGGAGAGAAAGAAGAGTCCGTACGCCGGGCCTTCGCTGCTGGAGAGCAGGACAGGCTGGCGCTGGCCGGCGCCCGGGTGGAGAGCGCGGTGGCCGCCCGCCTCCGTCTGGGTGCGCTCGAGCGTGTGCAGGCCGCTTTCGGCGCGCTGGAGGATGCCGTTCAGCAACCGCTCAGCCCCGGCTCTGTTCTCCCCGCCGTTACGCCCAAGAGCCCGCGAGAGATCACGGGAAAGGTAGGCATGCCATGACACGGTTTACCCCTCGTACCTTCTCCGCCGCGGCGCTGGCGGCCTTATGGCTTTTCGCGTGCATGGCGTGCCGCACGGAAAAGCGGGCGGCCGAGGAACGCGAAGCGCCCGCCAGAGCGCAGGCCGTGTTTCGACCAACGAGAAAGGGCAGCCCGTCCTCACGCTCGACGGGGAAACCCAGCGCCGCATAGGACTGCGAACCCAGGAGGCGGTTCCCTCGCGGCTGGATGCCGAGGTCGCGGCTTACGGCAGGCTGCAGGAGGACCCTTCCGAAGTGTTCGTGGTGCGCGCGCCCCTGGCTGGGACACTGCGCATGCCCGCAGGCCGCCAGTGGCCGGTGATCGGGCAGAAGGTCGCCGACGGAGCCACGGTCGGATCTGTCGAGCCGAGGCTGGCGCCCATGGACCGGCTGACGCTGGCGGATCGGCTGTCGGCCGCGCGCGCGGACCTGGCGGCGTCCACGGCATCGCTCGCGGCTGCGCGCTCAGCTTACGAGAGAGCCTTGAAACTCAACGCCGACGGCAAGAATGTCTCTGACCGTGCCGTGCAGGAAGCCGAGGCGCGCCTGCGAGGTGAGGAAGCGCGAGCTAAGGCGGCCAGTGAAACTGTTCGGCTTCTCGAGTCTTCGCTCGCGGCGACGTCCCCGGCGGCATCCTCCGCGCCACTGGTTGCGGCCAGGGGCGGGGAAGTCGTCGAGGTCATGGCGCAGCCTGGGGAATCCGTGGAACCTGGCCAGGCCGTACTGCGCCTGGCGAAATTATCCACGCTCGTCGCGCGCGTCGACGTTCCCGCCGGCCAGGCACTGTCCGCACCGGTTTCCACGGCCAGAATCAGCGTCCTGGGACGTGAAGAGGCGCCCCTTCAAGGCCAACTAGTGGCGCTGGCGCCGTCCGTCGATCCCAACACGCAAGGACAGGCGTTCCTGTTTCGCGTGGCCAACGCCGGGGGAGCACTGCGGCCGGGCTTGTCCGTGACGGCCTATCTGAGAAAGCCGGGCGAGCAGCGGCGTGGGGCTGTCGTCCCGGCCTCCGCCATCATTCGGGCCGCCGGCAAGACCTGGCTGTACATTCAGCAACGGCCCGATCGGTTTGCGCGCTGCGAGGTCACCACGGATTATCTGCCCGGCGGCCGGGTCTTCGTCTCCGGAGCCCTCGATGCCAATGCCAAGGTGGTGACGGTGGGCGCGCAGATGCTCTTCTCAGAGGAGTTCAAATCGCAGATCCAGGTCGGTGACGAGGGCGGGGAAGACTGATGCTCCGCTCGCTCGTTGAATTCTCCCTCCGCTTCCGGGGTGTGGTGGTCGCGCTGGCCTGTGTCGTGGTTGGCTACGGAATCTACACGACGTTCCATGCCAAGTTCGATGTCTACCCGGAGTTCGCACCCCCCAGGTTGCGATCCAGACGGAAGCTCCGGGGCTGTCGCCGGAAGAGGTCGAGGAACTGGTGACACGGCCGGTGGAGAACGCAGTCAATGGCACGCCGGGGCTGGAGTCGATGCGCTCACAGTCGATCCAGGGACTCTCCGTCATCACCATTCTCTTCAGCGACAAGACCGATGTCTTCCGCGCCCGTCAGATGATCGCCGAGCGCCTGGCCGAGGCCGCGCAAGAGTTGCCGCAGGGTGTCGCGGCTCCCGCCATGGCGCCGCTCACGGGCGCCACCAGCATGGTGCTGGTCGCCGGCATCACTTCGGAAAAGCTTTCTCTGATGGAGTTGCGGACCTTCGCCGACTGGACCATGCGCCCGCGGCTGCTGGCCGTCCCCGGCGTGGCGCGGGTCTCCGTCTTCGGCGGCGAGGTGAAGCAGTTGCAGGTTCAGGTGACGCCGCAGCGGCTGGCGGCCTACGGGCTTGCCCTGGACGACGTCTTGAACGCCGCCCGCAAGTCGACCGGCGTTCGTGGGGCCGGCTTTGTGGAGACTCCGTCGCAGAGGATCGTCATCCAGACGCGGGGCCAGTCGCTGACGCCCGATGCCCTCGGCGAAGCCATTGTCGCCCATCACAACGGCGCGCCGGTTCGGCTGAAAGACGTGGCCCGCGTGGTCGAGGCCTCCGAGCCTAAGATCGGCGATGGGGCGGTCAACGGCAAGCCGGGCGTGCTGTTGCTCGTCGACAGCCAGTTTGGCTCCAACACCCTGGACGTCACCGACGCGGTGGAGAGGGCGCTCGATGAGATGAAGCCCGCCGTCACGGCCGCCGGCATCAGCGTTCATCCGGGACTGTTTCGGCCCGCCAGCTTCATCCGGACCGCCATTCACAACGTAAACTCGTCGCTGCTTCTGGGCGGGATTCTGGTTTCCATCGTACTGTTCGTCTTTCTGTTCAACATCAGGACCGGCTTCATCTCTCTTACGGCCATCCCGCTCTCCCTGCTGGTCGCCGTCATCGTGCTGGACCGCATGGGGATCAGCTTGAACACGATGACCCTCGGCGGACTGGCCATCGCCATCGGTGAAGTGGTGGACGACGCCATCATCGACGTGGAGAACATCTACCGCAGGCTGCGGGAGAACGCCGGGTTGCCGTCGCCACGCTCGGCGTTCCGCGTGGTTCTGGAAGCGTCGCTCGAAGTTCGCAGCGCGGTGGTATACGCCACCTTCGTCGTGGTGCTGGTATTCCTCCCGGTGCTGGCGATGTCCGGTCTTCAGGGACGGCTCTTTGCCCCTCTCGGCATCGCCTATGTGCTCGCGATTCTGGCGTCGCTGGCCGTGGCGTTGACCCTAACTCCGGCGCTCTCGTTCCTGATGCTGCACAGGCAGACGCAATACGCCGCGGAGCCGCGTCCGGTCACCTCCGCCAAACGCGGTCTATCAGGGACTCTTGGGGGGACTGGCACAACGGCCGAAGGCGGTGATGATAGCGGCGCTCGCGCTCTGCGTGGCGGCGGCAGCCCTGGTCCCATTCATGGGTGGAGCCTTCCTGCCCGAGATGCGGGAAGGCCACTTCATCATCCACATGGCCGCGGTGCCGGGCACCTCCGTGCAGGAGTCCCTGAGGATCGGCGCTCAGGTATCCGCAGAGCTGCTCAAGCACCCGAGCGTCGTTTCCACTGCGCAACAGATCGGCCGCGCCGAATTGGCCGAGGACACCTGGGGTACCCACTATACGGAGATCCACGTCCGGCTCAAGCCCCTCTCGGGCGGAGCGGCCGAGACCGTCGAACCCGAGATCCGCCAGATCCTCCAAAAGTTTCCCGGCGTGAGCTTCGCCATCCGGCCATTTCTGACCGAGCGCATCGAGGAGATCCTCGCGGGCGTCACGGCGCAGGTGGTGATCAAGGTATTCGGCGACGACCTGGACGCCGTCGACGCCAAGGCGCAGGAAGTAGCGAAGGTTGTCTCAGCGGTTCGCGGCGCGGCCGATGTGCAGGTGGAATCCCCGCCGGGGGCGCCCCTGATCGTGGCGCAACTTCGAAGGGACAAGCTTCAGCAGCTTGGCTTCCGGCCGGTGGACGTGCTGGAGGGGGTGCAGACCGCCTACCAGGGGACGGTTGTCGCTCAGGCGTACGAGGCCAGCCGCGTCTTCAACGTCACTGTCATTCTGGATCCGGAGATCCGCGAGAACCCGGAGGCCATCGGCGGCCTCATCCTCGAGAATGACCGGGGAGTCCGCGTCCCTCTTCGCGAGCTCGCCGAGATCCACCCGGAAACAGGCCGCTACGCGATTCTCCACGATGGCACGCGCCGGCGTCAGGCGGTCACCTGCAATGTGCGGGGCCGGGACCTGAGCTCTTTCGTCGAGGAAGCGCAGAGACAAGTGACGTCCAAAGTCCGCTTTGAGCAGGGGATCTACCCCGTGTTCGGCGGCTCCGAGCAGGCGCGGGCGCAGGCGCAGAACGAGATTTTGCTGTACTCGCTCGTGGCCGGGGTCTGCATCCTGGCCTTGCTCTCGATCGTCTTCCGTACGGCGCGGAACCTGGCCCTGGTGCTCGTCAACCTGCCCTTCGCCCTGGTGGGCGGAGTATTAGCGGTCTACTTCACCGGCGGCTGGCTCACGGTCGGTTCCATGGTCGGCTTCGTCACCCTCTTCGGCATCACCACGCGCAATTCGATCATGATGATCTCCCACTTCGAGCACCTCGTGAGCGAGGAAGGCATGACCTGGGGACTGGAGGCGGCCATGCGCGGGGCCATGGAGCGACTGGTCCCGGTCCTGATGACTGCCCTGGTCACCGCCCTGGGCCTGCTGCCGCTGGCTCTGGGGAGCGGCGATCCCGGCCGCGAGATAGAAGGCCCGATGGCCACCGTGATCCTGGGCGGCCTGGTGACTTCCACGGTCTTGAACCTTCTGGTGCTGCCGACGCTGGCGCTGCGCTACGGACGCTTCGGGCGGCCGCGATTCGATCCGGATATGCAGCCTGCCTCGTAGTTTTGCGCGAAACTGAAGTACGGGTATGCGACTACGGACGGCTCAGGGAAAACTCAAGGTCGAGCACAGCATCATCGACGGGGTCCGCGAATTGCTCGAACGGCTGCTGGCGGAGAACCCGGAGATCCGTAGCGTGGTCCCCGGTGTGATCCGGCGCGTGCGCGACGCGCGGGGGCCGGTCCGCGTGCATATCACGCTGCCCACGGTCAACGGTTGGAAGGCCATCGCCCTCAGCGCCGGCGCTCGCCAGGAGTTGTTCATCAGCACCGCTCTTTCGAAAGAACAACTCGATGCAGCGCTCACGCGCGCCCTGGAAGCCCGCTGAGGAGTTCCCGGGGCGTCCGCAAGCCCCCGATCACTTCCATAAGCCTCCCGGCAAAGCGCTCCCGTGAACGCAGACGCTTGACGGCAAAGTCCGCCAGGTGAGGGCATCCGACGAACGCCTGGATGAGCGATTGCAGGCGGTAGCGGCCCGCCAGCGAAGCGGCGCGGGCGGCCTCGTACTGGCTCAAAAAACGGCGGGAGAGGGAGGGTGTCCCGACGGCCTGGTCGACAAATTTGGCCGCCAGCCGTGAACTCTCTAACGCCATGTAGACGCCCTCGCCCGTGAAAGGATCATAGAAGGCAGCCGCGTCCCCCACCAGCAGGGCGCCGTCGGTCGAGACGCGCGTGGCGTAGTGCGCCAGCGGCGCGAGGGCATGCACGCTCTCCATCGCCCGGGCCGGCGCGAGCCTTTCCCGCAGCGGTGGGAGTTCCTCCAGAAGTGAACGGAACCAATCCGCCAGTCGCCCCTTCCAGGGCCCAAAGTCGGTCCCCTTCAGCACCAGGCTCACATTGGCGCGACCGCCCCCCTGGTGGTTCAGGATGCCGTAGACCGAGCGGCCTCCGTACATCTCGACTTCTTCTGGGCCCGGCTGAACATTCTCATAGTGCAGGCCGAGCGCCATCCTGCGGTGTGTGCGGTGCCAGCGGAAGACGCCCAGGCCGCGGGCGACGATGGAGTTCCGGCCATCCGCGCCGATGGTGACGTGGGCGCGCAGAACTTCCTCTTCGCCCCCCATCCGCCTCCCTCTGACGCCGCACACGCGGCCGTCCTCCATCAACAGTTTCTCCGCGCGAAATCCCTCGCGCACCACGACGCCTGCCTGACGCCGTGCCGCCTCGACCAGTATCCAATCGAGCTTATCCCTGCGTAGCGACAGTCCGCACACCCCTTCTGGATATCTTGCGGTGAAGAAGTATCCGCCCGGGGAGCAGGCTCGCATAACGTGCGCCGCATGCGCCTCTCGCCGAACTTCGTCGAGGACCCCGATCTGATCGAGCAGCGGAAGACAGCCGGCCCCCAGGAATTCCCCGCACATCTTGTCGCGCGGAAAACGCGCACTGTCCAGCAGAAGTACGGACCTTCCAGCCGACCCCAGCCGCGCAGCCAGTGAACTGCCCGCGGGACCTGCTCCCACCACGATCACGTCCCAGCGGTCTTTCATCGCAGGCACTTTTCCAGCACGCCCACGACCCGGAAATTGCGGCGCCGGAACCAGAGCATCTCCGCGCAACCTGCCCGATGGCTCAATGCCCGCAGTTCGTCCACGGTGAACGAGCGCAGCACGCTGAGCGGGCCGTCGTGACGAGTTAGCCGGCTGCGGCAGACAAGGTGCGCCGCCAGCCACACGCCCGCGCGGGCCCTGCGGCTGCGCACCAGATCGCAGACGATGAGCGCATGCCGCGGGACATCGCGAAGCCTTTCGAGCAACGTGACGACTTCGTCGTCGGCCAGGTGGTGCAACATCAGCGAACACGTCACGAAGTCGAAATGGCCCGGGAGAAGCGGCAGCGCCAGAGCATCCGCCCTCAGAATCGAGATCGCTTCGCTGCCCGAGGAGAAGGCTGCCGCCGCTGTGACGATCTGCTCGTGCCGGTCGCAGGCGACGACCCGGACAGAGAGTCCGTGCCGCGCGCCCCAGCGAATCAGCCTTCTGGGAATGTCCGCCCCGCCGGTTCCGATGTCAAGCACCGTGATTGTGCCGGTCAGGCCACGTTGCTTCACGATGCGCGCCACTTCGCTCACGACGGCTTGAGCCCCGCCAAACCAGCGATTGAGCCGCCCGACGTCCCGCAGGCTGGTGCACAGCTCCCGAAAGTCGAGGTTGGGTTGATCCAACAGCTCGAGAGCGTCGCCCCTGTGTCCGCGATGGAATCATGGCACCCAGCGGAGCAGGGCCGCCTCGGCGGCGAAACCCGCGCCCATGGCTGCCATCAGCGCCATGTCCCCAGGCTGGGGCAGGCCGGAGGTCATGACCTGCTCCAACACAAACAGCACCGTGGCCGAGGACATGTTGCCGAAATTGCGGAACACGTCGCGCGAGAAACGCAAGTCCTCCTCGTCGAGGCCCAAAGTTCCCTTGGCCCTGTCGAGCACTCTTCTACCGGCTGAGTGCAGGATCCAGAAACGAATGTCGGACTTCTTCAAACCGTGCTCGGCCAGCAGCGATCCCGCCAGTTCGGCAAGCGCCTCCGCCCCCACGGCAGGCACCTCTCTGGAAAGTACCAGACGGCGGCGGCCTTCGGGGAAAATAAACCCGGTCACGCCGATGTGTTCCGAGAGCATCAGCGTCTTGTGTGAGACAACCTCGAAACCGGCGCCTTGCGAAGCCAGCAGCACCGCGCCGCAACCGTCGGCGAAGATGGCCTCTCCGAGGGCGGCTTCCGCGCTGCCGTCACGGTACAGGGCCGCCGAGCAGATCTCCACGGCGGCAGCCACCGCCTTGTGCTCCGGGAAGGCGCGGACGTGATTCCAGGCGGCCTGAAGAGCGACCATCGCGGCGGCGCAGCCCGTGTCGCCAATGTGCGCCCTCTGCGTGGAAGGCCTCAGCTTCAGATCGCGGATGAACAGCGTATCCAGTTGCGGACACATAGTCACGGTGCAGGTGGCCGTCGACAGAAAGTCAATGCCGGAAGGCTCCGCCCCCGCGCGGTTGAGACATTTCCTAATGGCCTGGCCACCGAGTTCGGCCGCGCCCTTCCGCGCGCGGTCCTGCATCTGGTCCATCGTCTCCTGGCCGTTGAAGCCGGGCTCGAAGTAGAGGTGGCGATAGTCGATATCGCTGTTCAGGAAGAATGTCTCGCGGATGCGATCGCGCCCGCCCATGTCGAGGAGTTGCTGCTGGCTGTAGCGATACTGCGGCACGGCGGTTCCGACACCCACGATTCTCGGCAGCATCCTAGACCCCTCCACGGTCCGTATCCCGGCGCTACGTCACTCAAGCGGCCGCCACTCACGCCCGTCCCGCCGCACCATCTCGCTGGCCGCCTCGGGACCATCCGAACCAGCGTCGTAGAAACTCAGATCGGCGGAACTCTGCTCCCACGCTTTCAGCACGGGTTCGATCACGCCCCAGGAAGCTTCGATTACGTCACCGCGCTTGAACAAACTGGCGTCACCGATCATCGCGTCATACAACAAGGTTTCATAGCCCGTGCGGGCTTTGCGGCCGAAGTAATCACGGTAGCAGAAGCGCATGGCTACCGGCTGCACCGTAACCGACGGCCCGGGAACTTTCGCCTCGAATTCCAGGGCGATGCTCTCCTCCGGCTGGATCTCCACAACCAGGCGGTTGGCTTGCGGCAGCTTGAGTGAGGCGTTTCTGAACAGCGTCAGTGGCGGCTTTCGAAACTGGATCGCGACTTCCGTCCTGCGCCTCGCCAGCCGTTTGCCCGTGCGCAGATAGAAAGGGACGCCCGCCCAACGCCAGTTGTCCACGGAGAGCTTCATGGCCACGTAGGTCTCCGTGCGCGAATCGGGCGCGATGCGCGACTCCTGCCTGTATCCAGGCACGGGCGCGCCGCTCACTCCGCCGGCCTGATACTGAGCCCTCACGGTGCATAGCCCGCAGTCCCGCGCGCCGAGCGGGGGGATCGCCTCCAGGACCTTCATCTGTTCGTTGTGCAGCGCGGGCGGCGAGAAGGTACTGAGAGGCTCCATGGCGGTCAGCGTCAGCAGTTGCATCAGGTGGTTGGGCACCATGTCGCGCAACGCTCCGGTGTGGTCGTAATAGCCGCCGCGGGTCTCCACGCCCACCGTCTCCGCCACCGTAATCTGCACATGGTCGATGTAGCGCCGGTTCCACACGGGCTCGAAGATGCCGTTCGCGAAGCGCAAAACAAGGATGTTTTGAACCGTCTCCTTGCCCAGATAGTGGTCGATGCGATAGATCTGCCCCTCCTCAGCCACTTCGGTGAGTCGACGGTTCAGGACTGCGGGCGGAGTCAAGGTCATGTCCAAATGGCTTCTCCACCACCACGCGCCGCCACCGTCCGCCCGACTGTTCGAGCAGCCCCGCCTTGCCCAGACGCTGGACAACATCCAGGAAGAACTCGGGGGCAGTCGCCAGATAGAACAGGTAATTGCCTCCCGTGTTCCACCGCGCGTCCACTTCCCGCAATTGGGCGGCTAATCGTTCGAATCCCGATTCATCGGTAAACTCCGACTGGACGTAGCTCAGGCGCGAAACCAGCCAATCCATGAGCGCCGGCGGACTGGGATCGTCTTCCGCCTCGCGCTGGCTTTCCCGCACTCGCTCGCGGAGTTCATCCTCGCTCAACCCGGTGCGGGCGAAGCCCACCACTGCGAATTCATCCGGCAGCAGGCCCTCTCCCGCCAAATTGCGAAGTGCGGGGAACAGCAGGCGCCGGCCGAGGTCTCCGGCGACGCCGAAAATCACAAGCACGCACGGCCCCGCGGGCCTGGGTTTGCCGTTATCCCCACGGCCTCCGAGGCCGCCGCAGCGGTGGATTGCATCCCTTCCCCCCTTCTTTCCAAGATACCTCTGTGCAACGTTTGTCGATTAGAAACTAAGCTGCACCTGGAACCGGAAGGCCCGCCCGTCGTTCAACGTATTGGTGATGTATCCAAAATCCGGACTCACCACATTGAACCCCGGCGCGTCGAATTGCGGCGTGTTGGTCAGGTTGATCGATTCCGCGCGGAATTCAATCTGGCGCTCGCCCCCGAAGGAGAAAGTGCGCCACAACGAGGCGTTCAAGTTCGCGATGCGGCTCTTGCGAAACATGTTCCATCCCAGGTTGCCTCTGGTGTCGGTGGGCTGAATGAACGCGAATGCCGATCGCGGCAGCAACTGGCGCGAGGTGTCGGGATTCCCGATCGTCCGGCCGAGAATGGACGGATCCGCAACATTCGGCCGGTCCCCGGCGCTGCCGTCCACGTTCCCGAACCCGGGCGCGTCGCCTCCCGCTTGCACGTGGAATGGCGTGCCGGACTTGACCAGCGCCACCGCTCCCAGGGTCCAACCTGCTACCGCCCGATCCAGCCACCGGGGAGCATTGCGCAGTCGCGGAGCCGCGTAGGTGCCCCGCAGCATGAAAGAATGCGGCTGATCGAACGAGCTGCGGCCCTTCATCTCGTCTTGGATTCCAAACTGCGAAGGGCTGTAATACTTGTGGCCGTCCTGGTTGGTGGCTGTGCTCAGGTGGTCTTCTCCCAACGACAGGGATTTGCTGAACCAATAGGAGACCTCGCCGGAAAGCCCGTTCCACGGGCGCAGCGTGGCCGTCACCCGGCCCGCATCGAAGTACCCTCCTGGACCCGTTTAGGATAATTTGCATCTCGCCAATCTGCGGATCCGAGCGCCGCTGCTGGACCGTCTCGAGCGTTTGCGGCACTCCCGCGACCGGCATGGCGCGATTCAGAAACCACATCGCCAGCAGCTTGTGGGAGCGGCTGCCGACATACGCCAGTTGCAGACTCAAGTACTTCGAGGGCGCGGTCTCCCAGCGGAAGTTGTACTGGTGGGAGTACGGAGTTGTCAGGTCCGGCGACAGGAGCGTAAGACGCGGCGGCGCGCTGGTGCTGGCCCCCTGCTGCAGGAGTTCTGTCACCGAATAGTGCAGGTCCGGCACCTGCATCACAAACATGGTGTCGAGCGGGGCGTGGTAGCGCGCTTGGCCGGTCGTCGCCGCGAAAATCTGCCCGTAGTGGAGGCCGTAGGCTCCTCGCAGCACGCCCCAGGCTCCCGGCAGCGCATAGGCGAATCCGAACCGGGGGGCGAAATTGTTCCAGTCGCCTCCGAAGGGGATCTGGTCCAGATTGTTCACCTCGTAGGGGCGCGCCACCGGTTCGTAACGTACGCCGAAGTTGAGGCTCAGCCTGCTGGCGGCCTTCCAGTTGTCGTCCACGTACCAGCCCAATCGCGACTGCCGGTAGCCGCGATAGACCGAACCCACCGCTCCGTACATCAGGGTTGGGGTGCCCATCCGCAGATTCCCAATTCCATCCCTGCCGTAGTAGTTGCCGAAACTCAGGGTTCCCCGGTTGTCCATGGTCTCAGCCCCGTTGTTCTGAAGCCGGCTGATTTCGAAGCCCGTCGAAAGCACGTGATTGCCGCCGTTATGGCTGAGGTCCCCGGCGTAGCGGAAACGGTTCTCGGCGCGGTCGATCGGCACGTAGGGGTTGGGGCCGAGTGTCGCCAGCCCGCTCACAAAGACCGCTGGCCCGACGGCATTTTCTTCCGACACCAGCAGGGACCCGAGCCGGTCAAACGCAGCCGACAGGTTTGAGACCGTGGCCGGTGACCACTGCCGGTTCCAGGTGGCGCGCGCCCTGTGAACACGAATCGTCGTATCCGGGTTCTGGCCGGCCACAAGCTGGAAGGCATTCACCTTCTGCAAACTGAATTGGTGGCTCAGTGCCAAACGATCCCGGGAGCCCACAATCTGGTCCAGGCGGATACCCGACAGGCTATGATTCACCACCTGCGGCGCGTTCGTATTCAACATGCGGGAGTTGATGTCGGTCCGGTTCGGCAGTTGATTGGGATACGATCCCAGGTAGCGCGTCACGACGGGGAGCAGGACCGGATCGGTCGTCAGCGGCGTTCGTTCATCCGGCTTGGGCACAAGTACGTTGCCGTTCACGCTGCCCCTCAATTTCCTTTGGCTCCCATCGACGGTAAACCAGGCGCCGCGCCAGGCCGGCGCCGTCAGGTTGAAACCGTAGCTGTTCTCTCGGGCCGGCTGGACGCCGCCGACCTGAAAGAAAGACCGCGCGTTAAAGATCGAATTGTTGTGGAGGTAGCGCAGAGTCCCGTGCAGCGGCGCGCGCTGCCCCAGCCGGAGGTGGATCGGCGCCGGAGGCTCATGCCCGAACTCCGCTCCGAAGTAGGTCCGGTCAGCCTTGAATTCCTCGACAACCGTAGCCGTCAGGCCGATGCGTACCATCTGTTCGTTCGCCGCATTGTTGTCGAC
The DNA here is from genome assembly GCA_963744775.1 of Bryobacterales bacterium. GTDB lineage: Bacteria > Acidobacteriota > Terriglobia > Bryobacterales > Bryobacteraceae > CAVUVG01. The sequence goes on from CAVUVG010000022.1 coordinate 91,089, forward strand.
CAGGTTGAATTGTATGTTCTCGTTACGCCGGTTCTCGCCCCGCTCCGCGTTTACCTTTCCGACGACGTTCACTTCTGCTTTTCCGCTGTCGCCTGGCTCCGGCCCGCGAGCCTGTTGTGGCTTGGCGGCCGCATCGTCAGCGCGCGATATCGCTAGATTCAGGCAGAAACGCTGCCAGACAGATAACCAGTATTGGAGTACAACGATTGCGGGTAGGGACTGCCACGAAAACACCCCTTCATTTCCTCGGGCGGCCGTGCCGCCCGAGGAATACTCGGACGCCCTGTCTATCTATTTATAACCCCTTGGGCACCCACGGTGCGCGATACTCACCGATCGCCAGCTTGTTGGCTTCGGGATCGCCGACCGCCTGCTCCTTGGCGTTGTCCCACTGGACCTTGCGCCCAAGCCTGTAGGCGATGTTCCCCAGCCGGCAGATGGTGTTCGAATAGTGGCCCTCCTCGATGTCCGCATTGGGCCGCTGCCTGCTCTTGACGCAGTCCAGGAAGTTTCGGGAGTGCGCCTGGTGCTGCAAGGAGCTGTCTCCCGACTCGGGGAGAGTCTCCGTGGTATAGAAGTAGCCAAGCTGCCGCTCGTCCTGGGACCATACGGCCGGCCGGGCAGCGTGATTGGGCTCTTCGATGCGGACGTACTGGGGGGTAAGCCGGAAACCGGCGCGGTCCACGAACAGAGTTCCCTTGCTTCCGTGGAACTGGATTCCATAGCTCCCATTGCGGTTGGCGCCGGGGTCGCCGTTGGGACCGAAGCTGTTGTGGGACAGCACCGAATATTGGAAAAGCCAGCCATCGAATTCGAAAAGCGCCTGCAGCGTGTCCGGGATTTCACTGTCCGGCCGCGCGTACTGCGCGCCCAGAGCCGTCACGCTTCGCGGCCCTTGGGCTTTCATGCCCCAGCGGGCGACGTCCACCAGGTGAGCCCCCCATTCCGTCATCGAGCCGCCGTAGTAGTCCCAATATCGGTTGCGCCCTCCGGGCCATATTTGTGCCACAGGTCTCTGCGGCGCGGGTCCCAGCCAAAGGTCAAAATTCAGATCCGCGGGCGGGGTGGCAGGTCCCGTGGGGTTGGCCGCCGTCCGGGTTTCGGGCCGGCTTCCCGCGTGGAACCAGCAGATCACATAGCGAATGACGCCCAGCCGTCCGTCGTGGACGTATTTGACGGCGCGCTGGAAGTGCGTTCCGGATCTCTGCTGCGATCCCACCTGCACTACACGGTTGTTGCGCCGGGCCGCTTCCACGGCCAGACGGCCGTCCCGGATGTTGTGCGACGCCGGCTTCTCCACGTACACATCCTTGCCGGCGTTGCAGGCGTCGATGGTCATCAAGGCGTGCCAATGCTCTGGAGTGGCAATCACAACGGCCTGAACGTTCTTATCTTCCAGGAGTTGGCGGTAGTCACGATACATCTTCGCCTTCCCGCCGGCCATCTTCTGGTTTCTCTGCAGATTCGGCTCGTAGACGTCGCAGAAAGCGACGAACTCCGCGTCGGGATGCTCCATGAAAGACCGTTGGTCCCACGTCCCCTGGTTTCCGCATCCGATCAGTCCGACGCCGATCCGGTCACTAGCCGCTGCCCGCGCGCCTTGGTTCGCGCCGACTGCCTGCGCTGCTGCCGCCGCCAGACCCGTGTTTTTCAATAACTGTCTTCGGTTCAATGCCTCTCTCCTCTCTTCTTGTTCCCTGCCTACGCGCGCAGACCAAGCTTCAAGACCTTCTTCGCATACTCAAAGCTCCGCTCCAGGTCGATGCGCTTCTGCGCCTGCAACGCGCTTACGTACTCGGGGGGACGCTGGCCGCGGCCGCCGATCAACATGGATCCCATGAAGGGATGGCCCTTCTTGGCGAGAGCCACGAACCGCGCGAACTCGGACGCTTTGGTCTTCGGGAAACCCTTCCAGTAGTCGGGCTCCAGATAGGGAATCACCTGCGGCGCTCCGCCGGTGAGAATTTCGAGCTGCACGGAGCAGTTCGGGCAGAGCTGCCGGTAGCGCTCGAAGAACGCGACATAGTCCACCGAGCCATCCCCCAGCGCCACCCACTGGTACGCCGCGCCGCGGGGGTGTTCGAAGACCACCGCGTCTCTGACATGCGTCGTCAGGGCGTACGGGGCCAGGGTCTCAAGAGTCACCATGGGATCTTCGCCCAGCGTCACCGGGTTGCCCGTGTCGATGGTGGCCCCCACGAAATCCTTGCCCGCCGTCTCGATGACCTCCTTCACCTCCCAGGCCTGCAGGTCGCCGTGAGTCTCAATCCCGATCTTGATGCCGAGATCCAGCGCCTCCGTGCGAACCGCGCGCAGGAGTTTGATCATGGTCTCGATGTGCTGATCGAGGGGAATCGCGCCGGTGCGTTCGCCGCGCCCCCCCAGAAACGCCCGCATCATCTTGGAACCCACGGCATGGTTGGTGCGGAGGCCCCTCCGGACCCACTGCACGGGGTCCCCATTCTCCTTGCGCCAGTTACTCGCCGTCGGGCAGATGCAACCCAGCCCGCCGTCGATCTCAATGCCCAGCTTCTGGGCGTAGTCCTTCACCTTCTGAAGGTAGGCCGGCTCTTCGCTCGCATAGTTGAACAGATCGGATAACTGCACCGTGTCCAGCTTGTTGCGCTCCGCAAAATCAAGATACTGGATCGCGGTGTAGTCGAAGCCGTTCAACGCCCACGAATCGAAGCCGAGCTTGATGCCCCGGGCGGAACCTGCCTGCGCGGCCGTAGCCGCCGGCGCAGCCATCGCCGCGCCGAGAGTCGATTGCATGAAAGTTCTTCTTTGCATTTTTCCTCCAATCATTTTCTTCTAGGGCCGGACTGGGACAAACCGAGCGGCGTAGCCTCCGCCCGGCGCCAGCACCGCCTTGAGCCGTGTATTGCGGTCCACCGTCTGCTTCTGGATCACCAGGTTCTTGGGAAACCGGTCTGCGTCCGGCGCATCGGCGTAGATCTCCGCCGTGTAGCTGCCCTCGCCCAGGAATGCGAGCGGGATCTCCAGCGTGCGCGGCGACCAGTTGGTCATGCTGCCGAGGAACCAGGCATTGCCGCTGCGCCGCGCAATCGTCACGTATTCACCCGGATCGCCGTTGACCACCCGGGTTTCATCCCAAGTGGCCGGCGCGTCCTTGATGAACTGGAACCCGGCTGCCCTTCGAAGGCCCGGGAGTATCGGACACCATCTGGAAGGGCGATTCATAGACGGCGTACATGGCCAGCATGGTGCGCCCGCGTGCCCATCACCATCGTGCTCCCTCCTGGCTTCCTGCGCGCTCTGAACTCGGCGCGGGTGACGTTGTTGAAGGCCGCCCGGCGTGTAATCCATGCGGCCGGCCAGCATCCGCGTGAAGGGGGACATGACGTGCTGATCGGGCTGGTCCCGCGAGGTGGCCCTGGACTGCTCCATCCCCAGAATCCCCTCATAGCCCAGGACGTTCGGCCAGGTGCGTTCCATGCCCGTGGGCTTGGTGGAGCCGTGAAAATCCATCATCAAATGGTGCTGCGCGGCTTTCTCGGCGACCCGGTAGTAGAAATCGATCATCGGCTGGTCGTCACGCATCATGAAGTCAATCTTCAGGCCGGCCACGCCCCATTTCTCAAACATCGGGAAAGCCTCCTCCATCTGGCGGTCCACCGCGCTCCAATGACACCAGATCCACACCTTCACGTTCTTGGTCGCGGCGTAGCGCACCAGTTCGGGGATATCGCACCTTGGCGGTCATCGTCAGTGATGTTGTCGCGGGCCGACCAGCCGCCATCCTGCAGCAGGTATTCGAAGCCGGATTTCGTGCGGCGAAATCGACGTAGTACTTCATGTTCTCGGTGGTGACGTTCGCTCTTGCCGCGGCCCCGATGCTGCCGTTCCAGGAGGGCCAGGACGCCCGCCCCGCCCGAATCCAGGAAGTGTCCTTGATGGCCGAGGGCGGGTTCAGGCTCTGGATCGCGTTGGATTCGATCAGCCGGCCCGGCTCCGTCGCCTACAATGCATCAGTCTCCAGGCCGAATGGTGCGGCAGAGCTCCGGACACCCAATCTCCGGTTCGTTAACGTTGGGCGACAGCCTGGCTGGAGCGCAGTGATGCGCCCCAGACCTGTCGAAGGGCTCGTCAGGTACATGGCGGCGTAGTCGCGCACGTCGGCTTCGGTGATCGCCATCCAGCCCACGCCCGGCACTTCCATTGCAGCGGGAGCCCGATCAATTGAGTCGTCTTAGCCACGCCGCAGGTGCGGCATGGCCGCTCAAAGTGAGCTTGAAGAACTCGCCCTCATAGCTGCTCCGAAATTGGGCACGTACAGGGCGTAGGTCATGGCGTCCTTGCTGATTTTGAAATTCGGTGTTCTCCTGACCAGCCGGAAGCCCGGATGGGTGTCTGGTCCGGGAACCACGTAGCGGAACGCTACGGCGTCGTCATAGGCCCTGGCCTCCATCACCAGCTTGCGCGCCGTGCGCCGCTCTCCTCCACCTCGACGCGAAGCGCGTTGTAGTGGTCTCGCACCGAACTCGCCTTGCCGGTGACCAGGCGGTACGTCTCATCCGTCGCCGTGGCAGCCGAGTTCACGATTCTCACGTTCCGGCCCAAGGAGCGGTGAACCCTTGCAGGTCCAGGCCCAGCGCCGAGTCGTCGATCAGCGGCTTGCCCTGAAATGTGACCGAGTAGACCAGCTGGCCGCCCGAAGGCGCGGGCTGATCCTTCTCGACGGTCTGGAAGGTGACTACCAGCCGCCCGTCCGGAGATTTGACCACAGCCTGCCCTGTCTGTGCCCAGGCCGTTGCGGCCATGCATAACACCACCGCGCTGAGAAGCGCGACACTCTTCAAGCTGTAAATTAAGTTTTGTATCATTTCCTTAATCCTGTCTCTGGCTTCCGAGAGCATTGAACTTCACATATACTACCAGAGCAGTCTGAGCAGCATGCCGCGCGCAAATGACCGGCGTCAATCGCTCGCGGGAGGAGCGGGATCCAGCGCATCGAGGAAACGGGGGTACAGCCCCAGTAAGAGACCGAAAATTAGATGGGCCACCACCAGGGAACGGCGGGGAGCCAAAAGATACGAACCCAAGCCGAAATCCCTGAGCAGGATCTCGTAGCCCAGGTAATACCAGCCCAACCCGAACACCATCCCCAGCAGCATGACGCGCCGCGCCGCCCAACGGCTGCGCCCGGTGAGTCCGAACAGCGCGCCCACCAGACCGGCGGTGAAGAGTTGCAGGGCCGCCCCCGCCGCCACACCGCTGGCGAATCCGTGCGCCGGGACTTGGGGTCCGAAAGCGGCCGCGGCCAGGCGCAGAGGCATTTCCCAGGCGCCCAGCCCCGCCAGCATCGAACCCGCGGCCTGCCAGCCGAGCACACCAAGGCCCGCTACAACCCCGGTCTCCACGCCCGCGAGCAGGGAGGGGGCCAGCCGGCCGCGAACCGGGCTAATCTTCCGCCTCCAGCTCTTTGTGCCCTCGCTTATCTTTGGAGTAGTAACTCGAGTAGTAGTACGTGTACTTGCTGTAAAGCTCGCCGGCGCGGGCGCCGTTGGCGACGATCCCCAGCACGTTGTTCTCGCATAGGGACTGCATCGCGCGGGTCGACCGAGTCGATCGTGGTGACGCCGATGCGGACCACCAGCACAGTCCCGTCGCAGATGGTCGCCAGCAGGTTGGCGTCCGCGGCGAACAGCAAAGGCGGGCTATCCAGCAGTATCCAGCTAAACACCGTGGGGAGTTGCTCCAGCAGCACCTTCGTCTTCGTCCAGATTGATCAGTTCCAGCGGATTCAATACCGAGGAGCCCGCCGGCAGCAGATAGAGGTTGGTCCCCGCGACTCGCTTTATGGCCGCGGATAGCGGCGCGTTTCCCAGGAGATAGTCCGTAGCGCCCGGGGCTGCGGTCCAACTGGAAAATGTTGTGCAACACCGGGCGCCGGAAGTCGAAGTCGACCAGCAGCGTGGGGTTGTCGGTGAGCTGGGCCTCCGCCATCGCCAGGTTCACCGCCGTGAAAGACTTGCCTTCGGCGGGACAGGGACTGGTGACCACCACCGAATGAATCGGCTGCAGCTTCTGCATGTGGTTGAGCCGAGTGCGCAGAGTCCGGAACTCCTCGCTGTGGGCGTCGTGCGGGCTGTGGGATCGATCATCAGAAGTCCGGCGCCGGGTTGAACGGCACCTCCTGCACCTCCGACAGCAGGTCCTCGAGCCCAGGCGAAGCGAGGACGCCCGGCCGCGGCCTCTTCCCTCTCTCGGGTCGTCTCCTGCTCGGCCCTCCGTAATGCGTCGTGTACCCGGCTCATCTTCCTCCTCGCGAATCGCGGCCCTACGAACCCTTCGTGAAGTAGTAATACACCGATCCCAGCATCATGAGGAAACCCGACTATGCAGGCGCCGGACCATGCCACCCACGTCAGACGCCGCTTGCGCTGCACCAGCAGATCGTTCTCCACCAGGGGAACGCTGCCCAGCACCGGCAATCCCGTGTAGGCCCTCACGTCCTTCAGATTCTTCAGCGAGGTGTCCTTCATCTCCCTGCCGCCGGCCAGGAAAAGTCCCGCAGCCAGGCCGATCAGCGTGCCCACGGCGACCACCATCCAGCGGTTTGGCTGCGTGGGCGTCTGGGGCAGCGAGGCCTGTTCCAGGACCTCCAGGGTCTCGCCCTGTTTGCGCGTCTCCAGATCCGTGGCCATGGATGACTGGCTGCTCTTGACCATCATCTCTTCGTACTGCTGCTTGGCCAGGCTGTAGTCGCGGGTCAACTGCGCGTACTCACGCTCGCCCAGGGGGCTGGCCTCGATCCGCCCCTGATAAACCTTGATGAGCTTGTCGAGTCTCGCCTGGTCCTTGACCAATTTGCTCGATTTCCATGTTCTTGGTTCTCGATCAGGCTCTGCAGTCCGTTCGATCTCAGCTTGCAGTTGCTTCTGCTCCCGCGTCGGCGCCGCCGGCGTCGCGGGCGCAGGAGTGCTGGCGACCTTCTTCTGCTCCTCCTTCAGTAAGGAGTCTCTGGTCTCGCGCAAGCCTGTGAGCTGCCACCGTGCGGCGCACGTCGGGATGCGTGTCGCTGTATTGCTGGCGCAGGCCGGAGAGCGTCGTTTCCAACTGTAGAATCTGCCGGTCCAGCTGCAAGAGCCGCTCGCTCTTTGCCGCGGCCTCCATCGTAACGGCGGCGCTGGCGGGAGCCGACTGCAACTGCTCCCTGGCCACCCGCAGACTGTTTTCCAGCAGCAGCTTATCTTGAGTGGCCCGATTGATGGCGGAGTTGGCGGCTGAAAGCTGGGTTTCGATGCGTCCGCATCTGAGCCAGATTGGCATCCAGTTGCTCCGGCAGCTTGCCGGAAAATCTCTGCTTGTATTGCGTCAGGCGGTTTTCGATCTGGTCGAGATTCTTCTTGGCCCCGTCCAGCTTTTCTTTGAGGAACTGGTCGTGAGCACCGACTCGGACGAGCGCGTTCTGACCGTCTCATCCAGGAACATGGCGACAATCTGGCTGACGACTTTCTGGGCCTGATACCGATTCTCGTAGGCGAAGGAGACCCGGAACGCCGTGGACATCAGACGGGAATCGGAGACCTCACGTAACGACGCGATGGGCATGATGCTGATATCCCGCTGCATTTCCTCCACCAGATCTTCGTCGGGGATGCGGCCCTTCTTGCGCGGATAGAGGCCGTTGGCGTTGATGAGGTTAAGGACATTGGAGCGGCTCCGAACCTGTTGCTCCATGGATGCGATCCGCTGGCCGATCTGGAGATTCACGTTGGACGGAACGTAACGCTCGGGCACGGCCGGCGGAACGATGCGGATGGTCGCGTCCGAGACGTAGGTGTCGGGCCAGACAAAGGCCACCACCACCGCGATCACCAGCCGGCAAAGGCGGGGCCGATGATCCACCCTCTGTGCCGGCGGAAGACATCGATGTAGTCCTCCACATCCATCGTCCGTCTGGTGATCGAATAGGATTCAGGGCTCGGTTGCATGAATTGTCTCTGGTCCCGCCGTAAGAATCATCATTAGGGCACGATAATATGGTCGCCGCTCTCCAGCAGGATATTCTGAGACATGTTCTTCCCGCGAACGACCTCTTTGTAGTTAAACTTGAAACGCTTCGGCCCCCGCAATATCATGATGTTCTTCGTGTCGGAGTATTCGCGGAAACCCCCGGCGATCGCCAGCGCTTGCAGAATGTTCGTGGGCACCACCAGAGGGTAAGAACCAGGCCGCATTACCTCGCCACTGACGAAGTACTTCTTACTGTTCACCTGCGCACCGACACCATAACTTCCGGATTGTTGATGTTCTTCTTGAAACCCTCGGTGAGCCGCTCTGCCAACTTCTCGGGCGTCAACCCGCCCGCCTGTACGTCGCCCATCAGGGGCAGGGTGATCATGCCGTCGGGACGAACGCCCACCGGCCCCGACAAGTCGGGTTCGCGCCACACGAGTATCTTCAGGACGTCTTCGGGGCCAATGATATAGGTCTTTGGATCGACGGGCGCCCCAACCGACTTCCTGAGTTCCTCGTCTTCGGCCCGCGGGGCAGGGGGTTGCGCGGTGTCTCGCTTCTCCTGTGCTCCCATACCCAAACATACTGAAAGGACCACCAACCAACAGAAGGCGATACCTCTCGACAACAGCGCACCTCGATGCATCAGCGGTCACCTCAAGGACACAGGAACCACACGCTCCTCGGCCCGAAAGCCTTGTGGGCCAAGTCGCCAACGTCCCTCATTGTACACCAACAAGACACAACACCGAACTTGCGTCGCCCGGAAGTTCGTTCGGGCTATCCCTCCAAACTATTGCATCCAAATGAAATCCTCCTGGGTATGGCGTTGGGACTAGACAGTACTGGTATTCAACTAGGACGAACAACCGGAGAAAGCAGGGCTTACCCAGCAGGCGGCGGGACAAGCTCCCTAGAAGGTGAAGCCGAGGCCGAAAGCTGCCTGCTGCTGCCGGAGGATGCCCGAGCCCACAGTCAGATCCGCGAAGGTGAGGTTATAAGGCTTGCCGCTGATGGAGTCACGGACGTCCAGCCGCGCCAGGGCGTGCTTGAACAGCTTGATCTTGATGCCCCCACCGTAATTGAATCCGTAATTGCGTGTGGAGAATCCGGTCCAGCCCTCCACGCTGGGCCTGCTGTATTCCTGCGCTTCCACGCCGCCGGTCATGTAGGGGCGCCACCGTTCGTTCTTGGGCATGAAATAGATGAGGAAATTATAGGCGGCCTGGTGAACCTTGACCTTGTCCTCAAATGTCTGCTTGACGGCGTCGCTTGTCGGCTGGATCTTCACGCGAAGCCCGACCCGGGACTGGACGTAGCTTAGCTCGTGCCCGTAGTAGCCCCGCGTGTTATACGTGAGCCTGATACCGTAACTGGTGCCATTCCGCAACGAGGTATCGTCGTCTTTCTTATTCTCGACAGATGATGAGCCTAACGGCTTCTTGCCCATCCTAGCCCATCCGTAGATGGGGGAAACCTCGAAGGTCTGCCCCGGCGCTGAGGCGGCGGTGGCAAGCAAAAAAAGGCCGATACACGAGATCTTTTTCATAGGAATCGCTGAACCGCCGGGAAAGCGGCCACTACGGAAGCACTCATTATAGCGTTCCCGGGCCGGACGCCGCCGCCTGCAATTGCTTCAGATGCCGGTAGACCAGCGCGACCGGCAACCCCACGACGTTGAAGTAACAGCCTTCGATCCGGTCGATGAATTTCGAGGCCAGTCCCTGAATGGCATAAGCGCCGGCCTTATCCATGGGCTCGCCGCTGGCCGCGTATTGGTCGATCTCCTGATCCGTGAGCGGGACAAAACGCACCCGGGTCGACTCCGTATCGACGACCAGGCGGCCTTCTGCCCGCAGACAAATACCGGTGAGCACTTCATGCTCGCGGCCCGACAATTGGCGCAGCATCCACGCGGCGTGGCGCTCGTCGGCGGGCTTTCCGAGCACCTGGCTGCCGATCACCACGACCGTGTCCGCGCCCAGAATGATCTCGCCCGGCCCCGCCGGGACCGCCTCGGCTTTCTCCCTGGCCAGGCGCCGCACGTGGGCGCGCGGCTCCTCGTCGCCGCTTCTCCCTTCGTCGACGAGCGCCGGCCGGGTCACAAAATCGATGCCCGCGCGAGACAGAATCTCCCGGCGGCGCGGTGAATGCGAGGCGAGAACCAGCATACCCTGCATGGTACAATGACCCCGTTCACTCAGCATGGAGCGCGCCGGCAAACTAATCTCAAGACTGAAACTCCCCGCCGGGTCGGTGTGCCTGGAAGAGCTCGCCTGTGCGGGCTGGTCCGCGGCCGTGGGCAAGAAAGTTGCCGCCCACACACGCGCGGTTGCGCTGGCCGGCAACCGCCTCCTGGTGGAGGTGGAGGACGCGCTCTGGCAGCGGCAGCTATTCGTGCTGAAAAGCCAGATTCTGAAGCGGCTGGAGGAAGTTCTGGGGCCGTCCGTCGTCCGGGAGATCGAGTTCCGGCATGTCCCTCGCCGCCGGCTCCCTGGCCGCGCCGAATCGCCCCGGCGCGCCAGCGACGAGGCGGACCAGATCCAGGACCCGGTGCTGCGCGCTATCTACAAGCAGAAGCGCCCAAGGAAGACGGCTTGAAGATCACCGAAAAAGAAGTACGCTACGTCGCGGATTTGGCCAACCTCAGACTGTCGGACGAAGAGGTGCGCAGGCTGAGGGCCGATCTGGACGAGATCCTGGCGCACATGGACAAGCTGAGCGAACTGGACACCGAGCGGAGTCGAGCCCATGGCGCAGGTCCTGTACGACGCGGGCGAGACCGCCACGCTTCGCGAGGACGTCGAACGGCCGGTGCTGGGCAGCGAGACGGCGTTGGCCAATGCGCCGCTATCCGGGGCGGGCCACTTCAAGGTTCCCAGGGTAATCGAAAGGTAGCGCGTGGATATCGCCTCCTTGACCATCGAAGCAGTAAGGGAAGGCCTGCGGGCCCGGAATTTCAGCGCCGTGGAGCTGGCCGCCGAGGCCCTGCGGTTCGCCGGGGCCGAGAATCCGAAAACCAGCGCCTACCTCCATTTCTGCCCGGAGCGCGCCCTGGAAGCGGCGCGGCGCGTGGATGAGAAGCTGGCCGGAGGAGGGGACGCGGGTCCGCTGGCTGGCGTGCCTGTCGCCGTGAAGGACGTCATCCTGACCAAGGGCGTGCGCTCCACGGCCGGTTCCAAGCTGCTGGCCAACTTCGTGCCGCCCTACGACGCCACCGCCGTCGCCCGCATCGAGCAGGCGGGCGGAGTCATTCTGGGCAAGACCAACTGCGACGAGTTCGCCATGGGTTCCTCCAACGAGAACTCGGCTTTCGGGCCGGTGCGCAACCCGGTGGCTTTGGACCGCGTTCCCGGTGGTTCCAGCGGAGGCTCGGGGGCGGTCGTGGCGCAGGGTACGGCCGTGGTCTCGCTCGGCTCGGATACCGGCGGCTCCATCCGCCAGCCGGCTTCGTTTTGCGGGGTGACGGGGATCACGCCGACCTACGGGCGCGTCTCGCGCTACGGTCTGATCGCCTTCGCCAGCTCGCTGGATCACATCGGCCCGTTTGCCCGAAACGTAAGGGACGCGGCCCTGCTGCTCCAGGTGGTGGCGGGGCGCGACGAGATGGACTCGACTTCCGCGTTCGCGCCAGTTCCGGACTACGTGGGCCTGCTTGACGGCCGCGTCAAGGGGGTCCGGATCGGACTGCCCCGGGAGTACTTCAAAGGGTTAGCCGGCGAGACCGGAGATTTGATCCTGCGCGGGGTCGAGACCTTGAAGAAGCTGGGCTGCCAGGTGCGGGACATCAGCCTGCCCACCACCGACTACGCCATCGCCTGCTACTACATCATCTGCACGGCGGAGGCGAGCTCCAACCTGGCGCGCTACGACGGAGTCCGGTACACCACCCGCTCGCAGGACCCCGAAAGCCTGATCGACATGTACCGCACCACGCGCGGCCAGGCTTTCGGCCCCGAGTGCAAGCGCCGGATCATGCTCGGCACCTACGTTCTCAGCGCGGGCTACTACGACGCCTACTACCTCAAGGCGCAGAAGGTCCGCTCCCTGATCGCACGCGACTTCGCGCGGGCGTTTGAGCAGGTGGATGCCATCATCACGCCGGTTTCGCCCTTCCCCGCATTCAAGCTGGGCGAAAAGATTGACGATCCCCTGGCGATGTACCTCTCGGACATCTACACCATCACCGGTTCGCTGGCCGGGACTCCCTGCATGAGCGTGCCCTGCGGTACGACGCCCGCCGGGCTGCCGGTGGGGATGCAGATTCTCACCCGGCATTTCGATGAACCCGGCATGCTGCGCCTGGCCGACGCCTTTGAGAGGGCCGGCGGCGTGGAAGGCTGAATCTCCCGCTCGCCACTGGGCATCTCTTTTGGTAGGAGAACGAGATGCCATTTACACTACCTGACCTGCCCTACCCCTTCGACGCCCTGGAGCCGTACATCGACAAAGCGACGATGGAGATTCACCATGGAAAGCACCACGCCGCCTACGTCGCCAACGTGAACAAGGCGCTGGAGTCGGCCCCCGCGCTGGCAGGCAAGAGCCTTGAGGAACTGCTGGCCGGCAACCTCGCGGCCGTGCCCGAGAACATCCGGACCGCGGTTCGCAACAACGGCGGCGGGCACCTCAACCACTCCATGTTCTGGAAGATCATGGGGCCGAAGGCCGGCGGGCAGCCCTCCGGCAAGCTGGCCGAGGCGATCAACAGCACCTTCGGCGGCTTCGATCAGTTCAAAGAAAAGTTCTCGGCGGCCGCCATGGGACGCTTCGGCTCGGGCTGGGCGTGGCTGGTCAAGGACCAATCCGGAAAGCTTGACATCTATTCCACCGCCAACCAGGACAACCCTCTCATCGAGGGGCGGCTTCCGGTCCTGGGCGTCGACGTCTGGGAGCACGCCTACTACCTCAAATACCAGAATCGCCGCGCCGAGTACCTGGCAGCCTGGTGGAACGTCGTGAACTGGAAGGAAGTCGAGAAGCGCTTCCTCTCTTAGCGTCTGTTCCCCCCAGAAAGATCAACCCGGGCCTATGCCGCACGACGTGGCATCGGCTTCTTTGCGTTTAAGCGGTAAAATAGGGTCTTAAATGCCCAGAGAGAAATTCAGGCTCGAATCCACTAGAAGGAGTACTACCATGCTCCACAAATATCTCACCGCGTTGACTTTGATCGTTGTGTTTGCCTCCTCGTCCCTGTTAGCGCAGGGTCTGACCACAACCGCCAGCAAGGACGATTGGGAAGAGATCAATTTCGAGTTCAACTCGTCTATCCTCTCGGACGGGTATCCCAGTCTCCTGCGCCTGGCTGATTTGCTCAGCCAGCACCCCGACTACAAGGTGAGGGTTGAGGGACACACGGATTACGTGGGCTCCTTGGAGTACAACGACAAGTTGGCTCTGGCGCGCGCCGAGACGGTTAAGAGCTTTCTCCTGAAGTACGGCGCCAATCCCGGGCAGATCGAAACGGATGGCCGCGGCAAGCGTAACCCGCAGGTTGACAACCAGAGCAAGGAAGGCCGGTTCATGAACCGGCGCGTCGTGCTGACGGTTACCGACGGCACCGGTAAGGTCGTGAGTGCCGGAGGCGTGGGCGACGCCGTCAAGGCGATCACCGAGGCCGACGCGAAGCAACTGAACTGCTGCCAGGATGTTCTCTCCAAGCTCGACAAGCTGGATGAAATTCTCGCTTTATTGCGCGGTCTCAAGGACCAGAACGACCTGCTGAAGCAGGAAGTCGCTACTCTCAAACAGGATTCCGATGCACTCAAGAAGGCCCAGGCCGACGTCCAGCAACAGGTGGCGCAACTGCCCAAGCCTCCGGAGCGCGACGGAGCTGGCCGGGATGATGGAGGCCACGGCGCAGAAGGCGATTGAGGCCACCAGGCCGAAACGGTTCCAACTTCTGGGGTTGAACCTCGGTTCGGACACCACGGGCAATCTGGCCGTGACGGGCAAGGCGCGTTTCTTCGCGCCCTTCGGCAGCAGCCATGCGCTGCAGGCTGAAGCCGAGTACATGCGCTGGGCCGACCGCCAGGAAGGCCAGTTCGACGTCGGCCTTCTGAGCCGGCACGGAAGCTTCCAGGCCGGTTTGTTCTCCAGCTTCAAGCGCGTCGAGCTGAGGGAATTCCGCGCCGGCGGCACCCTGGGGCAGGCCTCCGTGGCGATGGACTATCTGTTCAGCCGGGGGCGCATTGGGGTGTTCGGGACCAAGTCATTTCCTGGATGATCCTCTCATCCGGCGTGTGGCGCTCAGTCGCAACATTTTCCGGGAGACCTACCTCAGCGTGGTCGATCAGGTGGGGGGAAGCACGCAAATCGGTCTCTATAAGGACGCCTATATGGAGGGCAACCTCGGGGCGCTCTTCCGCCAGGGCGGGAGCAACCGGCCGGGCGGCATGGTCCGTTTCGTGCAGCCGCTGAATCCTCGTTGGGCGTTCACGCTCGAGGCTGGACTGAACGAAACCCTGGTGGGCGCGAACGACAGCGGGCGCGTTGCCGTCGGTTTTCAGTTCGGAAACTGGATCCGGCCGAAGGAATTCGCCGGGCTGAAGAGTCCGGTTCCCATGGATGTCCCGCGGATCCGCTACGAGATGCTGACCCGCACGGTGCGCACCGGCAACGATCCGCCGGTGGCCGATGCCGGGCCTGACCAGATGGGCGTGACCGCGGGGTTGATCAAGCTGGATGGTTCCGGTTCCTACGACCCGGACGGCGATCCCATCACCTACCAGTGGGAGCAGGTAAGCGGCCCACGGTTTCGCTTACAGGCATGAACACGGTGCAGGCGAGCTTTCACGGCCGCCGAAGGCCAGACGTATACCTTCCGCCTGACGGTGAGGGATGACAGGGGTGGCTCGGGCCAAGCGCGCGTGACGGTCACCGCCGCCACCGTGGTCCGTCCCCAGGTTCGCATCCTGCGCTTCGTGGCGACACCGGCGCAGATCAAGGTGGGCGAGGTCTCGACTCTATCTTGGGAGACGGAGAACGCGACCGAAGTGACCATCAGCGGCATCGGCGAGGTCCGGCCCAACGGAAGTACCACCGTGTCACCGGCCGAGACGACCACCTACACTCTGACCGCCAAGAATGAATTCGGCCAGGTCAGCACCACGGCAACCGTGCAGGTGACGGCAGTGGGCCCACCCGACGCATCCAACCACCCGCCGGTGGCCGACGCGGGCCCCAATCAGACCACCATGAACCGGGAGGCACAGTTGAATGGCTCCGGGTCCTCTGATCCGGATGGCGATCCGATAACGTACTCCTGGCGCGTGGCAGGCAGCCAAGCCCGCCCAGATCATCGGAGCCAACACGGCCACGCCGACGGTTAAATTTCTGCAGGATTTCGGCGATTATGTCTTTGAGTTGACGGTCACCGACGACAAGGGGGCTCGGAGCACGGCTCTCACGACCGTGAACTTCATCGACCCGTAAACAGAAACTTTTTCGCAGCAGTGCATCGGCGCAAGCGCCCCGGTCTATTCGCACTGAAGTAAGATATAGATTCAGATGCCGCTTGCGCTGCTACAGACCGAACCGACACTGCCCAGGATTGGCCCGGCTGCGGGTTTGGACATATTGCTGGTGGCCTTCCTGGTCTACCAGTTTCTGATGCTGGTCCGCGGGCGCAGGGCGGCGCAGGTGCTGGCGGGCGTAGCGGTTTTCGCATGTTTCTACGGTGTGGCGGCCCTGGCTGGACTGAAGTTACTGCAATGGATACTGGCGCCAATCCTGCCCTACGTGCCGTTTGCCCTGATCGTCCTTTTCCAGTCGGACATACGGCGCGGGCTTATCCGAATCGGCCGCCGGCGCTGGCTGGGCTTCGGCGGGCGGTTGCAGCGGCTGGAGTCCGCCGATGAGATCCTCCTGGCCCTGCGGAAGCTCACGCAGCAAAGCATTGGCGCCTTAATTGTGATGGAGCGGGACACCGGGCTTCGAACCTTCATCGAGAGCGGCGTCAAGCTCGATGCGCATCTCTCCCGAGACCTGCTGCTGTCGATCTTCAAACCGGGCGGCGAGCTGCACGATGGGGCGGTCATCGTGCAGGGCGACAAGGTGGCGGCCGCGGCGTGCTTCCTGCCGCTCAGCATGAACCCCGCCCTGGCCAGGACGCTCGGCACCCGGCACCGCGCGGCCATCGGCATTACCGAAGAGACGGACTGCCTGGCCCTGGTCGTTTCCGAACAGACCGGGCGGCTTTCGGTGGCTTCCTCCGGCAAGATTGAACAGAGCATCACTCTGCGGCGGGCGGCTGAGGTGATCGCCAAGCACTTCGGCCTGCGCAGCCTCTCTACAGTGCTTCCCGACGAGGCGCCCGAGCGGCCCCGGCCGGCAGAGGACGACGACGAGTGGAGGAGCGCGGCACAATTATGAAGCGCCTGCGGCTGGATAATCTGGGGTGGAAGCTCCTCGCCTTGGCGATCGCCGTCACCCTCTGGATCGTCATAGTCGGGGCGCCCCGATTACTTCCAGCGCACGATCCCTTCCCGAATTCAGGGTCTGCTCTGGCCCCAACAGAGCCGTGCAGTAGTGGCGCCCCCGCTCGCGGAGGCTGTCTAGGTGGGGAAGCAGTTCTTTGGGACGGATGGCATCCGGGGCGTGGCCGGCGAGGCCCCCCTCGACCCCCGCACGATTCAGGCGGTGGGCATCGCGCTCGGCAAACTGACCTCCGCTCTGGGACGGAACCCGGAAGTCATCTTGGGGATCGACACCCGGGAGTCGGGGCCTTGGATCGCCGAACATTTGGCCGGGGGTCTGGCGCAGGCGGGAGTCCGCACCCGCTTCGCGGGCCTGATCACCACGCCGGGCATCGCTTATCTCACCCGCACCGACACCTTCATGGCGGGGGTGATGATTTCCGCCTCGCACAATCAGTACCAGGACAACGGGATCAAGATCTTCGGACACTCCGGCTACAAGCTGCCCGACCAGCAGGAGGATGAGCTTGAGTCCGAAATCCTGGCGCTGCTGGCGGGTGGTGTCGAGCCCGCTCCCGCGGCGCTCGCTGAAGATCCGGGACTGGACCGGCATTACCTGGACTACTTGGTTTCGACGCTTCCGCAGTCGCTGGAAGGCTTCCGCATCGTCGTGGATTGCGCTCACGGGGCGGCCTCGCGGCTGGCTCCGGCGCTGTTCGAGCGGCTGGGGGCGCGCGTGGTGGCGATTAACGCTTCCCCCAACGGCCGCAATATCAACCTGGGGTGCGGCGCCCTGCACGTGGGCCAGCTCCGCGAGGCCGTCCCGGCGCTGGGCGCGGACATGGGCGTGGCGCTCGACGGCGATGCCGACCGCGCCATTATGGTCTCGCGCAGCGGCCAGATCGTGGATGGCGACGGAGTCATGCTGCTGGCGGCCCGCTTTCTGTTGGAGCGCGGAGAACTGACTGGTCCGGGCGGAAGGCCGACAGTGGTGGCGACGGTCATGTCCAACCTCGGGCTGGAGAGGGCGCTCGACCGCCAGGGGATCCGAATGCTGCGCGCCGCGGTGGGTGACAAGTACGTTTTGGAGGAGATGATCCGGAGCGGAGCCGTCCTGGGCGGTGAACAATCCGGCCATGTCATCTTCCACAACTACGCCACCACGGGCGACGGGCTGCTGACCACTCTGCGCACGATCGAGGCCATGCGAAAGGCTGGCGCGGGCCTGGACGAGCTGACGGCGGACCTGGAACGCTACCCCCAGCTTCTGGTCAATATCCGCGTGAACGTGAAGAAGCCGTTCGAGGAGATACCCGGGGTCAGCGACGAGATCCGCGCCGCGGAGGCGGCGTTCGGCGATTCGGGCCGGATCTTGGTGCGTTACTCCGGCACGGAACTGCTGGCGCGCGTGATGGTGGAGGGAGCCGACGGCAAACTCGTCGACTCCCATGCAAACCGGATCGCCGGCGCCATCCGCCGGGCGATCGGTCAGTAGCCTCTCTGTTTGTCCACCACGTTCATCAAGGGCAGGCCGCTGGTGTAGCGGCGAACATTCTCCGCGAGCAACCCCATGAAGCGGACGCGGCGCTGCGGCGCGTATCCCGCCGTGTGGCAGGTGAGGAGCAGGTTCGGGCAATCCCAAAGCTCGCTGGTGGACGGCAGAGGCTCCTGGCGCGTTACGTCCAGGCCGGCTCCGGCGATCCAGCCCTCCTTGAGCGCGCGGGCTACCGCTGCCTCATCCACGAGCGTCCCGCGGGAGATGTTCATGAAGTAGGCCGTCTTCTTCATGGCGCGGAAGACCTTCTCGTTGAACATGCTCTCGGTCTCCCTGGTGGCGGGCGCGGCGCTGACCAGCACGTCCACCTGGGGGACCATTTCCATGAACCAGCCCGGTTCGCGGAGCGTGTCCACGAAGAGGGGCTTGGCCATGGGCTTGGCGTCGGTGGCCAGGATGCGCATGTTGAAACCGTAGTGCGCGCGCATGGCGGTGGCCTGCCCCAGGCCGCCCATGCCGACGATTCCCATGGTCATGCCATCGACCTCAACCAGGTTGCGCTCGGCGTTGAAGGTACGCTTCTGGAATTGCGGGTAGTAATACTTGACGAAGCCGCGCGTGAGGCTCAGCAGCATGCCGATGGCGGTCTCCGAGATGGCGGGCGCGAACATGCGGGCCATGTTGGTGATCACCACGTTGCTCTTGATCAGCTCCGGAAACAGCAGCCGGTCCATGCCGGCCTCGGTGGCCTGCAGCCAGCGCAGATTCTTTGCCTTGGCCAGCATTTCGGCGTTGACGGCGCCGAAGATCACGTCGGCTTCGGGGAGCGCCCTGGCCAGCTCGTCGGCATTCTTGGGCAGGATCATCTCGACGGTCTTGCCTTGGGACTGGATGCGGTTGATCTCCTCTGGTGAGTATTGCGGGGGCGGCACCACCGATGAGGCCACCGCGGCCAAAATTCGCACGCGCTCGGGCGGCGGGATGAATGCCTCAATGCGGTCCGAGGCTGCCAGTGCCGGCGCCGCGGCCGCCGACGATAGGAATAAACGGCGGGATACTGAAAAATCGCTCATGTACTCTCCTCTCCGTGGCACATGCTACCACGAGAGCCGGGCCGGGCGTGCCGGTGTATACTACCAACAACCATGCAACGGAGAACTTTCCATCAGCTTGCGCTGGGAGCGGCCGCTCCCGTCTTGTTCGGGCAGAAGCCGCGGTTCGAGCCTGCCTGGGAATCGTTGACCCGGCACTCGGCGCCTGCCTGGTTCCAGGACGCGAAACTCGGGATCTTCATTCATTGGGGGCTCTATTCGGTTCCGGCCTGGGCGACTACCACGGGCGAGTACGGCAAGGTGGACCCCAAGCGGTGGTTCTACGAGAACCCGTACGCCGAGTGGTACCTCAACACGCTGCGGCTCACGACTTCGCCAACCTACAAACACCACCTCGAGAAGTACGGGAAGAACTTCGACTACTACCAGTTCGCCAAGACGTTCAACGAGCAGACCAGCAAGTGGAACCCGGCGTCCTGGGCGAAGCTGTTCCGGTCCGTCGGCGCCCGATACGTGGTCTTGACCACCAAGCATCACGACGGATTCACGCTTTGGCCCAGTGCCGTAAAGAATCCGCACGCGGGCGGGCGTGTTCTTCAGTCGCGGCGGGATCTGGTCGGCGAACTGGCAGCGGCGGTCCGCGCGGCGGGGCTCAAGATGGGGCTCTACTACTCCGGCGGGCTGGACTGGACCTTTACCTCGGAGCCTATCAAGAGCAGCCCGGAAGTCCGCAGCACGGCGCCGCAGACCGAGGAGTACGGGCGGTATGCGTACGCCCATTGGACTGAGCTGATCCAGCGGTATCAGCCGTCGGTATTATGGAACGACATCACCTACCCCAAGACCGGCCGTGTGCGAGAGTTGTTCGCCGGCTACTACAACCGCGTGGCGGAGGGGCTGGTGGACGACCGCTTCGGGGTGGAATTCTCGGATTTCACCACGCCGGAATATTCCAGCTACGACAAGATCACCCAGAAAAAATGGGAATCCTGCCGCGGCCTCGGGTACAGCTTCGGGTACAACCAGGTGGAGGGGCCGGAACATGTCATGGCGCCGGACCGGCTGGTGGCGCTGTTGATCGACATCGTGAGCAAGAACGGGAACCTGCTGCTGAACATCGGGCCCAAGCCGGATGGGAGCATTTCCGAAATCCAACTCGACCGGCTGCGAAAGCTCGGCGACTGGCTATCGGTGAATGGCGAGGGAATCTTCGGCTCGCGTCCCTGGGTGCGTCCGTCGGCCACGGCGCCGGATGGCACGGACGTGCGGTTCACGCGCCAGGGCGACAGCCTGTACGTGTACTACCTGAAGCGCCCGGCGGGGACGGCCCTGCGCGTCCCCGGAGTCCGCGCCGCCGCGGGGACCAAGGTCGTGTTATTAGGGTCCTCCGCCAAGGCGTCCTACCAGCAGAAGGGGCCGGACCTGGTGGTTCAGATTAGCGGTGCGATCCCTGTGAGTCATGCGTTGGGCATCCGCCTGACTCCGCTGCCTGCCTAGAGAGGACCGCCGGACTTCAGACCCGTGGAAGGTGGCCCTTTCGAAGACTGCTGCCGTCGTGCTCGTGGGTCAAAGAAGAACGGTGCGCCAGGGTCTCCCGATAGTCGGACCAATTCCTCACCACGACATAGAACCCGAAGGTGATCGCGCCTAAGGCGATCAAAGCGACAAACGCCACAGCCAGGTAGTGGAAAATCGCGGGGCTTTGCTCCAGGCTCGAAGAACAGGCGGGCGAAACCGCGGCCGAAGTTCATGCCGAAGAAGCCGGTGACGACGGCCCCGGCGCCGAGCATCAGGCTCAAGACTGCCAGGCGGTTGACGGCTTCCGTGTTGCGGAACTGGTGGTAGTTGTGGAGCGAGGCGTTGAGCTTTTCGATCTCCTCCTCGATTTCGGCCTTCATCGGGCCGATCCGGTACTCGCGGCACTGCATGGTGAAGTGGTCCGACTCTTCATCCTTGTTGGCCAGCTCCTCGAAGTGCCAGTAGTTGGAGAAGTGCAGGAAGTCGCCCCGCAGATCGTTGGCCAGTTGGATGTTTTCGATGGCGAATCTGCCATCTTCCTGATCGAGGTAGAGCTGCTTGGAGACCAGGGCGGTACGCTCGGAAAAATCGAGCAGAGTGGCTCGATAAAAGAGGGCCACCATGGCCATCAGGTAGTAGCGCGTGGTGAACATGCGGTGGATGAGGAAGCCCTCGCCGAGCTGGTGCTCGTCGCAGTCGAAAGTGCCCATGGCGGCGGTGACGCTGCTGTAGCTGGTGAAGCCGTAGTAGGTGCCCTGGTGGGCCCAGCGGCGGTACATCTGCCGTTCGCATCTGCGCGCGCGTAAAGTCCGGATCGTAACGGTAGCCGTCGCCTCCGCGGTCCACGTACAGCAAACGGCTGAGCAGAAACTGGTACTCCTCGGAGGGGATGAAGTCTTCGGGCACCGACGCGGGATCGAATGCGAAATAGGTGTAGACGATCATCCGCTCGTCGAGCACTGGCTCGAACTCTTGCCGCTCGTAGTCGGCGAAGTACAGCAACTGCGTGATGGTGTTCGACAGGGGTGGCTGGAAGCCCGTCATCCCGGCCGACTTGAAGTTCTCCTCCGCCAGAATCTCCTTAGCGCCGTCGCGCTCCAGCACCAGAGCCATGCGGCTAGGGAAGCGGCCCTCACGAACCTGCCGGCCGCTGGAAGGGTAGACCTTGCGCAGGGTCTCGTTGATCCACAAGGCTTCGGTGGCCGTCAGGTTGAACGCCTCCACGCCGATGGAGAGAATCCCGATGCCGTTGGCGAACAGGAATAGGCGCAGCTCGGTCACTTCCACCGACAGCCGCGCGGCCCTTCAGGTCCTGGGCCTCGAGCCAGACCCGGCTCCCCTCCGGAATCTGGATCTGGTAACAGCGCAGGAGGGCTTCCTGTTCGCCCGAGGTGCCCGAGGCATCGACGCTATCGAAGAAGACCCGGCGCACGATGGGATGGAAGAAGACCATGTCCTGGTAGGCCGGAGAATCAATGTCGAAGCGCGTGTATGCCGCCCGGCGCCATGGACCCGAGCCGCGCCGGCACGCTGAACTTCCGCGCATCGGAACGCACCGCGAGCCAGTCATCCAGACCGTCGATCCAGCGCTGGCTCTTGGGCCAGGTGAGCTTATGCTCCTCCAGCACCGTTTCCTTGTCGATGGAAAACGGGAACAGAAAGTAAGTATGCAGATGCAAGAAGCCCGGCGGCCATTGGGCCGATTATATCCAATGCCGGGCGGATCAATCGGCAACGAGCGCGTTGAACAGCAGCTTGAAGGCCTGGTAGCTCTGCGCGCGGTACTGCGGGCGCATGCCGAACAGGATGACGCGGCCCGCGCCAAGGCGGTAGTCCACCAGGGCGGATCGCCCCGCCAGGTACTTCTCGCCGAGCAGCCAGCCGGATGCGAGGATTCCGGATGCGGGGTAGCGCGGCCACGGCCCGCGCCGGCGCGCCCTCGGGGATCTCCCATGCCGGGCTGCCGTCGGACCAGATGGCGATCTCTCGCGGCAGGCCCAGGGCCAGAGCGGTGGCGTGCGTCCAGGGCAACGTTCAGCAGCGAACCGGGCGAGTAGAACTCGCGTGCTGGAGACGCCCTCGACGACGTCCTTCAGTTTCAGCCCCAGCCTTCGTACGGCGTAGCGAGCCGGAGTCGTTCAGGAATACCAGCGTGCCGCCGTCCGCGGCGAATTGCCTCAGGGACTCGGCGCCCTTCTCGCCCAAGCCGCCGCAGAATTCCTCGGGCATGCTGCCGGCGCGGTAGCCATTCTCGATGGAGGAGGCGGACTGGTCGGCGAAGACCAGAACATCGAAGCGCTGCCGCAGGCCGCCGCCGTGGATTTCGCGATTGCCCACGCTGGCGTAGTCGAACTCGAACTGCTCCAGCAGCCAGCGGGTCCAGCCCTCGTCGATGTTGGGCACGAAGCTCTTGTAGAGGCCGATCCGCGGGCGGCGCAATTCCTTCAGGTCTGCTGCCTGTCGGTGGAGCTGATGAAAATCGCCGGTCGCGGGATCGCGCCAGACGGTCGCGCCGGACTTCCAGAGGCGGTTGACGCGCGCGCCAGGTGTCGGTGTCGGCGGCGGCAAGCACAGCCGGATGCCGCGGCGGCTGGCCGAAACTGCGCGGCGGGCTCGAGCCGGCGCTGAAATGGCGGCCGAAACCAGGTCCACCGTCGACACCCATCAACAGCGGCAGCGTTTGCGCGGTAACGTCGTAGGGACGCTTCGGCGGACCGCCCGGATACTGCCGGAGGTCGGGATAGCTCTGCCGTTCCAGCAGCGTCTTGGCGAAGGAGCCGTAGGGCTGCGCCAGGCGGATCACGTGGCTGCCGGCGGGATACTCTTGCCGCCGGCCTCGAAGGCCGCGCCGGCGCGTTCGATCTCCACCTGCCCGAAGGCGAGCGTCTCCAGCAGCTTGCGCGCCGCGCCGGGGTCGCGCTGCTCTGCCGGGACGACGAACGCGTACGGCTCCTTCCGGGAGACGGCCCGCTGCCCGATGCCGTAGAAGTTGCGCGAGCAGGTCCTCGCGGCGCACGGCCGCCTGGAAGAGGAGGGACTCCCAGGCGATCACCTGGTAGTCGATGATGTCGCGCAGGCGCCACTCCCCGCCCAGCCACGGCTCCAGGTAATTCCAGCTTCGCTCGCGCGGGTTGTAGCCCAGCGCCGACCGGTCGATCTGCTCCGGCCGGACCGTGATGGGCGAAGCGATGCGCGCGCTGGCGGATTCGGTCAGGATGCGCAGGCCGCCGTGATAGGCCTGGTAGTGCCGCGCGGGCGACCAGAAATCGTACAGGGCGTTGACGGCGACGCCGGTCTTGCCGGCCGCCGTCAGGTCCGCCGCCATGCCGGCGCCGAAGCTGTTGCATTGCTGCGCGATGATCGGATCGATGTTGGGCTCGATGGGATCGAGCCAGGGCGGCACGAACATGCGCGAGGCGTACGGCCCCTGCTGGTGGACGTCGTAGACGATCTGCGGATGCCACACATTGTGAAGCTGAGCCACGGTGAGCCGGGTTTCCTGCTGGGAGAAGATGTACCAGTCGCGGTTGTTGTCGTGCCCGACGTACTTCTGGTACAGCTCGGGCGGTTCGGTGCCCTCGAAGGGCGTGCCCAGCGTCTTGCGGTACCAGCTGCGTGACGATGTCCAGGCCGTCGGGATTCAGCGAAGGAACCAGAATGAAAATGGTGTTGCGCAGAATGGCGTCGAACTTCGGATTCGTTTTCGGTCAGCAGCCGGTAGGCGAACTCCACGGCCGTGTGCGTCGAGGCGATCTCGGTGGCGTGGATCGAGCAGGTGATCATGACCACCGCTTTGCCCTCGGCGATCAGCCTGGCGGCTTCGGCCGGCGGCGTGCGGCGCGGATCGGCGAGCTTCTGCTGAATCCATTGATAGCGATCCAGATCGCGAGCAGTGTTCGGGGCCGCGATGATGGCGGCGATGAAGGGCCGTCCCTCGGTGGTCTTGCCCAAGTTCGCTGAATCCGGATGCGGCTGCTGGCCTTTTCCAAGGAGCGGAAGTAGCCCACCACCCGGTCCCAATCCAGCACTGTCCGGTCGGCGCCGATCTTGTGGCCGAAGTAGGCATCGGGAGCGGGCACAGCGGCCGCAAATAGGAGGATTAGCCGGCGAGCCACGCAAAAATGACGCACTTGAGAAACATCCTGGTAGTCGGTCCCATGTGTCCCCTGCGCCCGGATTCGGGCGGGTTCCATTGTAGCGGATGGAAGCGGCGTGACGATTCGCAAGAGTTACAAAAAATGATGTTCAGGTCTGAATATACTTTGCTATAATGTGGCCGGGTTTCCGGATGATCCGGCTGATCGTTGCCGCTGGCAACCGCTGCTGGCGGTCGATCTGAAGTGAGAGTGCAGCGTGGTAAGCCCGTGCGACAGCGCGGTCCAGGGGGAAAGGTCAGAATGACTGGTTCGATCCCTATCTCTTCCACCGCATCCTGGCAAGTCGATCTCTGCCGTCAACTGATTCTTCCTGAAGGTAAGCGTCTGTGCATACGTGTCCGTCGTTGTCATGTAGTTAGATGAACGTTCAGGGGTGAAGGTCATGAGCCGAGAGGCCACTTCGGAAGGCGCGGGAAACAATGGCGGGAGCAGCGCCCCACGGATCGGTGTGTTTGTCTGCCAGTGCGGCGGGAACATCTCCGACGTTGTGGATGTGGATCGGGTGGTGCAGGAAGCCGCCCGGCTGCCGGGGGTCGTCTGTGCGACGAAACACATGTTCTTCTGCTCGGACCCCGGCCAGGGAGTGATCGAGCAGAAGGTCCGTGAGCACGGCCTGAACCGGGTGATCGTGGCGGCCTGTTCGCCCAGCCTCCATGAGATGACGTTCCGGCGGGCCGTGGCGCGGGCTGGCCTGAACCAGTTTCTGTTTGAGCACTGCAACATCCGCGAGCAGGTCTCGTGGGTGATCGAGGACAAAGAACTTGCCACGCAAAAGGCCAGCCGGCTGATCCGGGCTGCCGTGGCCAGATCCGCCCATCTGGTGCCGCTGGAGAAGCGGCGGATTCCCATCTACCCCTCGGCGCTCATCATCGGCGGGGGCGTGGCCGGTCTCACGGCGGCGCGGGATCTGGCCTCGCGCGGCATCGAGGTGACGCTGATCGAGTCCAGCCCGTTCCTGGGCGGACGGATGGCGTCGCTTCACCGGATCTACCCCACGGGTGTGAAGGCGCGCGACCTGCTGCATCCCCTGATTCGACGAAGTGACCGCCCACCCCAAGGTGACCATCTACACCAACGCGCAACTGGAGCAGGCCACCGGCTTCATCGGGGATTTCCGCACGACGATCCGGATCACGCCGCGCGGGGTATCGGACGCGTGCGCCGATCCGCAGGCCGCCATCGATGCCTGTCCCGAAGAATCACTGGATCCGTTCAACCTGGGCCTGTCCAAGCGCAAGGCCATCTACCAGCCCTATGACGGCTGCTACCCGCCCATCCCCGCGATCGACTGGCGGACCTGTACCAAGTGCGGCGCCTGTTTCGAGGCCGCCGGAGGCAAGGGGATCGACCTGGAGGAACAGCCCCGCCAGGTAGAGATCAGGTCGGGTGTGATCGTGCTGGCCGTGGGGCTGAACACCTACCCGGTGCGCCACAGCGAACACGGTTTCGGGGCGTTCCCGGAGGTAATCACCCTCCACCAGTTGAACCGGCTGCTGGATCCAACCGGGCCCACGCAAGGCAAGGTGGTCGTGAACGGCCGCCCGGTGCGCAGCGTCGGATTCATGCACTGCGTGGGGAGCCTGCAGCGCAAGGGCATCCACAAGCCCATGCGCGACGGCAAGATCAACGAGTATTGCAGCCGCGTGTGCTGCACCACGACGATGCACACGGCCGCGGAGCTGAAAGAACGCTTCCCGGAGATGCGGGTCTACGACTTCCACGAGGACATCCGCACGTACGGCCGGAAGCACGAAGGCTACTATGACCAGGTCTCGCAGCAGGGCGTGGCCTTCATCCGTTTCGACCCCTTGCGGGCGCCTCGCGTCGAGCAGGACCCGCGCGGGGAGGCTCCGCTGGTGGTGCGCACTTTCGACCGGCTGACCTTCGGCGAGGAACTGGAGGTTCCGCTCGATCTGCTGGTGCTGGCGCAAGGCCTGGTGGCCCGGGACATGAGCAAGCTGGTGGATCTGTACCGCTGCTCGGTCGGAGCGGACCGCTTCCTGATGGAGGTACACCCCAAGCTGCGGCCGGTGGAACTCGCGGCTTCGGGCTTGTTCCTGGCAGGGTCGGTGCAAGGGCCGATGGACATCACGGAATCGACGGCTGCCGCGGCGGCTGCCGCGGCCAAAGCGTCCTCGTTGATCTCGGCGGGCCAGATCGAGCTGGACCCGTTTGTGGCCTACGTCCGGGAAGAGATGTGCAGCGGCTGCCGCGTGTGCCTGACGGTGTGCCCGTTCTCGGCGATCTCGCGGGACGAAGCCAAGGGCATCGCGGGGGTCAACCGGGCGCTCTGCACCGGCTGTGGCACGTGTGTGGCGACCTGCCCTTCGAATGCGATTCAGCAGTCCGGTTTCGAGGATGTGCAGGTGAAATCCGAGTTGCTGGCGCTGCTCAGCGAGCCTGCGGAGCTTGTGGCGGCGGACTAGGGAGACGACCATGACCGAAGCTGTGGTGAACACGGCGGACAACGGGCGGGGAGAGGCGGCGGCATGGGAGCCGCGCATCGTGGGCTTCCTGTGCTTCTGGTGTTCTTACACCGGAGCTGACAGCGCGGGTACGGCGCGGATGAAGTACGCGCCGAACGTGGACATCGTCAAGGTGATGTGCTCGGGGCGGATCGATCCGGAGCTGATCACGACCGCGTTCGCGCGCGGCGCCGATGGCGTGATGGTGCTCGGCTGCCACATCGGCGATTGCCACTACGTGTCGGGCAACCATAAGACCATGGTGCGCATGCCGCTGCTGCGGCGCGTGCTGGAGGACATGGGGATCGAGCCCCAGCGCTTCCGGCACGAGTGGGTGAGCGCGGCCGAGGGCGAGAAGTTCAGCAAGCTGGTGACAGAGATGAGCGAGCAGGTGCGCGCGCTCGGACCCCTGAACTGGCCCAAGCTGGCGCACGAGCGCGGCATCGGGCACGGCGCGGACCTTCAGCCGTGGGAGGGAGAGCACGCATGAGCGCCAATGGAAAGCTGAAAATCGGCATGTATTGGGCTTCCAGTTGCGGCGGCTGCGATGTCTCCCTGCTGGAGATCGGGGCCCGTATCCTGGACTTGATCCAGATCGCGGACGTGGCTTTCTGGCCTTGCGCGGCGGACTTCAAGTACGCCAACGTGGCGGGCTACCCCGACGGCTACCTGGACGTGTGCTTCTACAACGGCGGAGTGCGCAACAGCGAGCAGGAAGAAGTGGCCCGGCTTTTGCGGAAGAAGAGCAAGACGCTGGTGGCCTACGGAGCCTGCGCCTGTGACGGCGGAATTCCGGCGCTGGCCAACTTCAACACGAAGAGGGACATCTTCAACGCCGCCTACCACCAGAACCCCACCATCGACAACGCCGCGGGCGTGGAGCCGCAGCCGAAATTCGAGACCCGCGTGGGCACGCTGCATTTGCCTCGTTTCTACGAAGCGGTGCTGCGGCTCGGCGACGTGGTGGATGTGGATTACGCGCTGCCGGGCTGCCCGCCACAGGCCGACCGCGTCTGGGAGTCGATCCAGGCGCTGGCGGGAGGCGCGGTTCCCGCGCGCAACAACGCGGTGAAGGTGGGCTGCGCGCGACAAAGACGGTGTGCGACGAATGCCCTCGCGAGAAGCGGCTGGTCAAGATCAAGCAGTTCCGCCGCCACCACGAGTTTCGCCCCGAGCCGGGCTGGTGCCTGCTGGAACAAGGCGAGTTGTGCATGGGGCCGGCGACGCGCAGCGGATGCGGCGCCCTGTGCGTGAAGGCCGATATGCGCTGCGAGGGCTGCTATGGTGTGCCGGCGGGAGTGGAGGACCAAGGGACGGCCATGATCGGCGCCTTGGGCGGGCTGCTGGAAGCCTCGACGGAAGAGCGGGCGCGCGAGATGGTCGGCCAGATCGCCGATCCCGCGGGCAGCTTCTACCGCTTCAGTATGTCGTCGGGCATGATGAAGGTCCGCCGGTAGACGGGGAGGGATGAGATGACGAGCGCTACGGCTTTGTCCGGGCAGGCATTTCGCAGGATCAGCATCGATCCGGTGACCCGGCTGGAGGGACACGGCAAGATCGACATCTTCCTGGACCAGGAGGGCAACGTCGCGGACTGCTACTTCCAGGTGCCGGAGCTTCGGGGCTTCGAAAAGTTCTGCGAGGGGCGGCCGGTGGAAGAGTTGCCGCGGATCACCCCGCGCATCTGCGGCGTCTGCCCCGAAGCGCACATGATGGCCAGCGCCAAGGCCTGTGATGCGGTCTACGGAGCGGATCTGCCGCTGACGGCACGCCTGCTGCGGGAACTCCAGTACAACATCTTTTATGTGACCGACCACACCACTCATTTCTATGCGCTGGGTGGTCCGGATTTCGTCATGGGGCCCAAGAGCGATCCGGCTCAGCGGAATCTGATCGGTGTCATCGGCAAGGTCGGGCTCGAGATCGCGGGCCAGGTCCTGAAATGCCGCGCCTGGGGACACGAGGCGGCGGCCATCTTCGGCGGCAAGCCGGTCAACCCGGCCAACGCGATCCCCGGCGGGATGAGCAAGGGCCTGAACCGCGAGGAGCGCGACCGGCTGGAGGAGATCTGCCGTTTCATGGTCGGCTTCGGCCAGCTCACGCTCAAGATCCTTCACGACGTAGTGCTCGCAAACCAGGAGTACTTGGACCTGATCCTCAACGGGCCCTACCGGCACGAGACCTACTCGATGGGGCTGGTCGACGAGAAGAACCGGGTGAACTTCTATGACGGCAAGGTCCGTGTGGTGGACCCCGAGGGAGCCGAGCTGTGCAAGTACGCGCCCGCCGAGTACATGAACCATATTGCCGAGCGCGTTGAGCCGTGGAGCTACCTGAAGTTCCCCTACCTGAAGGCGGTCGGATGGAAGGGCTTCGTGGACGGCAAGCAATCGGGAGTGTACCGGGCCACGCCGCAATCCCGGCTGAACGTGGCCGACGGCATGAACAGCCCGCTGGCGCAGGAAGCCTACGAGGAGTACTTCGAGACCTTGACCGGGGACCGCACCGGGCGCAAGCCGGTGCACCACACGCTGGCCATCCATTGGGCCCGTTGCGTGGAGTTGATGAACGCCGCCGAGCACGCGCTGGAACTAGTGCAGCACCCCGAGATCACGCATCCGGAGAATTACCGGGTAGTGTGCGACAAGACGCCGCGCGAAGGTGTGGGCATCGTGGAGGCGCCGCGAGGAACACTCACGCATCATTACGTGACCGACGAGAAAGGGATCGTCCTGAAGGCCAACCTGGTTGTGGGGACGACCAACAATAACGCCGCGATTTGCATGTCGATCAAGCAGGCCGCGCAGGGCCTCATCCACAAAGGCGTCGAAGTGACCGAGGGCGTGTTGAACATGGTGGAGATGGCCTTCCGCGCCTACGACCCCTGTTTCGGCTGCGCCACGCACAGCCTGCCGGGGCAGATGCCGCTGGTGGTGCGGGTTCGGGACTGCGATGGAACCGTGTTGACGGAGGGGAGCAGGTAAGAAGGAGAAGAATCGCCATGGCGAAAATCAAGGATCGCTACGACGGGCTGGTGCTGGGCGGGGGGATTGCCGGCATGCAAGCGGCTCTGGATCTGGCGGGCCAGGGCTACGACGTCCTGCTGGTGGAGCGGGCCCCCTCGATCGGCGGTGTGATGGTGGGCCTCAATAAGGTTTTCCCCACACTGGATTGCAGCAGTTGCATCTGCACCCCGCGCATGGCCGAGGTGGCGCACCACGAACGGATCACCCTGCTCACCTACACCGAGCTCCAGGGCATCAAGCAGGAGGGGGAGGCCTTTGAGGCCACTCTGCTCAAGAAGCCCCGGTACGTGGTCGAGGAAGACTGCATCGGATGCAGCAAGTGCGAGCTGGCGTGCACTCCGCTGGCTCCCCACGAGTTCGATTACGGACTCGGGGCGCGGGCCGCCATCTACATCCCCCACGGCAACGCCATTCCGCAGATACCGGTGCTCGACCCCGATTACTGCATCTTCGACGGCCACTGCGCGCGGGTCTGCCCGACCAACTGCATCGACTTCACCCAGCAGCCGCAGGAGCTGAAGGTGCAGGCCGGCGCGGTGATCATCGCCACGGGCCTGAAGACTACGCCCATGGGCGCGAAGAAGGAATACGGCGGCGACAAGTATTTGAACGTGATGAACCCGCTGGCCATGGAGCGTGTCCAGAGCTCCAACGGACCCTACGGTCATGTGCTGCGGCCTTCGGACGGAAAGATCCCCAAGTCGGTGGCCTATGTGCAGTGCGCGGGCAGCCGCGACAAGTCCATCGGCGTGCCGTATTGCTCGCGGGTGTGCTGCATGTACGCGCTCAAGCAGGCCATCATGATCAAGCACCAGCGCCACGATACCGAGGTCACCATCTACTACATGGATATCCGGGCCTTCGGGAAAGGTTACGAGCAGTTCTACCGCCGCGCCCTGGCCGAGGGCGTCCGCGTGGTGAAGGGCAAGGTGGGCAGGATCCTCGAGGTCGAGAACCATGATCTCGCGCTGCGGGTTGAGTTGATCGACGAAGGCGGGGGCGTGTCCGAAATCCGGCACGACCTGGTCGTGCTGAGCCAAGGTACGATCCCCGGCTGGCGGCCCGATGGCGCGGTGCCGATCGGGGTGGACGCGGACGGTTTCTTCCAGATACGGGAAGTGACGACGCGCCCCGCGAACAGTTCCACGGAGGGGATTTTCGTGGCGGGGGTGGCGACCGGCCCCAAGGACATCCCGGACGCCATCGTCGAGGCCGGGGCGGCGGCCATGGAGGCCGCCATGTACCTGGATCGCACCTGGCGGCGGCAGGCGGAGCTGGCGGGAGCCGGCGTGGAGGCGTAGGAGGTTCGCGATGAGCGAAGAGAAACGCAACTGGCGCGAAGATCTCAAGATTTTCCGCGAGCGCATGGGCGGGTTGACCGAGGCGAAGAAAGCCCTGGCGAAAGACCAGCGGGATACGACGAAGGCGATCCAGGAAGCGCTCAAAGACGGCCCGCGAACGGTTCCCGAGATCAGCAGCGTCACCAAGATCCCGACTCAGAAGGTCCTCTGGTACATCATGGCGATGAAGCGCTACAACAAGGTGGCCGAGGCCGGCCAGGCGGGCGATTACTACCGCTATCAGTGGAAGGAGGCGTCATCGTGAGTGTTCGTGTCGACCCCAGCGTCACCGCGCAATTGGCGCGCTACGGCGCCGAGACCGCGGTGAAGTGCTTCAACTGCGGTAACTGCACCGCCGCCTGTTCGCTCATCGACCAGGACTCCCTCGTCCCGCGCCGCTACATCCGCTATATCCAGCTTGGTCTCAAGGAAAGGATGTTGGGAAGCCTGGATCCGTGGCTGTGCTACTACTGTGGGGACTGCTCGGACACCTGCCCGCGTGAGGCGCAGCCCGGCAATCTGATGATGGCCAGCCGCCGCTGGCTGATCAGTATGTACGACTGGACCGGCCTGAGCCGCCTGATGTACCGCCAAGGTTGGTGGGAGATCGTCATGCTGGTCATCGCCGCGCTCATGGTGCTGGGACTGTTTACCATTCCGGAGCAGTTCGGTTTTCGGCTGCTCGCCGCGCACCCGGAGGCCCGCGAAAGCGTGAACCTCCACTACTTCGCCCCCAAGGAGATCGTGCACTGGGGCGATCTGACTCTGGCCGCTCTTCTGGGCGGCTTGCTGTTGAGCAATGCCATGCGGATGGTGTGGTATGTGCGGCGCCAGGGACCGCCCCTGCCCGCGGGGTTGCTGCTGACGCAAGCCAAGGAGTTCGTCATCCATGGCCTGACGCAGAAGCACTGGCGAGAGTGCGACACCATCTCGATCAAGCATTGGCTCCGTCACCTGTTGCTGGTGACGGCCTATGGGACGATGTTCATGCTGGTGGTGGTGTTCCTGCATTGGTTTCAGGTGGAAGATGCGTCGTTTCACTGGACCAGCCTGCTCGGTTACTATGCCACGCTGATCCTGCTAGGCGCCACGCTGTGGATCATGCAGGACCGCAGGAAGAAGAAAGACCAGATCCACAAGCACAGCGATCTGGCGGACTGGCTCTTCGTCATCCTGCTGTTCCTTACCGGCCTGTCGGGCATCCTGCTACACTTGGCCCGGTTGCTCAATCTGGCGATGCCGGCGTATATTCTCTACGTGGTTCACTTGATGATCGCGGTTCCCATGCTGGTGGTGGAGGTGCCCTTCGGCAAGTGGTCGCACCTTTTTTATAGGCCGCTGGCGTTGTACCTGCAGGCGGTGCAACGCAAAGTGCTGGAACGCGGGGCTACGGCGTTAGGGGTCGGACGCCCGGCGGTGGCCGCTTGAGCCAGCCCGCCCCCGAACGCCTCGCGGTTCTGGGCCTGGGCAACCCGGTGATATCCGACGACCGCGCCGGTCTGGCCGTGGCGGAAGAACTGCGCCGTCTGCTGGCAACATCTCCTATTGAAAATGTGGTGGTGATGGAGAGTACCCGGGGCGGTTTCGAATTGATCGACCTGCTGGCGGGCTATTCTTACGCGGTGATTGTCGACTGCCTGTCCGTCCCTGAGCCCGACCCGGGGCGTGTCCGGCGGCTGAGTCTGGACAACGTCGCCGGCAGCGCCCGCCTCATTAACGCCCACGAGATCGGCATCCGGGATGCCTTCGAACTCGCCCGCCGGATGGGCACCGCCATGCCCGAGACGGTCGAGATTCTCGCCATTGAGGGCGGGGACACCTTGACCATCTCCGAGGAGATGACGCCGCCGGTGGCCGCCGCCGTGGCGCCGCTCGCTCGCCAAATTCACTCGATGCTGGCCGCGCGCAGCGGGAAGCGCGCAAGTCATTGAGGAATCTGCCCCAGCAAAAAATGGGGGAAATGGCTCAACGCATCTGAACTCGCGTTTGGGCCGGTCTAGAAGTCCCATCGTTTCTATAAGAAAACCCGCCGCTCCCGTTTTTTTTCGTGGCAAATCACGTGCCAGTGATTCTAGTAGGCGGCTCCGTACGGCGAGTCGCGCATACACACCGGTCATTGTGGGAGTTTTATTGTGCTGGCACTCATCCGAAGGAAGATGAAGTTCCAGCGGGAAGCTGATCCGGTCTGGGCGGACGAGATCAGCAAGCAGCCTGGGTGCGACCGAATCTGGTCCTGCATCCAGTGCGGCACCTGCTCTGGAACATGTCCCCTCTCCATCTACATGGACTTTACGCCAAGGCGGATCATTGCCCTGGTGCGCGAAGGATTTCGCAACGATGCCTTGGGCAGCCAGACCATCTGGCTGTGTGCATCCTGCTATAGCTGCGCCACGCATTGCCCCCAGGACGTGCACATCACCGATCTGATGTACGGGCTGAAGCGGGAAGCGATCAAGTACCGGATGTTCCCCAAGCGGTTCCCGATCCCGGTGCTGGCCCGCGAGTTCTACGCCCTGGTGCGTCAGCACGGCCGGAACAGCGAGATCTGGCTGGTGGTGCGCATGGCTTTGAAGTCCAATCCGTTCCTGCTGCTCACCATGGCCAAGTACGGCTGGGGGTTGATGCGGACGGGACGCATGAGCCTGCGTCAGGACCGCATCAAGCGTATACATGAGCTGCAGCGCGAGTTGGCGGCTCCGCAGGAGGTTTCGCAATGAGCGCCGACGGGAAAGGCCAGTGCCGCCAGAGTTATGTGTACTTCCCCGGCTGTTCGCTGGGCGCCAACGGTGTCGCTTACGACGAGAGTCTGAAGACGCTCTACCGCCTGCTGGGCATAAAGCTGGAGGAATTGGAAGACTGGAACTGCTGCGGCGCGACGTCGTACATGTGCATCGATGAAGGCTCCGCCTTCCTGCTGTCGGCGAGGAACCTCTCGATTGCGAACAAGATGGGCGCGGAGGATATTCTGGCGCCGTGCAGCGCCTGCTACCTGGTGCTGCGAAAGACCCAGGACTACGCCCAGCATCATCCTGCAGTCGCGGACAAAATTGGGAAGTCGCTGAACCAGGCGGGGCTCGGTCCGATGAATTCGATGCGGGTCCGGCATCCCCTGGAAATGCTGTACAACGACGTCGGCCTGGATAGAATCAAGTCGCTGGCCCAGCGCCAGTGGCGCGGCGGGCGGATCGCCTGCTACTACGGCTGTCAGGCCGTGCGGCCTTACGATGAGGTCGACAAGTCGCACAATCCGATGCGCATGGACGAGCTGATGCAGGCCGTGGGAGCGCCCACCGTCGACTACTCGCTCAAGACCAAGTGCTGCGGGGGCTCGCTCACCGGCACGATACACGACGTGGGGCTGCGGCTGAACTACATCCTGCTGAAGGAAGCCGCCCGCAAGGGCGCCGAGGCCATTGTTACGATGTGCCCGCTGTGCCAGTTCAACCTGGACGTCTACCAGACCGAGATCGCCAAGCGGAGCGGCGAGAAGTTCGATATGCCAGTTCTCTATTTTTCGCAGGTGCTCGGCTGGGCGCTGGGCGGAGAGGCGCGCGAGTTGGGGTTGCAGCGGTCGCTCGCCGGACAGAATCTGATTCGCAGATGGTTTGCCGCGCACGAGGAGGTCGAGTCCTATGTCTAACGCCAACGGCTCGGTCCGAATCGGGGTTTACGTCTGCCACTGCGGGACCAACATCGCGGCCATCGTGGACTGCAAGGCGGTCGCCGAGTACGCCGCGGGTCTGGCGCACGTCGCTGTCTCCAGGGATTACAAGTACCTTTGTTCCGATCCCGGCCAGGAACTGATCCGCCAGGATATCCAGGAGCACAAGCTGAACCGGATTGTGGTCGCTTCCTGCTCCCCTCACCTGCATGAGCACACCTTTCGTGTGGCGGTGGAGAAGGCCGGCCTGAACGCGTTCTTCATGCACATGGTCAACATCCGCGAGCACAACTCGTGGGTGCATCAGGACAAGTCCATGGCCACCGAGAAAGCCAAGGACATGGTCCGGGCGGCCGTGAGACGCGTCTTCCGTCATGAGGCGCTCGAGAAGGGCAGCGTTCCGATTCATCCCGACGCCCTGGTCGTAGGCGGCGGAATCGCGGGAATCCACGCGGCGCTGACTCTGGCCAACGCCGGCAAGAAGGTCTACCTGGTGGAAAAGCAGGCGAGCATCGGCGGCCACATGGCGATGTTCGACAAGACCTTCCCTACGCTGGACTGCGCGGCCTGCATCCTCACGCCGAAGATGTCCTCGGTCAAAGCCCATCCGAACATCACGCTCTGGGCCAATGCCGAGGTGACCAAGGTCGACGGCTACGTCGGCAATTTCAATGTGGAAGTCACCCGCTGGCCGCGCTACATCGATGAGAACCTTTGCTCCGGCTGCCTGGAGTGCATCGACGCCTGCGTCTACAAGGAAGCCAAGTTCCCCGACGAATACAACATGGGGCTCAGCAAGCGGAAGCCGATCTACCTCCCGTTCCCGCAGGCCGTTCCGCAAGTGCCGGTGATCGACCCCGAGACCTGCATCCAGTTCAAGTCGGGCAAGTGCAAGAAGACTTGCCTGCAGGTCTGCGCGGATCGTAAGGCGATCAACTTCCAGCAAGAGGAGAAGGTGGAGAAGGTCGAAGTCGGGGCCATCGTCATGGCCACCGGGTTCAAGCCCTTCGACGCCGCCAAGACGCCCTACTACGGTTACGGGATGTATCCCAACGTCTACACCTCGCTCGAGATCGAGCGGCTGGTGAACGCTTCCGGGCCGACGGGCGGCCACGTCACTCTGCGCGACGGGCGGGAGCCGAAATCGATCGGCATCATCCATTGCGTGGGCTCGCGCGATGTGCAAACCAACCGCTGGTGTTCCCGCGTCTGCTGCATGTACTCGCTGAAGCTGGCGCACTTGTTGAAGGAGCACACCGGCGCCGAGGTCTTCAACTTCTACATCGACATGCGGACGCCGGGCAAGGGCTTCGAGGAGTTCTATCAGAAGCTGCTGAACGAAGGCGTCCACTTCATCCGGGGAAGGGTGGCGGAAGTCACCGAATGGGCGCTCGATCCCTCCGAGGAAAACAAGCTGGTGCTGAGGGTGGAAGACACTCTGCTCGGCATGGTGCGCCGGATTCCGGTGGACATGGTGGTCCTCTCGGTCGGCATCGAGCCGCAAGCCGATGCCAACGACGTCCGGCGCTTGTTCAACATCTCATGCGCGTCCGAGGGCTTTTTCCTGGAGCGGCACCCCAAGCTGGCGCCGGTGAACACGTTCACCGAAGGAATTTTCCTGGCCGGCTGCTGCCAGGGGCCCAAGGACATACCCGACACCGTGGCGCAGGCCGGCGCGGCCGCGGCGGAAGCGCTGGCGCTCATCGACGCCGGTTCGGTGGAAACCGAGCCGAACACCGCGTATATCCTCGAGGAAGCCTGTTCCGGCTGCCGGACCTGTCTCCAGATCTGCCCCTACGGTGCCATCACCTTCGACGCGGCCACCAACCGGGCCAGTATCAAACAGGTGCTGTGCAAGGGTTGCGGCACGTGCGTGGCCGGGTGCCCCTCGGCTTCCATCCGGCAGCACTTGTTCGAGGACGAGGAGATCTTCGACGAGATCGAAGGAGTTCTGGCTAATGTCTGACTTGGTGAAGATCGGCGAAAAGTTCGAACCGAAGATCGTGGCGTTCTTCTGTAACTGGTGTACCTACCTGGCAGCGGATCTGGCCGGCACGTCGCGCATGAAGTATGCCCCGAACACGCGCGTGGTCCGGGTGATGTGCTCCGGCCGTGTGGATCCGCAGTTCATTCTGGACGCTTTCGCCAAGGGCGCCGACGGAGTGCTCATCGGCGGCTGCCATCCTGGAGACTGTCATTACCAGGAGGGCAACTACAAGGCCCTGCGGCGCTTCTACATGCTGAAGAAGATGGTTCAGGAGATGGGCATCGAAGACGAGCGCCTGCGCCTGGAGTGGATTTCCGCGGCCGAGGGCGAGCGCGTGCGCACCGTGGTGAACGACATGGTGGAGAAGGTCCGCGCGCTGGGGCCTCTGCGGATCAAAGCGCCTAAGGAGACTGTGGCGGAGGAGATGACGGTAGCATGAGCGAGAAACCAAAGGTCGCCTTCTATTGGTGCGCATCCTGCGGCGGTTGTGAAGAGGCCGTGGTAGACCTCGGCGAAGGCATCCTCGACGTCGTGGCCGCCGTGGACATCGTCATGTGGCCGGTGGCCATGGACTTCAAGCGCCAGGACGTGGAAGCCATGCCGGACGGCTCGATCGTGGCCACCTTCCTGAACGGCGCCATTCGCACCACCGAGCAGGAGGAGATGGCGCACTTGATGCGGCGCAAGTCGCAGTTCATGATCGCCTTTGGCGCCTGCGCGCAACTTGGCGGCATTCCCGGACTGGCGAACCAGTGGGATCGCAAGACCATTTTCGAGCGCGTATATTCGGAGAGTCCGAGCACGGTAAACCCCGAAGGCGTGGTTCCGCAAATGGTCTATAAGGACAACGGCCACACGGTCCACCTTCCCGGTTTCTACGACACGGTGAAGAGGCTCGACCAGGTTGTGGATGTTGACTACTCGGTGCCCGGCTGCCCGCCCACCCCGGACCTGCTGAAGCAGGCCGTGGATACTCTGTTGAGCGGCAAACTTCCCCCGAAGGGTTCCGTCCTCGCCCCGGACCGGGCGCTGTGCGACGAATGTCCTCGGAAAGATACCAAGCCGGACAATCTGGAGATCGAAGAGTTCAAGCGGCCCCACCAGATTCTGATAGATCACGAGAAATGCCTGCTGGCCCAAGGCCTCCTGTGCCTGGGACCGGCCACGCGCGGAAGCTGCGGGGCGTTGTGCGTCAAGGGCAACATGCCCTGTACCGGTTGCTTCGGGCCCACCAGCCGGGTCAAGGATTTCGGCGCCAAGGCGCTGAGCGGAATGGCCTCTCTGCTGGCCGCCAAGGATGACGCGACGATTCTGAAAGTGATCGAGTCGGTCCCTGATCCTGTCGGGAGTTTCTACCGCTATAGCCTTCCCGCCTCCTTGCTGGTGAGGAAGAAGATGGAGGGGACCAACGATGCCCGCTGAGAAAGTCACGATCGATTCCATCACGCGGCTGGAAGGCCACGGCAAGATCGAAATCTTTTTGAACGACGAAGGCAACGTGGAGCGCGCCTACTTCCAGGTGCCGGAACTGCGCGGCTTCGAGAAATTCGCCGAAGGCCGTCCCGTGGAGGACATGCCGCAGATCACATCGCGCATTTGCGGCGTCTGCCCGACGGCGCACCACATGGCCGCTACCAAGGCCGTGGACGCGGTGTATCACGTGGAACCGACCTCGGCGGGCCGGAAGATCCGCGAGCTGGTCTATAGCGCTTTCATGGTCGAAGACCACGCGCTGCACTTCTACTTCCTCGGCGGGCCCGATTTCGTCGTGGGCCCGATGGCGCCGGCCTGCGAGCGGAACGTGCTCGGTGTGATCGGCAAGGTCGGAATCGAGGCGGGGAAGAAGGTCATTGGCATGCGGCGCAGGCTGCGCGGCCTGATGACGCTGGCGGCGGGCAAGGTCGGCCATCCGGTCTTCGGCTTGCCCGGCGGCGTGGCCCGGCGCATCACCGAGGAGGAACGGAAACAATTCCAGCAGGTGGCCGGTGAGGCTGTGGAGTTCGCCCAGTTCACCCTGGGTGTGTTCGACCAGATCGTCCTCAAGAACTCCGACTACGTGAATCTGATCCTGTCGGATGCTTACACCCATCGCACGCATTACATGGGCATGGTGGACGAAAAGAACCGCGTCAATTTCTATAGCGGACAGTTGCGGGTAATCTCACCGGAGGGCAAGGAAGTCGCCAAGTTCGATCCGGCCAAATACCTCGACTACATCGGCGAACACGTGGAGCCTTGGTCGTACATGAAGTTCTGCTATCTGAAGCAGCCGGGCTGGAAGGGTTTCACCGAGGGCGCCGGCAGCGGGGTGTATGGTGTGGCTCCGGTGGCGCGGCTGAACGTCGCCGACGGCATGGCCACGCCCCTGGCGCAAGGCGCTTACGAGAAGTACGTCAGCGTGCTCGGCGGCAAGCCCGTTCACCAGACGCTGGCCAATCACTGGGCGCGCCTGGTGGAACTGCTCTACGCGGCCGAGCGCATGAAGGAACTGGCCGACGATCCCGAGGTGTCCAGTCCGGACATCCGCAGGCTTCCCACGGCCGTGCCCACCGAGGGCGTCGGCGTGGTGGAAGCGCCGCGCGGAACACTGTTCCATCACTACGTCACCGACGAGCGAGGCCTGGTCAAGAAGGCGAACCTGGTCGTCGCCACCCAGAACAACGCGGCCCGCATCGCCATGAGCGTCGAGAAGGCGGCCAAGGGCCACGTCACGCGCCAAACCATGTCCGACGGCGTGCTGAACATGGTGGAGATGGCCTTCCGGGCCTACGATCCATGCCTGGGCTGCGCCACCCACGCGCTGCCGGGCGAAATGCCCATTCTGGCCCACGTGCGCGACACTCGCGGCCAGACGCTCTACACCGTGCGCCGGGACTCGAACGGAACCGTCCGGCAAGACTGAACGGTCCCAGCCCCCCTTACGGGTTTGTGGTGGGCAGCGGATACCGGTGTTGTCCGCCGAACACCTCGCGGAACAACTGCAGAATTTCTTCGTGGATCAGGCCGTTATCCACCAGCACGTGCGGACTGCGGAGCCCGTGCGGGTCCCCCTTCATGTCGCTTCGGGCGCCGCCCGCCTCCGTCACCAGCAGGACCCCGGCCGCCATGTCCCAGGGGCTCAACCCAAACTCCCAGAACGCATCCAGCCGCCCCGAGGCCACGTAAGCCAAATCCAGCGCCGCCGACCCTGCCCGGCGCACCCCGTGAGTCTCCATCGCCATCTGGTGGAAGAAGTGTACGTTGACGCTCTCGTGGCGCTTGCGGCTCGGGAAACCCGTCGCCACCAGGCTGTCCGCCAGGCGGGCCGCCTTTGAGACCCGAATGCGGCGGTGGTTCAAGTAAGCTCCGGCGCCGCGCTCGGCCGTGAATACCTCGTCGCGCAGGGGATCGTGAACCACCCCGGCGATCAATTCGCCCGACTTCTCCAGGGCTATCGAAACGCAAAACGCGGGAAAGCTGTGCGCAAAGTTGGTCGTCCCATCCAGCGGGTCCACGTACCAGCGATATTCCGAGCTTCCCTCGTGCGCGCCGCTCTCCTCGGCTACGATTCCGTGGCTCGGGAAGCGTGTCCGCAGCCGCTCCAGCACGAGCTTCTCCGAGGCCAGGTCGGCTTCCGTTACCAGGTCGAAGTCGCCCTTCAGTTGGAAGCCCACGCGCCGTTCGTAATACCCCGTGAGCAACGCCGCCGCTTCACGGGCGATCTCCTGCGCGATCTCTAGATACGAGTCCATGTAAGGGAGCGGGGCCGGCTACGTCCTCTTCGTACAGGTACTTCAGGTCGTGTTTGAAGATGAAAAGGTTGGGGCCGTCCGTGCGGGTTAGCCGGATGAAGTTCGAATCATAGAACTCGATGATCCCGGAAAACTCTTCGTTGCTCAGCAGGCGCACCCGCACCCGCACCTCATTCTCGATGAGGTACTTCAGGTACTTTACTTCTTCCAGCGTCTGGGTTGGCGGCTTGATCTTAGGCTTACTTTTCTCCATCCGGATCCCCGTTCCTCACTCCGGGCGAGGCGTGACGTTTCTCACTGCCGGCCCCCGGAGTGGCGCCGAGGGCGCCGGCCGTTCAGTCTCCCCATAATAACCGCTGCGCGCGAGTACCCGCAAATCCGAACGCGAAAGCTTCACTTCCAAACGATGGAACCGGTCTCGTCCCTTGGACGCGTCCTTGGGATAGTAGCCCAGGAAGTACTGAGTCCGGAGCTCTTGCAGGATGTCCGTGAAAGCGCTGTCCAGATCGGGACCCACGCTGGGCGTGAAAACCCGGCCGGCGGTGCCGGCAGCCAGCGACGCCAGGGCGTTCTCCCCGCCCAGGTTCCGCCCCGCGTCATTGGTGATGGGCACCACCAGGATGGCGTAGAGCACCGCGTCCGCCATCTGGGCCGCCTCCAGGGCGTCGTGGAAAGTCTTGGCGCTCGTGGTGTCGCCGCCGTCGGTAACCAGGACCATTACCCGCCGGCCGTCGCGGTCCTGGAGATCTCTGCACGCCAGGTAGATCGCGTCGTAGAGGGACGTCCCGCTGGAGGGCTTCAATAGCTTCAACGCTTCCTCCAGCCGCTGCCGGCGGCGAGTGTAACTCGAAAGCAGGTTGACTTCATAGCTGAAACTGTAGAACGCCACCGCGTCTTGCGGATCGCCCTCGGAGAAGACCGCCTTCCAGAAGCGGGATACGGAGTCCATCTCGTAACGGAGTTCCTTGGCCGTGGACAGGCTGTTGTCCACCAGCAAAGCCACCGAGAGCGGCTGCGCCGTCTGCCGTTCGAAGACGGCTATGTCCTGCTTCACGCCATTGTCGAAGACCGTGAAATCCTCTTTGTTCAGCGCACCCACCAGTTCGCCGGCGGCGTTTCTTACGGTGGCGAGGATGCGAACCAGGCGGACATCCACGCGGAAAACGGTCTCTTGCGCCTGCGACATCAGCAAAAAAGCGAAGAGGAAAACCGCGGCCCTGCGCATCTCTACCGTCATGGTAGCAGGTGCGACAATGTCTTAATGCCGCGAGACTGCCGGGAAGCCCGCCTCCGGGTGCGCTACGCCGAAACGGACCAGATGGGGGTGGCTTACTATGCCAATTACCTGGTCTGGATGGAAGTGGGACGCGTCGAATACTGCCGTGCCGTGGGCTTTCGCTACAGGGAGATGGAGGTCGCCGACGGAATCCTGCTGGCGGTGGTGGAGGCGCACTGCCGCTACCTGCACCCGGCCCGCTACGACGACGAATTCGTCGTGGACACCTGGATCGAGCAGGCTACTCCTCGGATGGTGCGCTTCGGCTATGAAATGCGGCTGGCGGATGGCGGCCGCAGACTCGCCACCGGGGAGACGAAGCACATTTTCTGCGCCCGCGACATGAAGCCGGCCCGCCTCCCGGCCAAGTACCACCCGCTGTTCGGCATCGCCTCAACTTAGAGAGAGTTGCGCGCGCTGCGCCGTGCGGTATAATTACGGCTTGATGTTGTCCGTCTATTCCAACGCGTTTATCTTTACGTACCGGGGCTATTGGCCCCGGCCTCGTTAGAGTGGCGTTGGTTTAGCGAGCATTATTCAGCGAAATGGAAACCAACCCACTCGAAAGAGTGGGTTTTTTGTTTTTGTGCCGGCTTGGCCGGAGAAAGAGGCGACACCATGATCATTTCGATGAAGCTGCACGCCGCCCAGGAGCAGGTCGACCACGTTTGCGAGCGCATCCAGGAATTCGGGTACAAGGTTCACTCCATCCAGGGCGAGGAGCGAGTGGTGATCGGGGCCGTGGGCGTGGGCGACGTCACCACGTGCCTGGAACAGATCGAGGCCATGCCCGGCGTGGAGAGCGCCGTCCGGATCTCGGCCCCCTACAAGTTTGTCAGCCGGGAGTTCCGCCCGCAGCGCACGCGCGTCCAGGTCGACGGGACGGAGATTGGCGGCGGCGAGTTTATCGTTATGGCGGGGCCTTGCTCGGTGGAGAGCGAGGAGCAGATCATCGAGGTCGCCTGTGCGGTCGCCAAGGCCGGTGCGCGGCTGCTCCGGGGCGGGGCCTTCAAGCCCCGCACGTCCCCTTACGATTTTCAAGGGATGGAGGCGGAGGGGCTGAAGCTCCTCAGGAAGGCCAAGCAGGCGAGCGGGCTGCCGGTCGTCACGGAAGTCATGAGCGAGGGCGAGGTGGAACTGGTCTCCGAGTACGCCGACATCCTCCAGATCGGCGCCCGCAACATGCAGAATTTCTCCCTGCTGAAGGCGCTCGGCCGCACCACCCGCCCCATACTGCTCAAGCGCGGCATGAGTTCCACCATCCGGGAACTGCTGATGTCGGCCGAATACATCGTCGCTCACGGAAATCCGAATGTCGTGCTCTGCGAGCGCGGCATTCGCACTTTTGAGACGGCGACCAGGAACACCTGCGACATCACGGCGGTGGCCGTACTCAACGAACTCACCCACCTGCCGGTGATCGTCGATCCCAGCCACTCCACCGGCCGGCGAAGCCTGGTCTCGCCGCTGGCGCGGGCCGCGGCGGCGATTGGCGCCGACGGGCTGCTGGTTGAGGTGCATCCCTGTCCCGAAAAGGCCTCCAGCGACGGCGCACAGTCGCTTTCCATCCCCGAATTCGAGCGGCTGATGGCAGGCATTGAGCCTTATTTGCGAATCTGGCGGGAGACCCGGTTGGCCGAAATGTCCGCATCGGTGTAAGCTACTCTCTTGTGAGATACCGCCTGCATCCCGGGCTGATCGTGGTTCTCGTGGTGGCGCTGTGCGGCCTCCTGGTCCTCGGAGCCGTCCTGCTGAGGTCCAGGCGTGTTGCCACTCCTGCCGCCATGGCCGCCCACCTGCCGGCCGAAGAGGGAGCCATCCTGGCCGTCGACTTCGCCTCTTTGCGCCAGTCGGGCTTCCTTGGAGCGCTGGCCGGGGCGAGCGTCGCGCAAGAGCCGGAGTATCGAGCCTTCGTCCTGCGGACGGGCTTCAACTACGAGCAGGACCTGGATTATGCGCTCGCCTGGTTTCGACAGGGCACATCCTGTCTCCTGCTCCGCGGCCGCTTCGATTGGCCGCGCTTGCGAGCCTACGTTGCCTCCGCGGGCGGCGCTTGCCGCAACTCGTTCTGCCGGCTCGAGGGAAGCACGCCGGAACGCAGAATCTCCTTCTTTCCGCTGTACCAGGATGTCATGGCTGTGGCCGTCGGACCCGACGAGTGGGCGGCGAACATCCTGAGCCAAGCAGAAGCCCCAACGCCGCCGCATGGTGATTCCCAACCGGGCCGTTTGGTTGCTCTTGCCTGCGTCCACCCTGCGGAGCGCACAGAACCTGCCGGCGGGAGCCCGGCCGTTTACCAGGGCGCTGGAGGCCTCCCGGGAGGTGATGCTTTCGCTTGCCACTCAGGACCGCACGGAAATCCAACTGGATGTTA
The DNA here is from genome assembly GCA_963744775.1 of Bryobacterales bacterium. Taxonomy (GTDB): domain Bacteria; phylum Acidobacteriota; class Terriglobia; order Bryobacterales; family Bryobacteraceae; genus CAVUVG01. The sequence continues at coordinate 135,571 of CAVUVG010000022.1, forward strand.
CCTGCGGTTCTCCGCGGGAAGCCTCTCAGTTGGCGTCCGAGTTGGGTAGAGCCACGGGTCTGCTGCGGGACCTCATCAGCCGTGAGAACCAGAGCCCGAATCCTCGCGATTTCAGCGGGGTGCTGGCGGCGGGGGCCTTCCAAAGCGTCGATCAGAAGGTGATCGGCCGCTGGCCCATCCAGCGGGAGTTCCTGCAGAGTATACTGGAAGACACTCAATAGCAAAATGACCTCCACACAAAGCCAGGGAGTACTCTGCACGGGCAACATCGTTTTCGACATGCTGGTCCACCCCGTCGACCAGCTGCGGTGGGGCGCCACGACCTGGGTCGAGATGATCGGCCACAGCATCGGGGGTAACGGAGCCAACACTTGCTACGCCTTGGCGCGCCTTGGAGCACCAGTGCGGCTGCTTTCCATCCTCGGCGACGATCGCGAGGGCGACGAGATGCTGACGGGTCTGAGGAGCGCGGGAGTCGACACGCGCGGGGTACAGCGGGCCCGGGGAGCCACCGCCACGACCATTTCGCTGATCAAGTCCGACGGCAACAGGCTCTTTCTCCACAAGCCCGGCGTCAATCTCGAAGCCTTCCCGCAGCCGGTGGAGTTCGTCCCCTGGTTGGTTCAAGGCGTCTCCCATTACCACCTGGCCAATTCTTTCGCCCTGCCGGCGTTCCGCGCGCATGCCCCCGAGACCATGCGCCGGGCCCAAGCCGCGGGTCTCAAGACATCCTTGGATGCCGCCTGGGACGCTCGTGGCCGCTGGCTGCAGGACCTGGGGCCTTGCCTCCCGCACGTCGATGTCCTGATGGTCAACGCAGAGGAAGCCGCGATGCTGACGGGGGTGCAGGATCACGAGGCGGCCGCCAAGGCGTTGCACCAGGCCGGTGCCCGCATGGTCATCGTGAAGCTTGGGGCTGAGGGCTGCCAAATTCTGGAGAACGGGCAGAGTTTTCGCGTGCCCGGATTCGAGGTCGAAGTGCTCGACACGACGGGGGCAGGGGACTGCTTCGCGGGAGCCTTCCTGGCGGCCACACATGCGCGGCTATGCGCCGGTGGAAGCGGCGCGTCTGGCGAATGCCGTGGGCGCTCTCTCGGTGCGGCGCGTCGGTGCCGTGGCGGGGCTGCTTTCCTGGGAAGAAACCGAAGAGTGGATGAGCACGGCTACGGTCCGCTCATAAGGACAGTACCGCCGCATCGATCTCCTTCTCTCCCTCCAGATCTGCTCCACCGTGCAAGGTCTGGGAGAGTTCGGCCAGGCGGCGATGCCCTTGGTCAGCCGGGTTGAAGAGCGGTATCCGAATCCTGCTGGCGACATAGGGCGTCCCGAAGCCCCGGCCCGCCGACGAGAATGACTTCACGAAGGAGCCTACCGGCTCCGAATTCATGATGGCGCAGAGATAGTGGGCCTCCATCGGGTCCTGTGTCCCGATAAATGCGGTGGTCTCCAGCGGAAGCAGCGGCTTGCGCCCCAGCGGCCCGTCCCACTCCGAGACGACGGCGGCTGCCAGGTCGGCCGCCATGCGCTTCCAAACGACTTTGAACGGCGCGAAGGTTTGCGGCGCGATGTTGAACTGGCTGTAGAAGGGGTGCCCGGCTTCCTGGTGGTACTTGCGATAGAGCGCCCGGCGGAGCAGTTCCTCACGAAACTGCTCCAGGTAGGCGAAGGCCCGCGGCCAGCGCTGCTGCATGACCGCCTCGGGATAACCGCGCCGCGTCGCCGGATCCTGGACCACCAGCACATGCACGCCCGGCCGTGCGCCCCAACGCCGGATATCGGCCCCGCGCACGGCGGGGAAGATCAACTCGTGCTCAATGCGGGCTTTGACTGGCGGGATCTGCTTCTTTCCCATCTCCGGGAGGTTGCGCACCGCCGCCAGACCATCCTCAGCCGGGCGCTTCGACTTCCAGCCAGAATACGCCGTAGGGATTGGCGTTGGCGCCCAGCATGGCTTTGTAGGGATTGGACCCCTCCATCCGGCTGCTGCCATCCTTGAGGTCCGCCAGGGGCCGCACGCCGATACCATGGGGCGCGCCTGCAGTTCCTCCTTGCGTAACGCTCCCTCTGGGTCGCGGTCCCAAACGTAGTAGGGAAGCGGGTAGGTTGTAGCCGCGCCCTTGGTAAGCACCACTGCGGCCGTCTTGTTGGAAGTGCCGCCGAACGGGCGCAGCTTCACAAAGTCATGCACGCTGCGCACCTGGAGCGGCGGGCCTTCTTCCCCAAGCCGGAAGCGCCGGAAGCCTTCGCCCGCCCCCTTGGACTTGAAGACTTCCTGCGTGATCACAAACGCCAGCGTGCCGCCGTCCTTCAGGTAGTGGTCGGCGGCGGCGTAGGTGAACAGCATGGACAAGTCCTTCTTGCCGTGGCCCAGCCGGGCCTGGAAACCATTCAGCGAAAAAAGGCCATAGCGTTTCCACAGCGGCAATGTCGCCTCGCGGTACTGCTTCGGAAGGTAATCCCAGCGCACCCAAGGCGGGTTGCCGGCCACGTAGTCGAAGCGTTCGCCCTCTGGCGGATGAAGTATCGCGTCGAAGCAGCGTACCGGAATCTCCGGCTGCGACTCTCCTAGCGCCGCGGCGTAGTTCTCGCGGGCCGCCTGCGCTGAGACAGGATTCAGCTCATAGCCGTGGATGTCCGCCACGATACGCCGGACGGTCTCTTGTGGGTCCTCGCCCGCGGCAGCCGCGTATCGCCTGGCGCGCTCGATGGCCAGCACCAGGAATATGCCCGGCCCGCAGGATGGATCCAGAAACCGTTTCCGGGAGAACCATCGTAGCCCGATTCATCCAGGATCAACTCGGCAAGCCAGCGCGGTGTGTAGAATTCGCCAAGCGCGCCGCTGTCAATCTCCGTCACTGGCTCAGTTGAGGAAGTAGGTGCGGTACAGCGTGTCCCGCTGTCTGGGCGTGAAACCGGCGTCGCGGATGAGACGGCGCAGTTCCTCTTCGGTGGAGCAGTTGTGCGCGCCGGCCGCCGAGACAACGTTCTCCTCGATCATGATGCTGCCGACATCGTTCGCGCCAAAGCGCAGCGCGATCTGGCAAAGCTTCAGCCCCTGGGTCACCCAGGATGCCTGGACGTTGGGGACCTCCTCCAGGTACAGGCGCGAAACCGCGAGCGTCTTCAGGTAATCGACCGCGCTCGCCTCATCCTTGACCGAGTGTCCCAGGGCGGTGTTCTCCCGCTGGAAGGTCCAGGGGATGAAGGCTGTGAACCCACCCGTCTCCTGCTGGATGCGGCGCACCACTTCGAGGTGGTTGACCCGCTCTTCGAGCGTCTCACCGCAGCCGAACATCATGGTGGCCGTGGTCCGCATTCCGAGCGAATGCGCCACGCGATGCACTTCGGCCCACTCTTCGGTCGTGCACTTGAGGCGGCTCACGCGGCGGCGCACGTGGTCATCCAGAATCTCCGCTCCGCCGCCGGGGATGGAATCGAGACCGGCCTCGATGAGCCGGACCAGGGTGTCGCGAAGTGATAGGCCGCTGACCTCGGCGATGTTGAGAATCTCCGGCGAGGAGAAGCAGTGAAGGTGAATCCGGAATCGCTCCTTGATGGAACGGAGCAGGTGTTCGTACCATTCGATCTTCAGTCCGGGGTGCAGCCCCCCCTGCATCAGAACGCCGGTGCCGCCCAGATCGAGCGTCTCCTGAATTTTGAGGAACATCTCCTCCTCGGAGACGACATAGCCTTCGGGATGCCCTTGCGGCCGGTAGAAAGCGCAGAAGGTGCAGTATTCGGTGCAGACGTTGGTGTAGTTGATGTTCCGATCGATGATGTAGGAGACGACGTTTTCGGGATGGAGCTTGCGCCGGACGGCGTCGGCGGCCATGCCGATCCCGATCAGGTCGGCGCTTCGGAGCAGATCTACGGCTTCCCTATGCGTCAGCATGCCTGCGTGACCCCGGACGGCTCCACCATACCAAACTCCGCGGCGTATCTCAGGAAGAGCTCCAGGCCGCGGTACTCCTGTTCGCCCAACTCGAGCGTCACGTTGCGCGCGAAGTACTCTCGCACGATCTCCGGCGATAGACCGCGCGGAGCCGATTCCAGGCGGACGATATCCTCCATGTGCGCCAGGCCGTACCGGCAGGAGTCGAGGAAAGGTTGCGCCAGATCCGGGGTCACCACCTCTTTGCGTCCGGCCCACACCGCAAAGACCATCGGCAGGCCGGTTGTCGCCGTCCATTCATCTCCCAGATCGAACACGTCGTAAGGACAGCCAGCGACATCCACCCGCAGCGCGTTGTCGCCGATGATGAGCGCGGCGTCGGCCGCTTTCAGCATGGCCTTCAGGTCTGGCGCGAGCGAGACCACTTGCGGCCTCACGCCGTGATTGCGCGCCAGCAGCGTGCGCGCCAGCCGCACGGAGGTGCGCGAGGTGGCATCCGCCGCCAGTACTTTGATCTGGTTCCGCGGGACCTTGGAAATGAGCAGGATGCTGCGGACAGGGCCGCGGCTGCCGATGCCCGTGCCGGGGATGATCGCCAGTCCCAGGCGCTGGAGTTCCGCCGAGGGCACGATGCCGATGTCCGCCTCTCCACGCTCCAGTCGATCGGCGCACTCCGACGGCACCCGGAAATCCAAGTCAAATAGGCCCCGTTGGTCTCCATGGAGCATGCCCCAGACCAGCGGGACGGTGTTCAGATAGCTGACGGCGCAGACGCGCAGCTTTTCGGGCTTGGCGAGACCGTGGCTCAAACTCCATTCTAACTGCGACGCAGCCGCGCCCGCGCGCCGCCAGGGAACGTTTTCACGCCGGTCCCGTTATTATCATTGAAGGATGCGAGGTTTGGAGAAATAGAGACTATGGCTTTCTGCACCAACTGCGGATCGAAAATTTCTGACGATGCGCGATTCTGCCCGTCCTGCGGCCAGCCGCCGGCGGGGCCGGCGGCCGCTGCCAAGGCGGAGCCGCTCGACTATACCATCCAGGGCGATAACCTTCAGGTGGCCCGTATCCGCTTGAAACCCGGCCAGGAGATCTACTCCGAAGCCGGCAAGATGCTCTACAAGACCGTCAACGTGCATTGGGAGAGCCGTATGAGCGGGGCCGGCCTGGGCAGCAAGCTGCTGGGGGCGCTCAAGCGGAAACTGATGGGCGAGTCGTTGTTCTGGACCTACTTCCGTTCCGACGGTCCGGGAGAGGCCGGTTTCGCGGGCAGCTACCCGGGCCGTATCCAGGCCTTCGATCTGGCGGCCGGCGAGAGCGTGATCGTGCAGCGGGACAGCTTCCTGTGCGCCCAGGCTACGGTCCAGGTCGGCATCGAGTTCGTCAAGCGGATCGGCGCGGGGTTCTTCGCCGGCGAGGGATTTATTCTGGAGCGGCTGACCGGTCCGGGCACGGCTTTGATACACGGCGGCGGAGATTTCGTGGAGTTTGTGCTGAAGCCGGGAGAGACTCTGCAAGTGGATACCGGCTGCGTGGTGGGCTTCGACTCCTCCGTCGCCTATGACGTGCAAATGGCGGGCGGCATCAAGACCATGATCTTCGGCGGCGAGGGCTTGTTCCTGGCGACGCTGACGGGCCCCGGCCGGGTCATCGTCCAGAGCATGACGCTCGAGAAAATGCGGCGCGAACTGGCGCCGGCCCGCACCGGCGGGGACGAACGTGGACCGCTGGGGGCGATCACCAATATCTTCGGCAGTGAGGATTAGCCCGGCTGAAACCTGCTCCGGTGCCCAGCCGATAGAGGGTCGTAGGCTATCTCAGATGGCTCCGGAGAACGTGACCCTGGCGACACCGCCGGCCGAAGAGATCGCTACTCTGAAAACCCAGTTTCTCGCCAGCCTGAACCACGAGGTGCGCACCCCCCTGACGGGAATCGTGGGAATGACTGATTTGTTGCTGGAAACGGCACTCAGCCAGGAACAGAGAGAGTACGTGGACGCAGCCCGCCATTGTGCCGGCGATCTGCTGGCAATATTCAACAAGACATTGGAATTTTCGGACCTATCCTCTGGCAGGGTGATCCTGGAGCGGCACGAGTTCCACCTTCCGGAAGTGCTGCGAAACGCGGTCTCCGCGCACGTTCCGGCAGCCCGGGACAAAGGGCTGAAACTGTCCTGCCGCCTCCCCCTCAACCTGCCCGAGACCGCCGTCGGCGATGCCGTGCGCCTGGGGCAGCTCGTCTTCTACATGGTGGAGAATGCGGTGAAATTCACCGAGCGGGGCAAGGTGCAAGTCCTGGTGGCAGCCCACGTCAAGGATGCCAGACTGCAACTGAACATCAAGGTTCAGGACACCGGAATCGGGATCGCGCCTGACAAGCTGGAGATGGTGTTTGAGTCCTTCCGGCAGCTCGACGGCGGACTGGCAAGGGCCTATGGCGGACTGGGCCTGGGACTGCCGCTGGTGCAGAAGCTGACGCTGTTGATGGGCGGCCACGTCTCGGTGGAGAGCCAACCGGGCGTCGGCAGCGAATTCTCCGTCACCATTCCGCTGGAGCAGGCCGGAGGGTTGAAAGCCCGCGGCTCCAACCCCCAGCGCCGGATCCTGCTGGTGGAGGACGACGAAGTGGCCTGTAAAGTCGTATCCCACATATTGAAACGCGCCGGCTATGCGCTGCAGCGGGCCTCCAGCGGCCTCGAGGCGATTCAGACGGCTTCCGCCAATCGTTATGACTTGATCCTTATGGACCTCCAGATGCCAGGAATGGACGGCCTGAAAACTACCGCCAGAATCCGCGATCTGCCGGAGTACGCCTCCACGCCGATCGTCGCGCTCACCGTCAACGTGACCGCTGAGCATCGGCGGATGTGTTTCGCCAGCGGCATGCAGGCTTTCGTGCCCAAACCGGTGCAGGCGGAAGAATTGCTGAGCGTCCTGAAATCACTCCTCCCGTAGCCGCCCGGTTTCGGCTGCCTGCCGGTTGGTGTACCTTGTCACCATGAGGACCGGCTTCGTCCTCTTCGGACGGGCACACCTTCTGATCCTGGCGTCGCTTCCGGCCATGGCGGCCCTGCTGGCGTGGCTCGTCCGGCGCCACCCGGCGCGCGCCCGGCGGGTCCGCCTATGCCTCGGAGTCTTCCTCATAGCCAACGAGCTGGTTTGGCAAGCCTACCGGCTTCGTGTGGAGGGGTTTCGATTCCCCGAGGGCCTGCCTCTGCAACTCTGCGATCTTGCCCTCTGGCTGACGGTTGTGGCGCTGTTGACCCTGAAGCCCTGGAGTTGCGAGGCTGCCTACCTGATTGGTTTGAGCGGCAGCGGCATGGCGCTGCTCACCCCCGACCTCTGGGCGCCCTTTTGGTCCTATCCCACGGCGTACTTCTTCCTGGCCCATGGCGGCGTGGTCGTATCCGTGCTCTACCTGTGTTGGGCGGCCTCTCTGAGGCTGCGTTCTGGTTCCTTGTGGCGGGTCTTGGCGGCCGCGAATCTTTACGCCGCCGGGGTTGGAGTCTTTAACGCGCTGTTTCACACCAACTACATGTACCTTTGCCGCAAGCCCGCGGGCGCTTCGTTGCTCGACTATCTCGGCCCTTGGCCGCTGTATATCTTTGCCGGAGAAGTTGTTGCGCTTGGCGTCTTTGTGCTGCTCTGGCTGCCGTTTCAACTGAGCGGCAAGCGGCGTGCAGTACAATAAAGGCGAACCCCCATGTTTCTTGACGTCATTATCGCCAAGATCTTCGGCACGAAGAACGAGCGCGAACTCAAGGCGATGCGGCCCCTGATTGAGGCCATCAGCCAGTTGGAACCCGCGATTCACCAGCTTACGGACCAGGAACTGGCCCGCAAGACCATCGAATTCAAGGAGAAATTCGCTCAGGGCGCCACCCTCGACGACCTGCTGCCGGAAGCCTTCGCGGTGGTGCGCGAGGCGGGTTGGCGCATGCTGAACATGCGCCACTTCGACGTGCAGATGATCGGCGGCGTGGTGTTGCATCGGGGCAAGATCGCGGAAATGAAGACCGGCGAGGGCAAGACGCTGGTGGCCACGCTGCCGGTCTATCTGAACGCGCTCGCGGGCAAAGGCGTACACGTCGTCACGGTCAACGATTACCTGGCCAAGCGCGACTCCGAGTGGATGGGCAAGATCTACAAGTTCCTCGGAATGTCGGTGGGCGTTATCGTACACGACCTGGACGACGCCGAGCGGAAGCACAACTACGGCTGCGACATCACCTACGGAACCAATAACGAATTCGGCTTCGACTATCTCCGGGACAACATGAAGTTCCGGCTTGAAGATTGCGTGCAGCGGGAGCACAACTTCGCGATCGTCGACGAAGTCGACTCGATCCTGATCGACGAAGCCCGCACGCCTCTCATCATTTCAGGGCCGAGCGAGGAATCCACCGACAAGTACTACAAGGTCAACCGCATCATCCCCAAACTGATCCGGGGCGAGGTCATCGAGGGCAAGGAGCCGGGCGAGAAATACTACACCGGCGACTACACCGTGGAGGAGAAGCACCGCAGCGTGGCCCTGACCGATGAAGGGTTCGACAAGGCGGCCAGGCTGCTCGGCCTTCAAAGCCTGTGGGACATGGAGACCATCGAGTGGAAACACCATGTCGAGCAGGCCCTCAAGGCCCACGTCGTGTTTCACCGCGACAAGGACTACGTGATCCAGGAGGGCCAGGTCCTCATCGTGGACGAGTTCACGGGCCGCCTGATGCCCGGCCGCCGCTGGAGCGACGGGCTGCACCAGGCCATCGAGGCCAAGGAATTGGTCAAGATCGAGCGCGAGAACCAGACGCTCGCCACCATCACCTTCCAGAACTACTTCCGGATGTACAAGAAGCTGGCCGGCATGACCGGGACGGCCGACACCGAAGCCGCGGAGTTCCAGAAGATCTACAACCTGGACGTAACCGTCATCCCCACCAACCGCCCGCTGATCCGCAGGGAGAACGCGGACATCGTTTACCGCACCGAGGAAGAGAAGTTCCGCAATGCCGCCAAGGAAATCAAGGAGTGCCATGAGAAGGGCCAGCCCGTGCTGGTGGGCACCATTTCGGTGGAGAAGTCCGAGAGGCTGTCCGGCATTCTGAAGCGGACGGGGGTCCGCCATGAGGTCCTCAACGCCAAGCAGCACGAGCGCGAAGCTCAAATCGTGGCGCAGGCCGGCCGCAAGGGCGTGGTCACGGTTTCCACCAACATGGCGGGCCGCGGCACGGACATCCTGCTGGGCGGCAACCCCGAGTTCATGACCAAGGAAGCCTGCCTGAAGGAGAAGATCGCCGAGCAACTCCCTTCAGAGCAGGAGGTCTTCATCAGCGACCAGCAATTCTACTACTTCTACCACTTGGGTTATTTCTACCGCGTGGCGCGCCCGAAGTGGGACGAGATCTTCGCGCGCTACAAGAGCCAGACCGACCAGGAGCACGATGAGGTGGTCGCGCTGGGCGGCCTGCACATCGTGGGCACCGAGCGGCACGAGGCGCGGCGCATCGACAACCAGCTCCGCGGCCGGGCCGGGCGCCAGGGCGACCCCGGCAGCTCGCGTTTCTATCTCTCCTTGCAGGACGACCTGCTGCGCATCTTCGGCGGCGAGCGCATTCAAAACCTCATGCTCCGTTTGGGCATGGAGGAAGATGTTCCCATCGAATCGAAGCTGATCACCCGGCGCATCGCCAAGGCCCAGGAAGCGGTGGAGGCGCAGAACTTCGCCGCGCGCAAGCATTTGATCGAGTACGACGACGTCATGAACAAGCAGCGCCAGGCGGTCTACGGCATGCGCCGCCAGCTGCTCGAGGGCCAGGAGCAGAAGGACCGGATTGTGGACATGGTGGGCGGTATCGTCGGTTCCGTCATGGCCACGCGTTGCCCCAGCGGCATGCACCCGACCGAGTGGGACATCGCCGGGCTGCGCACCGATGTGCTGAGCCAGTTCGGGGTCAAGATCGAAGCCCAGGCTCTGGCTGGCCTGAGAGCGGCCGAGATCGAGGAGACGATCCGCGAGCAGTTGGTGAAGAAGTACGAAGAAAAGGAAGATGTCGTCGGTGCGCCGGTCATGCGCGAGACCGAGCGCATGATCATGCTGCAACGTGATCGACGATCAGTGGAAGGACAACCTGCTCTCGATGGACCATCTCAAGGAGGGCATCGGCCTTCGGGGATACGGGCAGAAGGATCCGCTGGTCGAGTACAAGAAAGAGTCCTTCATCCTCTTCCAGGACATGATGGACCGGATCGAGGACGAGACCATACGCTACCTCTTCTTCCTCCAGCCGGTGCAAGGCGAGCGGCCGCCCCTGCCGTTCGAGCCCGAGGAAGAGTCCGATGAGGAAGACGCCGTTATGGCCGCGGCGGAAGCCAACGGCCCACAGCGGGCCGCCGCGCAAAGCTCCATCCAGGATTTCACGCGGCATATCCAGCGCAAGAAGGAACGGGAGATGGCGGAGCTGCAGTTCGTGGGCGGCGGTACTTCCACGGCGCAGCAACCCGTGGTGAAGGGGGCTAAGGTCGGGCGCAACGATCCTTGTCCGTGCGGGAGCGGAAAGAAATACAAAAAATGTTGCGGGGCATAGCGTTTCTGTTTCTGGCGGGCGCGCTCTTGGTTGTGCCCGCACAGCCGGCCATCTGGCCCGAGCAACTCGGCGGCTACACCCGGGGCCCGGCCAGCCCGGTTGCGGTTGAGAAGAAGGCGGTCTGGGACGAATTCGGCTTGGCCGAAACCGAGAAGGCCGGCTATACTTCCGGGAACCAGAGCTTCACGGCTTTCGCCTACCGGTTCAAGGACCCCACGGGCGCCATGGCCGCTTTCCAGTGGCAGCGGCCCGCGGACGCCACGCCTTCCAAGATTGCCCAGCTCGCCGTACAAACGCCGGGTGCGCTCGTTTTTACGTTCCATAACTACTTGTTTCGTTTGGAAGGGTGGCGGCCCGAGGCCGCCGACCTGACCCCCTTGTTGGCATCGGTCCCCCGGCTCGACCAGGGCCCTTTGCCGACCCTCCCGGGCTACATGCCTGCCGCGACGCGGACCCCCAACTCCGAACGGTATGTGCTGGGTCCGGCTTCCCTCGCGCTCTTCGAGCCGCGCATCCCCCCGTCCGTGGCGGCGTTTCACCTGGGTACCGAAGCGCAACTGTGCAGGTTCCGTTCCAAGGGCGGGGAATTGGGCATGGCGCGTGTTTTCCTTTCCAACGCCGAATTTGGCTCGCGAGCGTGCCGATGCCTTCTCCAAGCTTTCCGGCGCGGTGGTGAAGCGCAGCGGGCCTCTGGTGGCCATTATCCTGGCCCCCAGCGACCCGGACGAGGCGGAGAGGTTGCTCGCCCGGGTTCAGTACCAGGCCACCGTCGCCTGGAATGAGCGTGTGCCTACCCGGCGCGACAATATCGGTGACCTTATCCTCAATATTTTCGTGCTCATCGGAGTGCTGCTCGTGTTCAGCGCCTCAGCCGGGCTGGCCTTCGGGGGTTTTCGGGTGCTGGCGCGCCGCTACTTCAAGAGCTGGTCGGACCAGGAACCCATGATTATGCTTCATCTTCAGGACAGATAAGGTCCTTTTTTTCTTTATATTACAGGCTAAAGCGCGGGTAAAAAACGAGCTGGTTTGCGGAGCGCGCCGCAACGGCCGCGCCCCAGACTACGCCATAAGCCGTTTGCTGTTAGGGGCTTGGCGCATGGAAATGAGGCCGGGCTTTTTCCCTTGACTTAAGTCCCTCCAGGAAATAAGATCCAAGCACAAGGTTTCTGACGGTTGTGTTGCCGTCGGACTTGATTCTCCCATTGAACATCACCCTGGTAAAACAGGGCCATAGAAAACGCTCACCCGTGGTCGGGTGGGCTTTTTCTATTTTGGGGCCTCCTTCCCAGCCCGTAAGTAATTGATAAAAAAGACTCCTACTGTGGTACTCTAGTCTTTTATGGCGGATCGCAAACTCCAAGTAGTCCCCCTGGGCGGGCTGGGCGAATTTGGCATGAACTGTATGGCCCTGCGCTACGGTGACGACATCATCGTCATCGACTCCGGGATGATGTTCCCCGAGGAGGAGCTGCTGGGCGTGGACGTCGTGATCCCGGATTTCACCTATTTGGAGGAGAACCGGGAGCACGTACGGGCGCTGATTCTGACCCACGGGCACGAGGACCACATCGGGGCCACCCCTTTCCTGCTGTCGGAGTTTGACATTCCGGTGTACGGCACCGAGTTCACCCTGGCCTTGGCGGGGCGCCGGCTGGACGAGCACGAGCTCAGCGGGCCGCGCCAAGCTGAACGTGGTCAGGCCTGGCGACCGGATCGAGATCGGCCCTTTCCAGGTCGAATTCGTCCACGTGACCCACTCGATTGTCAGCGCCCTGGCGCTGGCCATCACCACGCCGCTGGGCGTGGTGATCCATACCGGCGACTTCAAGGTCGATCCGACACCCACCGACAACGACCTGTTCGACCTGCACACGCTGGCCGACTACGGCAAGCGCGGCGTACTGCTGCTGATGTCGGATTCCACCAACGTGGACCGCCCGGGCTACACCGAAAGCGAACGCGCCGTGCGGCCGCGCCTGGAAGACATTCTGAACCGCGCGGAAAGGCGCGTGATCGTCGCCTGCTTCAGCTCATCGGTGCACCGCCTCCAGCAGCTTCTGGATCTGGCCCAGGAATTCGGACGCAAGGTCTGCTTGCTTGGCCGGAGCATGATCAACGTCACCGAGATCGCCCATTCCCTGGGGCTGCTGCACATTCCGGACAGGATTCTGTTGCGGCCGCAGGACCTCGACAGCGCGCCGCCGCGACAAGGTGCTGGCGCTGATTTCCGGCACGCAGGGCGAGCCGATGTCGGCGCTCTCCAGGCTGGCGGTGGACAACCACAAGAACCTCTCCATCGAGACGGGCGACACCGTGGTGCTGAGCTCGCGCATCATTCCGGGCAACGAGAAGGCCATCTACCGGATGATCAACCACCTCTCGCGGCGCGGCGCCGATGTCATCTACGGGTCGATGAATCCGCCGGTCCACGTCTCCGGACATGCCAGCGCGGAGGAGCTGAAGCTGGTGCTCAACCTGGTCCGCCCCAAGTATTTCATTCCCATCCACGGCGAGTACCGGCAACTGGCCAAGCACGCCGCGCTGGCCGAGCATCTGCGCTACGCCGGCCTGGAGGAGACCTTCGTGATCGAGACCGGCGAAACGCTGGAGTTCGACGACCACGGCGCCCGCAAGGGCGAGCGCGTCACCGTGGGGCGCGTCTGCATCGATAGCGGCACCCTGGACGAAGTCGTCGAAGACCTGGTGATCCGCGACCGCCGCCACCTTTCCGAGGACGGCTTCGTGCTTCCCATCATCGCCATCAACAAGCACACCGGCCTGTGCGAAGGGTTGCCGGAGATCGTGAGCCGGGGCTTCATGTCGGCCGGCGATGCCACGGAGGTCCTGCAGGAGGCGCGCCAGGTGGTGGTCCGAACCATCGAATCCTCCAGCGCGGAACAGAGAACCAACTGGGGCGTCATGAAAGAGAAGATCCGCACCGACCTGCGCCGCTACCTCACCAAGCAGACCTCGCGCCGCCCCATGATCATGCCCGTCATCCTGGAAATCTAGCTCGTCGCTAAATGTTAAGATGAGTCCGAACGCCTTCAGTTCGCGGACGTGGCGGAACTGGCAGACGCGCTGGATTTAGGTTCCAGTGGGGGCAACTCCGTGGAGGTTCAAGTCCTCTCGTCCGCACCATAGAATCAATAATTGACACTCAGCCGGGGCCCTCCGCCGCCCTCGACGCACTTTTTCCGGTTGTTCATTGCGCAATATGCAATGCGCTATTGTCAAGCGCTCTGGCAGGCCCTATAATTAGGGCACGTTCATGGTGGGGAGACTGATCACCAGTCCCCCTTAGCTTACTGACCCGCCCGGAGGTCACACCCCGTAACGGCGGCCTCCGGGCTTCCAAAAATGTCCGAACGAACGAGAGTTCGACAACCCGTCGTGGTTGACGGCCGAACAGACTGCAGAGCGGCTCAGTATCCCGCTGGCAACCCTCTCCCTCTGGCGCAATCAGGGCGCAGGCCCCCCGTGGCTCGAAATCGAGCATGAAGTCCGCTACGACGAGACGGATCTCTTGCATTGGATGGAGACCAACGGACTGGCTTGACCCTGCCGCCTTCGGATTCTTCCGGGCGCGACTCTCCCACCTGCTCCGCTATCTCCCGGTCGCTCAGTTAGGTTCGTCAGTTAACCTAAGTTATGAGAGCTTCGTCATGCGGGCAAAACTGTACCTCTAGTCTATGGACATGATCGACCTCTGAACCCATTCTGATAACTGGGTTCTGGCGCTGCGGCGCCAAGAGAGATTCGCATGCTCCTGCCGCCTGAAGGCTTTGGAGTGGTGGACAGCTCGTGGTGGTACTGGGTGCTGTTCGGACTCAGTCAGGCAGCCGTGCTCCTTTGGGGGTGGTCGAAGCTACGGAGGCGGAAATAAACATCCGGCGCCGCCAGGGGTGTAGGTCAGGCCCTCGGCGCCCTTTCGAGAAAGGCGCTCAATTGACGGCTGTGGCGGGGGTCGCGGAGCTTGCGAAGCGCCTTGGCCTCGATCTGCCGGATTCGCTCTCGTGTCAAGGCGAAGTGCAGGCCAACCTCCTCGAGGGTGTAGACGCGGTCGTCCCCCAGTCCGAAGCGCATCTTGAGAATCTCCGCCTCCCTGGGATTGAGCGTCTTGAGGACTTCGGCCGTCTGCTCCCGGAGGTCCAGGTTGAGGATCGACTCGGAGGGCGAGACTCCTCCTTGTCCATGAGGAGATCGCCGAGGCGCGATTCCAGCTCCTCCCCGACGGGGGCTTCCAGCGAGACCGGTTCCTGCGCGGCCCGCAGGATCTCCCGCACTTTGCTCAATGAGATCTCCATCTGCCGGGCCAGTTCCCCGGTTGTCGGATCGCGGCGCAGTTCCTGCCGGAGTTGGCGCTGCGCATGCACCAGCTTGCTGATCGCTTCGATCATGTGGACCGGAATCCGGATGGTCCGCGCCTGGTCGGCAATGGCCCGGGTGATCCCCTGCCGGATCCACCACATCGCATAGGTGGAGAACTTGTAGCCGCGCCGGTAGTCGAATCTGTCGACGGCCCTCATCAGACCGATGTTGCCTTCCTGGATCAGGTCCAGAAATTGCAGGCCGCGGTTGTTGTATCGCTTGGCGATCGACACCACCAGCCGGAGGTTTGCCTCGATGAGCTGCTTCTTGGCCGTCTCGGCTTCCTGCTGGCCGCGCTCGATGATCTGACAGCGTGCGCCGGAGTTCCGTGGCGCCCCATCCCCAGTCCTTTTCCAGTTTCCGGAGGTGCTGCGTCAGTTGCCGCAACGACGCGCGGAGTTCTTCTTGCAGCCCGGCCGACCCGGCCAGCACGCTTTCCTCCAGCCTCCGCTGGATCTTCGCGATCTCCCGCTCTACCGGTTTGTACTGCTCGACCGCCTGCCCGATCAGGTCGATGAGTCTTGCGCTGGAACTGCGGCGTGAACTGGATCTGACGGTAGATCCGAGAAAGCCTCACCACAGAGCGGGCGAAGTTGTACCGCAGCATTCTGTGCTGCTTGGGCTTCAGGCGGCGCGAGACAGCCTGGAGCTTTTGGTGGAACTGCTGAGCCTTTTCGTAGTGCTTGGCGATCTCCGCGATCCGCTGAAGGAGTTGCTCCTTCTGCTCCGTGCCGGAGTTGTCAATACCGTTCGAGTCCGGCATGATCAGCACATCCCGCACCGAAACCCGGTCCTGCTCCAGCGCCTCGCCCAGCTTGAGCATCTCTTGGATCACCAGGGGAGCCCGGGAAAGGGCCTTCTTCACCCTGGTCTGGCCGCGCTCGATGCGCTTGGCAAGGTCGATCTCGCCCTCCCGGGTGAGCAGGGAGACCGTCCCCATCTCGCGCAGGTATGTGCGGACGGGGTCGTTGATTCTTTCCCAGTTCCTCGGTGTCCTCTGCGCTCTCGCCCGCGGCGAGACTTGGCTCCTCGAAAACCTCGCCGCCAGCGCTCTCCAGCTCAGCGAGCAGGTCGTCCGGGACGAATGGCAGTTCGCCGGGAAGCAGCTCATCGCTTTCATCGTCCGGGAGGGTGCCCTTCTTCTGTCCGCCTTCATGAGCTGTCCGATCACCAAAGCTACTCCTTCTGATACCTGCATCGCAAGGCCGGTATCGTCGGCGGCGGCTAACAGGGAGTCCGTTCGGAAGGGCTTGGCGGCGTAGAAGCTCGGTAAGATTCTCGAGGGTGTAGGCTAGGGTCCGAGGGGGAATTCAAAAAAGAAAGCTTAAGAAGGGGCGGGTGCTCCGTTTGCTCCAGAGGTCCGAGCATCGCGTCTACGCCTTCACTGTGCGCACTAGCGCGGCGCATCTCAAGCGCCATTCATCCGGCCGTTCGCGACGCTCTCACTGCTGGCCTTAAGGGCTGGACCGCCCGCCCCTCACTCTTGTAAGGCTCTATAGCAACCTCCAATCCCAACGGCGCCTGCTTCAGCACCGTCGCCGGAACCCGTTACCGCTGGGGTCGCCAAGCTCATCCTAATCCATTCCTGCTGCCTGTCAAGAGTACCTTCGGTCCAACCAAGTTGTAGTACTCGGCAAGGTGTTCTGCTCGCGGTCGCATTTGCCGCTTGGAATGACACGAATTTCTTTCTCTCTTCATCCGTAATCCATCATTTCTGGACGACCTGATGTCCGGGGTTTCAGTCGTCATCGCAGGCGTGAACGTGCTGTGTGCGTTCGGGTACCAGGTGCCACTTCCAGGACACGACACTCAGGTGTACACTGCCAGCTAGCCAGGGAGCCGGGAATCCTGGCCGGGAGGTACCCATGAAGCCGAACCCAACTCGATGCCTCAGGCTGTTTGCTTCTTTGCCCTTGCCCTGATCACGGGCACAAGTTCCTCCTCATCTGCCGCTCAGTGGGAACCAGGCAAGGACGTGCCGTACGTGCCGACCCCGCCGGAAGTGGCCGAGGCGATGCTGAAGCTGGCCGGGGTCAAGAGTGGTGATTTCGTGATCGACCTGGGCTGCGGCGACGGCCGCATCGTCATCATGGCCGCGCAGAAGTTCGGCGCGCGCGGCAAGGGCGTGGACTTCAACCCTACACGGGTCAAGGAGGCGCGAGAAAACGCGCGCAAAGCTGGTGTTGCCGGACGTGTGCAGTTCATCCAGGGCGACTTGTTTGATGCCGACATCCATGAGGCCAGTGTCGTGACGCTTTATCTTCTTCCCGCCGTGAATTTGAAGCTGCGGCCCAAGCTGCTGAGAGACCTGAAAGTCGGCACGCGGATCGTCTCGCACAGCTTCGACATGGGCGACTGGGGGCCGGACAACACCAAGGAACCCAACGGGCGGATCATTCGCCTGTGGACCGTCACCGAAAAGGCCAAGACCGACTACGGCGAGAAGTGACCCTGGCCCTAACTCGCGGCAGCGTGCTGCCTTCTCGCCTCGGCCAGGATGCCGCGCATGTATTCGGCCGCCAGTTGGGCGTTCTTGTCGACAAAGTCGAGACCCACCGTCTGGCCGTTTACCACCGGCAGCGGATGGCACAATTCGAAGCCCGCGTAACCGCGGTAGCCGATGTCCAGCAGCCCAGCATCTCGGCCAAGGCTTTTTCGTCTCCCTTCAGACGTGATGCCGTTGGGTCCGCGGTCGTACTCCCCACCGTAGTGCCACAGTGTCTGGAGTGCGCCAACCTGGTTCACCGCCTTGCGAACACCCGCCTCGTCCAGGCTGTGGTCCAACCGCGCGTCGAAGCAAATCTTCAGATGCCGCGAGGCCACTTGCTCGGACCATCCGCAGGCAGTCCACATAACCCTTCTCGATCACCGGCGGGTGATTCTGCAATGCCAGCGTGACCCCGAAATCGCCCGCCAGCCGGGATGCCTCCACCAGGCCCTCCCGGCACCACTCCCAGGTTTGTTCCGCGGAGACGCCCTGATGCTCCGCCTTCCACACCGAGTAGGCGAAATCATAGCGGCCCCCGCCCTCCGGCCGCAGTGTGACGCCCGGCCAGGCCAGGAACACGCGCACCAGCTTCGCCCCCAGATCGGCCGTCATGCGCATCAACTCCCGCAGGTAGACCAACTGGGCTTCGCGGTGTTCCGGGATGGGGCTGCTGAAATCGTTATTGCCGGCCACGGCGTAGATCTCGAGGCCCTGATCGGCGGCCAGCTTGCGGAGCTGCTGGCAGCGGGCCTTGGGCATGTCGAGCGGGTTGCCGTGCGGACGCTTCCCGTCGATCTCCACGCCCTGGTATCCGAACTTCTTGGCCCGCCCGATGACTTGCTCGATTGTCAGGGCGCCCCCGCGATACCAAACGCCCCCGTAGGTGATGCTGTACAGGCCGATCTTCACATCGGCCGTTAGCGCGGCCGCGCCCACTACATCCGCCGCGCCCAGAGCGCCGGCCGCCAGCGCTGCGGTTTTCACAAAGCCGCGCCGGTTCATTGGATCTCGGTTGTCTCTCATGCTTGCCACTCCCGTCTTCTGGATTCTATACCTTCAGTGCGTGCAGATACTGAGCACTGGCCTTCATCAGCTCCGGCCTCATCTCGACGAAGTAATTCTTCACGCCGGCGTTCTTCGCGGCGGTGAAAAGACGTTTCCAATCGACGACACCCGCTCCGATCGGCACCTGCTGCTTCTCGCTGGCCGACCAATCGGCGAGGTGCATCGACGCGAAGCGGCCGGGATACTTCTCAAAGAAGTCCGCGGCCTGATAGCCGATGCTGATCACCGACACCTGGAACTGCATCTTGACCACATCCGGATCGAAGACCGCATCAGGTGATCGTAAATGAGCACGCCGCCGATCTGGCGGAACTCAAACGCGTGATTGTGGAAAACCGTCTGGATCCCGGCCTTCTGAATCTGTTCGCCGATCTTGTTCAGCTCTCCCGCGGCCTTTGTCCAGTCAGCCAGGGTCGCCTCTTTGGGCATACCGAACGCCGACAGGACCATCTGCTTCAACCCCAGTTCCCTGGCAAACGCGATGCGCTCGTCCAGGTTCTGCTTCAGTTCCCCGAACTGGTAGTGGCAGCTCTCGCAAACCAGGCCGGCGGCCTCGATCGTCCGCTTCATGTCCGGCGCCTTCATGCTCGCGAGCGCGCCAAACCCGGACGACGCATAGCCCGGCGGCGAGCACATCTCGATGCTCTGGTATCCCGAGCTCGCGCATCATGCGCAGCGTTCCCTCGAAGTCCTTGCCGATCAATCGCGCGTGGGATAGGTCTGAATCCCAACGGGCCATCCCAGCGGATCGGCCAGGATCGCGCCGGCTCCGGCTACCAGCAGAGGCGCCTGTGCCTAAGAATTGTCTGCGGTTCATGCTTTCAATCTCCCATCCTTTTCGGTATTCGCGGGAAAGGTACCGGTTGGCTTCCGGAAATTGGTGATTCGTGGCGTTCGCGGCGTCGTACAGCAGTTTCTGGCCCGTGCGCAGCGCGACGGCGTAAAGGTTGACGGCCTCGGAAATCGGGCCGGCGTTGAGGAAGCTGCCCGGGCGACTGCGTGCCGCCGCGGCAGGCCTCGATCCACGCGCGCATGCCCGGCGAGATCTCGCCCGGCTGGCTTTGCCGGCGGTTGCGGCCTGCGTGTCGGCGCCGTATTCGCGCATGCTTCTCTCGGGGATCAGCCGGGGATTCTCCACGCGGAATCCGCCAGGATCTTGCCCTTGTCGCCGACGAACATCATGCCTTCGGCCGGCAAGTTCCTTCCCGTCCTCCTCCAGTTCCTCCGGCGTCGGCGGCCGCATGCCGCCTTCATACCAGACCAGATCCACCGCCGGCCTTGGCCCGCGCGCCGGGATAGCTGAAGCGGACGATGCCGGCGGCGGGGAAAGAGAAATCGTTCCTGATCCGTGCTGGAAACGCCGTCCTTCAGCACGCAGTCGTGGCTCGAGCATCGGCTCGACGCTGGTGGGGTCCGCCAGTTCCAGGGCGTTGAAGACGGTCCAAAGGCTGTAGTGGCCCATGTCGGCCATGGATCCGCCGCCGAAGTCGTACCATCCGCGGAAGACCATGTGCGTGTAGTTCGGATGATAGGGGCGGTCGGCCTCGGGCCCCAGCCACAGGTCCCAGTCGAAGCCCTGCGGGACCGGCGGGGTATCGGTGGGTAGCGGTGGAGTACTGCGGCCACACGGGGCGGTTCGTCCAGTTATGAATTTCGCGGAGCGTGCCGATGGCGCCGTCCTTGATCCAGGCCATCACCTGGTCCATGGATCCGTTGGAGTCCCATGGCAGGAAGTGCGTGGCGACGCCCGTTTTTCGCGCGGTGTCGATCACCAGCCGGGCTTCCTTCAACCGGTTGGCGATGCGGCTTGTGCACCATGACGTGTTTGCCCCGCTTCATGGCCGCAATGCTGATGACCGCCATGCAGGTGGTCCGGCGTCATGATTTTTACCGCGTTGAGGTCCTTCTCTTTCTCGAGCAGTTCGCGGTAGTCGGCATAGGCGGAGCAGCCCTTGTGCCGGCCGCTGACGCGTAGTAGGTCTCGACGATGTCCTTGCCGGCGTCGCGGCCGCCGGGGATGTTGCCTTCGCTGCCGGCCCTCCAGTCGGGCTTTCCGAGCGTCTTGCGAATGGAGTTGAGAATGCCGGTGGTGGACCAGTCGCGGTAGCCGACGGCATCCTTGCAGGGGTCGCAGACGGCGACGATCTGGATTTCGGGGATCGGAAAGCAACGCTGGCAATTCGCGCAAGCCTTGCGTTCCTACACCGATCGTAGGCCAGAGTGATCTTGTCGCTGGGCGCGACAATGCCCTGACCTCCCAACACATGTCTCGGAACGATCGTAAACGCGGCAACGCCAGTTGCCGTGCCCAGAAATTCGCGGCGGTCTTGATCGAGCATCGCGTCCCTCCCTCCGAAGAAGGTTTTCGTTGAATAACCCTCAGGGCATTCTCCGCCAATTCGGGCGCGGTAGCAAGGCACCTCCCTGAGCCGCCGCCAGCGGGCCCGGCGCGACGCCTGTGATACGCTGAAGGATCAATCTCTATGAGTAGCATTACGATTACTCTGCCGGATGGCAGCCGGCAGACACTCTCTCCGGGCAGCCGGCCCATCGATGTCGCGAAATCCATCAGCCCCAGGCTGGCCCAGGATGCCGTCGCCGCCAGAGTCAACGGCGAGCTGTACGATCTCGCCCGCCCGCTCGAATCCGACGCCACGCTTCAGATCCTGACTTCGAAAGATCCCGAGGCGCTGGAGGTTTACCGGCACTCGACCGCGCATCTGCTGGCCGCGGCCGTGCTGGAACTGTTCCCGGAGACCAAGCTCGGCATCGGTCCGGCCACCGAGACCGGCTTCTACTACGATTTCCAGCGCGCTACGCCGTTCACGCCGGAGGACCTCGAGAAGATCGAGGCCAAGATGTGGGAGCTGCAGGCCAGGGACCTGCCCTACGAGCGCAAGCTGACGCCCAAGCAGGAGGGCCTCAAGCAAGTACGCCGAGATGGGCGAGAACATGAAGTGCGAGCTGATCGAGGAGCGCGCCGGCGAGATCTTCTCCGAGTACACGCTCGGCCCGCAATTCATCGACTTCTGCCGCGGCCCTCACGTCCCCTCCACCTCCCGGATCAAGGCCTTCAAGGTTCTCTCCATCGCCGGCGCCTACTGGAGGGGCGACGAGAAGAACCAGCAGATGCAGCGCATCTATGGCACCGCCTTCTTCAGCAAGAAGGACCTGGACGCCTACCTGCACCAGCTGGAAGAGGCCAAGAAGCGGGACCACCGCAAGCTGGGCAAGGAACTGGACCTGTTCAGCATCCAGGACCTCGCCGGGCCCGGCCTGATCTTCTTCCATCCCAAGGGCGGCATCGTCAGAAAGCTGCTGGAAGACTGGATGCGGGACCAGTGCATCGCGCGCGGCTATTCGCTGGTCTACACGCCGCACGTGGCGCGCGCGGATCTGTGGAAGACTTCCGGCCACTACAATTTTTACGCCGAGAACATGTTCAAGCGGATGGAGCTGGACGACGCCGAGTACCAGCTCAAGCCCATGAACTGCCCGTTCCACATCCTGATCTACAAGGACAGGCTGCGCAGCTATCGCGATCTGCCGGTGCGGCTGGGCGAACTGGGCACGGTCTACCGCTACGAGCGTTCCGGCGTCATGCACGGCCTGATGCGCGTGCGCGGCTTCACGCAGGACGACGCGCACATCTTCTGCACGCCCGGACCAGATCGAGGACGAGATCGTCAACTGCCTCGAGTTCGCCGAGGACGTGCTGCAAGACCTTCGGCTTCGAGGACTACGAAGCCGAACTCTCCACCTGGGACGGCGGCAGCCAGCGGCAAGTACGACGGCACTCCCGAGCAGTGGCAGCTCGCCGAGAACGCCCTGCAAGCGCGCCACCGAACGGCTGAACATGAAGGTCAAGGTGATGCCGGACGAGGCCGCCTTCTACGGGCCGAAGATCGACGTCAAACTGGTGGACGCCATCGGGCGCCAGTGGCAGCTCTCGACCGTTCAGTTCGACTTCACGCTGCCGCGGCGTTTCGAGCTGGAATACATCGCCGAGGACGGCAAGGCGCACCAGCCGCTGATGGTTCACCGCGCGCTGTACGGTTCGGTCGAGCGGTTCTTCGGCATCCTGATGGAGCACTACGCCGGCGCGTTTCCCGGTGTGGCTGGCGCCCGTCCAGGCGACGGTGCTGCCGATCACGGACCGCCAGGTCGAGTACGCCCGCCAGGTGCTGGAGCGGCTGAAGCAGGCCGGCATCCGCGCCACGCTCGACGACCGCAGCGAGAAGGTCAACCTGAAGATCCGCGAGGCGCAGATGCAGAAGGTTCCCTACATGCTGGTGGTCGGCGACCGCGAGGCGCAGGACGGCGCGGTGTCGGTGCGCAACCGCAAGCACGGTGACCAGGGCGCCAAGGCCGTCGACGATTTTCTGGCGGACATCCGGAAGCTGATCGATTCCAAGCGCCCACCGAGTAGGCCCGGATGGCCCTCATATCGGTGCTCTTGCTCGCTGTCCTGGCAGGCGGTATGGTCTACTGCGCTGCTCACGGTCTTCGCGGCGCGCCAGTACCTGTCGGTGCAGGCCGCCGGCGCTGTCCGCGCACTCCACCCATCAGCATCCTGAAGCCGCTGTCCGGGGCGGACTGAGGACCTCGAAGAGAACCTGCGCAGTTTCTTCGAGCAGGACTATCCGGACTTCGAGCTGCTGTTCGCGGTCCGGACTCAGGATGATCCCGCCTTCGGCGCCGTCGAGCGCCTGCGCCGGCAGTACCCGGCGGTCCCGGTCCGCGTCCTGTTGACGGGCGAGCCGCCCTATCCCAACGCCAAGGTCTACAAGCTGGACCGCATGGTGGCCGAGGCCCGCCACGACCTGCTGGTGATGAGCGACAGCGACATCCGCGTGACTCCGGATATGCTGCGCGTCATCGCCGCGGAGTTCCAGGACGAGCGCCTGGGCGTCGCAACCTGCCCTTACCGCGCCGTGCCGGGACGCAGCTTCTGGTCCACGCTGGAGGCCATCGGCATGAACACCGAGTTCCTGGGCGGCGTGCTGGTGGCGCGCGTTCGTCGAGGGGATGAAGTTTGCCGTGGGGCCGACGATGGTGATGCGCAGGGCGGCGCTGCTCGGCATCGGCGGCTTCGACCAGGTCAAGGACTATCTAGCCTCGGAGGATTTCGTGATGGGCAAGCTGGCCTTCGAAAAGGGCTGGCGGGTGAGCTTGTCCTCCTACGTCGTCGAGCACCGCATCGGCAGCGAAGAGTTCCGGGCCAACGCCCAGCACCGGCTGCGGTGGGCGCGCACCACGCGCCGCTCGCGGCCGCGCGGCTATGTCGGGCAGGTCTTCACCAACCCGCTCCCGATCGCCTTGCTGCTGGTGGCGCTCCAGCCGTCCTGGTGGCCGCTGCTGGTGGCTGACGGCGCTGTTCCGCGCCCTCGCCGCCTGGGCGGTCGCCGGCCGGGTGCTGCACGACCGCTTGACCGCGACGCGCTGGTGGCTGGTCCCGGTCCAGGATCTGCTCTCATTCGCTTTCTGGCTCTCCGGCTTCTTCGGCAACACCGTCGTGTGGGGAGGGCGAACCTACCACCTCGGCGCGGACGGCCGCCTGTAGGGGCACGCCGGCGGCGTGCCCGAGCGTGCTCGGGGGTCTACGCTAGCAGGCGCGCGATCTGATCGGCGTCGTTGGGCACCACCACGGGTTGGTTGCAGAAGGTGGACTGCAACTTCTCCCCATTAGGCGCCTTCAACTGATCGGTGTGGTAGCGGTAGATGTAGTCCGGGTCTTTCAAGAGATTGCCGGTCAGCACCGCCACCACGTCCGCGCCGGCGGCGATGACGCCCGCCTTGCGGAGCTTGCGAATCCCCGCCAGTGTGGCCGCCGAGGCGGGCTCGCAGCCGATGCCGCATAGTCCGATCTGGGCCTTGGCGTCGGCGATTTCCTGTTCGGTAACTTTCTCGACCACGCCGCCCGAGGACAGCACCTCGTGCATCGCTTTGGGCCAGGAAATCGGATCGCCGATGCGGATCGCCGTCGCCAGGGTTTCCGGCTCTTCCACTTTGGACAATTTCGAGCGGTCCGATGCCTTCAACAAATCATAGAAGGGCGCGGACCCGGCCGCCTGGACCACCGCCAGACGGGGGCTCTTGGGAATCAGTCCCAGTTCCAGCATCTCGCGCAGCGCTTTTCCGAAGGCGGAGGTGTTGCCGAGGTTGCCGCCGGGCAGCACAATCCAGTCGGGCGGGTTCCAGTCGCGCTGGTCCATCATCTCCACGATGATGGTTTTTTGGCCCTCGATGCGGAAGGGATTGATGGAGTTGAGCAGGTAAATGCCAAGCCGTTCGGCCAGCACGCGCACCAGCGCCAGAATCTGGTCGAAGTTGGCTTCCACCTGGAAGGTCCGGGCGCCGTATTCGAGCGCCTGCGCCAGCTTGCCGTAGGAGATATTGCCGTGCGGGATGAATACGATGGGTTGCAGGCCCGCGGCGCTGGCATAGGCGGCCATGGAGGCCGATGTGTTGCCGGTGGAAACGCAAGCCACCCGCTGCATGCCCAGGCGCAGAGCCTGCGCCGTGCCGCAGGTCATCCCGTTGTCCTTGAACGAGCCGGTGGGGTTGAAGCCCTGGTGTTTGAAGGTCAACCGGTCCAGACCCGCGTAGGACGCCGCCACGGGGCGCGTCCAGCAGTGGCGTGTTGCCCTCTCTGAGGGAGACGACTCGATCGCTGCCGTCCAGGAACGGTATGATCTCGCGGTAGCGCCAGACGCCGCTCTGATCCAGCACGGCGTTGCTCATCCGGCGCTCGCGCCACAGCCGCTTCAGCGATTCGGCGCTCGCCTTGCTTTCGGGATAGATGCACTCCAGCAGACCGCCGCAACGCGGGCAGTTGTAGATCACTTCCTGAATCGGATACCGGGCGCGGCAACGCTGTTCAAAGCAAATTAATTCTGCTGGCATGAAACAACAATTATAAGCGGGGCACGCCGGCGGGCGCGCCCCGACACAGAGCCCACCGTCATATGCCCAAGGCTTTGGCTGCCTTGCGGAGATCTGTGGCCTTCACCCACAGGATCGCTCCGTAGCGCCCGGCCCCGGCCGCGACCGCCTGGATGGCTGTCACGTTGACGCCGGCCTCCGACAGCTTCTCGGCTAGGCCGGCCACCGCGCCGGGCTGGTCGTCGCCCTGGATAAGGAATCCGGTCTTCTTCTTGCTCAACTTGAGGCCCATACGGCGTGCGGCTTTGGTGAATGCTGCCGTATCCTCGGGCAGGAAATCCAGTTGAGCCTTGCGCGCGCCTTCGGGGAAACCGCAGAAACCGAGCAGGTTGACGCCCTCCTGGCACAGACCTGAAAGTATGCACGACGCCTCGCCGGGCTTGTCCGGAACCGAGACGTAGTAGTAGTCGATCCGTCGAATCTCTTCCGCCATGGCTGCCTCCGCTCTCTATGGTACATTGAAGTTTTTGTGCCATGAAGCAAACTAAAAATATCCCGGATTTGCAGACCGCAGCGAAGCAAATCCGCCGCCATATCATCGAGATGACCGGGGCAGCGAAGTCCGGCCACCCGGGCGGCTCTCTTTCCGCGGTCGAGATCTTAGTCACGCTCTTCTACGACGTGATGCGGCACGATCCGGCCAATCCCCAATGGCCGCAGCGCGACCGGTTTATCCTTTCCAAGGGCCACGCCGCGCCCGTGCTTTACGCGGTGATGGCCGAGTGCGGTTACACTCCCGTGGATCAGCTCAAGACCCTGCGCAAGCTGGGGTCGCCTTATCAGGGGCATCCCGACAAACGGTTCATCCCGTCGCTTGAGGCCTCGACCGGTTCCCTGGGGCAGGGCGTGTCGCTGGCGCTGGGAATGGGCGGCGCGGCGCGGCTGGACGGAGCTGACTGGCGCACCTACGTCGTGCTCGGCGACGGGGAGTGCCAGGAGGGCCAGATCTGGGAGGCAGCCATGTACGGCGCCTTCCACCGTGTCGACAACGTCTGCGTGATCGTGGACTACAACCGGATCCAGTTGGACGGCTTCGTGAAGGACATCATGGAGCTGGAACCCTTCGCCGACAAGTGGCGCGCCTTCGGCTGGCACGTGATCAGCCTGGACGGCCACGACATCGGCGCCCTGCAGCGCGGCTTCGCGGAAGCAGCCACGGTCAAAGGCCAGCCCACGGTGATCATCGCGCATACGGTCAAGGGCAAGGGCGTGTCGTTCATGGAGAACAACCCCAAGTATCACGGCACGGCGCCCAGCCCGCAGGAAGTGGAACTCGCGCTGAAGGAGCTTCAATAACCAATGCCGACAAAAACTAAATTCGAACTTAAGCCCGGCATGGCGACGCGCGAGGCGTTCGGCCACGCGCTCGCCGAACTTGGCCGCGAGAACCCCAACGTGGTCGCCATCGACGCCGATCTGTCCAAGTCGACCTTCACCCACCTGTTCGCCAAGGAATTCCCGGACCGTTTCTTCTCCTGCGGCATCGCGGAATCCAACATGGTGGGGATCGCCGCGGGACTGGCATCCGCCGGAAAGATTCCGTTCGCTGCCAGTTTTGCCAGTTTCATCGTGAACAAGGGCTTCGAGCAGATGCGTGTCGTGGTGGCCTACCCGGGCGCGAACGTCAAGATCGTGGGCACCCACAGCGGGGTTTCCATCGGCGAAGACGGCCCCTCGCAAATGGCCATCGAGGACCTCAGCCTGGCTTGTGCTCTGCCCGGATTCGTGGTGCTCTCGCCCGCCGATGAGGTATCCATGAAGGCCCTGGTCCGGGCCGCGGCTGAACACAACGGCCCGGTCTACATCCGCGCTGGCCGTCCGAAGGTTCCAGCCATCTACCAGGCCGGCCAGAAATTCGAGATCGGCAAGGCGATCGAGCTGGTCGACGGCAAGGACCTTACGATCATGGCCACCGGCCTATTGGTGGCCGAGGCGCTGCGGACGCAGGAGCACCTGGAGAGCGAGGGGATTTCGGCCCGGGTGATCGACCTGCACACGGTCAAGCCGCTGGACAGGGAAGCGATTCGCAAAGCCGCGGCCGAGACCAAGGCTATCGTCGTGGCGGAAGAGCATCTCGTGGACGGGGGCCTGGGAGTGCGCGTGGCCCAAGTCGTCGCCGAAACCCAGCCCTGTCCCATGGAGTTTGTGGGGATACAGGACGCGTATGCTGAATCCGGCACGCCCGATCAGCTCCTGGAGAAGTACGGGCTGGTGACGCGCGATGTGATCGCCGCCGCTTACCGTGTTCTCAGGCGGAAGAGTTAGTTTCACCTCGGTTCTTAGCGGGTCGCGATGCCATACAGCATTGTCCTGGTCGATGACCACCGGATCCTGCGTGACGGGATCAAGGCCATCTTGCAGCAGACGGGTGAGTTTGTGGTCGCCGGTGAGGCCGAAAACGGCGTGGATGCGGTCCAGGTGTGCAGGCAACTGAAGCCTGACGTCGTGCTCATGGACATCTGCCTGCCCGGGTTGAACGGGATCGAGGCCACCGCGGAGTTGCTGCGCCACTGTCCGGGGGCCAGAGTGGTCATCCTCTCCATGTACGAGGACGAGCATTCCGTCGTCAGCGCCATCCGTTCCGGAGCCCGCGCCTTCGTGCTAAAGAAGGCGTCCGACGTCGACCTGCTCGATGCCCTGCGAACCGTGGCCAAAGGGGGCTCCTACCTCAGCCCGCAGGTCTCCGATCAATTGCTGCGTCGCATCCAGCGCGGGGACTTGGAATCCAGGACGGTTCCATCCGCCCTCGAATCGCTGGCCCCCAGGGAGGTTCAGGTGATGCGGCTGGTGGCCGAGGGACGCACCAGCAAGGAAATCGCCACCCTGCTCAACCTGGCTTTGCAGACCGTGCGCACCTATCGCAAGACGCTGATGAAGAAGATGGGCGTCAACAACGTCGCTGGTCTGACGCAAGTAGCCCTGGCCGCTGGTTTGACGCGCCTGCCCAACCCGAACCCCGAAAGCCACTAGCTCATTCTTACGAGCCGGTCGTGACCTGCGTCACCTTGCCGCCACGCAATGTGACGATAACCGTCTCTTCGGGGCCGTGATAGTAGTAAGTCTCAGAGAAGCCGCCCTCGTCTGTCTGGCTGATCTTCATGAACGGCTTGCCAACACTGTCGATCAGCGCCGCGCGGCTCATGCCTTCCTTGATGCGATCCACCTCGACAGGGCCACTTCGGACGGCGGCTGGCGCCGGCGCAACTGGCGCCGGTGCAACTGGCGTCGCAGCCTTGGTCACCGTGCTTGGCTTCTTGTCGGCGGGCGCTGGTTCCTTCGATTCCGTGCCGGTGGCTTTGTCCAGCGTCTTGCCCAGTTTGTTGAAGACGCCGCCGATCGACTTGCCGGTGCTCTTGCCCGCGGTTGCCGCGCCCGTACTGCCTGCTGCGGTAGTCGTTGAATATTCCACCGCGGCCTGCGCGGCCAGCAACGCCGGCAGAGCGAAAACGCATCCGCCGAGCATGAGATATGGTGCAACTCGCATTTCGCCCTCCGTGCCCACGGGCTCTCTTCGACTATACACCCAAGCGCGCGCGGTCCGGCAAAAATGTTAAAAAGGGAGATTCCAGAATTCAGGAGAGGTGGTTGAAGCCCCATGGAATCCGGTTTCAGAAGCGAATCGAGCGGTTTTACAAGGCGCGGGATGTTGCGGAACGCTGCCGCGGCGGCCTTGGTGGGGAATGCGGCCCTTCCGGCCGCCCGCGCTGCCGCCAACGTGGGCCCCGTGAAGATCACCCAAATCAAGACCTTCGTGGTGGGCAACCCGTGGAAGAACTGGGTCTTCGTGAAGCTCGAGACCGATGCCGGCCTGGTCGGATGGGGAGAGGCGACGGGCGGGCTTGAAACCAAGCCGCTCGAAGCTCAGGTGCATGAGCTCGGGCGCTTCGCCATTGGTGAGGATCCTCTTCACCCGGAGCGGTTGTGGGAGAAGATGCGCAAGGGCCTGTTCCTGGGCACCAGCGTTGCCATGAGCGGCATCGCCATTGCGTGCTGGGACATTCTCGGCAAGACCCTGAACGCGCCGATCTGGAAGCTCTTGGGGGGCAAGCAGAACCCTTCTCTCCGGGTGTACGCCAACGGCTGGTACAAAGGGCCGAGGGATCCGGGCGCTTTCGCGGAATCGGCCGCTCGTGTCAAGTCCATGGGCTACACGGCACTGAAATTCGATCCATTCGGAAGCACTTACCGGTTCTTCGACGCCGATGAGGAGAAGAAATCGCTGGCCATCGTAGCCGCGGTCCGGAAAGCCGTGGGCGATGACATGGACATCCTGGTCGAAGCGCACGACCGGTTCAGCGTGTCCACCGCCATCCGCGTCGGGCAGAAACTGGAGGAGTACCACCCCATGTGGCTCGAGACTCCGGTGATGTCCACCGATATTCCGGCAACCCTCGAGGTGGCGCGGGCCATTAGGGTTCCGGTCGCGACCGGGGAACGCTTCAAGACTCTTGGCCAGTTCCTGGATTTGCTGGCGGGCCGCGCCGTGGATATCGTGCAGCCGGAAACGCTGAGCGTCGGAGGCATCCTCGGAGCACGCAAGGCCGCCGCCCTGGCCGAAGCCGCGGAAGCTTTCGTCGCTCTGCACCAGGCGCAGAGTCCTTTCAACACCGCGGTCAACGCACACATTCACTGCGGTATTTCCAATTTCCTGATTCAGGAATGTTTCGATGACTTCCTGGAACCGTGGGCGCGCGAGATCATGCGCGGCGTGCCGCGGGTGAAGGCCGGGTATCTGGAGCCGCCGGACGCTCCCGGAATCGGCGTTGAGTTTGACGAGAAAGAAATGGCCAAGCACCCGTACGGCGCGGACAACTTCCTGAGACTGTTTGAAAACGGCTGGGAGAAGCGTACCGGCGGCGTGCGAAAGTGACATGGGGAGGCGAAGCGATATGAGTGAGATTCAGGATGAGATGGCGCGCCCCAGCCGGCGCGGATTTTTCATGGTGGCGGGCGGAGCGGCATCGGCTTTGAGCATGGCCGCTGCCCCGCGCGCGAAAGAGCCCTTCCGGGGCGTGTTCACCATTCCGTCCACGCCCTTTAGCGCGAACGGAGAGATTGACATCCCCAGCTTCCGCCGCATGATCGATTTCTGCGTGGGATGCGGAGCGCACGGCCTGGTGTTCCCCGTGAATGCCAGTGAATGGACGACTTTGAGCGACGAGGAGCGCTTGAAGCTTTCTCAGGTGTTGGTGGAACAGAACGCCGGCCGGCTGCCCGTGGTGATCGGCGTGAACGCGTCCACGCGGGAGAACGCGGCCAGGTTCGCGGCTCATGCCCGCACCATCGGCGCCGACGCCGTGATTTCGATGCCTCCTCGTGGAGTGGGTTCGGAAAGCGTGATTTTCGACTTCTACAAAGGGATCTCCGACGCCGGCCGGCTGCCGGTCTTCCTCCAGGATCACGACGCGCCCACCGGCACAACATGTCGGTGGAATTCATGCTCAGAATGTGCCGGGAGATTGAGTACGTCAAGTACATCAAAGAGGAAAGCACCCCCACTACTTTCAAGACCACGGCGATCCTGAAGGGCGGCAAGGGGATCTGCAAGGGCATACTCGGCGGAGCCGGCGGGCGGTACCTCATCGAGGAATATCGCCGCGGTATCGGCGGCCAGATGCCCGGCTGCCATGTGACCGACGTGGTTGTGGCTCTGTGGAACGCCCTGGAGAAGGGCGATGAAAAACGGGCCATGTACATCTACAAGGAAATGGCGCCGCTGTTCTTCTACGAGACGCAAATGAACGGCTGCTACAAGGAAGTGCTCTACCGCCGCGGCGTCATCGCCTGCCCGCTCAAACGCAACGGCGCCATGCCGATGGACGAAATCGCCTCGCGCTATCTGGATGACATCCTGAAGAACCTGGAGCCCCTCATGACCTGGAAGAAGTCGTAGCGGGGGCATGTCAATAGGAGGTGTCGCCATGACACGAACTGGCATGGCAGGTCTGTCGCTGTTGCTCGCCCTCGGTTGTGCAGGCAACAGCAGTGCTCAGCCGGCGCCGGCCCCAGGCATCACACCGGAGGTCTTCGCCAACATTGCCGTGGGCCGGCTGTTCCGGATCGAGGACCGGTCTTTCGGCAACAAGCCCAGTATTGGAGGCAGCGCCGGATTGCGCCTCGGCTCGCGGCTGGGCGTTGAATTCGAGATGAACCAGTTGCTCAAGCTCACTCTGGAACCGGCTCCGTGTGGCGTCGTGGTTCCTCCTTGCGTGGGGAGCGCCCGGCGAGGAATGCAGTCCGCCCGGGTCGCATCGGCGAATCTGCTGTATTACTTCGGAGGCCCCGGCAACCAGTTTTACCTGATCGGCGGAGCGGGTGCGCTCTGGTCCAGGGAAGTAACCACGCTCATTCGATTCGGTCCGACCCAGGCCACGATTGAGGAGGTGGAGTACGCCGACACGGGATTCGCCTGGAACCTGGGTGCAGGCGTTCGGATACCGATTGCATCGAGGCTCTTGCTGCGGCCCGAGATCCGGCTCTACGACGCCACCGCGCTGTCCAGATCCAATCTGAGTCTGCTCCGCGTGTCGATTGGGGTCGGCTATCACTGGTAATCGCGGAGCGTGTAGGGGAAAGGAAGCGCATTTATGACACGTCGAGAGTTGATCGCAGGCGCATTTGGTGGCGTCGCAGCGGCAGCCGCGGCGGCGGTGGCTAAACTCGTGTCGCCCGAGGGGGTGATGGCACAGGCGAGCGAGAAGGCCAAGTCGCTCAATCTGAAGATCACGGGGTTCAAGACCTTCATCGTTGCGCCCTGGGAAGTGTACGTTAAGATCTATACCAACCAGGGGCTGGTGGGGTTGGGCCAAGCACTCGCAAGAAGTAAGGAATCGACGATAGCCGCTGGGATCATGGAGAACGAGCGGCTCCTGATCGGGTGGGATCCCACTCAGATCGAGAAGATCTGGCAGGCCATGTACCGGACCCCGCGCTGGCGAGGAGGACCGGCCCTAATGGCCCCGATGAGTGCGATCGACATCGCGCTCTGGGACATTTTGGGGCAAGCCTTAGGGCAGCCGATATACCAGTTATTGGGAGGCGCGGCGCGCGATAGGATTCGGTGCTACGGCGGCGGTGGAGGTACCACCCCCGAATCGTGGGCGAAAACCAAGGCGGATGGCTACACGTGCAGCCGGGTGGGAACCAGAGGCAGGTCGGTCACCGAGATGATCGAGCATGTGAAGGCGATGCGCAAGGCTGCCGGCCCCACCCATGACATCGCGATCCACTTTGGCGGCACCTTTACGACTCCCGAGGCGCTGGCTTTCATGCGGGGCGTGGAGGAGTGCAACCTGTTTTATGTGGAAGAGCCCCTCCCGTTTGAAGACGTGGAAGAGTGGGCGCTCCTGCGGGCGCACACCACAACTCCGATCGCCGGCAGCGAGCTTTTGACCGGCAAGTATCAGTTTGCGCCGTTGATGGCCCGGCATCTGGTGGACTACGTGCAGCCGGATGTTTGTTCTTGCGGCGGCATCCTGGAGATGAAGAAGATCGCCGTGGTTGCCGAGACGTTTCGAATCCAAACGGCGCCGCACAATCCGAATCCCCCCGTGGGCGCGTTTGCAACGTTCCACGTCGACGCGGCCACGCCGAATTTCGGGATTCAGGAGGCGCGGGCGCCGTATGACACGCAATTCAATCTCGACATGCACGACGGTCTGGTGCCCATCGTCAAGAATGGCTACGCGGAACTGCCGACCAGGCCCGGCCTGGGAACCGTCCTGAACGAGAAGGTCGCCGCCAAGTATCCCTACAAGCCGGTCACACGGAGCTTAGGGACGGACTCGCCCTAATTCTACTGAACCTTACGGCCAGCAGGCGAATTGGCGGAGGGCGCCCTGAGCCGGCGCCCTCCTTGTCAGGAATGGGTCGAGGAAATGGCTTGCTCTCCCTCCCGACCAGGGGGATTGTGGATCTCTTTTTGAGTGTTGTCAACAGCGGAGGACTACGGTTTCGGTACAGGACCGACGCATCTTGTTTCTAGTACTGCTTCGATGTGAACGGAAATTCTGGTTAGAATTCGCGGGTTTGATGTATGCTGGTTCGACATGAATGTGCGATTTTCGCGGAGGAGTTTTTTGGGTGGCGTTGCGGCCGCGCAGGTGGCCCGCGGAGCGTCCGACGAACTCCCCTGGTCGAGGGAGGCGCCGTTGCGGGAAGCGGCGCGTACGGTGTCGGTGGAGGGTGCGCTGCAGCCGCGCTGCCCGCAGCCGTCCGGGTGGTACCCGGGCGGGCCCGCCATGTTGATCAGCAACCCGGACATCAAAGCTTCGATTTGGGGCCCGCCTGAGCGCATCACGCTCAGCCTGATGAAGCCGGACGTCTTCGACCGGCGCGTGGGAACAGCACCCGTGTTGACCCTGCGCGAGGTGAGGGAAGGCGCCTTCGCACCTGCCAACAAGAACTACGACGATCAGACACCGGACCGCATCCGGCCGGGATATGGCTGCCTGGTTCCAGAAGGCGGGCGGCGCGAACGGTATGCCTATTGGGCCGCTTACCCGTTTCCCTGCCAGAAGCCCGTGGGCCAAATCATCCTCGGGTGCGACAGCCTGGCGGGCGTCGAACCCGGCAAACTGGTGCGGAGTTGCGCTGACGGCGTTGTGAGCCTCCGCGCGGGCGCGGCCGACGTTCGGATTTTGCTGTCGATGACGCGCAACGTATTCGCGGTGAACGGCCGCTTCCCGCACGCCGCCGCACCGGTGTGGGTGCGCGTCTACCGGCATCGCGACCAGGCGCACCAGTTCTACATGACGGCCGACGGGCGCGCGTTCGTGCGGCCCGCAAAGGCCGCTCCCGGAAGCCGCGAACAGGCTGTGATCGACTACGACTTCGAGGCGGACCGGGGCTGGAATGGTCCTGTGGATGCACCTGCATCGGGCCGCGACGGCCGCTATTTCTGGGTGCGGCAGCGGCTCCCGGCGGAGAAGACGTTCCCAGGCGGATTCGATTACGTGCTGATGGGTGTGGTGGGCGCGCCTTCGCAGGCCAGGATCGAGACCGCCGACGAGCGCAAGGGTCTGGGCACGCCGCCCTATGCCGTATCAGGCATGAGCAGGACGATGGACCAGAACTACGCCGCAATTCGAGAAGCAACGGGCTCGGCGGCGACGGCGAGCATTGCCTGCCGGAAGTCAGATCGATGTCCTGGCGTACTTCACCGTTGTCACGGTCTGCGAGGCGCGGGACGTGATGGCGGAGGCCCGCAAGCGCCTGGATTCGGCCCTAGCGGCGGGTTTTGCCAGGCTCGCCGAAGAGAATGCTAACTGGTACGGCGATCTGTACGACCGGCGCGAGAATGGCCGGATGTTCTATGGGGCGTCCGGGCGGGGGGTGAGCGAAAGCATTCCCCACGTGTTCCGAAGCTGGTACTGCAATCACGGCGGTGGCTGCAAGACGGACATGCGGAAGCTTCAGGCCAGCGCCCACTACGCGATGCCGGAGCAAGACGCGCAGTCCTGGCACAGCCTGCCTTGCTACAACGAGATTTTTTACACGCCGGCCGTGGTCCGCAACCGCGCTGATTCCGTGGACATGTGGCGGCAACTGGTGGAGCACTGGCTGCCGGCCGCGCGCCAAAACGTGCGGGAGATGTTCGACATGCCCGGCGCAGCGATCCTGCACGGCTACCTGCCGCCAGTGAAGCCGGACCGCTACGTACACACAAACTCGCAGCTGGAGTTCTGCGTGGACTCGGCCGCGCAGATGCTGAAGACGCTGTGGGACGAGTGGGACTACAGCGGCGATCCGGCGCTGCTGCGAAACACTCTGTACCCCGCGCTGCGCGAACTGGCGATTTTCTATGCCGCATATGCGCAGAGGGAGAGCGACGGGTACTACCATGTGATGCCGGCGGTGGAGGCCGAGGCCTGGGGCATCTACCCCGAGTTCTCCCGCAACAAGGACACCATCAGCGCTTTGTGCATGTTCCGCTGGGCGTTCCTGCGGGCGGCTGAAGCGGCGGAGTACCTCGGCGTCGACGCGGACCTGCGGAAGGCCTGGCTGACTATGGCCGGGCGGATGGCGCCTTACCCAACGCACGACGCCGCGACGGGCAAGATCTTTTCCGGCCTGCCGGGCGTAGCACCACGCTGGAAGCAGGGCGATCACCCGTGGTCGATCCAGGTGTACCCGACGACGCTCGCCGACGAGATCACGCTCGATTCCGGCGAGGCTTTGAGGGCGATGATGATCCGCACTGCGTACGAGCTGCCGGCGCGGCCGAACTCGGAAGTGCTCGCGCTACTCGGCGCCTGCAAGGAGACGGTGGCAAGCGTGAGCGGAAGGGCGGCGCAGAAGATCGACGATATCGACGTCCTTAGGGAGGAGGTGAACCGCCATCCCGAGCGCGTGCTCAACAGCCGCGGCGGGCGCATGCACCTTTTCCCGTGCGTGCCGGACTGGGCTGCCATCGCCTTCCGCCGCTTCCAGGCAAGGGGAGGATTTGCCGTCTCGGCGGTAAAGAAACCGGATGGGGTGTCCTTCGTTCAGATCGAGGCGCGGCGCGACAACACCTGCCGCGTGATGAACCCGTGGCCGGGACGCCCTGTGGAAGTTTGCGAGGAGCCGGGCGGGCGGGTTGTCGCGGCGATTGTGGACCGGGCGAACGGCGAGTGCGTTGTCTTCACGGTCCGCCGGGGGTGCTCCTACGAGTTGCGGCGGAAGGTGGCCTCATAGTCGGCTAGAGTCCTGGCGGCCACAAGAATTGTGTTGTCAGTAAGGGGTTTCAAGTGTAGGATTGTCTGGGGCAATTTTCCCCAGGTCCTGGCGATCGGGCCCCATTCGAGCCTTTGAGGAGAGCTAAATGACTCGTAGAACCTTCTTAGACAGAAGCGTCGCCGCAGCGGCCATCGCCCTGTACGGCCGCAATATGTGGGCTGGGCGACTTTCCAAGTTGAAGTTCGGCTTGACGTCCTATCAGTGGGGCGCCGATTGGGACATTCCCAGCATGATTGCGAACTGCACCAAGGCCAAGACCTTTGGGGTAGAACTCCGCACGTCAGCCAAGTACAAACATGGTGTGGAACTGGATATCAGCTCGGAGCGGCGCAGCCAGGTCAAGAAGCTCTTTGCCGATAGCCCTGTCAAATTGGTCGGAATCAACAGTGCCCAGAACTTCGACTTCCCCGATCCGGCGGAGTTGCGCAAGTCGATCGAGGCCGCCAAAGCTCACGTGATTCTGGCCCATGATGTGGGCGCCACCGGTGTGCGCGTTTTCCCCAACGCTTTCCATAAGGAGGTTCCGGAGGACCAGACTCTGGCGCAAATAGCAAGATCACTCAACGAGCTTGGGCGGTTTGCGCAGGACCACGGCCAGGTGATTCGAATCGAAAACCATGGACCGGTGGGGACGCTGGTGAACCTGCGCAAGATCATGGGCATGGTGGACCAGAAGAGCGTTCGCGTGATGCTGAATAGCGATCCCCGGGATGCTCAAGATGGGAAGTTCGCCGAGAACTTCGCGCTAGTCAAGGGCCGGTTGGCTGACACCCTACACTTCCGGATGCACAACGGCGGGGGGCGCTTCCCTTACCAGTTGCAGTGGGACCTGCTGATCGACGCTGGCTGGGACGGCTGGTGCATGGTCGAGGAGTCGGCCAAGGTGCCCGATATCGTCAAGGCGCTCAATGATGAACGCGAAATGTGGGAGAAGATGATCGCGACATCAGTGGCGCGTGCGTAGAGCCCCGCCGGGGGCTCGATGGAGGCAAGTCATGACGAACTCGATTTCGCGTCGCAATTTCTTGGCGGCGAGCGGCCTCACTCCGCTTTCACGAGTGCTGGGGGCCAATAGTGATATTCGGCTGGCAGTTGTGGGCGTGGGCTCAAGCATCAAGATCGGCGGGAAGGGGAAGCAGGATGCGCGGGCATTCAGCAAGATGCCCGGCGTCCGTGTAGTGGCTCTCTGCGATCCCGAGGCCGCCCATCTGGATCCGTTCATCGAAGAATTCAAGCGTAACAACCAGCCCGTGCAGGGCTACGCTGATGTCCGAAAGTTGCTAGAGCGGAAGGACATCGACGCCGTCAGCGTCACCACCCCGAACCACTGGCACGCACTGGTCGCGATCTGGGCGTGCCAGGCAGGGAAAGACGTCTTCGTGCAAAAGCCGGCCTCCCACAACATTTTTGAAGGCCGAAAGATGGTGGAGGCCGCGCAGAAGTACAAGCGGATTGTCCAGGTCACGAGCAATTCGCGGAGCTCAAGTTTCAAAGAGGCGCTGGAGTATGTGTGGCAAGGCAACCTGGGGAAACTGCTTTACATCTACGGGGTGAATTACAAACCTCGGACCAGCATCGGCAAGGTGAGCGGACCGCAGCCGATTCCAAAAACCTTGGACTACGACCTTTGGTCGGGCCCCGCGCCGCTGCTGCCCGCTGAACCGTGAGTTCCTGCATTACGACTGGCATTGGGAATGGCCTTACGGCGACGGCGATCTGGGCAACATGGGAATTCACTACATTGACGGCTGCCGTATGGCGGTGCGGAGCGGCCTCCCCCGCCGCGTGATGAGTTTTGGCGGAAGGTTCGGCTACGTCGATGACGGAGAGACTCCGAATTCCCAGCTCATCTACTTCGATTACGAGCCCGCGCCTATCATCTTTGAAGTGCGCGGCCTGCCAAAGGACAAGTCGTTCCTGAACACTGCGTGGGACAGGAACGCGGCCTCGATGGACGTCTACCGGGGGGTGAAGACGGGCGTTGTCGTGCAATGCGAAAACGGTTACCTTGCGGGGAACCAGGCATTCGATGCGAGCGGGAAACTGATCAAGGGCTTCCGTGGCTCTGGCCCTGGCGAATACGAGAGTTTCATCAATGCCGTCCGCAGCGCGGGATGCAGCGGATTTATCGGGCGACATGCTGGAAGGCCATTTATCGGCTTCGCTCATGCACATGGGCAACATCGCGTACCGGCTCGGCAAGAGGATTCCACCGGGGGAGATCGCGGAGAGAGTCAAGGGCGAACACCTGTTGCGGGAGGTCCATGGCCGTTTCTGCGAGCACCTTGCAGCGAACGGGGTCGAGCCGGGAAGCGTGGCGGCAAGCCCGGCGCTGACCATGGATCAGGATAAAGAGCGCTTCACCGGAGAGTTCGCCGCAGAGGCGAACAAGCTCCTGTCATCCGGCTATCGCCAGCCGTTCGTGGTGCCGGAAAGGGTCTAGAGGTGAGGGGCGATGAGCAAACTGTCGCGCAGAAATTCATTGGATCGGCCGCATCCGGCGCCGTGCTGGCGTCCGCAGCAGGAGCGCAGGCACAGCCCGAAAGTGCACTGCCGTGGAATCGAGAGAAGCGGCTGCGCGATGCCGCCGAATCGGTGTATATCGAAAGCGTACTCAACGAGCGCTGTCCCCAATCAGGTCGAGGGGGCCCTGCCATGCTCTTTGTAAACCCCAACATCCAGTCATCCGTGTGGGGTCCCGCCAACCGCATCACCTTGAGCATGATAAAGAACGACGTCTTCGACCGACGCGCATGATTTGGGTTCCGCCGCTGACTCTGAAACAAATTCACGAAGGTGCGTTCTCTCCCCGCAACAAGGGATTTGATGATCAGATCCCGGGCGAGAGCCGGCCCATGTACGGCGTGCTCGTGCCGGAGGGAGGCAGGCGGGAACCTTACGCCTATTGGAGAGCATATGCGTTCCCCTGTCAGAAGCCGGTGGGGCAGGTCATCATCGGGATGGACGACATGGAGGGCGCCGAGCCGCCCACACTAAGGCAGTACTGCAAGGACGGCGTGTTGCGCATTCCGGTGGTCAAAGGCGATGCCCGGGCGGAGCTGGAGCTGGCATTCTCGATGACCAGCAATGTGCTTGCCGTGCGTGGCCGCTTCTCGGGGCTGAAGTCGCCGCTGTGGCTGCGTGTATACCGGCATCGCGACCAGTCACACCGCCTGTACATGACAGCGGACGGCAGTTCTTTCCAACCGCCTTCGGGGAAGGATGCGCCTCGGGGAAGTTACGAGCGGGCGGTGGCCGAATGGGATTACGAAAAGGACCGTGCCGTAAACGGGCCCATGGAACCTCCACGCAGCGGCCGGGATGGGCGGTACTTCTGGATTCGTCAGCGCATGCCGGCGGAGAAGACGTTCCCCAAAGGTTTTGAGTACGTACTGATGGGCGTCGTGTCTCCGGGGACCCCCGAGATCGAAACGCTGGATGACCGCGTAGGGCTCGGTACACCACCCCATGTGCCCGGGTCCGGCGACGAATCCAGGCCGTGGTTCGACCCGACGGGGCACTCTATCAAACTGGTCGGCGTCCCCCCGCCGCTAGAATACTTCCGCCGCTGGTACAACATCATTCGGGAAGCGCCGGGCTCGGCGGCCACCGCGAAGCTTCCGCTGGTGCGCGATCGGGAGATGACAGCCTACATAGCCGTGGTGACCTCGATCGACGCGGAGGATATTGTCGCCGAGGCGAAGGCGCGTTTGGCCGCGGCCGAAGCGGCTGGCTATGAGCGCCTGGTGGCCGCCAACGCCGCCTGGTACGGCGAACTCTACGACCGGCGGGAGAACGGCCGTGTATTCTATGGTGGCCCCGGCGCCGATCCTTCCGACGAGGTCAGGGCCGTCTTCCGCAGTTGGCCCGACAGCGGCCCTGTCAAAGCCGACATGCGCCGCTATCAGGCCAGTGCCGGCTATGCCACGGTGGAGCAGGACTCCCAGCAGTGGCACGGCATCATGGTCTACAACGAGAGCTACACAACCGATGCCTACGTTCGCAATCGTGCGGACACGATGGAGATGTGGAAGTACATCGTGGAACACTGGCTGCCGGCGGGCCGAGCCAACGTTCGCGAGATGTTCGACATGCCCGGCGGGTGCTTGCTCCACGGCTATCTGCCTCCCATC
Source organism: Bryobacterales bacterium (assembly GCA_963744775.1). GTDB lineage: Bacteria > Acidobacteriota > Terriglobia > Bryobacterales > Bryobacteraceae > CAVUVG01. The sequence continues at coordinate 175,765 of CAVUVG010000022.1, forward strand.
AAGGCCGACCGCTACGTCCACACCAACTCGCAACTCGAGCTCTGCATCGATACCGGGGCGCAGGTTCTGAAGCACCTTTGGGATGAATGGGATTACAGCGGGGATGTGCGCTTTTTGCGAGAGAAGGTCTACCCCGCCATGCGCGACTTGGCCACGTTCTACGCCGCGTACGCCCAGAAAGGAAAGGACGGCTACTATCACATCATTCCCTCGGTGGAAGCGGAGTCGTGGGGTGTGTATCCCGAATACTCACGCACCAAGGATGTGACCAGCGCCATCACTACGTTCCGATGGGCCTTCTTGCGCATGATCGAGGCTTCCGAACTGCTGGGAGTGGACGCCGAGATGCGGCCGCGATGGAAGGAATTGGCCGAAAACCTGGTGCCGTATCCCATTCACATGACGTCCGAAGGCCCGATTATCGCCGGCACGCCCGGCGTGGCTCCGCCGGTGAGTTATAAGAGCGGGGATCACGGTTCCTATATTGGTGTCTATCCGGCGACGCTCACTGACGAGATCACTTTGGATTCCGAGCCCAAGCTCCGCGAGCTGATGGTTCGTACGGCGCGTCTGGTGCCGCTTCCCTCGAATTTTCGGGCGCTGGTTCTGATGGCGGCCTGCCCGGACAACGTGGCCAATACGCTCAAGAATGTACCCGTGCGGCCCATCAAAGACGTGCCAACGCTGCTGGAAGAGGTAAACCGGCAGTGCGAACGTCTGCTGAACAGTCGCGGGGGCCGCATTCACCTGTTCCCTTGCGTCCCGGCTTGGGCCACCATTGCGTTCCGGCGATTCCAAGCGCGCGGCGGATTTCTGGTATCCGCGGCAAAGGGCCCCACTGGAGTCACTTTTGTGGAGCTCGAAGCTCGGCGTGATCTCCCGTGCCGCCTCATGAACCCGTGGCCGGGGAGCGCCGTCACCGTGCGGGAAGGCGGGCGCAAGGTTGACTTCACGCTCGACAAGGGCAACGGCGAGTGTCTCAGTTTCCGCGCGCAGGCTGGAAGACGTTATGTCGTCGCTCGGGCTTAGTTTAGATGAGTGGTGCGGCAGCAGAAGCGCCACGGGGTTGTTCACAATCGACGTTTGGGGAGGTTAGCTATATGCTTCGCAAATTGCACTTAGCAGAACGATTTGCACGATTCTGTTTTGCCATTGTCGCGATTCTCTTTCTGGCCCTCGCGACGTATCCAGAACCCGTTCTGGCACAGACTACATCGGCGTCGATCTCGGGCAGAGTGGAAGACTCTTCCGGCGCCAAGGTTGTCGATCAGGAGATCATCCTGACCGGTTCCGACACCGGATTTGTAAGGACGACGCGAACGAATTCCGATGGAATGTTCGCCTTTCCAAACCTTCAGCCCGGTTCCTTCCGGCTCAGCATGTCAGTCAGTGGGTTCAAGCGTTACGAACAGCCGGCGATTGAGATTACTGCCGGCGCCACGAGAACGCTGCCCCCGATCCGCCTGGAAGTGGGACAACTGGCGGAGACGGTTACGGTTACCGCCACCGCGAACCCGGTGGAAACCAGTTCCGGCCAGCAAACAGCGGTACTCGGTGGAGATGAGCTCCGCGGGATAGCGCTGCGGGGCCGGGATGTGTCCGATATGCTCGGCCTGCTGCCCGGTGTTGTCGATCCGTCGGCGGTCCATGATGAGCCAGGAGCGTCCGGTTTCACGAATATCAGCATCGCCGGCGGAAGCGAGAGATCGAAAAACATTACGCTCGATGGCGTCACCATCCTGGACGTGGGCGCCAACGGCTCCGTTAGCACGATGCCGTCGCTGGGGGCCGTGGCCGAGGTCAAGGTGCTGGTTGCCGGCTACGGTGCGGAATACGGCCGTGGAAGTGGTGGCAGCATCATGCTGACCACCCTGGGCGGCACGCAGCGGTTTCATGGCAACCTGGGCTGGTTTCACCGTCATGAGGGTCTCTCCGCGAACAACTTCTTCTCCAACCGCAACAGGACGGAGCGGGCGCGATATCGCCACAATCTTTTCACCGGCAATGTAGGCGGCCCGCTGTACATACCCGGAAAGTTCAACCGCAACAAAGACAAACTCTTCTTCTTTTTCTCGGAGGAGTACCAGGCGCAACTGGTGGACCGCGGCGAGAAAACCGTTCGCGTGCCCACGGCACTGGAGCGCACCGGGGATTTCTCTCAGACTTTCGACGTCAGCGGAAAGGCGATACCTATCTACGACCCCCTGAACAGTAACGCGCCGTTCACGGACAGAAAAGTCCCCACGAACCGGATCGATCCGACGGGTAGGGCCATCTTGAACATGTTTCCCCTGCCGAATTTCGTCGATTCCGATCCCACGCGGATTTACCAGTGGAACTACAAGTCAAGCGCCAGCGGCGGCTCGCCGCGCCGTACGGATACGCTGAGAATCGACTATTCCCCGCGGCAGAACGTGATCTTCTACGGCCGCTTTATCAATACCTTCGATCAACAGATCGGCCCCTACGGCATACCGAACACGAGCGCGAACATCCCGATGACGGATTACCAGTACCAGCGGCCGGGCTATGGCGTCACCGTTAACGGCACGGTTACGATTTCGCCCACGCTGATCAACGAAGCCACGATAGGAATGAACACCAACAAAATCCAGACGTGGCCGCTCAGCCCCGATGCCGTTTCGCGCAAGGCGCTCGGCATCAATGTCCCGCAATGGTATGCCGGAAACAACCCTTCGGGCTTCATCCCGGACATGTCGTTCGGGGGCGTTTCGAACGCGGCGAGCGCAAACTTGAACAACCGGATGCCCTACATGAACGGCAGCACCATCATGACTCTTACTGACAACCTCAGCAAGGTTCATGGAACGCATGTGTTCAAGTTCGGGTTCTACTTGGAGAAGGCTCGCAAGAACGAGCAAATCAGCGCCGATTGGAGAGGCGTGCTGAATTTCGGTGTAAACTCCAGCAACCCGCTGAACACCAATTTTGCGTACACCAACGCTTTGTTGGGCTACTACAACAGTTACGCGGAATCGAATTGCATGCCTTACACGCGGACTCGATTCACAAACCTGGAGTTCTACGCCCAGGATTCCTGGAAGATAAGCCGGACCTTTTCTCTTGAATATGGAATGCGGTTCTACCATCAGCCGCCTATGCATGCTGCGCCGGACGGCATCCCTTACTCCACCTTCGTGCCGGAGAAGTACGACCCGTCGAAGGCCCGGGTTCTGTTGCGTCCGGCACTCAATTCCGCTGGGAAGAAAGTGGCGGTTGATCCATTGACGGGAAAGCAGTACGTGGCTGCCCTGGTGGGGACGTTCGTTCCGGGCGTCGGCGACCCATTGAACGGCTATGTCTTCGCGAACCAGAATGGAGTGCCGCAAGGAGTCTCTACTGTGAGGGCGATTGCCTTTGGCCCTCGTTTCGGCTTCGCTTGGGACGTCTTCGGTGACCAAAAGATGGCTGTCCGGGGCGGATTCGGTGTGTACTACGACCGGACTTATGCCTCCGCCGTATATATGGGCATGATTGGCGCGATGAGGACCACCACCACTACCTATTACGGGCAGATCTCGGACTTGCAGTCTGCCGGCACCTCCGGCACGTTCGGGCCATCGGGCGCCACGTCGCTTTACGGCAATCGCGCGATGCCGGTCACCTACAGCTCAAACCTCAGCATTCAACGTGAGGTTAGCCGTGGCATGGTTCTGGATGTCTCCTGGGTTGCGTCGCTCGGCCGGCACAGGAATGGGAGCTGGCCCACCAACCTGATGCCGTTCGGCGCCAAGTTCTTGGACCTCAATCCCCAGAACAAGGATCCCACTACCAGCAACTCAGCGCTGCCGGACGCCTTTCTGCGACCCTGGCAGGATTACGGGTCTATCAACATCACCACGTATGACCTGACCAGCAATTATCACGGTTTGCTGGTGGGCCTCAACAAGCGTTTTAGCCACGGAATCGCTTTCGGCGCATCCTACACTTTCAGCAAGGCGTTGGTCGGGACGAGCCCAGACGGCTTCCTGCCTACGCGGCAGCGGAACTACGGGCCTGGAACCGGAGGCGGCAACGGCTTTGACCGGAACCATGTCTTTTCGGCGCACTACAATTGGAGATTCCCCAATCCGAGCGCTCACTATAAGATGCCGGTATTGAGGTTGTTCGATGATTGGGAACTGGCTGGTGTCACCAGAATGAACACCGGGGCGCGTTTCACTCCGGGTTATTCTCTTGTGGTGAGCCAGGATATTACGGGCACCGCCTCCGCCAGCGCTCGGATCAATGTAGTGGATCCGAACGCGGACCCGGTCAACCGTTTCGGGCCTCCCGCGGCGCGCACGTTCGGCAACGCGGGGGTCGGCGTTCTGACGGCACCCGGCTTGAACAACTGGGACATGTCGTTGTATCGCTCCATCAGTTTTAGCGATAGGGGGCCCTCGCTCCAGCTTCGGTTCGAGTCATACAATACCTTCAACCACACGCAGTTCACAGGCGTGGACCAAACCGCCCGCTTCGATGCGACCGGCAAACAGATCAATTCGCAGTTCCTGCTGCCGAGCAGCGCGAATGACGGACGGCGCCTACAACTTGGGGTCACGCTGCGTTGGTAAGGATCGCTTAGCGGCGGCAGGACGGACGGGTACGGGCTTGCGGGGTCAGGGGCGGAGTGATGGGCCGCCCCTGATCCCATTAGCAAGGTAAGGAGACCTACCTAATGAAAGCATCGATGACTTCATCTCGCAGATCTTTCCTCGTGGCCGGCACGCTCGCGGCCGGTGCGCTGGGCAGCTGCAGCGAGGCCGTCGCTCGAAACAGCGCCTCCTCGCGCCAGCCGCGCAATCATCCCCTGGAAGGATTCGCGCGCCCGAGAATCCGCATCACAGACGTGAAGGTGATTCCGCTCTCCTGGGTCCATCCCAAGAAGAACATCTGGCGCTCGGGGGACTACATTGTCTGGAAGACCGACGGCGCGATCACCCAGGTTTTCACCGACCAGGGCGTCGTGGGAATTGGCGAAGGCAGCCCCTATGAGGGCCCCGAGGACATCCGCAAGTACACCGAAGAGGTCATCAAGCCCATGGTTATGGGCAAGAATCCGTTCGACGTGGAACTGCTGTCCAACCGGGGTACGGAGAGCCGCCACGCACGCGCTCCCTGGGCGGGCCTCGATTGCGCCTTGTGGGACACAATCGGCAAAGTCCTGGGCAAGCCGGTTCGCGAGTTGCTGGCCATCGACAACGAGCCCGCCAAGACTGTCAAGATCTACGCCAGTTCCGGCGTGGAGCACGAGTGGTACGCCAACGGCGCCCAGTTCCTCATCGAGCAGGCCCTGCGCCACAAGTCCGAAGGCTATGACCTGCTCAAGTTCCGCACCGGAACCAGTTGGGCGGCGAGCGGCATGACGCTGGCCAAGTACATTCCGATCGTGCGCAAACTGCGCGAAGCCGTGGGGCCCGATTTCAAGCTCGCGCACGAGTCGATGGGCGGGACCGGCGTCACCCAGGAGCAGATCCTAAAGGAGTTTTGCCCCCTCCTCGAAGAATTGAAATTCACGTGGTTCGAAGAGGCGCCGGGCGGAACCGCGCTCAAAGACATCGATTTCTTCGTGCGCCTGAATGAAGCTCTACCCACCGTTCGGGTCTCCGGAGGCGAGCGTTTCATCACTCGGATGGACGCGCAGCAGTGGCTGGACCGCAACGCGCTCGACATCGTTCAGAGCGACTGTAACGTCGCGGGTATCACCGAGAACTGGTACATCGCCCGCATGGCCCACATACGCGGAAAGACGCTGATTCCGCACAACTGGCACGGCGGCGGCAGCACCATGGAAAACGTCAACCTGGTGGCCGGCATCCCCAACCGCGAGTACTGCGAGATAAACCAGACCGAGAATCCGCTCAAGGAAGGGATCTTCAAGGAGCCTCTGCGCGTGGTCAAGGGCGAGATGACGTCTGCCCGACAAGCCGGGCTTCGGCGTGGAACTCATCGACGATATCGAGAAGAAGTTCCCCTACGTGCCGGGCAGCTACCAGATGAGAAACCCGTCTGCTTCGTCTATGCCCTGAAGTAGGGCTTCAGATAATCCACGGTTTCTTTGAGAGCTCGTTTGCCGGCGTCATCGAGCGGCCGCGCCGGGCCCGATCCCGCGGTCGCCGCCTTGGCGGCAGCCGCAAAGCCCTGCGTCTCGATCCTGCGGACCCCGTATGTCTTAAAGACCCCTCGCAGGTAAAGAATGTACTTCATCGCCTCGGTGCCATAGATGCCCATCTCCGTGAGGAGCAGTAGGGTCCTCGCGTGCATGTCCATGGCTCCCTTGTGCTTGCCTGCGTGCCAGAGGTCCCAGGTCGCTGCGTAAAGGTCGGCGAACCCAGCCACGGGCATGCACCCGGACGAACCGCGTCGCATTTCCTCAATCAGGGTTCGCCCGTGGGCACCGGTGAACACTTTGATCTGGCCCGAACTAAGCTTTGTGAGTTCAACAATGCGCGCCAGCGTGTCGCCAGCCTCGTCCTTGAGATAGCGCATGTTTGGGATGGTCTTGTACATCTCCATGACCAGGCTGACATCCATAGCGCCCACGGCCTGCACGAACAGCGGAAGCCGGGTCGCGCCCGCTATGGTCTTGTAGTAGTCGAGCATCTGCTTTGAGGTCATGTTCTCGGAAGGCGGCAGCGAGATAGTGGCATCTGCTCCCACCTTCTGTGCGTGCTTAGTGAACTTGACCGCCGTCGCCACGTCCGCCGCCTGCACGCCGAATACGATAGCGGGCCTCAGGCTCTTGCCGGCCGAGGCGATCGCCTCCATTCCTTGCAGGCGCTCCTGCTCGGTTAGTGTCATCCACTCGCTCACCATTTGCGGCCAGACGAACCCATGCACCCCCCCGCGGTCCGCGAACTTCACTTCCTCCACCAAGGCGTTCAGATCAAGCTTGTTATCAGTGGTGAAGGGGGTCTGCGCGATGGGGAAAATTCCGCGCAGGGGCTTAGAGACAGGTTGCTGAGCAAATAGTTCGCCTCTGGGCATGACTAGGCTGAGAGTGCCCACGCCTAGTACGGACAAGACCTCGCGCCTGCCAGGAGCTTCAGGGTGTAGTGTCACTTGTCACAATTTCCTTTTCGGCACGTTAGCCGGCGTCCATTGTACACCTGGCGGCTCCAAGGCAGGCCGATTGTGGTATTCTGATGCCGGTCGCAAGACCAAGATGAGGTGGCTGATGCAACGTAGAACCTTCCTTCAAATTTCCCCGACGGTGCTTGGCGCGCGCCTGGCGAGTGCGGCTGATCTTCCTATGCCGATGACCACTCTCGGCAAGAGCGGCCTACGAGTTTCCAAGTTCGTCCTCGGCGGCTATCACATGGGCACCGGAGGGGAAGAGAATGCGGTTCGGATCATTCACAGGGCGATCGATCTCGGCGTCAACTTCTTCGATAGCGCGCATTCGTATCACAAGGGCCTGAGCGACCAGTATTACGGGACGGCGCTCAAGGGTGGCTTGCGGCAAAAGGTCCTTGTGATGTCCAAGGCCCAGGTTCGCGATCGGGACGGCGCCATGCGCCAACTCGAGGAGACCCTCAAGCGCATGCAGACCGACTACCTGGATCTATGGCAGTGCCACGAGGTGTTGGTGCAGCGGGACGTCGACCAAATTCTTGGGCCGAATGGCGCGCTCGAAGCGTTTGTCGCCGCCAAGAAGCAAGGCAAGGTGCGCCACATCGGTTTTACGGGTCACGCCGATCCGGCTGTTCACCAGCGTTTGCTCGACTCTTTCGAGGGCTGGGAAACGGTACAGCACCCAGTGAACCTGGTGGATCCCCACTACCTCAGTTTCATCAACTCAGTGTTGCCGAACATTCGGAAGAAGGGCCTGGGGCTACTCGCCATGAAGACCAACGCCATGGGGCCCATTCTGCGTAACAAGATAGCGACGATTCAGGAGTGCTTGCGCTTCGCCTGGAGCCAGGACGTCGACGTGGTGGTTTCTGGTGTGCAGACGGTGGATCAACTGGAAGAAAACGTAACTACCTGCAAGACGTTCAAGAAGATGAGCGCGGAGGAGATCAAGACGCTTCTGGCGCGCACGGCAGCGGGACCAACCGGACCCCA